>JBELIQ010000004.1:0-245085 GCA_042090795.1 Blastococcus sp. | reverse complement strand
GTCTATCTGCGGACCGACGCGCCCGGCCGACCTACACCCTCATCTGGGAAGAGCCGGTGATGTAGAGCGCCAGGATGCCGCTGGTGATGCCGCCACCGTCCTCTCCGGCGGGCGTGAGGTGCCAGGTCGCCACGTTGCTGGCGAAGCTGATGCTCACGACCAGCCACGGGATGCCGAGGATCACCACGGGGTGGATCAGGTGCAGGCGCGCGGCCTGCAGGACGCGGTTCATCAGGAGACCTCCTCGAGGTCGGCCGGGCGGGCGGTGGAGAGGTGGCTGCGGGCGGCGGGCGTCTGCAGGCTCATGGCGACGACGAGCTGCTGGAGGTTCGTGGGCTCGACGGTCAGTCCCTGGGCGGCCGCGGCGCGACGGTCGTCAGCCCCGTCGATGCGGACGACGGCCCGGCTGGAGCCGCCGAGACCTTCGGTGTGCAGGAGTTCGTGGCGGCGCGCGAAGGCCTGCACCTTGTCGGTCGGGCCGGTGATCGTGACGGCGCTGTCCCGGAGGGACTCGGCGTCCGCGTCGAGGAGCACCCGGCCGCGGTCGATCAGCAGCACCCGCTCGAGCAGGCTGGCGATCTCCTCGATCAGGTGCGTCGAGAGCACGATCGTGCGCGGCTGCTCGGCGTAGTCGGCGAGCAGCCGGTCGTAGAACAGCTGCCGGGCGACGGCGTCCAGACCGAGGTAGGGCTCGTCGAACAGCGTCAGCGGCGCGCGCGAGGCGAGGCCGATGACGATGCCGACCATCGAGTTCATGCCGCGGGACAGCTTGTTCACGGGCCGCGCGGCCGGCAGGTCGAAGTCGGCCACCAGGTCGGCCGCGAGGTCGCCGTCCCACGCGGGGAAGACCATCGCCGCGGCGGCGAGGGCGTCGCGCACCCGGAAGTGGTCGGGATAGCGCTGCCCCTCCTTGATGAAGCAGACGTCGCGGAGGACGCGGTCGTTCTCGTACGGACTGGCGCCGAGCACCTCCACGCGACCCGCTGTGGGCACCCGGTGGCCGGTCAGCAGCTGCATCAGCGTCGTCTTGCCGGCACCGTTGCGCCCGAGCAGGCCGGTGATGGTGTCCCGCTCGAAAGAGGTGGTCACCCCCTCCAGGACGGTGTGCTGCCGGAAGCGCATCGTCACGTCCGAGACGGTGGCGATCGCCGGCGCGGGGTCGGGGGTCATCGCGGGTCCTCCCAGTGTCGGATCATCGTGGTCAGCTCCGCGGCGGTGATGCCGAGCTTCTGCGCCTCGGTCATCAGGGGGCGGACGTACTGGTCGGCGAACTCGGTGCGCCGGCGCTTCAGCAGCTGTTCGCGGGCGCCAGTGGCGACGAACATCCCGACTCCTCGTCTCTTGGTGAGCACCCCGTCGGCCACCAGCTGGTTGAGGCCCTTGGCCGCGGTCGCGGGGTTGATGCGGTGGAAGGCGGCCAGCTCGTTGGACGAGGGAGCCTGGCTCTCCTCGGGGATCGAGCCGTCGACGATCGCGTTCTCGATCTCGCTCGCGACCTGCCGGAAGATGCGGCCGGCGTCCTCGTTCACGGCTGAGCTCCAGGGTGGTCGCGGTCCCTGGGTTCATTACTCATGTAATGACCCATAGAAGCGCCGTCGCCAGATGTGCAAGCTCCACCCCGCGCCGCGTGATGTCCTCCCGACCGCACTAGGGTCGTGGGCCCGAGCGCCCCTGGAGGAGCACCGTGTCCCGTCGTCTGCTGCTGGCCCTGGCGGCCGGCTCGGCACTGACGCTCCCGGGATGCGGGAACGTGCTGCTCTCCGCCGAGACGCTGTCGGCGGCGGACGTCGCCGACGCCGCCGAGGACGCCCTCGAGCAGGAGGTCGGCAGCCGGCCGGACATCACCTGTCCGGAGCCGCTCGCCAAGGAGGAGGGGGCCAGCACGCGCTGCACCCTCACCGCCGCGGACGATCCGGAGGTGTACGGCGTGACGGTGAGCGTCACCTCGACCGACGGCTCGACCCGCATCGGCGTCGAGGTGGACGACGAGCCCCTGGGCGACCCCGCCGGGTGACGCTCCGCGCGCACGGGGCCTAGAGGGCGGCCGCCAGGGCTTCGAGGTCGTCCTCCGTGACGTCCAGGTGCGGGGAGACGCGCAGCACCGGGCCGGCCATCTCCCCGGGGGCACGGTCGGGGCCGAGGGCGCTGAGCACGATGCCGTGCTCCCCGAGCAGGCGTGCCCGCGTGGCGACGACGTCGGTGCCCGCCGGCGGGCGGAGCGTCGTCGTGGCCGTCGGCTCGTCGGCGGGCTCGACCACCGTCCACCCCGCGACGCCGTCGAGCACCGTCCGGGTGGCCCGGCCGATCCCGGCCAGCCGCTCCCGCACGCGATCGGGCCCCGCGGCCAGGTGCTCGCCGACGGCCACGATCAGCCCGATCCGGCCGGCGACGTGCCCCTCGCCGCTCTCGATCGCCCGCATGGCCGGGACGTCCACGGGCTGCGGCGCCGCCGCCGGGGTGAGCTGGGCAGCGATCGCCGGCCGTGCGATCAGGACCCCCACGCCGCGGGGGCCGGCCAGCCACTTGCGCGAGGTGCCGTACACGACGTCGGCCCCGACGTCGGTGTCCACGTGCCCCAGCGACTGGGCGGCGTCGAGCACCAGGGGTACGCCGGCCGCCCGGCACAGTGCGGCGACCCCGCCCGCGGGCTGCAGGATCCCCCGGTGGCTCGGCACGTGGTCCAGGTGCACGAACCGCGGTGGGTCGGTGCGCAGCAGCCGCTCCACGCCCTCGAGGTCCGCCCGGCCGTCGCCGTCGACCGGCAGGGGCTCCGGGCGCAGCCCGAAGGCGCCCAGCAGCGCGATGTTCGGCGCGTACTCCCCCGGAAGGCAGGCGACGCGGAATCCGGCCGGCAGCCGCCAGCCGATCAGCAGCGCGGTGAGCGCGGCCCTCGCCGACTCGACGAACGCGACGTCGGCGGCCGCCATCCCCACCAGCCCACCGATCACCGAGCGCCCCTGCTGCAGCAGGTTCTCGGCCGCCGCCGCGGCGACGTAGCCGCCGAGCTCGGCCTCGTGACGGGCGTGGTGCGCCGCGGCCTCCAGCGCACGCGAGCCCTGCCGGCTGCTGGCCGCGCTGTCCAGGTGCCGCCCGGCGGGACGCGGGCGCGCCTTGCGCCAGGCGGCACCGAGGTCGTCGTGCGGGAGAGGATCGGGGCGGGACGGCGTCACGGAGGACCACGCTAGGCGAGCGGACCCGTCAGGCGTCGATCTCCCCCCGGGCCACCGATACGCCCGAGTGCGTGGGGTCGCCGTCCAGCGGCTCGACCGAGACGTCGACCAGCGGGTACTCCGCGAGGTCGACTCCGGGA
Organism: Blastococcus sp.; assembly: GCA_042090795.1. Taxonomy (GTDB): domain Bacteria; phylum Actinomycetota; class Actinomycetes; order Mycobacteriales; family Geodermatophilaceae; genus Blastococcus. The sequence goes on along the minus strand of JBELIQ010000004.1, from coordinate 241,775 downwards.
GGCACCTCCACGCTCTGGGTGCCGGGGTTGACCACGCCGAGGGGGAACATGCCCTCGACGGACCGGTCGATCAGCCAGATCTCGTAGTAGCTGCCGTCCAGGGCGGGGGCGTCCAGCTCCAGCTGCAGCACCCGGGACCCGTCGCTGCGGAGCACGACGTCGGCCACGCCGGATGCCTCGGCGTCGGGCAACGGGGCCAGCGCGACGGTGGTGATCGACTCCCCGCCGTCATCGGCCCGCTGCACGACCGCGACGGCACCGGCGCCCACGACGGCTCCGGCGAGGACCGCCGCCACCGCCAGCAGCAGCGGCCGCCGGCGGGAGCGCATGGGCACGACGGTGGCGCCGGGGCCGGCCGCGGCGGGCAGGGCCGTGTCCGGCCGGGACGCGGCGTCGATCGAGGGCGCGGCACCGATCGACGGGACGGCACCGTTCGACGGGGCGGCGCCGACCAGGACCGGGACGCCGATGGACGAGGGGACGGCGGTGACCCCGGTCGCCGCGACGATGGCGTCCCACACCTGCGGCGGCGGCGGGACGGAACTCCCGGGCCCGGCGAATGCGGGGACGGCGACGGCGTCGACCGCGCGCCGCAGACCGGACACCTCGGACGCGCAGCGCTCGCAGGAGTCCAGGTGGGCGGCGGACTCGGCCGGGAGCGGCTCGCCCAGAGCGGCGAGGGCGAGTTCGTCAGGCTGGTTGTGCAGCACCGTCCACCTCCAATCGTGTCCTCAAGCGTTCGAGCGTTCGGCGGATATGGGATTTAACGGTGCCCAGGGGAATTCCGGTGCGCTCGGAGATCTGGGCGTGGGTGAGGTCCTCGAAGAAGGCGAGCTCGATGATGCCGCGCTGCGGCTGCCCGAGCCGGTCAAGCTCGTCGAGCACGACCATCCGGTCGGTGACAACCGTGTCGACCGCCGGTTGCGTTCCGCCGGCGGGTGTGGCCTTCGCCTCGGACACCGCCGCCTCGGCTTCCCGCCGCTGCTTGTCGCGGCGGGCCCAGGCGTCGGCGATCTTGTGCCGGCAGATGCCGACCAGCCAGGCCGGGAGGGGCGAGTCGTCGGGGCGGTAACGGGCGCGGCCGGTCCAGGCGGCGACGAACACCTGCTGGGTGACGTCCTCGGCGTCGGGGCCGGGGCCGAAGGCGCGGACCGCCATGCCGTGCACCTGCCCGGCCCAGCGCTCGTACGCCCACGCGAGCGCCTGCTCCTGGCCGGCGGCGAAGCAGCGGCCCACCTCGGCGTCGTCCGGCTCGGCGCCGCTGCGCCCCACCGGTACGGCATCCACGGACACGACGTTACCGAGGAACGAGGCACGGACGGCGAGGGCCCCGCTCATGGGACAGGTTCTGCTACCACGACGACGTTGTCGCGGTAGCTGCGGAACTCCGGCAGGAACGGGCCGCCGCAGGTGATGACCACCAGCCTGGCCGGGCCGTTCCGTTCGAAGATCTGCTCCAGTGGCAGGACCTGCTTCTGCACGAGTTCCCGGGAGACGACCTGCCACCGGGTGACCTGCCCCTCGGCGTCGGTGACGACGAACTCGTCCCCCGGCGCCACGTCGCGCAGGCCGAACAGGACGCCGCGGCCCTGTTCGCGGTCGTCCACGTGGCCGGCGATCACGGCGTTGCCCGGATCGCCGGGCTCCGGGCCGAAGCGGTACCACCCGACGCGGCTGACGTCGTCGGGAAGGGCCATCTGCCCGTCGTCGGCAACACCCATCGCATCGACCGGCGCAGAGACACCGAACGCGGGGAGGTCGAGACGGACGGGCGGGACGGCGGCGGGCGCCACCGTCGGGGACGCGTCCCGGACCGTCACCGGCGGCAGTGCCACGGTCGTGCGGGGTGCTTCCGGGGGTGCCTCGGATGATGTGGCCGGAGGCGCCCCGGCAGTGGTGCCGGGGGCCTCCAGTGCCTGCTCGACCGGCGTGCCCACCGCCGCCTCCGGCCGGGTCAGCACCCAGGCGGTCGGCGCGCCGACGGCCAGGGCGAGGCCCAGGACGGCGGAGGCGGCGGCGGGTCGCACGGTCAGTTCCTACCTCTGCGTGGTCAGCGCTCGGAGCGGGCGAGCCGGACGGCGCCGGCACCCGCCAGAGCCAGACCGGCCACGACCGCGGCACCGACCGGCAGCGGCAGACCCGAGTCGTCGGCCAGGCCGGCGGAACCGCCGGGGACGCCGGACGGGGCGGTGGCCCCGGCCTGCACCGTCTGGGTGGCGAGCTCGTAGCCGGCGTCCGCCGAACCCCAGGCGTAGACGATGGTGTTCGCGCCCTCCGCGACCGACACGTCGGCCGGGCCGATCGCCACGGTGTCGGTACCGGAGACCACCACGTCGGCGGACACGGTGCCGGCTGGGACGGTCAGCGACTCCTCGTTCGGGTTGACCAGGTTGTCGATGACGACGGTGCCGCCGGCCCGGACGTCGACGGCGGGCGCCGCGGCCACGTGGCGCACGGTCACCCGGCCCTCGCCCGCCGGCACCGCGGAGGTGTCGTTCACGAACGGGGTGAGCGCCGGCTCGCCGGCCTCGGTGAGGTGGGCGACCACGGTGGCGTTGGCGCCCGCGGGCACTGCGACGTCGTCCGCGGACAGCAGCGGGTCGCCGGAGTTGTCCTCGGCGTCGGCCGGGAAGATCGCCAGGTCGTACTCGCCGGCCGGCAGCGTCAGCGGGCCGGCCAGGGTGCCCGGCTCGAAGTCGTCGATCAGCCGCTCGCCGTTGGCGTAGACGTCGACCGGGGTCTCGGGGATGGCGTGCAGGACCGAGACGGTCGCGGTGTGGTTGTCGGCCAGGGCCGGGGTGGCGACCAGGGCCAGGGCCCCGGCTGCGGTGAGGACGCCGGCGGTGCGACCGAAGGTGCGGACGGTGCTCATGGGGAGTTCCTTCCGTTGGGAGGTGCCTGTCATCCCCTCCTTCCTCGCGCCTCCTGCCCGTGGATGCAGCCCGCGGCGGAACTTTCGCGATCCCCCGCTCGGGCCGGGCAGGATGGGGCGCGTGACGACGCGCGACCGGGATGCCGAGGGCCGCGCCCGCAACGCCCGGCCCCGCGACGCGCTGGGGCGTCCCCTGCCGCACGGTGCCGAGGGGGAACCGCGGGCGCCGGAGGGCCTCGTGCGGGAGCCGGCGGTGGCCCTGGCCGAGGCCCAGGCGCTGCTGGACGCCGGCCGCCCCTTCCACGCCCACGAGGTGCTGGAGGACGCGTGGAAGTCCTCCGCACCGGGCGAGGAGCGGCTGTGGCGGGGTCTCGCCCAGCTCGCCGTCGGCCTGACCCACGCCGCCCGCGGCAACGCCCAGGGCGCGACGACGCTGCTCGAGCGGGGCGTCGGCAACGTCGTCCCCTACGCGGGCGCGCCGCCGCACGGCATCGACGTCGCCGGGCTGATCACCTGGGGGCGCGCCCTGGCCGCAGACCCGTCGACCGGTCGGGACGCGGCCCGTGCCGCGCCGCGACTGCGCGGCTGATCCGCAGGTTCGCGCCGTGACCGGCACCGCGGTGCAGCGGGAGCCGGTGGAGCTGCCGATCCGGCCGATCAGCCGGCGCGGACGCGGGCGTAGCGGTCCAGCGACACCTGGCGCTCGTGCGCGTGGTCGACGACCGGCTCGGGATAGCCGGCCGGGATGCCGCCGGGGGCGGTCCACGGTTCGTGCACGTGCTTCGCGTCGAGGTCGCGCAGCTCGGGCACCCACCGCTTCACGTAGGTCCCGTCGGGGTCGAACTTCTTCCCCTGGGTGATCGGGTTGAAGATCCGGTAGTACGGCGAGGCGTCGGTGCCGGTGCCGGCGACCCACTGCCAGCCGTGCTGGTTGCTGGCCAGGTCGCCGTCGACCAGGTGCTGCATGAAGTACCGGGCGCCGAGGGTCCACTCCTGGTGCAGATCCTTGACCAGGAACGACGCCACGATCATCCGCACGCGGTTGTGCACGTAGGCCTCGCCGAGGAGCTGGCGCATCCCGGCGTCGACGATCGGGAAGCCGGTGCGGCCGGTCTCCCAGGCGCGCACCAGGGCCTCGGCGTCCGGACCGCTGTCGTAGCCCATGCCCTGCAGCTCGGGCTTGAGGTACTCCCGCGCCGACTCCGGCCGGTGCCAGAGCACGTCGGCGTAGAAGTCCCGCCAGGCCAGCTCGTCGGTGTAGCGCCGGGCCGATTCGGACTGCTCCTCGGCCAGGTCGGCGACCAGCGTGCGGGGGTGGATGCAGCCGTACTTCAGGTAGGCCGACAGCCGGCTGGTGCCGTCGGTGCCCGGGGTGTTCCGGCCCTCGGCGTAGCCCAGCAGTCGTTCGTCCCGGAACCGGGCCCAGGCGGCCAGCGCCGCCCGCTCGCCGGCGGCCGGCAGGGTGACGTCGCCGAGGTCGGGCGCCCCGGGTGGGTCGTCGGAGCGGACACCGGTCCGCCAGCGGACGCCGTCGGGAGAGTCCGCCGGCGCGCGCCAGCCGTGCTCCCGCCAGGCCCGGGCGAAGGGGGAGAAGACCTGGAACGGCGTGCCGGTGCGAGTGGTCACGCGGCCCGGGGTGACGAGGTACGGAGAACCGGTGCGGACCAGCGGGACCTCCGCGCCCAGCGCCTGCTCGACCGCGTCGTCGCGGCGCCGCCCGTAGGGGCCGGTGTCCGCACTGATGTGCACGGTGCCCGCCCCCACCTCGCGGGCGAGCTCCGGCAGGACGCGCGCCGGATCGCCCGACCGGAGCACCAGCGCGCCGTCGAGGTCGGCGTCCAGGGCGGTCAGGCAGTCGAGCAGGAAGCGGCGGCGCGGCTCCCCGGACGGCCCCCAGACGCGGTCGTCGAACACGAACACCGGGACGACGTCACCGTCCGGGCCTGCGGCGTCGCGGGCGGCGAGCAGTGCGGGGTGGTCGCCCAGCCGGAGGTCTCGGCGGAACCAGAGCAGGGCGGTCGGCACCCGGCGAGCGTAGGAGGGGTGTCGGGGCGCAGCACCCCGACGCCGGACCGCACCGTTGAACCCGTCCGACCCACCTCCGGCTGCGTGCTGGGTCGCGCGGGTTCGACGGTCGGCGGTCAGCGCGGCGTCACCCGACCGGGGGACGGTTCCGGCCCGCGGACGGCGCCCGGGGGACGACAATGGCGCCGTGCCCGAATTGCCCGAGGTGGAGGCCCTGGCCGCCTTCCTGCGCGCCGACGCCGTCGGCCGGGTGCTCACCCGCGCCGACCTGGCCGCGGTCCAGGCGATCAAGACCTTCGATCCGCCGCTGTCCGCGCTCGGCGGGCTGGAGATCACCGGCGCCGGCCGGCACGGCAAGTTCCTGGACCTCGACGTCTCCGGAGTGCACCTCGTCGTCCACCTGGCCCGCGCCGGCTGGCTGCACTGGCGGGAGAACCTGCCGGCCGCGCCGCCGAAGCCGGGCAAGGGGCCGCTCGCGCTGCGGGTGCACCTGGAGGACGGCAACGGCTTCGACCTCACCGAGCAGGGGACCCGCAAGGGCCTGGCGATCTACGTCGTCCGGTCGCCGTCCGAGGTGCCCGGCATCGCCCGGCTCGGCCCCGACGCGCTCGAGGTCGACCGGGACACCTTCGCCCGGCTGATGGCCGGCCGGTCCGGGCAGCTCAAGGGTGCGCTGACCGACCAGACGCTGGTCTCCGGCATCGGCAACGCCTACTCCGACGAGATCCTGCACGCCGCCCGGCTGTCCCCGTTCAAGATGGCCGACAAGCTGACCGACGACGAGCTGATCCGGCTCCACGACGCCGTGCGGGCGACGCTCACCGAGGCGCTCGAGCGCCAGGTCGGCCAGCGGGCGGCGACCATGAAGGGCGAGAAGCGCTCCGGGCTGCAGGTGCACGCCCGCACCGGTCTGCCGTGCCCGGTCTGCGGCGACACGGTCCGCGAGGTCAGCTTCGCCGACACCTCGCTCCAGTACTGCGCCACCTGCCAGACCGGCGGCAAGCCGCTGGCCGACCGGCGGATGTCCAAGCTCCTCCGCTGACCGGCACCGTTGCGGAACCCCGTCCCGGGGCTCGCCGCGGGACGGGGTCCGTCGGCTAGTCGAGGATCGCCTTGGTCACCGCGACCTGCTCGGTCAGCACCCCGCCGATCACCGACTGCGTCTCGTTGATGCTCGCCACCACGGTGCTGATCGCGGCCAGGGCGGCCACGACGCGGTCGACCTGACCCTGGATCGCGGAGACCTTCGCGTCGACGTCGGTGGTGGCCCGGGCGGTCTCCGCTGCCAGTTCCTTCACCTCGTTGGCGACGACGGCGAAGCCACGCCCGGCGTCACCGGCGCGGGCCGCCTCGATGGTCGCGTTGAGGGCGAGCAGGTTGGTCTGGTCGGCGATGCCGCGGATGGTCTTGACGACCTTGCCGATGTCGGCGCTGGACTCGCCCAGCCCGGCCACCTCGTGGTTGGCCTCGTCGGTGAGCCGCCTGCCGTCGCTCGCGACGCTGGAGGCCGAGAGCACGTTGCGCTCGACCTCGGTGATCGACTGCAGCAGCTCGCGGCCGGCGCGCTCCAGCCTCTCCGCGGCCTCGAAGCGCTCGAGCGCCTGGCCGAGGAGGAAGGCGGCGCTCCGGAGGGCGTCCTGCCGCCCGGGGGCCAGCACCAGGGTGCGGGTGGCGAAGAAGTCCATGGTCCCGACCACCTGGCCGCCGACGAGGATGGGCAGGCACACGCCGGACTTGACCCCGGCCCGCCGTGCGGCCGGGGCGCGGACGCAGTCGGTCATCTCGGCGAGGTCCTCGACGAAGACGAGGTCGCGGGCCTTCCACGCCCGGCCGGACAGGCCCACGCCCTCCTGGAACGAGGCGGTCAGGGTGACCGTCCGGAACTCCTCGCCGGCGGTGCCCGACTCGGTGACGAAGTGCAGCGCGCGGTCCGAGTGGTCGACCGACCAGTAGGAGCCGTACGTCCAGTCGAAGCCGTGCCGGATGGTGTCCAGCGCGCGCGAGGTCGCCTCCTCCCGCGTGGTGGCGGAGGTGATCTGGCGCAGCAGCTCGCTCACGGTCCGCGTGTCCTCCGCGGCCTTGGCCTGCCGGGCAGTGCCGTTGACCCGTTCGATGGCCTGGGACACCAGCTTCCCGATGGCCCGCAGGGCGTCCAGCCGCTCCGGCCTGGGGGCCAGGGTCTCGGTCGCGAAGAAGTCCATGGTCCCGGTCACCTCGCCGTCCTCGAGCAGCGGGAAGCAGATGCCACTGCGGACGCCGACCCGCTGGGCCGCCGGCGCGCGGACGCAGTCGCTCAGCTGCCCGAGATCGGCGACGAACACCAGGTCGCGGGACCGCCAGGCGCGGCCGGCCAGGCCCACGCCCTCCCGGAAGGACGCCGCCAGGGTCACCTGCCGGAACTCCTCGCCGGCGTCGCCGGACTCCTGGACGAAGTGCAGCGCCCGGTCGGTGGGGTCCACCCGCCAGTACGACGCGTACGCCCAGCCGAAGCGTTCGCGGACGAGCGCGAGGGCGCGGGAGACGGCGTCGGCCGCGGTCGGGGCATCGGCCAGCGCCTCGACCACGGCGCTGACCGCGGCGACGTCGGCCGAGGCCTCGGCGACGGCCGCCTCGAGTACGGCGGCATCCGTACGGCGACGGGTCTGCAGCATCACAGGGCTCCTCTGCTCGTGGTCACGACACCGTGATCGGCCCGCCGACCAGCGGTTCGGAGCCCAGGGTGGCGTCACTACACCCAGATGGGTTGTGCGCCACGCAGTTGTAACGGTCTATTCCATTTCAAACCCGATCATGCGTGAACTGCGTCACCACCGCGGCGCGGTCAGGCCCCGGGGAGCAGGGCGGTGAGCCGGGTGAGCGTCCGGACCAGCACCGAGGTGCCGACGCCCGCGCCGTCCACGGATGCGTCCGTCGCCGAGCCGACCGCCGTCCACCAGTCGTCCGGCAGCGGCGGGGCGAGGACGTCGATCCGCTCGCCGGGCCGCGGCACGACCACGGTGACCGACCGCGGGCGGGCGGCCGCCAGCAGCCGCTGCACCGGCTCGGCCCAGCGGTGGAACGCCAGGTTGAACGTCGCCCAGTGGATGGGCAGCAGCACCGCCCCGCCGAGGTCCCCGTGCGCGCGGACCGCCTCCTCCGGGTCCATGTGGATCGCGTGCCAGGCGTCGTTGTAGGCGCCGATCGGCAGCAGCGTCAGGTCGAACGGACCCAGCCGGGCGCCGATCGCGGCGAACGCCGGGGTGTAGCCGGTGTCGCCGCCGAAGTACACGCGGTGCCGCGGACCGGTGATCGCCCACGACGCCCAGAGCGTGGTGTTGCGGTGGAAGTACCGGCCCGAGAAGTGCCGCGCCTCGGTGCAGGTGAGGGTCAGGCCGGCCACCTCGTGCGCGCCGTCCCAGTCCAGCTCGACGATGCGGTCCTCGGGGACGTGCCACTTGCGCAGGTGCTCGCCGATCCCCAGCGGGACGACGAAGGGCGCGGTCTGGGTGGCCAGGAGCGCGCGGACCGTCGGCAGGTCGAGGTGGTCGTAGTGGTCGTGCGAGATGAGGACGGCGTCGACCGGGGGGAGGTCCTCGATCGGCAGCGGCGGCTCGTGCAGCCGGGTCGGCCCGAACACCGGGGACGGCGAGACGCGGTACCCCCACACCGGATCGACCAGCACCCGCCGGCCGTCGACCTCCAGCAGCGCGCTCGCGTGCCCGAACCAGGTGGCCGCGAGCTGGGCGGCCTCGGCCGGGAGCTCCGGGCGCGCCAGCGGGATGGGCCCGCCCGGGAGGCCGACGTGCCGCTCCTCGTGCCACTGCCGCAGCAGGCCGTCGCGGGTGTTGGCCGGGGCCAGCGCCGGGGTCGGCAGGGTGTTGTGGAAGGCGCCGTCGGAGAAGTGCGGCGAACCGGTCACCAGGGGCCGCAGACGGCGGCGGTGCGCACCCAGCGCCGTCGGCAGGCCCCACGCGGCGGCGGTCAGCCAGCCCACCGGGCCGGCGAGGACGGCGGCGGTGACGGCGGCACGGCGGAAGCGGGACGGCACGCGCTCCAGTGTCCCAGCCGAGGCGAGCACGTCGAAGGTTTCCCGTGGAACCTCACACCCGCCTCCAGGCATGGGAAGCGATACCTGCGGCCGAGGGGTGCCGCACGGGTGTATCGCTTCCCATGCCTGGGTCAGGCGGCGATGGCGGCCACCGGGGAGGTCCGCGCCGCGCGGCGGGCGGGCAGCACCGAGGCCAGCAGCCCGGCCAGGGTGGCGACGACGACGATCGCGCCCACCTGGAGCCACGGGACGTCGAGCACGATGTCGCCCACCTCGCCGAGCACCGAGGTCGCGCCGATCAGGCCGTAGGCGCCGCCGATGACGACCCCGATCGCCGACGCGACCCCGGCCACCAGCACCGCCTCCCAGGCCAGCAGCCCGCGCAGCTGCCCGCGGGTGAGGCCAAGCGCCCGGAGCAGACCGTTCTCCTGCCGGCGCTCCACCACCGAGAGGGCCAGGGTGTTGCCCACCCCGATCAGGGCGATGACCACGGCCACCGCGAGCAGCCCGGTGACCACGAGCAGCAGGACGTCGAGGATCTCGTCCAGCTCGATGCGCATCGTCACCAGCCCGGTCACCTGCGCGTCCGGAGCGGCCTCCCCGACCAGGTCGGTGACCTCGTCGACCCCGGCGACCTGCGCGTCCGGGTCGGCGGCCGACAGCATCACCCAGATCTCGGACAGCCCCGTGTCCCCGGCGAGGGAGCGCAGGTCGCCGGCGTCGAGCAGCGGCGCCTGGTTCTCGTCGGTGATCAGGACGCGGAGGGCCAGTGAGCGACCCTCGTCGGTCAGCGTCAGGGTGTCGCCGTCCGCGACCGAGTAGACCTCGCTCGCCCACTCGGGGAGCACGACCTCTCCGGGCCGGGGCAGGACCGTCTTGTCCGTCGAGCGCAGCACCGCGCCCGCCGCGGCGGCGTCCACGCCGTGCGCGTAGAACGGGTCGCCGACGGGGTCGGTGACCTCGGCGCCGATGACCGGCGCGGTGCGGGTGACCTGCTCGAGCTCCGTCAGCGCCCCGGGCAGCGACGTCGGCAGGTCGTCCTCCCACGCCTGGACGACGACGTCGGTGGGGAACTCCGCGTCGAGGCCCGCGGTCGCGGTCGCCCGCGTCGAGGCGGCACCCACGACGAAGGCGCTGGTGAGCGTGACGCCGATGAGCAGTGCGGTGGCCGTTGCTGCCGTCCGGCGGGGGTTGCGGGTGGCGTTGCCCGCCGCGAGCCGGGCCGGCACCCCGCCGACCCGCCCGGCCAGCCGGCCGGCGGCTGCGACGAGCGGTGGCACGGCCCGCTGGGCCAGCAGCACGACGCCGAGGAAGCTCAGCACCCCGCCGGGGAGGGCGATCAGGACGTCCTGCACGTGAGCGCCGCCGACGAGCAGCGCGGTGCCCGGCACGGCCATCAGCAGCCCCAGCACCAGCCGGAGCACACCCGGGCGGGACCGCAGCGGCGCCGGGTCCACCGGCCGCAGTGCCGCCAGCGGGGCGACCCGCGTGGCGGCCCGTGCCGGCGCCAGGGCGGCGAGCACGGTGACGACGGTGCCGACGAGCACCCCGGCGAGCACGGTGTACACGGGCACGGCGATCCCGGACAGCGGGATGGCGGAGTTGTTGCCCACGAGGGCGGAGATCAGCGCGGCCAGCCCGATGCCGGCGGCGACCCCGAGGCCGGAGGAGACCAGCCCGGTGACCAGCGCCTCGCCGAGCACGCTGCGCCGCACCTGCCGGGCGGTGGCACCGACGCAGCGCAGCAGGGCCAGCTCGCGGGTCCGCTGGGCGAGCAGGACGGCGAAGGTGTTGGCGATGACCAGCCCGGCGACGACGACGGCGATGGTGCCGAACACCAGCAGCACCGAGGTGAGCGCGGTGGAGTTGCCCATCAGGTCGGCGGCGGTCTTCGCCGCCTGCTCCTCGCCGGTGCGGACGACGACGTCGCCGGCCACCGCCGCGGTGACGTCGCCGATCACCTCGTCGGTGCCGAAGCCGGGTCCGGCGGCGATCCGCAGCTCGGTGGGCGCCGTGGCGCCCCACTCCCGGGCCTGCGCCTCGGTGACGAAGCCGCGGGCGTAGAGCCCGGCCTCGGGGTCACCGCGCAGGTCGACGATGCCGGTGACGGTCGCCTCCGACGTCGTCGTGGCCCCCTCGGCGTCGTAACTGGAGATGGTGAGCACGTCGCCGACCTCGGCGCGGGCGCGGTCGGTCACGGCGACCTCGCCGGTGTCCGAGGGGAGCCGGCCGGAGGAGAGCTGCTCCCAGCGCAGCTGCGGGGCGTCGGCCGCCGACTGCACGGAGAGGTACTGCGAGCCGGGGCGCCCGGGCACCTCGGCCGAGACGCTGGTCTCGTACGCGGGGGCGACGGCCCCGACGGAGCCGAGCGCGGCCAGGGTGTCGACGTCGTCGGCGAGCGACTCGCCGGAGGGGGAGGTGACGACGGCGGCGCTGCCGACGTACCGGGCGCCGACGGTGTCCAGGACGGTGGCGCGGGAGGTCTCGTTGAGCACGAGGGTGGCCACGACGAAGCCGACGGCGATGACCACGGCCAGGGTGGAGGCGACGAGCCGCGCCGCGTGGGTGCGTAGCTGGGCGAGGACGACGGTGCGCATCGCGGTCAGGCCCCCAGTCCGCGGAGCGCGTCGAGGACCGACTCGGCGGTGGGATCGGCCAGGTCGCCGGCCAGCCGGCCGTCGGCCAGCAGGACGACGCGGTCGGCGTAGGCGGCGGCCGAGGGGTCGTGGGTGACCATGACGACGGTCTGCCCGGTCTCCTTCACGCTGGAGCGCAGCAGCCCGAGCACCTCGGCACCCGAGCGGGAGTCCAGGTTGCCGGTGGGCTCGTCGGCGAAGACGACGTCGGGTCGGGGCATCAGGGCGCGGGCGATGGCCACGCGCTGCTGCTGGCCGCCGGAGAGCTCGTGCGGGCGGTGGCCCAGACGCTCGCGCAGGCCCAGCCGGGCGACGACGGCGTCGAACCAGGCGGGGTCGGGGCGCAGTCCACCCAGCTGCATCGGCAGCACGATGTTCTCGCGGGCGTCGAGCACCGGGAGCAGGTTGAACGACTGGAACACGAAGCCGATCCGCTTGCGGCGCAGCGTGGTCAGCTGGTCGTCTCGCAGGCTGGTGAGCGGGGTGTCGCCCAGCCACACCTCGCCGGCGGTCGCGGTGTCCAGGCCGGCCAGGCAGTGCATGAGGGTCGACTTGCCCGAGCCCGACGGGCCCATGATCGCGGTGAACTCGCCGGCGGCGAAGGTGACGTCGACCCCGGCGAGCGCGTGCACCGCCGTCTCGCCGGTGCCGTAGGTCTTGCGCAGGCCTGCGGCGCGGACGGCGGCGTCCGCACCGGTGGTGTTGGGCTCGCCGGGGACGGTCATGACGGGGACGGACACTTCGGACCTCCGGTGCAGGGGGACGTGGCAACGGAGATCACGCTCCCGCCCGGGACCCTCCTCCCGCGTCGGAGCGGAGGGCCATCTTCGGGCCGACCGCCGTGCTCCCGGGGACGGACCCCGCCGTCCACCCCAGGGTGGAGCCAGGACTTTCGGTACCGAAAGTCCGTCGGTTCCCGGGGACTTCCGGTACAGGAAGTCCGGAGGGGGCTTCCTCAGGCGTCGCGGAGCAGGTCGGCCGGCTGCACCAGGCCGGTCCGGTAGGCGAGGACGACGGCCTGCACGCGGTCGCGCGAGCCGGTCTTGAACAGCACCCGCCCGACGTGCGTCTTCACCGTCGCCTCGCTGACCACGAAGCTCCGCGCGATCTCGGTGTTGGAGGCGCCCAGGGCCATCTGCACCAGCACCTCCCGCTCGCGCGGGGTGAGCTCGGCCAGTGCGGCGTCGTCGCCACCGCCGGCGGCCATGGCTCCCCCGCCCACCCCGCCGCGCAGCATCGGCGCCACGTGCTGGAGCAGCCGCCGGGTGGAGCTGGCGGCGATCACCGAGTCGCCGGCGTGCACGGTGCGCACGGCGTCGAGCATCTCCTCGGGCGGGGCGTCCTTGAGCAGGAAGCCGCTGGCGCCGGCGCCGATCGCGGCGACGACGTACTCGTCGAGGTCGAACGTGGTGAGGACGACGACCCGCGGGGGGTCGGGCAGCGCGATCACCTGGCGGGTCGCCTCGATGCCGTCGGTACCGGGCATGCGGATGTCCATGAGCACCACGTCGGCCGGGGTGCTGCGCAGCAGCTGGACCGCGGCCGCGCCGTCGCCCGCCTCCCCGACCACGGTGAGGTCGGGCTGGGAGTCGATGACCATGCGGAACCCGGCGCGGACCATCTGCTGGTCGTCGACCAGGACCACCCTGATCGGCGTGCTCGGCGAGTCGGTCATCGCCTCGAACCGTAGGGCAGGGCGGCGTGCACGCCGAACCCGCCGCCGTGTCGCGGCCCGGCCTCCAGCCGCCCGCGGTGCAGCTGCGCGCGCTCGCGCATCCCGCGCAGGCCCTGGCCGTTGCCGTCGTCGGACGCCCCGTGGGCGGAGGTCAGGGCGGCGGAGGCGCCCCGGCCGTCGTCGAGCACCGACAGCTCGAGCGCGTCGGGCCGCCACTGCAGCCGCACCCAGGCGCGCGAGGCCGGACCGGCGTGCTTGAGCACGTTGGTCAGCGACTCCTGCACGATCCGGTACGCGGCCAGCTGCGGGCCGGCGGCCAGTGGCTGCGGCTCGCCCTCGACGATCAGGTCCACGTCCAGCCCGCTGGCCCGCACGTCCTCGACCAGCGCGGGGATCGCGGCGACGTCCGGCTGGGGCGCGTACTCCTCGCCGCCGCCCTCGCGAAGCACGCCCAGCAGCGAGCGCATGTCGGTGAGCGCCTGCCGGCCGGTCGCGGCGATCGCCTCCAGCGCGCCGGTGGCCGCCGCAAGGTCGGTCCGGCCGGCGTACCGGCCGCCGTCGGCCTGCGCGATGACCACCGACAGGGAGTGGGCGACGACGTCGTGCAGTTCGCGGGCGATGCGCGCCCGTTCGGTCGTGGCGGCCAGGCGCATCTCCTGGTCCCGCTCCATCTCCAGCAGCTGCGCCCGCTCCTCCAGCGCGGCCACCTGCTGCAGCCGCGCGCGGCGCACGGTGCCCAGCGCCCACGCGGCGACGACGGACACCGCGATGGTCGCGGTGACGGGCACGAAGGAGGTGGTGAGTGCGAAGTTCCAGTAGCGCACCGCCGCCAGGACGGCGCCGGCCAGTCCGGCGGCGAGCCCGGCCCGGGCCGCCCAGCGCGGCGCGTAGGCGGCCAGCGCGTAGACCATCATCAGCGCCGCGACGTTGGCAGCCAGGAAGTCGTCCGAGAACACCACCTCGAGCAGACCGGCGGCCACGACGCCCGCGGCGGCCGGGACCGGCGCCCGCCGGCGCCACGCCAATGGCACCACCATGAGGGTGCCGATGAGGAACGCGGCCTCCTGCGACTGCCAGTAGGAGCCCATCGGCAGCAGGACGGCGAAGAACCAGACCGCGCCGGCGAGGGCCGCGTCCACGGCGAACGGGTTCCGGCGCAGCCGATCGGTCGCGCCGTCCAGGGAGCCGTCCACGCCGTCGAGCCTAGGCAGCGCGGGCCGGGGTTTCGTCGCCCTCAGGAGGGAGCCGCGCGTCCACCCCAGGTCTGACCCGGGCTCCCGGGCGGTCGACCGGGTCAGGCGGCGTGCTGCCGCAGCCGACCGGCTGCGATGAAGTCGCAGAGCGCCTGGCGCAGCGCGACGCCGCGCGCGTCGGCGGGCAGGTGCACCTCGTCCCGCGGGTCGAGCGGCAACCCTTCCAGCAGCAGGGCCGCCTGCGACCGGATGTCCTCCTCGAGCACCTGCCGCTGCAGCGCCACCTGCCCGGTCACGGTGGCCGGCGTGGGGAGCCGCTGCCCCGGTCCGGCGGCCAGCATCAGGCAGAGGTAGATGCGGGTGGAGTCCACGTCCTCGGGCTGCAGCAGGTACAGCAGCGTCGTCGTCGCCCCGGAGTCGAGGAACTCCTGCCGCAGCCGCAGCTGGAAGGGCGCCCGGTGGACGTAGGTGGTGCGCCGCCGCTGGCGCAGCGGGCGCTCGCCGGTGGCGACGGCGGGATCGACCGGGTTGTCCACCTCCTGCTCCTGGACGCTGCGGAAGCCGCCCGGCTCGCGGATCATCTCGTAGGGCGCGATCTCCGGCACCGCGGCGAGGGTCGTCGGGTGGACGAACGGGCCGTGCGTCGCGTCGAGGAACGTGTCGGCGAGCGGCCCGGCGGGCCCCGGGGAGCGCAGCGGCGGCAGCCAGCCGGTGACGAACGACCGGTCGGCGGCCTCGGGCACCTCCAACGGGACGTCGGCCGGCTCCTCGGGCGCCAGCCAGAGCACGCCGAGCCGCTCGCGGACGCCGAACGCCGGCGCCTCGGCCCGGGCCTCGCCGTCCTTCCGGAACAGCGTCCAGGTGCGGCCGAGCAGCCGGACCTGCAGCCAGCCGCCGGGGTGCAGCTCGCGGGACAGTGCGACCGGGTGCCAGGCGTGCCGGAGCGACGGGTCGAGGTTGCCGAAGACGGCGCCCTGCGGCCGGTGGGCCCGGGCGGCGGGCTCGCGCACCGGGGTGCCCACCGGCCGGGCGGGGGACGACGTCGTCCGGGCGGGAGCGATCCACACCCAGCCGTGCCGCTCCTCGACCGCCCAGGGCATCGGCAGGTCGGCGCGCGGCGGTGGCGTGCCGTGCGCACCGAGCGACGGGATCTCGGCGCACCGCCCCTCGTGGTCGAAGCGCCAGCCGTGGGCGGGGCACTGCAACCGGCCGTCGACGACGGTGGCGGTCGCCAGGGGGGCCAACCGGTGGGGGCAGTGCGCCGGGAAGGCGCTGACCTCCCCGCCGGGCCGCAGCCGGACGACGACGTAGGGATGACCACCGGCGGCCACCGGGACCGGCGTCGTCCCGACCTCCGCGGCGCGGGCCACCGCGAACCAGCCCGTCGCTGCCCGCCCGTTCGGCTCCATGGGGTAGTGCAGCAGGGCAGGATTACCTCCCGGTTACACCTGTGCAGCGGCCGGCGCATCCTCGTCGTGGGGACATCGGCCGTGGCGGGTGGTGTGAGCCAGCTCTCACCGTCTACGGTGCGCTGTCCGCCGTCCCGATAAGGAGGTCGGCGGGTCGCCAGATCGCCAGTTCGCCAGGTCGGAGGAGGAGGGAGGGTGGGGCGACGCCCCGGTGGGTCGATGCGGGATGCACTGCGCTGGCTGCGTCGCGGCCACCTGGGGACCGAGGCCGAGCATGCGACCTTCCGGACCCTCCACTCGGCGTCCCTCACCGCGCCCGAGCTGCGCCAGGGCCTGACCAGCGGCTCCGCCGAGCGCGCCGGCCGGCACCTGCGCAACCTGCTCGGGGTACCGGCGGTCGCGCTCACCGACACCGTGGCGACCCTCGCCTGGGACGGCCGCGCCAGCCACCACGAAGGGGACACGACGGCCCTGGCGGCCGCCGTCCTCGAATCCGGCAACACGGTGGTCCGCGACCGCAAGGACTTCCCCTGCCCGGACGCCGGCTGCGGGCTGCGGCAGGTGGTGGTCAGCCCGCTGGTGGTGGAGGACCGCGTCGTCGGCACCCTGCAGGCCTTCACCCCGTCGGCGTCGGCCGGGCTCGTCCGGGCCGTGGCCGAGGTCGCGCACTGGGTGTCGGGCAATCTGGAGCTGGCCGAGCTCGACGCGTCGCGCACCCGCCTGATGGAGGCCGAGGTCCGGGCGCTGCGGGCGCAGATCAGCCCGCACTTCATCTACAACTCGCTGACCGCGATCGCGTCGTTCGTGCGCACCGACCCGGAGCAGGCCCGGGAGCTGCTGCTCGAGTTCGCCGACTTCACCCGGTACTCCTTCAGCCGGCACGGCGAGTACACGACGCTGGCCGAGGAGCTGCGGTCGATCGAGCGGTACCTCGTGCTGGAGAAGGCGCGCTTCGGCGACCGGCTGCAGGTCACGCTCCGGGTGGCGCAGGAGGTCCTGCCGGTGGCCGTGCCGTTCCTCTGCCTCCAGCCGCTGGTCGAGAACGCGGTCCGGCACGGGCTGGAGCGCAAACAGGGTGTCGGGACGGTGACCATCATCGCCGCCGACCAGGGTGGTGAATGCCTGATCTCGGTCGAGGACGACGGCGTCGGGGAGGATCCGGAGAAGGTGCGGCGCGCGCTGGCGGGAGACGTATCCGTGGACTCGGTGGGCCTGGGCAACGTCGATGCGCGGCTGCGCACCGCTTTCGGCGACGACTACGGCCTGGTCGTGGAGACAGCGCCCTCGGCGGGGACGAAGGTCGTCGTGCGGGTGCCGAAGTTCGCCCCCGGGGTGCATGCATGAGCGACCGGCTGACCGTCCTGGTGGTCGACGACGAGCGGCCGGCCCTCGAGGAGCTGCGCTGGCTCCTCGAGCGGGACGAGCGCATCGGGGTGGTGCTGACCTGCGACTCGGCCACCGACGCGCTGCGCCTGCTGCAGGAACGGGGCGTGGACGCCGTCTTCCTGGACATCCGGATGCCCGGGCTCAGCGGGGTCGACCTGGCGCGGGTGCTGTCCCGTTTCAAGTCACCGCCGCCGGTGGTCTTCGTGACCGCCTACGACGACCACGCCGTCGACGCGTTCGAGCTGGGCGCCGTGGACTACGTCCTCAAGCCGGTGCGCGACGACCGGCTGTCCGAGGCGGTCCGCCGGGTGGTCGGCGCGCGCGCGGGCGGCGCGCGGGCCGGGGGCTCCGCGCCGGCGGACGACGACATCGCCGTCGAGCTGGGCGGGGTGACCCGGTTCGTGCCCCGCTCCAGCGTCGGCTACGTCGAGGCGCAGGGCGACTACGCCCGGCTGCACACCGCGACGGGCAGCCACCTGGTGCGGGTGCCGCTGACCACGCTGGAGGAGGCCTGGAAGGACGCCGGGTTCGTCCGGATCCACCGGTCGCTGCTGGTGGCCCTGCAGCACGTGCAGGAGGTCCGGATGGACGCCGGCCGGTGCACGGTGGTCGTCGGCGGCACGCACCTCGGCGTGAGCCGGCGGCACACCCGGGAGCTGCGCGACCTCCTCGTGCGCCGGGCCCGCCCGGGCACCGCGGGCAGGGGCTGACGGTGTCGGAGAGCCCGCCCCGCCGGGTGCGCGTCACCAGCCCCCGCACGGACGCCGCCCGCGCGCAGCGGGTGCCCGCCGCCCGGGAGATCGACGCCCAGACCCGGCTCGGCGAGGTGTACATGTCCTCGCTGCTGCGCTCCCAGCTGCGGCTGGCCCTGCTGGCGCTCACGACCCTCGGGGTGTTCGTCGGCGGGACGCCGCTGGTCTTCTGGCTCGTCCCCGAGCTCTCCGACGTCGAGGTGCTGGCGGTGCCCCTGCCGTGGTTCCTGCTCGCCTTCGCCGTCTACCCGTTCCTGTTCCTGGTGGGCTGGCTCTACGTCCGCGCGGCGGAGCGCAACGAGCGGGCCTTCACCGACGTGCTGGACCGCACGTGACCCGGCGTGCGCCTGCCCGGAGGGTCCACGACCGCGGATGACGGCGGCCGGGTACAGCGTCCTCGCGGTGACGGCGGTCTTCGTGGCGACCCTGGCGGTCGGCGCGTACGGCTGGCGGTTCTCCCGCACGACCAGCGACTTCTTCGTCGCATCCCGCACGGTCCGGCCGGGGCTCAACGCCTCGGCGATCGGCGGGGAGTACCTGTCCGCGGCGTCCTTCCTCGGCGTCGCGGGCCTCGTGCTCGCCTTCGGCACGGAGATGCTCTGGTACCCGGTCGGCTGGACGGCGGGCTACCTCGTGCTGCTGGTGCTCGTCGCCGCGCCGCTGCGCCGTTCCGGGGCCTACACGCTGCCCGACTTCGCCGAGAGCCGGCTGGAGTCGCGCGGGGTGCGCCGGCTGTCGGCCCTGCTGGTCGTGGCCATCGGCTGGCTCTACCTGATGCCGCAGTTCCAGGGGGCCGGCCTGGCGCTCGCCTCCACCACCGGCACCGGCACCTGGCTGGGGGGCGTGCTGGTCGCGACCGTCGTCCTGGTCAACGTGCTGTTCGGGGGGATGCGCAGCATCACGTTCGTGCAGGCCTTCCAGTACTGGCTGAAGCTCACCGCGCTGCTGTTCCCGCTGCTGTTCATGGCGACGATCTGGCTCGGGGACGGCGCGGTCTCGCCCGCCTCGGTCGACCTGGGCGGCGCCGGCGTCGCCGCCGGTGAGGCCGGTGACGCCGGTGACTCCTGGGTGTCGCCGCTCGCCGGAGCCGAGCACGAGCTCTACACGACCTACTCGATCATCATCGCCACGTTCCTCGGCACGATGGGCCTCCCGCACGTGGTGGTCCGCTTCTACACCAACCCGGACGGCGCGGCGGCCCGCCGGACGACGCTGCTGGTGCTGGCCCTGCTCGGCCTCTTCTACCTCCTCCCGCCCGTGTACGGCGGCCTCGGGCGGCTCTACGCGCCGGACCTCATCGCGAGCGGGCGCGCGGAGTCGGTCGTGCTGGAGCTGCCGGCGCGCATGCTGGGCGGCACGGCGGGCGACCTGCTGTCCGCGCTGACCACGGCGGGCGCCTTCGCGGCGTTCCTGTCCACGTCGTCCGGGCTGACGGTCGCGGTGGCCGGCGTGATCAGCCAGGACGTGATGGGCCGCCGCTTCGGCGGGGTGCGCGCCTTCCAGGCCGGGGCCGTCGTCGCCGTCCTGGTCCCGCTGGGCCTCTCCGTGCTGACCGAGGGGGTGGGCGTGGCCCAGGCCGTCGGGCTGGCCTTCGCCTTCGCCGCCTCCACGCTGTGCCCGTTGCTGGTGCTGGGCATCTGGTGGCGCCGGCTCACCGACGTCGGCGCGATCGCCGGGATGCTCGTCGGTGGGGGGTGCGCGGGCGGCGCGGTGCTGGCGACCCTGCTCGGCGTGGGCCCCGACGGCTGGGCGGGCGCACTGCTCGCCCAGCCCGCGGCCTGGACCGTGCCGCTGGCCTTCCTCACCATGGTGGGCGTGTCGGTGGCCACCCCGCGGCGGGTGCCGCTGCACGCCGCCCGGACCATGGTTCGGCTGCACACGCCCGAGTCGGTCCAGCTCGACCGCGGGCACCCGCCGCGCTGATCCGGCGGGCCCGTCCGGGTCCCCGCGGCGGGCTCGTCCGGTGCTCTCCGCGGGGTGACCGCTCGTCCCGCAGGACCTGCCGTACGGCGAATGCCGGTGACCGCTCGGCGCAGGCGCGGCTCGCACCTCCGGTGCACGCGGGAGCGCGCTCCTACCGTGACAGCGCTCACATTCCCGTGGGTGATGCCCCGCCCACCCTGACCAGGAGGTCGCACGTTGACCGATCCCGCGGAACGGCGTCTGCTGACGCCCGAGGAGTACCTGGAGGCGCAGAACTCACCGGAGTTCGCGGAGCTGAAGCGCCGTTTCCGGCGGTTCGCCTTCCCGATGACGTTCGCGTTCTTCGCCTGGTACCTGCTCTACGTGCTGCTCTCCACGTACGCACCGGACTTCATGGCGACCGAGGTCTTCGGCAACGTGAACCTCGGCATCCTCCTGGGCCTGGCCCAGTTCGTGACCACCTTCGTGATCACGC
This sequence comes from Blastococcus sp., assembly GCA_042090795.1. Taxonomy (GTDB): domain Bacteria; phylum Actinomycetota; class Actinomycetes; order Mycobacteriales; family Geodermatophilaceae; genus Blastococcus. The sequence continues at coordinate 221,402 of JBELIQ010000004.1, read as the reverse complement.
ACCTGTACGTGGCGCACGCGAACAGGAACACCGACCCCATCGCCGACGAGATGCGCGAGCGCCTCGAGCGGCACGACTACGCGCCCGGCCACACCTCGTCCGGCCACACCACTCCCGCCGAGGGGGCGACCCGTGCCTGAGCTCCTCGCCGCCGACGCCACGATCGGCGAGCCGGCCGTCAACATCTCCATCTTCGGCGCCTTCGTCCTGGTGACGCTGTTCATCACCTTCCGGGCCAGCCGCAACAACAAGAGCGCTGCGGACTACTACGCGGCCGGCCGCAGCATCACCAGCACGCAGAACGGCCTGGCCATCGCGGGGGACTACCTGTCGGCGGCCTCGTTCCTGGGCATCGCCGGCGCCATCGCCGTCTACGGGTACGACGGCTTCCTCTACTCCATCGGCTTCCTGGTGGCGTGGCTGGTCGCGCTGCTGCTGGTCGCCGAGCTGATGCGCAACACCGCCCGGTTCACCATGGCCGACGTCCTGGCCTTCCGGATGCGGGAGCGGCCGGTGCGCATGGCCGCGGCCATCTCCACCCTGGCGGTCTCGCTGTTCTACCTGCTGGCGCAGATGGCCGGCGCCGGCGGGCTCGTCGCCCTGCTGCTCGGGGTCAGCGGTGACGCGGCCGAGGCCGTCGTGGTCACCCTGGTCGGCGCGCTGATGATCTTCTACGTCCTCGTCGGCGGGATGCGCGGCACGACGTACGTCCAGATGATCAAAGCGACGCTGCTGATCGCGGGCGCGTTCGTCATGACCGTCTGGGTGCTGGCCGATTACGGGTTCAACCTGTCATCGCTGCTGGGCGGTGCGCAGGACGTCGCCGTGGACGGCCGGAACGTGCTGGCGCCGGGTGCCCAGTACGGCGCGACGGAGACGTCCAAGCTGGACTTCGTCTCCCTCGGCCTGGCCCTGGTGCTCGGGACGGCGGGCCTCCCGCACGTGCTCATGCGCTTCTACACCGTGCCGACGGCGAAGGATGCCCGCAAGTCTGTGGTCTGGGCGATCTGGCTGATCGGCATCTTCTACCTCTTCAGCCTGGTCATCGGCTACGGCGCCGGTGCGCTGGTCGGCCCGACGGAGATCCTGTCCGCCCCGGGTGCGGTCAACGCGGCGGCTCCGCTGCTGGCCTTCGAGCTGGGCGGCACGGTGCTCCTGGGCATCATCGCCGGCGTCGCGTTCGCCACGATCCTCGCGGTGGTCGCCGGGCTCACGATCACCGCGTCGGCGTCGTTCGCGCACGACGTCTACGCGTCGGTGATCAAGAAGGGCAACGTCCCGCCGAACGGGGAGGTGCGGGTCGCCCGCATCACCGCCGTCGTCATCGGGGCGGTCTCCATCGGGCTGGGCATCCTGGCGCTGCAGGCCGGCATCAACATCGCCTTCCTGGTGGCGCTGGCCTTCGCCGTGGCGGCCTCGGCCAACCTGCCGACCATCCTCTACACGCTGTTCTGGAAGGACTTCACCACCCAGGGCGCGCTGTGGTCGATCTACGGCGGGCTCATCGCCTGTGTCGGGCTGATCATCTTCTCCCCGGTGGTCTCCGGTGCGCCGGTGAACCCGATCACCGGCGTCAGCCCGTCGCTGATCCAGGACGTGGACTTCTCCTGGTTCCCGCTGAACAACCCCGGCCTGGTGTCCATCCCGCTGTCGTTCTTCCTCGGCTGGCTCGGCTCCAAGCTGTCCAAGGACAAGCCGGACGAGCTCAAGAACGCCGAGCTCGAGGTGCGGGCGTTCACCGGCATCGGGGCGGAGAAGGCCGTCGCCCACTGAGGTAGCTCCGGCGCGCCGAACCATGCGAACTCGTGGTGATCGAAGGCTGATCACCACGAGTTCGCATGGTTCGAAGCTCAGGCGGCCCCAGCGGGGATGACGGCGGGCTCGGGTGCGAGGACGGCGTCCCCACTGCCGGTGCTGTCGACGACGGCGAGGGCGGCCGGAGCAGCGGCGACGCCGGGACGGCGGTGGTGCACCGCCCAGCGGGCGACGAGTCCGGCCAGCACGACGAGGCCGGCGAGGGTGTGCCCACCGGGATGGGCGAGGGCGACCGCGATCGCCGCGGCGTAGACGAGGGACAGCAGCACCGCCGGGACGGGCAGGTGCGGAAGGTGCAGGTGCACGGCGAGACCTCCGGGGAGGGCGTCCCGCCGGCCGGCGACCGGATGACGCGGGTTCCGGTCGCCGGCGCGGCGACGGCGCGGGAGAACGAGGAGCAGACCCCGGAAGGCCTACTTGAGCAGGTCCTTGGCCTTCTGCAGCATGGTCTCGCCCGGCATCGGCGGCGTCCCGTAGAGCCGCGGGTCGCCCGGCGGCAGGATCGGGGCGTCGGCGGTGGCCTCGATGGGGCGGGCGGAGAGCTGCTTGTCCGTCCCGTCGATGGCCGGACCGCTGGCCCAGCTGCCGGACGCGGCATCCGGACCGTCGGAGGCGTCGAGGAAGGCGTAGGCGAACTCCTGAGGCTCCTCGTCCATCGGGAAGGCCTCGGGCACCGGGACGTTCTCCAGCCCGTCGACCTTGAGCTCCTCGATCGCCTTGAGCCACTGCATCTGGTGGTAGTGGTCGCGGGCGAGCAGGAAGCGCAGGGTGTCCTTGACGCCCGGGTCGTCGGTCATGTTGTAGAGGCGGGCGACCTGCAGCCGGCCCATCATCTCGGCGGTCGCGTTGTAGTTGAAGTCGGCCATCAGGTTGCCGCTGGCGGTGACGTAGCCGCCGCTCCACGGCAGGCCCATGGAGTCGCGGAAGTAGGCGCCGCCGCCGTTGACGATGGCGTGCTGCGGGTTGGTGTTGCCGAACCCGGCGGCCGCCTCGTTGGTGCGGTCGGCGGAGTCGGGCTTGAGCGGCTGGTGGTCGAGCAGCCGGTCGATCAGCGTCACCAGGATCTCGACGTGGGCGAGCTCCTCGGTCCCGATGGCCAGCAGCAGGTCCTTGTACTTGCCGGGCAGCCGGCAGTTCCAGCCCTGGAGCAGGTACTGGGTGGCGACCGTCATCTCGCCCCACTGGCCGCCGAGGACCTCTTGGAGCCGGCGGGCGTACGCCGCGTCCGGACCGTCGGGCTTGGCCTCGTACTGCAGGGCGTGAGTGTGTGTGAACACGGGTTCTCCCTCGGAGCGTCGTCGCGACCACCGCGACCGCGGTGACACCAGGGATCTGCCCGCACCCGCTGGCCCGCCCGTGCCGTCCGGTGGCCCGCCCGTGCCAACCTGTCGTCGGAGGACGACGATGTCACCGGTCGGGCAGGCACACCGTCAGGGTGAAGGCGCCGCCGGCATCGTCCCAGGTCAGCCGGCCGCCGAGCTCGACGGTCTGCCGGCGCACCGACCACAGCCCCAGCCCGGTCAGGTCCACCGGCGGCCGGTCCTGCCGCAGGTGGCTCACGACGCGGTCGACGGGGACGCCGCCCTGGGTGAGGGCCAGCTGCACCCAGCCCCCGCGCAGCGTCAGCCGCAGCCGCACCGGCCGTCCCCCGCCGTGCCGGTGGGCGTTCTCCAGGAGGTTGGTGAGGATCCGCTGCACGCGGGCGTCGGCGACCGGCACGTCCCCCGCCCCGTCGAGCACCTCGACGGTGAGCAGGCTCCGGGGGAGCCCGGAGGCGGCCGCCGAGGCGACGACGACGTCGCAGAGCAGCCGCCGGCCCGTGCGCGGCACGGCCCCGCCGGTGGCGTCGGCCGTGCGCAGCATCGACGCGAGCTGGGCGGTCTGGGCGCGCGCGAGCTCGAGCATCTCGCGGGTGCGGTCGGCCGGGCCGTCGAGGGACCGCAGGGCCGCCTCCAGGGAGGCCAGCGGGCTGCGCATGTCGTGGCAGAGGGCGCGCAGGACGGCGTCCTCGGGGGTGGGTTCGTCGTCGGCGTCGACCCGGGGTCGGCGCCGCGGCAGGTGTGCGCGGAGCACCCGCGCGAGGTCGTCGAGCAGTCCGAGGACCGGCTTGGGAAAAGGGGCGTCAGCAGCGAGCGTCACGGGCACTTCCTCGGAGAGCCGATCGGCGGACGCCGGTGTACGACGGCCGACGGGAGAGGTGATGTCGCAGGACCACGATGCGCTCGCTGCTGAACGCGGTACCCCGGTGGACGTGGTCGTCGTCGACGACCACCCCCTGTTCACGCGCGGGTTGAGCCTGCTGCTGCCGGGGCTGAGCGGCGGCAGGGTTCGTGTGGTGGGGACGACGGACGACGCCTCGGCGGCCGCGGCGCTGGTGCGACGGCACCACGCCGACGTGGCGATCGTGGATCTGCACATGCCGCCACCCGGCGGCACCAGGGCGATCGCGGCGATCCGGCGGGCCGATCCGATGGTGCGGGTGGTGGCGCTGTCCGGGCTGGCCGAGGCCGACGCCGCGCTCGAGGCGCTGCGGGCCGGGGCGACCGGTTTCCTGCCGAAGACGGCGGACCCCGAGTCGCTGGTGCGCCCGCTGCTCGCCGTCCTGGACGGCTGGTCGGTGCTGCCCGAGGCGCTGCTGCGGCAGCTGCTGGAAGATGCCACCCCGACCGGTGAGCAGAGCATCGCCGACCGGCTGACGGCCGACGAGCGGCGGCTGTGGCGGCTGATCGCCGAGGGGGCCAGCACCGTCGACATCGCGACGACGCTGCACGTCTCGGAGCGGACGACGAAGCGGCTGGTCGCGCACCTGCTGCGCCGGCTGGACGTGACCACCCGGGTGGAGGCGGCCGCGCTCGCCGGCCGCGTGGGGCTGGACAAGGCCCCCGGCGGGCAGGCCCGATCAGCCGGCGGATGGGCCGGGTGAGCGGGGCGCGATCTCATCGCGGCCCCAGCTACCCACCGCGGAGATCGTCACTCCTCTGAACGGGAACGGTTCGTCTCGTTGTCATCCGGCGCGTGGGGAGCGGCCACCAGCTGCTCGGCCCACGGCTCCGACGCCGCGACCGCGAAGCCCGCGACGTCGTCCGCGGCCATGTCCAGCGCGATGTAGCCGCCGCGCCCGGCCCCGACGCAGGCGACGACCGACGCGAGCCCGGCGCGGCGCTGGAACCACGACTGCTTGACCTCCCAGCCGACGACCGCGCGCCGTTCCAGGACCGCCCGTTCGCGCACCAGCCAGCCGACGCGGAGGGCGAAGGACCGCGGCCCCGTCGCATGCCCGAGCGAGGCGTACCGGCCCAGGCCCAGCGGCACGCCCAGCACGGTGAGGACGACGCCGGCGACCAGGAGCGGCCACCAGCCCTCGGTCACCGTGAGCACCGCGCCGGCGGCGGTGACCAGCAACCCGCCGGTGAGCGCGCGGGCGATCCGCCGGCGCCGGGCCGCCGCGGGGTGGGGGACGAGCGGGCCGGGGTCCTCGACCAGCCGGCGGCCGAGCGCCTCGGCCAGGGCGCGCGGGCCCAGCGGGAGCAGCTGACCGCGGCGCTGGGCATCGCCGAGGCCGGTGACCAGGCCGTTGACCCGGGCCGCACCGACCAGCCGCATGCCGGCGCCGTCGGCCACGGCGACCCCGCGGATGCGGTCGATCTCCAGCTCGGTGTGCCGCCGGGTGAGCAGACCGCGGACCGCGATGAGCGAACCGCCGCGCCGCACGAGCCGGAAGCGCCAGTTGACCACCGCGGCGCCGATCACCGCACCCACGGCCAGCAGCACGAGCATCAGCACCGCGGCGGCCAGTGCGAAGCCCGGGGTGTCGAAGGACTCGCCGTCCACGTCGGGCAGCAGGCCGTCGGGCAGCTCGTCCACGATGCGGGAGAGCACGCCGATGCCGGCCAGAGGGACCGCCAGGTAGCCCCCGACCAGCGGCGCGTAGAGCAGCCAGCGGTTGTCGAAGCGGGCGTACTCCTCCTCCGGCTCATCGACGGGCGCGGTCTCCGGTCCGGTGTGCGGAGCGTCCGGTGCGGGGGCCGGCAGGTGGTTGCGCTTGGTGAGCACCGCCGTCCGCAGCCGGTCGCCCTCCTCGCGGGGGACGCCGTCGATGAGGACCTCGTCGTCCGTGGCCGAGGCCCGTCCGGCGCTGCCCGCGCCGCCGGCGGCGGCGTCGATGCGCACCCGGACCAGGCCGAGCAGCCGGTGCATCGGCGGCGCCTCGATCTCGACGCCGCGGATCCGGTCGTTGGGGACCGTGCGCGTGGACCGGGACACCAGCCCCCGGGTGACGACGACGGCGCCAGGCCCGTCCAGGTAGCTGAACCGCCACCAGGACAGCGCCGCCGTCGCCAGGGAGACCAGGGTGATGACGACGACGAGCGCCACGACGGTCCAGCGGCCACCGCCCAGGCCGATGCCGGCGAGCGCGGGGATGGCGATCGGGACCAGTTGCCGTGCCTGCCGGAAGGTGGCGGTGTGCACCAGGACGATGCGGGGGGACGTCCGGCGCAGGGCGCCCGCTCCGGCGGGCTCGCCGGGGCCGGTCACGTGGCCGCCTCGCTGGCGCTCGTCCGCCACGTGACCGGTGGTGCTGTGCCCCTGCGTGACCTCGCGAGCTCGGTCACGTGGCCTGGTCCCGAACCCGTTCGGCGCGGGCGGCGAGGTCGTCGGCGACCCGCTGGGCCATGCCGTGCTCGAGGTGCCAGATGCGCACGGTGCCCTGGCTGGAGGCGGTGAACACCGCCACGGTGGCCAGCCCGAACATCTGCTGCAGCAGCCCGCGGGTGACGTCGACGGTCTGGATGCGGGAGATCGGCACCAGGGTCCAGGTCTGGCTCAGCCAGCCGGTGCGCGTGTAAGCGACCTCGCCGGTCACCTCCCAGCGGTAGGTGCGGTGCTTGAACCACGGCCGGACGGCGAGGGCGACGACGGCGTAGACGGCGACGGCGATCGGGACCAGCCAGCGCAGGACCGGGACGGGGCCGCCGGAATCAGCGGGCACCCAGATGAGGAAGACGCCGAGCCCCACGGCCATCAGCAGCACGCTGACCAGGCTCTCGGTGAGCCACAGCCCGATGGCCGAGCGGGGCAGCGACCAGGCGGGCTCCCGCACGGGGGAGGAGGCGGCAGTCATCGGGAGCATCCTCGCAGCCGGGGGCCGCCCCGCCGATCCGTGCCACGATGGAGTGCGTGATGCCGCAGCAGGTTCCGACCGTGTCCCACGCCGAACTGCCCGAGGACGCCGTGATCCTCGACGTCCGCGAGGACGACGAGTGGGTGCACGGCCACATCGAGGGCGCGACCCACATCCCGATGGGCGAGGTCCCGAGCCGGCTCGACGACCTGCCCGAGGGTGATCCGCTCTACGTCACCTGCCGCAGCGGCGGACGCTCCGCGCGGGTGGCCGCCTGGCTGAACCAGAACGGCTTCGACGCGGTCAACGTCGCGGGCGGCATGGGTGAGTGGGAGGCCGCCGGCAAGCCGATGGTGAGCGAGACCGGCGAGCCCCCGTTCGTCAGGTGAGCCCCAGGACTTCCACTACCGGAAGTCCGAGGTCGGACAGGGACTTTCGGTACCGGAAGTCCGAGGTCGGACAGGGACTTTCGGTACCGGAAGTCCGAGGTCGGACAGGGACTTTCGGTACCGGAAGTCCCTCGTCGAGCGGCTCAGAAGTCCAGCAGCTCTTCCAGGATGCTCTTGCGGCGCTTCTTCTTGGCGTACTTCTCGTCGTAGCCGCGGCCGTAGTAGCGCTCGTCGTAGCGGTGCGCGCCGTATTCGCGGGGGTCGCGGTCGTACGGGTCGGGCACCGGCGGGCGCGGCGCCTGCGGGGGCCTGACCGGGAGGCCCTCCTCCGCGTCGAGGTAGGCGCGTTCGGCGGCGATGAGGTTCTCCAGCTCACCGCGGTCGAGGAAGAGCCCCTTGCACTCGGTGCACTGGTCGACCAGGACGCGGTTGCGCTCGTACTGCGCCATCACGTTGTGGCATTTCGGGCACAGCAGCTGCATGGACGTCAGGCTACCCGCGAGGTCGAGCCCCTGTTGATCATCGCCCGCGTGCTCCCGACACGGGATGACATGCCGGGGGAGTCGGCACGCGGACGATGATCAACCAGGCTCAGGACTTCAGCTCGTACTCGGCGAACTTGGCGCGCAGGTCCTTCTTCGAGAACTTGCCGACGCTGGTCTTGGGCACCTCGTCGATGAACTCGACGGCCTCGGGCATCCACCACTTGGCCACCAGCGGCTTGAGGTGCTCGAGCACCTCCTCCTCGGTGAGGGTCTCGCCCTGCTTCACCACGACGCAGGCCAGCGGGCGCTCGTCCCACTTGGGGTGCGGGATGCCGACCACCGCGGCCTCGGCCACCTTGGGGTGGCTCATGATCGCGTTCTCCAGGTCGACCGAGCTGATCCACTCGCCGCCGGACTTGATCAGGTCCTTGGTGCGGTCGGCGATCCGGATGGAGCCGTAGGAGTCCATCGCCGCGACGTCGCCGGTCTTCATCCAGCCGTCGTCGGTGGAGAGCACCGCGCCGGCGTCCGGGTTGTAGTACTCCTTGGCGCACCACGGCCCGCGCACCTGCAGCTCGCCGGTGGCGGTGTCGTCCCAGGCCTGCGGCTCGAGGGTGTCGGCGTCCACGATCCGGGCCTCGACGCCGAACAGCGGGACGCCGGCGCGGGCGCGCTCGGTGGCCTTCGTGTCGTCGTCGGCGTCCTCGAGGCGCTTCGGGAGGATCCCCGACGACGCGACCGGGGAGGTCTCCGTCATGCCCCAGGCCTGCAGGATCGGGATGCCGACCTGCTCGCGGTAGGCCTCGCTCAGCGCCTTGGGCACCGCGGAGCCGCCGCAGCCGATCTCGCGCAGCTTGTGGGGGGTGCCGGCGAGGAACGGCAGCATGCCCTGCCAGATGGTCGGGACACCGGCGGTGAAGGTGACGCCCTCGTCGACGATCAGCTTCGCCAGGTTCTCCGGCTGCATCATCGGGCCGGGGAAGACCAGCGCCGCGCCGGCCGCGGGCGCCGCCTGCGCGATGCCCCAGGCGTTGGCGTGGAACATCGGGACGACCGGCATCGCGACGTCGCGGACGCTGAGCCCGAAGGCGTTCGGCGACAGCGCGGCCATCGTGTGCAGCACCGTCGAGCGGTGCGAGTAGACGACGCCCTTGGGGTTGCCGGTGGTGCCGGACGTGTAGCACATCGAGGCGGCCAGGCCCTCGTCGCGGACGTCGAACTCGACCGGTGACGCGGCGGCCAGCAGGGTCTCGTAGTCGCTGATCCGCGGGTCGTCGGGCAGCTCGGCGTCGCCGCCGTCCTCCATGACGACGACGTGGCGGACCGTCGTCATGGTGTCGACCAGCGGCCAGAAGAGCGGGAAGACCGAGCGGTCGACGAAGACGACCTCGTCCTCGGCGTGGTTGGCGATGTAGGTCAGCTGCTCGGGGAACAGCCGGATGTTGAGCGTGTGCAGCACGCGGCCGGTGCACGGGACGGCGAAGTAGAGCTCCAGGTGCCGCTGGCTGTTCCAGCCGAAGGTGCCCACCCGCCCGTCGGCGCTGATGCCGAGGGTGTCGAGCACGCCGCCCAGCCGGCGGGTGCGGTCGGCCCACTCCCCGTAGGTCGACCGCGTGGCTCCCTTGGGGCCGTTGGTGACGATCGGGACGTCGCCGTAGTGCTGCTCGACGTGCCGGAAGATCGTGTCGATGGTGAGGGGGCTGTCCTGCATCAGGCCGCGCATGCCCGCGATCTTGCCAGTGACGCCGCTCACCTTCTAGCCGAGGCCGCCTCAGCCGAGGACGACGGGCAGCGTCTCCAGGCCGCGGATCACGAACTCGGGACGGCGGACCGGCTCGCCGCCGAGGGAGAAGGTCGTCGTCCGCTCCAGCAGCGCGCCGAACGAGGCCTGTAGCTCGACGCGGGCCAGCGGCGCCCCGATGCAGAAGTGGATGCCGGCGCCGAAGGTGATGTGCCCGTTGTCGGTGCGGCCCACGTCGAACGTATCGGGGGCGTCGAACACGGCGGGATCGCGGTTGGCCGCCCCCAGCAGCGCGGCGATCTTCTGCCCCCGCTCGACGGTGATGCCGCCGATCTCGACGTCCTCGGTGGCGGTGCGCTCGAACAGCTGCAGCGGGGAGTCGTAGCGCATGAACTCCTCGATCGCCGTCGGCAGCAGCGCCCGGTCCTCGCGCAGCCGCGCCAGCTGGTCGGGGTGCCGCAGCAGCGCCAGGGTGCCGTTGCCGCTCACGTTCACCGTCGCCTCGTGGCCGGCGTTGAGCAGCAGGATGCAGGTGGTGACCAGCTCGTCCTCGGTCAGCTTGTCGCCGTCGGCGTCCCGCATGGACACCAGGTGGCTGACCAGGTCCTCGCCGAGGTGCTTGCGTCGCTCGGCGGCCAGCGCGCGCAGGTAGGCGACGAACTCGTCGGCGGCGCGCTCGGCGGAGGCCTCGATCTCGGCGGTCCGCCCGTACTCGTACATCTTCACGATCGCGTTGGACCACGGCCGCAGCAGCGGGCGGTCGGCCTCGGGGACGCCCAGCAGCTCGGCGATGACGGCGACCGGCAGCTGCTCGGCCATGCCGGAGAGCAGGTCGACCGGCTCCGAGCCGCCGGAGCGCTCGACCAGTTCGTCGACCAGCCGGCGGGCCAGGTCCTCCACCCAGGGGCGCAGCCGCTCCACGTGCCCGCGGGCGAACGCCGAGCTGATCAGCCGCCGCAGCCGGGTGTGCGCCGGCGGCTCCATCTCCAGGATCGCGTTGCGGTGGATCAGGTTGAAGCTCTCGAACCGCTCGGCCGGCGCCTTGTCCGACCAGATCCGGCCCAGCCGTCGGTCGCGCAGCACGGCGTTGGACTCGGCGTGCGTGAACGCCAGCCACAGCCCCATGCCCTCGTGCCACTGCACCGGCGCCTCGGCGCGTGCCCGGGCGAAGGACGGGTACGGGTCGGCGACGACGGCGGGGTCGGTCAGGTCGAGCGGCGTTGCGAACACCGATGGAGCCTAATGAGAGGTCCCCCCGGCCTCCGCCCAGAGGCTCGCGCCGAGCGTGCGAGGCGGGAGGGGGGCGGAGGCCCTTTGTCTACGCTGGCCGGTATGGCTTCCCGCAAGCGCTCCTCCGCCCCGGCCGCCGCACCCGAGGGCGTCAACCCCAAGGCGCCCTGCCCCTGCGGCTCCGGCCGTCGCTACAAGCACTGCCACGGCTCGGGCTACGCGCCCCCGGTGATCCGCTCCTTCGAGGGGCTGCCCGGCGAGGCCGACTGGGTGGCGCTGCGCGAGCTGGTCCCGGCGGCGACGGCGGCCCTGAAGACGACGGAGGGCCGCGACGTCACCCTCGCCAGCGTGCTCCCCGGCGGTTCCCCCGCCCTGGTGCGGTCCAACGGCGAGATCCTGCTCGGCGTCCAGCTGCAGGCCTCGTCGGACGACGTCAGCCGTGACCTCGGCACCGCGCTCGCCGCTGCGCTCGAGGCACCGGCCGGCGCGCCGGTCGACCCGGGCCCCGTCGGCGGCGCCGGCTCGGCCGGCCCCCGCCTGCAGGAGCTGCTGGACACCAGCGCGCCCTTCGAGGTCACCGTGCACGACGACTTCGGCTTCTGGCTCGAGGGCACCGAGCCCAACGCGGCGGCCAAGGCGGGCCTCTCGCAGGCCAACGAGGCGATCCTGCCCACCGTGCGGCTGGCCGGGCTCGAGGCGGCCTACTGGGTGCGCCCCAGCAGCGAGCGCGCCCACCTGCGCTGGGTCCGCCCGGAGCCCGAGGAGAAGCTGCTGGACGCGCTGGCCCGGCTGCGCGCCGCCGGCGAGCCGATGCTGCTGGGCGAGGGCACCCGCTACGCGGGCGCGTTCCGGGCGCACGGGCTCGTCGTCCCCGTGTGGGACCTCCCCGCCGACACCCCGGCGGAGGACTGGGCCGAGCCGGCCACCCAGTGGCAGACCCGGCTCGAGCAGGCGCTCACCGTGACCGAGCCGCTGAACGCCGACGAGCGCCGCGCCCGCGCCGGCCTGCTGTCCCGCCAGATCACCATCCGCTGACCCGGCCGTCGGGGCCTGGCGCACCGAAGGGGTGCACCGCGAACGGTCGGTCCGCGAACAGTCGGTCCGCGAACGGTCGGTCCGCGAACGGTCGGTCCGCGAACGGTCGGTCCGCACACAGTCGGTCTCTGCTTCGTATGGCAAGCAGAGACCGACTGCCCGCAGGACTACTCGAGGGCCCGGCTCCGTCGGTGCACCGGTCCGCCGCTGCCGCCGTCAGACGCTGCGGATGAGGTGCCGGAAGAAGCCGGCGCCGCGGTGCAGTGCGGCGATCGAGATCCGCTCGTCGGCGGCATGCAGCGCGGAGAGCTCCTCGCGGGTGACGTCGAACGGCATGAACCGGTAGACGCTGTCGCAGATCTCGCTGAAGTGCCGGGAGTCGCTGGCCTGGACCATCAGGTACGGCGCCACCACGGCGTCGGGGTAGGCGGCGTTCGCGGCGGCGGCGACCAGCGCGTACGCCTCGTTGTCGACGGGGGAGACCGGCGAGGGGTCGGCGCCGCCGGGCAGCACGCGCAGCTCCACCCGCGGGTCGTCGATCACCTGCCGCAGCCGGTCCACGGTCGACTGCACCGTCTCGCCGAGCGCGATCCGGATGTTGAGGTGCGCGCGGGCCGTCGTCGCCAGCACGTTCCCGGCGCTGCTGCCCTCCAGCCGGGTGACGGCCACCGTCGTCCGGACCAGGGCGTTGGCCTCCCGGCCGGCGCGGGACAGCACCGCGGCCAGCAGCGGGCGCAGCGACCCGGCGTGGGCGAACACGCCCCGGAGCGGCCCGGTGGCGTGCCGGCCGACGGCGTCGACCATGCCGAGGACGACGTCGTTCAGCCGCGCGGGGAAGGGCTTCGCGTCGATCGCCAGGATCGCCCGGGCCAGCTGCGCGGGGGCACCGTCCCGCGTGGGCGAGGAGGCATGCCCGCCGGGGTCGCTGGTGGTCAGCTCGACGTCGAGACGCCCCTTCTCCGCCAGCCCGACCACGGCGATCTGCCCGGGCACGCCGGGGAACATCCCGCGCACCACCGCGCCGCCCTCGTCGAGCACCGCCCACGGCCGGATGCCGCGCTCGGTGAACGCGGCGACGGCCAGCTGGGCCCCGATCCCGGCGACCTCCTCGTCGTTGCCGAAGGAGAGCCAGACGTCACGGCGGGGCGTGAAGCCCTCGGTCGCCAGCGCCTCCACCGCCTCCAGGATCGCCACCATCGTGCCCTTGTCGTCGATGGCGCCGCGGCCGTGCACGACGCCGTCCTCGATGAGCCCGGAGAACGGGTCGCGGCTCCAGTCCTGACCGGCCACCGGGACGACGTCGTAGTGCGCCATGAGCACCAGGGGCGACTCGTCGGTGGTTCCCCGCCAGCGGTACAGCAGGGCCCCCTGGCCGAGCTGCTCGCGCTCCAGCGCGGCGTGGGCCGCGGGGTACAGCTCGGCCAGCCGGGCCCGGAAGCGCTCGAAGGCCGGCTCGTCGATCTCCGACCGGTCGCGGTAGGAGACGGTGGGGATGCGGATGAGCTCGGCGAGCCGGCCGGCGGCGGCCTCGGCGTCCAGCCCGTCGAGGTCGGCCGGGGCAACCGGGGCGCCCTCGGGTCGGGAGCGGGAGACCCGGCGGGTGGCCGCACCGGCGGCGGCGGCCGCGGCGGCCGAAGCGGCCAGGGCGAGTGGGCGTCTCATGCGCGCGGCTCCTCGGGATGGGGGTGGGTGCGCACCGTAGCCGTCCAGCGGCGGCCCGGGGACCGTCCGGACCGGTCCGTCACGCCGGGAGTGGTGCCCGGGCGACCGGGCAGGACATGCACCGCGGGCCCCCGCGGCCGCTGCCCAGCTCCGAGCCGGCGATCCGGATCACCTCGATGCCGGCGGCCTCGAGTGCTGCGTTGGTGACGGTGTTCCGCTCGTAGGCGACGGTCAGCCGCGGGGCCAGGGCGAGGGTGTTGTTGCCGTCGTCCCACTGCTCCCGCTCGGCGGTGACCGGGTCCAGCCCGGTGTCGATCACCCGCAGCCGGTCGATGCCCATGGCCGCGGCGGCCGCCTCGACGAAGGGCCGGGGGCCGGCCACCGCCAGCTCCACGGGGTCCGCGTCGTCGGCGACGCCGTCGGGCGCGGTGACCGTCCAGGCCTTCAGCGAGTGCGCCACCGCCGGGTACATGACCATCGCGTCGACGTCGACCATCGTGGCGATGGTGTCCAGGTGCATCGTGGCCCGCTGCTGGGCGATGGGGACGACGAGCACCGTGTGCGCCAGCCCTCGGGCGAACAGCCGGCGCGCGAGCCGCTCGGCCCCGCCCGGCGTCGTCCGCTCGCCGACGCCGACGGCCAGCACGCCCGGTGCCAGCAGCAGGACGTCGCCGCCCTCCAGGTGCTCGAGGTTCGCGCCGTAGAGCTGCTCGCTGCCGGCGAACCGCGGGTGGTGGGTGTAGACGGCCGCGGTGATGGTGCTCTCGCGGTGCCGGGCGGGCATGGCCAGCGAGGTGACCGCGACCTCGTCGCCGATCCACACCGATGAGTCGCGCGTGAACAGCAGGTTGGGCAGCGGGGGGACGACGAACTCGGAGCGGTCCATCACCTCGTAGGCCAGCCCTCGTCCGCCGCGCAGCTCGTCGTGGGCGAGGCCCCCGATGAGCGCGGTGGCCAGGTCGGCCGGCTCGAGCCAGGCCAGGTGCCGGGTGGTCGCTCGCTGCAGGCTGGCGCCGAGCCGCGGGTCGTCGACCGCCGCGCCGATGAGCTCCGCCCGGGCCGAGGGGAAGGAGAGGATCTCGGCCAGCAGCCGGTCGAGGTAGAGCACCTCCACGCCGCGCGCGGTGAGCGCCTCGGCGAAGGCGTCGTGCTCCTGCTGCGCCCGGTCCACCCACGGGACGCCGTCGAAGAGCAGCTGGTCGTTGTTGCGGGGGGTCAGTCGCCGCAGCTCGTTGCCGGGCCGGTGCAGCAGGACCGTCTGCAGTGCGCCGACCTCGCTGGTGGCGCCCGTGGTCGGGGTCATGCGCCGAGGCTGGCACAGGGCCGCCGCCCGGACGCTCGCGGGAGGGTGCGGCCGGCGGCTGGCTAGGGTGCCGGGAGGGCCGGCAGCGCTGCCGGCGACCGTGAACCGGAGGTGCGGCGTGGACCTGTTCGACCTGACCGGCAAGGTGGCGGTGGTGACGGGGGGTACCCGCGGCATCGGCATGATGATCGCCCGCGGGCTGCTCCAGGCGGGGGCCCGCGTCTACATCAGCTCCCGCAAGGCCGACGCCGGGGACGCCGCCGTCGCCGAGCTCTCGGAGTTCGGCACCGTCGTCTCCATCCCGGCCGACGTCTCGAAGGAGGCCGAGTGCATCCGGCTGGCCGGTGAGGTCGGCAAGCTCGAGGAGCAGGTGCACATCCTGGTCAACAACGCCGGCGCCACGTGGGGCGAGGACCTGGAGAAGTTCCCCGAGTCCGCCTGGGACAAGGTGCTCGACCTGAACCTGAAGGCGCCGTTCTTCGTCACCCGCGCCTTCCTGCCCCTGCTGGAGAAGGCCGCCTCGCACGAGGACCCGGCCCGCGTCATCAACATCGGCAGCATCGCCGGCCTGCAGCCGTCGGCGGCACGCACCTACTCGTACTCGACCTCCAAGGCCGCGGTGCACCAGCTGACCCGCAACCTGTCCAAGGAGCTCGCGCCGCGCCGCATCACGGTGAACGCCGTGGCGCCCGGGCCGTTCGAGTCCAAGATGATGGCCGCCACGCTCGCCGCGGCGGGCGACGAGATGAACAAGCGGGTCCCGCTCGGCCGGATCGGTCGCCCCGACGACATGGCCGGCATCGCGGTCTTCCTGTCCTCGCGGGCCGGCTCCTACCTGACCGGCACGATCATCCCGGTGGACGGCGGCATCGCGACCTGATCGCGGCGCTCGACCGGTGAACCCGGGCGACCCACGGCGGGCCCGATGCCGGGTCGCCCGGGTTCACCGGTCCGGTCAGCCGGCGCGGGGGTCAGTTGATGCAGCTGACGTCGTCGGCGGTCCGCCCCGGGTCGGCGGCGCCGTCCCCGCTCGGGGCCGGTGCCGTCACGGCCTGCCCGATGCCGGTGAAGTCGTCGCCCAGGACCAGCGCCACGGTGCCCTCCGGCAGGTCGTCGTCGACGGTCACGGCGGCGCCCGGCACCTGCGCGGCGACCAGCGCCGCGGCGGCGTCGTCCCCGGTGCGGTGGCCGACCGTCGTCGTGCCGGTGGCCTCGGCGTTGCCGGTGTCGGTACCGAACCCGGCGTCGGTGAGCGCGGCTGCCGCGGTCGCGGCGGCGCCGGAGACGCCGGAGCCGTTGAGCACCCGCACGGTGACCTCACCGGGGGAGACCGAGGTGTCCTCGTCGACCGGCGCGGCGGGCTCCTCGGAGGGTGCCGTGCCGAGGTCGAAGAAGAAGCGCCGGATGGCGTCGTCGTCGGGCGTCTCCAGCACCTCGGCGCCGTCGATCCGCGCCGGCGTCAGGCCGGGGATGGTCCGGAAGGTGATGTTCCCGGGGTCGACGCCCTGCATCTGCGCGGCCAGGTCGAACAGGTCGAGCCCCTGGTCCACCGTCACGCTGCTGCCGACCTGCTCGACGATCTGGCGCTGCTTGCCGAGGTCGAGCAGCAGGTCGGTGGAGAGCATGTTGCGCAGCATCCCGGCGATGTAGACCTGCTGCCGCACCACCCGGTCCAGGTCGCCCCGCGGCAGCTCGTGCCGCTGGCGGACGAACGCCAGGGCGTCGGGGCCGCTGATCGTCTGGACGCCGGCGGGGAAGTCGGCGCCGGAGAGGGGGTCGCTGGTGGCCTGGCACAGGTTGACCTCGACGCCGCCGACGATCTCACTGAGGTTGATGAACCCCAGCAGGTTGACCTCCGCGAAGTGGTCGATCTCCAGGCCGGTGAGCCCGCTGACGGTCTGGACGAGCCGCTGCGCACCGGCGGCCCGCTTCTGCGCGTCGTCCCCGTCGCTCGCCGCGAAGCCGCGGGCGTAGGCGGAGTTGAGCCGGCCCTCCCCGAACTCCGGGATGTCGACGTAGGTGTCGCGGGGCAGGGACACGAACGAGGCGGCGGAGCCGTCGGCCGGCACGTGCACCAGCATCATCGAGTCGGTGTTCCGCACGCCGTCGGCCTCGCCGGTGCTGAACTGCTGCTGCTGCTCGGGGGTGAGCCCCGTGCGGGAGTCCATCCCGACGAGCAGCAGGTTCATCTCCTCACCCGCGTGGTCCTCGCCGTTGACGTCCTCGTTGCCCGTGGTGGGGATGACGTCGGCCCGCTGCACGCTGGCCTCCGCGACCCGGGCCAGGTGCCACCCCCACCCGCTGCCGAGCAGCAGGAGCCCGCTGAGCCCGGCCGCGACCGCTCGCGCGACCGCCGGCCCTCTGCTGCCCCGCCCCGGCCCGTCCGCACCCGGCCCCCTGGTGCCCCGCCCGGACCTGTCCGCACGCGGCCCGCGGCGGGGGTCGAGGTGCGGCGGCAGCCGGCCGGGGACGTCCGCGGTCACGGCCGGGGCCGGTCGGCCGGGCCGGGGTTCCCGGCAGCCGCCGCACCACGGACCGGCAGGACCAGGGTCGCGGGGAGAGGACGCATCCCCACCAGGGTCCCACCCGGGCGGGCTGCGGCCGTGCCCGACCGGCCCGGCGCCTGCCTCAGTCCGGGAGCAGCACGCCGGGGTTGCAGATGCCCTTCGGGTCCAGCCGCGACTTGACCGCCCGCAGCACCTCGACGCCCAGGGAGCCGATCTCCCGTTCCAGCCAGGGGCGGTGGTCGGCGCCGACGGCGTGGTGGTGGGTGAGCGTGCCGCCGGCGGTCAGCAGCGCGTCGGTCGCGGCCCGCTTGGCGCCCAGCCACTGCTGGATGGGCAGCGCGTCGTCCCGGTCGGCGAGCACCGTGAAGTACAGCGAGGCGCCGGTGGGGTAGCCGTGCGACAGGTGGGTCATCACCAGCGGACGACGTCCGCCCCCGGTCAGCGACTCGCGCAGCGCCCGGCGGACGGAGTCGTAGACCGTGGGCAGCGCCGCCCAGCTGGCCGCCGTCTCCAGGGTCTCGACGAGCAGCCCGGCGTCCAGCAGCGTGTCCCGCGTGTAGGGCGCCCCGAAACGGTGCTTGCGCCACGACTCCCCGACGGCGCTGCCCAGCCGCGCGCCCCCGCCCTCGCGCAGCAGCGCCGAGGCGGCGCGCACGCGGGCCCGCACCATGTCGGGCAGGCCCTCCCAGCCGACCACGAGCAGGCAACCCTCGCCGCGGCCCCGCGCGCGGAGCGTGCCGCGCAGCACGCGGGCTCCCGCACTGCCGGACATGAGCAGGTTCGCCCGCGTCTCGTCGACGTCGGACAGCCGGACGACGTCGGGCAGCAGGTCGTGCCGGGCCAGGCGCTGGAGCGCGGCGAGGCCGCCGGCCCAGGTGCGGAACGACCAGCCCTCGTAGGACGACGACGACGGCTTCGGGCGCACCCGCACGGTGAGTTCGGTGATGACGCCGAGCGTGCCCTCCGAGCCCAGCGCGAGGCCGAGCAGGTCCGGTCCGGCGGCCGACGCCGGGGCGCCACCGCCCACCTCGAGCACGCCCGCCGGCGTCGCGAGGGTGAGCCCGGTGACCAGGTCGTCGAACCGCCCCACCCCGGTGGAGGCCTGCCCGGAGCTGCGGGTGGCGGCGTAGCCGCCGAGGGTGGCGAACTCCCAGCTCTGCGGCAGGTGGCCGAAGGTCAGCCCCTCGCGGCCCAGCGCCTCCTCCAGCGCGGGCCCCCGCATGCCCGGTCCCACGGTCACCGTCGACGACGGCACGTCGAGCTCCTGGACCGAGGCCATCCGGCGCAGGTCGAGGGCGATCGCGGGGCGGTCGTCGGGGTCCACGCCGGCCAGGCCGCCGACCACGCTCGTCCCGCCCCCGAAGGGGACGACGACGACGTCGTGCTCGCTGCACAGCGCCAGCACCGCCGCCGTCTCCTCCGTCGTGCCGGGCAGGACGACGGCGCAGGGCGCGTCGGAGGCGTCCCCGGCGCGTCGCCGCAGCAGATCCAGGTAGCTCTTGCCGCCCGCACGCAGCAGCCGGGACTCCCGGTCGGTCAGCACGTTCTCCTCGCCCAGCAACCCGGCGAGCGCGGCGCGGGCCGTTCCGGGGAGCCGCGAGGGCGGCAGCTGGATCTCGGCGACCGGCACCGGTGGCGTGGACCGCGGCGTCCACCCCAGTTCCCGGGCCAGATGCCGGCGGGCGGCCTTGGGCAGCACCGCCTCCAGCGCTGGTGCGCGGTCGGCCGCGGCGGCGGTGGAGTTCCCGGCTGGCGGGGGACCCCATCCCTGGATCGTCAGTTCCGGCTGTTCGGCCACGGCTACAGTCTGCCGGTGCCCGTGCGGGATGGATCACAGTGATCGGCTCGCTCTCGCCCGCCCAGCGGGAACGCGACCTCGAACTCGTCGCCGGCTCGCTGGTCGACGTCGTGGTGGTCGGCGGAGGGGTGACCGGCGCGGGCATCGCGCTGGACGCCGCCGCCCGGGGGCTGTCGGTGGTGCTGCTCGAACGCACCGACCTCGCCGCGGGCACCAGCCGCTGGTCCTCCAAGCTGGTGCACGGTGGGCTGCGCTACCTCGCCCACGGCGAGATCGGCCTGGCGCGGGAGAGCGCCCGCGAGCGCGCCGTCCTCATGGGGGTCACGGCGCCGCACCTGGTCCGGCAGCTGCCGTTCCTCATCCCCGACGCCGCGGGCCGCGACGTCAGCGCGCTGGGCGGGGTCGGCGGGCGGCTGGGTGACCTGGTCCGGTTCAGCGTCATGGGCGGGCGCGGCTCGCTCCCGAGGACCCGGCGGGTGCGCGCCGACGACGTCGGCCGGATGGTGCCGGCGGTGCGGCCCGGGCGCGGGGGCGTCGTCTTCTGGGACGGGCAGCTCAGCGACGACGCCCGACTGGTCGTCGCGCTGGCCCGGACGGCGGCGGCGTACGGCGCCCGGGTGCTGACCGGTGCCACCGTGACCGGCGTCGACGGTGCCACGACGCCGTCGCTCGGCATGCCTCCGCGGGGGTCGGCCGAGGTGCACGCCGACGTCGACGGCGAGGCGCTGACGTTGCGCGCCCGGACGGTGGTCAACGCGGCCGGGGTGTGGGCGCAGGGGCTGGCGCCGGGCATCCGGCTGGTGCCCTCGCGGGGCTCGCACCTGGTGCTGCGGGCCGACCGGCTCGGCTCGCCGTCGGCCGCGCTCACCGTGCCGTTGCCGGGCTCCCGGTCGCGGTACGTCTTCGCACTGCCCCAGGCGGACGGTCTCGTGTACCTGGGCATCACCGACGAGCCGGTCGACGGGCCGGTGACCGACGAGGACGCGCAGCCCTCCGACGCCGAGGTGCAGCAGCTGCTCGACACGGTCAACCAGGTGCTCGCCGAGCCGATCACGCGCGCGGACCTGGTCGGCGCCTACGCCGGCTACCGGCCGCTGGTGCTGCCCGAGTCGGCGGGCGCGGGGCCCGGCGACGCGACCGCGGACCTCTCCCGCAAGCACCTGCTGGCGTGGGACGGACCGGTCCTCACCGTCGTCGGCGGCAAGCTCACCACCTACCGCGCCATGGCGGAGGAGGCCGTCGACGCCGTCGTCGCCCGGCTGGGTGGGGCCGCGCGGTCGACGACGCCGCGGCTGCCCCTGGTGGGGGCGGCCCCGCGGCCGGCGCTGGACCGCATCGTCGCACCGGATCGGCTGGTCACCCGCTACGGCACCGAGGCGCCGGCGGTCGAGGCGCTCGGCCCCGACCTGGTCGTGGCTGGACGTCCGGAGACGGTCGGGGAGCTGCGCTTCGCCGTGCGGCACGAGGGGGCGCGCAGCGTGGCGGATCTGCTCGACCGGCGCACCCGCATCGGTCTGGTGCCCCCGGACCGGGCGCGCGCGGTGCCGGTGGCGGAGCAGGTGCTCGCCGAGGAGGGCTGAGCGACGCGTCGCCGGCCGCGCTGAGGGGACGTCGTTCGCGCTCCAGGGGTCCTGCAGAACCCTCGGAGCGCGAGGAACACCCCTGGAGGGCCGGTCGGCGTCCCATCGTGCGGGAACACCGTTTCGCTCAGTGGGATGACGGAGTAGGACTACCGGCGTGGACACCTACACGCACGGGCACGCCGAGCCGGTCCTGCAGTCGCACCGCTGGCGCACGGCGGAGAACTCGGCGGCCTACCTGCTGCCCTCCCTCCGGCCGGGGCTGGACCTGCTCGACGTGGGCTGCGGTCCCGGCACCATCACCGTGGACCTGGCCGCACGGGTGGCGCCCGGCCGGGTGCTCGCGCTGGACGTGTCGCCCGATCCGCTGGCGGAGGCCCGGGCCGCCGCCGAGCGGGCCGGGGTCGAGGTGACCTTCGCCGTGGGTGACGTCTACGCCCTCGACCTGCCCGACGGCTCCTTCGACGTCGTGCACGCCCACCAGGTGCTCCAGCACCTCACCGACCCGGTCGCTGCGCTGCGCGAGATGGCGCGGGTCTGCCGGCCCGGGGGCGTCGTCGCGGTCCGGGACGTGGACTACGCGACGGTCACCTGGTTCCCCGCGAACCCCGGGCTGGACCGCTGGCTCGAGCTCTACTCCGCGGTGGCCCGGGCCAACGGCGCCGAACCCGACGCGGGCCGCCGGCTGGTGGCGTGGGCGCACGCCGCCGGGTTGCGGGACGTCACGGCGACGACGTCGTCCTGGTGCTACGCGACCCCGGAGGAGCGGGTGTGGTGGGGCGACTCCTGGGCCGGCCGGGCGACGTCGTCGGCCTTCGCGGAGCAGGCGGTGGCCTACGGGCTGGCCACGCCGGACCGGCTCGAGGAGCTAGCCGACGCCTGGCGCACCTGGCGGGACGCCGACGACGGCTGGCTCGGCATGATGCACGGCGAGCTGCTCGTGCGCGTCTGAGCCTCAGGCGGGGACGACGACCCGGGGCTCCTCTGCCTGCAGCGCGGTCAGGCTGCGGCGGACACCGACCGCCACCGCGCCCAGGGCGAAGAAGCCCTCGTCGTCCTCGACGGTGGACTCGCGCAGCAGGCCGACCAGCCGGTGCAGCGCGGCATCCGCCCGGGCGATCTGCTCGTCCCGCTCGTCCGGCGTCGACCCGTCGGTGGTGTGGTACGGCGTGCTGACGACGCCGGCGAGGCTGTCCAGGGTGTCGGCGAGCACCCAGCCGGTGCCCGCGTCGACCTGGTCGATGCCGCGCCGGTGCGGGTGGAACTCCACGACCAGCGAGGTGAGGTCGTCGACCAGGACGGCGACGCGGTCGACCGCGCGGGCCTCCTCGCGGATCTCCGCGGCGCGGCCCTGCCAGCGACGGGCCCGGGGGTTCGCCCGGCGGGCGCGCTCGACCATCGTCGCGGCGAACCGCATGCGGTCCAGTGCGCGGTCGAGGCGGCGGTTGCGGTCGGTCCACTCGTCCGGCTCGGGCACCCGCCCGTCGCGGAGCGTGGCCGCGATGTCCCCCAGGTGCCGGGAGAGCAGCTCGCGGGTGTGCGAGATCTGCTCGACGGCGCGGGTGAGCTGCAGGGGCGGGAACAGCACCGCGGTGACGAGCACGCCGATGGCCGCGCCGAGCATGGTCAGGCCGGCGTAGCGCAGGGCGTAGTCGCCAGGGTCCGCCGAGCCGACGGTGATCATGAGCACCGCGGCGAAGCTGACCCAGCTGGCCTGCTCCCGCCACAGCCGCAACTGCTCGACGACGACCGCCAGCGCCACGATCAGGCCGATGGTGAGCGCGTTCGGCACCGCCCGGGTGAGCTCGTAGAGCACGACCGCCAGCCCGAAACCGGTGAGGATGGCCGCGACGCTGCGCCAGGCGGCCGAGGCGGAGTCGGCGATCGTCGGGCTGACGGCGATCACCGCGCCCAGCGGGGCGTAGTAGGCGTAGTCGGACAGGGTCGGCGGCAGGAGCAGCGCCACCTGCCAGGCGAGCCCCGCCGCCAGCGCCGCCCGGATCATCCGCTGCACCCACGGCTGCTGCAGCCGCGCCATCACCCACCCCACCCGCACAAGGATGCGGGTCGGCGCGGGACGGCTCCGGAGCGTGCGGGGTGACGTCGGTCTCGTCGCGAGAGTGGCGGGGTGCGGGGCGCGACGTCACCGCCGTCCCCGGGGGACGACGGCGACGTCGCCGTCAGCCCTGGCGTGCGGCGTTGGCCTGGACGGCGGCGCTCACGTACTGCGCCAGGCCGGGCGCGATGCCGTCGTAGTGGGCGGTGAACCGCTCGTCCTCGACGTACAGCCGACCGAGGCCGGCGTGCATCTCCGGCGGGCAGTCGTAGAAGTTCCGGCTGATCTGCTGCCGGTGCTCCTCCGCGAGGGCCATCGCCTCCTCCGAGTCCGCAGCGACGCCCGCCCGGAGCGCGGCGGCGAAGCGTGCCTCGACGTCGTCCCCCTCCGCCTTCACCCGCAGCCAGTCCTCCTTGGTCATGGCGCGGGTCGGCTGCCGGCTCTGCGCCCAGGCCTCGGTCCCGCCCCACCTCTCCTCGGCCTCGGCGGCGTACTCCTCCGGCAGCCAGTCGCCGAACACCTCGAACCGCTCCTCCGGGGTCAGCGAGATCCCCATGTTCCGTGCCTCCATCTCCTTCTCGACGGCCGCGGGGGGCAGGCGGGTCCTCTTGCGTAGTGGTGCAGCGTGCGCACCGTGACGCCGGCCAGGGCCGCGACCTGTCCCACGTTCATCGGATCCCTTCCTCCTGTGACGAGGAGAAGGGAACAGCCTGACGCCACGTCAGGGTCAAGCCCGTACCAGGAGGACGTCGTCAGGCCTGCTGGGCCAGCGCCTCGGCCATCGTCGGAGCCTTCCCGGGCGTCCCGGGCACCGACCGGGTGCCGAAGTCGACCAGCTCCGGTCGCCAGCGGGCCATCGCCGTCCGATGGGGGTCCGCCCGCAGGAAGGCCCGCGCTGCGGCCTCGTCGTCCCACCACGACACGGTGGCGAAGCGCCGTGCCAGGGGCAGTGCCCGCAGCGTGACCGATCGGGCGCCGGGGCTGGCGACGGCCTGTGCGCGGATGGCGAGGCTGGTCCGCATGAACGCGGGTACGTCGCGCAGCCGCCGGAGGTGCAGGTGGGTGACGTAGACGATGCCGGGGCCGGGGCCGATCTGCGCGGCGGTCCACGGGACGTCGGGGATGACGGGCATGGGAGCCTCCCCCTCCAGGGATGCCCGAACGCTAGACCCGTCGACGGCCTCGTCGGGATGCTTTTTCCCCGCCGGCGTCACCGTCGTCCGGGACTCCACGACCACCGCCCCGGTGCCGGCTGCACCTCGGCCGCGTCCGTGTGACGATCGGGCCATGGCCGACGAGATCTCCCCCGAGGACCCGTTCCCCCGGCAGCGCGTGCGCGTCCGGGACGCCGAGATGGCGTACGTGGAGGTGGGCGAGGGCGACCCGATCGTCTTCCTGCACGGCAACCCCACGTCGTCCTACCTGTGGCGCAACGTGATCCCGCACGTGCAGCATCTCGGCCGCTGCCTGGCCCCGGACCTGATCGGTATGGGCGCCTCGGACCGGCTGCCCGACCCGGGCCCCGGCACCTACTCGTTCGACACGCACGCCTCCTACCTGGAGGGCTTCCTCGCCGCGGTGGGGGCGACCGAGCGCGTCACGCTCGTGCTGCACGACTGGGGCTCGGGGCTGGGCTTCGACTGGGCCGCCCGGCACCCCGACGCGGTGCGCGGCATCGCGTTCACCGAGGCGATCGTCGCGCCCGTCACCTGGGCGGACTGGCCGGACGGCGCACGCAACATCTTCCAGGTCATGCGCGGCCCGGACGGCGAGGCGGCGGTCCTGGACAACAACGTCTTCGTCGAGCTGATCCTCCCCTCGGCCGTAGCCCGGGGGCTGACGCCCGCGGCGCACGACCGCTACCGGGCGCCGTTCGCCGCGCGGGAGGACCGCTGGCCCACCCTGGAGTGGCCGCGCCAGCTCCCGATCGAGGGCGAGCCCGCCGACGTCGTCGCCCGGGTGGAGCAGTACGGGGCGTGGCTGGCCGCCAGCGACGTCCCGAAGCTGTTCATCGACGCCGATCCCGGCTCCATCCTGGTCGGGCGCCAGCGGGAGTTCGTGCGCAGCTGGCCGGCGCTCACCGAGGTCACCGTGCCGGGCAGCCACTTCGTGCCCGAGGACTCCCCGCACGAGATCGGCCGCGCGGTGGCCGACTGGCTGCCCGGACTGCGCTGAGCCGCCCGTTCAGGTCAGCACCCGGACGGTCTCGACGACGGCGACGAGCGCGAACACGAGGAACAGGCCGGCCGCCACGCGCCGGATGAGCGCGATCGGCAGCCGGTCGGCCAGGTTCTTGCCCAGGAAGACGGCGAGCCCCGAGACGACGAGCAGCGCGGCCCACGCCCCGACGAAGACCGACAGCGGGTCGTCGTAGCGCGCGGCCAGCCCGGCGGTGGCCAGCTGGGAGAGGTCGCCCCACTCGGCGGCGAACAGGACGCCGAAGGAGATGGCGGCCACCCGCAGGAACGACGTGCCCTCGCGTCCCTCGCCCGCGTCGTCGGCGTCCTCCGGTCCGCTGGCGGCGCTGCGCCAGAGGATCACCGCGCCGATCAGGAACAGCGCCGCGACGACGCCGCTGACCAGGGCCTCCGGGAGCAGGGACAGCAGCGAGCCGGCCGTGACCGCGATGGCCACCTGGAGACCGAACGCCGTCGCCACGCCGACGAAGACCGGCAGCGGCGGGAACCGGGTGGCGAGCACGAGGCTGGCGAACAGCGTCTTGTCCGGCAGCTCCACGGGGAGCACCAGGATGAACGCGGCCAGGACGACCGACAGGGTCACGGGACTTCTCCTCCGCTGGGCGCCGCCGGGCGGAGCGGGGCAGCCTCCGACCGGTCAGCGCAGGGCTGCTGGTCGAAGGTCTCGCCCATCCGTGCCGGAGCGCGGACCCGCTGACCGGGCGGCCCGCGAGCGGGCGCGCCAGCATGTCGACCAGCGGACGGGGGGCTACTCCCCTTCGCCGGGCAGCGTAGCCGGTGCGCGCGCGGAAACCGGCTGCGGGCACCGGACGGCGGGGCTACGGTGCCGTCCATGCGCCGACGATGACTCCCCGCGTCCCCCGATCTCCCACCGCCCGCCCGGTCGCTGGCCCGGGTGGCGGTGAGCTGGGCCGCGCTGTCGGAGTTCGTGCCGCTCTACCCGCTGTACGCGCTGTTGTTCCTCGACACCGGCCTGTCGACGGCGGAGATCTCCGGGCTGTTCGCGATCTGGTCGGTCACGGCGGTGCTGGCCGAGGTGCCCGCCGGAGCGCTGGCCGACCGCTGGTCGCGGCGCGGGGTCCTCGTGTGCGGTGCCGTGCTGCAGGCGGCCGCCTTCGCGCTCTGGGCGGTCACACCCGGGACGGCGGCGTTCGCGGCCGGATTCGCGATCTGGGGTGTGGCGAGCGCCCTGTACTCGGGCACCGCGGAGGCGCTGGTGTTCGACGGTCTCCGCGACGTGGGGGCCGAGGAGGCGTTCGCGCAGGTGTACGGCCGGATGACCGCCGCGGAGCTGCTGGCCCAGGTGCCGACGGCGCTCGCCGCCGCCGGTCTGCACGCCGTGGGCGGTTTCCCGCTGGTCGCCGCGGTGAGCGCTGGTGCCAGCATCGCCGCCGGGGCGCTCGCCCTGCGGCTGCCCGAGCCGCCCCGGGAACGGGAGGGTGCGCTGCTGGCCACGCTGCGCGCCGGGGTCGGGCAGGTCGCGCGGCACGCCCCGCTGCGGCTCGCCGTCGGGGCCGTCGCACTGGTCGGGGGGCTCGACGCGATGGAGGAGTACTTCCCGGTGCTGGCCGCCGACCGCGGCGTGCCGACGGGAGCCGTGCCGTTCGCCGTCCTGGCCATCGCGCTCGCCGGCGCAGCCGGGGCGGCCGCCGGCGGGCGGGCGGACGAGCTGCCGGACGGCGCGCTGCCCGCCCTCCTGGCGGCGGCCGGCCTGCTCCTGGGTGCGGCGGCGCTGCTGCCCGGCCCGGCGACCGTGGCGGCGCTCGCCCTGGCCTACGGGCTGTACCTGGCGGTGCTGGTCGCCGCCGAGGCGCGGCTGCAGGAGCGCATCGAGGGCCCCCACCGCGCGACGGTCACCTCGGTCGCCGGGGTGGGCGTGGAGCTCGCGGGCCTGCTGGTGTTCGCCGCCTGGGCGCTGGGTGGCCCGGCCGCGACGGCGGTGCTGGTGCTCGCCGTCGTCCCCGTGGTGGCCGCGGGACTGCGGGCCGATCCGGCCGGCTAGACCGCTGTCGTCGCCTGCGGGTCGGGCGGGAGCACCGTCAGCGGGGGCAGCAGCAGCTGGACCAGCGGACCGATCGCCAGGGCGTAGACCACCGTGACGACGCCGAGCGTGCCACCCAGCAGCCACCCCGCCCCCACGACGACGACCTCGATCCCCGTGCGGACCGGCCCCACCGGGCGGCCGGTCCGTCGAGCCAGCCCGGTCATCAGCCCGTCCCGCGGGCCGGCGCCGAGCCGCACGCCCACGTAGGCGGCGGTCGCGACGGCGTTGACCACGATGCCGGCCGCCGCCAGCCCGATCCGGACCGCGAGGGAGGACGGCGACCCGACGACGGCGAGCACCGCGTCGGCCGCCAGCCCCACGACGACGACGTTGCTCACCGTGCCCACGCCCGGGCGCTCGCGCAGCGGGATCCAGGCCAGCAGCACCAGCACCCCGACGGCGATGATCACGGTCCCCAGCGACCAGTCCAGCCGGCGGGCGATCCCCTGGTGCAGGACCTCCCACGGCATCAGGCCGAGGTCGGCGCGCACCAGGGCGGCGATGGAGACGCCGTACAGCGCCAGCCCCAGGTAGAGCTGGACGAGCCGGCGGGGGAGCCGGCGGCCGGTCATCGTGTCGATCATCGGCGGACGGTCGACCGACACGCCGACCCCGCCGACCGCACGACGATGGTCACCACGGGCTGCCGGTCGGTCTGCGGGGAAGCTGCGGTGGGGCGGTGCGGGTCACCGGGCGGCGCGGCGGGCCACGCGGGCGGCGAAGGCGCCGGCCGACCAGCCGTTGTCCACGTCGACCACCGCGACGCCCGGGGCCGCCGCGGTCAGCATGGTCATCAACGCGCCGAGGCCACCGAGGCCGGAGGGCTGCCCCGCCGACGTCGGCACCGCCACGACGGGGCATTCGGTGAGTCCGCCGAGCGTGGCGACCAGCGCCGCGTCCATCCCCGCCACCACGACCAGGCAGTCGGCGTCGGGCAGCCGGTCGGGATCGGCCAGCAGCGTGCGCACCCGGCTGCCGGCGACGTCGTCGTACCGCGTCGCGTCGCTGCCCGAGACCCGGGCGACGAAGGCGGCCTCCGCGGCCACCGGCGTGTCCGCCCCGCCACCGCAGATCACCGCCACCCGGCCGACCGGCTCGGGGAGCGGGCCGACGGCGGCGGCCGACGCGGCGGCGTCCATGGTCGTGTACGCGTCGTGCTCGCTCGCCAGGGCGACGAGCGTCTCGGCGGTCGCCCGCAGCACCAGGGCCGGGCGGTCGGGGTGCTCGCGGCGGGCCTCGCGGACCAGCGCCAGCACCTGCTCGGTCGTCCGGCCGGTCGCCCAGACGACCTCGGGCTCGGGCGCCCGCGCCGCGGCCGGCTGCCTCGGGGCGCGCGGCTCGTCGGCCGCGGCCGGCTGCTCGGGGGCAGGCTGCCGGGGGGCGGAGGGCGCCTCCACCGGAGCCGCCGCGGCCGTGGGTGCCGGGCCGAGGAGGGGCTCACCGGGCAGGTCCACCCCCAGCGGCGGATCGGCCGGTCCGGCGACCGGGTGGAGCCGCGTGGGGTCGCCCAGCAGGGAGGTGAAGCCGTCGTCCTCCGGCGCCGTCGCGTCGTCCGTGGCAGGTGCCGGTCCCCCGGCGGGACCGGAGCCGCCGAACAGGACGTCGACCGGGCTGCCGCCGGCGCGCTTCTGGGTGATCCCGGAGAGCCGGACGACCCGGTCACGACCGCTGCGCTTGGCGTCGTAGAGCACGCCGTCGGCGGCGGCGAACAGCGTGCGCCGGTCGTCGCCGCGGGCGGCCGAGGCGATGCCGACGCTGATGGTCACCGGCGCGAGGATCCCCAGCGACGCCCAGTCGTAGCCGGCGACCTTGCGGCGGGTCCGCTCCAGCGCCCGCTCGGCCTGCTCGGCGGTGGTGTCGGGCAGCAGGACGACGAACTCGTCCCCGGCCCAGCGGCACACCTCGTCGGTGTCGCGGACGCCGGCGATGAGCAGTTCGCCGACGGCACGGAGGGCGGCGTCGCCCGCGGGATGCCCGAACGTGTCGTTGATCGACTTGAACCGGTCGACGTCCACGACGGCCAGCGCGGGCACGCCGCCACCGGCGAGCAGCCCGTCCAGCCTGGCCTCGGCGTAGCGCCGGTTGGGCAGGTGGGTGAGCGGGTCCTCGTAGGCCTGCCGGCGGAGCTGGCCCGCGGCCCGCTCGGTCTCGAGCAGGCTCTTGCGCCGGCCGAACAGCTCCACCCAGCGGGTGCGCCGCTCGTCGACCCGGTCCAGCTCGTCGGCGAGGTAGGCCTGCAGGTAGGGCAACGCGCGGCCGGCGTCGTCCAGCTCGGCGTGCAGCGTGCACAGCTCCCGCAACGCGGCGCGCCGGAGCCGCGGCAGGCCGTGCTCGGTGGCCAGCTGGAGGCTGGAGACCAGGTGCTCGTCGGCGCCCGTCGCGTCGCCCTGCCGGCGCAGGGCCCGGCCCAGGGCGAGCTGCGCGGCCGCGCGCTGGGCGCGGTCGTCGGCAGCCGACGTCACCCGGACGGCGGCGCGCAGCGGGCCGGTGGCGGCGGCGTGCTCGCCCAGGCCCACCAGCGCCCAGCCGTGCACGATCTGCGCCGAGACGACACCGGGGGAGCCGGGGGGCAGCAGCTGCAGCGCCTCCTCGGCCAGCGTCCGCGCCTCCGCGAAGTGCGGCGCGGCCGTCTCGGGCAGCCCGTCGTCGAGCAGGCCCTCACCGAGCTCGGCGCACAGCTCGCCCAGCCGGGTGGCGGCTCCCGCGACGAGCACCTCCGGATCGCCCTCACCCGGTTCCAGGACGTCGGGGTCGGCGGCGGCCGACTGCGCCGCCTCGTGCGCCCGGCGCTGGAAGTCCAGGGCCAGCGGCATGAGTTCCAGGTCGGCGAGGACGCCGGCCAGCGTGCCGAGGGTGTCCACGAGCAGCCGGCTGGGGGGCAGCGACGGATCGAGCAGGCTGGCGGCCTCGACCGCCTCGTCCATCGCGGCGTCGATCCGCCGGGAGAGCAGCTCGATGCGGGCGTGCCGTGCGAGGCCCGCCGCCCGCTGCAGGTCGTCGTCGGTCGCGTCGAAGGCCGCCTTGGCCGAGCGGACCAGCGCGATGGCCAGCGCGGCGCGGGAGGCGGACTCCGACCGCGGGTCGGCGTCGGGGTCGGCGGGGGAGCCGTTCCCGTCGATCAGCTCCGCCACACCGGCGTGCAGGTCGAGGGCCGGCTCGCGCGCGGCGTCGGGGCCACCGGTGGGAACCGGCTCGCCGACCAGCGTGAACCCGGCGACGCGGAGCCGGCGCACCAGGAGCTCGGCGCGGAGGGTGTCGGCCCAGGCCCGGCCCAGGTGCCCGGGGTCGCCGCCGGTGGCCGGGTCGGGCTCGGCCGCCTGGTACGGCGAGGGCTCGGAGTCGACGGCGGACAGCAGTTGCTCGGCGTCGTCGAGCTGCCAGTTCGCCAGCGCAGCGGTCACCTGCTGGTGCAGGGCTCCCGGTGGCACGAGCGCAGAGTGCACGGCACCCCCGTCGCTGTCGAGCACGTCGTCGGGAACGCGCCGTCCCCCGTCCGTCCCGCCCCACGAGTCCCAGCCGGCCGCCGTGCTCATGCCCCGGGCCGTCCGTCGAGCGGCCCGCCGCCGGGCGCGCGCACCCGGTTGCGACCGCTCCGCTTGGCCGAGAACAGCAGCAGGTCGGCGGTGTCGAACAGCGCCCGCCACCCCACCACCGGCTCGGGCTGGTCCTCGCCCACCTCGGGTGCGGTCGCCACCCCGACGCTCACGGTCACGGGTTCGGTCAAACGCAGGTCCGACCAGTCCGCCGCCGCGACCGCCGCGCGCAGCCGCTCCATCACGAACACCGCCTGCGCCTCGGTCGCCGTCGGCAGCAGCACGAGGAACTCGTCGCCGGCCCAGCGGTAGACCTCGTCGCCGGTGCGGCTGTGCTCGCGCAGCAGGTCGGCGACCCGGCGCAGGACGACGTCGCCCTGCGTGTGCGAGGCGCCGTCGTTGACGGCCTTGAACCGGTCGACGTCCACCACGGCCAGTGACAGCGGCTCCTGGCCGAACCGCAGCCCGGCCAGCCGCCGCTCGGCGCTGCGCCGGTTGCCCAGACCGGTCAGCGCGTCCTCCAGGGCGTGCCGGCGCAGCACCGCAGCCTGCCGTTCGGCCTCGCGCAGCCGGCTGCGGCGTACGAACATCTCTGCCCACAGCTGGCGGCCGCGGGAGTTCGCGCGGCCGGTGTCGGCGCGGTAGGCCTCCAGCCAGTGCAGCGCCTCGGCGGGGCGGCCGAGGTCCGCGGTGTGCTGCCCCAGCTCGAGCAGGCACTGCCGGTAGCGGCGGCGGTCGCCGGAGGACGCGAAGGCGCCAGCCGCGTCGACCATCAGCTCCACGGCCTCCTCTCCGTGCAGGGGGTCCGCGTCGCGGAGGGCCAGCCGGCCGAGCAGGCGGGCGAGCACCAGGTCGGTGTACCCGCGCAGCCACACGTCGCCGTCGGCCCGCACGTGCCGGGACACGCGGCGCAGCGGGCCGAGCGCGCCGTCGAGGTCGCCGGCGCAGGTCAGTGCCCACGCCTGCACGACGTCGAGCAGGTCGGCCTCGGCCGGCCCGGGCTCGCGGTCCAGCGCCCGGGCGGCGGTGGCGCAGCCGATCGCCTCCTCGGCCAGCTCGTGTGCCCGCTGCTCGTCACCCCGGCGGCGCAGCGTCTGGGCCAGCTCCACGTGCTGCTGGGCGCTGAGCAGGAGCGTGCGCCACTGGTCGTCGACGTCGGGGAGCTGGCCGGCCACGACGTGCGCGCGGCCGGCGTGGGCGACGGCGAGCTCCTCCAGGTCCAGCCCGGCGAGGGTGAGGGCCAGCCAGCGGTGCGCCTGGAGCAGGGGGCGGGAGGGCTCGGCCGCCGAGGGCTCCTCGGTGAGCAGGCTGGCGTCGACGGCCATCAGCATCGCGGCGTCGACGTGGTCGGCCGACACCTCCACGTGCGCCAGGTAGGCGAGGGCGAGGGCGCTCCACGCCGAGGGCGGGCAGGCGTGCAGCGCCTCCCGGGAGGCGGCGACGGCGTCGGCGGCCGCGTCGGGATCGCCGTCGGCCAGGCTGCGGCGGGCGGCCAGGGCCGAGCGCCACGCCGTCCAGTAGGGCTCCGCCGAGCCGGCCAGCACGTCGTCGACGTCGTCGAGGGTGCTCCGGTAGGCGGCGTCGTCCCGGTCGCCGGCGGCCATCAGCCGCCACAGCGCGGCGTGCAGCGAGCGCAGCTGGGTCGGGGAGGGCCCCGACGAGGCGGCGGCCGACGAGGCAGGGGGCACGCCACCTCCACTCGCGGGTCGTCGTCCGGCACGGCCGCCGGAACCGCCGGTCAGCGAGGCAGCTTCCCCCGGGTCGCGTTCTCGCTGTGACCCGCCCGCACTACCCTCGTCGGATGCCCGGGATGCACCCCAGCACGTCTCCGACGCGGTTCGCCTATCTCGGGCCCGAGGGTACCTTCGCCGAGGCGGCGCTGAGCAGCGCCGTTGCCACCAGTGAGGGAACGCGTACCCCCCGCCCGAGTGTCCCGGCGACGCTGGCCGCCGTCCGTTCGGGGGACGTCGACGCCGGCTTGGTCCCGATGGAGAACTCCGTCGAGGGCTCGGTCCCCACCACGATGGACGGGCTGGCCGACGGCGATCCGCTGATCATCACCCGCGAGGTGTTCCTGCCGGTCGCCTTCACCCTCGCCGTCCGGCCCGGGACGACGCTGGCCGACGTGCGCTCGGTGGCCAGCCATCCGCACGCGCTGGCCCAGACCGGCCGGTGGCTGGAGGCGAACCTGCCCGGGGTGACGCCCCTGCCGGCCAGCTCCACCGCCGGGGCGGCCGCCGCCGTCGCCGCCGGGGAGTTCGACGCAGCGGTGTGCGCGTCGATCGCCGCACGGCGCTACGGCCTGGATGCGCTCGCCGACGACATCGCCGACCACGCCGGGGCGGTCACCCGCTTCGTGCTGGTCACGCGACCGGGCCCGCTGCCCGAGCCGACGGGCAACGACAAGACCTCGCTGGTCGCCGTCGTCACCGACCGCACGGGCGCGCTCCTGGACGTGCTGCGCGAGTTCGCCGTCCGCGGGATCTCGCTGACCCGCATCGAGTCGCGCCCGCTGCGCGACCGGCTGTGGGTCTACTCGTTCTTCCTCGACTGCGAGGGGCACATCGCCGACCGCCGGGTGGGGGAGGCGCTGGCCGCGCTGCACCGGGTCTGCGAGGACGTCCGCTTCCTGGGCTCCTACCCCCGGGACGACGGGCGGGAGAACCGCGCGGTGGAGGCCGACTCGGCCGACGACGCCTTCGCCGAGGCGGCGGACTGGCTGACCCGGGTGCGCGCCGGGCGCCTCTGATCAGGGGCCCCGTCCTCCTTCCCCCTCGCACCGTCGCGGCGAGCCCCGGGACGGGGCCGCACGAACGAGTGCGCTGCGGCTACGCTCCGCCGCCGTGATGCACGCGACGCCGCCGAACCGCTGGTCCGGACCGGTACCGGGGCCGGCACCCGCGACCGAGCGCGTCGCGCAGGAGCTGGGACTGCTGCAGGTCGGCTACCTGGTGTTCCTGCTGCCGTGGTTCCTGCTGGCCATCGGCGGCACGATGAGCCTGGCCAACTGGGAGTCGATCCTCGCGGCCTTCGTGATCCTGGCCTGGTGGGCCTATCCGTTCGTCGCGCTCGGGACGTCGATCGCCGCCTGGGTGCTGGTCGCGATGCGGCGATACGGTGCGGCCCGCTGGGTGAACCGGGTGCCGCTGGTGTGGGTGACGGTCGGCGTCGTCCTGCTGGTCTGGATCTTCCTCGCCGGCTGACCGCGGTCCGCTCAGGCGGCCGAGTGAGCAGTTGTGGCCGCTCCGACCGGCGCGTCGGCGCGTGTCGGTGACTGCAACTGCCCACTCGGCTAGACGCGCTCCAGTCCCAGCTCGCGGTCGGGGGCGGGCTCGGTCGGGCCCTTCGCGAGCGCGCTGGGCCACCAGACCTTGTCGCCGATGAGGTGCACCGCGGAGGGCACCAGCAGCGTGCGGACGACGAAGGTGTCCAGCAGCACGCCGAAGCCGACGAGGAACCCGAGCTGGATGAGGATGACCAGCGGGAGCACGGTGAGCGCGCCGAAGGTGGCCGCCAGCACCAGCCCGGCGCTGGTGATCACCCCGCCGGTGACCGCCAGCGACCGCAGCACGCCGTCCCTCGCGCCGAACCGGATCGACTCCTCCCGGGCGCGGGTCATCAGGAAGATGTTGTAGTCGATCCCCAGCGCCACCAGGAAGACGAAGCCGATCAGCAGCACCTGTGGATCGCTGCCCGGGAAGTCGAAGAGGTGCTCGAACACCAGCGCGGCGACGCCGACGGTCGCGGCTGTGCTCAGAGCGACGGTGCCGACCAGCAGCAGCGGCGCCACGATCGCCCGCAGCAGCAGGGCCAGCACGACCGTGATGACCAGCAGGACCAGCGGCACGATCACCAGCAGGTCGCGGGCGGCGGTGTCCTGCGTGTCGAGGTCCTGCGCCGAGGTGCCGCCGACCAGGGCGTCGGGGTCGACCTCGCTCACCGCCGTCCGCAGGTCGGAGACGGTGCCCTGCGCGGCCTCGCTGTCGGGCGCGTCGGTCAGCGTCGCCTCGAGCCGGACCAGTCCGTCCACCTCCAGCGGCTCGCCGTCGCCGGCCCCGGGCGGGCCCCCACCGGTGAAGGGCTCCACGCCCGCGACGCCGTCGGTACCGGCCGCCGCGTCGGCGACCTCCTGCCAGTCGTCGGCGGGGGTGATGATGACCGCGGGGCTGGCGGCGCCGGCCTCGTAGTGCCGGGCCAGCACCTCCTGGCCCCGTCCGGACTCCGATCCGCCGCGCACGCCCTCGGACAGCGGGATGCCGCCGGAGTCGAAGGTCGGCAGGAACAGCGCGAGGACGACGAGCGCGCCGGCGCTGCCCAGCAGGTACCGGCCCGGGCGGCGGCCGACCGAGGTGGCGATGCGTTCCCAGCCGCGGCCGTGTGCGTGCTCCTCGCCGTGCTCGGGGCGGAACGGCCAGAACGCGGCCCGGCCGAGCAGGACCAGCAGCGCGGGCAGGAAGGTGAGCGCGGCGAGCATGGCGAAGGCGATGCAGACCGCGGAGATCGGGCCCAGGCCGCGGTTGGAGCCCAGGTCGGAGAAGAGCAGGCAGAGGACGCCGAGGATGACCGTGCCGCCCGAGGCGAGGATCGGCTCCCACGACTGCGCGAGCGCCACCCGCATCGCGGTGTACTTCGACTCCTCCCGTCGCAGCTCCTCGCGGTAGCGGGCGACGAGCAGCAGGCCGTAGTCGGTGGCCGCGCCGACGACGAGGATCGAGGCGATGCCCTGGCTCTGGCCGTTGACGTCGATCCAGCCCCGGTCGGCCAGGAAGTAGGCGACCGCGAGCGAGACGGTCAGCGCCAGGCCCGCGGTGCCGATGACCAGCAGCGGCAGCAGCGGGCTGCGGTAGACGACCAGCAGGATCAGCAGGACGACGCCGAAGGCCGCGAGCAGCAGCAGCCCGTCGATGCCCTCGAAGCCCGCCGCGAAGTCGGCGAACAGCGCGCCGGGGCCGGTGACGTACTGCGTGGTGCCGTCGATCGCGGGCAGGTCGCGCAGCTCGCCGACGATCCCGGGGAGCTCATCGCCCAGATCCGGGTCGAACGGCAGCACGGCCTGCACGGCCACGCCGTCCTCCGACGGGATCACCGGCGACGCCTCGCCCGTCAGGGCGCCGGCGTCCTCGGCGAGGGCGACCGCCTCGTCGACCCGCTCCTGCGCCTCGGCGACGGCGGCCTCGTCGAGCGTGCCGTCGTCGCTCTCCCAGAGCAGGATCACCGGCAGCGAGCGCTCGGTCTGGAACTGCCGCTGCAGCTCGGTGACCCGCGTGGACTCGGCGCTGTCGGGGAGGAAGGCGGCGGAGTCGTTCTCCGAGACCTCGCCGAGCTTGCCGCTGAAGGAGCCCAGGGGGCCGGCGATCGCGAGCCAGGCGATGGCGACGAGGGCCGGGATCAGCCAGCGGAGGATGCGGGTACGGCGAGGCATGATGTCCCTTGACGGTCGATTATCTCGATCGTCGAGAGGTTATCGCAGACGGCGACACGATGCGAGGGAGCGACCGAGGTGGACGACGAGGCGGCCCGGGCGCGCCAGGAGCTGGGCCTCCTGCTGCGCCGGCTGAACGTCGAGCTCGACGCGGTCAGCCAGCGGTTCGCCGACGTGCACGGGCTAAACCGCACCGACGTGAGGGCGCTCGTGGCGATCATGGACGCCGCCCGGCGCGGTGAGGCGCTGACCGCCGGCCGGCTCGGGGAGGCCGTGGACCTGCGCTCGGCGTCGGTGACCGCGCTGGTCGACCGGCTGGAGCGGGTCGGTCACGTCCGGCGCGTGCGCGATCCCGGGGACCGGCGGCGCGTGGGCCTGGAGATGTCCGAGACCGCGATGGCCGCGGGCGCCGAGCACTTCGGCGGCCTGGCGCGGGACCTCGTCGCCGCCATGGGCGACTACACCGACGAGGAGCTGGCCGTCGTCCGCCGTTGGCTGGAGGACATGACCGGGGTGGTCACCCGCCACTCCCGGGGTGAACCGGCACCCTGACCGGTACGCGGGGGGAGGCTCCCGCCGCGACGAGGGCCGCGAGCCCGAGCGCGACCAGGCCGTAGAAGGCCCACAGCTGCGGCTCGACCGGCCAGGCCAGCAGGAGGAAGGTGGCCAGCAGGACGGCGTTCAGCGCGGTGAGCAGGGCCCACGCCAGGCGGCTCCCGCGGACGGCGAGGAATCCCAGCAACGCGAGCACGAGCAGCCAGGCGCCGGGGACGGGGCCGGGATCGCCGGGACGGGCCGCCAGCAGCGCGGCGCCCGCGACGCAGCCCGCCCAGAGCGCCATGCCGGCGGGGCGGGACCGGGCTCCCAGGCGCGTCATGGCGGACATGGTCTTCGCCGGGCGGTCTCCGGGCAAGGATCTGCGCCGGGTCGGGGTCGCGCTGGAGTGCGCGCCAGCTCCTCCCGTCCGCCCGACGCCGTGGCTGACCGTGGGCGCCGGTACCGATCGGGCAACGGTCGCTCGCCGACCTGGACTACGGGGCCGGTGTCCCCGGCAGGATGGCGTCCCCCGGACGGAGGAGGCCAGGTGCTCGGCGACCGAGCTGCGCGGCGGTGGGTCGTCGTCGGCGCGCTCGCGCTGGTGGGAGTGGGCCTCTGGCTCGTTCTGGCGGTCTGGAACCCCTCCGGTGTCCCGGACGAGTTCACCGACCGCCGGTCGCTGCCGGACTGCGGTCGCACCGCGGTGGGGGTCGGCGAACTGATCGGCAGGGCGGTGACGGACGTCGGGAGGGAGAAGAACGAGTGCTTCGACGCGGCGCTCGCCGAGGGCACCGGGGCCGAACTCGTCGTCGAGACGTCATCGGTCGAGGGCGAGCCCGTCTTCGAGTACCTCCGGGCTCTCCCAGGGGGTGGCGTGGAGGTCTTCATCGACAGCCGCGGCGGCGGTTTCGGGCCTGCGAGTTGGAGCTATTTCCGCTGCTCGGACGCGCAGACCTTCGTGGTGGCCCGTTCGGAGTGCGAGTTCCGCGAGCTCTGACCTAGAGGTAGAGCCCGGTGGATTCCTCGATGCGCTCCGCGGCCACGGCGTGCACGTCGCGCTCGCGCAGGATGATCAGGTCCTCGCCGTGCACCTCGACCTCGTGCTGGTCCTCGGGGGAGAAGAGCACCTGGTCGCCGACCTTCACCTGCCGCACGCTCGGTCCCACACCCTTGGCCTCGCCCCACACCAGCCGCTTGGCCACCTGGGCCGTCGCGGGGATGAGGATGCCGCCGCTGGAGCGCCGGTCGCCGTCCTCCTTGCGGAGCGCGACCAGGATGCGGTCGTGCAGCATCTTGATCGGCAGCTTGCCGGTCGCGGCGATGTCGTCGGGCACGCCGTCCGACGCTACCCGCCCCGCCCCGACGGACTTCCGGTACCGGAAGTCCCCGAGGGGGCCCGGACTTCCGGTACCGGAAGTCCCTGAGGGGCCTGCTTCTCCGCGGGAGAGCGGGCTGCTTCTCCGCGGAGAAGCGGGGGTCAGCCCCAGCCCAGCTCGTGGAGGCGGTCCTCCTCGATGCCGAAGTGGTGGGCGATCTCGTGGACGACGGTGATGGTGACCTCGTCGACGATCTCCTCGGCCGTCTCGCAGATGTCGCAGATCGCCTCGCGGTAGATCATGATCCGGTCCGGCAGCGCCCCGCCGTACTCCCAGCCGCGCTCGGTCAGCGCGTACCCCTCGTAGATGCCCAGCAGCTCGGGCTCCTCGGGGTTCCGGTCCTCGACCAGGACGACGACGTTGTCCACCAGCTTCATCAGCTCGGGCGGCACCTCGTCCAGCGCGTCGGCCACCAGCGCCTCGAACACCGGCAGCGGCAGTGCCTTCACGCCGACCTCACCAGGACGTCGCTCACCAGGATGTGGGCAGCGGGCGGCCCTCCTCGTACCCGGCCGCGCTCTGCACCCCGAGCACCGCGCGCTCGTGCAGCTCGTCCACCGTGCGCGCGCCCGCGTAGGTGCACGACGAGCGCACACCCGCGACGATCTGGTCGATCAGGTCCTCCACACCCGGGCGGGCCGGGTCCAGGTACATCCGGGACGACGAGATGCCCTCCTCGAACAGGCCGGCCCGCGCCCGCTCGAAGCCGGTCTGGGTCGCCGTCCGCGCCTTGACCGCACGCGCCGACGCCATGCCGAAGCTCTCCTTGTAGAGCCGGCCCGAGCCGTCGTCGTGGATGTCCCCGGCCGACTCGTACGTCCCGGCGAACCAGGAGCCGACCATGACGTTCGCCGCACCGGCGGCCAGGGCCAGCGCGATGTCGCGGGGGTGCCGCACGCCGCCGTCGGCCCAGACGTGCTTGCCCAGGGAGCGGGCCTCGGTGGCGCACTCCTCCACGGCGGAGAACTGCGGGCGGCCGACGCCGGTCATCATCCGGGTGGTGCACATGGCGCCGGGGCCCACGCCGACCTTGACGACGTCGGCACCGGCCTCGATCAGGTCGCGGGTGCCCTGCGCGGTCACGACGTTGCCGGCGACGACCGGCGCGGAGCCCGCCACCGAGCGCACCGCCGCCAGCGCCTCGATCGCCTTCTCCTGGTGGCCGTGTGCGGTGTCCACGACCAGCACGTCGACGCCGGCTTCGAGCAAGGCGGCGGCCTTGCCGGCGACGTCGCCGTTGATGCCGACCGCGGCCGAGGTGAGCAGCTGCCCGGCGCCGTTGACCGCGGGGGTGTAGATCGCCGAGCGCAGCGCGCCCTTCTTCGTGATGACGCCGACCAGCCGGTCGCCGTCGACCACCGGGGCGGCGCTGATCCGCTCACCGGAGAGCACGTCGAAGATCTTGGGCAGGTCGGTGCCGGCCGGGATGGTCAGCGGCTCGCGCGTCATCACCTCGGACAGCTGGGTGAACCGGTCCACGCCCTGGCACTGGCCGTCGGTGACCACGCCGACCGGGGAGGCGTCCTCGACCACCACGACGATCCCGTGCGCGCGCTTGGTGAGCAGCGACAGCGCCTCGCCGACCGTGGAGGTGGGGGAGAGCGTGATCGGGGTGTCGTAGACCGGGTGCCGGTGCTTCACCCACGAGACGACCTCGGTGACGACGTCGACCGGGATGTCCTGCGGCAGCACCGCGAGCCCGCCCCGGCGCGCGGTCGTCTCGGCCATGCGCCGTCCGGAGATCGCCGTCATGTTGGCGACGACGATCGGGATGGTCGTGCCCACGCGGTCCGGCGTGGTCAGGTCGACCTCGAGCCGGGAGCCGACCGTCGAGTGGTTGGGCACCATGAAGACGTCGGCGTAGGTGAGGTCGTGCTCGGGCCGCTGCAGGAAACGCATGGGCCCAGTGTCCCTGACGGGCGCGGCCGACCGGGAGCCGAACCATGCGAACTCGTGGCCATCGGGCGCCGATCGCCACGAGTTCGCATGGTTCGCAGCGGTGGCCGGCGCTCAACGGGCCGGCTGCTTTTCAGCACAAACTGCCCCTCGGAGGGGACGCACGCAACGTATCTCTGCGGCTACCGTGCGTACTGAAGAGCCCGACCTCCGGGCCGGCGAGGACCCACGTCCTCGCCAGGACCTCGTTCGGACGGTGACGGCGCCATGGCTCTCGTGCGCAGGTCCGGGCGACGACGGGGTGTCGTGCTGGTCGCCGTCCTCGCCGCTGCGGTCGTGGGTCCCCTCCTCGGAGGTTCGTCGGCACTGGCGGACGCGGACAAGACCGGCGTGCGCGCGGTCACCACGGAGACCGCCGCCGTCGTGCCGGGGCAGTCGGCGTGGTTCTCCGTCGTCTGGACCGGCGAGCGCACGGTGACCGACTGGTCGACCACCGTGACCGCGCCTCCCGGCGTGACCGTCAGCTACCCGACCACGCGGGGCGGCGCGGACACCTCCCTCTACGGCTCGGACACCCTGGTCGGCGGCACCCGCGACTTCACCGCCTTCCGCCTGCAGGTGCCCTACACGCGGACGTCGCCCTTCCAGATCACGCTGCTCTCCACCTACCGGGACACCTGCGGCGACAACGGCCAGTGCAAGGAGGTCGGCGGCGGCAACGACGACAAGGTCCGCGAGCACAGCACGACGGCCACCGTCACGGTGCCCGTCGTGCCCGCGACCGGGCCGGCGTTCACGCAGGTCACCTCCAGCCTCCCCGTGCCGGCGGGCAGCAACGCCTTCGCACAGCTGGCGTTCACCGCCGGCCTGGCCGACCTCGTCGACGTCACCGTCCGCGCCGGCCGGCTGCCCGCCGGCCTCGTGGTCGGGTATCCCGGCGACGGCACGGTCAGCCGGCCGGCGAGAGACACCGGCATCATCGGGCGGACCACCGACCAGGTCGCGCTCCGCTTCGACGTCACGTCCCTGGCGCCGGGCACTTACGAGGTGCCCCTCCTCCTCACCTGGACAGCGGCCGCGCCGCGGACCGCGTCGGGGACGGTGACCCTTGTCGTGCAGTGACCGCCGCCTGGCGCGCGCCGTCGTGGCCCTGGCCGCGCTCGCCGTCCTCGGGACCGCCGCCTGCGGAGCGGAACCGGCGGCCGAGGCCGCACCGGCTCCGCAGTCGGGGACGCCGGCCGATGCGACGACCGCGCGGATCGCCGAGGTCGAGTTCGCCCGGCAGTGCACCGTGGCAACGGTCAACTACGCGGACGAGGCGCAGTTCACCACCGACCTGGACGCCCGGCTGGCCGCCGCCGGCTTCACCCACGAGCAGTGGAAGCGCTGGCACGATGCGCTGGCGGACTCGCCGGAGCTGGCCACCCAGTTCGCGGACGTCAGCGCAGGAGGCTGCCCGGCCGGCTAGGTCCACGGCCCAGGTCCACGGCCCAGGTCCACGGGCTAGGAGCCGGCGGGCACCAGCCGCGCGGCGGGAGCGGGAGCCGGTTCGCCGGAGAAGCCGACCCGCGGCATCGCCGTCCACACCGGGTCGGTGCGGCGCAGCGCGGCCACCAGGCCGCGCAGCCGGTACCAGGAGTGCGCCCAGCGGAACCACAGGTGCTCGACGACGGCGGCGCCCATCAGCCCCAGGAGGTCGCGGCCGCGCCCGTACCGGTGGTAGGTGAGTTCCTCGACCGCGATGGCCGTGGCTGACAGCAGCACGCCCAGGGCGACGGCGAGGACCACCACGGCGCCCGCGGCGGCCGGCTGCACCAGCCCGAGCAGCAGGGACAGGACGACCGCGGCGAGCCCGATCAGCTCGACGACCGGTCCCGCCAGCTCGAAGAGCAGGAAGAACGGCAGGGCGAGCAACCCCACGGGGCCGTAGCGCGGATTGCCGATCATGCGGCGGTGCTTCCAGAGCAGCTGGCCCAGCCCGTGCGACCAGCGCTTGCGCTGCCGGCCGAGGACGTGCCAGCTCTCGGGCACCTCGGTCCAGCACACGGGCTGGGGGACGAAGACCACCCGGTGCGGGCGCCCGTTGCGGTAGAGGTGTTCCTGGATGGTGACGACCAGCTCGGCGTCCTCCGCGAGGGACATCGGATCCATGCCGCCGACCTCGAGGACGACGTCGCGCCGGAAGAGGCCGAAGGCGCCGGAGATGATGAGCAGCGCCTGGGCGTCGGCCCAGGCGGTCCGCCCGAGCAGGAACGAGCGCAGGTACTCCAGCACCTGCACCCGTACCACCCAGCGCCGCGAGAGGCGGGGTTCCAGCAGCGTGCCGCGGTCGGTGAGCGCGCCGTTGGCCGCCCGGATCACTCCGCCCGTCGCGACGACGTTGTCGGGGTCCTCGACGAAGGGCCGCGAGACCTGCAGCAGCGCCTCGGTCTCCAGCAGCGAGTCGGCGTCGACCATGCAGACCAGGGGGTGACGGGCGTGGTTGAGGGCTGCGTTCAGAGCGTCCGAGCGCCGGCCGACGCTCCGCTTGCGGAGGACCAGCAGCGGGTCTCCGGTGGTCGCCCGGTGCGCGGAGAGGATCTCCCCGTCGACCGGCAGGTCGGCGGTGGGCCGCGGCGTGATCTCGCGCAGGCCGTAGCGCTCGGCCACGAGCGCGAACGTGCGGTCGGTGGAGCCGTCGTCGACGAGCACCACCTCCAGGGCGGGGTACTTCTGGCCCAGGGCGGCGGACAGCGTGTCGAGGATCCCGGCCTCCTCGTCGTGCGCGGGCACGAGGATCGAGACCGCCGGGGTCAGCGGGCTGGCGAAGGTCTCGTCGTGCCCCTCCACGCCGCTCCAGTGCCGGTTGCGCCAGACCCGCCGCGCGCCGGCGAGGACCAGCAGCAGGGTGACCAGGTGGAACACGGCGACGTGGGCCAGCAGCGTCCAGTTGGCGACGACCAGGGCATCGGCCAAGGAACCGGGCATCAGCGCGCCGGCGCCAGGGATCGTGCCGGATGCGGGGACCGCGCGTCGAGGGCGGCCCGGGCAGCGCCCGCGGTGACACTGCAGGAGCCGGCCAGGTCCTCGAGCCGGTCGCGGCCCTCGGGGGTGATCGCGGCGAGCGCGTCGGCGCACGACGTGCGCACGCGCAGGTCGGCCGCCGCCATGCCGGCCACCAGCGCGGGGACGCAGCCGGGGTCGCCGATCCGCCCGAGCGCCTCGGCCGCTGTCGAACGCAGCGACGGATCTCCCGCGTGCACGGTCACCCGGCTGAGGGCGGCGCCGGCCTGCGGGGCACCGATGCGGCCGAGGGCTCCGGCCGCGGCCCGGCGGACGTCGGTGGGTGCAGCGGGGTCATCGAGGGCGGCGGTGAGTGCAGCCGTGGCGGGGAGGTCGCCGTGCTGGCCGAGCAGGCTGGCGGACAGTGCCCGGGCGGGGGCGGTGTCGGACGCCAGTGCCGTGCGCAGCGCCGGGAGGGCTGCGGTGCCGAGGTCGAGCAGGGCCATGCCCACGATCCCCGAGGGCACCGGCCGCGGCGTGGTCAGCGCGCCCAGGAGGAAGGGCACGGCGTCGACGTCGCCGGCCTTGCCGAGTGCGCGGGTGGCGGCGGAGCGGACGTCGGGGGAGCGGTCCTCCAGCAGCGTGACGAGGTCGGGGGTGTACCGCGTGCTGCCGGTGGCGCCCAGCAGCATCGCGGCGCGCCCGCGGCGCCACGGCGCCCGGGCGGAGAGCTGCTCCGCGGCGCGGTCGACCACGCCGCGCGCGATCAGCAGGTCGCGCAGCACCTGCCGGTCGTTGCCGCGGAGCTGGGGGAGCAGGTGCAGGACGACGTCGTCGAGCACGGCGGGGGCGTCGGCGAGCGAGGCGGCGGTCTGCTCGCCGTCGAGCAGGCTGTAGACCAGCGGTGTGAGCTCGGCGCGACGGGCGACGTCCCGCTTCTCCCGGCGGCG
The DNA here is from genome assembly GCA_042090795.1 of Blastococcus sp. GTDB lineage: Bacteria > Actinomycetota > Actinomycetes > Mycobacteriales > Geodermatophilaceae > Blastococcus. Next base: position 177,741 of record JBELIQ010000004.1, on the reverse strand, counting down.
GCGGGCCACGTGAGACCCGCCGACCGAGAGCAGCAGGAGCACGACCAGGCCGGTGACCACCGTGCTGGTGAGCAGGACGCCGGGAACCATCGTCACGCCGGGACGCTGCCGGGCGGCAACGCGGCGGTGACGCGGCTGATCAGCTCGCGGGTGCTGAACGGCTTGGCGACGAAGTCGGTGGCCCCGGCGGCGAAGCCGCGCTCGAGGTCGGGTTCCTGGGCCTTGGCGGTGAGCAGCAGCACCGGGGTGCGGGCCAGCGCCGGGTCGGCGTCGGCGCGCAGCGCCGCGCAGACCTCGAGGCCGTTCATCCGCGGCATCATCCAGTCCAGCACCACCAGGTCCGGGCGGAGCTGACGGGCGGCGGCCAGGCCGGCCTCACCGTCGGACTCCACCGACACCTCGAGGCCCAGCCGGCCCAGCCGGAAGGCGACGAGGTCGGCGATCACGGGGTCGTCGTCGACGACCAGGACGTGGCTCATGGGGCTCCGATCGGGAAGGGTGGGGCACGACCTGCATCGGCACGACCGACTGGGAGCTGTAGGGCCGTCTCGCCTTCACACCGGTGCCCCCGCGGCCGAAAGCCGGGCGTGCCCCTCTCCGCTCCCGTTCGCGCGACCGGGGACGCCCGGCCCCTCCGGGCGCTGCTGCGCCGCCCCCTCGCGGTCGGTCTCGCCGCGCTCACCGCGGTGGCGCTCACCACGGTCGCCCTGGCCGTCGTCGTGCTCACCGTCCTGGGCGAGCGCGTCGACCGGGCCAACGAGATGGCCGACGCCATCCAGGACGGGCACATCGCGATGCTCAACCAGGAGACGGGGCTGCGTGGCTTCCTCGTCACCCGCGAGGTCCGCTTCCTCGAGCCGTACCGCAAGGGGGCGGCGGACCTCGCGAAGGCCGACGCCACGCTGCTGAGGCTGGGAGCCGAGGACGACGCGGAGCTGGCGACGGCGTTCGCCGCCCTGCGCGCCGCAGAGCAGCGCTTCCTCACCGAGTGGGCCCGGCCGGTGCTGGCCGAGCAGCCCGCCGTCGGCGACATGGTGGCCCTCGACGCGCTGCTGAACCGGGACAAGCTGCTGTTCGACGCCTACCGCGAGGTGGAGGCCGACGCGCGTGCCCTCGTGGTGGACCAGCGCACTGCGGCCATGGCATCCCAGCGCGCCGTCGTCGTCGCCGGTGCGGTGCTCAGCCTGGTGGTCGCGGCGTCCGTCGCGGTGGCGGTCCGCCGGGCCAACCGGCGGCTCACCGAGACGCTGCTGCCGCCGACGCAGCGGGTGCGGGAGACCCTCGCCGCGCTCGCCGCCGGCGACGTCGGGCGCCGCGCCCCGGAGGAGGGTCCCGAGGAGCTGCGGGACATCGCCGCCGACGTGAATGCGCTCGGCCAGGCCCTGCACGACCGGAACGTCCTGGTGGACGCCCGCGAGCTCGAGCTCATGGCCGCCCGGGACGACGCCGAGCGCGCCGGCCAGGCGAAGACGGCCTTCCTCGCGACGATGAGCCACGAGATCCGCACCCCGCTCAACGCCGTCCTCGGGCTGACCGACCTGCTGCTCACCACCCAGCTCTCCACGGAGCAGCGCGGCCATCTGGAGACGGTGTCGCGCAGCGGCGACAGCCTGCTCACGCTGATCAACGACATCCTGGACTTCTCCAAGATCGAGGCCGGTGAGCTCGACCTCGAGCAGGCCCCGTTCCAGCTGGACGAGGTCGTGTACGACGTCGCCCAGCTCCTGGCCCCGCAGGCGGCGGGCAAGGGGCTGGACCTGCTCGTGGACATCCCCGGCGACAGCGGCTGGCGCATGGTGGGCGACAGCGCGCGGCTCCGCCAGGTGGTGATCAACCTGGTCGGCAACGCCGTGAAGTTCACCGCGCAGGGGCAGGTCGTCGTCGTCCTGACCAGCGACGGCGGCACCGCCGACGACGGCACGGTGCTGTGCCGGCTCTCGGTCATCGACACCGGCATCGGCATCGCGCCCGAGCAGCAGGACCGCCTCTTCCGGTCGTTCAGCCAGGGCGACGCCTCGATCACCCGTTCCTACGGGGGCACCGGGCTCGGCCTGGCCATCAGCCAGCGCATCGCGCACGCGATGGGGGGCGACATCACGGTGTACAGCGACCTCGGGGCGGGCTCGACCTTCACCGTCGGCGTGCGCCTGGCGCCGGCCCCCGCCGTCCGGGAGCCCGGGGTCTCCACCGATCTCGCCGGCCGCCGGCTGCTGGTCGTGGACGACAACGTGACCAACCTTCGCATCGTGGAGCACCAGCTGGCGCGCTTCGGTGCCACCGCCGTGCTCGTGGAGTCCGGCGCCGAGGCGCTCGCCCGGATCGACGCCGGTGAGCGGTTCGACGCCTGCCTCCTGGACCTGCACATGCCCGGCATGGACGGGGAGGAGCTGGCCACCCGCCTGCGTGCGCACCCCGCCGCCGCCGGGACGCCGCTGGTGCTGCTCAGCAGCTCGACGGTCCTGCAGGCGTCCGGCCGGACGCGATTCGACGCCCGGCTGCACAAGCCGGTCCGGCCGCAGCGGCTCCTCGAGACCCTGCTGTCCCTCCTCCGGGTCGACGGCGGCCCGGCGGCGGCCCCGGCGGCGAGCCCGGGCGGGCGGCTCCAGGGGCGGCGGCTGCGTGTCCTCGTCGCCGAGGACCACGAGGTCAACGCTCACCTCATCGGCCTCTACCTCCAGCAGCTGGGCCACGACTGCGAGCGGGTCTCCAACGGGCAGGAGGCGGTGGCGGCGGTCGAGCAGCGCAGCTACGACGTCGTCCTGATGGACGCGCAGATGCCGGTGATGGGCGGGGTGGACGCCACGACGGTCATCCGGCAGCTGCCGATCTCCCAGCCACGGATCGTCGCCGTCACCGCCAGCGTGCTGGCCAGCGACCGCACCGCCTTCCTGGCGGCGGGTGCCGACGAGTTCCTCACCAAGCCGGTGCGCCTCGCGACGCTGGAGGAGACCCTGCGGCGGCTGGCGCCGGCGGCCGGGTCCTCCGAGCGTCCGTCCCCGCCGGTGCCGGCGGTCCCCCAGCCGCGACGGGGCGACGCCGCTGACGCGGTGCCGGACGGCGGTGACGCGGCGCTGGACACCGTCGACGCGGCGCTGGACACCGAGACCGTGGACGAGCTGCGGGACCTGGGTGAGGAGGCCTTCGCGCACCTCTACGGCACGTACGCCGGCGGCCTGGACGACACCGTGGCCGCCCTCGTGACCGCCGCCGACGGCGGCGCCTGGTCCGAGGACGACGAGCGGTCGGTCCCCCGGTTGGCGCACCGGCTGAAGGGCAGCAGCGCCGCGATGGGCGCCCTGCGGATGGCCGAGCTGTGCGAGGAGCTCCAGCACGGCACCGGAGCGACCCCGGAGCTGGACCGGGCGCTGTCGGAGCTGCGCGCGGAGAGCATGCGGGTGCGGGCGGCCGTCACGGGCCTGCTGGCGGGGCACTGACCTCCAGCGGGCCCGCCCGGCGGCTCCGTACGATCGACCGCGTGATTGACCTGCGACTCGTGCGCGAGAACCCCGACCTCGTCCGTGCCAGCCAGCGGGCCCGGGGTGCCGAGGAGTCCCTGGTCGACGCGCTGCTGGCCGCGGACGTGGCCCGCCGGGAAGCGGCCCGGCGGGGCGACGACCTGCGCGGCGAGCAGAAGGCCGCCTCCCAGGCGGTGAAGAAGGCGACGCCGGACGAGCGGCCCGCCGTCCTGGAGCGGGCCAAGGCGCTGGCCGCCGAGGTGAAGCAGGCCGAGGAGGCCCAGCGCGCGGCCGACGCCGCGCTGCGCGAGGTGCACCTGCGCATCCCCAACGTCGTCCACGACGACGTCCCGCCCGGCGGTGAGGACGACGCGGTGACGCTGCGCACCGTGGGGGAGGTGCCCGCCTACGACTTCCCGGTGCGCGACCACATCGAGATCGGCGAGGCCCTCGGCGCCATCGACATGGAGCGCGGCGCCAAGGTGTCGGGCTCCCGCTTCTACTTCCTCACCGGTCCCGGCGCACTGCTGGAGTTCGCGCTCGCCCAGCTGGCCATCAGCCGCGCCGTCGCCGCCGGGTTCACCCCCGTCATCGCCCCCGCGCTGGTCAAGCCGTCGGCCATGGAGGGCACCGGCTTCCTCGGCGAGCACGACGAGGAGGTGTACCGGATCGAGCGCGACGACCTGTACCTGGTCGGCACCTCCGAGGTGGCCCTGGCCGGCATGCACGCCGACGAGGTGCTCGACCTGTCGAAGGGCCCGAAGCGCTACGCCGGCTGGTCGTCCTGCTTCCGCCGCGAGGCCGGCTCCTACGGCAGGGACACCCGCGGCATCATCCGCGTGCACTGGTTCGACAAGGTCGAGATGTTCAGCTTCTGTGCACCCGAGGACGCTGCCGCCGAGCACCTGCGGCTGCTGCAGTGGGAGGAGGAGTTCCTCCAGGCGCTGGAGCTGCCCTACCGGGTGGTCGACATCGCCGCCGGTGACCTGGGCACCAGCGCCGCCCGCAAGTACGACATCGAGGCGTGGTTCCCCACCCAGGGCACCTACCGGGAGCTCACGTCGACGTCGGACTGCACCACCTTCCAGGCCCGGAGGCTGACCATCCGCTACCGCGACGCGGACGGGAAGAACCAGACCGCGGCCACGCTCAACGGCACGCTGTGCGCCATCGCCCGCACCATCGCCTGCCTGCTCGAGGTCCACCAGCGCGCCGACGGCTCGGTGCACGTACCGGCCGCGTTGCGCCCCTGGCTGGGCGGCGTCGAGGCGCTGACCCCGGGCATGACGCTGGTCGCACCGGTGCCCCCCGCATGACCGCACGCCCGCCGCGGGTGATCCCGCCGCACGGGATCCTCGAGGGCGCCCGGCAGGTGGTCGAGCTCGGCGAGGGCGGCGGATGGCGGCCCAAGCTCGTGGCCAGCGATCTCGACGGCACGCTGCTCGCCGCCGACGGCACCGTCAGCCCGCGCACCCGCGCTGCTCTCGACGCCTGCTGGGACGCCGGCATCCCCGTCGTCGGCGTCACCGGGCGCGGCCCGCGGCTGCTCGACAGCGTGAAGGCGGCCCTGGACCACCGGGGCATCGCCGTCCTGTCGCAGGGCGGCTTCGTCGTCGACCTCGAGCGCGACGAGGTGCTGCGGGCCGTCGCCCTGCCGCGCGAGCAGGCGATCCGGGTGATCGAGCAGATCGAGCGGGTGGCGGGCGACGTCGTGCTCGCCGTCGAGGAGGCCGCCGAGCAGGGGCAGGTGCACGCGCGGCTCCGGGTGCAGCACGGCTTCGGCTGGCCCTACCCCGAGCCCAGCTCGCTGCTGGCCCGCGACGAGGTTCTCCCACCCGGCGCCGTCCTCAAGGCGTTCCTGCGCTCCGCCACCCACGACCAGGACCAGTTGCTCGCCCTGGCCCGGGAGGTGGTCGACCCCGCCGACGCCGAGGTCACGCACGCCGGGCTGGGCTTCATCGAGGTGCTGCCGCCGGGGATCACCAAGGCCAGCGGGCTGCAGCTGGCCCTGGACCGGTACGGCGTCGGGTTCGGCGACGTGCTCGTCTTCGGCGACATGCCCAACGACCTGCCGATGCTGGGCGCCGTCCAGGCCGCCGGCGGCCGCGCGGTGGCCGTGGCCAACGCCCACCCCAGCGTCCGGGCGCTCACCTCCCACGTCACCAGCGGCCACCAGGTCGACGGCGTGGCCCGCTACCTGGAGGCGGTGCTGCGCGATGTCTGACTGGAAGCCGCGGCTGATCGCCAGCGACATGGACGGCACGCTGCTCCGCAGCGACGACACCGTCAGCGCGGCGACGGTCGCCGAGATCGACCGCTGGCGCGACGACGGGGTGCCCTTCGTCCTCGCCACCGGACGCCCGCCGCGCTGGATGCACCGCATCCGGAAGGCCCTCGGCGCGGGTACGGCGGTCTGCTGCAACGGCGCGGTCCTCCTGGACCTGGAGACGTTCGAGATCACCCGTGAGGAGCCGGTGCACCCCGACGTCCTCCGGTCGGTCACCGCCGAGCTGCGCCGGCGGCAGCCGGGGACCTGGTTCGCGGTGGAGTACGGACTGGAGTTCCGGCACGAGCCGATCTACAAGCCGCGGTGGGACGTCGACGCGCCCGGTGTCGCGGAGGCGACGCTGGAGCAGATGGTGGGCCGGCCGGTCGCCAAGCTGCTGGCCCGCCACGAGGACCTGTCGCGGGACGAGTTCGTGGCGCTGGTGCAGGAGGTCATCGGTGACACGGCGACGGTGACCTGCTCCTCGACCGACGCCCTCGCGGAGATCTCCGGGATCGGCGTGACGAAGGCGTCCGGGCTGGCCATCGTCGCGGAGCGGCACGGCGTCGGCCCGGAGGACGTCGTCGTCTTCGGGGACATGCCCAACGACATCGCCGCGTTCGAGTGGGTGCGCGACGGGGGCGGCCGCGCGGTGGCCATGGCGCACGCCCACCCGGACCTGCTCGCCGTCGCCACCGACGTCACGGTCGGCAACGACGAGGACGGCGTGGCCGCGTTCCTGACGTCGCTCTGACCCCTCTGCTCAACTTCCGGGTCTCCCCCGCCGATAGGCACTGCGTCGGATGAGGAAGACCAGTCGTACAGGAAGCGGGCAGGGATGATGCAGGTGGACGACCACGGGATCCGGACGGACGGGGATCCGTCCGACGAGACGGAACCGCGCGCTCGCACCCGGTTCGGCCTCCGCAGCCGGATGCTGGGCGCCATCCTCGTCGTCGCGCTGACCACCGTCGGCGTCGGCGCGTTCGGCATCAACCGCATGTCGGCGCTCAGCGACAACGCCCAGCAGGTGTACGACCGCGGCGCGGTCCCCCTCGACGGGCTGCGGCAGCTGGAGGCCGACTGGTGGCAGCTGTCCGCCAACATCGCCCGCGCGGCGATCGCGACGCTGCCCCCCGAGACGATCGCGAAGGCGCAGGAAGGCGCCGCCGAGTACATGCAGGTGCTCAGCGACCGGATCGCCACCGTCGACGCCATGCCGCTGTCCACCGACGCCCGGACGGCGTTCGACGACTTCTCCGGCGCCGTCGCGGCCTACCTCCCGGCGCTGGCCGAGCTGCAGAGCGGAACCTCCGGTGAGGACGACCCGGCGCGCCCGGGCGAGCTGCTCGCGATCATGAGCGCCAACGAGGTGATCATCAAGGAGTCGATCATCGAGGCCACCGCGGCCGCGCAGGCCGAGGCGTCGGCGACGGCTACCGAGGCCGCGGACGCCTACGCGACCGGGCGCAACCTCACGATCGCCATCATGCTGGCCGGTCTCGTGATCAGCGTGGTGCTCGCGATGGGCGTGTCCCGCGGGGTCACCCGCCCCGTGCAGCGCATCCGCGAGGTGCTCGGCCAGGTCGCCGCGGGCGACCTCACCGTGCGCGCCGGCCGCACCGGTGGTGCCGAGCTCGGCGAGATGGCCGAGTCGCTGGACGAGACCCTCGACGCCATCGGCCACGTCCTGGTGCTGGTGGGCGACTCCTCCACCCGGCTGGCCGCCGCCTCCCAGCAGCTCAGCGGAGCCGCGGAGGGCATGCGGCAGAACGCCCAGACCGCCGCCGGCCAGGCCGACGAGGTCGTCACCTCCGCGGGCGCCGTCGCCTCCAGCGTCGACACCGTGGCCACGGGCTCCTCGCAGATGGAGTCGGCGATCCGCGAGATCGCGCACAACGCCACCGAGGCCGCCCGGATCGCCGGTCAGGCCGTCTCGGTCGCCGAGAACACCACGAAGACCGTCGGCAAGCTCGGTGACTCCTCGCAGGAGATCGCCACGGTGATCAAGCTGATCAACGGCATCGCCGAGCAGACCAACCTGCTGGCCCTCAACGCCACCATCGAGGCGGCCCGGGCCGGCGAGGCGGGCAAGGGCTTCGCCGTCGTCGCCAGCGAGGTCAAGGAGCTGGCGCAGGAGACCGCGCGGGCCACCGAGGACATCTCGAAGCGGGTCGAGGCCATCCAGGCCGACACCGCCGGCGCGGTCGACGCGATCAGCCAGATCTCCACGGTCATCGGCGAGATCAACGACTTCCAGGCGACCATCGCCGCGGCGGTCGAGGAGCAGACGGCGACCACGAACGAGATGAACCGCAACGTCGCCGAGGCGGCCAGCGGCACCCAGGGCATCGCCGCGGCGATCTCGGGGCTGGCCGCGGGCACCCAGGAGACCAACCAGCGGGTGGCCGACGCGCAGTCCGCGGCGGGCGAGCTGGCCCGCATGAGCGGCGAGCTGCAGGAGGCCGTGGGCCGCTTCAGGGTCTGACCGAACGCCGGCCCCGCGCCGGTCGAGTGAGCAGTTGTGGTCGCTGATGACGGCGTGTCCCGCCGTGTCGGTGACCACAACTGCTCACTCGCGTCCGGGCCGGGCGGACGCCGAGCCGGCGGGTGCGTTACAGGTACTGGCCGCCGCCGGGGCGGAAGTCGGGCTGGGCGCCGCCGGACTGCCCGCCGGGCAGCGCCTTGCGGCGGATCTCCTCCAGCTGCGCCCGCGCCGCCATCTGCTGGGCGAACAGCGCCGTCTGGATGCCGTGGAAGACACCCTCGAGCCAGCCCACCAGCTGCGCCTGGGCGATGCGCAGCTCGGCGTCCGAGGGCGTCTGGTCCTCGCTGAAGGGCAGGGTGATCCGCTCCAGCTCCTCGCGCAGCTCCGGGGCCAGGCCCTGCTCCAGCTCGCGGATCGACGAGGCGTGGATGTCGCGCAGCCGGTTGCGGCTCGCGTCGTCCAGGGGCGCGGCCCGCACCTCCTCGAGCAGCTGCTTGATCATCGTGCCGATCCGCATCACCTTCGCCGGCTGCTCCACCATCTCGCCGACCTGCATCGCCGCGCCGCCGCCGTCCTCGCCCGGGCCCATCGGGAGGGTGCCCACGGGCTGGCCGTCGGGGCCCACGACGACGACCTGCTGGGGACGTTCGCTGCCGTTGCCGGGTGCAGTCATGTCCCCATCCTGCCCCCCGACCGCCGGGCACGAACGCGAGGTCCGCGGCGGCTCGGCGAGGCCGACCGGGCCAACTAGGGTTCCGGGCATGGAGGCCCGGCTCGACGTCGCTCGGGTCCGTGGCCTCTTCCCCGCGCTGGCCGACGGCCACGTGCACGTCGACGGACCCGGCGGCGCGCTGCTCCCCGAGGACGTCGCCCGGGCGGTCGGGCACGCGCTGCGGTTGCCCGTCGCCGAGCGGGGTGGGGTGTTCGCCGCCTCCGCGCGGGCCGAGGGCCTGGTCGCGGGTGCCCGCTCGGCGGTCGCCGATCTGGTCGGCGGGGCCGCCGGCGGCGTCGTCCTGGGCGCCAGCATGACCGCGGTGACGTACGCGATGGCCCGGGCGATCGCCAAGACGTGGCGGCCGGGCGACGAGATCGTGGTGAGCCGGCTGGACCACGACGCGAACATCCGGCCGTGGGTGCAGCTGGCCGCCGAGCGCGGGGTGGCCGTGCGCTGGGCGGAGGTGGACATCGAGACCGGCGAGCTGCCCGCCTGGCAGTACGACGACCTGCTCGGCAGCCGGACCCGCCTGGTCGCGCTGACCGCCGCGAGCAGCGCGATCGGCACCTGCCCGGAGGTCGCCGAGATCTCCCACCGGGCGCACGCGGTGGGCGCGATGGTCTACGTCGACGCGTCGCACGCCGCCCCCCACATGTACCTGGACCGCACCGCCATGGGGGCGGACTTCCTCGCCCTGTCGGCGTCGAAGTGGTGCGGCCCGCACGTGGGCGCGGTGGTGGCCGACCCGCAGCTGCTGGCCCACCTGCACCCGGACAAGCTGCTGCCGACGTCGGACAAGGTCCCCGACCGCTTCGAGGTCGGCGCCGCCCCCTACGAGCTCTACGCGGGGGTCGCCGCCGCCGTCGACCACCTCGCCGCACTGGACGGCGGGGCGACCGGCTCGCGGCGGAACCGGCTGCGGGCCTCCATGGCGGCGGTGGGCCGGTACGAGGGCGAGCTCTTCGGCTGGCTGGACGACGCGCTGCGCTCGATGCGGCACGTGCAGGTGCTCGGCCGGCCGGCGCGGACGACGCCCACGCTGGCGTTCCGCGTCGAGGGCATGCGCCCCCGCCAGGTCGCCGCCGAGCTCAACCGCCAGGGCATCTGCGTCTGGGACGGCGACGCCTACGCCCGCGAGCTGTTCGACGCCCTGGGGGTCACCGAGGACGGCGGCGTCGTCCGGCTGGGGCTGATGCACTACAACACCCCGGACGAGGTCGGCCTCGTGATCGACGCCGTCGCCGGACTGCGCCCGCGCCCGGTCCCCCACCCCAGATAGAAGTCGAAGTCCGTTCACCTCCGGCCCCGCTGCAGGGCCCCGCCGCGAGCGTGCGAGTGGTGGGGGGCAGCGGGGTCCTTTCAGTCGGCGGGCAGCAGCAGGACCTTGCCGACGTGCTCGCTGGCCTCCACGACCCGGTGCGCCTCGGCCGCCCGGGACATCGGCAGCCGACGGTCGACGATCGGGCGGATGGTCCCGCGCTCGACGTCCGGCCACACGTCGCGCCGCACCGCCTCGATGATCTCGGCCTTGCCGCCGGGCCCGGTCGCCGGGCGGGAGCGCAGCGCGGTGGCGTGCACCGCGGCCCGCTTGCTCAGCAGCTTGCCGATGTTCAGCTCGGCCTTGCTGCCGCCCTGCATGCCGATGATCACCAGCCGCCCGCCGACGGCGAGGGCGTCGACGTTGCGGTCCAGGTACTTCGCGCCCATGTTGTCCAGGACGACGTCCACGCCGCGGCCGTCCGTCGCCGCGCGCACCCGCTCGACGAAGTCCTCCTCGCGGTAGTTGATCGCGACCTCGGCGCCCAGCTCGCGGCAGACGTCCAGCTTCGCCTGCGTCCCGGCCGTGGTGAACACCCGTGCGCCGGCGCGGGCGGCCAGCTGGATGGCCATCGTGCCGATGCCGCTCGAACCCCCGTGCACCAGGAAGCTGCCGCCGCGGGACAGCCCGGCGAGCAGGAAGACGTTGGACCAGACCGTGCAGACGACCTCGGGCAGCGCCGCCGCGGTGGCCAGCTCGACGCCCGCGGGCTTCGGCAGCAGCTGGCCGGCCGGGACGGCGACGCGCTCGGCGTACCCGCCGCCGGAGAGCAGCGCGCACACCTCGTCGCCGACCGACCAGCCGAGCACCCCCTCGCCGACCTCGCTGACGACGCCGCTGCACTCCAGGCCGAGGATCTCGCTGGCGCCCTTCGGCGGCGGGTAGAAGCCCTGCCGTTGCATGAGGTCGGCACGGTTCACCGCGGTGGCGGCGACGTCGACGATCACCTCACCCGGGCCGCAGACCGGGTCGGGGACCTCCGACCAGCCGAGGACGTCGGGGCTTCCGGGTTCGCTGATCGTCACCGCGCGCATGGCCCGACCCTAGAAGGACCCCGTCCTCCTCACCCCTCGCAGGCTCGGGGCGAGCCTCTGGACGGGGCCGCCTGCACCCCCCGGTCGCGGGCTCGGGGCGGGCTTCTGGACGGGGCCGCCTGCACCCCCCGCTCGCACGCTCGCGTCGGGCTCCTGCAGGGCGCCACCACTGCCCCCCGACACCGCGACGGAGCGGCCGACGTGCTCCGCGCCGGTGGCCAGCCGGGCGAGGACCCCGCCGACCGCGCGCCGGGAGACCTTCATCCCCTCGACCGACCCGTCGGTCGAGAGTGCGGCCGGCTCGTCGTCGTCGGTCAGGTACACCGGCTGGACGAGGGTCCAGTCCAGCCCGCTCTCGCGGACGATGCGCTCCTGCACGCCGTGGTCGGCGATCTGCGGCTTGAGCAGCAGGGTGAAGACCAGTTGGGAGGACAGCGGCAGCCGGTCCCAGGTGTCGCCGACGCCGTACGACGACTGCGCGACCAGCCGGCGCACGCCGTGCTCCCGCATGGCCGCGATCACCGCGGTCGTGCCTCGCGACCGCACGTCCAGCGCCGTACCCGCCGGCCCCCGCAGCCGCACCCGCAGCGGGCTCTCCGAGATGCCCAGGGCGACCACGACGGCGTCCTGACCGGCGACGGCGCTGCTGACCTGCGCCGCGACGGTCGCATCCCCGTCCACGGTGCGCACGCCCGGCATCCCGCCGAACCCGGCACCCGCCCGACGGGCCAGGGCGGTGACCTCGTGACCTCCCGTGACCAGCGCGTCGACCGTCGCCCGGCCCGTTCCACCCGTTGCTCCCACGACCAGCACCCTCATGACCCGCTCCTCCTCCGGTGGTCCGCCGGCGGTTGCCGACGGGATCCACCGTGGCGCGGACGGACGGTGCGCAGAATGGCCGCGGATCCCGAAAGCATGACCGATCGTCCTGCGGGACCGGACGGGGCCGCCGACGCGGCACGATGGCGCCATGGACGCGGAGGTGGTCATCCCCTGGGCTCCGGTCGACCCGCTCGGCGGGGTGCTCGGCGACCTGCGGATGCGCGGCACGTTCTACTCCCGCACCGACGGCACGGCCCCGTGGGGCGTGGAGATGCCCGCGCTGGCCACCTGCATGACCTTCCACGTGATCACCGAGGGCAGCTGCCAGCTCGAGGTGGACGGCGAGGTGCACGCGCTGAACGCCGGTGACCTGGCGCTGGTCCCGCACGGCCGGGGGCACCTCCTGCGCAGCGGCCCGGGCGCCGCGATCACCGGCCGCGCCGACCTGCTCCCGCAGGACTACGTCGCAGAGCACTACTCGGTGCTCCGCCTCGGTGGCGGCGGTGCGGCGACGCGGCTGGTCTGCGGCGTCCTGGAACCCGAGCGACCCGGCGCCGCGCACCTGCTCGACCTGCTGCCGCCGGTCCTGCTGATCGATGCCGGGAACGCGGCGCGCGGCGGCTGGCTGTCGGTGCTGCTGGGCATGATCACCGACGAGGTGCGGCACGACCGGCCCGGCGCCGAGGCGGTGGTGACCCGGCTGGCCGACGTCGTGGTGATCCAGGCGATCCGCGGCTGGCTGGAGACCGGTGCGACGGGCCCGGGCTGGCTGCGCGCGCTGCGGGATCCGCAGGTGGGCAGGGCGGTAGCACTGGTGCACCGCGACCCGGGCGCGCCGTGGACCCTGGAGCGGCTGGCCGCGAGGCGCGGATGTCGCGGTCGGCCTTCGCGGCCCGGTTCACCGAGCTGGCGGGCGAGCCGGCGCTGCGCTACGTCACCCGGTGGCGCATGCACCTGGCCACGGTCGAGCTGGGCCGCGGGGCCCGGGTGGGGGAGGTGGCCCGTCGCCTGGGCTACGAGTCCGAGGCAGCGTTCTCCCGCGCCTACCGGCGGGTGACGGGGATCCCGCCGGTGGCGGCGCGGGGCGCGGCGGCCGCGGCGGTGACCGGCCGGCCGGTGACCTCGCGGGCGTAGGTCAGGCGGCCTTCTTCTTCTGCGCGTAGCGGGGCACGTACTCCTGCCCGCTGAGCCGCTGGATCGAGGCCATCAGCTCGTCGGTGGCCGTCCGCACGTCGGCGCCGGCGACGTCCACCGGCGGTCCGAAGTGCATCCCCACCCGGGGCCGCTCCCGGCCCAGCAGGTCACGCGGGCGCACGCCGTCGGTGCCGACGATCCCGACGGGGACGATGGGGACACCGCAGCCCTGGGCGAGCCGGAGGGCGCCGGTGCGCCCCCGGTACAGCCGTCCGTCGGGTGAGCGGGTCCCCTCGGGGAAGACCGCCACCATCCCGCCGCCCTCGAGCACCGGCACGGCGGACGCGAAGGCCGCGTCCGAGGCGGCGCCACCCGCACGATTCACCGGGATGACGCCCAGCCCGTGCATCAGCCCGCGGTTCAGCGCGCCGCGCGGGCCGGTGCCGGTGAAGTACTCGGTCTTGCCCCAGAAGGCGACGTGCCGGGGGATGACGGCACCCAGGAACAGCTGGTCGGCGAAGGAGAGGTGGTTGCTCGCCAGGACGACACCGCCGTCGGCCGGGACGTGCTCCAGCCCGCTGACGGCCGGTTTCCAGCCGCCGCGGATGGCCGTGCCGACCGTCTGGACGGTGAGCCAGTAGAGCGGGAGCATCGCGGACGTCCTCACGTCGTCCGGGCCCGGCCGCCCCGGGTTTGGAGCGGCCGGGTTCCGGTCGTCGTCGTGCGGTACCCGGGGAACGCCCGGGTGCACCCCCGTCAGACGCGGGCCTTGAGCTCCTTGCGCAGGATCTTGCCGGCCGAGGACTTCGGCACCTCGTCGATGAACTCGACGAAGCGGATCTTCTTGTGCGGGGCGACCTTCTCGGCCATGTAGGCCATGACGGCCTCCTCGGTGAGCTCGGAGCCCTGTGCCCGGACGACGAAGGCCTTGGGCAGTTCCTCGCCGCTCTCCTTCTCCGGCACGCCGATGACCGCGGCGTCGGCGATCTCCGGGTGGTTGATCAGCACGGCCTCGAGCTCGGCCGGGGCCACCTGGTAGCCCTTGTACTTGATCAGTTCCTTGACCCGGTCGACGACGGTGTAGATGCCGTTCTCGTCGACCACGGCGACGTCGCCGGTGTGCAGCCAGCCCTCGCTGTCCAGGGTGGCGCGGGTGGCCTCCTCGTTGTTGAGGTAGCCCTTCATCACCTGCGGGCCGCGCACCCAGAGCTCGCCGCGCTCACCGGCCGCGGCGTCCTCGCCGGTGGCCGGGTCGATGAGCCGGCACTCGGTGTTGGGGATGGCGAAGCCGACCGAGCCCTTCGGCACGTCGACGGTCACCCCCGGCGGCATGGCGTCCAGGTCGGGGGTGGTGTGCGAGACCGGCGACAGCTCGGTCATGCCGTAGCCCTGGCCGACCGTGACGCCGGAGTCCGCGCCCTTGCGCAGGCGCTGCTCGACTGCGAGCGCCAGCTGCTCGTCCAGCGGAGCCGCCCCGGAGAGGATCGACTCGAGGGAGCTGAGGTCGTACTGGTCGACCAGCGGGTGCTTCGCCAGCGCCAGCAGGATCGGGGGCGCCACGAACGCGCGGGTGATCTTGTAGTCCTGGATGGTGCGGAGGAAGTCCTCGAGGTCGAACCGGGGGAGGGTCACCACGGTGCCGCCGAGGGCCAGGCCCTGGTTCATCAGCACGGTCAGGCCGTAGATGTGGAAGAACGGCAGGACGGCGATGATCCGCTCCTCCGCGCCGGTCTTGAGCAGCGGCAGGCACTGGGTCACGTTGGCGACCAGGTTGCGGTGGGTGAGCATGACGCCCTTGGGCAGGCCCGTGGTGCCGCTGGAGTAGGGGAGCGTGACCAGGTCGTTGGCCGGGTCGATGTCCACCGTGACGCTCGGTGCGTCGGCGCCGAGCAGGTCGAAGAGGTTGGCGTGGCCGTCGGCGCCGTCCAGCACGACGATCTCGTCCACCGGCGACTTCTCCGCCGCGGCGGTGGCCCGGTCCAGGAACATCGAGATGGTGATGAGGATCTTCGCGCCCGAGTCCTTGATCTGGAAGGCGATCTCGTCGGGGGTGTAGAGCGAGTTGATCGGGCTCATGACGCACCCGGCGGCGGCGATGCCGTGGAAGACCACGGGGAACCACTGCGTGTTCGGGCAGAAGACGGCGACGACGTCGCCCTTGCGCAGGCCCCGCGCGTGCAGGTTGGCCGCGACGCGGTCGACGTAGGCGGCCAGCTGACCGTGGGTGATCACGTCGCCCTTGAGGCCGTCGATCAGGGCGGGCGCGTCAGGCCGCTCCCTACCGGCGGCGAGGACGGACTCGGGAACCGACAGGTTCGGGATCTCGACGTCGGGATACGGACTGGCCAGTGCCACGGGGTTCCTCCTCGATTGCTGGTGTGGCGCCAGTCTCACATCCGGCGTGTCGGCGGGCACACGCGGGTTGGCGGCATTCAGCGGGGCCAGAGCACCGACTGGGTGCAGCGGAACAGCGCGATGGTCTTCCCTGACCCAGCGTTGCGGACCACGGCGTCCCAGACCTGCGTCGTCCGGCCGGCGTGGACGTTGGTGGCCTCGCAGGTGATCCGCCCCTCGCGCGCGGTGCTCAGGTGGTTGCTCTTGAGCTCGATCGTTGTGAACCCGGTCGAGCCCTCGGGCAGCAGCGCGCGGGTGGGCAGGCCGCAGGAGGTGTCGGCGAGGGTGACCACGGTGCCGGCGTGCAGGTAGCCGTTCGGGGCCAGCAGCTCGGGGCGGACGTCGAGGTGCGAGGTCAGCCGGCCCGGCTCGTGGCTGTCGACGACGATGCCCAGCAGCCCGGGGAAGGTGCCCGGCAGGATCGCGTTGAGCTCGTCGGCGGTGAGGAATCCCGTGGCGGCCATGGGCAGGAACCTAGCGACCGCGGTTCCTGCCTCGCCGGACGACCTCGCCCTCGCCGGGTGGCAGGCGGCCTCGCCGTCGACCGCGAGGTTCGCAGCCGCACCGCGTGGTCGAGGTCGTCCCGCGCGGGCGCCGGTCCCTCACCGGTCGCCCCCACCTCATGGGTAACGGAGGGTGCTGGCTCCGCGGCCGCGGACCGCCTGGACACTCGGCGTGGCCCACCACTACGACGAGTACCTGCTCGAGATCTACCGCCATGCGGGCGAGAACGCGCGGATGTACGCCACGTCCCGCTTCTCGAACCTGACCGGCTTCCTCACCTACGTCAGCGTGCTGACCGCGGCGCTGGCGTTCCTGCACGGCGGCGACGAGCGGGCGGTCGACCTGTCGTTCGCCGTCCCGCTCGTGGCGGGCCTGGGCTGCGTGCTGTCGGTGCTCTTCCTCGCCCTGGAGGTCCGCCACCACTACTGGTGGGAGTACTACGAGCTCGACGTCGTGGCGGAACTGGAGCGGCAGATGGGCCGGAGCCAGTACCCCGACGACGTCAGGTCCGGCGGCTCCCGGTCGTTCGTGGGCAAGGGACGGCGGTCGCCGTTCGGTCTCAGCGCCACGCACGCGACGTACGGCATCTACCTGACCTCGCTGGCCTTCTTCCTGATCGTCGGGGTCGCCTCGATCCTGACCTGAGCGCGGGGGCGCGTCAGGCGAGGCCGCGGACGGTGCGCAGCGGCGGGCGGGTGCCCCGGATCGAGGCGACCATGTCCAGCGTCTGCCGGGTGGGGGCGACGTCGTGGGCGCGGAACACCCGGGCGCCCAACCAGGCGCTCACCGCCGTCGCGGCCAGGGTGCCGGTGAGCCGCTCCTCCAGCGGGACGCCGAGGGTCTCGCCCACGAAGTCCTTGTTCGACAGCGCCACCAGCACCGGCCAGCCGGTCGCGGCCAGCTCGCCCAGCCGGCGGGTCGCCTCCAGCGAGTGCCGGGTGTTCTTGCCGAAGTCGTGCCCGGGGTCGACCAGCACCCGCTCGCGGTGCACGCCCGCGGCGACGGCGGCCTCGGCCAGCGCCGTCGTCCGCGCCACGATGTCGGCGACGACGTCGTCGTACTGCACCCGGTGCGGGCGGGTGCGCGGCGGCAGCCCGCCGGCGTGCGTGCAGACCAGCCCGGCGCCCGCCTCCGCGGCGACGGCCGCGAGCTCCGGGTCGACCCCGCCCCAGGCGTCGTTCACGATGTCGGCGCCGGCGGCCAGGGCCTCCCGCGCCACCTCGGCGCGCCAGGTGTCGATCGAGATGGGCAGCGTGGGGTGCGCCGCGCGGATGGCCGCGACCAGGTCGACGGTGCGGCGGATCTCCTCGGCGGCGTCGACGTCCTCACCCGGGGCGGCCTTCACGCCTCCGACGTCCACCATGTCGGCGCCCTCGGCCACGACCCGGTCCACCCGGTCGACGGCCGCGGCGAGCTCGAAGGTCGCCCCGCGGTCGTAGAACGAGTCGGGGGTCCGGTTGACGATCGCCATGACGGCGAAGGCGCCGTCCGGCACGTCCAGCGCGCCCAGTCGCAGCAACCCGTTCCTCCGCCCGCTCGCCCGGTGTGGTGGAGTCAGCCAACCAGACCAGCGGCCGCGAGATCTGCACACTCGGGGGGATCAGGCCGCGGATGGCCACGAGTGTGCAGATCTCGTGGAGAGACGAGGGAGGGACGAGCAGATGGCGCAGACCACCGTCGACGGCGTCGAGGGCGTGCAGGGGCTGGTCGGACAGCACCTGGGCTACAGCGACTGGGTGACGATCACCCAGGAGCAGGTCCAGCAGTTCGCCGATGCGACCGGCGACCAGCAGTGGATCCACACCGATCCGGAGCGGGCGAAGGAGCAGAGCCCGTTCGGCGGGCCGATCGCGCACGGCTACCTGACGCTGTCGCTGCTGCCGTCGCTGATCCCGCAGATCGTCACGATCACCGGCTTCAGCATGGGCGTGAACTACGGCACCGAGAAGGTGCGCTTCCCCTCGCCGGTGCCGGTGGGTGCGCGGGTCCGGGCCGGCGCGACCATGGAGTCCGCGACCCCCATCGCCGGCGGCGTCGCGATGAATCTCGCTGTGACGATGGAGATCGAGGGCGGCACCAAGCCGGCGATGGTCGCGACCGTCGTCTACCGCCGCTACCAGTAGGACCCCCTCCTCCCCACCCCTCGCACGCTCGGGGCGGTGCCCTGGAGGGGGCCGCCCCGGTGCGGTGGGGTGGGGAGGGTGCGGCCCGTCTAGTCGACGAGGGCCTGGTTGACCAGCTGGCGCAGGTAGTTGCGGATCGGCAGCGTGCTCGAGGGCAGCAGCTGCGTGAAGAACTGCACCGTCACGTCCTCGACCGGGTCCACGTAGAACGCCGTGGACGCCGCGCCGCCCCAGCTGTAGTCGCCGGGGCTGGACAGCACGCCGTAGGCCGCCGGGTCCAGGACCATCGAGAAGCCCAGCCCGAAGCCGACCCCGCGCATCGGCGTCTCGGCGAACAGCGGCCGGCCGTAGGTCACCAGGTCGACGTTGCCCGGCAGGTGGTTGGTCCGCATCTGCCGGATCGTGCGCGGGCTGAGCAGCCGGCCGCCGTCGTAGGACCCGCCGCGGCGCAGCATCTCGACGAACCGCAGGTAGTCACCGGCGGTGGAGACAAGCCCGCCGCCGCCGGACAGGTACACCGGCTTCTTGTGCGCGCCGCGGTCCATGGCCTCGCCGAAGACCATGCCGGACGACGGGCCGCCGGGCTTGCCCGGCGTGGCGAGGTACAGGCGGGCCAGCGACTCGGGGTCGTCCTCGGGTCGCAGCCCGAACGAGGTGTCGCGCATGCCCAGCGGCGCGAAGATCCGCTGCTCGAAGAACTCGTCCAGCGTCTGGCCCGAGACCACCTCGACGAGCCGGCCGAGGACGTCGGTGGAGACGCCGTAGTTCCACTCCGAGCCGGGCTGGAAGACCAGCGGGGCCGAGGCCCAGTGCCGGCACGCCTCGGCCAGGTCGGCGTCGCGCGGGCTGCCCCACTCGTAGCCGAGGGCGCGGTAGATCGCGTCGACGGGGTGGGCGTGGTGGAAGCCGTAGGTGAGCCCGGAGGTGTGCGTCAGCAGGTGCCAGACGCGGATCGGCTCGATCTGCGGGACGGTGACCGGCTTCTGGGACGAGCCCGCGACGTAGACCCGGGTCTCGGCGAACTCGGGGAGCCACTTGGTGATGGGGTCGGTGAGCTCGAACGCCCCCTCCTCGTACAACATCATCGCCGCGACCGAGGTGATGGGCTTGGTCATCGAGAAGATGCGCCAGCGGGTGTCGTCGTCGACCGGGAGGCCGGCGTCCATGTCGCGCAGGCCACCGCGGCCGACGTGCACCAGCTTGCCGTGCCGGGCGACGGTGACCAGGAAGCCGGGGAGCTGCCCGTCATCCACCCAGCGGGACAGTCTCCGGTCGAGCCGCTCCAGCCGGCCGGCGTCGAAGCCGACCTCGCCCGGATCGGTGCTGACGGTCAGATCACTGCCCACGTGGACCTCCGCTGCCCTGTGCGCCGTCCGCCGTCGGGCGGCGCCTGCACCCGCATCCTGACCCATGCCACTGTGGCCCGGGCCACACGGGTGCGGCGCGACGCCCGACGGCGACGTCACAGCGCGTCGGTCAGCTGACCGGAACGGCGCTCGCGGCCTTCTTGAGGTTCGAGCCGGCGGTCACCTTGACGGTGTTCGCGGCCGCGATCTCGATCGTCTCGCCGGTCTGCGGGTTGCGGCCCGTGCGAGCGGAGCGCTGCGTGCGCTCGACGGTCAGCAGGCCGGAGACGGCGACCTTGTCGCCGCGGGTGATCGCGTCGACGAGCTCGTCCTGCAGACCGGCGAGGACGGCATCCACGGTCGAGGCCGGCACGTCGGCGCGCTTGGAGATGGCGGAGACCAGTTCAGCCTTGTTCATCGAGCTTCCTTTCGTAAGGGACGGCGGAGTGCCCGGATTCGACACCCCGGCCTGCGCCCCGGGCGCGATCTGCGCCGGAGGCGGACGGGATCCGCGCCACGGAGGCGCGGGAGTCCGTGCCCGGCAGACGAGAGCCGGACCCGGGGCACGCTGCCACGTCGCCCCGACAATCCGCCAGTGGGCGGCCTTTTCTGGCCCGGGAATGGCTCCCAGGTCACATCTGCCACAGCGCGGACGACGTCCGGCGCCCCTAGCGTGGGACGCATGCCACAGCTCCCCGGGACCGACCTGACCGTGAGCGATCTCTGCCTCGGCGGCAACGTGTTCGGCTGGACCGCCGACGCCCCGACGTCCTTCGCCGTCCTCGACCGGTTCCTCGACGCCGTGAGCCCGCAGCCGGCGTTCGTCGACACCGCCGAGATGTACGGCAACGGCGCCTCGGAGCAGATCCTGGGCGACTGGATGGCCACCCGGGGCGTCCGCGACCGGGTGGTGGTGGCCACGAAGGCATCGCCGGGCAAGAAGGAGCACCCGCTGTCGGCGGGGGAGATCCAGGCGGCGGCCGAGCGCTCGCTGCGACTGCTGCAGACCGACCGCATCGACCTGTACTACGCCCACTACGACGACGAGACGACGCCCCTGGAGGAGACGCTCACGGCGTTCGACGCGCTCGTGCAGGCCGGGAAGGTCCGGTACGTCGCGGCGTCCAACTACTCGGCGGCGCGGCTGACCGAGGCGCGCGAGACGGCCCAGCGGCTGGGCATCGGTGGATACGCGGCGCTGCAGATGCACTACAACCTGATGGAGCGCGGCGCCTTCGAGGACGGGCTGCGCGACACCGTGCAGGCCCAGGGGATCGGGACGCTGCCCTACTTCGGGCTGGCCAAGGGCTTCCTCACCGGCAAGTACCGGGCGGGGGAGCAGATCGACTCACCGCGGGCCAAGGGCGCGGCCGCGTACGTGGGGGAGCGGGGCGACCGGGTGCTCACCGCGCTGGGCGACGTCGCCCGCGAGCACGGTGCGCCCGTGCCGGCGGTGGCGCTGCGCTGGCTCGCCGACCGGCCCACGGTGGTGGCACCCATCGCCTCGGGCCGGACCGTCGAGCAGCTGGCCGACCTGTTGCCCATGCGCGACCTCGTGCTCACCGACGCGCAGCGCGACCGGCTGGACCTGGCCAGCGCTTCCTAGGCTCCGGCGCCCGAGCTCGGCGACGGAGCCTGGAAAGGCCCCCTCCGGAGGCTCGGCCCGAGCGTGCGAGGGCGGAGAGGGAGGGGGTCCTCTTTCAGGCGGTGCGGATCGCCGGCAGGACGAGGACGTCGGAGTCGGTGCCGGGCTCCGCGGCCCCGTGGGCCTCGACGGCGTGACGGCGGGTCTGGACGAGGATGCCCTCGTCGTCCGGCGCGGTGAAGCTGGAGTCGCAGCCGGGGATGATGTCTCCGCAGGAGAAGCGCTTCATGGGTGGATTCCTCGTCGTCGGGCGGGTACGACCGGCGGCCGGGCGGTGGCCGGGGTCCGGATCGGTCAGCGGCCCTTCCGGGCCGCGGCGATCAGGTCCTCGACCCGGAGGATGCCCAGGACGTGACCGGTCGGGTCGGTGCACACCACGGGCTCCCACCGGTGAGCGGGCGCACGGGTCAGGGCGCGCTGGAGCGTGTCGTGGATGTCGGTGGACGGGTGCACCCGGAGGGACACCGGTGCGGTGTAGATCTCCCCCGTCCGCGGGTCGTGGAGCAGCAGCCCGGCCGGCTCGCCGTGCTGACCCACCAGCACCGCCGGCGGGATGCCGGGCACGGCCTCCCCGTGGGCGCACTGCCGTACCGGGCGCAGCAGGCAGGCCACGCTCTCGGTGAGCCGGGCCCGGGCCACCTGGGCGCGCACCAGCTGCGTCACCTCCGGCGCCAGGGGGGCGAACGTGGGGCCGGGGCGGCCCAGCAGCCAGCCCTGGGCCAGCGGGACGCCCAGTTGCGCGAAGGCGGCCAGCTCGGCCGGGGTCTCGACACCCTCGGCGAGCAGCCACGCGTCGATGCGACCGGCGAACTCGCCGACCATCTCGGCCAGCGCCATGCGCACGGGGTCGGCGTCGGCGTCGGCGACCAGCGCGCGGTCGAGCTTGACCAGCTGGGGGCGCAGAGCGGCCATCTGCTGCAGGCCGGAGTAGCCGCTGCCGGCGTCGTCGAGGGCGATGAGCGCGCCGCGCGCCCGGAGCGCGTCGGTCTGGCGGCGCAGCACGCCGAGGTCGTCGACGGGGGTGTGCTCGGTCAGCTCGACGACGACGCGGTGCAGGTCGGGTCGGGTGGCCAGCGCGTCCCGGACGGGTGCGGTGCCGAGCAGGTGGGGGCTGACGTTCACCGTGAGGAAGGTGTCGTCGGGCAGCGCCGGGACGACGGCGAGCGCCTTGTGGATGGCCAGCGCCTCCAGCTCGGCGGCGATCCCGGCCTCGGCTGCGGCGGCGAACCACACGTCGGGGCCGGCCGAGCCCGGGAAGCGCGCCAGGGCCTCGTAGCCGGCCACCGTGCCGGTCTCGAGCCCGACGATCGGCTGGAAGGCCAGGGTCAGGTCGTCGGGGTCGGCCAGCAGCGGACGGCAGTCCGGGAGCCGGCCCGTACGTGTGCCGAGCATGAGTTCACCATCGGACGGTCCGGCCCTTCTCTTGACCGGACGGTCCCGGCGTCACCCGCCCGGGGGGAGGACCGGCCCCCGGGGACGGCGTCCGCGGTTCCGTCCGGACGAGGGCCGTAGGGCGTGCAAGCATGCTCGCTGCGGCGCCTGTCCGGGCGCCGGAGGGACGGCCGGAAGGGGGCGCGGGTGCCCGGCCCCCAGGTGACCGCCGCGGTCGAGGACGCGCTGTCCGACCCGGTGCGCATCGCGACGGCCCGCCGGCTGCTGTCCGAGGTCTCGGGCCCGGCCGCCTACGACCGGTTGTCCGGACTGGCCGCCCGGCTGGTCGGGGCCCGGCACGCCAAGGTCACCCTGTTCACCGACGAGGACCTCGTCGTGGGCGGCCACGGGTTGCCGCCGGGCGTGGTGGGCGGTCCGGCGCTGGTCACCGGGGCCCTGTCGGCGATGGTGGTGACCAGCGGCAGCCCGCTCCCCGTGCCCGATGCCCGGCGCGACCCCCGCGTCGCCCGGCTGCCCGCAGTGACGTCGGGACAGGTCGGCGCCTACCTGGGCTCGCCGCTGGTGACGGCGGCCGGGCAGGTCGTCGGCGTGCTCGCCCTCTACGACCCCGAGCCGCGCGCATGGACCGACGACGAGGCCGAGCTGCTGCGCCAGCTGGCGAGCTCGGTGGTCGCGGAGCTGGAGCTCGCGGCGGCCGAGGCCGCCGTGACCTCGTCCACCCGGCGCCTGGGCGTCGCCCTGGAGGCCAGTTCGGTCGGCATCTGGGAGGTCGACCTGCGGCGCGGGGAGATGGACTGGGACGAGCGGAGCGCCGCGATCTTCGGTCACCAGGGCGCCATGCGGTTGCCCATGGACCTGCTGATGTCCGAGTACGTGCACCCCGACGACCGGGAGCCGGCCCAGCGGATCATGCAGGAGGCCATCGAGGCCCGGGCGCAGTACACGGTGGAGCTGCGCGTCCTGCGGCGCGACGGGGACGTCCGCTGGATCGTGTGCCGGGGGCGCGTCCTCGCCGACGCCGACGGCGAGCCGCAGCGGATCCTCGGCACCGTCCTGGACGTGACCGACGCGCGCTACCAGGCCGAGTCGCGCCTGGTCGCGGTGCAGCGGACGGCCGCGATCGCCGCCGTGGCGGCGGAGGTGGCCAACGCCACCGACATCGGCCAGCTGGCCGAGATCACCCTGCGCGGCACCGAGGTGCTCGGGGCGGTGTCCGGTGGCGTCGCGGTGTGCGAGCCGGGCGGGGCGACCGCCCGGCTGCACCTCGGGCAGCGGGTCGTGGCCGCCTACCGCGCCGCGCCGCTGCCCGCCGACGGCGTGGTGATCCCGCTGGACGACGCCCTCCCCTCGCAGTACACGGCCCGCACCGGCGAACCCGTGCTGCTGGCCACCGCCGAGGAGGGCATCGCCCGCTTCCCCGCGCTGGCGCCGGTCGCCGACGCACTCGGCCTGCGGGCCCTCGCCTCGCTGCCGCTCGTGGTGGAGGGGTGGCTGCTGGGCAGCTTCGTCGCCTACTGGACCTCCGACCACGCGTTCGACGACGACGAGCTGCAGCTCCTGGAGGGGCTCGCGGCGCAGATCGCGGTCAGCATCTCGCGGCTGCAGGCCGACGCGGCCCGGGACAGCGCCGTCACGGCGATGACGGAGACCAACCAGCGGCTCGAGCTGCTGGCCGAGGCCGGGCGGGTCCTGTCGAGCACGCTGGACACCGGCGAGCAGCTCCAGCGGCTGGCGGCCCTGGTGGTGCCCCGGCTGGGCGACTGGTGCTGGATCGTCAGCACCGACGAGCACGGCCGGCCGCAGGAGACGGCCGGCGCGCACCGGGATCCCGGCCGCACAGCCTTCGTGGCGGGCTACGTGCAGCGCATGGTGCGGACCGTGACGCCCGAGGGTGCACCGCGGCGGGTCTTCCGCACCGGTCAGCCGCTGGTCGTGCGGGACCTCGCGCCCGAGCGCATCGCCTCCGTGCTCGCCGACCCGGAGGCGCAGGCCATGCTGATCGAGCTGGCGCCGACGTCGGTGGCGGCGGTCCCGTTGACGATCCGGGGGCAGACGGTCGGCGTCCTCTGCCTGCTCAACGGCGCCGAACGGGGCGCGCACCCACCGGCCGACGTCGAGACCGCCGTCGAGATCGGCCGCCGGGCCGGGATGGCGCTGCACCACGCGCGCCTGTACGGGCAGCAGCGCGCGCTGGCCGACGCGCTGCAACGCAGCATGCTCACCGAGCCGCCGCGGATCGAGGACTGCGAGATCGTCGTCCGGTACGTGCCGGCCGCCGAGGGCGCGGAGATCGGCGGCGACTGGTACGACGCCTTCCAGCAGTCCTCGGGCACCACCGTGCTGGCCATCGGCGACGTCGTCGGCCACGACACCAGGGCCGCCGCGGCGATGGGTCAGGTGCGCGGGCTGCTGCGCGGGATCAGCTACTCCAGCGGCGGGTCACCGGCCCGGGTGCTGACCGAGCTGGACCGGGCGCTGTCCGGGCTGGCGCTGCGCACGATGGCGACGGCGCTGGTGGCGCACCTGGAGCCGGGCGAGGCCGGCGGTGCGCTGCTGCGCTGGTCCAGCGCCGGCCATCCCGCGCCCGTCCTGCTCGACGCGGCCGGTGGGGTGCAGCTCCTGGAGACGGGGACGGCGGACCTGCTGCTCGGCGTGGACCCGGACACCGCGCGGGAGGACCGCACCACGCCTCTCGACCGCGGGGCGACGCTGCTGCTCTACACCGACGGGCTGGTCGAGCGGCGCGACCGCGACATCGACGCGGGCACCGACGAGCTGCTGGCGGTGCTGCGCCAGTGCGCGGGCCTCCCGCTGGACGAGGTGTGCGACCGGGTGCTGCGCCGGATGTTCCTGCCCGACGCCGAGGACGACGTCGCCGTCCTCGCCGTCCGCCTGAGCTGACCCGAGCCCGCGAGGGGCAGCTCGTCCGGACGCGCTGGAACCGGCCACCCTTCAGGGGCCCGCGCCGAGCGTGCGAGGCGTGGGTCGCCGTGACCGGCTGGAGCGGCCCCCTTGCAGGGCCCCGCCGCGAGCGTGCGAGCGGTGGGGGGCAAGGGGGTCCTCTTACTGGCCGGGCGGGACGTCGACGGCGGTGGCGGTGCCCTCTGGTGCGGTCTGGCCGGTCCGCGCGCGCAGCTCGGCGTCCCGGGCGGCCATGGCCTCCTGGCGCTCGGGCTCCTCGATCAGGATCGCCGCGGCCTTCCACGCATCCGGGATGGCGAAGCCGTCCACCAGCGTGACCAGGTGCGGCCGCAACTCCGTGACCAGCTGGTTGACCGTGCTGGTGAGCAGCTTGCCTCGCGCCGGGGTGAGCTGGCCGTGCTCGAGGAACCACGCCTTGTCGGCTTCGATGGTCGAGAGCGCGTAGAGGTCGCACAGCGTGTCGAGCAGCTTCTTCGCGTCCGGGTCGGTGGTGCGGTCGACGGCGTCGACGAAGGCCTCGAGCACGATCCGCTCGATGTGCGTCGCGGCCGACTTCAGCACGTGGTCCTGGACGTCGTTGAACATGTCGAACGGGGCCATGCCCTCGGTCGTCGAGTTCTTCCGCAGCCGCCGGGTCGCGCCCTCCAGCGAGTGCTTCTCGCGGAACTCGAACATCTTGAGCTGCCAGCCGCGCTCCAGCATCGGCACGTCGTCCACACCGGGAACGGCGTCGACGAGCCGGGCGATCAGCGCGCGGGCCGCCGTCCGCTCCAGGACCGTCTCCCGGACCATGTCGGCGACGAAGCCGACCCGGCCCCAGCCGTCGAGCGAGCCGAAGGCGTCCCGGTAGCCGGTGAGCAGCCCCTTGGCGACCAGCTGCAGCAGGACGGTGTTGTCGCCCTCGAAGGTGGTGAAGACGTCGGTGTCGGCCTTGAGGTGCGGCAGCCGGTTCTCCTGCAGGTAGCCCTGACCGCCGCAGGCCTCGCGGCACATCTGGATGGTCTGCGTGGCGTGCGCGGTCTGGGCCACCTTCAGCCCGGCCGCGCGGGACTCCAGCTCGCGCTGGGCCTGCTCGTCGATCTCCTGGCCGTGGACGTGCACCGCGGTCTGGACGTCGTGCATCGTCGAGACGAGCTCGCCCTGCGCGAAGTGCAGCGCGTAGGTCTTGGCCAGCGCCGGCAGCAGCTTGCGCTGGTGCACGAGGTAGTCGTTGATGACGATCTCGCGCTCCTCGCCGGGGGCGGCGAACTGGCGGCGCACCTCGCCGTAGCGGACGGCGATGTCCAGGGCCAGCTTGGTCGCCGACCCGGCGGCCCCGCCGACGCTGACCCGGCCGCGCACCAGGGTGCCCAGCATGGTGAAGAAGCGCCGGGTCTCGTTCTCGATCGAGCTGGTGTACGTGCCGTCCTCGGCGACCTGCCCGTAGCGGTCCAGCAGCATGTCCCGAGGCACGGGAACGTGGTCGAAGCTCAGTCGGCCGTTGTCCACGCCGGCGAGACCGGCCTTCGGGCCGTCGTCCCCGATGGTGACGCCCGGCATCGGGTCGCCCTGCTCGTCCCGGATCGGCACGAGCCAGGCGTGCACCCCGTGGTTGGTCCCCTGGCTGATCAGCTGGGCGAAGACCACGGCCATCCGGCCGTCCTTCGCCGCGTTGCCGATGTAGTCCTTGCGGGCGGCCGCGTGCGGGGTGTGCAGGTCGAAGGTCTGCGTCCGCGGGTCGTACGTGCAGGTCGTGCGCAGCTGCTGGACGTCGGAGCCGTGGCCGGTCTCGGTCATCGCGAAGCATCCGGGCAGGTCGAAGCTCATGACGTCGCGCAGGTAGGCGTCGTGGTGCCGGCGGGTGCCCAGGAGCTGGAGCGCGCCGCCGAACAGGCCCCACTGGACGCCGGTCTTGACCATGATCGAGAGGTCGTGGAACGCGACCATCTCGATCGAGGTGACCGAGCCGCCAGAGTCGTCCTGGCCGCCGTACTCCTTGGGGAAGCCCAGCAGGACCCGGCCGGAGTCGGCCAGCTTCGCCGTCGCCCGCGTCACCCGCGCGCGGGCCTCCTGCATCGACTCGCCGTAGACCGGCAGGAAGTCGGGGTCGTCGAGGTTCTCCCGCGCGTCCCGGCGGACGTGTGCCCAGCGGCCGTCGAGGACCTCGCGGAGGGCCCTCGGGTCGACCGAGGCGTTCAGGGTGCTGGTCACGTCTCCTCCAAGCGGTGCGGTGCGGGTGCGACGACGCCGGACAGGCCGGCCCAGGCGAGATCGGTCAGGTGCGCGGCGAGGTCGGTGCGGGGCATGGGTCGCCCCGCCCGGAGCCACCAGTCGGCCGCCGCACGGACCATCCCCACCAGGCCGTGCCCCCATGCGTCGGCGGCGCCGGAGTCGCGGCCGGCCCGGTCAAGGGTGAGCGCCATGAGGGCCGCCGCCTGGTCGCCGACGAGGTCGGCCAGGGTGGCGATGGGGTCGGCGTCCTCGGCCGGGTGGTGCGAGACCACGAACCGGTAGACCTCGGGCTCGGCCTCGAGGAAGGCGAGGTAGGTGCCGATGGCCGCGGCGGTCATCGCGCGCGGGTTCCCGCTGCTCTCCATCGCCGTCCGCAGTTGCGCGAGCAGGCGCTCGGCGACCTCGGTGCAGACGGCGACGTAGAGCTGCGCGCGGTCGGCGAAGTGCCGGTAGACGACGGTCTTGCTGGTGCCGGCTGCGGCGGCGATCTCGTCCATGCCGACGCCGGCGCCGTGCCGGGCGACGGCGGTGAGCGTCGCCTGGACGAGTTGTTCCCGGCGCGCGCGACGGTGCTCGTCCCACCTCGAGTCGCGGCGGTCGCGCACCCGGGTGACATTGCCGGAGCCCGCCGGGGCGCCCCCACGGGACTGCGAGGGGCGTCTCACCGCCTCGGCTTTCATGTGGAGCGACAGTACCGGGTACTGTCGGTACCGGCCACCCACCCGACCCCGGAGGTCCCCATGGCTGACACCGCGACGCCGGCGACCCGCAAGGCGGCGATCGTCGGCGGGAACCGCATCCCGTTCGCCCGATCCAACTCCGCGTACGCGCAGGCGTCCAACCAGGACATGCTCACCGCGACCCTCGACGGGCTCGTCGCCCGGTTCGGGCTGCAGGGCGAGCACCTGGGCGAGGTCGTCGCCGGCGCCGTCCTCAAGCACGCGCGAGACTTCAACCTGACCCGCGAATCGGTCCTCGGCTCCACGCTGTCGGCGACGACGCCGGCCTACGACATCCAGCAGGCGTGCGGCACCGGTCTCGAGGCCGCGATCCTCGTGGCCAACAAGATCGCCCTCGGGCAGATCGAGTCGGGCATCGCCGGGGGCGTCGACACCACCTCCGACGCGCCGCTGGCCGTGGGCGACGACCTGCGCCGCGTGCTCATCTCGCTGAGCAACGCGAAGACGTTGCAGCAGCGGCTCAAGGCGCTCGCGAAGATCCGTCCGGGCCAGCTCGTGCCGGACATGCCGCGCAACGCCGAGCCGCGCACCGGCCTGGCGATGGGCGACCACGCCGCGATCACCGCCAAGGAGTGGGAGATCGGCCGCGAGGAGCAGGACGAGCTCGCCGTCCGCTCGCACCAGAACATGGCCGCCGCCTACGACCGCGGGTTCTTCGACGACCTGGTGACGCCGTTCCTCGGCCTGACCCGCGACAACAACCTGCGGCCCGACTCGAGCGTGGAGAAGCTGGCGAAGCTCACGCCGGTCTTCGGCAAGGGCGAGGGCGCCACGATGACGGCGGGCAACTCCACCCCGCTCACCGACGGGGCGTCGGCGGTCCTGCTGGCCTCCGACGAGTGGGCGGCCGCCAAGGGACTGCCGGTGCTGGCCCACCTGGTCGACGCGCAGACCGCCGCGGTCGACTACGTGCACGGCGGCGAGGGCCTGCTCATGGCGCCGGTCCACGCGGTGCCGGTGATGCTCGCCCGCAACGGCCTGACCCTGCAGGACTTCGACTTCTACGAGATCCACGAGGCCTTCGCCTCCACGGTCCTGTCGACTCTGAAGGCCTGGGAGGACCCGGAGTTCTGCAAGGACAAGCTGGGCCTCGACGCGCCGCTGGGCTCCATCGACCGCGCCAAGCTCAACGTCAACGGCTCCTCGCTGGCCGCCGGCCACCCGTTCGCCGCGACCGGCGGCCGCATCGTGGCCTCGCTGGCGAAGCTGCTGCACGAGGCGGGCCCGGGCAAGCGCGGCCTGATCTCGGTCTGCGCGGCCGGCGGCCAGGGCGTCGTCGCCATCCTCGAGTCCTGACCCACCACCCCCGGGGACTTCCGGTACAGGAAGTCCCCGGGGTCCCGGACTTTCGGTACCGAAAGTCCCCCCGGCCGTAGGCCGCACCGGACTTTCGGTACCGAAAGTCCCATCTCGGAAGGAAGCACCTCCAGTGGCTGACTGGTACACCAACTTCGCGAACTCCGGCGTCGGCACCACCCTCACCAAGCAGCTCGGCCTGCCCCGCCCCGGCGTGCTCCGCCGCTACGAGCCGGGCGACCCGCTGCTCGAGGGCCCCGCGGTCGTCGGCTCGGCCGGGCAGGGCAGGCTGCGCGACGCCGTCACGGGCCTGCTCCGCGATGCCGGGGTGACGGTGCTGTCCCCGGTCGTGGCGGACGGCGACGCGAGCGGCGAGAAGCTCGGCGCCGTCGTCCTCGACGCCACCGGCGTGACCGGCCCGGCCGACCTCGCCGCGGCGCACGACTTCCTCGCCCCGGCCGTCAAGCGGCTGCGCGCCAACGGTCGCGTGGTGATCCTGACCGACCCGCCGGCCGACGCCGACTCGCCGGCGCAGGCCGCCGCGCGGCAGGCCTTCGACGGGCTCACCCGCTCGATCGGCAAGGAGCTGCGCGACGGCTCGACGGCGAACGCGATCTACGTGCCGCAGGGGGCCGAGTCCGGCGTCGCCGGCCCGCTGGCCTTCTTCCTCTCCGGGCGCTCCGCCTACGTCGACGGGCAGGGCGTCACCCTGTCGGCGGCCGACGTGCCCGGCGGTCAGGACGAGGAGAGGCCGCTGGCCGGCAAGGTCGCGGTCGTCACCGGTGCCGCCCGCGGGATCGGTGCCTCCATCGCCGACGTCATGGCCCGCGACGGCGCGCACGTCGTCGCCGTCGACATCCCGGCGGCCGGCGACAGCCTGGCCGCGGTGGCCAACCGCATCGGCGGGACGGCGCTGCAGCTGGACATCACCGCCGCTGACGCCCCGCAGCGGCTGGTGGAGCACCTGCGCGAGCGGCACGGCGGCGTGGACGTGATCGTGCACAACGCCGGGATCACCCGCGACAAGCTGCTGGTCAACATGGACGCCGGCCGCTGGAACTCGGTCATGGCCGTGAACCTGCAGGCGCAGCTGGACATCACCCAGGCGCTGCTCGACGGCGACGTCCTCAACGCCGGCGCCCGCGTCGTCTGCGTCTCCTCGCAGTCGGGCATCGCCGGCAACCGCGGGCAGACCAACTACGCGGCGTCCAAGGCCGGCGTCATCGGCATGGTCCGCGCGTGGGCGCCCGCCTTCGCCGAGCGCGGCGCGACGATCAACGCCGTCGCGCCGGGCTTCATCGTCACCGAGATGACGGCGAAGATGCCGTTCGGCACCCGCGAGGTCGGCGCCCGGCTGAACTCGCTGAACCAGGGCGGGCTGCCGGTCGACGTCGCGGAGACGATCGCCTGGCTGTCGCAGCCGACCAGCGCCGGGGTCAACGGGCAGACCGTGCGGGTGTGCGGCCAGTCGCTCCTGGGGGCCTGACGTGGCGGGCCCCTCGTCCGACGTGACGGTGCTGGATGCCGCCCCGAGCCTGGCGTCGCTGTACGCCAGGGCCGCGCTGACCGCGCGCGGCCGGGGCGGGGACCTGCCGGACACGCACCTGGCCCGGCACGGCGTGACCGTCGACCGCGACCACCTGGCCGCCTACGCCCGGGTGTGCCGGCTGCCGCTGGGCGACGTCCTGCCGGCGACCTACCCGCACATGCTGACCTTCCCGCTGCAGATGGCGCTGATGACCGACCGCGCCTTCCCGCTCGGGCTGGTCGGGCTGGTGCACGTGCGCAACCGCATCGAGGTGCTCCGGCCGGTGCGCGCCGACGAGGCGCTGGACCTCGAGGTGTGGTCCGAGCGGTTCGCCACGCACCGCAGTGGCGCGACGGTCGACCTCTGCGCCCGTGCCTCCGTGGCCGGGCAGGAGGCCTGGCGCTCCCGCTCGACGTACCTGTCGCGGGGGGCGACGGCTCCCGACGGCGCACCGGAGGCCGACGTCGACATCGTGGTCGGCGCGCTGGAGCGCCCGGCGGCCACCTGGCGGGTGCCCGACGACGCCGGCCGCCGCTACGCGAAGGTCTCCGGCGACGTGAACCCGATCCACCTGTCGGGGCTGACGGCCAAGGCGCTGGGCTTCAAGCGGGCCATCGCGCACGGCATGTGGGTCAAGGCCCGCGTGCTGGGCGGGCTGGCCGGGCGGCTGCCCGACGCGCTGGACGTCGACGTCGCCTTCCGCAAGCCGCTGTTCCTGCCCTCGACCGTCACCCTGTCCACCGCCGAGGTCGACGGGGGCTGGGACGTCGCCGTCCGCAACTCCGGTACCGGCACCGAGCACCTGGTCGGGACGATCCGCGCACTGTGAACGACTGACGGACCCCGTCCGCCCCGCCCCGCACGTTCGGGGTGGTCCTCTGGACGGGGCCGGCAGACACACCGGAAGAGAGAGGTTCCACCAGATGGCCGTGTCGTTCGGACTCACCGAGGACCAGATCGAGCTGCAGAAGTGGGTGCACACGTTCGCCGAGGACGTCGTGCGCCCCGCGGCGCACGAGTACGACGAGCGCGAGGAGACCCCCTGGGAGGTCATCCAGGAGGCGGCGAAGATCGGGCTCTACTCGATCGACTTCTTCGCCACCCAGTCCTTCGACGAGTCCGGCCTCGGCATCCCGATCGCCATGGAAGAGCTCTTCTGGGGTGACGCCGGCATCGGCCTGGCCATCGTGGGCACCGCTCTGGCCGCGGCGTCGGTGAGCGCCAACGGCACGCCCGAGCAGGTCGGCCAGTGGGTGCCGCAGATGTTCGGCACCGAGGCCGAGCCCAAGGTCGCGGCCTTCTGCTCCTCGGAGCCCGACGCCGGATCGGACGTCGGGGCGATGCGCACCCGCGCGGTCTACGACGAGAAGACCGACGAGTGGGTGCTCACCGGGACCAAGACGTGGGCCACCAACGGCGGCATCGCCGACATCCACGTCGTGACCGCCGTCGTCGAACCCGAGCTCAAGGCCCGCGGCCAGGCGAGCTTCATCGTGCCGCCGGGCACCCCCGGCATCTCCCAGGGGCAGAAGTTCAACAAGCACGGCATCCGGGCCTCGCACACCGCGGAGGTCGTCCTCGACGGCTGCCGCATCCCGGGCGACTGCGTGCTCGGCGGGCGGGAGAAGCTCACCGAGCGGCTCGCCCGCGCCCGCGAGGGGGTCAAGAGCGGACGCACGCAGCCGTCGATGGCGACCTTCGAGCGCACCCGTCCGGCGGTGGGAGCCCAGGCCGTCGGTGTGGCCCGCGCCGCCTACGACTACGCGCTGGAGTACGCCAAGCAGCGCGAGCAGTTCGGCCGCGCGATCATCGAGAACCAGTCGATCGCCTTCATGCTCGCCGACATGAAGACCTCCATCGATTCCGCCCGGCTGCTGGTGTGGCGGGCCGCGTGGATGGCGGCCAACGGTCAGCAGTTCACCGCCGCCGAGGGCTCGATGTCCAAGCTCGTGGCGGGTGAGACCGCCGTGCGGGTCACCGAGCAGGCGATGCAGATCCTCGGCGGCAACGGCTACACGCGCGACTATCCCGTCGAGCGGATGGCGCGCGACGCCAAGATCTACACGATCTTCGAGGGCACCTCCGAGATCCAGCGCCTGGTCATCGCCCGCACCATCTCCGGCGTGCACGTCCGCTGAGCCGGGGCGCGCTCGCCCGCACGGCTGCCCGACCGCAGCACCGCACTCCCGGGAGCCCGGGCCACCGCGGAGGTGGCCCGGGCTCCCGTCGTCCACCGCCGCAACAGCCGACGCCGGCTGGTCTCCCGAGGCGGAACGACTTCGGACTGAGCTCATTCGCACAAGCCGGAGGCTGTCTTTCGTCGGCGCTCACCTGAAGACGACGCCGTCTTGACCTGCGCTTTTCTGCGCAGATCACGATCAGGTCACGGGGCGCACCACTGGTGTGGACGCGCGTGGCGGCTCCCGATCGGCCGCCTTCTGCGTGGTCTGGTCCCCCCGTCCGGATCGCCGGGCCACCGCCCCGGCGTACCGGGACCCACAGAGGGAGCAGACGTGCAGCTCACGTCATCACCCCGTCGCGCGCTCGGCCTCGTGGCCGTCGGCGCGCTCGGCATGTCCACCGCAGTCCTGGGTGTCACCGGCACGGCCTCGGCCGCCGAGACGTCGTCCTCCTTCACCACCGCGTCGGGCCCGGCGGTACTCGAGATCACTGCCGACCCGAGGGCGCAGTGCACCGTGATCTTCCAGCTCGACGGCGCCGGTGGTGGGGCCGGCATCGACGCGACCGGCTCGAAGCCCGGTGCCGCGGGTGGCCGGGTCACCGGCAAGAGCGACGCCATCAACGGCGACAAGTTCGACCTCTTGGTGGGCGGCGTGGGTGGCGACGGCACCCTGAACGGCCCGGCGGGTGCCGGCGGCACGCACGCCGACACTTACGACGGCCTGGACGGCTACACCGACAGCACGAGCATCTGGGGCGGTGGCGGCGGTGGCGCATCCACCGTCGCGCGCGCCGGCGACTCCCCGATCCTCGCGGCCTTCGGTGGCGCGGGTGGCCTCGCCACGGAGGATGACGGCTCTGGTGGCAACGGCGGCCAGGGTGGCAATGGCGGCGTCAACACGCTGCACGCCGACGGTGTCAGCGGTACGCCCACCAACACCGGCAACGGCGTCATCAGCGGCACGGTCACCTGCGTCACCAAGGACGCGATCGCCCCGGGCGCGCCGACGCTGCGGTTCGTCGAGGCCGGCGACGGCGCGGCGGACTTCCAGTTCACGCCCGGCTCCCTGCCGCAGGACGGCTACGACAGCACCCTCCCCGCCGCGTACGAGTACCAGCTCGACGGCGGCGCCTGGAAGTCCTTCACGCCCGGCTTCACCGGCAGCGACGACCTCACCGGCTCGGTGACCGGCCTCACCAACAACAAGAAGTACAGCCTCGCGGTGCGGGCCA
Source organism: Blastococcus sp. (assembly GCA_042090795.1). Lineage (GTDB taxonomy): Bacteria > Actinomycetota > Actinomycetes > Mycobacteriales > Geodermatophilaceae > Blastococcus. Next base: position 142,994 of record JBELIQ010000004.1, on the reverse strand, counting down.
CGAGCACCGCGGGCAACAGCCCGGCCAGCGCCCCGATGAGCGTCACGCCCTTCCGCATGGTGGGTGCGCCGACCAAGGCGACCGTCACCACCGGCCCCGGCTCGCTCACCATCAGCTGGGCCCCGCCGGCCGACGCGACCGGCGTCATCGGCTACATGGCCTGGGCGCTGCCCGGTGCCGAGCCGCAGTCGGACGCCGGCCTGGTCGAGTGCCCAGAGCTGGACGCCGCCGCGCGCAGCTGCACCATCGGCGTCCCCGTCGGCACCGAGTACAGCGTGGGCATCCGCGCCCTGGACGCCAACGGTGTCGGCGACGGCGCATGGCTGGTCTCGGACGTGGTCGAGGCGGCCGCGGCCCCGTCGGCCCTGCCGAAGTCCTCGGGTGCGCTCAGCACCGACAAGGGCTCGGTCTCGACCGTGAGCGCCGGCGGCACCGTCACCCTCACCGGCGGCGGCTACCTGCCCTTCTCCACCGTCACCCTGGTCATGTACAGCGACCCGGTCGTCCTGGGCACCACCGAGGCCGACGCCGACGGCAACATCTCCGCCACGGTGACGCTGCCTGCCGGGATCTCCGGCGAGCACACGCTGGTCGCCTCCGGCGTGGACCCCTCGGGTCAGCCGCACAACCTGACCATGGCCGTGACCGTGGCCGCCGGTGCGGGCCTGCCCAACACCGGCGCGAGCATCGCGCTGCCGGCGCTCGGCGGGCTCGTGGCCCTCGGTGCCGGTGGCGGGCTGATCTTCGCCGCGCGTCGCCGCACGGCTGCCTGACCCGCACACCGCACTACCGGGAGCCCGGGCCACCGCGAGGTGGCCCGGGCTCCTGCGTTGCGGGACCGGGGCGCCGTGGCCGTCGGGGTCCCTGGGCCCGCTGGGGCGGGGGGTGCCGGGCTCTGGCGAGGGGACCGGTCTCCGGAGGTCCATTCACCTAGCATCTGCTGGTCGGCGGACCAGCCTCCGAGCAGCACGGACTCGACCGGGGGAGTGGCATGGCGGACCCGGACCGAGGTGGACGCGAGGACCTCACCGAGCGGTGGGACCGGGTGCCCGCGCTCGGCGGCCCGCCCCTCCCGGGGCGACCGCCCGTCCCCGCACCGGCCGGGCACCGGATCGACCCCTGGTCCGACGACGAGGCCGCCGAGCACGACCTCGGGTGGTCCGACGACGAGGCCGCCGAGCACGACCTCGGGTGGTCCGACGACGAGGCCGCCGACCACGATCCCGACCAGGAGCGGGCCGTCGCTCCCCGCCGGCGGGACCCGCTCTGGCGCACCGCTGCCCGTGGGTTCGGTGAGCTGCTGGTCACCGCGGGCATGGTGCTGCTGCTGTTCGTCGTCTACGAGGTCTACGTCACCGACCTGCTGACAGCGCAGCGGCAGGACGAGCTGAGCGAGGAACTGCGCGAGCAGTGGGAGTCCGCCTCGCCCGCCGCGCGGGACCCGCTCACCCAGGTCGACGTCGGCGACGCCTTCGGTGTGCTGCGCATCCCGCGGCTCGGCGAGGACTACACGCGGGTCATCCTCGAGGGCACGGACGAGGAGGAGCTCTCCCAGGGCCCGGGCCACTACGTGGACTCCGCGATGCCGGGCGAGCAGGGCAACGTCGGGCTGGCCGGCCACCGGGTCGGCAAGGGCTCACCGTTCCTCGAGCTGGACACCATGCGCCCCGGCGACCCGATCGTGGTGGAGACCGCCGACAGCTGGTTCGTCTACCGCGTCCTGGGCGACCCGGCGACCGGCGACGTCGACGCCGACCCGTCCGGCATCCCCGGGATGCACATCGTCGACCCGTCCGCGGTCGAGGTGGTCTCGCCGACGCCGAACGCGGCCGCGGATGCGGCACCCTCCGGTGCGTACCTGACGCTGACCACCTGCCATCCCCGCTACTCCGCGCGACAGCGGCTGATCATCCACGCGCGTCTCGACGGCGGTGCGCTGAGCAAGGCGCAGTACCCCGACGGCCCTGACGCCCTGTACGAACGCTGATCCGGGAGACCTGCATGTACAGCTGGATCTGGCGCCACCTGCCCGGCGGCACCCCGAGCAAGGCGGTGCTCTCGCTGGTCCTGGTGGTCGCGGTGGCCGCGCTGCTGCTGTTCGTCGTCTTCCCGTGGGTGGAGCCCCGGCTGCCGTTCAACGACGTCACCGTCGACTGATCGTCGGGGCAGGTCAAGAAGAGGCAACGATCCCCGGGAGAGCCGCCTTCGGGTGGCCGACCTGCGCGGACGGGTGAAAGGTCGAGGGCGGACGACGACCCTCGATGCACCTGGAGGCCCCCGTGCGCGCCATCCGACCACTCGCCCTGGCCGCCACCGGCGCCCTCGCGCTGAGCGCCTGCGGCGGAGGCGACTCCGTGGACACCGGCGGCGGCGGTGGGGGCGGCGGTGACGACACGCTCGTCGCGGCCGTCAGCGCGCAGCCCGACCAGTTCGACCCGCACGTCACCAGTGCCTACGCGAGCTTCCAGGTCCTGGAGAACGTCTACGACACCCTCGTCGTCCCGAATCCCGAGGACCTGACGATGGAGCCCAGCCTGGCGACCGACTGGGAGGTCAGCGAGGACGGCCTGACCTGGACGTTCGACCTGCGCGAGGACGTCACGTTCCACGACGGCAGCGAGTTCGACGCCGCCGACGTCGTCTACTCGTACAACCGGATCATCGACGAGGAACTCCAGAACGCCTACCGGTTCGAGAACGTCGAGTCGGTCGAGGCCGTCGACCCGCAGACCGTCGAGATCACCGTCAGCCAGCCCACGCCCAACCTGCCGGCGCTGATCGGTGGCTTCAAGGGGACGGCGATCATCCCGGAGGGCGCGGCCGAGGAGTACGACCTGCAGACCGAGGCGGTGGGCACCGGGCCGTTCACGCTGGAGAGCTCGGACGCCAGCAGCACCGAGCTGGCCGCCTACGAGGACTACTGGGACGGCGCCCCGAGCGTCGACGGCGTCGAGTTCCGCTACATCACCGAGCCGGCCAGCGCGCTCACCGCGCTGGAGACCGGCGAGGTGCAGTGGACCGACAACGTCCCGCCGCAGCAGATCGAGTCGCTGGAGGGTGACGACGCCGTCGAGCTGGCGACCACGCCCAGCGTCGACTACTGGTACATGAGCATGAACTACGACCGGGAGCCGTTCGGGAACCCGCTGGTGCGCCAGGCGATTGCCACCGCGATCGACCGCGCCGCCGTGACCGAGGCGGCCCTCTTCGGTGCGGCCGATCCCAACCAGACCGCCATCCCGGAGGGCAACTTCTTCGCGTCGGACTACGCGCCGTTCGATCCGAGCGTCGAGGACGCGCAGGCGCTGCTGGAGGAGGCGGGCGTCCAGACGCCGATCACGATGGGCCTGATGGTCACCGACGAGTACCCCGAGACGGTGACCGCCGCGCAGGTCATCGCCAGCCAGCTCGAGCCGATCGGGATCGAGGTCGACGTCCAGACGGTCGACTTCGCCACCTGGCTGGACCGGCAGGCCCAGGGCGACTTCGACGCGTTCCTGCTCGGCTGGCTGGGCAACCTGGACCCGTTCGACTACTACCACTCCCAGCACATCACCGGCGGGGTGAACAACTACCAGGGCTACAGCAACCCCGAGGTCGACCGGCTCCTGCAGGCAGGATCCAGCGAGACCGACCCCGACACCCGCAAGCAGCTCTACGACGACGCGGTCGAGTTGATCGTCGACGACGTCTCCTACCTGTACCTGTACAACCCCAACGTCGTGCAGGCCTGGGCGCCCGGACTGAGCGGCTACACCATCCGGCCCGACCGTGCGATCAACTTCGAGGACGTGGAGCTGCCCTGATCGGTTACGTCGTCCGGCGGGTCGGCCAGTCGGTGGTCGTCCTCGCCGGGGTGAGCGTGGTGGTGTTCGCCCTGGTCCATCTCGTACCGGGCGATCCGGTCCGGCTCGCCCTGGGCACCCGGTTCTCCCAGGAGAGCTACGACGCCCTGCGGGAGCGGTCCGGGCTCGACCAGCCGCTGATCGAGCAGTTCTTCACCTGGCTGGGCCGGGCGGTCACCGGTGACCTGGGGGTGAGCTTCCGCAGCGGCGAGACGGTCACGTCCCAGATCGCCGAGCGGCTGCCGGCCACGCTGACACTGGCCTTCGCCTCGATCCTGGTCGCGCTGGTGATCGCCATCCCGCTGGGGACGCTCTCCGCGCTGCGGCCCCGGTCGGTCGTCGACCGCGTCGCCACGGTGATCAGCCAGTTCGGCATCTCGGTGCCCGACTTCTGGATGGGGATCGTGCTCATCCTGGTCTTCGCCGGGACGCTGGGCTGGCTGCCCTCGGGCGGTTACGTGCCGCTGAGCGAGGACCCGGCGACCTGGCTGCAGCGGCTCATCATGCCCGCGGTGGTCACCGGCGTCGTCTCCGGCTCGGTCATCACCCGGTTCGTCCGCTCCAGCATGCTGGAGGCGCTGGGCTCCGACCACGTCCGGACGGCGCAGGCCAAGGGGCTCGGCACGCGGCAGGTGTTCACCTGGCACGTGCTGCGCAACGCGCTGCTGCCGCTGGTCACCGTCACCGGCGTGCAGCTGGCCTACCTGCTCTCCGGCGTCGTCGTCGTGGAGATCGTCTTCTCCTGGCCCGGGCTGGGACAGCTCGCGCTGCAGGCCGTCCAGGCCCGCGACTACCCGGTCCTGCAGGGCGCGATCCTGCTGTTCGCCGTGGTCTTCCTGGTGATCAACCTGGTCGTCGACCTGCTCTACACCGCCATCGACCCGCGGATCCGCAGGTGACCGGCGCGCCCGTCCCGGAGCCGGGCAACTCGCCCGACACCCCGGCGGGGTCCCCGGGGACGTCGCCGGAGGTGACCCTGCGCCCGGCCCGGCCGCGCTGGCGGGAGACGCTCAGCCTGCTGCTGCACAACCCCACGGCGCTGATCGCCTCGCTGGTGCTGCTGCTCATCGTCGTGGTGGCGGTCTTCGACGACACGTTCGCGACGCAGGACGCCAACGTCATCTCGGTGGACGACCGGCTGCAGTCGCCGAGCTGGGAGCACCCCTTCGGCACCGACGACCTCGGGCGGGACATCCTCAGCCGGGTGATCCTGGGCGCCTCGGTGTCGCTGCGGGTCGGCTTCCTGGCAGTCGGGTTCGCGCTGGTCGTCGGCAGCCTGATCGGCCTGCTCGCCGGCTACTACGGGAAGTGGATCGACGACGTCCTCATGCGGTTCATGGACGTGCTGTTCGCGTTCCCCGCCGTGCTGCTGGCCATCGCGGTGCTCGCCGTCCGCGGGCCGGGATCGGGGAACACCGCGCTGGCCATCGGCATCGTCTACACGCCGATCTTCGCGCGGGTGACCCGCGCGAGCGTGCTCGGCGTCCGCGAGGAGGTGTACGTGCGGGCCTCGCGCTCGGTCGGCGCCTCGGACTGGCGGATCCTGAGCCGCCACATCCTCCCCAACGCCGCTCCGCCGATCATCGTGCAGACCTCGATCAGCCTGGCCTTCGCCGTGCTGGCCGAGGCGGCGCTGTCCTTCCTCGGCCTGGGCACGCAGCCACCGAACCCGTCGTGGGGGCTGATGCTCGCGGAGGGCCGCGGCTACATCGAGCTGGCCTGGTGGCTGGCGTTCTTCCCCGGGATGGCGATCTTCCTGACCGTGCTCTGCTTCAACCTGCTCGGTGACGGGCTGCGCGACGTGCTGGACCCGCGGCAGCGGACGCTGATGGCCGGGGGTGGCTCGTGAGCGGGGCGTCCCGCGCGGGGCGGCCGGTGGACCCGGGGAGCGGCCCGGTGCTGGAGGTCGAGGACCTGCGGGTGCGGCTGCGCACGCCGCGGGGGCCCGCCGACGTCGTCAACGGGCTGTCCTACACCGTCGGCCCGGGGGAGACGGTCGCCGTCGTCGGGGAGTCGGGTAGCGGCAAGAGCGTGTCGGTGCTCGCCCTGCTGGGGCTGCTGCCGGCCCGGGTCGCGACGGTGACCGGCCGGGCGCTGCTGCAGGGCGAGGACCTGCTCACCATGAAGCCCGAGCGGTTGCGCCAGGTGCGCGGTCCGGGCGCCGGCATGGTGTTCCAGGACCCGATGACCTCGCTCAACCCGGTGCTCACCGTGGGGCGTCAGATCGTCGAGGGCATCCGGGCGCACAGCGACCTGGGCAAGGCCGCCGCCCGCCGGCGCGCCGCGGAGCTGCTCGGCGAGGTCGGGCTGCCCGATCCGGAGGGGGCGCTGGACCGGTACCCGCACGAGCTCTCCGGCGGGATGCGACAGCGGGTGATCATCGCGATCGCGCTGTCGAACTCCCCGGCGCTGCTCATCGCCGACGAGGCCACGACCGCGCTCGACGTGACCGTGCAGGCCCAGATCATCGACCTGATCGCGAAGCTGCAGGCCGACCACGGCACCGGCGTCATCTGGATCACCCACGACCTCGGTGTGGTCGCGGGCATCGCCGACCGGGTGCTGGTCATGTACGGCGGGCGGTGCGTGGAGGACGGCACGGTGGACGACGTCCTGGAGAACCCGAGGCACCCCTACACGCGCGGGCTGCTGGGCGCCCTGCCCGACCTGGCCCAGCCCGCGGTGGACGGCGTCGTCCCGGACCTGGCCACGGTGCCGGGGGTGCCGCCCGCCCCGACCGACCTCCCGGCGGGCTGCGTGTTCTGGCCGCGCTGCCCGGTGCGCGGCGACGCGCGCTGCGAGACCGAGCAGCCGCCGCTGATGACCGTCGGCGCGCCGGACGCCGCGCTGCCCCACCGGGCGGCCACCTGGTGCACGGAGGGGACCTCCGGTACCGGAAGTACGGAACGGCAGGGGACTTCCGGTACCGGAAGTACGGAACGCTCCCGGACTTCCGGTACCGGGAGTCCGGGAGGGGGGGCGCGATGACGAGCGACGACGTGCTGGTCTCCGCCCGGGGGCTGGAGGTGCACTTCCCGGTCGGCGGGGGCGGCCTGCGCCGGAAGCCGGCGGGGGTGCTGCGCGCCGTCGACGGCGTGGACCTGGACATCCTGCGCGGCGAGACCCTCGGTCTGGTGGGGGAGTCCGGGTGCGGGAAGTCGACCCTGGGCAACGCGCTGCTGCAGCTGGTGCCCCCCACCGGCGGGACGGTCACCTTCGACGGCACCGAGGTCACCGGGCTGACCGGCCGGCGGCTCAAGGAGCTGCGCCGCCGCGCCGGCATGGTCTTCCAGGACCCCTTCGCCTCGCTGGACCCGCGGCGCACGGTCGCCCAGACGGTGAGCGAGCCGCTGGAGGTGCACGGGCTGCGCACGGGCCGCGACAAGGCCGCCCGCGTGGCCGAGCTGCTCGAGCTGGTCGGGCTGGACGCCGCCGTCGCCGGCCGGTACCCGCACGAGTTCTCCGGCGGTCAGCGCCAGCGCGTCGGGATCGCCCGGGCGCTGGCCGGCGAGCCGGACTTCCTGGTCTGCGACGAGGCGATCGCCTCGCTCGACGTGAGCGTGCAGGCCCAGGTGCTCAACCTGCTGCGCCGGCTGCAGCGGCAGCTCGGGCTCACGCTGCTGTTCATCTCGCACGACCTCTCGGCGGTGCGGCACATCTCCGACCGGATCGCGGTGATGTACCTCGGCCGGGTCGTGGAGATCGGGCCGGCCGAGGCGGTCGGCACCGATCCGCAGATGCCGTACACGCAGGCGCTGCTGTCGGCGGTTCCGCTGCCGCACCCGGAGCTCGAACGGCAGCGCAAGCGGATCGTGCTCACCGGCGACGTCCCCTCGCCGGCCGCCGTCCCCAGTGGTTGCCGGTTCCGCACCCGCTGCCCGTACGTCTTCGAGCCCTGCGACGACGTCGATCCCGCGCTGCAGCCGGTGGGTGCGCCCGGTCAGCAGGCGGCCTGCCACCTGCACGGCGTCGTCGGCACCCCGGCGGCAACCCCGGAGGGCGTCACCGCCCAGCCGTGAGCCGGGCGCCGCCGAGTGTGCAGTTGGTGTCGCTCTCGCCGGCGTGTCCAGGCGTGTCGGCGACCACAACTGCTCAGTCGAGCGGAGGGCCAGGGGCCAGCGGTCAGCGGTCAGGGGTCAGGCGGTGGCGCTCACCAGGCGGGGGCGGGCGGCGGCGAGCCCGACCACCAGCTGGAGGACGACGGCGGTGAGCATGAGCGCCAGCCCGGGTGCCCACGCCCCGGTGGCGTCGTGCAGCAGCCCTACGCCCAGCGGGCCGGTGGCGGCGAGCAGGTAGCCGACGCTCTGCGCGGTGGCCGACAGCCGGCCGGTCTGGGCGACGTCGCGGGTGCGCGCCACGAACAGCATCACCGACAGCGGGAAGGCGACGCCGCTGCCCAGTCCGTAGAGCGTGGCCCACAGGAGGGGCGCCGCCTCGGGGGCCACCAGCAGACCGGTGATCGCGGCCATCGCCGGCACGGCACCCAGCAGCACCCAGCCCTGCTGGCCGGGCCGCCGACCGGCCAGCCCCGGGACGACGAGGGCCAGCGGCACCGCGAGCCCGGTGGCGACGGCGAGCAGCCCGCCGGCCGCGACGGAGGAGACGCCGGACTCCGACTCCAGCACGTCGGCCAGCCAGGTGAGCATCGCGTAGAACGACAGCGACTGGAACCCGAAGTACAGGGTGACCATCAGGGCGACCCGGTCGCGCAGGATCGCCGTGTGCCCACCGGAGGGCGCCGCCTCGGGCGCGGGCGTGTCCCGCCGGGCGCGGGTCAGCGCGCCCATCGCGAGCAGCGCGACGAGCACCGGCACGCCCCACAGCAGCAGCCCCGCGCCCGGGCCACCGGCCGCGGCGGACAACGGGCGGGCCAGGCCCGCGCCGACGGCGGCCGAGCCGGACATGGCCGCGGTGATCAGCCCGAGGACGACCGCCGCGCGGTTGCCGTACTCGGCCCGCGCGACGGCCGGCAGGAGCACGTTGCCGACCGCGATGCCGCCGCTGAGCAGCACGGTGCCCGCGAACAGCCCCGGCGCCCCGGCCACCCGCAGCAGCACGCCCGCAGCGATCAGCGCGACCCCGAGGAGCACGGCGCCGTGCACGCCCCACCGGGCGGCCAGCGCCGGTGCGAACGGCGACACCAGCCCGAAGCAGACCAGCGGCAGTGCGGTGACGACGGCCAGCGATCCGGTGGCCAGGCCGAGTTCGTCGCCCAGTTCGCCGAGCAGCGGGCCGACGGCGGCGAAGGGTGCGCGCAGGCACAGGGCGACCAGCACGAGGGCCACGGCCGGTGCCGCGAACCACCACCGGCTCCGGGTGGTCCCCACCCGCCCGGCATCCGTCGACAGCCCCTGCGACACGTTCCCCCCGCTCCGCCGCGCGGCGCGCGGCGTCCGTCATTGTCGGCGACCCCTCGCCTCCGCCGCCGGGCGACTCGAAACCGGTCACCGATGGCACCTGCCCCGGAGGGGGGAGGCGCCCGCTCAAGGACCGGTTCCCGCGCGCCGACGCAAGGTCCATGCGGATGAGGGGCTCTGCCGAGCATCGGCGCGGCACCCCGTTGTGGCTCTACCTGACGGCCCTGGTGCTCGTGCCCCTGGTCGGCGTGGTCGCGCTGACCTCGGCGATCGTCCGCATCGCGGTGGACGAGGCCGGCAGCGCGGCCCGGTCCGAGGCCGCGGTCGGCGCGCTCGCCTCGCTGCACGCCGCGCGCAGTGCCATCATCCGCGAGATCGTCCCGACGCTCACCGTCGTGCTCGTCGACAACACGGCCAGCGGCGCCTTCCTGGGGTCCGACGCCGCCGCTGTGGCCCGCTTGCGGGACCCGGCGCGCGAGCTCCTGGCGACGACCCGCGTGGCGACGGACCGGGCGCTCGAGGCGATCGGGGCCGGTTCCGGCGTGGCGCCAGCAGCGGCCGCCGCCGTGCGCCGCATCGGGTGGGTGCGGGATGCGGCCGACACCGGCAGCGGGGACCCCGCCGGGCTCTACGACGACTTCCTCGCGTTGGCCGACGACCTGGCCGCCGGACTGCGGGAGGCGGCCCGGAGCGCCCGCGCGGAGCAGGCCCCGGTGTCGACCACGGCCGCCACCCGGGACGTGCAGCTGGTCGCGGAGGTGGCCATGGTGGCGGCACGGCTGGTCCCGGAGTTCATCGGCACGCAGCTGGCCGGTGTCTCCGGAGTCGATCAGGTCGCCTGGGTCGGCAACTGGTCCGCCTACCAGCACGCCACCCAGAACCTGGCAGAGCTCTCCCAGCCTCTGCTCGGGCAGCGCTGGCGGGAGGTCGCGTCGTCCCCGGACTTCCTCGCTGTCGACGCCGTCCTGGCAGCCCACGTGGACGGGGTCGGCACGACGCTGACGATCCCGCAGCTGATCACGCTCGTCCAGCAGGCCACGGCCCGCGACGCGCAGCTCACCGACCTCCTCGACGGTGCCGTGTCCGAGGCCCAGCAGCTCTCCGCCGCCGACCGCGAGGCGGCCACCGGCCGGCGGGACGTGCTGCTGGCCAGCGCCGTCCTGCTGGTGCTGGCCTCGCTGACCGGCGCCGTCCTGATCGGCCGCACCGTGTCCAGAGCCCTCCGCGTGCTCGCCGACGAGGCGGAGCAGATCAGCCACGGCCAGCTCGTCGAGATCACCCGTAACGGGCCCCGCGAGGCGCGCACCGTCTCGGCGGCCCTGACGACCACCGTGGCGGGGCTCCGCCGCATCCAGGACCAGGCCGCCGCCGTCACCCGCGGGGATCTCTCCGCGCCGGTGCTGGCCGAGCCGCTGCCCGGACCGCTGGGCCAGCTGCTGCACGCCTCGGTGGAGCAGTTGGTGGACTCGGTCCGCGAGCGGGAGGAGCTGCAGACGGCGCTGGCCCACCAGGCCGCCCACGACCCGCTCACGGATCTGCCCAACCGCACGCAGGCCCGCACCCTCACCGCCGCCGCGCTGCACCGCGGCCGGCGCGCCGGCACCATGACCGGCCTGCTGTTCGTCGACCTCGACGGGTTCAAGGCGGTCAACGACCGGCACGGTCACGCCGCGGGCGACACGGTGCTGCGCGTGATCGCCGACCGGCTGCGCGCGACGCTGCGCCCGGGCGACGTCGTCTGCCGGCTCGGTGGCGACGAGTTCGTCGTCCTGGTCGAGTCCGTCTCCGCGGAGCGGGACCTCGTGGAGCTGGGCGAGCGGCTGATCGCCACGGTCAGCCGGCCGATCCGCCGGTCGGGCCAGCAACTCCGGGTGGGCGCGAGCGTGGGTATCGCGGTCACCCAGGACGCCGGCATCGACGCTGACGCCCTGTTCGCCGAGGCCGACGCCGCGGTCTACCGCGCGAAGGCGCACGGCCGGGGGCGGGTGGAGCTGTTCGACGAGGTGTTGCGCGCCCAGCTGTCCGCCCAGGCCGAGACGGAGGCGGCGCTCGCCGCCGGTCTGGCCGCGGGCGAGTTCGAGGTGCACTACCAGCCCGTCGTGGCCCTGGGCTCCGGCCGGCTGGACGGCTACGAGGCGCTCGTCCGCTGGAACCGCCCCGGCGTCGGCATGGTGCCGCCCAACGAGTTCGTCCCGGTCGCCGAGAGCAGCGCGCTGATCTGCGACCTGGACCGGTGGGTGCTGCACGAGGCGACCCGCCAGGTCGCCGAGTGGCGCGCCGAGGACCGCGCGGCCGCGGGGCTCACCGTCGCGGTCAACGTCTCCGGTCGCCACCTCGCGGACCCGCGTGTCGTCCGGGATGTCACCGACGCCCTGCTGGCGTCCGGGCTGCCCCCGGAGCTGCTCGTCGTGGAGGTCACCGAGACCGTGCTGGTCAACGAACCGGCCTCGTTCGGCCATCTCGTCGCGCTCCGCGAACTCGGCGTCGCCATCGCCATCGACGACTTCGGCACCGGCTACACCTCCATCGGTCAGCTCGCCGGCATGCCGGTGGACACGCTGAAGATCGACCGCAGCTTCATCGCCTCGACGGAGTCCGGCCACGCCGAGCTCGTCGCGCTCATGATCCGCGCCGCGCACACCTTCGGGCTGACCGTGGTCGCCGAGGGCGTGGAGGACGACGCCCAGCTGGAGTGGCTGCAGGAGCAGCGGTGCGACTACGTGCAGGGCTACCTGCTCTCCCGCCCGCTGCCGGCCGCGGCCGCGGCGGAGGCGTGGCGCACGGCTCTCTCGCCGACGTCCTGACGCCGACGTCCTGAGGGTCGTACGCGGCACCGGCTAGCCTCGGTGCCGCCAGGAGGGCTCGCCTAGTGGCCGATGGCGGCGGTCTTGAAAACCGCTATGGGGTAACACCCATCGTGGGTTCGAATCCCACGCCCTCCGCTCCTGACCAGCGGGTTTGCGCTGACCGAAGACTTCCGTCAACGGGCGTCCGGCGCCGCCACCCGGTCGCGTGCCCGCTACGTGCCCGTACGGTTCGGTGTCGTGCCCGCCGCGAGTTGCCCGAGGCGGGCCGCGACCTCGGCATCGCGCTGCTCAGCCGCGTGCTGGTAGATCATCGCCGCGCGGGACGACGAGTGGCCGGCGCGCCGCATGACCTCGGCCAGGGTCGCCCCACTCTGCGCCGCTAGCGTGAGGCCCGCATGCCGCAGGTCGTGCAGATGGACGTCGGGCAGGCCGGCCGCTCGGCGGGACGTGCTCCAGGCGGCGTGGACGTGATGCGCGCGGAGGGCTCTCCCGTCCCTGCGCACGAAGAGCCGAGCCGTTGGCAGCGCCGGAGAGCGGGTCTTCAGGTGTTCGGCCAGTGCCGAGACCCCCTGCGGCGGGAGGTGCACGACGCGCTGGCTACCCGCCTTCGGTGGGCTCTCCACGGGGCCGGCGTCCGTCTCCACGACCTGCCGCTGCACGGTCACGGTGCCGTCGTCCATGTCGATGTCGCCGATGCGGAGAGCCAGCAGCTCGCCGAGGCGCAGGTGAGCCCAGAAGGCCAGGTCGACGAAGCCGCGGAGGTTCTCTGGCATGTTGGCGGATAGGTGCTGCACCTGGTCGAGGTCCAAGAGCGGTCGCTCGTCGCTGCGGGCCTGGCCCGCACCCGTGATCCGGCAGGGATTCCGGGGGAGTGCGTCATCGGCAACGGCCGTGGCTAGGACGGCGTGGAGGAGGGCGTAGGCCTGTCTGGTCGCCGTCGGGCCGGTGGCTGCGCTGGTCTCGGCGTGCCATCGCCGCACGGCTGCCGGAGTTATGCGGTCGAGCGGCAGGCTCCCCAGCGCGGGGAGCACCCAGCGGTCGAGGGAGTGTTCGTAGGTCTCCCTAGTTCGCACGGCCAGGCGACGACCTCGAACGGTCCGCTCGGCCAGCCACGCCTGGCTGTACTCGCGGAGCGTGACGCCGCTGCGCAACGGGTCGAGCCAGACGCCGCGACCCATGTCGACCTCCACCGCGGCCAGGAAGCGTGCCGCGTCGGTCTTGGTGGCGAATGTGCTCGGTGCTGCGCGGTCTCGGCCGTCCGGGCCCGGGTAGCGGGCCTGCCACCGGCCGGAGGGCAGCTTGCGCACGCGACCGAAACGCCGTCTACCGCTGCTTGCTGGCATAACCCAACCTTGGCCGCCTTCGGCTCAGCAGGGAACTCCCCTGTGGACGCACGGTCGACGCCCCTAACGGCAGGGCACCCGGCCGGCGGCCACAAAGGCGTCCAACGCGCACTGCTCGAGACGCACGTGCTTGCCGAGCTTCACGTAGGGGATCCGCCGTTCGCTGATGAGGCGGCGGACGAAGCGCTGTCCGGTGCCCAGGTACTCGGCGGCCTGGTCGATGGTGAGCAACTGACCGGGGTCACCGAGGGGCGTGGGCTCGTGGGCGGAGGCCGGGGGTATCGCTTGCCTCCGCCGGTTGTCCCGAACCATGTTCAGCGACCGCCTGCTGGGAGGGGGCCCGAGCCCCGCCGGTAGGACTCGAGCGTGTCGCTGAGGGGTGCGCTCGCTCCGCGGGTGTCGCCTCTTGCATCCCGGTGAGTGCGCCGAGTGCGGCGTGGGTTCACCGCCGGCTCCCCCCGGTCGTTGGCAACCCGGCCGTGCTGAACGTCGATCCAGCTGCGGAGGTCGTCGGCGCGGTAGAGGACGCGGCGGCCGAGGCGGAAGCTGCGTGGGCCGGTGCCAAGGTGGCGCCAGTATCGCAGGGTGGCGACGGGCGCGCGCAGGAGTTCAGCGGCTTCGACGATGGTGAGCAATTCGGGCTCCTGGCCGGCGGGGCGGTCGGGCATGGCGGCGGACTCCGGATCCGATCGACTGGTGTGGGCCTGATGCCTGTAGAAGGCGTTGTTTTCGAGCCGTTTGGTGACAGCTCACAACGAGCTTCTTCCGACGGCTCCTGTTTTCCTCCAGTACCTCTCCTGCCGGCCCGCGGTGGGCGTCGGCGGAGGCCGTCCACTCATCGGCTGATGCCTGCGGCGGTGTCATGCCGGGGGAGGGACGGGCCGAGGCGCTCCTCCTCGGGCCGGGGGACGCCCGGGACGGGGGCGGTTGGCCGCAAGCGCGCCGATCCGCGCTGGTCGGGGCCGGCCGAGCGGCGTGTGCGCCAGGCCTCGCGTTCGCGGGCAAACAGCTCGGGCGGCAGGGCGCGGAGAGCTGGCTCGGCGGTGAGGGTCGAGATGCGCGTCCGGGCGTCGGTGAGCTCCCGGCGGGTGGCGGCGATGTCGCGCTGGAGGTCGGCGAGCCGGCCGGCCGGGTCGGGGGTCCAGGCGGCGGGCCCAAATGGGTCGAGCCGCTCGTCGCGCCGGCGGCTGGCCTCGGCCAGGGCGCGCCGGGCCTGCTCGTGTGCGTTCCGGGCGGCGTCGGCTGCGGCGCGGAGCTGGGCGTCTTCTGGGCAGGCCTGTTCGGCCGCCTGGCGGGCGGCGGCGTCGAGCGACCTCCACAGGGCGGGGCGGTCGTCGAACCAGCCAGCAACCTCCGCGAGGTCGGTCGGGTCGGTGGGCAGGGACGGAACGTGCGGGCGCCACCGGTCGGCCCAGTCGGTGAGCTGCTCGCCGGCCCGCGCCACCGCGCCTCGCCGGAGCTCCAGTCGGCCCGATCCGTCGCGCACCACCCGCGCGGCTTGACGGGCGGCGTCACGTTCACCGTCCCAACGCGCGAGCAGAATGTCGCGGACCTGTTCCGCGTGAGCGGCGACGGCCGCACCACTGTCCCCGGCCCGCTGCTTCGCCTGTTCGGCCGCGTTCGCCGTCTGTTCACGGGCGGCTTCGAGGTTCGCGAGTTCGCCGGCGTGCGGAGCTTCGAGCGCGACCACCTCGCGCAGGGTGTCGCGCTGTGGTTCCCAGTAGGCGAGCCGGTCCAGGCAGCGCTGCTCGGTCGTCCACGCCGCGCGCAGGTCGGCCAGCAGCTGCTCCAGCGGGCGGGATGGGGTGTAGCGGGCGGCCTCGGCGGCGGCGAGCTGGGCGGCGTGGGCGGGGCCAAGGTCGGCGCGGTCGCGGGCGAACACGGCGAGCCACTGCTCCCGGGCCTCGTCGGCGTCGGCGGCGACGAGGTGGGCGGTGTTCGCCGTTCGGCCGCGGGTCATCCCGACGTAGCAGGAGGAGGCACCGGTCTGCTCACCGACCACCACGTGTGACGCCGTGACGGTGTCGCCCTGCACGCCGTACGCGGTGGAGGCGTAGGCGAGCTCGACGTGCGCGGTGACGTAGTCCGCGGGCAGCACCCGGATCCCTGGGCCGGCCGGGGTGACACCGCCGGACCCGTCACCGGCGATGGTGCCGGTGGGGGTGACAGCGGGGGTGACGAGCAGCCCGCCGCGGCGGCCGACCGTGGTGACGATCCAGGTGTCGCGGTTGGCGACGTCGAGGCGGCGGTCGTTTCGCCGGGTGGCGATCTGGTCCCCGGCGCCGATCCGCTCTCCGGCGTCGGTGACGGCCACCGTTCGGTCGTCGACCCGGCCGGCGACGACCAGCAGTTCGCGGATGGCGTTGTTGAATGCGGCGGCCTGTTCGCGGGTGTCCACCACCACGGCCACTTGGCGGTCGTCGGCATATGAGGCGGCGGCGGTGGCGGCGGCCAGCGTGTCCTGCAGCGCGGTGGCGTGGGGGAACAGCTGGATATGGCCGCGGGCGAGGAGGGCGTCGAAGACGGCGCCGGGGTCCTCGCCGGTGCGTATGGCCAGGGTCAGGTCGGCGTAGCCGGTGTCGGGTGTTGTGCGGCCCTTCTCGTCGGTACGGGTGAAGCGGTGCACCGCGTCGAGGATCAGGTGCGCCGCGGGGTCGGCCTGGCCGATGGCGAGGTCGAGGACGCCGCCGCGGCCGACCGCGGACAGCTGGTGTCGGTCGCCGAGCAGCGCCACCCGGACCTGGCGCTCGTCGGCGACGGTGAGCAGGGCGCGGGCGGTGTCCTGGTCGAGCATCCCGGCCTCGTCCACCAGCAGCAGATCGCCGGGGCGTAGCTGCGCGGCCTCGCTCGGCCCGGCGTAGATACCGCCGGTCGCCGGGTCGGTTTCGCCGACGGTGAGCCGGGTCCAACGCCCCTCGTCGTTCCAGCGCCAGCCGTGCCCGAAGGCGAGGGACGCCGCGGACCCGGCGGCCGCACCCAGCTCGCCGGCGGCCACCTTGGCCGCCTTGCGCGTGGGAGAGACCACCACCAGCCGGCGGCCTTGCGCCTCGAGCAGGTCGCGGGTGGCGGCCAGCGTGGTGGTCTTGCCCGCCCCGGCGGCGCCCTCGACCACCACCAGGGGCCGATCGCCGGCGAGGACGGCGACCGCCGCGGCCTGGCCGGAATCCAGCCGGCCGGCGGCGGCCGGGCGCTCGACCGGGAGTGCCGGGCCGGTGTCCGGCACGCCGCGGGCGCCGCGGGCGGCGAGCCGGGTGGTCAGGTCGGCTTCGACGTCGAGGACCGTCTGGGAGGTCCAAGCTCGGATGTGCTCGGGCACCCCGTCGCGGTCCAGCAACGGCAGGCAGCGCTCCATCGCGCGGGCGGTGAGGTCCTCGGCCAGCTCGATCCGCACCGCGGCGTCGGCGATCACGCCTTCGGCGGCGATCAGCCGCTCGGCCTCGCCGCGGATGTCCGCGGCGTTCCACGCTGAGCGCGCCGCCGCCAGCCGGACCAGCGCGCGCTGCACCAGCTCGTCTCGATCGAGGGTCCCGACCGGGGGGGTGGGCGCCAGGTCGACCGGGCCGGCGGGGGCGCGGTAGCCGAGGGCAGACAGCTCGGCCCGCCACCTTTCGCCGAGGCTCGTCCCTGGCTGGGCAGTGACCTTGTTCGGGCGCCCGTCAGCCCACGCCCGGGCATCCCACGCCCGGCGCAGCCCCGGCCCGGCGGCTTCACCGGGATGCGCTGCGGTCCATTCCCGTTCGTAGCGGTCCACATTTCGGGCGATCTGTGCGTTCCGCGCGCTGAACGGTCCCGTGTACTCGGCGAGCTCCAGTATTTCTCCAGTAGCGTTCTTCGTGTAGCCGTTCGCGGCGAAGGCGGCATTCAATTCCGGGTCACACGCCATCGCCGCGTGCCCGATCCCATTGATCGCGCCCAGGAAGTCACGAATTCCGACTGTGTGCAGCCCGCGCCATTTCCCGGCCGCGAAAACCCGGGACAGCAGCTGCAGGTGCAGATGCCAGTGGGGGTCCTGCGCCCGGGAGGTGTAGTGCCGCACCGTCGCCGCCTCCAGCACCTCCAGCGGCACCTGCACCTGCCCGCCGCGCGGCCCGACCCGGGTGGTGGCGAGCTCGGAGAGCCAGCCGATGATCTGCTCGGCGGCGCGGTCCTGCGCCGCCTCGTACGCCTCCGCGATCTCCGGGTGCAGCGCGGCGGCCAGCGACCACGTCTTCGGGCCGTTGACCACCACCTCGGCGAAGCGAACGGCGTGCTCGTCGCCGCGTAGCTGCCCCCTCGGCTCGCCCGTCTCCGGGTCGCGGCCGGCGACCCAGGTCTCGTAGGCGTCGCCGGTCAGCGACGTCAGCTCGGTCACGCGACCGTCGGTGGCGGTGAAGCGGCGGGCGAGGCCGCTGCCCTCGGTGAGGTAGTAGTCGTCGGCCCGGCCACGGTCGGCCTCCACGTAGTGCCGGGCAGCCGCCGGCGCGCCGGCGTAGATCTTCATTCCGCCGTGCATTTTCAACGCCACCCAACAATGACCAACACGCCACCCCTAGAAACGCCAATGGGCCCCGCGAAGCGGGGCCCGAGCTACCTCCAAAGGTAGCATTCGTGCCGGTCTTCAGTGAAGGCTTCGTCATTGACGGAGAGGGTTGTAAAACGTGAGCGATCTGATGGGCGTTGTTTGCGTCAGCGAATGGAGTTTGAAATGGTTGGGTGTTGTAGCCGGGGATACAGAGGTGTGTCAGTCGGAGGGGCCGGGGTGAAGCCGGCTCCGGACAGCGGTCTGTTGCTGGGGTGACACGCTCGGGTCGAGAAGCCGTGTCACTCGGAGTCCTCCGCAGCGCATCGCGCTGCACAGGCAGGTCGCCTGTACCCACCTCGGACGGCCGGATTCGCCTGGCTGGTCGTCGTGGCAGCCGTCGAGACCGTCGCCGGCATCTTCTACTACCTGCGCTATATCGCCCCGGCATTCGAGGGCGTGTTTGGCGGTTGGTGCGTGGTGCGTCGGTCAGGTCTTGTTCGTGACAAGCGTGGGCGGCCCCGCGGTCGCCAGGAACCGAACATCACTTTCCGGTCGGACGTGGAGAGCGTCGACGCGGCGTCGGCGGGTCAGTCCTCGCGTGGCTGTGTCGGCATCGCCAGTGTCACCCAGTCATGCATGCCGCCTCGGTAGTAGGCCAGGGCATCTGCGGGGTATCCGACTCCGAGGAGCTGTCGGATGGCGTCTGGGGACTGCGGGCACTGGGGGCCGTTGCAAAACAGGATCGACAGCCGGCCGGGGTACAACTCGCTGCGCCGCTCGAGCACCTGATTGTGTGGAAGGAGCACCGAATCGGGGATGGTGCGGCCTCCGAAGGACCCTGCGGTGCGGCAGTCGACGAGCACGGCCCCCTGTCCGACCAGCTCGATAAGTTCCAGTTCTCCAACGGTGCGTACCCCGGGGGACGCTTCCAGGCGCTGGAGCTGACCCCACGTGGTGTCCACCGCGACGACATCGGTGTCACCTTCGACGGGCCACGGCACGCTTCGCGGGGGTTGCTGTCGGGTGCGTTCGCGCCGTCGCGCCTCTCGCTGGTCCATGACATGGGCCTCCTCGTCATCCCGCGGACGTCTGGCAGTAAAGGCTGCCAGAACGACCACGAGTCCGCGGGATGAGCGGCGAACGGTCGGCATCAGCGCGGATGTGCGGTCCAGCGGCTTCCGCGCAGTCGCGCCGGGACGTCGATGCGGGGACGGCGGCAACTGTCCATCAGCAATGCTTCGGTGTCGGTTCAGCATGGCGGGCGACGGGCACGGCGATCACTCAGCCGGCGTCCTGCGCCGGCTTGCAGTGGACCCGTTCGGTGCCAGGTGTCGGCGTACGGGGACGGGGCTCCACCTGCCTCCGGTCAGGCGAGGGAGAGGAACAGCTTCTCGAGCCGGGCGCGGTCGAGGGCGTCGCCGTCCTTCCCGGCGGTGATGCATTGCTCGAGGCCGGTGGCGATGATGGCGAACCCGGCCTTGTCCAGGGCCCGGGACACCGCGGCCAGCTGGGTCACGACGTCTTCGCAGTCGCGGCCGGCCTCGAGCATGCGGATCACGCCCGCGAGCTGGCCCTCAGCGCGGCGCAGCCGCTTGATGACGTCTCCGACGACCTGGGTGTTCTCGAGCTGCATGGTCCTCATCCTCTCCCGTCCGCCGGGGTCATACCCCGGCGGGTACTGCTGCTTGGAGCGCCGCGCGGTGCGTGGGCATTCCCGGACGCACCGCGCGGCCGTCTGGGGTCAGGCCCTGGCGGGGCGAGCGCCGACGATCCCGGCGTTGCGGAGCGGGCAGCGAGGCACGAACGCCGTGCAGGTCCCCATCGCTCCTGCCACGCCGAGCACGGCGATCAGTGCCGGCAGCCGCGCGCCGTCCGGCGCCTCCTGGACGAGCACGAAGGCGCCCATGGCCAGGACGAACCACCCGAACGCCCGGCGCAGCGCATCGGCCGGGATGCGGTCGACCACCCGGGCCCCGAGCAGGCTCCCGACGACAGCGGCGACGGTGACCGCACCCACGAGGGCCCAGTCGATCGACACGGTGGCCAGGTAGCCGCTCAGCCCGGCGAAGGACTTCATGGCGATGACCAGCAGGGAGGTGCCCACGGCCACGCCCATCGGCAGCCCGCCGAGCAAGGCCAGCGCCGGGACGACGAGGAACCCGCCGCCCGCGCCGACCAGGCCGGTGACCAGGCCGACGACGACGCCGTCGAGCAGGACCCGACCCACGGGCAGTTCGGCGTGCGCCTTGACCGGGTCGACGTCCTGGCGGCCGCGGAGCATGGCCACCGCGGTGGCGACCATCATCAGGGCGAAGGCGATCATCAGCAGTTGCCCGGGGAGGTGGCCGCCGACGAACCCGCCGGCCAGCGCGCCGGCCATGCCGGCCGCCCCGAAGAGCAGGCCGGTGCGCCAGCGGACGCGACCGGCGCGGGCGTGGCCGACCACGCTCACCGCCGCGGTGACGCCCACGACCACGAGCGAGGCGGCGATCGCCTCCTTGGCGTCCATGCCGGCCACGTAGACCAGCAGCGGCACCATCAGGATCGAGCCGCCCCCGCCGAGCAGCCCGAGGGTGACTCCGACGACGACGGCCAGTGCGACGGTGAGCGCGATCAGCATCGGGTCACCGCTTCCGGGTGAGCTGGTCCAGCGCCGAGCCGGTGGCGCGGGCGCCCCGCTTGTTCCACGGCATCTTCGCCAGTGCCATGCCCATGGCGCAGGCGTTGGAGACGGCGGCGAAGACCAGCCCGCCGCCGACGAAGCCGGACAGCCACTTCGCCTTGGGGGCGACCGTGCTGCCCAGGATCCCGGCGACGACGAGGGACCCGGCGGCCAGGCGGACCTGGCGCTCGAGCTCCCAGCTCTGCCGGCCGCGGTTCACCGCGCCACCGGTCCTCTCCCAGTCCACGATGCCGCCGGAGAGGACACTGGGCGAGGTGAGGCCGGCCGCCTGGAGAGCCTCCTGCGCCTGTCCAGCCCGGGCGCCGGAGCGGCAGACGAGGACGACGTCGTGGTGGTCGTCCAGGACCGTGCGGAGCTCGTCGAGCGAGCCCTTGAGCTCGTCGAGGGGGACGTTGACCGCGCCGGGGATGTGGCCGGCCTCGAACTCCGCCGGGGTGCGGACGTCGATCAGCGTGGGGTCCGGGTCGGAGTTGTTGCCGAGGCGCTCGGCGAGGGTGGGGGCGTCGACGGTGGGGGTGGTCATGCGGGGATCTCCTGCTTGGTCGCGTCGGTGGGGAGGGGGAGGCCGGCGGGGCCGGCGTTGTCGAAGGAGTCGTCGATGGCGACGACGTAGATGCCGTGGGCGTCGAGCAGGGCGGCGACGACGCCGGCGCGGTAGCCGCCGGCGCAGTGGACCCACACCGGGCCGGCCGGGACCTCGTCGAGGCGCTCGAGCACCTCGTGGATCGGGATGTGCAGCGAGCCGGCGATGTGCCGCTCGGCGCGCTCCTGGTTGCGCCGCACGTCGAGCACGACGGGGCTTGGGCCGGCGGTGAACTCGGTGGCGAGGTCGGCGAAGGTGGCGGTGCGGTAGGCCCGCAGCGGCTCGCCGCCGGACCAGTCCTCGACGGTGCCGGTGGCCATCGCGGCCGGCCGGTCGATGCCGACCCGGACCAGCTCGCGCTGGGCCTCGGCGACGTCCTCGGCGGTCTCGCCGAGCAGGGTCACCGGGGTGCCCCAGGGCATCAGCCAGGCGAGGTAGGTGACGAACTGCCCGTCCAGGCCGAAGTTGACCGTCCCGCCGACGTGCCCGGCGGCGAAGGCCGTGCGGTTGCGCAGGTCGACTACCCACTCGCCGGCCTCGATGCGCCGGCGCAGCTCGGCCGGGTCTGCCTCGGTCGGCAGGGAGAGGTCGGCCTCGCCGGGGCCGGCGGAGTTGGCCGTGCCCATGTGCGCGTAGTAGGCCGGGTAGGCGTCCAGGCCGTCGAGGAGGTCCTCGACGTAGCGGGCCTCGTCCGTCGTGAGCGCCGGGTTGGCGAGCTTCTCGTGGCCGATGGTGCTGGCGGTGCCGCCGGACTGGGTGGCCGAGCAGAAGCTGCCGAAGCCGTGCGTCGGGTAGACGGCGGTCTCGTCCGGGAGCTCGGCGGCCAACCGCTGGGCGGAGTGCCACTGCGCGTGGGCGAGCGTGTCGGTGTGGTCGGGTCCGAGGAGGTCGGGGCGCCCGGTGGAGCCGTAGAGGAGCGAGCCACCGGTGAAGACCGCGACTGACTCGCCGTCGGCCTCGAGTGCGAAGGACAGGTGGGTGTGGGTGTGTCCGGGGGTGAGCAGCACCCGCACCCGCATGCGGGCCCCCACCTCGACGACGTCGCCGTCGGAGACCCCGGTGCGCTCGAAGGAGACCGGGTCGTCGGCGTTGAGCAGGTACTGGGCGCCGACCTCGCGGGCCAGTTCCAGCCCGCCGGTCACGTAGTCGTTGTGGATGTGGGACTCGAAGACGTGGGTGATCCGGACGCCGGCTGCCCGGGCGATGCCGAGGACGCGGTCGTAGTCGCGCTGCGGGTCGACCACGAGGGCGACCTCGCCGTCGTGGGCGAGGTAGGTGCGGTCACCCAGGCCGGGGGTGTCCAGGGGGAGGACGGTGATCGTCATCGGATTCCTCTCGGGGGCCGTGGTGGCGTGGTTCAGGTCAGGCGGCGGTGGCGACCGGGCGGCCGGACTCGATCCAGGCGCCGGTGCCGCCGGTGACGCTGGTGGCGTCGATGCCGACCGCGCGCATCAGCGCGGTGGCCTGGGCGCTGCGCCCGCCGGCCTGGCAGATCACGTAGACCGGCTGGTCCTTCGGCAGCTCGGGCAGGCGGGCCGGGAGCACGCTGAGCGGCAGGTTCTGCGCCCCAGGAACGTGGCCGGGGCGGTACTCGCGGGCCTCGCGCACGTCGACGACGAGGGCATCGCCCTCGGCGAGCCGGGCGGCGAAGGTGTTCTGGTCGATCTCGGGGATCACGTCAGCTCCTGAAGGTCTGTGGTCAGATACCCAGGGGGGTATATACGGACCAACGTAGCACTACGGCGTCCATTCCCCCGGGGGTATGCTCTCTACCGCGTGCGGCTCGCGCTGCGGCCGCGCCCGGGACGTCGGAGCGGCGCCTGTCCAGAGGCGCTGATATGGACGAGCGGTCGCCTATGGACCGGCGATGCCGGGGTAGGGAGCAAGCAGGGGACGGGGGAGGCCAGCGGCTGGTTGGACGCGGTGTTCGGGGCTGCCAGGTGGGGCCGCAGTCCTGCTGGAAGTCGGCATGTTCTCGCACCGAGCGGACATCGATTCGGCCCTCACGGTCAGCCGCGGGAGGAACTCCGGCGCCTCGCGCCAGCCGGGTCTACCACCCGGATGGAGACAGGAGATGGACGTGCGTACCTGGCAGGACGTGACTACGGGGGCCGACGGGACGGTCGGGGTGGGCAGCGGATGGACCAGCAGCACCGCGTGGCTGGTGGCCGCAGCGGTCATCGCCGGCCTCGCCCTCGTCACCTGGTGGATCACCCGCCGCGGGCGACGGCGCGGGCGGGGGGAGGAACTGGCGCTGCGGCGCTACGCCCTGCGCGGGCACACCCGATCCGGGCGCCCCGCCCGCCGGGACGGCGGGCGACCGGACAGGGCGGGTCCCCGGAGCACGGGAATTGACGAAACAAGTTCGTGAGATGAAGGGAGACTGACCATGGGAACCGGAATGGGCATGGGCATGGGTTGGGTGTGGCTGTTCTGGCTGCTGCTGATCATCGGCGTCGTCCTGCTTGTCGTCCTCGCCGTCCGAGCGATCGGCGGCGGGATCACCCGTGGGCCGGGCAGTGAAGTTTCCGCCGCCCGATCGCCTGCGCGCAGCCGGGCGCGTGAGGTGCTCGACGAGCGCTACGCCCGCGGTGAGCTGACCATCGAGGAGTACCGGGAACGTCTGCAGACGCTCGGCGAGGGCGCATAGTGGAGCCGATCAGCCGACGCCGGGTGCTCCAGCTGGGTGGGCTCGGCCTGGCCAGCGTCGCTGTGGGTGCCACGGGGCTGGCGTGGCCGCGCGGGTCGCTGCTCAGTACCGTGGCCGGCGTGCAGTTGTCCGAGCCGGAGACCCTGCGCAGCACGGACGGTCTGCTGCGGGTGCGGCTGGAGGCGGCCGAAGGGCCGCTGTCAATCGGTGGTCGGCAGGCGACCGCCTTCGGCTACAACGGGAGTCTGCCGGGGCCGACGCTGCGGCTGCGGCCGGGTGACCGGCTGCAGGTGCAGCTGGTCAACCGGCTGGACGCGGCGACCAATCTGCACGTCCATGGCCTCTACGTCTCCCCCGAGGGCAACGGCGACAACGCCTTCGTCACCGTACGGCAGGGAGAGTCCTTCGACTACGACTACCGGCTGCCCGACGACCATCCGCCCGGGGTGTACTGGTACCACCCGCACCACCACGGACTCGTCGCCGACCAGGTCTTCGGGGGCCTGTACGGCGCCATCATCGTGGAGGACCCCCAGGAGCTGCCGGTCACCCGGGAACGGGTCCTGGTCATCTCCGACATCACCCTCGACGCCGCCGGGCGGCTGGAGCCGCCTTCGACGATGGCGCAGATGATGGGCCGGGAGGGAGAGCTCGTGCTGGTCAACGGTCAGATCAAGCCCGCGCTCACGGCTCGGCCGGGCGAGCGGGAGCGATGGCGGATCGTCAACGCCTGCTCCGCCCGCTACGTGCGGCTGCGTCTGGACGGCCAGCAGCTGGACCTGCTGGGCATCGATTCAGGGCGGTACGCCGAGCCCCGCCGGGTCCAGGAGGTTGTGCTGGCCACCGGCAACCGCGCCGACCTGCTGGTCACCGCGGCCGAGGGCGCCAGCGCTCTCGAGGCGCTCGGCGTGGACCGCGGGGGCATGGGCGGCATGATGGGCGGCTCGGTCTCCGGGGACGTCGGACCCATCGCGACGTTCGAGGTCGCCGGGGCAGCCGCCTCCGGGCTGCCGGCGCTGCCGGCTCAGCCGGCCCCCCGGGATCTGCGCGACGTCGAGCCGGCAACCCGCCGCAGATTGGTCTTTACCATGGGCATGGCGTCCGGCGGAATGTCGTTCACCATCGACGGCAAGGAGTTCGACGCCGACCGCGTCGACCAGGCGGTCGTGCTGGATACGGTCGAGGAGTGGACGATCGGCAACACCTCCCCGATGGACCACCCGATCCACCTGCACGTCTGGCCCATGCAAATCGTCGCCGAGGCCGGTCGCCCGCTGGACGACGTCCGGTGGCAGGACGTGGTGAACATCCCCGCTCGAGGCGAGGTCACCGTCCGCGTGTCCTTCGACAGGTTCAGCGGACGCACCGTGTACCACTGTCACATCCTCGATCACGAGGACCGGGGAATGATGGGCGTCGTCGAAGCCCAACCGGCCACCTGACCCGGCGGTCTCCGGGTCCCCTCCATCCGCTGTCAGCGTCCGTCGCCGGACAGCCGTCGCAGCATGGGATGGTGCGCTCCCAGTCGTGGGATCGATCCGCCGGTCCCCATGCGTCTCGGTTGTCAGCCGACGAACCATCGCTGTGCACGGACCTCGCCGAAGCGGCGTTTCTCCTCCGCGACGTCGGTGGAGGGCGCAGCGAACAGTGCGGTGGCCGTGCGTCGGACGGAGTTAGTCGCCCGCGCGGTGACCGCCGGGCAGACGATGACGGAAACAGTGGCCAAACTGGGTGTGAGTCATCGGCCGTGATCGCGACCTTGTGAGGGTCATCACCAGCATCGCGGAATAGGTCAACCTGCTTGCGCTCAACGCCACCATCAGGGCCGCCCGCGCCGGTGAGGCGCGGCAAGGCAAGGGCTTCGCAGTGGTGGCCGACGAGGTGAACGAGTTGGCTGAGACGGCGAAGGGGACCGAGGACATCGCCCGCCGGGTGCAGTCGATCCAAGGCGACACCACGGCGGCGGTGGCGGCGATCGAGGAGATTAGCTCGATGGTGGGCAGATCTCCGACCGCCAGAGGACCATCGCCTGGGGCGGTGGAGGAGAAGCCCGCCACCACGCGCTACCTCGACGACTCACAGCAGTCCGCAGGCTCATGGCTGGATCCGGGCAGGTTCCCGGCCGGGCTGGACGGCGACCACCGCCGACGCGGCCCGCGACGGTAGCGAGGCAGGGGCGTGACGGCCGGGCCGCCAGGGCTGGATCCGTGGCTTCTCAGGACAGACGGCCCAACCCCGAACGGGTGACCGGCGCATACGCCCCGGCTCGCCGAATCGTTCTGGTCGGTGGCACGCTGTAGAACAGTCGGGTGTGGACGTCCCTGTGGATGGGCGTGTGGACAGTGAGGGGAGGGGGTGCTCGTGTCGATCGCAGAAAGCAACGCGTCTGTCGGAGTGAATGAGCTCACCTCTGAGGAAGCCGTCGCCGTCTTCGACCGGATCGCCCGCAGCGCCCTGGGCCTGAGCGGGGAAGAGTTCATCGCGGCTCTCGACGACGGCAAGTTCGACGACGTCGACCCTGATGCTCGCCCCGGGCTGCTCGACGTGCTCATGGCGCTGCCTCTCGTACGCTGACGCCCCGTGCCGGGAGCGTCGCCGTACCAAGCGGTTGAAGCGTTCCTCGCCCCCATCGAACGGGCCTTGGCCTGCCTGGGTGCTGGCAAGGTCGTCGTATCGCCCGGCGGTCGCGCAGCCACGGGCAAGACGCACGTCTGGAGCCTGAACGGTGGAGACGGCCTCGTGCTGCGCGGCCAGGCGGCCGGCTGCCGGTTTCTGGCCTCCATGCACTACCGGATCGTCCCGACCGACCCCGAGAAGTACGACATCGAGCAGGGGCGCTGGCGGGTCACCACGTCGGCTTACCTGTACGAGTTCCGGACGCCGGACAACGCGAAGCTGTGGGCGATGCACTGGCACCCGGCCGGCAGGAGCCACGCCACCTTCCCACACCTCCACCTGTACACCGTCCGCTCCGACGGGCACTTCGTCACGCCGCGACAGACCCTCGAGTCGGCGGTGCAGTGGTGCATCGAGATGGGGGCCGAGCCGAAGAATCCCCAGTGGCGCTCCGTGCTGGCGGAGTCCGAGGGCATCCACCAGTTGTACCGATCGTGGTCGGAGGACCCGCCACCGCCGACAACTGATCGGTGACGCCGGACCTCACCGCGCCGATCGAGAACGTGGGGCGGTCAGCCGAGGGTCCACCCCGCTTCCCATAACCCGCCATTCTCCGACTGCGCAGCGCCGGGGGAAGGGTGGGCCGAAGGCCCATCCCGGAGGGACGCGCAAGCGCCCTTCCGGCGGCCGGCGCGGTCGGAGAGACTCCCGCCGGGATGGGGCGGGTGCCGCCTCCCAGCGCAGCGTCCGACGCAGCGGCGGCCGCGTCCCCGCAGTCCGCACACAGTCCGCAAAACGGTCAACATCGCCGACGACGGCCAACGGTGAGAGCGCTCGTCAGGACGGGTTTTCAGTCACAGCCCACTGCGCCAAACCACCCCTCGGTCGATTTTGCAAGGCGCAGTTTCTGGCGCTGGCTGGCCGGCATGACGGCCACGTGGGCGCCGCCAGGTCACTATCGCCGGAACAGATCGAGGATGACGGTCCGAGGCTCCCCGGCGGTGATGGTGAACCGGCGAAACCTGTCCGCCGAAACGGAGGCGCCGGTCGGCCCGGTCTGCCGGGGTGTATCGCACCGAGGCCGAGCCAGTTGGGCGTCAACGGTCGAGCAGCTCCTCGCGGTTCCGCCGTTAGGCTACCCGGCCACTGGCGGCCCCACCGACGCCGGACATCGGCGGGTGCGGCTGCTGCGGCCGAACCTTCGTGCCCGCTGCGTGCCCGTAATACGGGCACGCAGCGGCTATTGGCGGCAACCAACGGCCTCAGCGATTCCGGTGTTGACCTGCGGAAAGGATTGATCGCTGTTGGTTCGAAGAGCCCCTGAACCAAGCTTGAAAACCGCTATGGGGTAACACCCATCGTGGGTTCGAATCCCACGCCCTCCGCGCTGTGATGTCTCAGGACATCCCGGACGCCCGGACCCACGGTTTGTGGGTTCGGGCGTTCGTCATGTGCGGGCGGGGCCGGGTGGTCGGCCGGTGGGCTGGTAGTCGCGGGTGGGGTCGATGGTGAGCTCGCGGAGGAGTTCGCCGGTGGCGGCGTCGATGACGCGGACGTGCAGGTCCTGGATGAGCATCAGGACGTGGGTTCCGTAGTGGGTTCGGCCGATGCCGATGTGGTGGAGGCGGCCGGCCAGGCGGAGGGTGACGCAGCCGGTCTGGTCGATGCGGTCGGTGCGGACCCGGTCGTGGGTGTCGCTGGGGCGGTCGGCGCCGGGGCCGGCCTTGGGTCGGGCGGCGTAGGCGGTCGCGGGGGTGGCCCGGTGGGGCAGGGACCGGTGCGGGCGGCGGGAGTTGTAGGCGTGGAGGAACGTGTCGATCAGCGTCTGCAGCTCGGCGATCGTGGCGGGCTGGGTCGGTTGTGCGCGCAGCCATTTCTTCAGCGTCTGCTGGAAGCGTTCGACCTTGCCGCAGGTGGTCGGGTGGTTGGGGCGGGAGTTCTTCTGCGCGATGCCGAGTCGGCGTAGTTCGTACTCGAGGTGGTTGCGGCCGCCGCGGCCGCCGGCGAAGCGGGTGGTGTAGACCGTGCCGTTGTCGGTGAGTGTGGATGCCGGGTATTCGTGCAGGTCGACGGCTTGGCGGAAGGTGGCCAGCACAATCGGGCCGGTGATCCGGGTGTGTGCCGAGACGTGCAGGGCGAGCCGGGAATGGTCGTCGAGCCAGGTGATGATCTCGGTGTCGGCGCCGGTGGTCAGCCGGTAGTGGGTGAAGTCGGACTGCCAGGTCTCGTTGGGTTGCTCGGCGGTGAAGCGGATGTAGGAGGACCTGGGCCGTTTGGCCGGCTCTGGGGTGATCGCGCCGGCGCGGGTCAGGATCCGGTGGATCGTGGCCCGGGACAGGGTCGTCTGGTGGTGGTGGGCGAGGTGCCAGCCGATGGTGTCGGCGCCGGCATCCAGCCCGGAATCGGCCAGCTGTTTGCGCAGTCGCAAGACCAGTTCCACCGTCTGCGGTGGGGTTGATCCGGGTGAGGTTCGCGGCCGCCGGGAGCGCGGTTCGAAGGCGGCGTCGCCCTCGGTCCGGTAGCGCTTGAGCAGCTCGTACAACCAGGACCGGGACACACCGTAGGCGGCGATGACCTCAGCCGGCGTCCGGCCCTCGACCTCGATCGCGGTGATGACCAGCCGGGCTTTCGACATGGCCGAGCCTCGACCGGCGGTCCGTCATGACTGGAGACATCAGTCCGGTATGTCATGAGACATCTGTCCGGTATGTCCTGAGCCACGACACCACGCCCTCCGCGCCAGCGGACAGCCGACGATGTGCGCTCGTGGCCGTTCCCCGCGGGAGAGCGGCCACGCAGCGCACATCGTCGCCGCCTCACCCCTCGTCGCCGTCCAGGTCGAGCACCGACTCGGGGAAGTGCCGACGCACCTCGGCGTCGGTCAGCGACGTCGTCCAGCGGCGCCGCTCCCGCCGGGCGCCGACGCTCAGCATGGCCTGGCCGACCCGCCACGCCGGGAGCCAGGCGATGTCGCACAGCCGGTGGTGCAGCCGGGTGCAGAGCGAGGCGTAGCCGTGCTCGACCGCGTAGGCCCACAGCGGGACCTCGACGACGTGCAGGGAGTAGCCCTCGCGGCTGTGCCCGATCCAGGTGGTGAGCATGGTGTTCCCCTCTCCTACGAGCCCCGCCGTGGGGCTGTCATAGGGAGCGGGCGCACGAACTCCTGCCGTCGTGGGTCACGGGGGCCACGCTAGCGCCGGTCGACCGGGTGCGCCGATGCGCCGTCCCCGGTGGGAGGACGGCGCATCCCCGCACCGTGCGGCGGCGGAGGAGACCTCCGACACGCCACGCCCCACGCGTCGATCGACGTCACCGAGCCCGCCGGCAGGCTTTTCACGCTGGTCAGGGGGCTGTTTGTCGACAAGACGGTGGACGGGACGAGGGGTCACCACACCCCTGGAGGGGGCCCCGCAACGATCCGGTGACGGGGCGGTCACACGCGTGCCGCGGACCGCCGATGGAGACGTCGGAGAGCCCTAGCGTCTGCCTTGTCCGCGGCACTTCCCCGCCGCGGCATTGGCGCTGAGGAGTACCCGCGTGACCATGGGCGCGACGCTGGTCTGGCCGGCAGTTGTGGTGCTGGGCTTCCTGCTCTTCACCGGGTTGGTGGTGGTGCTCGGAACCAGCTCCACGGCCCGGTACGAGTTCGAGCGCAACGGTGCGCGGGAGCCCGCGCGGGCCGCCACCCCCCGATCGGCGAACCACCCCGCCGGCCGTCGGGCCCCCGCCCGTCCCGCTGATGCGGCAGCCGCCCCGGCGCGCGCCGGCCGGCAGGCGAGCGTCGCCGTCCGCCCTGCGCCGGCCGCGGTCGCCGAGGGTGGCCCGAGCTGGTGGCTGGTCGGGGAGTCCGCGCAGGTGCTGGCCGGCCCCTTCTCCGACCGCGTCGACGCCGACTGGGCCGCCTTCGCCGGTGAGCTCTCCGCCGTGGCGGTCTTCGGCGCGCGGCGCACCGACGGCACGGTCAAGCCGAAGCCCTCACCGGAGGAGCGCGCCTGGCTGGGCGAGCTGGGCCGGCACCTGGACCGGCTGCCCGCGGAGTGGGACGACCTGCTCACCGACACCGACCCGCTCACCACCCTCGTCGTCGAGGTCGCCGCGGCCCTGGTCGAGGCGGGGCTGCCGCTGCACGACGCCGGAGCCGGGCACTCCGGGGGCGGCGTCTGCCTGGTCCCGGACCAGGACGCGGGCGGGTTGCTGGTCAGCTGGCGGCCGCACGACCGGATGAGCCTGCAGCAGTCGCGCGGCGCCACCGCCGACGAGGCCGTGCAGCGGCTCATGAACGCGACGATCCTCGACGTGCTGGAGCAGCTCGGGTTCGTGGTCGAGCCGGCCGGGGCCACCGCGTGCGCGCTGGTGACGGCGCTGCGCTGACCGGCCGGGTCGGCCCGCCCCGCGCCGGGCCGACCCGGGCGGAGTTCCGGAAGGCTCGTCGGTCAGACGGGTTCGGGACTGAACTGTGCGGTGTGCTGCAGGACGAGCTCGCCGCCGTCCTCGGCGAAGCGGGTGCGCATGCTGCGGAGCACGTCCAGCCCGTCGTCGTCGGCGCCCTGCACCCCGGCGAGGTCGACGACGACGCGACGGTGCCCGCCCTCGCGCAGCGAGTCGGCGGTGCCGCGCAGCAGATCGGCGCCCTGGGCGGTGAGGTGCCCGCTGGCGCGGATGAGCCCGATGCGCAGGTCCACGGTCTCGGAGAGCATCACGCCGCGTTCCGGCCCCGGGCGGTCTCGAGGCCGAGAACGCGCCACAGGCCGGTGCGCCGCAGCAGGTCGAGGGTGCGCCGGTTGGCGCCCCGCAGGACCACGGTGCCGCCGCGGGCCCGGCAGATGCGGTGCGCCCACAGGAAGCTGGCCACCGCGGTGCTGGACAGGTGCTGCACGCTCGTCAGGTCGACCACCAGCCGCCGGGCGCCGGCCAGCAGCGCGTCGTGCAGCAGCCACCGGACATCGGCCAGACCGTCGGCCAGCAGGGCGTCGTCGAGGTGGATGGTCACCTCGTCGCCGGACGCGTCGACCCGGCCGGCGGCTGCGGGACGGGCAGCAGCGGTGGTGGTCATGCAGCATCTCCTCGACGCCGGGTGCGGGAGCCCCAGCGTCGCCGAGCGTTGTTGCGATCCGCTGGGGCGACGGTTTGCGATCGCGTGACGGTGCCCACCGCCCCGGCGCCCGCTCAGGCGGCGGTGGCAGCATGTCGGCCGTGGCTCTCCGTCTCCTGGTCGTCGAGGACGACGACTCCATCCGCACCGCCCTGCGGTGGGCGCTGGAGGACGAGGGCTACGACGTGGCCGAGGCGGCTTCCGGCGAGGACGCCGTGCGGGCGGTCGGCATGGCCGCACCCGACCTGATGGTCGTGGACCTGATGCTCGGCTCGATGGACGGGTACGCCGTCATCCGCGACGTCCGGCGCGACCACGACCTGCCGATCATCGTGGTCAGCGCCCGGGCCGACACCCACGACATCGTCGCGGCGCTCGAGGCCGGCGCCGACGACTACGTGACGAAACCGTTCGAGGTCAAGGAGATCACCGCGCGGCTGCGGGCGCTCCGGCGGCGGGCCGGTGGCAGCAGCTCGGAGCGGGCGCCCGAGGCGGTCGTGCTCGACTCCGATCCGGCCGCTCCGCTGGTGCTCAACGAGGGGCGCGGCACCGTGCATCGCGGCGAGGAGCAGCTGCCGCTGACGCTCACCGAGTTCCGGCTGCTGTGCGAGCTCGCCGGCTCCCCGGGCCGGGTGTTCAGCCGGCAGGCGCTGCTCGAGCGGGTCTGGGAGCACGGGTTCTTCGGCGACGAGCGCATCGTCGACGTCCACGTCCGGCGGCTGCGCACGAAGGTCGAGACCGATCCGAGCGCGCCACGCCTGGTGATCACCGTGCGGGGGCTGGGCTACCGGCTGGATCCCCAGTGAGCGACAGGGCCGCGCGCACCGCCGCCACTGCGGAATCAGCGTGAGGTACGCGCTCGGGCCGCGCGGGCTCCGGGCGCGCATCGTCCTCGGATTCGCCGCGGTCACCCTGCTGGTGTCCGTCGTCCTCGTGACCACCACGTTCCTGCTGGCCCGCAGCTACCTGCTCGACCAGCGGGAGGCCTCCCTCACCAGCCAGGCCTTCGCCGACGCGAACGTGCTGAACAGCCGCCTGGCCACCGCCGGCACCGACGTGGGGGAGCTGCTGACCGAGCTGGTGCCCTCGGGGGGAGCCGACGTCGTCCTGCGCAGCGGCGATGCCTGGTACTCCTCCACCCTGGACATCGGCGCCCGGGACGTGCCCACGGAGCTGCAGGACATCGTGGCCGGCGGCGCCGCCGGAACCGTGCGCATCGCCGCGCCCGACGGACCGGCGCTCGTGGTGGGGGTGCCGCTGCGCTCCGTGGGCGTGGAGTTCTACGCCGTCGGCCGGCTCACCGAGCTGCGGCAGGTGCTCGCGACGCTGTCGGCGGTACTGGCCGCGTCGGCGGTCGCGGCCACCGCGGCGGGTGCCGGCGTCGGCGTCTGGGCCAGCCGGCGGGCCGTGCAGCCGCTGGAGCAGGTCGCGGTCGCGGCCACCCGCATCGCCGGGGGCGAGCTCGCCACCCGGCTGCCGCCGACCGACGACCCCGACCTGGTCGCCATCGTGGCCGGCTTCAACAGCATGGTCGACGCCTTGAGCGCCCGCATCGAGCGGGACGCGCGCTTCGTCGGCGACGTCAGCCACGAGCTGCGCAGCCCGCTCACCAGCCTGGTCACCAGCGTCGAGGTGCTCGGGGCCCGGCGCGAGGAGCTGTCGTCACGGGCCGGCCAGGCGCTGACCCTGGTCGAGCGCGAGCTGCGCCGGTTCCGCCGGATGCTGGACGACCTGCTGGAGCTGGCCCGCCTGGACGGCGACGCGGTGCTCGAGTCCAGCCGGCCGGTGTCCATGACGGCGCTGGCCCGCGAGGTGCTCGCGGTGACCGGCCGGCCCGACGAGCTGCTCGACGCCGATCCCGACGACCGGACGACGGTGCTGGGCAACAAGAACAGCCTGGAGCGCGCCCTGCGCAACCTGCTCGACAACGCCGACCGCCATGCCGGCGGTTCGCGCCGGCTGACCGTCCAACGGCTGGAGGACACCGTGGTCGTGGCCGTGGACGACGCCGGACCGGGGGTGCCGGTGGAGGACCGGGAACGCATCTTCGAGCGGTTCGCCCGCGGCGCGGGCGCCGCCCGTCGCTCGCTCCCGGGCGCGGGACTGGGCTTGGCGATCGTGTCCGAGACCGCGGTCCGGCA
Source organism: Blastococcus sp. (assembly GCA_042090795.1). Classification (GTDB taxonomy): domain Bacteria; phylum Actinomycetota; class Actinomycetes; order Mycobacteriales; family Geodermatophilaceae; genus Blastococcus. The sequence continues at coordinate 109,376 of JBELIQ010000004.1, read as the reverse complement.
CGGTGGCGCCGCCTGGGTCGCCGACGGGCCGGAGGGTGGGGCGCGCTTCTGTCTCTCGCTGCCGGGGGAGCCCACGTGACCGGGCGTCGTGCGGGCCGGGCCGCGGCAGCCGGGCTGGCGGTCGCCGTCCTCGCGGGGTGCGGTGTGCCGACGGGTGGCGAGCCCAGGACGATCGCTGCGACGGACGTCCCCTACGGGCTGGCGTCGCCCAGCCCGACGGCCACGCCCACGGCGCCGGCCGAAGCCAACGTCGACGGCTCGGGCGTGCACTGGCTGACCACCGACGGCACGCTGGTGCCCCGCGTGCGCGAGGTGAGCGGGACGACGCGACGCGAGCGGCTGGCCTCCCTGCTCGACCAGCTGGCCGCCGGGCCGACCCCGACCGAGCGGGACGAGCAGCTGTCCACGTCGCTGCCGCCGGAGGTCCGGCTCAGCGTCACCGGCCTCGAGGGCGGCACGGCGACGATCGACCTGGACTCGTTCGTGCAGGCGCCGGCCGGGGTGGCCGGGCGGCGGGCCGTCGCCCAGCTCGTGCTGACCGCGACCAGCGTCCCGGGCGTGCAGTCGGTGCTGCTCGAGCTGGCCGGCGAGCCGATCGAGGCCCCACTGCCGGCCGGGGAGCTGACCGCCGGCCCGCTGACCGCGCAGGACTACGCGGCCTTCCGCACCCCCGCGGCCGTCCCCGCCCCGGCGGAGGCGCAGCCGGAGGTCCCGGCGACCCTGGATGGGCCGCTGGGCGACGCCCCGCCCGACGGGACCGTGCCCACGGGGACCCCACCGTCCGGGACCGCGCCGGCCGCCACGCCGCCGGCGGACGCCCCGCCCGGCGCGGAACCGGCCAGCCCGACGTCCTGACCGGCCGGGCCCGTGGCGACGGGCGCCAGCAGCCAGACCTCGATGACCAGGCCGCGCAGCGCCGCCACCTCGGCGAGCCGGCGGGGCAGCCGGTGCAGCGGACCGTCCGCCGTCCGGCAGGCCACGGTGACGGGACAGCGGAGCGGGCCCGACGCGGGCGGAGGAGCTGACGCGCCCGGGAAGGGCAGCACCCGGTCGGCCAGCTCCGCCCAGCCGGCGACGGCACGCGGGACGGACGTGAGCACCGCCAGGTCGCCGAGCCGGCCGGCGTCGTGCCCGGTCACCAGCGACCCGCCCGTGCGGGGCCACGGGACGGGCGGGGGGATGACGCGCACGCGCACCCCGAGGGCGGTGAGCACACGGGCGGCGGTGCACATCTGCAGGCGCTGCCGTCGGCGTGCGCCGGTGCGGACGAGCACGCCCTGGCCGGTGGCGCCGGCGACGACGACGGCGAGGGAGAGGAGTCGGGTGGACCGCGGGACCTCGACCTGGGTCACGCCGGAAGCCTGACGCGGCGTGAGGACCGGCGGCGGGTGTCCGGTCGACCGGTCGGGGAACGGTCGGTGAACAGTGGCGGGGACGTCGTCCCACAGCCCGCGGCGTGCGGGAGGCCCTCCGTGCGCAGAAGGGATCAGCGGAGGCGGCGGGCGGCGGCCGCAAGGGTGGGCAGGGTCAGCCGGCCGTCGGCCAGCCCCAGGTCGACGACGCCGTCGAACACCCGCTGGTCGGCCGCGGCGGCCCGGAAGGCGGCGTCCATGATCTGCGGCCACCGGCTCAGCAGCGAGGCCGCCGAGGAGTGCCGCAGGTGCCGGCCCAACCGCCGGTGCAGCGCCCGCCGGTAGGCCTGCCCGGCCGCGGGTCCGGACGCCGCGGCCGCGCCGGCGAGCGCGCCCGAGAGGACGGCGTAGAAGATGCCCTCCCCGGTGAGCGGGTTGATCAGCGACGCCGCGTCGCCGGCCAGCAGCACCCGCCCGTCGGGTTGCCGCGGCCGCTGGGTGGACAGCGGCAGGCGGTGCGCGCGCAGGCCCTCGGGCTCGACGCCGGGCAGGAGCCGGTGCAGGCCCTCGACCAGCGCGGTCCGGCTGGCACCGGCGGAGACGAGTTCGCCGTAGCCGACGTTGGCCCGGCCGTCGCCGAGCGGGAACGACCACGCGTAGGCCGGCCAGCGCTGCTCGGTCGTCGCGATGACCTGCACGCCGCGCTGACCGGGCAACTCGGGCGCGTAGCCGCGCAGCGCGACCGCCATCCGGTCGGGCCGGTTGGGCGCCAGCCCGAGCCCCCTGCGGACGACGGACTCCGCGCCATCGGCGCCGATCACGACGTCGGCGGTGAGCTCGCCGTCGACCTCGATCCGGTTGCCGTCCTCGGTCAACCGCCGCACCTGGTGCCGCCGTAGCTCCGCGCCGCCGTCCAGGGCGGCGGCCAGGATGCGTGCGTCCAGCACCTGCCGCGGGACGACGTGCGCGGGGCGGCGCATCGGCCGCTCCACGGCCGCCCCGCCGGGGGAGCGCAGCCGCAGCCGTGGCACGGGGGAGAAGCCGTCGGTGAGCGCGGCCGGCTCCACGCCGAGGCGCTCCAGCACGTCGAGCGCCTCGGGGGCGATGCCGTCCCCGCACACCTTGTCGCGGGGGAAGTCGGCCCGGTCGAGCAGCAGCACCCGGGTGGACGGCGCGGCCCGGCGGGCGGCGAGCGCGGCGGCTGCCCCGGCCGGCCCGGCTCCCACGACGACGACGTCCCAGTGCTCCACGGCACCGACGCTACGGGTAGTTCCCGGACCCGTCCGGAGGCTCGTCCCGAGCGTGCGAGGGATGAGGGGGGCCGCTCACTCCCCGGCCAGGGCCTCGAACCCGGCCCGCTGCTCGGCGAGCATGGCCCGCCAGTCGTCGCGGTCGTGCTCGACCGGCTGCGTCGCGGCGATGAAGTCCAGCAGCACCTCGGCGAAGCGGTCGGGCTGCGACAGGTGCGGCCAGTGCCCGGCGTCCGGGAAGACCTCGACCCGCGCCGACGGCACCAGCCGGCGCACCGCCTCGGCGTGCGCGACCGGCACGATCGGGTCGCGGCCGCCCCAGATGACCAGCATCGGGACGGCCTCGGCCAGGTACAGCCGGTCGACGGCGGTGACGGACTGGCCCCGGGTGTCGACGACGCTGCGCAGCGTGCGCAGGAACGCCCGCCGCGCCTCGACGTCGGAGAGCGCGAGCATCGCCTCGCCGGCCTCGGCGAGGTCCTGGGCGCGCGTCCAGCCGACCTTCCTGCCCACGGCGTCGAGCGCCCGCAGCCCGCTGCGCAGCGGCAGCGGCAGGTGGGTGAGCGCGGTGAGCACCGCCTCGCTGCCCGGCACCGTGGCCGCCCGCAGGCCGAGCGAGAGCTCCGGGCCGAGCCCGCCGCTGCCCACGAGCACCAGGCGCTCGCAGCGCTCGGGGAACTGGTAGGCGAACTGCAGCGCGATCCCGCCGCCGAGCGAGTGGCCGACCACCGTGGCCTGCTCGATGTCGAGCACCGAGAGCAGGTCGCGCATCCCGTTGGCGTAGCCGGCCAGCGAGTAGTCGCCGCGGGGCTTGTCCGAGGAGCCGTGGCCGAGCAGGTCGGGGGCGATCACGGTGTGCGAGGCCGCCAGCCGGTCGACGACGCCGGCCCACGTCTGGGCGCTGTTGCCGATGCCGTGCAGGAGCAGCAGCGGCGGGCCCTCGCCGGCGCGGACGAACGCCCGCCGGTGCCCGTGCACCACCCGGGTCTCGCGCGGCAGCGGCGACGTCGGCATCGCTCCAGTGGACCACGTTCCTGTTGCCCCGGGGTTACGGAAAACCGGCGAACCCCCGGTGCAGGAAGTCCGCAGACCCCACGGCCGCCACGGACTTTCGGTACAGAGAGTCCGGCCCTTCCAGGGACTTTCGGTACCGAAGGTTCGCCCCGCGCGGGGCGAGCGGTCAGGAGGACGACGGGGCGGTCCACTTGCGTGGCGGGTGCTCGTAGCCCGCCACGAACCGCAGCAGGTCCGCGGCGTCGGTGACCACGCCGAGCGCGTCCAGCCGGGCGGCATCGAGGTAGCCGTCGTCGACCATCCGGCGCAGCTGGCCCAGCAGGGGCTGCCAGAACCCGTCGACGTCGACCAGCGCCGTCGGCTTGGCGTGCAACCCGAGCATGCCCCAGGTCCAGGCCTCGAACAGCTCCTCCAGGGTCCCAGCGGCGCCGGGCAGCGCGACGAACGCGTCGGACAGCTCGGCCATCACCGCCTTGCGCTCGTGCATCGTCTGCACGATCTCCAGCCGTGGCAGGCCGGGGTGGGCGACCTCGTCGTCCACCAGGTGCTGCGGGATGACGCCGACGACCTCGCCGCCGGCCGCCAGCGCGGCGTCGGCGACGACGCCCATCAGCCCGACCTTCCCGCCGCCGTAGACGATGCCCACCCCGGCCCGCGCCAGATCGGTGGCGAAGGCCGCGGCCGCGTCGGCGTGCCCCGCCGGGCCGGCGTGCGAGCCGGTGAACACGGCGACGCGCATGGGGTCGGGCTCCTTCTTGCCGCCGTCGGCCCCGTCCCGAGGGGGACGGGGCCCTTCCTTCTCAGCCGCCGTAGTAGCGGTACACCGGCTCGGCGATGCAGACCGGCTTGTCGCCGCCCTCGCGCTCGATGACGCAGGAGAAGGTGAGCTGCTTGCCGCCGGCGATGTCCTCGATGCCGGAAAGGGTGGCGGTCAGCCGCACCTTGGCGCCCACCGGGACCGGCGAGGGGAAGCGGACCTTGTTCAGCCCGTAGTTCACGCCCATCACCGTGTCGGTCACCCGCAGCACCCCGCCGAACAGCGGCACGAGCAGCGACAGCGTCAGGTAGCCGTGGGCGATCGGGCCGCCGAAGGGGCTCTCCTTGGTCGCGCGCTCCGGGTCCACGTGGATCCACTGGTGGTCGCCGGTGGCGTCGGCGAAGAGGTTCACGTGCTCCTGCGTCACCTCGTACCACTCGCTGGTGCCCAGCTCCGCGCCGACGAGTCCGGGCAGCTCGGCCATGGTCGTGGTGGTGCTCATCGGGAGGTCCTCCGTCGGGGGGCGCGCGGGCGTTGTCCTTGGGAACCTACGTGCTCACCCGCAGCGGTCCGGCGCGGTGGGGTTCACTGGGCGGGTGTTCTCGTCCACCGACGGCTGGACCTCCTGCGCCCTGGGGCACCAGCACTGGGGCCTGGCGGGCGCGGCCGGGCTGTTCCTGCACCGCGACGGCGCCACCGGGCCGGAGGTGCTGCTGCAGCACCGCGCCCTCTGGTCGCACCACGGCGGCACCTGGGGCACACCGGGCGGCGCGCTGCACGCCGGTGAGCCGGCGCACGTCGGCGCGCTGCGGGAGGTGCGCGAGGAGCTGGGGCTCACACCCGACGACGTCGTCCTGGGCGTGGAGTCGGTCGACGACCACGGCGGCTGGATCTACACGACCGTCCTGGCGCGCCCGGCCCGCCCGATCGACGCGGCCGACCTGCGCCTGGACGGCGAGAGCGACGGCGTGGCCTGGTGGCCGGTCGCCGGGCTGTCCGCCGTCGACCTGCACCCGGGCCTGGCGGCGTCGCTGGACCGGTTGCGTCCGCTGCTGGCCGCCGACGATGAGCGACACCCCGGATCACAGGTATAGCCTCGGGCCGACCTGGGCAGTGAGACCCAGGTCTCACGCCTACCGCCCGAGGAGCCGTCGTTGTCCCGCCATGCCGCGCCCCCCGTACCGCCGCGGCCGGCGACCGTCGCCGCTCGGACCGGGGAGGGTCGCGGGCGCGCACGCGCCCTGCTGCTGCTGTCGCTGATGTGCGCCGCGCTGCTGATCGCCGCACCCCTGGCCATCGTGCTGTCCACCACCCCGTCCGAGGGCGCCGACCGGGAGGCGGACGTCTTCACCGGCACCGTTCCCGGACCGGGTGCGGACGACGGCGACGGTCCCGGATCGGGCGACGGCGGTGCAGCCGGCGGCGGGAGCGGGGACGGAACGGTCCGCTCCGTGTCCGAGGTGGCCACCGCGGCCAGCGTCCGGGCGGCCGAGGATCCAGGGGCCGGTTCGCCGAGCCCGACGGCCGGCTCCGGAGCGGTCGCCGACGCCGGAGCGGCCGGCGCGGACCCCGGGTGGTCCGCGACGACGCCCGGCGCCACGCCGGGTGGGCAGGCCGCGCGCCCGGCACCCGGAGCGGGGAGGCAGCCGGCCGCCGCGCCGGTGCAGGTCCTGCCCTCGACGCCGACGCCGACGCCGGCGCCGGTGCCGGCACCGGCACCTGCTCCGCAACCGAAGCCCGGACCGGCGCAGCCACCGCCTGGGCCTGCGCCGGCCGTGGAGCAGTGCCTCTGCGAGGTCCTCGCGCCGGTCACCGAGCCGGTGGGCGAGGTCGTCGGAGGCGAGACCGGTCCGGTGGCGGAGGTCCTGGAGCCGGTCACCGGGCCGGTGGTCGAGGTCCTGGAGCCGGTCACCGAGCCGGTGGGGGAGCTCGTCGGCGGGGTGACCGAGCCGCTGGGCGGGCTGCTCGGCAGGTGAGGCGAGCAGCCGCCCCCCGCGGGCGCTTCGTAAGGTTCGCTGCATGAGCGCCCGCGACGACGTCTCCGAGATCTTCGACAGCTCCGCGTGGCGGCCGGTCGAGGGGTTCGACTTCGCCGACATCACCTACCACCGGGCCGTCGATGCCGGCGTGGTCCGCATCGCCTTCGACCGGCCCGAGGTGCGCAACGCGTTCCGCCCGCAGTCGGTCGACGAGCTGATCACGGCACTCGAGCACGCGCGGCTGTCCACCGACGTGGGCTGCGTGATCCTCACCGGCAACGGCCCCAGCCCCAAGGACGGCGGCTGGGCCTTCTGCTCGGGCGGTGACCAGCGGGTGCGCGGGAAGTACGGGTACGAGCACGCAGCCGGCTCGAGCGGGCGGCTGCACATCCTCGAGGCGCAGCGGCTGATCCGGTTCATGCCCAAGGTCGTGCTGTGCGTCGTCCCCGGGTGGGCGGCCGGCGGCGGGCACAGCCTGCACGTCGTCTCCGACCTGACCCTGGCCAGCGCCGAGCACGCGCGGTTCAAGCAGACCGACGCCGACGTCGGCAGCTTCGACGGCGGCTTCGGCTCGGCCTACCTCGCGCGGCAGGTCGGGCAGAAGTTCGCCCGCGAGATCTTCTTCCTGGGCGAGGAGTACACCGCCGCCGAGGCGCACGCGATGGGCATGGTGAACCGCGTCGTCCCCCACGCGGAACTGGAGGCCACCGCCCTGGAGTGGGGGAAGAAGATCGTGGCCAAGAGCCCGACCGCCCAGCGGATGCTCAAGTACTCGTTCAACCTGATCGACGACGGGCTGGTCGGCCAGCAGCTGTTCGCCGGCGAGACCACCCGGCTGGCCTACATGGCCGAGGAGGCCGTCGAGGGGCGGGACGCCTTCTTGGAGAAGCGCGATCCGGACTTCACCCGGTTCCCCTGGCACGTGTAGCGAACCGCAGCGGACCGTGCCAACGTGGTCGGTGGTCGGCCCCCTCCCGGGGCCCGGCGCGAGCCTGCGAGTGCTGGGGAGGAGGGGGTCCTTCTGATCGTCGAGGTGGTCACGGGCGCCGACGAGCGCCCCGAGGCGCGGGTGGTCGACATCGACGACCTGAGCCGCTGCGTCCTGGCGCTGGGTCAGGTCACCGACGAGGAGGCCGCGGAGGTCCTGGAACGTTCGGGCCTCGGCCGGATGCACGACGCCGGCACCGCGCAGCTGGACGCCGCAGCCCTGCGCGCCGCCGCCGAGCCGCGGGCCACGGCCCCCGACTGGACCGCGCAGTGGGATGCGATGGTCGAGCGGGCGCGCAGCGAGGGCCGGCTGTCCGACGACGGCGCGAGCATCCGCGTGCAGGTGGAGCCCGCCGCCGGCGCCTGAGCCGGGCCTCTCCGCCGTCCGGATGTGGCACGGATTCACACTTACCCGCAAGAGGCGCGTCCAAGGTCATTGTGGTGACTCCACCGGCGGGGCCAGTATGTCGCGGTGCAGATCACCAGCCAGCCGGGAGGCTTGTCGTGACCGGAACACCGGGGCGCCCGTTGAGCGCCGAGTTGTCCGAGCAGCTCCTGGCGGTGGCCGTCGAGATCCTGGCCGAGGAGGGCTGGGGCCGGCTCAACAGCGACCGCATCGCGGCCCGCGCCCGCGCCGGGAAGGCCGGCATCTACCGCCGCTGGCCCACGATGGCCGCCCTCGCGCACGCCGCGGTGGGCCGCTTCCGACTGGTCGCGACGCCGGAGGACACCGGCTCGGTGCGCGGGGACCTGCGCGCGCTCGCCGGCCGGTGGACGACCCCGCTGGACCGCGAGGAACGTGCCGCGGCCAGCATCGTGGGTGCCGCCCGCTACGACCAGCAGCTGCGGGCCGGGCTCGAGGAGGCGCTGGTGAAGCCCCTGGCCGAGGCGGTCGCCGTCATCGGGGAACGGGCGGAGGGCCGGGGCGAGCAGATCGAGGACGACCGGCTGGCGCTGCTGTACTCGGTGCTCGAGGCCTTCTGGTGGCAGCGCTTCACCGCCGCGGGCGACGGCGCGATGCTCGCCGAGCAGGTCGAACGGGTGGTCGACGAGGTCCTCCGCCCGCTGGTGGAGCCGGCGGACCTGGCCGTCGCGGTCTGACGGCGGCTGCCCCGCCGGTCAGCGGGTCGGCCGGTCAGCCGGCCTGACGGCCTCCCGGCAGTTCGTGGGCCGGGGTGACCACCCCGTGGAAGGTGCCCGAGCCGGCCTCCATGTGGGCGAGCAGCCGGTTCCCCAACTCCTCGACGGCGACCGCGACCGTGCCCGCCTCGAGCCCCTGGTTGACCCGCAGCCGGTTCTCCCTGATGAGCACCCGGGCCGCGGCCAGCCAGATCGCGGCGGTCAGCGGCGCGGTGATCGTGGGGTCCAGCGGCGCACGCTCACCGCTCTCCTCGGGGGTCTGCCAGGCGGCCAGCAGCACGTCGGCCAGCCGGCGCTCGGCCTCGAACACCAGCTTCTGCTCGAAGGTGCGCAGCGTCTCCGAGGCCTCCAGCGTGGCCCGGTAGCACCGCTCCTCGGCGCAGTCCAGCGAGCTGAGCTGGCTCGCCATGAACTCCAGCAGGTAGGTGCGCAGGGCGGACAGCGGGCCGACGCCGGGAGCGCGGTCGCGCACCGCGCTCGCCACGCCCTCCACCCACGGCACCCGGCCGGCGAAGAAGAGGTCCTCCTTGCTGGCGAAGTGGTTGAACACCGTCTGGACGGCGACGTCGGACTCCCGGGCCACGTCGGCGATGGTGACCGCGTCGAACCCCCGCGCGGCGAAGAGGCGGTGCGCCGTGATGCGGACCAGCTCCCGCGTCTGTGCCTTCTTCTGCGCGCGCCGGTCGACAAGATCACTCACTGTGTCAATGCTAGCCACCGAACGTGGTCGGCGCCTGCGCAACTACTGCGAGCCGTATCTCGTTCCCGGCTGATTCGCCGCGGCCCAGTCCGCGAGCACGGCCCGCGCCCAGGAGTCGACCAGCACGCCCAGGTCGATGACGTCCAGATCGGCGGCGACGTCGGCGATCGTCGTCGTCCACGCCGCGGGCGGCCGGTTCCCGTCGGCGGTGCCCGGAGCGGTGCCCGCAGCGGTGCTCAGCTGCTCCAGCGCGGCGGACAGCCGCGCCGGCTCGGCGGTGACGGGGTGCTGGGCGGCGTAGGCGGCGTCGGCCAGCCGGGCCGTCGCGGCGGCGCCGGCGTCGGCGGACGCCTCCTCGCGCGGCCCCCGCAGGGTCACCTCGAACAGGCGGGTGCAGGACGGCGAGGCGCCGGGCAGCGCCGCGGCGCCGGACGGCACGGGAGCCAGGACGGCGCCGCAGCCCGGGCACACCTCGGTCGCGGGGGGCAGTGGAGCGGTGGGCACCTGCGCGATCGTGCCGCACCTCGCCGCCTTTCGCGGTACGGACGGGGTCCGGCGAGGGGGATGCCGTACGGGCAGGATGGGCGCCACGGTGCGGGGCGTGGACACGAGGAGTGGTGGAGTGCGGACCAGAGCAGCGGTGATGCGGGAGCCCGAGGCCGACTGGGAGATCGTCGAGCTCGAACTGCTCGACCCCGGCCCCGGCGAGGTGCTGGTCGAGATGGCCTTCGCCGGCATGTGCCACTCGGACGAGCACCTGCGGCACGGGCCCGGGGTCCGTCCCATCGTCGGCGGGCACGAGGGCTCGGGCGTCGTCCAGGCCGTGGGTGCGGGAGTCCGCTCGGTGGCCCCGGGAGACCACGTGATCACCAGCTTCCTGCCGGCCTGCGGGCACTGCCGGTACTGCGCCCGCGGGAAGTCCAACCTCTGCGACAAGGGCGCCACCATCGGCACCGGTCAGCTCCCGTCCGGGACGTTCCCCTTCCGGCTGGACGGCGAGCCGCTCGGCGGGTTCTGCATGGTCGGCGCCTTCTCGCGGCACTCCGTGCTCAGCGAGTTCTCCTGCGTGCGGATCGACCCCTCCGTGGCACTGGACACCGCGGCGCTGCTGGCGTGCAGCGTGCCGACCGGCTGGGGCTCGGCCGTCTACTCGGGTGGTGTGCGGCCCGGTGACACCGTCGTCGTCGTCGGTCTCGGCGGGGTGGGCGTCAACGCGGTGCAGGGCGCGGTGCACGCCGGTGCGCTGCACGTGATCGGCGTCGACCCGGTCGCCATGAAGCGCGAGTTCGCCGAGTCCCTGGGCGCGACGCGGACGGTGGCCGGCGCCGACGAGGCGGCCGAGCTCGCCCGCAGCCTGTCGCGGGGCACGGGTGCCGACGTCGTCGTCCTCACCGTCGGGAAACTGACCGCCGAGTCCTACGCCGGGGCGATGTCGTGCCTGGGCAAGGCCGGGACGATGGCGCTCACCGCGCTGCCCGACGAGAACAAGGACGGCAGGCTCCTCCTCAACGGGCCCATGGCCACGGTGTACGAGCAGCGGATCCAGGGGTCGCTGTACGGCTCGTGCAACCCGCGCACCGACATCCCCCGGCTGCTCCAGATGCACGAGGAGGGCCGGCTCGAGCTCGACCGGTTGATCACCCGCCGGTACTCCCTCGACGAGCTCAACCAGGGGTACCGCGACCAGGCGGCCGGGGAGATCGTCCGGGGCCTGCTCGTCCACGGCGACTGAAAGCGGGACGGGCTGGGCAGCTCCCCGCCCATGAGCTCTCCCCGCATCGCCGTTCTCGACGTCGACGGCACCCTCGTCGACACCAACTACCAGCATGCGCTCGCCTGGTACCGGGCGTTCCGGTCGCTGGGGGAGACCTTTCCGATCTGGCGCATCCACCGGCTGATCGGGATGGGCGGCGACCAGCTGGTCGCCGCCCTCGGTGGGGACGACGTCGAGCGGCGGATCGGCGCCGAGGCACGCGAGCGGTGGGCCGCCGAGGTCGACCCGATGATCGGTGAGACGGCGCTGCTGCCGGGGGCCCGGGAGCTGATCGTGGCGCTCAAGGAGCGCGGGCACCGGGTGGTGCTGGCCAGCTCGGGGAAGCCGCACCACGTCGACCGTGCGCTGGACCTGCTGGACGCACGCGACCTGGCCGACGCGTGGACCACCAGCGACGACGTGCAGGAGACCAAGCCGGCGCCGGACCTGCTCCAGGTGGCGCTGGAGAAGCTGGGAGAGCCGGTGGACGCGCCGAGCGTCGTCGTCGGGGACTCGGTGTTCGACGTGGAGTCCGCGAAGAACGCGGGGATGCCGGCGATCGTCGTCCGCTCGGGCGGCTTCGGGGACGACGAGCTGCGCGACGCCGGCGCGGTGGGCATCCACGACACCCCGGCCGACCTCGTGGCCGCACTGGACGGCATCGACCTCCTCTGAGCCGGCCTGGCCCGGATGACCGACGGGCGGGACCCACCTCCCGCCCGGGCCGGGTAGGCCCGTGCACGCTCGCTCTCTGCTTCCCCCGGGAAGCAGAGTCCGACTGCTCCGGGACCTGTTTCCCGCCCGGACCGGGTACTCCCGCGCACGCTCGCTCTCTGCTTCCCCCGGGAAGCAGAGTCCGACTGCTCCGGGACCTGTTTCCCGCCCGGGCCGGGTAGGCCCGCGCACGCTCGCTCTCTGCTTCCTCCGGTAAGCAGAGTCCGACCGTGCGCGGGAGCACCTGCCGCCGGGGTCAGGAAGCGGCGGAGGTCCCGCGTCCGAGGCGGCGCAGCAGCTCGTCGGGCCGGTCGGTGATGACCGCGTCCACCCCGAGCTCCCGGACCAGGTCCATGTCGGCGGGCTGGTTCACCGTCCACACGTGGAGCTCCTTGCCGGCGGCATGGGCGTCGGCCACGAAGGAGGGGTCGGCGCGGAGCAGGCCGATCCCGGGGCCCACCGCCGTCGCGCTGCCCAGCAGGAGCTCCCGCCGCACCGGCCGCAGCCGCTTGCCGATCAGCTGCACCGTGGGCATGCCCGGCGCCAGCTCGGTCATCCGGCGGACGGCGAGCTGCGAGAAGCTCATCATCCGGACGGCGGGGCGGCCGGCCCACTCGACCGGGCGCCCGTTGCCCAGCAGCCCGTACCGGCGCAGCGAGCCGGCCAGCGCCTCCTCGACCTTGCGGCTGTGCCGGGTGGGGTGCTTGGTCTCGATGGCCAGGCGCAGGGTGCCCGGCGTCGCGGTGATGTACTCCAGCAGCCGGTCCAGGGTGAGCACCAGCCCGTTCTCCACGTCGGGCTCGTCGGTCACCGACAGGATCTCGTCGTCGGCCCAGCGCTGGCGGCCCCGGGGCCGGCGCGCGCCGAACTGGAACTGCTCGAGCTCGGCCAGGTGGAGCGCGGCGACGGTGCCGCGGCCGTTCGAGGTGCGCCGCACCCGCCGGTCGTGCACGCAGACGAGCACCCCGTCCCGGGTGAGTCGGACGTCGCACTCGACGGCGTCGGCGCCGACGGCGGCGGCCTGGCGGTAGGCCGCCAGCGTGTGCTCGGCGGCTTCCGCGGTCGCGCCGCGGTGGGCGACCACCTCGACGGCGGTCACCGGGGCGGGGAAGGACGAGCAGGCAGCACCGGGGAATCCTCCCCCTTCCGGCGCCGCAGGCGCGACAGGAACGCCGTCGGCGCAGGTCAGCCGGCGAGGATCGCGGCGCGGGCCTGGTACTCGGGGACGGTCGCCATCGGCGGCCGCTCGTCCAGGGCGACGGCGGTGCTGCGCGGGACGAACCCGTCGCCGTCGTGCCGGAACTGGGTGAGCAGCCCGGCGGCGGCCAGCCCGGGCTCGGCCCGGGAGGCGCGGGCGAGCACCGTGGAGACCACCTGCCCGGCCATCGCGCCGAGCGCCTCCTGGCTCTGCGAGGTGTGCCGGCGGACGCCGAGGTCGACCTGGGCGAGCCCGCCCAGACCGACCAGCTCCAGCAGGTCGATCAGCAGTCCGATCTCGACGCCGTAGGCGCCGGCGAACGGCACCTGCTCCAGCGCGGAGCGCCGGCCGGCGTACTCGCCGCCCAGCGGCTGCACGAAGCCGGCGAGCTCGGGCCACAGCGCGTTGAGCAGCGGCCGCGCGGTCAGCTCGGTCACCCGGCCACCGCCGGAGGGGACGGTGGCGCCGTCGATCTCCAGCGGCCGGGTGTAGCAGCCCTTCACGTACTGCACGTGAGGATCGGTCAGCAGCGGACCGAGCAGCCCGGGGACGTAGTGGCCGACGTCGCCCTTCAGGTCGGAGTCGAGGAAGACGACGAGGTCGCCGGTGGTGACCGCCAGCGACTTCCACAGCGCCTCGCCCTTGCCGGGCCGGGTGCCGTGCGACTCGAGCACGTCGGTGGTGGCGACGACGTCGGCGCCGGCGGCCCGCGCGACGGCCGCGGTCGCGTCGGTGGAGTCGGAGTCCAGGACCACGAGCTCGTCGACCAGGCGGGCGCGGTGCATCCAGCGCTCGACGATCTCCGACACCAGCAGGCCCACCGTCGCCTGCTCGTTGCGGGCCGGCAGGACGACGCTGATGCGGGACCCGCTGCGCCGCTTGGCCGCGATCAGCCCGTCGACGTCGATCGCGTCGAGGGAGGGCGCGGACGTGGTGTGGCCGCGGAACCAGGCTCGGGCATCGGGGCGCATCGCCTCACTGTCGACCACGATCGGGCTTCGCACCACTGCCCTGTGAGGGTGTTCACCCGGCCGTTCCAGGCCCTTAGCCGCGGCGTCACCAGTGGTCGGCCGGGAGGCTCAGCGTCCCTGACGCTCCCGGTAGCGGGCGGCGCGCCTGGACGCGGCCGCCCGGCGGCGGACGCTGTCCTCGGATTCGCGCACGCGTGCGGCCTCGTCGCGCACCGCCGTGGCGGTACCCACCGGGTACCCGGCCTGCTTGACCCGGTGCTCGGCGGCCTCGGGCATGTAGGCGACCGAGTAGAACAACCCGAGCAGCAGCCCGCCGAGGGCGGCCATCCCGCGGATCCAGAACTCGCCGGGCAGGAAGATCAGCACCGCGCCGATCGGCACCATCAGCTGCACGAAGGCGCGGGCCATGTGCCGCAGCACCCACGTGCGCGCCGTCGTGTCGTGCAGCACCCAGGGGCTGAACCGCTCCGGCAGCCGCCCACCGAGGGCGTACCAGAGCCACCACAGCGGGCCGGGCCGGCGGAAGGCTGCTGGGCCGTCGGCCGGGGTGCTCACGGGTCGATGGTAGGCACCGCGTGGTGTGCCGATCGGCGCTCACCGGAGGCCGGACGGTCACCGCGGTCGATCATCGTCAGCTGGCTGTCCGCCACGCCGGTGGGGCCCCACCGTTCGACGATGATCACCGAGGCGCGCGGCCTGGGTCGGGGACTGCGCGGCCACCGGCGCCGGGCGTGCGCCTAGGGTGCTGCGCCGTGGAGACGACGCCCGGGCCCAGCATCCGCCCGGCCACGGCGGAGGACGCCGCCGCGATCGCCGCGATCTACGCGCACTACGTGGAGCACAGCGTGGCGACCTTCGACCTCACCGCGCCGGATGCCGCCTGGTGGTGGGCGAAGATCGCGGACCTGGACGCCGCCGGCTGGCCCTTCCTGGTCGCGGAGGACCGGGAAGTCGCCGGGGACCGAGAAATCGCCGAGGGCCGAGGTGCGGTGGCCGGCTTCGCCTACGTGGCGCCCTGGCGGGTCAAACCGGCCTACCGGCAGACCGTGGAGGACACCGTCTACCTGGCGCCCGGGCGGACCGGCCGCGGCATCGGGCGGGCGCTGATGGGCGCCCTGCTCGAGCGGGCGCGGGCGGCGGGGGCCCGCCAGGTGATCGCGGTGGTTGCCGACGGCGGCGATCCGTCGTCGGTACGGCTGCACGCCGCCTTCGGCTTCACCGAGGCCGGCCGGCTGCGCGCCGTCGGCTTCAAGCACGGGCGCTGGCTGGACACCCTCCTGCTGCAGGCCGACCTGACCGTGGACGGCTGATCGCCGGCCCTCTGGCGAGGCACAGGCGAGCCCCGGGCCGCCCCGCTGAGCGACAGCGCCATACCGGACTCCCGGTCTTGGGGAATGTTCCCTTCCGGTGCCGCGGAGGACCGTTCCGGTCATGCCGTGGTGGGTCTGGCTCCTGCTCGTGTGGTCGGGCGTAGCGGCCACGTGCGCCGTCTGGTGGGGCCTGGCCCTCGCCAACGCCGAGGTGCAGGACGCGGCCAGGAGGGTCACGGAGGACTCCGAGGCGAGCAAGCGCTGAGGCGGGTAGAAGAGGCGGCCTGAGCCAACGCCGCCTCGGCGTCGACCGGATGCAGCGGCGGTCGCCGCGCAGGTCCGGGATCTTGTGGATCCCGTGCGGAACCCTCCGGTCAGCCGTGCGGCTGCGGGCTCAGGGTCGAGGGCGGGACAGGAGCGGAACCACCGCTCCGCAGCCCTCGGGAGTCCGTGCATGCGCACCACCGCCGCCCAGCGCGGCGGCGGCAGCCGCTGAGCCCGGTGGAGCGCCGGTGGGGGACCGGCGCTCCACCGATTCCGATCCGGCAGTTCCCCTCGGGGCGACCACCGGGTGCCCCGAGGGGAACTGTGACGGGTCGGGTGCGGTGCGCACCTCGCGTCACATCCGCCTCATCCCTCGGTCGTCCGCGTCGCGCGGGCCGTAGTTTCGGCCCCTGCGACGAAGGGGGACGCCATGGATCACGACCTGCAGCACCAGCCGGCCGAGGCCGTGCGCCGCTACCTCAGCATCGGGTTCTGGCTGATGGCCGCCGGGGCCGCCGCCGCGCTGGGCCTCGATCTCGACGGCGACGTCCTGAGCTGACGGAGGCGTCCACCCGCCTGCCGCCGATCCCGGGGTGCGAAGACCCTGGTGCCCCTCGCTCGACACGAGGACCATGCCGCCATGCAGGCAACCGAGACCATCACGTCCGTCGTGCCGGCATGGATGACAGCTGGCGCGAAGGCGGCTCGACGGCGTGTCCTGGCGTTCGCCAACCGTGGCAACGCCGTCGAGTGCCCCGTCTGCGGGGGGACGTTCTCCGGGTTCCTGAGCTACCACCGCCGGACTGGGGCGCAGTGCCCCGGATGCGAGGCCCTCGAACGGCACCGCATGCTCTGGCTGTACTTCCAGACGCAGACCAACCTGCTCACGGACCGGCTGCGGGTGCTCCACTTCGCCCCCGAGCTCGCCCTGGAGCAGCGGCTCCGAGCCCAGCCCGGACTCGACTACGTGACCGCCGATCTCCTACGCACCGACGTCGACCTGACCCTCGACGTCACCCGCCTGGAGCTGGACGACGAGTCGTTCGACGTCCTCATCTGCTCCCACGTCCTCGAGCACGTCACCGACGACAGGCTGGCCATGCGGGAGCTGCTCCGGGTCACGTGCCCGGGTGGGTGGGCGATCCTGACCACTCCCGTCCGCGCGGACCGGACCGAGACCTACGAGGACTGGTCGATCACCGACCCGGCCGGCCGGCTCCAGCACTTCGGCCAGGCCGACCACGTTCGTCAGTACGGCACCAACTTCCCGGAGCTGCTCCGTGCCGAGGGCTGGCAGGTCGAGGTGACACCGATGCCGCTGACCGACGAGCAGGCGGCCCGCTGGGGCATCCCCGAGGCGGAGCAGGACATCTACGTCGGCCGGCGAGAGGCGGACGCGGGGCCGCGTAGGGCGGGAACGGCATGATGGCCCGGTGCTCAGGCGGCTCGTCGGTCTCGTCGCGGCGGCGGTGCTGTCCGGCTTCGCCGCGCTGCTGCTCAACGGCCAGTACCGGGCGGACGGGCCGGTCGTCCTCACATTGTGGGAGGGGCACGGCATCCACCGCGGCGACATCCTCATCGCCGCCGGCTGGCTGATCGGGATCATCGCCGTCGCGGTGCTCGTGCTCGAGCGTCCGCGGAACTGACGCCGCCGTCGTCGCGCCGGATCACCGGGCCGGTGGCAGCATGAGCCGCGTGAAGACCTGGCTCGACAGCTGGCCGGTGTACCGCCAGCTCACCGGCTCGGACCCGTTCGGGCGCGGCAAGGCGGCGCGCAGCAAGGCGACCGAGGCGACGGTGTCGCGCACGGCCACTGCGGACAAGGTCGTGAAGAGCGTCTGCCCGTACTGCGCCGTCGGCTGCGCGCAGAACGTGTACGTGAAGGACGAGGAGATCGTCCAGATCGAGGGCAACCCCGACTCGCCGGTCAACCGCGGGCGGCTCTGCCCCAAGGGCAGCGCCAGCAAGCAGCTGGTCACCAGCCCGACCCGGGTCACCACCGTCCGGTACCGCCGTCCCTTCGGGACGGAGTGGGAGGACCTCGACCTCGACACGGCGATGGAGATGATCGCCGACCGCGTCCTGGAATCACGCCGCAAGGGCTGGCAGGACGAGGACGGTGGGAAGCGCGTCAACCGCACCATGGGAGTAGCGAGCCTCGGAGGGGCGACCCTCGACAACGAGGAGAACTACCTCATGAAGAAGCTCTACAGCGCCATGGGTGCCATCCAGATCGAGAACCAGGCGCGCATATAGCACTCCTCCACGGTGCCCGGTCTGGGTGCCTCGTTCGGTCGTGGCGGTGCCACGAACACCCAGCAGGACCTCGCGAACGCCGACTGCATCGTCATCGAGGGCTCGAACATGGCCGAGTGCCACCCGGTGGGTTTCCAGTGGGTGGCCGAGGCCAAGGCGCGCGGCGCGAAGGTCATCCACATCGACCCGCGGTTCACCCGGACCAGCGCGATCGCCGACCTGCACGTGCCGCTGCGGATGGGCAGCGACATCGCCTTCCTCGGCGGGCTGATCCGGTACGTGCTGGACAACGAGCTGTACTTCAAGGAGTACGTCACCGCCTACACGAACGCCGCCGCGCTCATCGGTGAGGAGTTCGTCGACGCGGAGGATCTCGGCGGCCTGTTCTCGGGCTTCGACCCGGAGACCAGCACCTACGACAACACCAGCTGGCAGTACGACCTCGAGGAGCCGGCCCAGTCGGACGCCGACGACCCGGCCGAGGCCGCCGAGCAGGACCGGACCGACGACGAGCCGTCGGTCACCCGGTCGGACCGTGCGCAGGCGGCGGGCAGCGGTGGCCCGCCGATCCCGGGCAAGCCGAAGCGGGACGAGACGCTGCAGCACCCGCGGTCGGTGTTCCAGATCCTCAAGCGGCACTACGCGCGCTACACGCCGGAGATGGTGTCCGAGGTCTGCGGGATCGAGCCCGAGGTCTTCCTGCAGGTCGCGAAGTGGGTCACCGAGAACAGCGGCCGCGACCGGACGACGGCGTGGGTGTACTCGGTGGGCTGGACCCAGCACAGCGTCGGCGCGCAGTACATCCGCACCTGCTCGATCCTGCAGCTGCTGCTGGGCAACATCGGCCGTCCCGGCGGCGGGATCATGGCGCTGCGCGGCCACGCCAGCATCCAGGGGTCGACCGACATCCCGACGCTGTACAACATCCTGCCCGGCTACCTGCCGATGCCCCACGCACTGCAGCACGACGACCTCGACGACTACGTCGCCGACGCCGCCGGCAAGGCGGGCTTCTGGGGGCACAAGCGCGCCTACATGGTGAGCCTGCTCAAGGCGTGGTGGGGCGACGCGGCGACGGCGGAGAACGACTTCGCCTTCGACTACCTGCCCAGGATCAACGGCGACCACAGCTCCTACCGCACTATCGCCGACATGATCGAGGGCAAGGTCTCGGGCTACTTCCTGGTCGGGGAGAACCCCGTGGTCGGCCACCCGAACGGCCGGATGAACCGGTTCGGCCTGGCCAACCTCGACTGGCTGGTCGTCCGCGACCTGCAGATGATCGAGTCGGCGACCTTCTGGAACCAGGCGCCGGAGATCGAGACCGGCGAGCTGTCCCCCGACTCGATCGGCACCGAGGTCTTCTTCATGCCTGCGGCGACGCACGTGGAGAAGGAGGGCACCTTCACCCAGACCCAGCGGATGCTGCAGTGGCGGGACAAGGCGGTCGAGCCGCCGGGCGACGCGCGCAGCGACCTCTGGTTCTACTACCACCTCGGCCGCATCCTCCGGGAGCGGCTGGAGGACTCCACCGACCCGTGCGACCGCCCGCTGCTCGACCTCACGTGGGGCTACCCGGTGCACGGCGAGCGGCAGGAGCCGGACGCCGACGCGGTGCTGCGCGAGATCAACGGCACCGACGCCGAGGGCCGGGCGCTGTCGACCTACATGCAGATGAAGGACGACGGCTCGACCAGCGGCGGCTGCTGGATCTACACCGGCGTCTACGCCGACGAGGTCAACCAGGCCCGCCGGCGCATGCCGGCGGCCGAGCAGGGCCCCGCGGCGCCGGAGTGGGGCTGGGCCTGGCCGCTCAACCGCCGCATCCTCTACAACCGCGCCTCGGCCGATCCCGACGGCAAGCCGTGGAGCGAGCGCAAGAAGTACGTGTGGTGGGACGAGGCTGCCGGCGAATGGACCGGTCTCGACGTCCCCGACTTCGAGAAGAACAAGCGCCCCGACTACGTGCCGCCCGACGACGCGCGGGCGCAGGACGCGCTGCGCGGCGACGACCCGTTCGTCATGCAGGGCGACGGGAAGGGCTGGCTCTACGCGCCGGCCGGCCTGGTGGACGGGCCGCTGCCGACCCACTACGAGCCGGCCGAGTCCGTCGTCGAGAACGCGCTGTACGAGGTGCAGGCGAACCCGACGGTCGAACGCATCCCCGGCCCGTGGAACCGGGAGAACCCCTCGCGCAGCGCCATCTATCCGTTCCAGGTGACCACCTACCGGCTGACCGAGCACCACACCGCCGGCGCGATGAGCCGCACGCTGCCCTACCTGGCCGAGCTGCAGCCGGAGTTCTTCGTCGAGGTGAGCCCGGAGCTCGCCCGCCTGCGGGGCCTGACCAACGGTGGGTACGCCACGCTGGTCAGCGCCCGGACGGCGATCGAGGCGAAGGTGCTGGTCACCGAGCGGATGCGACCCATCAGGCTGCGCAACGGCACGGTCGTGCACCAGATCGGCATGCCGTACCACTGGTCCTACAGCGGCATCTCCACCGGGGATTCCGCCAACGACCTGCTCGGCATCGTGCTGGACGCGAACACGCACATCCAGGAGGACAAGGTCAGCACCGCCGACATCGTGCCGGGCCGCCGTCCCCGGGGGCCTGCGCTGCTCGAGTTCGTGGAGAGCTACCGACGGCGGGCCGGGGTGGCGTCGGGCCGGGTGGGGCTCAACGGCCGCGACCCGGTGGCGGCCGACGCCGGAGAAGGGTCGACCCAGTGAGAACGACGGGCGAGCGAGTATCGCAGGGAGCGCTGGCGACCGAGGAGCGGAACGAGTCCGGAGTCGAACCGGGAGCGCAGACATGACCTCCATCAGCTCGCTGAGCGCGGCGTTCACCGGCCGGGACCGGGGCAACCGGCTCTACGGCCCGGTGCCCGACGTGACGGAACAGTCCGGCTACGCCGACGAGCACCCGGCGCGCGTCGGGTTCTTCACCGACACCTCGGTCTGCATCGGCTGCAAGGCCTGCGAGGTGGCCTGCAAGGAGTGGAACACCCTGCCGATGGACGACTCGCACGGTGTGCGGGACGCGATCGGCCTGTCCGGGATGTCCTACGACAACACCGGCCAGCTGGGCGCCAACTCCTGGCGGCACGTGGCGTTCATCGAGCAGAGCCGCGCCGTCGATCTACCCGCGCCCACCTTCGGCCGTCCCGGTGACGACCGGCAGGAGGGGAGCGCGTCCGAGGCGGGAGGCTGCGGCTGCGGTACGTCCGCGTCGGCGGGCTGCGGTTCGTCCCCGACGGCGAGCGGGGACCCGGACAGCACCGCCGAGGCCCAGGTCAGCGTGCTGAACGCCGAGGCGCTGAGCGAGTTCGACCCGCAGACCGGCCAGAGCGGCGCGGACAAGCAGGTGCGGTGGCTGATGAGCTCCGACGTCTGCAAGCACTGCACGCACGCCGGCTGCCTGGACGTCTGCCCGACCGGGGCGCTGTTCCGCACCGAGTTCGGCACCGTGGTGGTGCAGGGCGACATCTGCAACGGCTGCGGCTACTGCGTCGCCGCCTGCCCCTACGGCGTGATCGACCAGCGCAAGGACGACGGCCGGGTCTTCAAGTGCACGATGTGCTACGACCGGCTGACCGACGGGCTGCAGCCCGCGTGCGCCACGGCCTGCCCCACGCAGTCCATCCAGTTCGGCGACCTGGACGAGCTGCAGGCCCGCGCCGACGCGCGGCTGGAGACGCTCAGCGGCCAGGGCGTGGAGACGGCGCGGCTCTACGGGCGCGACGAGAGCGACGGCGTGGGCGGCGTCGGGGCGTTCTTCCTGCTGCTCGACGAGCCGGAGGTGTACGGCCTGCCGCCGGACCCGATCGTGACCACCCGCGACCTGCCGGCCATGTGGAAGGCGGCCGGCCAGGCCGCGGTGCTGATGGTCGGGGTCGCCGTCACGGCGATCCTCGGCTCGCGGAAGCGATGACGGCCGGGGGAGGGCGCTCATGACCGGCGGGATCACCAGCCCGGGCGCCGGGTGGCGCCAGGCCGACCGCGGGCCGGCGACGCAGCAGACGACGAAGAAGCGCAACAAGCGCGGCCGTGGGCGGCACCGCGGCGAGATCGCGATGGTCGACGACGTCGAGTTCACCTCGTACTACGGCCGGCAGATCGTCAAGACGCCGGTGTGGAAGTCACCCGACGTGCCGCTCTACCTGTTCCTGGGCGGGGCGGCGGGCTCCTCGGCGATCCTCGGGGCGCTGGCCGACCTCACGGATCGTCCGGCGCTGACCCGCACCGCCCGGCTGACCGCCGGCGGGGGATCGATCCTGTCGGTCGTCTTCCTCATCCACGACCTGGGCCGGCCCGAGCGGTTCCTGCACATGCTGCGGGTGTTCAAGGTGACCTCGCCGCTGTCGGTGGGCTCCTACATCCTGGCGCCGTTCAGCGCGGCGGCCGGGGCGACGGCGGCAGTGGAGCTGCTGGGCTGGTTCCCGCGGCTCGAGCGCTTCGGTGGCGCAGTGGCCGCCGTGTTCGGGGGGCCGCTGGCCACCTACACCGGGGTGCTGCTGGCCAACACCGCGGTGCCGTCGTGGCACGAGTTCCACACCGAGCTGCCGTTCGTCTTCGGCGGCTCGGCGATGGCAGCGGGCGGAGGCATCTGCATGGCCTTCACGCCGGTGGGGGAGGCCGCGCCGGCGCGGAAGATGGCGATCATGGGCGCCGGCGTCGAGCTGGCGGCGATCCGCAGGATCGAGGGCAGCGACCGCATCGAGGCCGAGCCGTTCCACGAGGGGCGGCCCGGGACGTTCATGCGGGCGGCGCAGGCGTGCACCGCCACCGGACTGGGGCTGGCCGTGGTGGGCGGCCGGCGCCGGTGGGGTGCGGTGGCCTCGGGAGCGCTGCTGGCGGCGGGCTCGCTGCTCACCCGGTTCGGCGTCTTCGAGGCCGGCATCGCGAGCACCAAGGACCCGAAGTACGTCGTCGTCCCGCAGCGCGAGCGGATGGCGGCGCGGGAGGCCGGCGAGCGGCTCGACGACGGAGAGGCCCGCTCCGTCACCCGCTGAGGGGGAGCAGGGTCAGCGCAGGCCGCTGTCGAGCCGCTGCTGCCAGGCCATCTCGTCGATGAGCGCGCGCTTCTCGACGTCGTCGAAGCGCACCGATCGGCCTCGCTTGCCGTCGGCCGCCGAACCCCCGTAGGCGCCGCTGCGGAACCACTCGCCCTTGCGGGTCAGGAACCAGGCGCGGCCGTGGTAATCGGGGCCCTCGAACGCCCAGCCCGTCAGGCGGGACAGCCCGTTGCGTCGCGTCTGGGGACCTGCGGCCCGGGGGAGGACGTCGAGGCAGGTGGCGGTGAACTCGTCGGCGGTCAACCGGCGCAGGGCGGTGACCGCCGAGCGGATCTGCTGGTCCGAACGGGGTCCGCCGTGACGGTGCAGGAGCCAGAGGGCCTCGTCGGCGGTGAGGGCGAGCAGCGTGCTGCGCTGCCGCTCGCGCTCGGCCTCCGCGGCGGCGGTCTCGGCCACGCGCCGGCGTTCCTCCTCGACGGCGGCTGCCTGTGCGCGCAGCCGGGCGTTGGCCAGGTCGCGGTCGCAGACCCGCCAGCCGAGCCACAGGTCGGAATGGTCTGCGCACACCGGACGGGTGCACTCGGCGCACTCGCCGATGGCGGGGTCGCCGCACCGGCAGCGCGTCGTGTCGGTCGCTGCACCCCGGGGCTCCAGGTACACGCTGCCGCACCGGGTCGGCTCCGCGAATGCTCCCGCGTCCGGCGCGGTCGCACCGCCCCCGGACGCGACCAGTTCGACGGCAGGGACGACGGCCGTGCAGCGCCAGTAGCCGGGGAGGATCTCGGTGCGTGCGTCCGCCGTCCCGCAGGTGGGACAGGTCATGGGCGCAGCGTAGGAGCGATGCGGACGGCGGGAGGTCAGCAGCGGCACGTGTCGTGGCGCCCCCGGCACGCCTGTCACAGGCGTCCCGCTGCCCGACGCCTTGGCAGAGTTCGACGGCGATGGGGCGATTGGGACGACACCTCGCCGTCGCATTGTGCGCTACCGAATGTGATCTTCTGATCACTCTACGGTCCGCCCGTGACCAATCCTCGTGGCTTCCTGTGGGCACCGGGACGACGGAGGCGTGCGTTCCTGGCGCTCTCCCTCGCCCTGGTCGCCACCTCCAGCGCGCTTCTCGGCGCTCCGTCCGCGGCCAGCGCCGCCAACGACCAGCACGACGCGGACCAGATCGTGCTGAACCCGGGTGGCGGCGACTCCACCGACGGCCGCGACGGGCTGCGCATCGTCCTGAACGCCGACGGCACCACCAACCAGGTGGCGAGTGCCAGCGACCAGCTGTGGTTCGCGAACACGGTGCAGTACTGCTGCTCCGGGGTGGGCCCGCACCTCAACATCGGGGGCACGGCGTTCGGCGAGAGCGGCGCGAGTGGCGCCTCGTGGACCAGCTTCGCCGTCGTCGACACCTCGGGGGCCGTGACCACCGGCACCACCCTGCCGACGACGACCGGCGACGCGACGGCGCACCTGCGCTACACCGCGGAGAAGAACGGCCTGACCTACCGGGTCGACCGCCGGATCGCCTACACCTTCCCGAACGACTACTTCCGGGACACGTACACCTTCACCATCCCCGGCGGGAGCACCGAGGCCGTCACGTTCTACAGCGGCGGTGACACCTCGCCCGGCAGCGTCGACAGTGGCTACGGCATCATGCTGACCTCGCCGGTCCGGTCGGTCATCTCGCTCAACCCGGGAACCGAGATCCAGGTCGGGCAGCGCGAGGTGGCGGGGGACAAGCCCTTCGACGGCGCGACGTCGATCAGCTTCAGCACCCCGTACCCGACCGTGCGAAGCGGCGGGGACATCGGTTTCGCCGTCACCCCGAGCAACCACGACGCCGGGTTCATGACGCAGTGGAACCTGGGGTCGACGCCGGGCACGCAGACCCACGCCCAGGAGACGTTCGTCAACTTCCAGGGCACGAGCCTGACGGCGGCGTTCCGGTCGGCCGAGGTGCCGGCAGGCACCTCGACGCTGCTGGACCTCAACTTGGTGAACACCAAGCTGAGCGAGGCGACCGGCGTCGGCTACACCTTCACCCTGCCTACGGGCATGGAGGTCGCCGGCGGGACGCGCGCCAGCGACTGCGGCGGCACCCTGTCGGCGAACGGCCGCACGATCACGCTGGCCGGAGGAACGGTGCCGCTGGCGGACAACTGCGTGGCCTCGGTGCCCGTGTCGGCTCCTGCGGGGAGCTACCGGATCGACGGTTCCGCCGTCAGCGGCCTGGCCGTGGCCACCAATGGGGTGGGCAGCTCCACCCTCACGGTCACCGGCCCCTCGACGCCGGTCGTCCCGCCGGCGCCCCCCGCGCCGGAGGCGCCGAAGGCTCCCGGGGCTCCGACCGGCCTGACCGCGGCGCCGGAGCGCTCCGCCGTGCTGGTCAGCTGGCGGGCGCCGGCCACCGGTGCCACGCCGGTGAAGTACCGCGTGACCGCGGAACCCGGGTCGGCATCGTGCGAGACGACGGGGCTGTCCTGCGTGCTCGGTGGCGTGGCCGGGACGACGTACACGTACACGGTGACGCCGTACGCGGCCGGCGGCATCGCGGGCACGTCCGCCACGGTGCGGACGAGTGTCGCGGTGGAGGCCCCGGAGATCCCGGCGACGGCTCCGGAGACGCCGCTGACCCTCACCACCGACAAGGGCCGGATCACCGAGGCGGCACCGGGTGAGGAGATCACGGTGATCGGCACCGGCTTCCTGCCGTTCTCGACGGTCACCATCGTCATCCACTCCACGCCGACGACGCTGGGGCAGGTGACCACCGACGCCGACGGCAACTTCACCGAGACCGTCGTGGTGCCGCCGGGCCTCGAGGTGGGGGAGCACTCAGTGGTCGCCTACGGCGTCGACCCGGACGGCAACCCGCACCTGCTGCGGATGGACGTGACGGTGGCAGCGGCCGAGGTGCCGGCACCTCGGTCGGACGAGGAGCTGCCGAACACGGGGCTGGACATGCAGCCGCTGACCTACGTCGCCGTGGCGAGCGGGCTGCTCGCGGTCGGGTTCTTCCTCATCCTCAGCGGCCGCGCGCGGCGCCGGCCGGCGGCCGGCAGCTCCGACGTGCTGTGAGCGAAGGGACCGCAACGGGACGACGAGGGCGCCGACCGGTGATCTGACCTCCCGTACACCCGACGATGCCCCGCGCCACCTGTTCCGTCAGGTGACGCGGGGCATCGCGCATTCGTGGGCCGACGTGGTCGCGCTGATCCGGCCCGGAGGTGGAGAGGGGGTCGGCATCTGCGCCCGCTGTACGGTAGCGGTCAGCCCGCGCTGGCGATCTCGCCCTGGCGGCGCCCTGGAGTCGGTGGAGCGAGCCGGTGGAGTCTGTGCAGTGCCTCCACGGTCAGCAGGTGCCGACGCAGGACCGGTCGGGCGGCGAGGGCAGCGACGGCTTCCACGGTGTAGCGCCGCCACATGCGTCGGGGCTCCCGAACCAACCGCACCAGCCAGTTGAGCTTCAGCGGGTAGGCCCAGGTGGGGTAGTAGTTCCGCCGCTGGATCTGGTCCAGGAAGCCCCCGCAGGTGAGCGCCAGCCCGGTCGGGAGGCGCCGGGCCACCTCGACCACGAACTCGTCCTGGAGCGGTGCGCCCAGGCCGGCCAGCACCACCGTCGGCCGGATCTCGGCCAGCCAGGCATCCAGGTCGCCACCCCGGGGCAGCCCTCCGTAGCCGTCCCGGGCGCCGACGACGTGCCCGCCCGCCGGCAGCAGCCGGGCGATCGCGTCCCGGGCTGCGGGCAGCGACTCCGGCATGCCGCCGACGATCGCGACCCGCGGTGAGTCCAGCCTCGCGAGCAGCGGCGGGATGACCGCGTCCGCGCTGGTGCGCGGCAGCGCTCCGCCGAGGATGCGACGCAGCAGGAGCCCGTCTACGCCGAGAAAGGTGAGTCGGTGCAGCACGTCCGCCGACCGCCCCAGCACGGCCAGCGCACTGTGGTGGTTGAGCCAGGAGACGCTGACGGCCCGGTCCCGGCGGTCGTGCAGCCGGGCGAGGTGCACCGCGAGGTCCACCGCCGGGTCGGTCGGCACCGCCGGCGCGGCGACCTCGGCCACCCGCCGGGCGAGCCGCTCCCGGGTCAGGTCGACGACGGAACCGCCGGCCTGGTCGCGACCGATCTGGCGAGCGCCCATCAGATGGGCCGCCTCTCCGGCCAGACGACCTCGGACTCGGCGACCTCGCCGGTCAGCCGCTCCCAGTAGTCGCCCGGCGGGAGCAGGCTCTGCTGGGCCATGGAGGTGGCGATCAGACGAGCCAGCTCGATGGCGCCCTTCGCCTGGAAGTGCGTGTCGTCCTGGCTGCCGTCCGGGTAGTTCGGGCTCTCGCCCGGCGCGAGGTGCAGGAAGTAGTCCTTCGTCATCTCGGGGCCGAGGTCGTTCCACAGGTCGAGGCTGAGCTGCGTGAGGTCGACCAGGGCCACGCCCTGCTCGGCGGCCAGTGCCTCCATCGCGGCGGGGTAGTCGCCGTGCGTGGTGTAGGCCTCGCCGGTGTCGCGGAACCGGCGGCGCTCGACCGGCGTGACGAGGACCGGCGTGGCCCCCTGTGCGCGGGCGCCGTCGATGTACAGCTGCAGGTAGTCCTGGTAGGTCGTGTACGGGTCGGTGTACCGCGCCGGGTCGTCGTCCTTCTGGTCGTTGTGCCCGAAGGAGATCAGCAGGTAGTCGCCCGGCTGGATCTCGGCGAGGATCCGGTCGAGCAGCCCCTCGTCGACGAAGCTCTTCGAGCTGCGGCCCGACTTGGCGTAGTCGACCACCGTTGCGTCCTCGGTGGTGAACAGGTCCAACGCCTGGCCCCAGCCGGTCCGCGGCGCCTCGTTGGTCTGGTAGACCGACGCGGTCGAGTCGCCGGCGACGAAGACGTTGAGCGGGCGGGTCTCCCCGCTCCCCTCGGTCACCGTCCCGCTGGCCGTGGCCGCCGCGGACTCGTTTCCAGTCACGTCGACGGCGGTCACCCGGTAGAAGCCGGTGGATCCCACGGGGACGGTGTTGTCCACGTAGGTGGAGGCGGCGATCGGGTCGCCCGTCAGCCGGGCGTACGTGCCGTTCTCGCCGAACGCGCGGTACACGACGTAGCCGGCGACGTCGGGCTCGGCGTTGTCGGCCCAGTCCAGCGCCACCTCACCCGGTGCGACGGTGGCGGTGAGTGCGGCCGGCACGGCCGTTCGGGGCCGTCGTCCGCGGCTCCGGCGCCTACTGACTCGACCGCAGGGCGCGCTCGCCGCGCCTACCGAGACCGGGAACCGACTTGACCAACCACGA
Source organism: Blastococcus sp. (assembly GCA_042090795.1). Lineage (GTDB taxonomy): Bacteria > Actinomycetota > Actinomycetes > Mycobacteriales > Geodermatophilaceae > Blastococcus. Next base: position 81,452 of record JBELIQ010000004.1, on the reverse strand, counting down.
GTTGGGCGGACGGGTACCCCGACCCCGTCGGTTCCGGGTCACGTGGTCGTCGGCGAGCCCACCGAGGAGTGCCCCCGGCTCAGGCGGTCGCGGGCTCGCGCCTGGGCGGGCTGCACAGCCACAAGAGCCACGGCGCCCAGGAGCATGTCGTGCTCGCCTACCCAGATGCTGAGGGCCAGCCACGTCGACTCCACGAGGAACATCACGGAGCCAGACTGGAAGGGATGGGTCGGGCTCGCGGCAGGCGCGCCGCGCCGAGCCCTGCGGTCGTGACGGGCGGGATGCGTGGTTCTTGAGTGCTACCCGGACCTGCGGCTCAGCGGGGCACGTCGGGCAACTGCTGCGCGCCGAACTCCCCGGTGTTCTGGGCGAGGGAGTCGTTGCGGAGGTACTCCCACATGCGCTCACCCTTGGCGCCGTCCAGGTAGACCACGCTGGCCGGCCCCTCCATCCCCGTGCCCAGCACGGGAGCGGTGAAGAACTCCACATCGCTCGGCCGGACGCCGCGCATCGAGTAGGCGAGGCTGAAGAGGTCCCGGTTTCCGAGTGTGTCGTCCACCGTGACCGCGCTCGTGACGGCCAGGAGTGCGGAGTCGAGGCGGCCCGGGTCGGTGAACGTGTTGGTGCTGAACAGCTTGGTGAACAGCGACCGCAGGTACTCCTGCTGCCGCTTGACCCGGTCGAAGTCGCCGCCAGGCAGGCCGTAGCGCTGGCCGAGATACCAGCGGGCCCCATCCCCGTTCAGTTGGTTCACGCCCGCGGGGAACGTGTACGGCCCATTGCTGGTCGTCTCGGCGACCACGACGTCGACCCCGCCCAGGTCGTCGGTCACCTGGATCAGGCCGTCGAAGTCGATGGCTACGTAATGGTCGATGCGGACCTGGGTGAGTTGCTCGACGGTCTGGATCAGCAGCGAGGGGCCTCCGAAGGCGTACGCCGCGTTGATCTTGTTCACGCCACGGTCGGGGATCTCCACCCACGAGTCCCGGGGGATGGAGATCAGCTGGGCGTGCTGCCGGTCAGCGCTGAACCGGGCGATCATGATCGCGTCGGAACGCCCTGACGGGTCCTCGCCTTCGTCGACAGCGACACGGGTGTCCGAGCCGACGAGGAGGAACGTCACTGGCGCATCCGAGACCTCCTGGGCCGGGGTCGCCGGTGCGGGACGGGAGTCCGCGTCCAGACCGTCGAAGACGTCCGCGACGCGGTCGATGTTCCCGGCGTAGCGGTCGGTCAGGTACCAAGCTCCGCCGGCGACGAGGAGGCCCAGAACCAGGGTGAGTACGCCTAGGCCGATGAGCGCGCGGCGCAGCGCCCGGCGGCGCCGTGTCTGCCGGGAACCGTGAGTGCCGTTCTCCGACCGGGCCGGTTCGTGGCCCCCGGATGGCTTCCCGTCAGGCGCGATTCCGGTGCCGGGAGCGACGTCGACGCCAGCTCGACTGGACGAGTTGTGCTCGTCGGCGCTCATTGCGACCCCCGTTGGTTGACAGCACCGAGGCTAGGCACGTCAGTGCTGTGCCGGCAGGCCTGCTCACCCCGCAGGGGGAGCCGCGGAGTCCGCGGCTGCCGGTGGCCGCGTCAGCAGGTGTGGACGTCGGCCGCGCGAACGGGACATGGCCGGTGCGACCGACCGGTCGACGGGGTCAGGCGCCGGAGAGCCGACGAGAAGTCCACCCCTCGAGGCCATATCCCCAATTGGGTGGAGGGACGAGCGTTCATGCGGTGTTGAAGGCGGCTGCGACGTGACCCAAGCCGTACGGTCACAAAGTCGCAGGGGCGCAGATCGTGGGCGCACCGCCATGAAGAAGCGGAGAGCACGTGAAGATCTCGGTCATCGGCTGCGGCTACCTCGGTGCCGTCCACGCGGCCTCCATGGCCGAACTGGGGCACGACGTCGTCGGCATCGACGTCGATGCACCCAAGATCGAGGCGCTGGCGCAGGCGCGCGCGCCATTTTACGAGCCCGGCTTCGAAGAGCTGCTGGCCCGCACGCTGGCAACCGGGCGGCTGCGGTTCTCCACCGACTTCGCCGACGCCGCCGGAGCTTCCGTCCACTTCGTCTGCGTGGGCACCCCGCAGAAGCGCGGCGAGTACGCCGCGGACATGCGCTACGTCCAGGGCGCCGTGGAATCGCTGATCGACGTGCTCGCACCCGGCGAGCTCGTCGTCGGGAAGTCCACGGTGCCCGTCGGTACCGCTGCCCAGCTGGCCGACCTCGTCGGGAGCAAGGTCCCCGGCGCCCTGCTCGCCTGGAACCCCGAGTTCCTGCGGGAGGGCTTCGCCGTCCAGGACACGCTGCGCCCCGACCGGCTCGTCTACGGCCTCCCGGCCGGCGAGGACGGCGCCACCGCGCGGAGGCTCCTCGACGAGGTGTACGCGACCATCGTCGAGCGTGGCACGCCCAAGGTGGAGAGCGACTACGCCACCGCCGAGATGGTGAAGACCGCCGCCAACTCCTTCCTGGCCACCAAGATCTCGTTCATCAACGCCATGGCCGAGCTCTGCGAGGCCACCGGCGCCGACGTGAAGCTCCTGGCCGACGCCATCGGCTACGACGACCGGATCGGGCGCAAGTTCCTCAACGCCGGGCTCGGTTTCGGCGGTGGCTGCCTGCCCAAGGACATCCGCGCCTTCATGGCCCGCGCCGGCGAGCTGGGTGCCGACCAGGCGCTGACGTTCCTGCGGGAGGTCGACAACATCAACATGCGCCGCCGCATCCGCATGGTCGAGTTGGCCCGCGAGGTCTGCGACGGCTCGCTGCTCGGCAAGCGGGTCGCGGTGCTGGGTGCGGCTTTCAAACCCGACAGCGACGACATCCGTGACTCCCCGGCGCTGAACGTCGCCGCCCAGTTGCAGCTCCAGGGCGCCGTGGTGAGGGTGACCGACCCGGCCGCGGTGGAGAACAGCCGCCGCCAGTGGCCCCAGCTCGACTACGCCGACACCGCCGAGGAGGCAGCCGACCGCGCCGACGCCGTCCTGGTGCTCACCGAGTGGAAGCAGTACCGCGAGCTCGACCCGGTTGCGTTCGGTCAGGTCGTGGCCCAGAAGCGGGTGCTCGACGGCCGCAACGCCCTCGACCGCGACGCCTGGACGGCGGCCGGCTGGAGCTACCGCGCTCTCGGCCGCAGGGCCGGCTGACGATGCGCATGCTCGTCACCGGCGGTGCCGGGTTCATCGGTGCGAACTTCGTGCACCAGACGTTGCGCGAGCACCCCGAGCACTCGGTCACCGTGCTCGACGCCCTCACCTACGCCGGCAACGAGGCCTCGCTGGCTCCGGTGCGCGACGACATCGAGTTCGTCCACGGTTCGGTCGCCGACGCCGAGCTGGTCGACCAGCTGGTCGCCCGGCACGACGTCGTCGTCCACTTCGCCGCCGAGTCGCACAACGACAACTCGCTGCGCGACCCCTCGCCGTTCCTGCAGACCAACCTGGTCGGCACCTTCACGATCCTCGAGGCCGTCCGGCGGCACGGCGTCCGGCTGCACCACATCTCCACCGACGAGGTCTACGGCGACCTCAAGCTCGACGACCACGCCAAGTTCACGCACCTGACGCCGTACAACCCGAGCAGCCCCTACTCCGCCACCAAGGCCGGCTCCGACCTGCTGGTGCGCGCGTGGGTGCGCTCGTTCGGCATCCACGCCACTCTGTCCAACTGCTCCAACAACTACGGGCCCTACCAGCACGTCGAGAAGTTCATCCCGCGGCAGATCACCAACGTGCTCGCCGGCCTCCGGCCCAAGCTGTACGGCGCCGGGGAGAACGTCCGCGACTGGATCCACGTCGACGACCACAACGCCGCGGTGCACCTCATCCTCGAGCGCGGCCGGTCGGGGGAGACCTACCTGATCGGTGCCGACGGCGAGAAGGACAACCGCGAGGTGCTCGCCCTGATGCTGGAGCTGATGGGGCAGCCGGCCGAGGCCTTCGACTCCGTCACCGACCGCGCCGGACACGACCTGCGCTACGCCATCGACGCCACCAAGCTGCGCAACGAGCTGGGCTGGACGCCGCGCTACACCGACTTCCGCGACGGCCTGGCCGCCACCATCGACTGGTACCGCGAGAACGAATCGTGGTGGCGCCCGCTCAAGGGCGAGGTCGAGGCGCAGTACGCGGCCGCCGGCCAGTGACCACCCTCATCCTCGGCGCGAACGGCCAGCTCGGACGGGCACTGCAACGGCAGTTCCCCGACGCGATCGCCCTCGACCGGTCCAAGCTCGACGTCTCGGACCCCGCCGCCGTGCGCGACCACCGCTGGGACGGCGTCGACGTCGTCCTCAACGCCGCGGGCTGGACCGCGGTCGACGCCGCCGAGGACCCGGCCAACCACGCCGCCGTGCGCGCCGCCAACGCCGACGCCGTCGGCTACCTGGCCCGGGCCGTGCGCACCTGCGGCGCAACCCTCGTGCACGTCTCCAGCGAGTACGTCTTCGACGGCCGCCACGAGGGCCCCCACCCCGAGGACTGGCCGGCCAACCCGCTGAGCGTCTACGGGCAGAGCAAGGCCGACGGCGACACCCACGCCGGCCACGTGACCAAGCACTACCTGATCCGTACCTCCTGGGTGGCCGGTGAGGGCGGCAACTTCGTGCGCACCATGGCCGGTCTGGCCGACCGCGGCGTCTCCCCGACCGTCGTCGACGACCAGATCGGTCGGCCGACCTTCACCGCTGACCTCGCCGCCGGCATCGCCCACCTGCTGGACTCCGGCGCGCCCTTCGGCACCTACAACCTCACCAACGCCGGGGCGCCGGCCTCTTGGGCCGACGTGGCCGCCGCCGTGTTCGAGGCCCGCGGCCGGTCCGCGGACGACGTGACGCGGACGAGTACCGAGAAGTACTTCGCCGACAAGCCCGGCGCCGCGCCCCGGCCGCTCAACAGCGTGCTGGACCTCAGCCGGATCACCGCCACGGGCTTCACCCCGCGCGATTGGCGGCCCGCGCTCACCGAGTACCTGGCCTCGCTCGACTGATCCGCCGTCGCCCGTCCGCGGAGGAAGGGTCGGTGGGGTCGCTGGGACGACATGAACTTTCTCGTGACCGGTAGTCACGAACAGCTACCAATCTGCCGATGATGACCGTGTGACGTGGGTCTGGATCGTGGGCGGGCTGATGGTGTGGCTCGTCCTCGCCGTCGCCGTGGGCATCGTGCTGGGCCGGGGCATGCGCTTGGCCGACCAGCGCTCGCGCACCGCCGACGTCCTCACCACCGCCCACCTCCCCGGAGCTGCGGCGCCCGCCGCCGTCCCGACCCGGGCGCCCGCGGTCCGTCGTCGTGCCCTCCCGCTGCCGCCGGTGGGCATCGCCCTGGCCGCGCTCGCCGTCGCCCTCATGACTGCCGGCTACATCGCCCGGCTCGCCGACGCGACCGGGCCAATGGCCCGCGCGCTGGACATGGATGCCCCGTACGCCGCACCCCGGATGTTCGTCGCAGCCCTCTTCGCGGTCACCGCGGTGGCCGCTGTCGCCGGCGCTGCCCGCACCCCCGGCCGGCGCACCTGGTGGCTGGGTGTCTCTTTCGTCGCCGGGCTCATCGCCATGGTCAAGGCCGGCGGCACCGTGCACGCCGACGGCATGGGCGTGCTGCGCGACGGCCTCGGCGAGGCCGGGGCGATCGCGGTCAGCGGCCTGGTGGCTGCCGGCGTCGTCGCCACCCTCTGGGTCCTGACCCGCACCGAACGCCGTGACCGCCGCCGCGTGCTCGGCACCCTCTCGCTCTACGCCGGCGCCTCCGTGGGGCTCTCCGCCGTCTCCACCGTCGTGCCCTCCGGCTGGCTGGCCACGGCCACCTATCTCGAGGAGTCCGGCGAGGCGCTCGCCGCCGTCGCGTTCCTCATGGGCGTGCTCGTCGGCGTCGCACCGCGACTGGTGCTGCCCGCCGCCTGGGCCCTGCGCCGCGCCGCCGACGCCGAGACCGTGGCCGTCGGGGACCTGCTGCCCGGTCGCGCCGCCCAGCGCTGACCGGACCGCACAGGTCTCACAGCCCCGGCCGCGCCTGACCGCAGCGGCAGCGGTAGATCCCCGCCGGGCCGAGCGGATCGTCCCCGGCCCAGCGGAACCAGTGCACGTGCCAGGGCCGGCCGCCGCTCCATCCGGGATGGCGCGTCGACCCGGGATTCTCCCGCTGTCGGAATGGCACGGTCCCAGCGTCGCACCGAACGGCGCGCGACGGGCAGTCGGAGATGTCGTCAGGCCCGGTCGGTCGGACTGCTCACGCCGTCGATGAGGGACTGCGCGATGTCGCGCACCTTCCGGTTCGACCGCTGGGAGGCCTCCGCGAGCAGGTTGAAGGCCTCCGACGCGTCGCACCGTCGCTGGCTCATCAGGATGCCCTTGGCCTGCTCGATGGCCGCCCGGCTGCGCATCGCGGCGTCCAGGTTGGTCGCCAGCTCGCGGGTGCTCTCGTACAGGTGGATGTTGCGCACCGCGACGGCCACGTAGGAGGCGAACTCCCGGCCCACCTCCCGGGAAACGTCGTCGAAGGCGCCGGCCGCCCGGCCGTACAGGTTCAGCGCGCCGTGGATGTTCTCCCGCACCGGGACCGGTACCGACAGGGAGCTCAGCGAACCCTTGGCCACGCACTCCCGGGTGTAGCCGGGCCAACGGGTCTCCTGCCGGGCGTCGGTGACCTCCCGGACCTCCTGACCGACGGCGGCATCCAGGCACGGGCCATAGCCGTGGCCGTACTGCGACTCGTCCAGGTCCAGCGCGAGCTGCCCGGTGTAGGCGGGTGTGGTCGGCCGGTCCCTGACGATCAGGCTGACCGACGCCTCCGCGGCACCGGGGATGACCTGCTTGGCCAGGTCGGCCACCCGCTGCAGGAGTGATTCCATGGACGTCTCGTCGAAGGACAGCTGCGCGAGCTCGGCGAAGGCGTCGCGCGCCGCGCTGTACCGAGGTCCGGCGAAGAGTTCTTCGGTGCTCAAGACAGGTCCCGCCCGTCGGGCCGGCGCGCGCGGAGCGCTCACCGGAGGGCGCCCCTGATGGGTGCGCCATGGTCCCGAGGCCGCTGTATGACCCGAAGAGAAACCGCCGAGGCGGTATGGGGTCGACCCTACCCTGCACGTCAGCCCCTGGCGGCCGGCCTCACGCGCGGGCGACGGCCCTGCCGGCCCGCGGGTCTGGACCGGCAGGGCCTGGCCGCTGACGGATTCCCGGGACCGGCCGACAGGGCCTACCGCGCGCTGTGCCCGATCGTGACCGGTCCAACCCTCCCAGGCGCCGTGCACGCTGTTGTGGGAGTCGGCGGAGGGCGGCGACCCACTAGGGTCCGGTGATGGACGAGCCCCGCGACGTCTCCGACCAGATGCGTCACCTCGGGGACGCCCTGAGCACGGTGGCGCGCACGCTGCAGGAGGAGCACGGCGACGTCGAGGGCACGCTGCAGGCGATCACCGCGGGGGCGGTGGCCACCGTGCCCCGCGCCGAGGGATGCAGCATCAGCTACGTGATCGGACACTCGCTGGTCGAGCCGCGGGCGTCGACCAGCGAGCTGCCCCGGCGCCTGGACCTCATGCAGCAGGAGCTCGGGCAGGGCCCCTGTCTCGATGCGATCTGGGAGAACGAGGTCGTCCGGGTGGACGACATGACCTCCGAGCAGCGCTGGCCCGCGTTCGCCCAGCAGTCCGCCGCCCTGGGCGTGCGCAGCATGATGTGCTTCCAGCTCTTCGTGCACGGCGACCAGCTGGGCGCCATGAACCTGTACGCACGCACGCCGGGCGCCTTCGACGACGAGGCCGAGCAGATCGGGCTGTTGTTCGCCAGTCACGCGGCCGTCGCGCTCGCGGGGGCCGAGACGGAGCAGAACCTGCGGCTCGGGATGAACCACCGGGACCTGGTCGGGCAGGCCAAGGGAATCCTCATGGAGCGCCACCGGCTCACCGCGGCCCAGGCCTTCGCCGTCCTCGCGCGGGTCTCCCAGGAGAAGAACCGGAAGCTCGTCGACATCGCCCGCGAGCTCGCGGACTCCGGCGCGATGCCGGGTGGGCGGACCCGCCGGGACTGACCGGCAAGGTCAGCCGACGCCCATGGCGATGACCGGCTGCGCGCCCGGCTGCAGCCAGCGCATCAGCTTCTCCAGCGCGTACTGGTCGATCGTGGCGCAGCCCGCCAGGCGCGGGGTGCGGCTGCACTCATCTCAATCGACGAAGCTAACGGTGAACTCGTACTCGACGATCCGGCCAAGTTCACGCCCGAGACGCTGTGCAGCCCGAGCGGCCCCTCTCCGCCGCCAACGCCGGCTCCGACCTGTTGGTGGGCTCGTCGGGCATTCACGTGACGATTTCCATCTACTCCAATGACTATGGTTCCTACTCGCACGGGGAGGAGTTCATCCCGCTCCAGATCACCACCGCGCCCGCCGGTCCGCGCGACAAGCGCGACGGCGTCGGCGAGAACCTCCGGGACTGGATCCACTTCGAACCCAACGCCGCGGTGCATTTGATCCTGGAGAAGGACCGGACAGGGGAGACCTACCTCATCGGTGCCGACGGCGACAACAGCAACGGCGACTTGGTCGCGCTGATCCTCCAGCTCACCGGCCGGCCTGCCGACGACGTCGAATCGGTCACCGACCGCACCGGCCACCGCTCGCCCTACGCGACTCGTCGCCTCGGAGCTGGGCGACGGCTTGGTAGCGCGCGCCCGCGCCGCATGCACTCGATCGGCTGATCGTAGCGCAGCGGAAGATGGTCCCTGGAGCGTAGTAGCCAGTAGCGTCCTCTCCCGGACGGAGGGGCGAGCAGAGGTGTGGCGGGTATCTGGACAGGTGGAGCCGGTCGGGGAAAGGCCCCGCTGAGAGCCGGCGGTCCATATGCCACGCGTGGTCGTGTGGCTTGGCTGCTACCAGCGGACGATCTCCGTAAGTGGCGGAACGCTCGTACTCGGGCCGCCACTTACTTTCCCATCGAAAATGGAGAAACCTTGTGAAAGCGGTCATCCTGGCGGGAGGGCTCGGCACTCGTCTCAGCGAAGAGACGGCTGTTCGCCCGAAACCGATGGTTGAAATCGGTGGGCAACCCGTCCTTTGGCACATCATGAAGACGTACAGTGCTCACGGCATCAACGACTTCGTGATCTGTTGCGGGTACAAGGGTTTCCTCATCAAGGAGTACTTCGCCTCCTACGCTCTGCGCAGGTCCGATGTCACCTTCGACCTCTCCACGGGCGAGATGCAGGTTCACGCGGCGCAGGCGGAGGACTGGCGCGTCACGCTCATCGACACCGGCGACGACACGATGACCGGAGGACGTCTTCTCCGAGTCGCCGACCACATCGGCGATGAGACCTTCTGCTTCACCTATGGCGATGGTGTCGCCGACATCGACATCCAGGCGCTCGTCCGCTGTCACCGAGGGCAGGGCCGGGTAGCGACGATGACCGCCGTCCAGCCCCCAGGCAGGTTCGGGGCGATCGTCCTCGGTGAGGATCAGACCTCGATCAACCGTTTCCAGGAGAAGCCCGAGGGTGACGGCGCCTGGATCAACGGCGGATACTTCGTCCTCGAACCTGAGGCCCTGAACCGCATCGCCGGTGATCAGACCGTCTGGGAGCATGAACCGTTGCGTGAGCTGGCCCATGCTGGCCAGCTGACCGCCTACCGGCATGCTGGTTTCTGGCAACCTATGGACACCTTGCGGGACAAGAACGTCCTCGAGGACATGTGGCAGAGCGGCCTCGCGCCGTGGAAAGTCTGGTGAGCTGTGATCCTCGTTGACTCCGCGCTACAACGGGAGGCTACGGCCGGAACGCCGGTGCGGTTCGGGATGTTCGGCGCCGGCTTCATGGGGCGCGGCATCGTCAGCCAGGTTGCTCGCTACACGCCTGGCATGGATCTGTCGGTCATCTGCAACCGGTCGGTCGATGCCGCGGTCGCCGCATACGAGGCCGCCGGCATCACCGATGTCACCGAAGTGCACAGCAGTGCGGATCTCGATGATCTCGTCCGGGCGGGCGGGCACGGCGTCACCCGCGATCCGGCCGTGGTCTGCGGCTCGAAGACCGTGCCGGTCGTCGTCGAGGCCACGGGCCACGTCGAGTACGGGGCCAGCGTCTGTGTGCAGGCGATCGAGGGTGGAAAGCACGTCGTCCTGATGAACGCTGAGCTCGACGCCACCGTAGGGCCGCTCCTCAAGACCCGTGCCGACGACGCTGGTGTCATCTGGACCGGGTGCGATGGGGACCAGCCCGCCGTACAGCTGAACTTGATCCGCTTCGTTCGCTCCCTCGGGTTGCGGCCGCTGGTCGCCGGCAACATCAAGGGATTGCAGGACCACTACCGGACCCCTGCCACGCAGGCGAAGTTCGCCGAGCAATGGGGTCAGACACCGAGCATGGTGACCTCCTTCGCCGACGGCACGAAGATCTCTTTCGAGCAGGCGCTCGTGGCCAATGCAACCGGGATGGGGCTGGCCACGCGCGGGATGATCGGCATCGAGCACCGCGGCCACGTCGACGACATGGTCGACATGTACGACATCGACCAGCTGCACGAGCGTGGCGGAATCGTCGAATACGTCGTCGGTGCGGCCCCCGGCCCGGGCGTCTACGTGTTCGCCGAAGCGTCCGATGACACGCAGGCGCTCTACCTGGACTACGGGAAGCTGGGGAAGGGCCCGATCTACAGCTTCTACGTTCCTTACCACCTCACGGTCTTCGAGGTGCCGGCGTCGGTCGCCCGGGTAGCGCTCTTCGGCGACGCCGCGATCGCTCCGCTGGCCGGCCCGGTGGTCGACGTCGTCGCCACCGCCAAGCGTGACTGCCGCGCCGGCGAAGTGATCGATGGGTTGGGCGAGTTCATGACCTACGGGCAGTGCGAGAGCTACGCGGTCACCCGTGCGGACCGCCTGCTGCCGATGGGGCTGGCCGAAGGCTGCCGACTGCTGCACGACGTGAAGAAGGACCAGGTGCTCACGTACGACGACGTCCAGTTGCCTGAGGGAACCCTCGTGCACGCACTACGAGCTGAGCAGGATGCGCGCTTCCCTGCAGCCGCCGGAGCCGGCCGGTGACCGCCGCTCCGGGTCACTCGCTCGTCGACGCCGCCGACGCAGTCGTCACGGCTGACCTCGACCACATCTGCGACGGGCTCCGTGACGAGTTCACTCAGCTGGCCGGCAGCCGGCTGCTCATCGTGGGAGGCGCCGGCTTCCTCGGGCACTACCTGGTGCAGGCCGCGGTGCACTGGAACCGCCGCGGCGCCACGGCACCGATCGACGTGCTCGTCTGGGACAACTACTCCCGTGGCATGCCGGCATGGCTCCAGGCGCTCGAGGGCACCCCGAACCTCACGTTGCAGACCTTCGACATCACCGCCCCGCTGCCCGACGATCTCGGGCATGTCGACTACGTCGTGCACGCGGCGTCCATAGCGTCGCCCACGTACTACCGGATGCACCCCATCGAGACGATGGACGCCAACGTCAACGGGCTGCGCAGCCTGCTCGACTACGCGCTGCAGCAGCAAGAGGCCGGCACCCCGCTGCGCGGCTTCCTCTTCTACTCGACCAGCGAGATCTACGGTGATCCGACGCCTGACAACATCCCGACGCCGGAGACCTATCGGGGCAACGTCAGCAGCACCGGTCCGCGAGCCTGCTACGACGAGTCCAAGCGCTATGGCGAGACCCTGTGTGTCAACTTCGCCCAACAGCACGGGATCCCCGTCACGATCGCCCGTCCGTTCAACAACTACGGCCCCGGCCTCAAGATCGCCGACGGGCGGGTCATCCCCGACTTCGCCGGTGACATCCTGGCCGATCGCGACATCGTCATGTTGTCGGCCGGCACGCCCACTCGGACGTTCTGCTACGTCGCTGATGCAGTGATCGGCTACTACAAGATCCTCGTGCACGGCCGTCCCGGCGAGCCGTACAACATCGGCACGGAGACGCCGGAGATCAGCATCGCTGAGCTGGCGGAGCGCATGGCCGCCCTGTCCCGCCGCGAGCTCGGCTACACCGGTTCAGTGGTCCGGGCGACGAGCGACGACGCCGACTACCTCGTCGACAACCCCAACCGCCGCAGTCCGATCATCCTCAAGGCGCGACAGGAACTCGCATATGAGCCGTCCATCGATCTCGACGAAGGGCTGCGCCGGTCCCTGATCTGGTACCGCGGCAACGACGAGTCAGAGGCGTCCTGACATGCGCGTCTCCGTCGTAGGGACCGGTTACGTCGGTCTGGTGTCGGGGGTGGGCCTCAGCGAGCTAGGGCATCACGTCACGTGCGTGGACATCGACGAGACGAAGGTCGAACTGATCAACAAGGGCGTCGCCCCGATCTTCGAGGACGGCCTCGAGGAGATGCTCGCCCGGAACGTGGGCACGCGCCTGCAGGCCACGACCGACCTGCGGCACGCGGTGGAGGGAAGCGACCTCACGTTGATCGCGGTCGGGACGCCCTTCGACGGAGAGCACATCGACCTGCAGTACGTCCGGGAAGCGGCTCGGCAGATCGGCGAAGTCCTGCGCGACAAGCCCACCTACCATGTCGTCGTCGTGAAGAGCACGGTGGTGCCCGGTACGACGCGCGACGTCGTGCTACCCGTCCTGGAACAGGCCTCCGGCAAGCGAGCGGGCGCCGAGTTCGGCGTGGGGATGAACCCAGAGTTCCTCGCAGAGGGCGCCGCCGTCGTCGATTTCATGAAGCCCGACCGCATCGTGCTCGGGGGGATCGACACACGCAGCCAGGACGTCCTCGGGGAGCTCTACGCGCCGTTCTCCGATGCCGTGACGCTGCGCACCGACACGACCACGGCGGAAATGATCAAGTACACCGCCAACTCCCTGCTCGCGACGATGATCTCGTTCTCCAACGAGATCGGGAATCTCTGCGCGAGCGTGGGAGTGGACGTCGTGGAGACCATGGCGGGTGTCCACCTCGACAAGCGCCTGTCCCCGGAACTGCCCGACGGCTCTCGTGTCTCGCCGGGCTTCCTCAACTTCCTGGCCGCCGGGTGTGGCTTCGGGGGCAGCTGCTTTCCCAAGGATGTCAAGGCGCTGGTTGCATTCGGCCGTCAGCACGACAATCCCATGCCGATCCTCGACGCCGTGGTCGGAACCAACAATGCGCAGCCGCACCGGATGCTGGAACTGCTGCGGAGGCAGGTGCCTGAACTTTCCGGGGCACGGGTGACAGTGCTGGGCATGGCCTTCAAGCCGGGGACGGACGACATCCGCGAGTCGCCATCGTTGCCGGTCACGGAGGCTCTGCTGCGCGCCGGGGCCGTCGTCACCGCCTATGACCCGATCGCGCGGGAACCTGCCGAGGCGGTATTCGGTGACCGGGTGCGGTTCGAGGACAGCCTCGAAGACGCGACAGTTGGCGCGGACGCCATCCTGCTGATGACTCGGTGGCAGCACTTCGAACGGCTACCGCAGTTGCTGGCGGATCGTGGGCAGGACTGCGCTGTCATCGATGGTCGGCGGCTTCTTGCCAAGGACTCGGTGAGCCGGTACGAGGGAATCGGGCTCTGATTCCCTCCCTGCGGCACGGCAGGCCTGGAACCGCAGCCGCGTCCGAGCCGGCCTCGACGCAAGGTCCCGCCTGAGCCGACGAAAGGGGGTGAGTTGTGCGAACACGGGTGGTCATCCTTGCTGACACCGATGGTGTAGGCGGCTCTGAGCGATTCGTTGCAGATGTGGCGCAATACGTGAACGAGGCGCGCTTCGAGCTGATCCTGGCCGGGCACGAGCTGCCTGAGTTGGACGCGTATCTCACTCAGCGACTCGGCCGGCGGGTCCACCGGGAGACGGTCCGGTTGGGTTCGTACCACCGGTCGTTACCCGTTCGGCTACGCCGTCATCTACGGGCACGGCGCAAGGCGACGACAACGTCGGCCGGCGATGGGAGTGATGAGCGAGCGGCGCCGGTCGACGATCGTCTGGCGATCGTGAAGGCCGCACTCGACTACGGTCAGATGCTACGGAACTACTTCGTGCTGCGGCGCCTGCTCCGCCGGCTGTCGCCCGATGTGCTGCTGGTCAACAACGGCGGCTACCCGGCGTCTCGCAGCTGCCAGATCGCTCCGCTCGCCGCCAAGGCTGTGGGGGTGCCCCGCGTCGTCACATTCGTTCACCAGTACGCGAGGGAGCCGGCCACCCTGGCGCCTCGGTGGGAATTGGCCCTCGATCGACGGGTGGACGCCGCGACCGAGGTGTGGGTGACTCCTGCTCGCGGTGCGGCCGACCGTCTGGCCGCTGTCCGGGCCGTGCCGCGACGCCGCATACGAACGATCTACTTAGGGCAGGCCGTCCTTCCAGTCCCCCAATCGTTCGAACGGGACGCGGTGCTGGCCGAGCTGGGGTTGGCCCCGACGGCGACGACGCTGTTCGTCGTCGCCGGACTGCTTCCTCTCAAGGGGCAGAGCTATGCGTTGCAGGCGTTGGCGCAGCTGCGGGCTCAGGGCTACGACTGCCACCTCCTGCTGGTGGGCGATGGGTGGGGTCGGACGGAATTGGAGGAAGAGGTCAGCCAGCGAAACCTCACCCGCCACGTGACGTTCTTGGGCTTTCGTGATGACGTGGAGCGGTTGCTCGAGGGCTGCGATCTCCTCGTCCACCCGTCACTGGCAGAGTTACTGCCCTATGTCCTCAAAGAGGCGATGGCCCGGGGCGTCGCGTGTGTGGCGACGGACGTGGGTGACACCAAGGAGCTGGTGGAGGACGGCGTCACGGGCCGCCTCGTCCCGCCGGCTGATCCCGTAGCCCTCGCGGACGCTGTGCGCTCATTGCTGGACGATCCGGGTTTGAGAACAAAGTTGGCGCATGCGGGGCGGGAGCGCATCCGCGCCGAGCATGACCTGGTACGCATGACGCGACAGGTGGAAGACCTGCTCGACGGCTGAGCGTTGGACGGTGCACCGGGGTCGGCAGCAGCACGGCGTTGGTGCCAGTCGTGCCCGTGGACGGTATGCAGTGCGGCCAGGGTGGGCCCATTCGTCGACAACTGAGGCATGCATGGCTAGCCTCCCGGCGTGGATCACGCTCCCCGGTTCTGTTACATCGTCATGTGCCATACCGATGCCGACGCGGTCTTCAGGCTGGCCCGACAGGTGCAGACTCTGTCGCCTGAGGCGTCGGTCCTGCTGCGCCACGACCAGGATGACTACATCACCGCGGACCAGGCGCGGGACGTCGGGGCGCACCTGTTGCGCAGCGACATCAAGGTCGTGTGGGGCGGGTGGTCGATGACCCAGGCCGTCATGGAGGCCTTCGCCGAGGCGCGGGAGCTGGGGGCCGACTACTACGTCCTCATCACCGGGCAGGACTATCCGATCCGCCACCTCGCTGACTGGGAACGCGAGGTCGCCGGATCCGGCGCCGACGCCCTGATCGGGGAGATGGAGCAGTCTCTCAACCCGGACCTGTACCGATACAAGTGGCGGGAACCCTTCCTGGCCCCGCGGTGGGTCCCCGTTGTCGTCGACCGGGCGGCGGCGTACCTCTGGAGCCGTCACGTGGGGCGCCTGCTCCGGCCGGCGGTCATCGCCTACCGCAACGGCCGTGACCACCGGTGGGCCCTGGGGCGGAGGCGTCTGTCACTCGCGTTCGGCAAAGAGCCGCCGATCCCGCTGGTGAACGGCTCCGGCTGGATGACGCTCTCCGCCCAAGCCCTCGACCGTGTCCTGTTGCTGCACCGACGTGACTCCGAAGTCCGCCGGTTCTTCGAGACGACACGAGTGGCGGACGAGATGTACATCGCATCGCTCGTGCACGGACAGGCGGACCTGCGAGTGCTCAGGCGGCCGACGTCGTACGCCCGGTTCCTCGGAGACACGCCCTCGCCCGTCTGGGTCGATGTGGCGGAGCTGGTCCAGGCCAGGCAGACGCAGGCAGCCTTCGTGCGGAAGGTCTCGGCGACAGCCGACGACGTGCGCGACACTGCCGACGTTCTGACTGCTGGTACTGGCCGGTCTGATGGCTGATCCGATGCGTGCCAGATGGTAGCCGTGTGACTGATGGTGACGGTGCGGTGCTGTTCTGTTCTGCACACCTGCCCCCGCGGCGAGGACTGTGCAACGATTTGGTCACCAACGCCCGAATACGCTTGCCTGCGTAGCGACAAGCGCCCGGAGGAAATTTCTTGTCTCGTCCACACCCCATCCGGCGTCGTGTCGCTCTTACCGTGGTCGCGGGTGCGGCTGTTCTGGCTGCCACGTGGCAGTTCGCCTCAGTCACCGACCCATCGGCGGAGACATCTGCAACCAACTCTGCGACGGAGAGCGGTTACGTGCCGCCGGCGCCGCCATGGCAGCAGACCCCGACGCCGGGCCCAGTTCCCGCTCCGGCGCCCGATGCGGTGCCTGATTCGGCGCCCGATGCGGCGTCCGAGGCGGCGCCTGCTCCGAAGCCTGCTCCGGAGCCTGAGGCCGGGACGCAAGCTGGTCCGCAGCGCAGGCCGCAGTCCCGCGACGAGCGGGCGTCGGCGGAGGACTCGCCTGAGACGAAGCGGGATGCCGCCAGGTCCGCGGCAATCGATGCGGTCGCTGCCGGCTACCCGTTCGGCCCCAGGAGCGTCTGGCGCATGGATGTCTCGTCGGCGTCAGTGGCTCCTGGTTCGGCGGCGATGGTTGCTCACCTCGCCGGGACGGTGGCGGATCGATACGGCGGCATCGCCGCCTTCAACGCGTACCGATACAACAACAGCTACTTCGTGGCGGCCGCCGGAACCCCGACCGTCGACGTGGCCTTCAACGATTGCCAGAACAAGGGCCACACACCCGATGGGCTGGTGGGTCCCGGCGGCCAGTTCTCCGACGTCCCCATCCCGGCGCACGCGATTCCTTCCCCCGGGACCGACAAGGCGATGTCCATCTACTCCCCTGAGCAGGACAGGCTGTGGGAGTTCTGGGTCACGGAGCGGACTGGAGACGGTGGCTGGAGCGCCTGCTGGGGGGGCCGGATCGACTCAGTGTCCACGAGCCCCGGCTTCTTCGAAGGTGGGTTCGGTGCTACCGCGACCGGTCTCGCCAGTTCAGGCGGCATGGTCCGGTTGGCCGACATCCGCTCCGGAAGTATCGAGCACGCCGTCTCCCTGGCCATCCCCAACCCTGCGGTGTGGACCAACCTGAGTTGGCCGGCCCAGCGCAGCGACGGTTGGGACAGCCACCCTGATGCTGTCCCCGAGGGCACTCGTCTCCGCCTCGACCCGTCCGTGGACGTCGATGCGCTCGGGCTCCACCCGGTGGCTGTGATGGTCGCTCGGGCTGCTCAGCAGTACGGGTTCCTCGTGATCGACAAGTCAGGGTCCGTGTCCGTCATCGCGGAGAGCGGAGCGGCCGAGCAGGCAGCGACGGGAAAGGATCCGTGGGAGCCGATCCTGGCCGGGACGCCGGACCATGAGATCTTGAAGGGTTTTCCCTGGCACCGGCTTCAGGCCATGCCTCAGGACTTCGGCATGTGAGGTCCGCGTCGGCCGCCCTTCCTTACTCGCGCCAGTCCACATGTCCTCGTCTCAGCCCGGATCAGCTGGTCGTTCTACGCAGGAGCTCCACCAGGCGAGCGGCGTTGTCCGCTGGATCGTGCAGCGTTCGAACAGCCTTGCGTGCGGCTTCGCCGAGGGACTTAGCGAGATCCGGCTGTGCCAGCTCGGCGAGAGCCTGAGCCAGCAGGTCGGGTCGTCCGGGAGGAACGAGCAACCCGGTTTGGTGGTCGACGACGAGTTCAGGGATTCCGGCGATCGTGGTGGTCACCACAGGCAGGCCTGTCGCCATGGCTTCCATCAGGACGACTGGCAGCCCTTCGGCGAAACTGGGAAGGCAGAAGACGTCAGCGTTCCGATAGACCTCGGGCAGGTGCTCATGGCCCACTGGGCCGACGAGTTCGACCGCGCCCTCGATGCCGAGCATGCGCGCTTGGGCGGCCAGGTGGTCGGCGAGTGGCCCGGCTCCGACGACGGTCAGGCTGGCGGGGGTCCCCGAGCCGACCAAGAGGGCCACCGCCTCGAGAAGAACCGGAGCGCCCTTCTCCGGTACCAGCCGACCGACCGTGAGGATCCGCAGTGGCGCGGTGTTGTGTGCATGGGTCTCGGTCGGGGCGGGGGAGAAGCGGTCGGTGTCCACTGACATCCGCACTACGCTCAGTCGTTGCCATTCGGTAGGCGCCAGCAGCCGCATGAGCTGCCCCCGGCAGAAGTCGCTGATGCAGGCCGTGACAGAGGCCGACGCGACCTTCGGACCCAGGTCGAAGCCGGCCTGATCCTCGAACTCGGTCGGCCCGTGCATGGTGAGCGACCAGCGCCATCCCTCGTCGGGGCCGTCGACGGCGGCGCCGATGGCTACCGTCAAGCGGGCTATGTCTGCGCCGTTGTTCGCGAAGTGGACGTGTACATGCCGTAGGCCGAGCCGGGACATGTGCGACCACAGCAGGACGGCTTCGAGCAGGTAGAAGACCTGCCAGACCCGGGCCCGCGCATTCGGCGGGCCAGTTCGCAGCGCCTTGAGCAGCGTACGGGGCAACGCCGATGCGGAGCGGCGGAGCAACGCGCCGGCTGCACGGAGAAGAACGGGGATGGGGGAGTGAAGCAGAACCGTGGTGTCCGCGGCCTCCCGCTGCGCACGCTCGGTCAGCAGGTCCCCCGGCCGGCTCGGGCGCACGGAGAAGGTGTGAACCTCCGCGCCCTGCTTTCGGAGCCCCTCGATCTCGGTCTCGATGAAGCTGTGGCTCAGGGCCGGGTACTGGCTGACGAGGTACGCCAGCTTGAGCGCGGGGAGCGAGGGGGTCATCGTCGGGCTCTCTCCCGAGCATGCCGACGCCGGGCGCCGGCCGACCGGCCCAACATCAGGACGGCGTGCGGCACGTCGTCGACCACGTACCGCTTGAACAGCCGACGTGGCTCCTGGGCCAGGCGGAACAGCCACTCCAGGCCGAGGCGCTGCAGGGCCATCGGCGCCCGCGCCCTGCGGCCGGCGATCATGTCGACGCTGCCCCCGCAGCCGATGAGCCAGGATCCCGGCAGGACGCTGCGCATCTGGGCCATCAGCCGCTCCTGCCTCGGGAAACCCATGGCGACGTAGACGATGTCCGGGCGGGCCGCTTCGAGGGACGCCACGATCTTTGCCATGCAGTCCGGGACGCTCTCGAAGCCATAGGGAGGGCTGTGCCATCCCACGGACCCCAGGCCCGGTACGGCTGTCGACAGGCGCTGCGCAGCCTCGGCGGCGACCTCCGGGGCTGCGCCCAGAAGGAAGACGCTCCGGTTCTCGGCCGCCGCTGCACGAGCCAGCGACCAGACGAGCGTCGCTCCGGCCACTCTTTCAGGCAGCGGCTGCCCCGAAAGCCGGCTAGCCCAGATGATCGGCATGCCGTCGGCGACGACGATATCTGCCTGAGTCGCCAGATCGGCGTTCTCGGACCGGCGCAGCAAGCGGTGGATGTCCACGTTCGGCGTGATGATGCTGCCACCGCGGCCGGATCGGAGCCTTTCCATGACCGTGCGGACGAGCTCTGGCTCGGTTAAGGGGTCGAAGGAAACGCCGTCGACGAGGACGCGCCCCGGCCGGTCGGGCGCTGCCATGCTCCTCCGGCTGGATGTGTCGCGCTCCCAGCTCGTTCCCACCGTGGCTCGGCCGGCGCGGTTCCTCGCCAGGAAGGTGACCGCTGCGTAGACGGCTGCAGCAGGCAGAAGCGCAGGGCGGGCGGTCACCAGCCGTACCAAGGCCCTGAGGCTGACCGCGGTCGTAGACACAAATGACCCTGCCAGGTCGGCGCGGTCGGCCAGCTCTCGGTTCCCGCGGGCCACCCGGGTACGCACAGCGATCAGTCCGTGGAGATCCCGGGGCGCCATGACCCCGAAGGTGCCGTCCACGGTCAGCCGTTCGCTGGGCTCGAAGAGTCGCTGGACGTAGAGGTCGTCTGCCACCACTGCTGGAAAGTCGCCGAAACGGCGGCGGCCCTCGGCGGAGAGTCCGTACACGCCGAGGCCGATCAGCCCTTCCGTGGCATAGGGCAGGCGCTCGAAGATCGAGTAGAAGGCGCGGACCGGCCAGGTGGAACTGGAGCTGTCGAAGGTGACGCTCGGGGCGGCTACGACCGGTCGGTCCGTGGTCAGAGCCTCGACCAGGTCACCCAGCACCGGCCCGTCCAGGCGGACGTCCGCGTCGAGGTAGATGCGCGGGTGAGCGCTGGACGCACGGTCACCGGCGTTGAGAGCAGCGGTCTTCGAGGCCTCGGCGAGCTCGAGGACGTGCACTCCCGGAAGAGAGCGCGCCACCCGCGCGGTGTCGTCGGTGCAGCCGTTCGCCACCACGGTGATCTCGATGTCACCGGCCGAGGCTGCTGGCAGCAGCCCCGCCAAGCGCTCGGCGATCACGTTCGCCTCGTCATGAGCGGGCACAACGACCGAGCACGCCGGCCGCGGCAGCGCGGCCTGCCGCGGTTGTGCGTCCATCGTCTTCTGCCCTCCGTCATCTACAGTCCCGGAGAAGGATGCCATCTCGCGCCGGCCCGCCGATCGCCCGAACGGACGGCCGATCCCCCGAACGGACGACAGCGCTGGTACTCCTGCGGCTACCCTCTGGCCGTGACCGCCCTCCCGGAGTCAATTGCGGGGGATCAGCGTGCAAGCTCGCGGCGGGGCCTCGTAGGGACCGTCCTGCGAGGTGGGAGCTGGCAGGCGACCGCTCAACTGGCGCCGCTCGTCGTCAACATCGTCCTCACGCCCGTCATCATCGCGGGTCTCGGGATTGACCGGTACGGACTGTTTCTCCTGGTCAATGTCATCGCCCTCATCCTCACCGCGGCGGACGGCGGTGTGGGGGCCGCATCTCTCCGGTACTTCGCCATATATGCCGGCGCCGGAGACCGTGCCGCGGCAACTCGGCTCCTCGTGACGACGGTGCTCGCGATCAGCGGCTTGGCGGCGGTGGCCTTCGGGATGTTCTTCGCTCTGGCAGGGTCGGTGCTGAGTCTTTTCCGGATCCCGCCCGAGCTCCTCGACGAGGGTACCTTCCTGCTCCGGACTCTGATCGTCATCACCGGAGTCGCCGTCGTCCGCAATGTGTTCGCTGCCGTGCTGAACGCTCATCAACGGTACGCCCTCACGAGCGTCACGACCAATCTCGGGCATGTTATCTACGTGGCCGGGGTCCTCCTGACGGTTGACCAGGAGTGGGGTCTGTACGGAATAGCCATAACGCTTGTTGTGCAGCAGGTGGCGGCGACCCTCTTGATCGTGCCTGCCGCCTGCCGGCTGCTCGAGCGGCGGTCCGTCGGCTTCATGGGGCGCGCCGAACGCCGGGAGTTCCTCCGCTACGCCATGCACATGCAGTGGTCGAGCTTGATGCTGCTGGTAACGGTCGGATCCGACTCGATCATCATCGGCGCTTTTCTGCCGGTCCGCCAGGTAGCCTATTACCAGACCGGCGCCAGCTTCGCTCTGCAACTTCGAAACCTCCCGCTGAATGCGCTTCCGCCAATTCAGAGCATTCTCGGCCGCGACGTCGGGGCTGCCGGCATCGACGGTGCGCGCCCGTCGTTCGAGTGGTTGCAGCGGTTGTGGGTCGTCGGTACCGCGGGCTGGGGAGTCGTGGCGATGGCGGCGGCCTGGTTCGGGGTCACCGCATGGCTGGGTCCTGACTTCGCGATCTCGGGGGTCGTCGCGGTCGTCGTCCTGCTGGGCTATGTGTTCTTCCTCTGGGGCAGCGTGTTGAACGTGTGGACGCAGGTCCTCGGCCGCCCAGAGCTCAACGCGCGAAGCGTCACGCTCGCGGCGGCGGTGAACCTGCTCCTCACCCTCGCGCTGATCGTTCCCTTCGGGATCATCGGCACAGTGGTGGCCACAGCCATCAGCCAGGTCGTGGCGACCCTGTGGCTCCTACGCCTCTCGCGGCGCCGGTTGCCAGGCGACCGGATCCGCAACTTCCTCAAGGACGTGCCGCTCGGCGCGTGCCTCGTTGCAGCGACTGTGGTCGTCGCGTTGGAGATCCTCGCGCGCCCGATCGTTCCTGATGGCGCCCTCGGGTTGCTGACAGCCGGAGTGGTGGCGGCGCCTGGACTTGTCGCTTTCGCGGTGACGGCCCTCGGACCGAGAGCGACCTGGGACCTGTTGCGCGGGCGGGTGGGCGCGGCAGCGCGAACCTTGGACGGCCGGACGTGATGGGGATCGTCCGCGCAGTGGACGAGGCGACGGTCAGTCCCTGAGCCACCAGCCGATCCGGACTGAGGGGCGCTGAACGACGGCGGGAAGACTGGATCTCGTATAGGGAGGTTGAGCCAAGTGTCGAGTCCCGACGGAGAGCGCCGTGGGTCGCCTGCGGTGCTGACCAGCTTGTGGGCCGAGGACGACAGAGCATGGAACTCAGCTGTCGACGTGCTTGACCGACGACGCCAGGGATGGCTGTGGTTCGTGCTGCACTTCGCCTGGGTGGCGCGGCGCTACCCCTGCGTTCTCCTGCTCGGCAGCATGGGCCGCCGTGACCTGTACCAGGATCTGGTCATCGCTCTCCTCGTCCGGCGCGTCACCCATCGCCGCGCTCGGATAGTCCTGACCGATTGCACGTGGAGCCAGGGCAGCAAGGCGCTCTCGGGTGATCGGCGTGTGGTGGCTCGCGTTCTGCGAGTAGCTCACCGGCTCCTGGTGCGGGGGCTCGATGGTCCGCGCACGGTCTTCTGTGTTCTCAGCGAGGATGAGCGCCGGGTGTTCCCGGCCACGTGGGGGGTGGCGCCGCAACGGGTGGTCGCGACTCCGTTCTCGCACACGGTCTGGGATCATGACGGGGTGGTCCCCCCGCGCGGCGACTACGTATTCGCCGGTGGTGACAGCATGCGGGACTACGACCTGTTGCTGCGCGCATGCCGCGGGCTCGACCTCCGGGTCGTCGTGGGAACGCGACTGCCGCTGCCCGATGCGCCGCCCAATGTCGAGGTGGGGCCCCTCAGCCATGAGGAGTTCATGGATTCACTGCTCGGTGCAGGTGCCGTCGTGGTCCCTCTCCGCGACGACGGCTACCGCAGCGCGGGCCAGCAGACGTATCTGAACGCCATGCTGCTGGAGAAGCCGGTGGTGGTGACCGACGCGTTGGGGGTCCGCGACATAATCGTCGACGGCGTCGACGGCATGGTCGTGCCGGCGGAGCCTTCGGCGCTGCGCGCCGCGCTGGTCCGCTGTCTATCGCCCGGCGACGAGGACGAGGTCGCACGGATGGGCCGTGAGGCGCGGCAGAAGGTCCTGCGGGACTTCACCCCCGCCGCCTATCGCGGCCGCATCCTGGAGGTGGCGTACGCGGGACTCCATGGTCGAGGCTCCGACGCGTCACCGGCTTGACGGTCGGTCTGCTCCCGATGGTGCAGCGTTCGCCGGCGTGGTGGGTGCCGTCAGTGGCGGCTGTACGAGGTAGTCGCTCAGGACGAGGCCGGCCAGCAGCCAGAACAGGTAGTTCGGCAGGACGTAGGGCACAGGGCTCAGCATGATGCAGACTGCCCATACGGAGGCGTAGCCGACGAACACGAGGCGCCAGCCCGTCAGGTCGGTGGTCGACGGGATTCGGAGTGCAGCGATCCCCGGGCCTGCCAGCACGCACCCGAGCCACAGGGCGGCGCCGACGAGCCCGAGCTCGGCGGCCCGCGACAGGACGACGTTGTGGATCTCGATCTCGACGTTGGTCACCGGATAGGTGTCCGCTTGGCGCACCCAGTCCACGGCTTCGAAGAGGAAGCGTGCCCAGCCCACTCCTTCCACCGGGTTCTCTTCGATCGCGCGAAGCGCCGCCGCGTTGGTGTTCTGCCGGTCGAACACCGATCGTTCGGCCGTGAGCCGCTCGCCCAGCAGCGCTCTGAAGGCCGGTAGCAAGAGGAGGAGGCCGGCGAGCACAGCAGCAGCTGATGTCGCCATCAGGCCGATCGGGCGCCTGATCCTCGGCGCGAGGACGAACAGGGCGACCATGGCCAGGCCGACGCCGATCCACACCGATCGGGTCAGCGCCAGCAGTACACCGACGGCCGTGAGCGGGACAGCTATCACTGCGGCCGCGCGCCAGAGACCGCGGAACAGGCTGGCCGCCAGGCACGAGGCGAACAGGCACGCCGAGAGGACCATGCCGTTGGCCTCTGCCGCCACGAACGGGCCCCGTGCCCGACCGAAGAGGATTCCGACGTCCGGGTTCATGATGTACCGGGGGAAGACCAGCGCAGTCGGCCCGACCACTTCGAATATCGCCGTCAGGCCCAGGTAGATCCCGAGGCCCACCAGCGCTTTCAGCAGCACCCGACGGCTCTCCGCACTGGCGAAGAGAACCGGGGCCAGTACGAAGAGCCCGAAGGGCACGACCAGGCGGTCCAGCAGAGCGTAGAAGCCGTACGGCGTGGACAGGGTCTGGTGTGTCACGGCGGACCACACCGTCCACGCCACGGTGGCCAGCATCAGTCCGTGCACAGCGCGCCAGCGCAGCAACCCGGTCCAGGGCGGAGGTGTGGTCAGAAGGGTGAGAAGGACGCCGGTGGCGAGCAGGATGCGGTCCGGCGGGATGGGCAGCCCCAGCAACCAGCTGTTGCCGGAGAGGACGCTCGCGACGAGTCCTGCGACGACCAGGCACACCGCCCGGCGATGGGCCGTTGGCGCGACGGTCGCGTCAGGAGGAGCGGCGTGCACTGACTGGCGAGCTGGTCGAGGCGGGGGAGACGCGGGGGGCGGTCGTATCGGTGGCTCGCCGGGTCACGCGCCGACGTTCGAGGAGCGTCGACGCGACCACGGCCAAGAGACCTCCGACCGCGGCTCCGGCCACTCCGTATCGCTGCAGGCGGGCGGCCAGGTCGCCGCCGGTGGACACTGCCTCCTGGACCACGGTGAGCTGCGAAGCCGTACCGACGTTCTCGGCCACCAGTGCTCGGTACCGCTCGCCCAATGCCGTTTGCTGGATCTCGAGGATCGCGAGTTGCGCGGCGGCGGCGGCGGCTGCCTGGCGCAGCGCGCCCAGATTGCCCTCTTCTACTCCTGCGACCACCCGGTCCACGGCGTTCTGGGCCGCATTGCGCGCCTGCTCGGCTGAGGCAACCTGGCCGCTGATGTCGGTGTACGCGGCGAGCGCTTCGTTCGCCGCCTCGTTCCGCACGCTGGACTCGTTCACCGTGCGTCGCAAGTCGTCCGCCAGGTACTCCGCTGCCTCCACTGCCGTCTCGGGGGACAGGGCCGAGGCCTCGATGCGGACGACGTTTGACTCCGGGATGGGCGAGGCGGTCACCTCGACCACGGAGTCCTCCGGTGCGCCGATGTCCGACTCGAGTGAGAGTTGCTCCTCCGCATTGTTCACGTACCGGGCGTAGTTCGCCGCGAGTTCCTGCGAGGCGAGGGCGAATCCCGGCACCGCCTGTGCGGAGAGGCTGGCGCCTTCGACCGCAAGCCGTGACTCCGCCTGGTAGACCCCCGGCTGAGCCAGCCCGTAGCCGACCGCAGCCGCGATGCAGACGAACACGAGAACCGCGCAGAGAGCAAGGTGGCTTCGGACCGCCTCCAACGGGGTGACCGGCTGCGCGGTCGGGGGTTCGCTCACCCTGAAACAGTCTCCTTCGGGCGCCTACGGACGGTGACACTCGTTCCATCCTAGGTGGTGGCCTCCGGGGCAGACGCCCTCGTTCGGCCCTGCGAGTTGGCGGCTGTGCCGCTATCTCGATATGACATTCTGTGCTGGCGCAGTGACGTGCCCGGGTGGATACCGGCCGTCGAGGCTTATTCGTTGTTCGCCGTCCCTCATCAGAGTGACCCGGTGCCCTCGTACGAGTGGCCGCTCCCTGCCGACCCTCTGCATGTCCGGATGGCGCACATCCGTTACGGGCAGGCCCTGTAGCGTCCTGCCCTGCGCACGTCCGTCGTAGACCCCGTACAGAGAAGGTGCACCGGAGATGCGGATCGACCCCGACAGCTGCCCGCCGGCCCGACCGTGAAGTACGGGTCCCTGCCCGTGGACGGCGCCCGTCTGGTCGAGATGGAACCACATTCGGACGACCGGGGTTTCTTCGCCCGGGCCTTCGATGCCCAAGAGCTCGACGAGCAGGGGCTGCACGGGCATGTCGCACAGTGCAACATTGCGTCCACGCGTCGGTCCGGCACGGTCCGCGGTCTTCATCTGTCTCTACCTGGGCACCCTGAGGCCAAGTTCATCCGCTGCACGCGGGGTGCACTCGTCGACATCGCGGTGGACGTCCGGCCCGGTTCGCCCACGTACCTCCAGTCGCTCAGTGTCGAGCTGTCCGCAGACAACAGGACGGCGCTCTACCTCCCCCCGCATGTGGCGCACGGCTACCAGACCCTTGCGGATGACACGGAGGTCCTTTACATGGTGACTGCGCCTCATGTTGCGGGGGCGGAGATCGGATACCGGCACGACGATCCGGCCTTCGGCCTGTCCTGGCCACTGCCGGTGTCGATGATCTCCGACAAGGATGCCTCCTGGCCGGCCTTCGACGGCGAAGCGAACGCTGCCGCCTTCGCTCAAGGGTTCACCCGCTGACCGCATGAGCTGACACCACTGCCCAGCGCCCGAGGAGGAACGAGTTGACCGGAACTGCGCCACGTCTGTCGATCGGCATGCCGGTTCGCAACGGCGAGCGGTGGATCGAACGAGGCATCTCCAGTCTCTTGGCGCAGGACTTCGAGGACTTCGTGCTCGTGGTTTCGGACAACCAGTCCACTGACGGGACAGGTGATGTCGTGCGGCGGCTGGCGGAGCAGGATCCCCGTATTCGCTTCGTCCGCCAGCCGGTCAACCGTGGGGGAGCGTGGAACTTCAACGAGGTGTTCCGGCTCAGGGACCCCGGATCGATCTACTTCAAATGGGCAGCCTCCGACGACCGACTCCGTCCGAGCTTTCTCTCCGCCACGATCCGGATCCTCGACGAGCAGCCTGACGTCGTGCTCGCGCATAGCCGGACAGTGGACATCCCTGATGAGGGTCCCGAGCGGCCACAGCCCCGGTCACCGCGGGGAGACGACCCTGATGTGGTCCGGCGGTTTGCCGCCTACACCCGCCGGAGGCACGCCGCGTACCAGCAGTTCGGGGTCATCCGCGCGGACGTGATGGCCCGCACGGCGCTCTTGGCTCCATTCAGCGACTCGGATCTCAGCCTGATGGCTGAGATCAGCTTGTACGGCCGACTGGTCGATGTCGACGAGTTCTTGTTCGAGCGCTTCGTGCACTCGGATCAGTCCACAGCTACCCACCGCACCCGCAGGCAGCGCATGGCCTGGTGGGACCCGGATGCCGCTGACCAGGTATGGCAGTTCCCGACCGCCATGATGGCGCGGGCACTACTCCAGGCCGTCGACCGAGCGCCCCTGACGCCTGCCGAACGCCGGGGCTGCCGCCGCCAACTGCTTCCCTGGGCCGCCGATTCGGCGCTCCGCTTCGGCCACGACCTGACCCTCTCGGCGCAGGCGGCGATCCGGCGAGGTGTGGCCCTCGGGGCCGAGCGCGTGCATCAGCGGCGGGAAGTGCGCAAGCCGTGAGTCAGGTGCAACCGCTTCCCGGCGCAGCGGATGACGCCGGCAGTGCCCGGCTCTCGTGGGGCCGACGGGGCGTCGGGTCAGGTGGCGGCAGGCGGCCATCGAGCGACGAAACCGGTTGGCCGTGACCGGAGGTGCGCCTGCAGAGATGGCCGCCAGCGTCATCGTTCGCACGAAGAACTCGGCCGCCACGCTCGAAGCGGCCTTGGCGGGCCTGATCGCCCAGACCCATCCCGTGCAGATCGTGGTGGTCGACTCTGGTTCGAGCGATACGACACTGGAAATCGCGCGGCGCTACACGGACACGGTCGTCGAGATTCCTGCTGACCGGTTCAGCTACGGGCGCGCACTCAACACCGGTGTCACAGCGAGTGCGGGCGACGTCATCCTCGCGCTGAGCTCTCACGTCGTACCGCCGCGTCCCGATTGGATCGCCCGGTGTCTCGCCCACCACGCCGACCCGCAGGTGGTCGCAGTGTGTGGCTCCGCAATCGGGGCGGCTGAGGAGCCGCTGGTCTCCGTCGTGCGCCAAGACCTGGACCTGGCGTGCACGCATCCGTTCTGGGGGTTGACGAACACGGCGGCCTCCTGGCGGGCTGACGTCGTCCGGGCATACCCGTTCGACGAGGACCTGGAGGCCTGCGAGGACAAGGAGTGGGCCGTTCGCGTCCTAGCGGCTACGGGTGGCGTCGTCGTCATCGACCCCGAGCTGGTGGTCGACAGCAGCCACCGGACCCGTCAGGGGATGCGCAGATACCTGGACAGGGTGCGCCGGGAACGACGAGCACTGTTGCGGGCGGGGATCCTGCACCGCCAGGGAGCGCGGGTTCTTCTTCGCGACTGGTGGACGTCCGCCCGTGCACCGCAGCCGGGCAGGCGAGGCCTCACCTCGGTCACCCGTGCACTCGACGCGCTCGCCCATGCCCTGGCCGAGTGGGACGTCGCCCGGTCGTCGGACCGGTCCCGCCGGGCTCAGTAGGCGCCGGCTCCACGGACGATAGCCCCGACCGTCTTGTAGATGATCATGAAATCGAAGGCCAGCGACCAGTTCTCGACGTAGTGGATGTCGATGCGGACGGAATCGTCCCACGACAGGTCCGAGCGGCCACTGACCTGCCACAAGCCGGTCAGCCCTGGCTTCACGATGAACCGACGATGCATGTCACGGCCGTAGTTCGCGACCTCCGACTGCAGCGGGGGCCGTGGCCCGACGAGTGACATGTCGCCGCGCAGGATGTTGAACAGCTGCGGTAGCTCGTCGAGCGAGTAGCGACGGAGGAACTTCCCCACCCGGGTCACGCGCGGATCATCCCGCATCTTGAACAGGACGCCGTTGCCGTCGTTCGTCGCGGCGAGCGTGTCCGTCCGGCGATCGGCACCGACGACCATGCTGCGGAACTTCAGCATCCGGAAGACCTGCCCGTCCCGGCCCACCCGCTCCTGCGGGAAGAACACGGGCCCGGAACTCGTGGTCCGGATGGCGGCCGCGATGACGAGCAGGAGTGGCAGCAGGACGAGGACCGCCCCGAGCGCCGCGGTCCGGTCGACGGTCTCCTTCAAGAGCCGGCGGACTCCCTTGAGCTCCGGCCTCTCCATGTGCAGCAGCGGGAGGCCGCACACCGGCCGGATGTTCACCCGGGGACCGGCGATCTCGGTGACCGCCGGCGCGAGGAGGAGCTCGGCGGACGTCGTCTCGAGGTCCCACCCCAGTCGGCGGAGAGCCGGACCGTCCAGCTCCGGTGACGGCAGGACCGCAACCGTGTCCAAGTGGTGGCGTCGGACGATGTCAGCGACCTCATCGATCGCCCCGAGCACCGGTAGCCCGTCGAACGACGACGGCAGGTGGTCCCGGGGCGCGGCCGGCAACACGCAGCCGACGACGCGATAGCCGTGGTACCCCTCGCGGCGGATCTGCTCGTGCAGAGCTGCGATGCCGTTGCGGTGCCCCACGATGACAGTGGTCTGCTGAAAACGCCCGTGACTCCGCTGCCAGTGGAGCCATCGACGCTGAGCGTGCCGGTGCAGAAGGGTCAACGCCGCTGCCAGTGGCAACGTGATCACGATCAGGCCACGCGCGACCTCCAGCTTGAACGCCCAGCTCACCGTGCCGACGCTGGCCAGCAGGACGACGGCCGCCATTGCGACACGTCGGAACTCCTCAGGGCCGATCCAGAGGAATCGCCGCTCGTAGGTACGCGCCGAGAGGAGTGTCGCGATCCATGCAAGGGGGAAGAGGAGTGCGATCCACGTCGAGGCGGGCAGCGCCTCGACGGTGGCCGTTGCGGCGTCGAACCGGACCAGGTAACCCACGAGAGCTGCGATGAGCCCGCAGGCAATGTCGACCGCGATGACTCGACGGACGTAGGAGTCCTGCCAGGACCGCGTGGAATCAGCCTGCAGTGCGGGCGATGTGGGCGGTGTCGCGACCGCCCGCGACTCGGCGAGGGGCTGTCGGTTGTTGGCCACATCGTCCAGCGCAGCTGTCATTCCGTATCGCCCCCTCGTCGTCCTGGCTGATTCGTTCACCCCACGAACGCATTCGCCCGAGGCAGGAAGAACCTAGCTGACGGTGACCGTCCGTGGGGGGCAGTTCGTGGGCCACGACGGCTCGCGCACGAGGATGGTCAAATTCGGTGACTCAAAGTGACGACTGGTGTGCGAGCAGGCGAGGACGCGCAGCCATGTGACCAGTTATGGCGCGGACTACGATGGGTGACCTTCGCCACTCAGCCGGTCGTGACCCCGCTGCTACCTTCCGCGTCGGTGGTCCCCAGGACGTGCCACCGCTACGGGCCCATGAGGATCGGCCGGTCACGACCTCAGTAACCACCTTCGGAGGATGGGGAAACCATGCGGCCAGTCGTCAGCCCGCGACACATTCTCGTGGTTGCGCTCGCAGGGACTCTCGTTCTCAACGTCATCAGTCTGGTGCTGCGTCTTCTGAGCCTGGAGCGGGGCATCGTCTCGACGTCTGTTCCCGGCCAGACGGTCCATGACCTGTCGGCATTGGCGACCCTGCTTCGGCAGTTCGATGTCGAGACCGAGGGGAACGTACCGACGTGGGCCAGCGGTGCACTCCTGCTCATGGCAGCCTTGGTGCTCTGGGGACTTGCCGACGCGGCTCGACGTGCCGGTGAGCCCGGACGGCGGCACTGGGCGGTGCTCGCCGTCGCGTTCTGCTATCTCTCCCTGGATGAGGTCGCCGGCCTACATGAGGGCGCCATCCGCTATGTGGCCGGGCTCGTACCCCAGGAGGGCGTCTTCACGTTCGGGTGGGTGCTCGTCGCCGGACCGTTGGTGGTCGTCTTCGGGCTCAGCTACCTACGCTTCCTGGGCCGCTTGAACCCGCGGACCCGGCAGCTGTTCATCTGGGCCGGCGCCCTCTATGTCGGGGGCGCCCTCGCTATGGAGATGGTCAGTGGTGCTCTCGACTCCGCCGCAGGTCGGGAGACGGTCGCCTACGTGCTGGCTTCGAGTGCGGAGGAGTTGATGGAGATGCTGGGCGCTTCGATCTTCTTGTACGCCGTCGCCAGGCATGCCGCCCTCGCGGCGGACGGCCGCGTGGAGGGTGATCTTACGGTGCAGGACGGGGCGGCGCGTTAGCCCGCCGGTCCGGGTAGCAGCCTCTGCGGGGCGCTGGCGGGATCAGGCCGAACGGGAATCCGAACTGCCGGCGGTTCCCGGCAGTATGCGGGCGGGCGCGACCATCGCTGTAGCTCCGGCAGGCACATCCTTGAGCACCAGGGCGTGGGCGCCGATCGTCGCTCCGTCCCCAATGGTGACTCCACCGGCCACCGTGGCGCCGGGACCGAACACGACGCCACGGCCGATCGTCGGCTGGCTGCCGTCCCAGTCGGTCAACTGGCCGAGCGTGACGTGCTGCCGGATGAGGCAGTCGTCGCCGATGATGGCGTTGCTGCCGAGGATGACGCCCATGTGATGTGCGATCCGCACCCGCCGTCCGACGACGGTCGTCGCGAAGAGCTCGACCCCGTAGATGTTGCGGACGATCAGTGAGTTGATGGCGTGCAGGAGCTTGCGCGCGACGCTGGCCAGGGGGCCGGGACGGTCGGCGACGGCCACCTGCAGCCGGTGGATCACCAAGGCGTGCAACCCGGGCGAGGTCACGGCGTGCCGGTGGGTGTCCCAGTCCTCCTTGATCAGGGCCCGCAGAGGCACATCGGGGTGCTGCGTCATTGTCATGCTCCTCAGGCGGTCGATCCTGCGTCCACGGTGAGCACCGTGCCGGTGACGCCAGCAGCGTCGGGAGTCAGCAGATACGTGATCGCGGCGGCCACTTCGTCGGCCGTCGCGAACCGGTTCATGGGGCTCCTGGCCTTGATCCGGTCCAGGTTGGCGCCGCCGAGCACATCGGTCATCTCAGTGGCGAGGAAGCCCGGAGCCACGGCGTTGACCGTCACCCCACGGCGGCCGAGGTCCCTAGCCAGAGATCGGGTGAAGCCTTCGAGCCCGGCCTTGGCCGCGGCATACACCGAGAGCCCCCGAAAGCCGGTACGCGCGACGATCGAGGAGACGTTGATGATGCGCCCGCGGCCGCGGGAGAGCATCGGCCGACACAGGTACTTCGACAGCAGGATGGGGGACAGCAGGTCGAGCTCCAGAACGGTACGGATCTCGTTGTTGTGCATCGTCGGCAGCAGCCCGTCGGTGCCGACCGCGGCGTTGTTCACGAGTCCGTAGGGCGGCCCGTGATCGGCGATCAGTTGGCGGACCAGCTGCGGCAGCGAGTCGAGATCGCTGAGGTCTGCGCAGACGTGGGAGTAGCCCTGACCGATCGAGGCCGGGTCGACATCTCGCCGGGCGACTCCGACAACTCGGTGCCCCTCGGTGACCAGCCGCTGCGCCGTCGCGGCGCCGAGGCCGCTGCTCGTTCCGGTGACGACGACAAGTTCGCTCTTCAACGGCCTGCCTTCCCGCTTACTGAGGTGGCCAGCTCGGCGACCACCTTGATCGAGGCTGGGGCGTGCGCCGAGCCCAGCCGATCACCGATCGCGGCTCTGAGCCTGGCAGGAAGATCTTCGAGCCGAGCCCCCGGGGCGGGGACGACCTGCGCGGTCAGAATCCAGCCGCTGAATGGATTTCGCCGCGATGTGACGACCGCGTCCACGACCTCGGCATGCTCGCGCAGCGCGCGCTCGACCTGCTCGGGAGCAACCTTTACCCCACCTACGTTGACGATCCCTGAGTTGCGGCCGAGGAAGAGCACGCGATCTCCTGCCAGGGCCACGACATCACCCGTGCTCGCGAAGCCGTCCGGGCCGGCCGCGCTCGCGTCCGGGGCCTCCACGTGGAGGACGTCATCGCGGACGTCCAGGCGGATGCCTCTCGGCGGATCGGTGAGGAAGCTCCTGGGAAAGCCCTCGCGGCCGTCGCTGACGGCGAAGGCAGCCGCGGTCTCGGTGGAGGCGAAGACGTGGGTGATACGGGCATCTGGATAGGTGCGTGCAAGAGCATCGAGTACCAACTGGTCGGCGATCTCCCCACCCAATGTGATCTGCCGTAGTGAGAGAGATGCAGGGTCAGAGCTCTGCAGGATCTGGCGCCACAGGGTCGGTGTCGCCGAGAGGGAGTCGACTTCCCGTTCGGCCAGCCAGCGGAGTCGGGTCGGGAGGTCGGGCAGTGCCGTCGCGTCGAGGAGCACGTCGCCCGATGTGAGCGACTGCAGGATCACCTGCATGCCTGCCATTCGGGTGGGCTCGTACAGCAGACCCCAGCGCCGGTGCGTATCGGTTCCAGAAGAGGGGCTGACGGTCCGGGTGAGGGAGGCGAGTGAGTGGTCCACCGGCTTGGGGGCACCTGTGGTTCCCGACGTGAACAGGCGCCAGCTGCTCGTCGTCGGCCGCTCCGGCGGCGTTGGCATCTGGCCGGCCGTAGTCGATGGGCTCTCCGTCGCTACGTCGTCGACCGCCACTCCGCCGTCCGCGATGGGGAGAGCCCCCGCCAGGTCGACGCGCCGCGCCCATCCATCGAGGGCCGCTACTGCAGCCGCCACGGTGCGGGCCCGACGCGCGCGCAGCGTGACGACGGCGTCTCTGACGACGAGCGCTCGGAGCCGGAAGGCGTCATGCTTCAACTGCTCGAACGTGACAGACGCCGTTTCGTCCTGGACCGCCACCGCAGAGGCGTCGATGCGCCTCACTGGTGAGGTGTGTGCTGCGCGTAGACGTCGACGAACTCGCCGAGTGTCTGCGGGTAGACCGGCTCGTCCATCTCCGTGAAGGGGTCGTATCCCAGCGTTTCCTCCAGGCGAGTGACGAGAACGGCGAACCCCAGGCTGTCCAGGCCGCTCTCCAGAAGAACGTCACCGTCCTGGAGATCGGGAACCTCCTTCTCCTCCTCCGTGAGGAGCGCAGCGATCTCTTCGAGGATCGTCTGTCGTACGAGTGTCGCGTCCGGCATCTCGCCTCCACTGCAGCGTCGTCGGTGGTGGTGCGGTGTTGGCACCCCCTGCGCCTGACCTTCCCGTACCTGGTCAGGCGCTCACAAGCGTGCGCGTGGCCGTCCCCGGCCGCACTGGTCGGCCAGGGGGCGCGTGGTCTGCGTCCTCGGCGTGTCGCAGAAGCTACTCGAACGGGATGTGGGGGGGGTAGCTGGGGCCAGTTCCAACCCACCGTGGGCCCGTCTCGAAACGGCTCGAGGTGACTTTCTACCCCCGCGAGCGATTGGCTGGGCTCGCATACGTGCGCCTTAGTTCGAATTCCCCCCTTTGTGGGGCTGCGGCGATGTACGTGGGGACAGATGTCTCGTCAGACCTGCATCATCGCTTGGGCACGGCGGTTGCGGCAGATGGACATACCTGAGGAGCGTGGATGAGCCCGCGTGTGCGATGGCGGATTTCTCGTTGCAAAGCGCTGTCCGAAGCCCCTGCAGTGCCGCCGGACGCGTTGCGCGAGGAGCGCCTGTCGCGCTATTGGCAGAGTCGACGAGAGTCGGATCAGCGGCTGCGGTTCGTTCTCAGGCACCCGATGAGGACCGCCCGTGCCACATTCGACATTCTATGTTCACCGCGACTGCCAGTCGTTCTAACCGATAGTGACGATGGGATATCTCTCCGAGAGCATTTGCAGCGGCGCGTGCTCGTCGGGCTCAGCCTGGGCTTCATCGGGGCCTGCGTACTCTCCATCCCTGCGGATCCTGCCGAGTACAGCGTCGGCCGACATCGTCAGACGTTGCGCAGAAAAATTCGCGCGGGACAGAAAGCCGGCGTTGTGGCAAGGCGGGTGGACGACCCCGTCGAGCGACGGCGACTAGTCGGCCTGCTGAACGAGGCTCTGCCCGAGAAGTCCGATCACCGTTATCGGTTGCACGGCATCGACCACATGCACCTCGTCCAGACCGGGGTATGGATGGCGGCCTACAGCGACGGGGGAGAACCTCTCGTCGTCTCGGTGACTCCGTTCGACGGAGAGTGGGCGCTCCTCCAGCGCTTCATCTCCCTCGGCGAATCCCCGATGCACTCGGACGCGCGCTACGTGTTGACGCAGGCCGTCGTGCAGGTGTTGGGCTCCCACGGCGTTCGACATCTGTTCGACACGGCGTCTCCGTACGAGCTGACGAACGGACTTCGCCACTTCCAACGGATGATCGGCTTCCGATTGCTGCGCGTGCGTGTGGCCGGCACCAGCGTGGCGACGACGCCGACCACCCCACGTCAGTTGGTACGCAGCGGGGACTAGAGGCGGGCGGTTGGATCCGGACGCCGGCTCAAACCGCAGCGGCGCCTCGAGAGGCGACTTCATCGTCATGGATCAACGGGGACCATGGCGGTGGGCGTGGCCAGCAGCAGAACCAGTGAGCCCGCCACCACCTCCGGTGGTCGGCGGCAGGCCCACCAACGTGGCCGTCCATCGCGCTCCACGTTCACCTGCCCTCGAGCCGGGGCCCAGGCGAGGGCTGCGGTCAGCCGACGCCCATGGCGATGACCGGCTGCGCGCCCGGCTGCAGCCAGCGCATCAGCTTCTCCAGCGCGTACTGGTCGATGGCGACGCAGCCCGCCGTCGCCTTGCCGTTGCCGATGTGCAGGAAGAAGGCCGACCCCGCACCCGGCCGTCCCTGGCGGTTGTAGTCGATCACCACGGCCTGGTCGTAGACCGGGCCCTGGGCGTAGAGGTTCTCGCCGGCCCGCTCGTCGAAGTCGCAGGTCCCGGGCGCGCACTCGGCGTACCGGTTGTAGCGGGGGCTGTTCACGTCCGACACCCACCAGTCGTCGCCGTCGACCCGGCGGTAGGGGAGCGCCGTGCCGGGGTTGCCGGCGCGCCCGAAGGCCTCGGTCAGCCGGAACGTGCCCGCCGGGGTGCGGGTCGAGCCCTCACTCGCCGCACCTACGCCGGCCGAGCCGATCCGCGCGGTCACCGGGCCCACCGCGACCCGCCAGCCGTCACCCACGCGCTCCCACGCGGTCAGCCTCGCGGTCGTCGACCCGGCGGAGGGGGCGGACACGGTCACCACCTGGGTCCCGGGCGGCGCGACGCCGAGGGCCGGTGCCCCCACCACCTGCGTGCCTCCCTTCGGGAACCACCGGATGGAGCCGTACTGGAAGTTCTGCGCCCGGCCGCCCGGGATGGCGAACTCGCCGCTGGTCGGGAAGCCGAGCGCCGAGTTCTCCCAGCCCATCGACGCCCACCGGCTGCAGATGGCTCCGTAGATCGGCTGGGCCCCGGTCTGCGGCGTCCAGTAGATCGAGCCGCGCTGGAAGTGGTTGAACCGCCCGGCCTTCGTCGGCGTGGGCAGCTCGTCGGTGGTCGGGAAGCCCAGCCGGCCGCCCTCCCAGCCCATCGCTCCCCAGCGCCCCAGGATCGCGCCCTCCACCGCGTGCGCCCCGGTGCCCGGCGTCCAGTAGATCGAGCCGCCCTGGAACGCAGTGAACCGCCCGTACACCCGCGGCGTGCCCAGCTCGTTCGTCAGCGGGTAGCCCAGCCGGCCGGCCGGGCCGCCGTGCGCACGGTAGTGGGTCAGGATCGCCCCGATCACGCTGTGCGTGCCGGTGGCCGGCGAGCTGAACGTCTGGGCGTGCGCGCCGGTGGCGCTCAAGGCCACGACCGCGCCGACGACGGCGGTGACGAGGGCGGCGGCCGCGCGGCGGCGCGGACGGGTGCTGCGGAACATGCCGGCTCCTGGTCGCTCGGCCGTCGACGGAGCGATCGGCACGCGTGCGGCCGGGGCCGCGGTCGCGGACAACGTAGACGGAACCAGGCGGATCCGGTGAGGTCCGCCGCACCTCCCGTCCCAGCCGGCCCCGCGGCCACGCCACGCCCGCCGGGCACCGTCGCGGGCGCTCCCTCGCCCGGTCAGGGGACGACGGTGCCCCGGTCGGGACCGACGCCGCTCACCGAGAGCTGCAGGCGCTGGGCAGCTGCCCGGTCTCGACGACGCGCGCCGCGATGTCGCGCACCTTGACGTTGCTCTCCTGGGAGAGGCGGACCAGGACGCCGAACGCCTGGTCCTCGGTCACCCGGTGGCGTTCCATGACGATGCCCATGGCGATGCCGATGCGACGGGAGCTGCGCAGCGCCGTCTCCAGGTGGGCGACCTGCTCGGTGGTGGTTCCGAGCTCCGAGCGCAGGCGGGCGACCTCCTCCTCGCGCCTCCCGACCGGCTCTCCCACGCGCGGCAGCTTACGATGTAAACTGGTCGGTGCGAAGCGGGTGTCCCCGGAGTGAAGACGTGCGCGACCGGCCCGCGCCGGCGCCGGGTCAGCCCTCGGTCCAGGCCAGCAGGTCCTCGGCGGCCTTCGTGTTGATGACCCGCCCCGGCTCGACGCCGCACTCGATGGCGCGTTCCACGCCGTTGTACTGCCAGTCGAGCTGGCCGGGGGCGTGCGCGTCGGTGTCGATGGCGAATTCGCAGCCGAGCTCCCGGGCCAGGGTGAGCAGCCGCCGCGGCGGGTCCAGCCGCTCGGGACGGGAGTTGATCTCTACCGCGGTGCCGAACTCGACGCAGGCGGCGAACACCGCCTCGGCGTCGAAGCTGCTCTCCGGCCGCGGCTTCTGCGTGCCGTTGCGCTGCCGGCGGCCGATGACCAGCCGGCCGGTGCAGTGCCCGAGGACGTCGGTGTGCGGGTCGGCCACCGCGCGCAGCATCCGCTCGGTCATCGCCTTCGAGTCCGCGCGCAGGTCGGAGTGCACGCTGGCCACGACGACGTCGAGCCGGCCGAGCAGCTCGTCGGTCTGGTCGAGGCTGCCGTCGACGTTGATGTCGCACTCGATGCCGGTGAGGATCCGGAACGGGCTGAGCTCCTCGTTCAGTGCGGCGACGACGTCCAGCTGCTGCTCCAGCCGCTCCGGCGTCAGCCCGTTGGCGACGGTGAGCCGCGGTGAGTGGTCGGTGAGCGCCATGTACTGGTGGCCCAGCGCGATCGCGGCCTCGGCCATCTCGCGGATCGGGCTGCCGCCGTCGGACCAGTCGGAGTGCAGGTGCAGGTCGCCCTTGAGGGCGGTGCGGAACTCGGCGACGTCGTCGGCCATCGGTACGAGCTCGGCGAGGTCCTGCTCGAGCGTCGCCAGGTACTCGGGGACCTCGCCCCTGTGCGCCTGCACGACGACGGCGGCGGTCTTGGGGCCCACGCCCTTGAGATCCTTCAGCGTGTTGGTCCGGATCTTCAGGTCGAGCTGATCGTCTGCGAGCCCGTCGACCACCGCGGCGGCCGTGCGGAAGGCGGCAACCCGGTAGCTGGGCTCGCGGGCGCGCTCCAGGAGGAAGGCGATCCTCCGGAGCGCGGCCGCGGGCGCCAGCGGGGTGCTCAGGGCTGGACCCTGCTCAGCGCTTCTTCTTGAGGCGCTTCTCGGCCTTCTTCTGCGCCTTGGCGGCGCGCTTGGAGGCCTGCGCGAAGCTCTTCTCGGTCGCCAGGGCCGTGGCCTTGGCGCTCCGGCGTGCCCACCAGCCGACCGACGGCTTGCCCTCGGTGTCGACGGCGGCGAGCAGCAGCCCGCCGAGCAGGCCGGTGTTCTTCAGGAAGTTCGAGATCTGCCCGAACTGCTCGGTCGGGTCCTCGTGCTCCCAGAAGCGGTGGCCGGCGAGGGTCGTCGGCACGACCGACGCCGACAGGACCAGCGCGGTCAGCCGGGGGAACTTGCCGAGCGCGAACAGCGAACCGGCAGCAACCTTCACTGCGGCGTCGGCCTGGACCCACTGCTGCACGTCGCGAGGTACCTGCACCGGGAGCTGCTTGTCGGCGGTCTCCGCGATCTTCTCGACGACCGGGGCGGCCCCGGGGACGCGGTCCTGCGGCTTGCGCAGGGTGCTGATGCCGCCGTAGATGAACGGGGCGGCGAGCAGGGGCCGGGCGATCCGGCGGACCAGCATGGTGACCTCTTTCCCTCTGTACCTCGGTGGGCGTCGGGCGTGCAGTGCCCGGCGCGGCGCGCGGGCAATCCCTGCGGTGGACGGTAGTGATCACCGCCGCTTCCCGCCCGTCGACGGCTCCTGCGCACTCTGCCGGCGGATTGCCGACGCGGCGGGGGCGACCGCGCCTGCGACGTCGGCAGGCAACCCGTAGGGAGCCCCAGGAGCGGATGCGTCGACGAGCCGGTCTCCGGGCTGTGCCAGGGTGTGCGCCGTGGTCCTCGCAGGGCGCGTGCCCCGGCAGCCCGCTCCGTGAGCGGCCCCGCCTCGATCAGCCCGCGCCGGGGGCGCTCGTCCGGGGGCGTCGGCCGCCACCCCGCGCAGGTCATCGCGACCGCCTTCGCCGCCGCCGTCGCCGTCGGCACCGCCCTGCTGATGCTCCCTGTCTCGACGGCCGGGGCGGAGCGGGCCGACCTGCTCACCGCGCTGTTCCACGCGACCTCGGCCGTGTGCGTGACCGGCCTGGCGACCGTCGACACCGGGACCTACTGGTCCGGCTTCGGGCAGGGGGTGATCCTGCTGCTCATCCAGGCCGGCGGCCTCGGCATCATGACGCTGGCCAGCCTGGTGGCGCTCCTGCTGTCCCGTCGCCTGGGACTGCGCGCCCGCCTGATCGCCCAGACCGAGACCAAGTCGCTGAGCGCCGCGGACGTGCGCCGGGTCATCGGCAAGGTGGTCGTCTTCAGCCTGGTGTGCGAGGCCGTCGTCGCCACCGTGCTCGCCGTCCGGTTCGCCACCGCCTACGACGAGGGACCGGCCGACGCGCTCTACCTCGGCGTGTTCCACGCCGTCTCGGCCTTCAACAACGCCGGCTTCGCCCTGTTCTCCGACAGCCTGATGGGGTTCGTGGGCGACCCGTGGATCACCGGGACCATCGCGCTCGCGGTGATCGTCGGCGGGCTGGGCTTCCCGGTCGTGTTCGAGCTGCTGCGCTCGTGGCGGCACCCGCGCGCGTGGTCGGTCCTCACCCGTATCACCGTGCTGGTCAGCGCCGTGCTCCTCGTCGTCGGCACCGCCGGGATGCTCCTGGCCGAGGGGCGCAACCCCGAGACCCTCGGCGGCCTGGGCCCGGCCCGCGCCGTGCTCGCCGCCTTCGTGGCGGCCGTCATGCCGCGCACCGCCGGGTTCAACAACCTCGACATCGGCGCCTACCAGCCCGAGACACTGCTGCTCACCGATGTGCTGATGTTCATCGGCGGCGGCAGCGCGGGCACCGCCGGCGGCATCAAGGTGACCACCTTCGGCCTGCTCGCCTACGTGCTGTGGGCCGAGATGCGCGGCGACACCGACGTCGAGGTGGGCCGCCGCCGCGTGCCGGCCACCAACCAGCGCCAGGCCCTGGCCGTCGCCCTGCTGAGCATGGGCGTCGTCGTCCTCGGCACGCTGCTCATGGAGGCGCTCACGCCCTTCCCGTTCGAGCGCGTCCTGTTCGAGACGGTGTCGGCGTTCGCCACCGTGGGCCTGTCCACAGGCATCACCGCGGACCTCCCGGCGGCGGCACAGGTGCTCGTCGTCGTGCTCATGTTCGTCGGCCGCATCGGACCGCTGACCCTCGCCTCGGGGCTCGCGATCCGGAACCGCGGCCGGCGCCACCAGCTGCCCGAGGAGAGAACCATCGTTGGCTAGCCACAAGGACCCCGTCGCGGTCATCGGCCTGGGCCGGTTCGGCACCGCGCTCGCGCTCGAGCTCGCGGGCAACGGCACCGAGGTGCTCGGCGTCGACAACCGCCCCGAGATCGTCCAGCGGCTGGCCGGGCAGCTCGGGCAGGTGGTGGTCGCCGACTCGACCGACGTCGACGCGCTGGAGGAGATCGGCGTCGCCGAATTCACCCGCGTGGTGGTGGCCATCGGCACCGACCTGGAGGCCAGCATCCTGACCACCGCGCTCCTGGTCGACCTCGCCGTCCCCGACATCTGGGTCAAGGCGCTCAGCGGTCAGCACGCGAAGATCCTCGAGCGCATCGGCGCCCACCACGTGGTGTTCCCCGAGCACGAGATGGGCGAGCGGGTCGCCCACCTGGTCTCGGGCCGGCTGCTGGACTGGGTGGAGCTCGACCCGGAGTGGGTGTTCGCCAAGACCCGGCCGCCGCGGGAGCTGGTCGGCGTGCCGCTGGGGGAGTCGCGGCTGCGGAAGCGGCACAACGTCACGGTGGTGTCGGTCAAGCCCGAGACGGGGAGCAGCTTCACCCACGCCGGCCTGGACACCGTGCTGACCTACGGTGCGGAGATCGTGATCGCCGGCCGGCCCCGCGACGTCGAGCGGTTCGTCGACCTGGACTGAGGAACCAGTGGGGACGGTTCAGGGCGCGGGTGGGTGCCAGCCCTCCCACGCGGACCGCACCATGTCCTCCACGCCCCAGCGCGCCCGCCAGCCGAGCGTCCGCTCGACGGTCTGCGCCGCGGCGACCACGCGGGCCGGGTCGCCCGGACGGCGGGGTTCCACGACCGGTGCTGACCAGTCCTCGTCCGCCGTCCCCGTCACCCGACGGATGGTCTGCACCATCTCCCGGACCGACACCCCCTCGCCGCGCCCGATGTTGGCGGTCAGGGCCTGGATCCCTCCTCCGGCCAGCGCGCGGGCGGCCGCCACGTGCGCAGAGGCGATGTCCGCCACGTGGACGAAGTCGCGGATGCAGGTGCCGTCCGCCGTCGCGTAGTCGTCCCCGAAGATGCGCGGGGCCTGACGCCGGGACAGCTGCTGGAACACCATGGGGACGAGGTTGGACACGCCCCGATCCGCCAGCGCGGGTGCGGCGGCCCCAGCCACGTTGAAGTACCGGAGGTTGGCGTAGCGCAGGCCGGTAGCCCGGGCGACGTCCTGGACCAGTTGCTCGCCCACCAGCTTCGTGGTGCCGTAGGGGTTCACCGGGGCGCACGGCGTCCCCTCGTCCACGAGGTCGACGTCCGGCGCACCGTAGACGGCGGCGCTCGAGGAGAACACCACGGACTCCACCCCGGCGTCCGTCGCGGCCTGCAGCAGGACCCGCAGGCCTTCGACGTTCTGCTCGTAGTAGTGCAGCGGCCGGCGGACCGACTCCTCGACCTGCTTCTTCGCCGCGACGTGGACGATCCCGCGCACCCGGTGGGTCGTGAGGAGGCGTGCCACCAGGTCGCCGTCGAG
The DNA here is from genome assembly GCA_042090795.1 of Blastococcus sp. Lineage (GTDB taxonomy): Bacteria > Actinomycetota > Actinomycetes > Mycobacteriales > Geodermatophilaceae > Blastococcus. The sequence goes on along the minus strand of JBELIQ010000004.1, from coordinate 39,533 downwards.
CACGCTGCCGACGGTCAGCGGGACCCCGGGGATGCGGGAGACGTCGCCGGAGGACAGGTCGTCGAGCACGACGACCTCCTCGCCCGCCGCACGCATCGCGAGGACGATGTGCCCGCCGATGTAACCGGCTCCACCCGTGATCAGCCACGTCATGGGGACGACGCTAGCCAGCGGATCGGCGTTCGGTGCAGGTTCGCTGCGTCGTGCCCACGAACGGGGGACGACGGCCCGACGTCGCCGCCGTCGGCCAGCCGGAGCACCGGCTCACGGCGCGGACTGCAGCCGCCGCCGAGGCGGGTCGAACAGGCCGTGCGCGACAGCCAGGCTGACCGCTTCCAGGCGCGAGCGGACCCCCAGCTTGCTGAGCACCGACTGCACGTGGGTGCGCACCGTGGCCACGCCCACGCCCATGGCCTCGGCCAACTCGACGGTGGAGGCTCCCTGCACCAGCCGGCCGAGCACCTCGCGCTCCCGGGGCGTGAGGAACTGGGCGGACAGCTGGACCTGGTCCAGCTCGGTGGACGACCGGCGCAGCGCGCCACGGAGCAGCTCGGGATCGGCGTAGAGGGCGCCGGCCGCGACCCGCTGGATCGCGTTGCGCAGTACCTCCAGCGGCTCGGATTTGCTGACGACGCCGTCGGCCCCCGCGTCGACGGCGTCCGTCAGCACCCGCCCCGTCACGGTGCTGCTGAGCAGCACCACCCGGGGAGCGGGTGACATCTCGGCCAGCGCCCGGATGCCGGCGAAACCGTCCGCCCCCTCACCGAAGTGGAGGTCGATCACGACCAGGTCCGGTCGCCGTGCCCGGGTCTCGGCGAGGGCTTCGGCCACCGACGTGGTGATCCCGATGACCTCCTCGCCGCCGGCTCGCAGCGCGATGGCCAGCGCGTCGGCGAAGACCGCGTGGTCGTCGCAGAGCAGGATCCGACTCATCCCCTGTCCTCCTTCCCGGCTGCTCGGAGAGTCACCGAGACGCACGCCCCGCCCTGGGGGGAGCGCCCCAGCACGAGCCACCCGCCCGACGGAAGCACGAGGGACCGGATCACGTCCAGACCTGTACCCCCCGCACGGTGGAAGCCGTCCGGTCCTGGGCCGGGCCCGTCGTCGTGCACCTCCAGCCGGACGTACCGTGTCCCGGTCGCGTCGCAGTGCTCACCCACCTCCACGGCGCGCAGCAGGATCGTGCCGTCCTGCCCGGTGGCCGCGACCGCGTTGCCCAGCAGGTTGCGCACCACCCGGGTCAGCGCGACGTGCGGCAGGGCCACCGGCGAGGAGTCCGGCGCCTCGACCCCGACCGTCCGGGCCCCCGACATCCCGGCGCGCGCCGCCGCGTGCAGCACCGCCGTCAGGTCGCTGCGGCCGCCGCGCGGTGGTGCGGAGGGGCCGCCGGTCGCCGGCGCCTCCCCGTCGGGCAGCGCCTCCGCGAGCGCCCGCGTGTAGTCCAGCTCGCGCCCGACCGTGGCGAGCAGCGCGTTCAGCCGCGGTTGGGTCATCTCGGGAGTCGTCTCGGCGGCGTGGAAGAGCGCGCGCAGGGTGGCCAGTCCGTGCAGGAGGTCGTGGCGGACTCCCCCCGTCGCCCCCTCCCCGTCCGGGACGTGGGACGACGTCACGCACCTCCCTCCCGGAATCCGTGCCGCAGTGCCGCCCACTCCACTCCGCTCGCGACGAGGGCGCGCGTGGCGCGGAAATCCGTCGGTTGGTCCGCGATCACCGTGGCGTGGGACCCCAGCCCGGCGCGCAGCCCCGCGACCAGCCCGGCCAGCGCAGCCGTCCCCTCCGGGAGCAGCACGTCCTGTCCCCACCGCGGCGACAGCTCGACCAGCTCGACCCGCAACCGGACCAGCGATCGCACGTCCAGCAACCCGGTCCAGTCCGCGACGGCGAGACCGACGCCCGAACCGGGGAGGTCGCGGACGAGGGCCCGCTGCGCGGCCGCCTCGGCCTTCAGCCGCCGCTCCGGCACCTGGAGCACCCACTCCCGGTCACCACGGTCCTCCCGTAGCGCCGCCGCGGCGTCGCCCAACGGCGTGAGGGGGCCCGACGGCTGCAACCGGAGGACGAACCGGCGGGTCGCAGGGTTCGTCTCGAGGCGCTGCACCTGGCCCAGCGCCCACCGGTCGAGGGCGACGGCCAGTCCCGGAGCATCGACGCGGACCGGGGAGGCCACGCCGTCGTCGACCGTGCACACCTCGGCGAGGACCGCAGGAGTCAGGGCCGGATCCTCGTGCGCCGCGCCGAGGGACACGACCGGCCGGGACCGGAGGACGAAGCGCCCGGACGCGAGCGCGGCCCGGATCCGGGCATCGGCCCGGAGCCGCTCCTCGACGTCGGCCGATCCGGACCGCGCGGCGTCGGGACGCAACGAGTCCAGAACCGTGAGCCCGCCGTCGGCCTTCCGGTGTGCGACGCCTGCCTCCAGGCGCTGGAGCACGGCGTCCGGGTCGGCCTGGGCATCGTCGACGGCCATCACCGTCACCTGGGCGACCGGCCTGCGGTCGTCGGGCAGCGATCCGTGGAGGACGGCGAGCACCCGCCGGGCCATGGCGATGCCGCCGTCGTCCGCGCCGTCGTCCGCGAGAACCGCGATCCGGCCCTCCTGGAGCAGGACGACGGTGTCGGTCTCCCGCGCGGCCGACCGGACCCGGTCGAGCAGTTCCGCCGCATCGGCGGCGCTCACGGGGACGGCGCCGGCCTGGTGCACGGTGGCGAGGGCCAGTGCCACCCGGGAGGCCCGCCGGCGCAGCCGCCGCAGCGCGGAGTCGAGCCGGTCGAGGAGCTGGTCCCGGCCCTCGGGGTGGTCCCCGGTGCACGCCTGTTGCCGGCTCGGCCACCGTTCCGCGTGCAGGACGGCTCGCACCGGAGCGGTGGGGGCGGCCGTCTCCTGCGGAGGGACCACCAGGTGCAGGCGGAACTCCTGGGTGCCGGCGCTGAGCTGCACGCTGGCGGCGCGGCCCCGCAGCGCCACCAGGTCGCGCACCACGGCGGCCAGCCGGGACCGGCTGCCCTCGGTGAGCACGTCGAGGAGGGGGAGCGGATCGTCGTCCGCGACGTCGGGGTCGAGGCCGACGAGCTGTGCGAGGGCGCTGTTGGCCCAGGCGACCGACATCGCGCCGTCGTCGTGCAGGAGCACGGAGGCGGTGGGGGGCCCTGTGGCCAGTGCGAGGTCTCGGAGGTCGTGCGCTGCTGGCACGTCAGCAGTCTCGCAGACCAGGGCCCAGGTCCAGGTCCTTCACGATCGTGCTCAACCCCAAGGAGTGGGTGAGCGCGCACTGCTCGGCCGACGGCCTGTCGTACTCCACGTGCAGGACCGCCTTGCCGGCCCGCAGGAACGGTCGGTACGCCCCGCACTCGTCGTAGGCCAGGCACTCCTCGTTGACCGCGAAGTCGAAGTGCGGTTCGAGGTCGGCGATCTGCTCGACGTCGTTCTTCAGGCCCACGGACAACCCACGCTCGTGGGCGAGCCTCGCGATCGCCGTGTTGTAGGCGAGCTGGTCCCGTGCGCTGAGCGGGAAGCCGCTGTCGTTGCTGTAGCCGTCGACGTTGTCCGGCTCGACCGCGTCGAACCCCTTGGCGCGGCACACGTCCATGCGCGCCGCGATGATCGGGAGGAGGACGTCGGTGCGGCGGATGTCGAGCCACCGCTCCCCGGGCCAGCCGTCGAGCGGGGCGCCGAGGACGACGTCCGGAAAGGCATCCGCGTCCGGTCGCCACTCCTCGTAGGCCCCGGCGTTCAGGTAGCAGATCACCCGGCGCCCGGCATCGTGCAGCCGCCGCACCTGTGCTGCGGACGTCTCCTCCCAGTCGACGTCGTAGACCTCGGCCGGCACGGAGAGGTCCAGCCCACCGCTCAGCTGGTACTGCCAGGTCGTGCCTGGCGCGGGCCGCCACCGGGCGCTCGCCCCGCCGGGGTCGGGCGTGCGGGGCCCGGCTGCCGTCGGCGGCCCGACCGGGGCAGGCAGCTCCGGGGGTGGCGGCGGGGTGGTGGTCGGCGCCGGTGCCGGGGCGGGCGGCGTCGGGGTGGAGGACGGCGTGGTGGTGGACGGCGTGGTGGACGGCGTGGTGGTCGACGGGCTACTGGAGCGTGCGGAACCGTCCGCCGACTCCTCCGCGTCCCCGGCCTGCGTGCCGCAGGCGGTCACGACGAGGAGGAGCAGCAGTACTCCCAGGGCCGGCCGTGGGTACTTCACGAGCACTCCGACGTCATCCGGCCGGCGAGGACGGCGCCGTCCGAGGAGTGCGATCCCGTGGGGAAGCCGCCCCAGGGGTGGGGCATGCGGCGGTCGGTGACGAAGGCATGACCGGCGCCGAGCCGGGCTGTCCGCTCGGTGATCTCGGCGAGAGCCTCGGGAGGGCAGGTGTGCACGAGGTGCCACACGCGGCTCCGGGGCACCCGGCTGAGACCGGCGGGGGGCCGGAAGTCGGCGTACGAGGCGGCGGTGCCCTCGAAGACGCACGTCACGTCCAGCATCGCGAGGTGCGCGAGGTGCGGCACCGTCCCCGGGTTGCCGACGACGAACCCGGCGCCGCTCCGGCGAGCCGCGGTGACGTACTCGAGGCAGCGGTCGGTGCTCGCGGCGTCGGCGGGGAACTGGTCGAGCATCACGCCGCCGACCCGGTAGCGGGACAGCCAGGCGTCGACGTCCGCCTGCACCTCGCGCGGCGACCGCTCGCCGTACCGGACGTCGACGTAGCCGATCACGCGGATGTCCCGCAGCTGCGAGAGGGCCTCGGGGTACCACTCGTCCTCCGCCGCGCCCGGACCGTCGTGGACGTTGGCGACGACGAAGGACGGCCGCGGGGTGAGCGCGGCGAGGTCGCGCCACGCGCGGGGGTCCGCTGCCGGGTGCACGTACCAGGGCACGGCCGGCCGGCTGGTCGTCATGCGACCACGCGGGGGTCGGACACCCGGTACAGCAGCAGGGTGACGGCCCCGAGCAGGACCACCGGGAAGACGATCGTCACCGCGATGGTGACCGAGAGCAGTGCGGTGACGGCGTAGACCACGGCCGACGCCGCTGCGAGCGCCGCCCGCCAGGGAGCGCCGAAGGCGGTCAGCGCCGCCGACGTGGTGGCGACGGCGGTGAACGCCGCCGCGGGCACGACCGTGGCGGACCACTCCGGGGTGCCGGACCGCAGGACGAGCACCACGGAGACGGCGACCAGGGCCGAGGCCAGGGCCGTGCTCGCGGCCGCGAGCACGGCGGCGCGCCGAGCGTGCCGGGCCGCGAGCGCGACCGCGTAGATCCGGCCGGCCGACGTCCGCAGCCGGGCGCGGAGCACGGCGATCGCGGGGTCGGCGAGGGCTGCGCCGACCACGCTGGCGACGACGATCGGTGTCGCGCTGGCCGCGGGGACCGTCTGCAGGAGCAGCAGCAGGCTCGTCGCGAGCAGCGCCGCCTGCAGCGCCGCCGGGGCCGCGGCGACCCAGTCGACCCGGCCGGGCAGGACCGGGCGGCCGGCGCGGAGCACGCTGCGGACAGCCAGCACGACGACCACACCGGCCGCCAGCGCGGCGGCGACCAGGACCGCGACCGGGGACCACGACCGGCGGGCGAGGACGGCGGCGCACACCAGCACGAGCCCGACCATGACGACCGCCAGGGCCAGGTGCGTCCGACGCGCGCAGACGAGCAGGGACACCGACGTCGCGTAGGCGACCCAGACGACGGCCAGCGCCGTGCTCGCCGGCGCCGTGGCGGCGTCCATGGTCACCAGACCCGGCGCGGCGGCAGCTACGGGCAGCACGAGCAACGTGGCTGCCGCACCCCGGCGCAGGCCGCTCGCGCCCTGTCCCCAGCCCAGCCGGGTCCAGGCGATGGCCGCCACGGTCTGGCCGCCGATCCAGCCGGACATGCCCACCACCCAGACCGAGACGGGTGGGAGGTCCAGGTTGGTGAGCACGGCGGCGGCCAGCAGCACGCCGGCCACCAGGAGGACGGCGCGGCGCACGGCCTCGCCCAGTCCCGATGCCGCCATGGTGCCGGTGCCGGGGGTCGACCCGCCCGGGCCCTGGTGCAGGGTCGCCGCGAGGGAGAAGACGTCCGGGAGGCCGTGCCGCTGCCGGGCCATCCGGTCGGTCATGCCGGAGGCCTCGAGGCGGGCCGCGATGTCGAGGACGTCCACGGCGCCCGACGAGAGGGTCTCGAGCGGTCCCGTGCCGCTGCGGGTGGTGTCGGCGCCGGTCATCGGACGGCGGCGGCGTAGCTGCGGCGTGGTGCAGGCACCGCGGGGAGATCGGCGACGACGTTGGGCTCGTCCTGCGGCGTCACGGAGAGCAGCTGCGTGCCGGTGGCGACTGCGTAGACCGATCGGTACGCGGCGAGGGCACGGTCGAGGGTCGCCGTCTCGAGCGCGTGCCGCCGGGCGGCGGCGGCCATGGCCGTGCGCCTCGGCTCGTCGGTGAGCAGCTCCACGCACGCGTCGGCGAAGGCCGCAGGGTCGCGTGCAGGCACGATCGACCCGGTCCGGCGCTCGGGGTCCAGGCACTCGGCCACTCCGCCCACGTCGGTGCTGACGGTGGCGCGGCCGCACATCATCGCCTCGATCACCGTGAAGGGCATCCCCTCGGAGATGCTGGACAGCACGACGACGGTACCGGCTGCGATGGCGGGTCGACTGCCCTTGCTGGGGCCCTCGAAGGTCACGGCGTCGGTCAGCCCGAGCTCGGAGACCAGTGCCGCGACGCTGTCGCGGTAGGCCTCGTTGCCGTCGGGGACCGGCCCGAACAGGCGGAGGCAGGCGTCGGGCACCCGCGCCCGGACGAGCGCGAACGCCCGCACGAGGGTGTGCAGATCCTTGAGCGGGTCGATCCGGCCGACGAACGAGAGGGTCGGACGCGCCGGTTCGCCCTCCACGGGTCGGAACGACTCCGGCCGCACCCCGTTGCGGATGGTCACCACCCGGTCGGGCTCGGCGCCGAGCTGCAGGCTCCAGCGGCGGTTGAAGTCGGACACCGGGAGGACCAGCTCCGCCGTGCGGTAGGCGACCTCGCACAGGCGCCGGACGAGCGAGGTGGTGGCGCGGCGCTCCACCCAGGAGAAGCCGCCCTCGTCGAGGGCGAGGTACCGCTCGCGCAGGTACACGCCGTGCTCGGACAGGACCATGGGGACGCCGTTGCGCCAGTGTGCGGTCAGGGCGACGAGCGCGGCCGCACCGTTGCCGGCGGCGTGCACCAGGTGCACCTCCGGGAGGGGGGCGTCGACGACGGCCAGCAGCCGGTCGACGAGACGCGAGGCTGCCACCGCCTGGGCGATGCTCATCGGCGGCAGGTCGGGGCACCACCGGTGCCACGCGGCCATGAGCGCCGAGGTCGAGCCCTGGCTGGCGAGCAGGCCGGCCAGCCGCCGGCCCGTCGAGACCTGGACCAGCGTCCGCAGGGCGCGCTCGGCCAGATCGACGGACTCGGGCCCGTCAGGGGCCAGCGCCGCATCCCACAGCTGTCCCAGCGCCTCCTGCACCACCGCACGCGGGTCGGTCCCGGTCCAGCGGCGTCGTGTCGGGGAGGGCTCGGCGCCCCACACCGGGTGCAGCACCACCGAGCGCACCGACGGAGGGCGGGGCCACACCGGCTGCTCGGTCCCCGACGCGGTCAGGCCCACGACGGTCCAGTCGTGCTCGGGCATCCCCCGGAGCAGCTGGTCGCACCAGGTGCTCACTCCGCCGGTGGCGATGGGGTAAGTGCCTTCCGTGACCAGCGCCACCTTCATCGCGCGGTCGCATTCCGTCGACGGCGGACGATCTCACGCCGGTGCGAGCGGAACTGTGCCATGGAATTGTCCCCCTGTGGTTCCTGCGCAGCGCGAAAGAGGAGCTGCGCGAGAACCGTCGGGGAGAAGTGCAGATATGTCTCCCGGCAGGTTGAGGAGATCGTCTCCACCATATGGCGGAGACGGTCCTCCTGTATCTGGCGGAAACGGCGAGATCCGTAGTCCCCGGGGGATCGTCGCAGGTGGACGGTAGGTGGCCTAACCCGGGAGGGTGGTCTGCCTTCGGTGTGGACGCGGGTCCAGGACAATAGGAAGATTCCGTCACGAATCTGCTAGTGGTCCATCACCGAGCGCACGTGCCGTGCCGTATTGCAGTGCGGTCGAGGCGTTAGTTCCCATTCTCGGGCGAGCCATGCATACCTTTTGCAGGTTCTTTCCCGGTTGGTGAGTGGAGTCCCATGAGTTCGTCGGTCGCGTCGTGGCATCAGACCGGGCCCTCCACCGGAGCCGTCCGGCGGGCAGCCGTGGCCCTGGTCGTCCTCGCCCTCGTGCTGGTGGGGCTCCCGTTCTCCGCCGGCTCGGCGCTGGCTGCGTCCAACCAGCGGATCGAGCTGCGCGTGCTCGTGGTGAGCAGTGGACAGCCCTCCGAGGAGGCCATCGCCACCCAGCTCGACCGCGAGGGCGTGCCCTACACCAAGGTGCTGATCGGTGACGCGGGCCGGCCGACCATCGATGCCGGGTTCCTGGCCGACGCCGCCACGCGCACCGCCCGTTTCCAGGCCGTCGTGCTGCCGAACCACGAGGGCGGCGGGCTGGCGGCCGAGGAGGTCGCCGCGCTGACCGACTTCGAGCGGACCTACGGCATCCGGCAGGTGAGCGCCTACAACTGGGCGAACCCGGCCATCGGGCTGGCCTACCCGACGTACTCGGGGCCGCTCGACGCCGGGTCGGTCGCCATCACGGACGCGGGGCTCGCCGGGCCGTTCGGCTACCTCGACGGCGCTCTCCCGATCGACGACTTCGCCCCAGGCCTCGAGGTCTACGGGTACCTCGGCCAGCCGCTCTCGCCGCAGCCGGAGGGGCAGTCCTTCACCCCCCTGATGACCGCGACCGCCGGCGGCACGACCGGCGTCCTGGCCGGCGTGCTGGCTCAGGGCGACCGTGAGGAACTGGTCCTCACCGCCGCCTACAACCCGTCCATGCAGTGGTGGAACCAGATCGCCCCCGGTGTCGTCTCGTGGATGACCCGCGGGATCCACCTGGGAGAGCAGCGCAACTACTTCGCCGTCCACATCGACGACGTCTTCCTGCCGGACAGCCGCTGGAGCGTCGACGGGAACTGCACCCCCGGGGACGACTGCGCCGACCCGGCGACCACCACCGAGGACATCCGCATGGTGGCGTCCGACGTCGACCGGCTGCTCGCCTGGCAGGACGCCAACGACTTCAAGCTCGACATGGTCTACAACGCAGCAGGTATCGAGGAGTACCGGGCCCAGACCGGGCAGGACGACCCGATGGCCGCCGCCCTCGTCGCGAACGAGGCGGAGTTCCCGTGGATCAACCACACGTGGAGCCACCCCTATCTCGGCTGCATCCAGATCGCCCCGTCCATCCAGGGCGAGCCGTGGCGCTGCGCCACCAGCGAGGCCGATCTGACGAGCCCGAACCGCCAGGACCCGGAGGTCGTGGCGGAGGAGTCAGGGGGCATCTACTGGGCCTCGACGGCCTTCCTCACCCAGCAGATCCAGCAGAACATCGACTGGGCCGTGCGGACGGGCCTCACCGACTTCGACCCGACCGAGCTGGTCACGGGTGAGCACTCCGGTCTGGTGACCACGAACCAGCCGACGGACAACCCGTTCCTGGGCCCGGTGCTCGCGGGCGTGGGCGTCGACTACACCGCCTCGGACGCGTCCCGCGAGCTGAACCCGCGGGCCGTGGGCGCTAACGCGGTGACCGTGCCGCGCTACCCGATGAACATCTACTACAACACCGGCACCTACCGGGACCAGATCGACGAGTACAACTGGTACTACACCTCGGCCGCGAACGGCGGAGGCGGGATCTGCGAGAACAATCCGGCGTCCACCTGCATCACGCCGCTGCCGGCGGCGACGGACGCCGAGGCGCAGGCGAGCTTCGAGGGCTACCTGAAGCCGCTCGAGGTGCGCAACGCGCTGAGCAAGGTCATCACCAACGACCCGCGGCCGTTCTACGCCCACCAGTCGAACCTGGCCGAGGACGCGCTCCTCTACCCCGTCGTCGCGGGCGTGCTGGACGAGTACCGCGGCACGTACGCCGACAACGCCCCGGTGGTGCGCACCGACATGGCCTCGCAGTACCGGCAGCTGGCCCGGATGGCGACGTGGCGTGCCGCGTCGAGCGAGACCACCGCCTACCTGGACAGCACCGGTGTGCACATCCCCGGCGCCGGTATCGACGTGCCCCTGACCGTGCCGTCCGGGACCACGGTCACCGGCGCGTCGCTGGAGTCCTACGGCGGTGAGCTCTCGGGCTGGACGACCGGCTCGGTCACCGCCGTCCCGCCGAGCCCCATGGGTGGGTACGGCGGCACGCCGGCCGCCGCGGCCCCCGGCGCACCGGCCGCTCCCGGTGCGACTCCGGGGGATGCCTCCGCCACGGTCACCTGGGCGGCCCCCACCGACACCGGCGGGTCGGAGATCACCGGCTTCGAGATCGAGGTCTTCGCCGGTGACGACGGCACCGCCACGCGGACGGTCCTGCTCGACGGCGGCGGTACGACGTCGACCGAGGTCGACGGCCTGACCAACGGAACGGCCTACACGTTCACCGTGGCCGCGGTGAACGCCGTCGGCACCGGAGCGGTGTCCGGCCGGTCCACCCCGGTCACCCCCATGCCGGCTGCACTCGGTGCACCCACGCTCGGCGACGTGACTCCCGGCGACGGGTCGGCCACGGTCGCCTGGGCCGCTCCGGCCGGAGCGACGGGAGTGACCGGCTACCAGGTCCGCGTCTTCGAGGGCGGCGCTGCCGAGCCGCTGCGGACCGAGACCGCTGCCGCGGACGCCGCCGTCCTGGAGATCACCGGTCTCGCGAACGGCACCGCGTACACCATCGACGTGGCGGCGACGAACCTCGCAGGTCCGGGTGCGCCGTCCGAGCGGTCCGAACCGGTCACGCCCCGCACCACGCCGGGCGCCCCGACGATCGGGACGGTGACGACGGGCGACGCCGCGGCCGCGGTCACCTGGACCGCGCCCGCGGACACCGGGGGTTCGCCCGTCACCGGCTACGTGGTCTCGGTGTTCGAGGGCGAGGGCACCGAGCCGGTCGCGACGGTGGAGCGCCCGGCCGACGCCACGAGCGCCGATGTCACGGACCTGACCAACGGCACCACCTACGGCCTCACGGTCACGGCGGTCAACGCTGCCGGCGCCGGTACGCCGTCCGGTCGGCTGACTGTCACCCCGGTCACGCCGGCCACGGTGCCCGGTGCCCCGACGATCGGGACGGTGACCGGCGGGAACGCTGCCGCCTCGCTGACCTGGACGCCGCCCGCGGAGGACGGCGGCTCGCCGATCACCGGCTACGTCGTGTCGGTCTACGAGGGCGACGGCACCGAGGTGCTGCAGTCGGTCGAGCGCCCGGCCGACGCCACCGGCGCGGAGATCACCGGGCTCACCAACGGAACCGCCTACACCTTCACGGTCGCGGCCGTGAACGGTGTGGACCGGGGGCCGGAGTCCGCGCGGTCGGCCGACGTCACTCCGGCCACGGTGCCGGCTGTCCCGACCGGCGTCGTCGCCGTCGCCGGTGACGGCTCGGCGACGGTCACGTGGACCGCGCCGGGCGACGACGGCGGATCGGCCGTCACCGGGTACGTCGTGACGGTCCTGGACGGCGAGCAGGAGCTCGACTCCGCCGCCGTGACCGTCACGGGCACCTCCGCGTCCGTCACCGGCCTCACCAACGGCACGGCGTACACGTTCACCATCGCCGCCGCGAACGCGGTGGGCGCAGGTGACCCGTCAGCTCGCTCGGCCGCGGTGACGCCTGCCCGGGCAGCTGTCGCACCCGGCGCCCCGACGATCACGTCGGCCACGGGCGGGGATGCCGCTGCGTCCCTCGGCTGGGCGGCCCCGGTGGACGACGGCGGATCGCCGATCACCGGCTACGAGGTGGCGGTCTACGACGGCGAGCAGCAGGTCGGACCGGCAGTCGTGACCGTCACGGGCACGACCGCCTCGATCACCGGCCTCACCAACGGCACGGCGTACACGTTCACCGTCGCGGCCGTGAACGCGGCCGGCACCGGCGCACCGTCGCCCCGGTCGGGCACCGTCACGCCGCAGGCCGTGCCGGGCGCGCCCACCGGCGTGACCGGCACGCCCGGGAACGGCTCGGTCACCGTCACGTGGGTCAACCCGGACGACGACGGTGGCAGCCCGCTCACCGGCTACGAGGTCCGCGCCTACTCCGGGGCGTCCACCGAGCCCGTCGCCACGGTGCCGGTCGGCGCCTCCGCGACCAGCGCGGTCGTCACCGGGCTGGCGAACGGCACGGCGTACACGTTCACCGTCGCGGCCGTGAACGGCGCAGGTACGGGCGCGGAGTCGGCGCCGTCGGCGAGCGTCGTCCCCGTGGCGCCGGCGACCGTGCCCGGCGCGCCCACGGGCACGTCGGCGACGGCGGGTGACGGGTCGGCGGCGGTCTCGTGGACGGCGCCGGCGTCCGACGGCGGCTCGCCGATCAACGGCTACCTGATCCGCGGCTACCCGGCCGGTTCGGGCACGGCCACGGTCACGACGACCGCGGACGGCGCGGCGAGCAGCATCATCGTCCCCGGGCTGACCAACGGCACGGCGTACACCTTCACCGTCGCCGCGGTGAACGCCGCGGGTACCGGCGCCGAGTCCGCGCGGTCCAGTGCCGTGACGCCGGCCCCGCGCGTGACCGTCCCCGGCGCACCCGTCCTCGGCAGCGTGACGCCCGGCAACAGGTCCGCGACGGTGTCGTGGACGGCGCCGGCAGACGGCGGGTCGCGGATCACCGGGTACGAGGTGTCGGTGTACCGGGGCGCCGAGACGCAGGTGTGGCGCACGGTCCGGCTCGGGAGCTCCTCGACCGGGACCACCGTGTCCGGCCTGACCAACGGCACCGCGTACACCTTCGCCGTCACCGCCCGGAACGCCGTCGGTGCCGGTCCGCAGTCGGTCCGTTCGGCCGAGGTCGTCCCGGGCACCGTGCCCGGGGAGCCCCGGCTGCAGCGTGTCACGGCCGGCGACGCGTCGGCGTCGCTGACCTGGCGGGCGCCGTCGAACACCGGGGGCTCGGCGATCACCGGGTACGTGGTCTCGCTCTACGAGGCGGGCAGCAGCCAGGTGTCGCGCACGGTCCCCGTCGCCGGCGGCTCCACCGCCGCCACGGTCACCGGACTCACCAACGGCACGAGCTACCGGTTCGCCGTCGCCGCGACCAACGCCGTCGGCACGGGCCCGCAGTCCGACCGCTCGTCCAGGGTGACGCCGGCCGCGCTGCCGGGCGCTCCTGTCCTGACCGGGCTGTCGGGTGGGAACCGGTCGGCGACCGTCTCGTGGGCGGCTCCCGCCGAGACGGGTGGATCGCGGCTCTCGGGCTACGTGGTGTCGGTGTACCGGAGCGGGGAGACCCGCCCGGTGCGCACGGTCCGCGTGGGTGCGAACGCGACCCGGACGACGGTGCGCGGTCTGGCGAACGGGACCAGCTACGGCGTCACCGTCGCCGCCCGCAACGGTGTCGGCGTCGGCCCCGCCTCGGAGATGTCCAGCCCCGTCACGCCCCAGCGGGGTGGCGTACAGATCGTCGTCCCGCAGCCAGGTGGCGTGGAGAACGACGTCTCCCAGCCGGAGAACGTGCCGGCCGGATCCGGCTGGTCGCAGAGCGCGATCCAGGCGTACCAGGTGGCGGTCGAGGCGCTCCGACGGTTCCTCGGCCTGTTCGCCACCTGGGCCGGATAACGCCCCCGGCGGCCCCGTCCCGCGCCACCAGCGCGGGGGACGGGGTCGCCTGGTCCGGCTCGTGGTCGTGACGGGGGGCGCCTCCCGGCTCGTGGACCGGCCGGCGTCAGCGGTCCCGGCAGCAGTAGACGGTCAGCGGGGCGCGCTTGCCGAACCGGAACTCGGTGGCAGGCGCGCCCATCTCGCCGTCGTAGGCGATCCGTTGCGGACCGGACCGGGAGACCACCGTCAGCCGGTCGGTCTGGAACTTTCCGTAGCAGCGGCTGTGCTCGCTCACCCCGAACAGCGTGGCCAGCACCGCGCGGGTGCGCCCGAACCGCAGGTCCGCGCGCAGGTACTGGACGTCCAGCAGGCCGTCCTCCAGCCGTGGGCGCCAGGCCGGCGACAGCCCGCGCGGGGTGTAGAGGCAGTTCCCGACGAACAGGATCCAGACCCGGAGGCGCCGGCCGTCGACGTCGAGCTCCACCGGCGTCCCGGTGCGCAGCACCTGGGCCGCGGCCACGCTCAGCGCGAGCCATGTGCCCAGCCGTCCGGCGAGCCGGTCACGGCGGCGCACCATCTCCGGGTACGCGCCGATGCTCGAGGTGTTGAGGAACGGCGTCCCGTTGACCTCGGCGACGTCCACGGTCACCGCCTCCCCGGCCAGCACCGCGTCGACGGCGTCCTGCGGGGTGAGCAGCCCGACGTCGCGGGCGAAGTGGTTGAGCGTCCCGGCGGGGATGACCGCCAGAGGCAGCCCGTGTCCGAGCGCCACCGCGGCGGCCGCGGCCACGCTGCCGTCGCCACCGGCCACGCCCAGCGCTCGCGCCCCACCGCGGGCCGCCGTCCCCAGGAGCTCCCCGACCCCGGCCTGCTCCGTCGTCTCGAGCACCTGCGCGCGGGGGAGGAGGCGGCGGATGTCCTCTGCGGGGTCGTAGTCGTCGGGGCCGCTGCGGGGGTTCACCGCCACGGTCAGGCCCTCGCCGTCGTCCAGGGCGGGCGCCTCCGACGACGGCCGCACCCGCGCGGGGTCCGTCGGCCGGACCCGCCACCAGTGCTGCGTCGCGGCGGCCACGCCGGCACCCACGGCGAACCCGGCGACGACGTCCCCGGGGTAGTGGACCCCCACGTGCACCCGCGAGTAGCCGACGGCGAGCCCGACCGGGGCCAGCGCCGCGGCGGCCGGCAGCGACTCCAGCGCCAGCCCGGTGACGAAGGCCGCGGCGGAGGCGGAGTGCCCGCTCGGGAACGACGACGACGTGGGGGCGCGGCTCAGCAGCCGGTCCGGGTGACCGCCGTGCACCGGCCGGCCGCGCCGGAAGAGCGTCTTGAGGACGGCGTTGGTGAACGCGCTGGTGATCGCCATCGACCCGATGCCGCGGAGCGCGCCGCGGCGCAGACCACCCCGGCGCAGCGCCAGCAGCCCACCGACGACCAGCCACAGCCGGCCGTGGTCCGCCGCGGTGGTGAGCCGGTACAGCCACCGGTCGGCGGGGGAGCTGGGCAGCCCACCGACGTAGGCGTGCAGACGGGCGTCCAGGTTCCGGGCGGGAGGCACGGCCGGACGCTAGTGGAGCCCCGGCTGCATCCCCGGTGAGTTGCCCGGCGCCGTCCTGCTAGCCGGCCGTCCCGATCGCAGCGGCCACCAGCTCGGCGATCCGCTGCTGACCCGCCTCGGTCGGGTGCAGCTCGTCGTCGAGCAGCTCGATGCCCGCCCCCGCCAGCGGCACGTACACCCGTCCGGCGTCCTCGGTGGCCCGGCGCAGCGCGGCGTCGATCGTGTCGATCTCCCGCCGATCGGCCCCGGGGACGGCCGGCGGGCCCACGACCACCACGACGGGCACGTCCTGCAGGTCGCCGAGTAGGTCGCCGGCAGCCGCGGCCACCTGGTCCGGATCGCCGAGCAGCGAGTCGTTGACGCCGCCCTGCACGACGACGACCTCGGCGTCGGGCGGATCGGAGGCCAGCCGGGCTCCGTAGGTGAGCGGGGAGTGGATGCACCAGCCGGGGGTCGTGAAGCCGGTCGTGCCCACCCCGTCGACGACCACCCGGGCGCCGAGCTGCTCACCGAGCGCGGTCGGCCACGCCTGCTCCGGGCCGGACAGGCCCGTGCCCTGGGTGTAGGAGTCGCCCAGCACGGCGATGGTCGGGCTGCCGGTGGTGACGGGTTCGGCCAGCTGCCGCTCCCGGTCTGCGAGGGTGCGGGCGCACGGGTCCTCGTCGGTCTGCGAGGCCTCGGTCCCACCCCGGCCCGGCCAGGCGGCGACCCCGAAGACGGCTGCTCCCACCACGAGCAGGCTGATCACCGCGGCGATCGAGAGGCGCGCCCGCGTCATGGCCCGCACGCTACGTGGACGAGCGTCCCGGCGACGTCGGACGGGCCGTACCGGCGTGCGCTTCCCGGTTGCGCAGCGGCGACAGCCGACGGCGGGGCTCGACCGAGCCGCGGTACTCGAACTGCACCGCACCGCTCGGGCCGAACGTCTCGATCGGCCCGACGACGCGCAACGTCGACCAGTCGGCCACGGCCTCCTCGTCGTCGGTGGCGATCTCGCGATGCAGCTGGCGGCGGAGCGCGGACGTCGCTCCGGAGAGGTGGGCGAAGGGCATCGCCGTCGTCGTCCGGTACCTGGTCATGTCCGGAAGTTCGGACGTGATGATCATGCTCTGGAACGACCTGGCCACCGTTCACCCGATCGGGTGAGCGCACGCGTCTCACCTGCACGTTCGTCGGCTCGAAGGACGCCAGAACGGACGGTGATGTTCCGGATCAGGACCGGCCTCGCGGGGGTCAGGACCCGCTACTCCGTCTTCTGCCGGGCGCGGTAGGCGGCGACGGTGGAGCGGCTGGCGCACGTGTTGGAGCAGTAGCGCCGGCTGGCGTTGCGGGAGGTGTCGACGTAGACGTCGTCGCAGTTCTCGGCCGCGCAGACGCCCAGGCGCTGCCAGCCGTGCTGCACGACCACCTGGGACAACCCCATGGCCACCGTCGTCGTCAACTGCTCCAGCGCGGGGGAGTCGGGGCGCGCGTAGTGCAGGTGCAGCTCGCCGTCGTGGTCGGTGGCGTAGGGCCGCGGCCGGGCCAGCGCGAGCAGTTCGTTGAGCCGGTCGAGGACGTCGGCCTGCGACTCGGCCAGCGCGACGGCACGCACCAGACCTGCCGTCGCGGCGGCGCGGTGGGTCTCGCCGGGGGAGAGGTCGAACGACGTGCCCGGGCTGAACCACTCGGAGTGGGAGTCCAGGAACACGCGCAGCCACTCCGGGTCGCTGCGCTCGGTGTTGGCCAGCTCGATGGCCAGCTCCACCGCAGTCGACCCGTAGGTGTCGTAATCCATGTGACTCCCTACCGATCCGTGCTACCGTCGCCGTCGTAGGTGGTCAACCGTCTTTGACCCCCTACCGATTCCATTTCCAGCAAGTGCGAAACGAGCTCTGCCGTGCGTGCCTACCTCCCCGTCTGGCGGCTTCCGTCGGCCCCCGTCCTGCTGCTCGCCGGCTTCGCCGGCCGGCTCCCCTCGGCCATGGTGCCGCTGGCGCTGCTGCTCATGGTGCAGCAGCAGACCGGGTCCTACGCGATCGCCGGGCTCGCGGCGGCGACGCTGGGCGTCGCCTCGGCGGTCATGGCGCCGATCCTCGGCCGGCTCGCCGACCGCCGCGGCCCCCGGGGGGTCCTGCTCGCACAGGCGGCCGCCTATCCGCTGCTGCTCGCGCTGCTCGTCGCCGTCGTCCTCGGCGGGGCGCCGGACCTCGCCGTCGTCGCCGCGTCCGCCGGCGCGGGAGCGGCCACCCCGCTGGTCTCGGGCACCGTGCGCGCGCTGTGGTCGCGCGTCGACCCGCGCATCCGCCCGACCGCCTACGCACTGGACGCCACCGCCACCGAGCTCGTCTTCGTCATCGGCCCCTCGCTGGTCGCCGCGCTGGCCGTCTTCACCTCCCCGGCGCTGGCGGTGGGCGTCGCGGGCGTCCTCGCCGTCGTCGGCGCGCTGGGGATCGCGACCTCCGCGGCCACCCGTGCCTACGTCCCCTCGCCCGGGGTCGGCGCCGGCATGTTCTCGACCGTCCGGACCCCGGGCATGCCGCGGCTGCTGCTCAGCGGCGCGGCGCTGATGCTCGGGTTCGGCGCCCTGGAGGTCGCCGTCCCGGCGTTCGCGGACCGGATCGGCGCCCCCGGCATGTCGGGCCTGCTGCTCGCGCTGTGGGCGCTGGGCTCCACCATCGGCGGTCTGTGGTTCGGCGCGCGGGTGCTGAGCATGTCGCTGCCCCGGCAGTACCGGCTGCTCCTGCTCGGCGTCACCATCGGACTCGCGCCACTGGCGTGGATCTCCAGCCCGTGGGCGCTGGGCGTGCTGCTCTTCCTGGGCGGGACGGCGATCGCCCCCACCCTGACCGTGCAGAACACCCTCGTCGGCGCCATGGCCCCCGACCACGCCACGACCGAGGCCTTCACCTGGCTCTCGACCATCACCGTCGGTGCATCGGCCGTCGGTGCGGCGCTGGGCGGCGCGCTCATCGAGGGACGCTTCGGGGTCAGCGGCAGCCTCGCGCTGGCCACCCTCGGCGCCGCGGTCGCAGTCGGCATTACGCTGGTGCCGGGGCGTCGTCCCTCGGTGCTCGCGCCCGGCGCCGTCCGCGAGCCCGTCGCCGCCTGAGCCCCCGCCCACATCGGCGATGTGGGGCCCTGGGCGCCCTGTGGCGACCCGGATCGCCGATGTGGGCGACGGGCGGCTCGAGGGTCCGGCCCCCTGGGGACGACGTCCGGGGCGCTGGTAGTCTCTCCGTCGGCGGTTACGAGGACACTCGGACCCCGGGAGGCTTCGCCTAGTCCGGTCTATGGCGCCGCACTGCTAATGCGGTTTGGGTTAATCCCCATCCCGGGTTCAAATCCCGGAGCCTCCGCGCACGACAACTGAACATCGGCACCCGTAGCTCAACGGATAGAGCATCTGACTACGGATCAGAAGGTTAGGGGTTCGAATCCCTTCGGGTGCACGTCTGGTTGAGACACCGAGCGGCCCCGCACTTCGACGGAAGTGCGGGGCCGCTTCGTCGTTCCGTCCACCCAGTCGTCCCGTGCCACCCCGTCGTTCCGTGCCACCCAGTCGTCCCGTGCCACCCAGTCGTCCCCACCCTGGGTGCCCTCCCTGATGCGCTGACCTGCACGAACGGGGGTCGGCTGGGTGGCTTCCCCGATGCCGCCGTCCCCGCGCCGCCGCCAGGCTGCTCGCCGGGTGAACAGGCCCGGTGATCGGGCTGGCCCGACCCGGATCAGGCCAGCCCACCGGATGGGCCCTGGGGCTCCGCGCCGGTTGGCTCGAGAGCACCGATCAGGGACGACGACAGGAGACGACCGTGGACATGTCCGGCAACCTCGCCGGCCGCATCGGGCGGTGGAGTGCCCGGCACCGCACGGCGGCGGTGTTCGGCTGGCTGGCCTTCGTGGTGGCGGCCATCGTGCTCGGCAGCATGCTGCCGCGCGGTGACCTCAGCGGCGCCGACACCGAGGTCGGTGCGCCCGCGCAGGCTGCGGAGATCCTCGAGCGGACCGGCTGGGAGGAGCCGGCCTCCGAGATGGTCCTCGTGCAGCGCGACGAGGGCACCCCGCAGGCGGCTGCCGACGCGGCCCTCACCGACCTGGTCGCGACCCTCGAGGACACCGCCGAGGTGACGAACGTGGCCAGCCCGCTCGCGGGCGCGCCGCTGGTCTCCGCCGACGGGCGCTCCGCGCTGGTCACCTTCGACATCCGCGGCTCGCCGGACACCGCCGGGGACCGCATCGCGCCGATCCAGGACGCCGTCGCCGCGGTCGCGGCCGAGCACGGCGACGTGCGGGTCGAGCAGTTCGGCGGCACGAGCGCCGACCTGGCCCTCGGCGAGACGCTGGACGGCGACTTCCAGCGCGCCGAGCTGCTGTCCATCCCCATCATCTTCGCGGTCCTGCTGTTCACCTTCGGCGCGCTGGTGGCCGCCCTGCTGCCGCTGGTCTTCGCCCTCAGCGCCTTCGTCGGCGCGCTCGGCCTGCTGGGCTTCACCAGCCAGCTCTGGGGCGTGGACGACAGCGCCCAGATCGTCATGCTGCTCATCGGCCTGGCCGTCGGCGTCGACTACTCGCTCTTCTACCTCAAGCGCGAGCGGGAGGAACGGGCCCGCGGGGCCGGCCCGGTCGACGCGCTGGACATCGCCGCAGCCACCTCGGGCCGGTCGGTGCTGATCTCCGGCATCACCGTCGTCGTGGCCATGTCCGGGATGTTCCTCACCGGCTTCGCGGTGTTCAGCGGCATCGGCTCGGCCACGATCCTCGTCGTCGCCACCTCGGTGCTCGGCTCGCTCACCGTGCTGCCGGCCCTGATGAGCTGGCTCGGCGACCGGGTCGAGAAGGGGCGGATCCCCGTCGTGCACCGCCGCGCCGCGGGTCCGGGCCGTTTCTGGCCGGCCGTGCTCGGCGTCGTCCTCCGCCGGCCGCTGGTCGCGGCGGTCGTCGCCGGTGCCGCGCTGCTGGGCCTGGCCCTGCCCGCGCTGAGCATGGACCTGCGCAACGAGAGCGTCACCGACCTGCCGCAGGACCTGCCGGTCATCCAGACCTACGAGCGGATCGCCGAGGTGTTCCCGGGTGGTCCGTCCCCGGCCGAGGTCGTCATCGAGGCCGATGACGTGACCGGCCCGGCCATGACGGCCGCGATCGAGGACCTGCGCCAGCGGGCGCTGGCGAGCGGGCAGATGAACGAGCCGATCGAGGTCGCCACCAACGAGGCCGGCACCGTCGCCGTCGTCTCGGTGCCGCTGGCCGGCGACGGCGAGGACCAGGTCTCCCGCGATGCACTGGCCGTCCTGGAGGACGACGTCGTCCCGGCCACGGTGGGTGCACTGGACGACACCACGGTCGTGGTCGCCGGCGACACCGCGTCAGGGGTGGCGTTCGAGGAGCTCATGCGCGAGCGCACGCCGCTGGTGTTCGCCTTCGTGCTCGTCCTGGCCTTCGTGCTGCTGCTGGTCTCGTTCCGGTCGGTGGTCATCGCGACCACCGCCATCGTGCTGAACCTGCTCAGCGTGGCCGCCGCCTACGGGGTCCTGGTGCTGGTCTTCCAGGAGGGCTGGGGCGCCGACCTGGTCGGCCTGAGCAGCACCGGAGGGATCGTCAACTGGATCCCGCTGTTCCTCTTCGTGATCCTGTTCGGCCTGTCGATGGACTACCACGTCTTCATCCTCAGCCGGATCCGCGAGGCCCGGGACCGCGGGGACAGCACCCGGGACGCCGTCAGCTCCGGGATCACCTCCTCGGCGGGGGTGGTCACCAGCGCCGCGGTGATCATGGTGTTCGTCTTCCTGACCTTCGTCACGCTCTCGCTGACCAGCCTCAAGCAGATGGGCGTCGGCCTGGCGCTGGCCGTGCTGCTCGACGCGACGGTCGTCCGCGCGGTGCTGCTGCCCTCGGCCATGCAGCTGCTCGGCGAGCGCAACTGGTACCTGCCGCGCTGGCTGGAGTGGCTGCCCACCCTGCGGCACGACACGGTGCCCACCCCGGCGCCGGTCGTCACCATCCCGGCCCAGGCCACCGGACGTCGGGACGACGACGTGCCGCAGCTGGTCGCCACCGACTGACCCGCAGGACCCCGCCGACCCGCCCGCACCGGCGCACCGGTGCGGGCGGGATCGGCGTTCCCGGTGCGGGACGCCGGGCGGCGGATCACGCGATCCGAGAGCGACGACACCGGATCGCCGTTTCTTTGCCGTCCGGTGACATTCCGGTCGATTCCGTGGGCGTCCCGACCGATCGGGGCACCGTCGATGGGTGGTCCGCCCTCGTGGCGGTCCGCGTCCTGCTGCCGTCGAAGGAGTTCCGTGCCCGTCCCCCCTCCCGGTGGGCTCCCGCTGCCCGCCGTCGAGCCGGCCCCGGCCGCGCGTCCGCGCAGGCTCCGCGCGCTGGTGCTCCTGGTGCTCGGCGTCGTCCTGGCCGGCGCGCTCACCGCCGGTCTGGCCTGGCCGCTGGTCAGCGGTGCCGCCATGGCCACCCGGACGACCGCTGACATGTTCAGTCCGGCCGGCGACGAGCTGCTGGACCGGACGCCGCCCGGCAACACCCGCATCCTCGCCGCCGACGGGTCACTCATCGCCGAGGTGTTCCGCCGCAACCGCACCGTGGTCCCCGCCGACGCCATCGCACCGGTCATGAAGGACGCCCTGGTCGCGATCGAGGACGCCCGGTTCTACGAGCACTCCGGCGTCGACGGCAAGGGCCTGGCGCGGGCGCTGGTGAAGAACGTCGCGGCGGGCGACGTCGTCCAGGGCGGGTCGACGCTGACCCAGCAGCTGGTCAAGCAGATCCGGCTCCAGACGGCCGACGACGCCGAGGGCCGCGAGGGCGCCACCGAGCAGAGCGTGGGCCGCAAGCTCCGCGAGGCGCAGCTGGCCCTCGGCATGGAGAAGCGCTACACCAAGGACGAGATCCTCACCCGCTACCTCAACCGCGTGTACTTCGGTGCCGGCGCCTACGGGGTCGCCGCAGCCGCCGAGGCCTACTTCGGCGTGACGCCGGACGCCCTCACCCTGGCGCAGGCCGCCACGCTCGCCGGACTCGTGCAGAGCCCGACCACCTACGACCCGTTCGTCGCGCCGGAGCGGGCGACCGAGCGCCGGGACGTCGTGCTGGCCCGCATGGTCGAGCTGGACATGGTCGACCAGCAGGCCGCCGACGAGGCGAGCGCCGACCCCGTCGTGCTGGAGCCCGGCGAGGGCCCTGCCCGGGGCTGTCGCGAAGCCAGGCTGGCCGGCTTCTTCTGCGACTACGTGATGCAGTACCTCACCGGCGAGCTCGGACTCTCACGCGAGCGAATCGAGACCGGCGGCCTCACGGTGCGCACCACGCTGGACCCGGTCATGCAGGAGGTCGGGGACGCCGCGGTGCGCAACGCCCTGGCGCTCGAGGACCCGCGGGCGGGCGTCTACACCGCCGTCCAGCCCGGCTCCGGCCGCGTGCTGGCCATGTCGGTCAACCGCATCTTCGGCGCCGACGAGGGAGATCCGCGCCGCACCTCGGTCAACCTCGGGCTGGTCGCCGGCGCGGGCGCCGGGTCGATCTACAAGGTGTTCACCGCCGCCGCCGCGCTCGAGGCCGGCTTCGGGCTCGACCACGTCATCACCGCGCCCGACCCGTACGAGTCCACGGTGTACGAGGACGGCGGCGAGCCCTACGCGGTGCAGAACTACAGCGACAACTACCCGGCGACGCTGACCATGGAGGAGGCGCTGTACCGCTCCTCCAACACCTACTTCCTGGCGCTCGAGGACCAGCTCGGCTCGGTCGAGGGGCCGGTGCGCATGGCGCAGCGCCTCGGGCTCACCTCCCTGGACCCGGTGGCCGACACGATCATCGCGGAGAACCGCGGGTCGTTCACCTTCGGCTCGGAGGCGACCAGCCCGCTGGCGCTGGCCAACGCCTACGCGACGCTGGCCGCGGGTGGCCAGCGCTGCGCGCCCACCCCCGTCGAGGCCGTGCTCGACCGCGACGGCGAGCCGCTCACCGACTCCGAGGGCCGGGCGCTGGGCGGCCCGAGGGCCTGCGAGCAGGTGGTGGACCCCGGGCTGGCCAACACGCTCAGCCAGGGACTGCGCAAGGACGTCGAGCCGGGCTCCCCGGGGACGGGCCGCGCGGCCTACATCCCCGGACGTGAGATCGCCGGCAAGACCGGGACGACGCAGAACAGCTACTCGGTCGGGTTCGTCGGCTTCACGCCGCAGGTGTCCGCGAGCGTCCTGATCTTCGACCCCGTGGCCAACCGGGACATCGGCGGCACCGGTGGCGGCCTGGCCGCCCCCATCTGGCACGACGCGCTGGCGCCGATCCTGCCGTTCTGGCCCGAGGCGTCGTTCGCCCCGGCCGACCCGCGGTACGTGGACGGCATCCGCCAGACCGTGCCCGGGGGCTGCATCGGGGCCGGCGAGAACCGCTGCCGAGGGCTGCTCTCCGGCGTCGGCCTGGCCTCCGCCGTCACCCCGGTCGACAGCGCCCGCCGCCCCGGCGTCGTCGTCGCGGTGCAACCGGGGCCCGGCGCGATCGCCAGCACGGACCAGCCGGTGATGATGCTGGTCAGCAACGGTGCCCGCTGGTCGCCGCCGCCGCCTCCTCCGCCCCGGAGGCCGGCGCCCGAGCCGCGACGGACCCCCGCGCCGGCCCCGGCGCCCGCTCCGGCACCTGCGCCGGCACCTGCACCTGCACCTGCACCTGCACCTGCACCCGCTCCGGAACCTGCACCCGCTCCGGCGCCTGAACCCGCCCCGGCACCGGCGCCGGCACCGGCACCTGCTCCGGCACCCGCACCCGCCCCGGCACCCGCACCCGCCCCGGCACCGGCACCGGCACCGGCGCCTGCTCCGGCGCCTGAACCCGCACCCGCGCCGACCCCGACGCCCGCGCCCGCCCCTGCACCCGAACCGACGCCCGAGCCCGCCCCGGAGCCCGTGCCGGTCCCGACCCCGCTGCCGGAGCCGACGCCCACGCCGGCCCCGCAGCCCACGCCTGCACCCGGCCCGGCACCCGAGCCGGAGCCTGCCTCCGTGCCGGAGCCTGCCCCCGAGCAGCCAGCGTCCCCGGCGGAGCCCGGCGCCTGACGAGACCTGCGTACTCGCGGCCGTCCCGGGCCGGACAGCCACGAGTGCGCGCGGACAGCCGCGAGTGCGCAGAGGGCGCGGCGACGGGCCGGACCGGTGGCCGGGACGTGGAACGCGATGTGGGGGCGGGGGGCCGGTCCTGGCGGTCTGGCCGCGTTGGTCGGTCCACCCAGCGATGGGTGGCCATTCGTTGCCGGCTGCCCCCGCCCGGAACAACTGTGACCCAGGTCACCCGAGACCGTCAACCCCGCCTCGGCGTGTCATGTCGGTGCCCCTCGTCCAGGTCCAGCCGCGCCGCTGTGCCGGCCGCTGCCGGGTGAGGACGACCTTTCCGGAGCGGCTGGTCAGGCGTGTTCCACCCCGCCGGCCGTGGTGCTGCAACCGCCCTCGGCCGCGGGCGGCCCGGATGCCGACACACCGGCCGACACGCCGACGCGGACCACTTGATCCAGTGAGGTGCTGGCCACGGTGCGTCACCTCCGTCATCATCGGAGCCCGGACGAGTCGATGCCGGGAGGGCAGGCCGATCGCCACCAGCCAGCCGCGCGCCACCCGATCGGCGACGTCCCCGCGCTCCGGCGTGCTCGCCGGTCTCGTCCTGGGCCTGGCGGTCTCCGGGGTCCTCGCGGCCGCGCCGGCCCAGGCCATCGACGACGCGACCCGCCCCAGCGCGGAGGTCACCGGCGTCCCCGGCTGCCGTCCCGGCGGGCTGGTCGTCACGGTCACCGCCGGCACCGACCCCTACGGCGTGCGGCTGGCCACCACGCGGACCCGCTCCGGTGAGGACGCCGCGGTGCTCGCGGCCGGCGAGACGGCCGTGCTGAGCACCGACGACGTCGCCCCCGGGGAGACGATCGACGGGTGGCTGGAGTACACCGCCCAGGACGGCTCCAGCTACGTCGACGAGCTCGCCGGACACACCTACACCCGGCCGACCGCCGAGGCCTGCGAGCCCGCGGTCGAGCCACCCCCGGTCGGCCCACCCCCCGCGGATCCGACAGCGAGCACCCCGCCGCCGTCCGGGACGCCCACGCCCTCGCCCACGCCCTCGCCCACGCCGTCGCCCACGCCTGAGCCGACGTCCCCGCCGTCAGCACCCGGCCCGGCGGCCACGCCGGCGCCCACCACGCCCACCGCGCCGAGGACGACCACGACGACCGGGTCGAAGACGACCACGCCGAAGCCGATCACGCCGAAGCCGACCGCGCCGAAGACGACCACGCCGACCGCGTCGGGGTCGGCCGCCCCGGCCGCTGCCACGCCGCCGTCCACCCGGACGTCGGGCCCGGCCCCGTCCCGGCCTGCGGCAGCGGCACCCCGGGCCGAGGGGACACGCGCCCCGGTGGCCCCCGGCGGCGCCGTCCGCGTCCGGGTCGACGGCTACGAGCCCGGTGAGCGGGTCACCATCGCGCTGGACGGGACCGGTGAGGTGCTCGGGTCCGCCACCGCCGACGACGACGGATCGGTCCTCGCCGAGGTGCACATCCCGGAGCGGGCGGAGGCCGGTTCCACGTCCCTCGACGTCGTGGGGAACCGCTCGGCCGCCGTCGTCCCCGTGGACGTGGCCGGGGCCGCCGGCGTGACCCGGGACGGCGCGACGTCGAGGGTGCCCGCGGTCGCGGCAGCCGGTGCGCTCGCCGCTGCCACTGCCGGCCTGGTGGCGTCGAGGCCGCGGCGTCGACCCAGCCGGCACTGAGCGGGCTCCGGCGGCGGTTTCGGCGGTGCCCGATGAGGGGATGGGCACTCGCGTGCCAGGCCGAGAGGATGCGCTCGTGCGCGGCATCCCGCGAGACCCCGCCGCGGTTCCCGGAGCCGTCCCACCGCCGGCCGAGACGTGGTTGCGGATCGTGCAGGTGCACGACCGCATCACCCGGCGGGTCGACTCCGCCCTGCACCGCCAGCACGATCTCTCGCTCACCGGCTTCGAGGCGCTCCGGCGGATCGCCGACGCACCGGGGGAGCGGGCCTCCATGGGCGAGGTCGCCGAGGCCCTGGGCCTGTCCCGGCCGGGCGTGACGAGCACCGTGAGCCGGCTGGTCGCCGACGGCCTCGTGCTCCGCGAGCGGGGCGACGCCGACCGGCGGCTGCTGCACGCGAAGCTGACCCCCGCCGGGCGGCAGCGGGTCACCGAGGCCGCGCGCACGCACGACGCGCTCGTGGCGCACCTGCTGACCCTGCTCGGGGACGACGCCGCCGTCGTCACCGATGCCCTGGCGCGGGTCTCGTCGGCCGCGCGGTCCCGGCACTGATCCGGCGCCGTCGGCGCTGGTTACCGACCGGTTCGCATCGTTGCCGCTTCGTTGTTATCCGGCACTCGCCGCACCTCGTGGCTGTGCTTGCATGTGTGGCGCGGCTCACCGAGCCGGCAGACCGGTGACGGACCTGGGAGGCGAGGACGATGCCGCGAATCCGGCGCAGCGTTCCGGCGCTCCTCCCGGTGGCGGCCGGCGCGCACCCCGGCCGCGGGGACGACGCGGGCGGCCCGTCGGGGCCGGCTCCGACCCCCGAGCCCACCCAGCAGGTCCACGAGCCGCTCCCCGGCTGACCCACTCGCACGATCCCGATCGCACGCCCAGCAACTGGAGGACTCCCATGCGCCCCATCCGACGGACCGCTCCTGCCCTGATCGCGGTCTCCGTGCTCGTGCTCGCCGCCTGTGGTGAGGACGACGAGGGCGGTGCCTCCAGCGGTGGCGGCGAGGCCGCCTCCGACTACCCCACCGACGACATCAGCCTCTACGTGCCCTACGCCCCGGGCGGCCCCACCGACCTCGCCGCGCGCACCATCGGCAGCTGCCTGGAGGACGAGTTCGGCCAGACGGTGGTCGTGGAGAACCGGGAGGGCGCGTCCGGCTCGATCGGCATGCAGGCGATGCTGGCGGAGGAGGCCGACGGCTACACCCTGTCGCTGATCGCGGTGCCGGCGTCGGCCACCAACCCCCTGCAGGGCGATGACGTCGGCTACACCAACGACGACTACATCCCGATCGCGGCCCTCACCGAGATCCCGTCCGCGCTGATCGTCGGCCCGGACTCCGAGTACGCGGACGCCGAGGCCTTCTTCGAGGCGGCGCAGGAGAACCCGGGTGAGCTGAACGTCGGCGTCCCGGGGACGACGACCTCGCAGGCGATGGAGCTCACGCGCATGGCGGAGGAGTACGACACCGAGCTGACGCTGGTGCCCTACACCGGCAACGCCGAGATGACCACGGCCCTGCAGGGCGACGCCGTGGACGCGATCTTCATCAACAGCTCGCAGGACGTGCTGAACAACATCGAGGAGGGGGTGTTCGTGCCGCTGGCAGTCAGCACCCCCGAGCCGGTGGAGTACATCGACGCCCCGCCGCTGGCCGAGGTCGGGTTCCCGGAGCTGACCAACAGCGTGTCGGTGTTCGGCCTCGCCGCCCCGGCGGGGACGCCGGACGACGTCATCAGCACGCTCGAGGACACGGTGAGCACCTGCCTGGAGAAGCCCGAGACGGTCGAGCAGCTCGGTGAGCAGTACGTGCCGGAGGAGTTCATCGGCACCGAGGCTTTCCAGAGCCGGATCGACGAGATCGTCGACGTCTACGGTCCGATCCTCCAGGACTGACCGAACGCCGCGGAGCCGGGTCCACCGGCTCCGCGGCCCACCGGCCGGCCCGCCGCCGCTCCACGGGAGACCGATGTCCAAGCACCTGTACCGGCTGGCCCCGCTCGTCCTGCTGCTGTTCGGGATCGCCGCCATGCTCGGGGCGCGCGACCTCTCGCTCGGGCAGCTCGACGCCCCGGGCCCCGGGCTGTGGCCGTTCATCGTCGCCGGCCTGCTCACGCTGACGGCGTTCGTGCTGCTGTTCATCGACGACCCGGCCGACTACGAGCCGTGGACTCGCGGCACGGCCGGCATCGCGCTGGGGCTGATCAGCCTCGGCGTCTTCATCGTGCTGTTCGAGCGGATCGGCTTCCTGATCCCGGCGGTGCTGATGCTGCTGATCTGGCTCCGCCTCTTCGCCCGGGAGCCCTGGCGCTGGGCGGTGCCGCTGGCGGTGATCGGCGCCGTGGTGTTCCACCTGGTCTTCGTCGAGGCGCTCGGCGTGCCCTTCCCCGACGACATCGTGCTGGGCGGCTGACATGGGCATCATGGACGGCCTCGGCGAGGGCTTCTCCGTCGCGCTGGACCCCACCAACATCCTGTACGTCTTCCTGGGCGTGCTCATCGGCACGGTCATCGGCGTCCTCCCCGGCCTGGGCCCGACGGCGACCATCGCGCTGCTCCTGCCGCTGACCTACGAGCTGGAGCCCGCGACCGCGGTGATCCTGCTGGCCGGCATCTACTACGGCTCGATGTACGGCGGCACGATCACCTCGGTGCTGCTGCAGCTGCCGGGCGAGGCCGCCTCGGTCGTGACGACGTTCGACGGCTACCAGATGGCCAAGCAGGGCCGGGCCGGGCCGGCGCTCGGCATCGCGGCGGTCGGCTCGTTCATCGGCGGCACGATCTCGGTGATCGGCCTGATCCTGCTGGCGCCCCCGCTGGCCGACCTGGCGGTGGAGTTCCAGGCGCCCGAATACGTCGCGCTGACCGCGCTCGGCATCCTGCTGGTCACCTACCTCGGCACCAAGCACCCGGTGAAGGCGCTGTCCATGGCCGCGCTCGGGCTGTTCCTGGCCACGGTCGGGCGGGACTCCATCACGGCCACCGGCCGGTTCACCTTCGACCAGGTCGAGCTCTTCGACGGGCTGGACTTCGTGGCCGTGGCCATGGGCCTGTTCGGCGTCGGGGAGATCCTCTACAACCTGGAGAAGACCGAGAAGGCCCAGGCGGTCAAGAGCAAGCTCAAGAACATCTGGCCCTCCCGCCGCGACTTCCGGGACTCCTCCGGGGCCATCGCCCGCGGGTCGGTCCTCGGCTTCTTCCTCGGCGTGCTGCCCGGCGGCGGCGGGGTGATCTCCTCGCTGTCGTCCTACGCGCTGGAGAAGCGCCGGGCCAAGGATCCGAGCCGGTTCGGCAAGGGCGCCATCGAGGGCGTCGCGGGGCCGGAGACGGCGAACAACGCGTCGTCGACGTCGGCGTTCGTCCCGCTGCTCACCCTCGGCATCCCGCCCAACGTGGTGCTGGCGCTGATCTACGGGGCGCTGCTCATCCAGGGCATCACCCCGGGGCCGCAGCTGATCGACGAGAACCCGGACATCTTCTGGGGCGTCATCGCGTCCATGTTCATCGGCAACCTGATGCTCCTGGCGCTCAACATCCCGCTGGTCGGGGTCTTCGTCCAGCTGCTGCGCGTCCGCGCGGGCATCCTGGCCGCGTTCGCGCTGCTCATCACCATGGCCGGCGTCTTCTCGGTCAACAACGACACCTTCGACATGTGGGTCGTGCTGGCGTTCGGCATCATCGGCTGGCTGATGAAGAAGACCGGCTTCGAGCCGGGCCCGCTGGTGCTCGCCTTCGTGCTGGGCGCCATCCTCGAGTCGAACTTCCGCCGCTCGATGCTCATCTCCGGCGGCGAGTTCGACATCTTCGTCACCCGGCCGCTGTCCGGCGGGCTGTTCGCGGCGATCGCGCTGCTCATCCTCTACAGCTCGGTGATGGGCATCCGGCGGCGGCGGAGCAGCCGCAGCCGGCTCCCCGGCGTCGCGGAGGACGAGCTCGCGGCGACCGGCACGGAGGCCGAGCCGGAGGGCACCCCCGGAGCGCAGGCCACCGACGGCCGGGCCGAGGTCGGCGCCGACGGCCCGACCACCGACGTCACCGGTGGCAGCACGCGCCACGACGGCGACCGGCCCTGAGCCGCGCCCCCGGCGGGGGCTGGTGCAGAGTGGGCCACAGCCGGGCGCGGGTCCCGCACGAGCGCAGGGAGAGCTGTAGGTGATCGACAAGAGGGTCGGGTCGCTCGTCGAGGCGGTCGCCGACCTCCGGGACGGCGCCACGGTGTTCGTCGGCGGGTTCGGCAACTCGGGCATCCCGGTCGAGCTGGTGCACGCGGTCCTCGACCAGGGCGCCCGCGACCTCGTGCTGGTGACCAACAACGCCGGCAGCGGGGAGACCGACGTCGCCGCGCTCCTGCGCGAGCGCAGGGTCCGCAAGATCATCTGCTCGTACCCGCGTTCCAGCGGCTCGATCTGGTTCGAGGAGCGCTACCGGGCCGGCGAGCTGGAGCTCGAGCTGGTGCCTCAGGGCACGCTCAGCGAGCGGATGCGCGCGGCCGGCGCCGGCCTGGGCGGCTTCTTCACCCCCGCGGGCGCGGACTCCCTGCTCGCCGAGGGCAAGGAGGTACGCATCATCAACGGCCGGCGGCACGTCTTCGAGGAACCCCTGCACGGCGACGTCGCCCTCATCAAGGCGCGCGCGGCCGACCGCTGGGGCAACCTCGTCTACTCCACCGCGGCGCGGAACTTCGGCCCCACCATGGCCACCGCGGCCACCCTGACCGTCGTCCAGGTGCGCGAGTTCGTCGAGCTCGGCGACCTGGACCCCGAGTGCGTCGTGACCCCCGGCATCTTCGTCGACCGGGTCGTGCAGGTGGAGGCGTGATGAGTGGCCCCCGGCTCTCGCTGACCGACATGGCCCGTCGCGTGTCCCGCGACATCCCCAGTGGCGCCTACGTCAACCTCGGCATCGGCATGCCCACGCTGGTCGGCGACGTCGTCTCCCCGGAGAAGGAGATCGTCTACCACTCCGAGAACGGCATCCTCGGCATGGGACCGGCACCCGCGCCCGGCGAGGGCGACCCCGAGCTGATCAACGCCGGTAAGCAGCCGGTGACGCTGGTCCCCGGTGGTTCGTTCTTCCACCACACCGACTCGTTCATGATGATGCGCGGCGGCCACATCGACGTCACGGTGCTGGGCGGGTTCCAGGTGTCCGAGAAGGGTGACCTCGCCAACTGGGCCACCGACGAGGTCGGGCACCCGCCGGCCGTCGGCGGCGCGATGGACCTGGCGGTGGGCGCGAAGCGGGTGCTCGTGCTGATGACGCACACCACCAAGGACGGCCGGCCCAAGGTCCTCACCTCGTGCACCTTTCCGCTCACCGCGGCCGCCGTCGTGGACCGGATCTACACCGAGCTGGCGGTGCTGGACGTGACCGCCGAGGGCCTGGTGGTCCGCGAGATGGTGGCCGGCCTGGAGCGCGACGAGCTGCAGGCGCGCACCGGCGCCCGGCTCGCCTTCGCCGACGACGTCCTCCCGCTGGAGCCCGGCGCGGTCTGACCGCCTGTGGGGCGGAAACGCCAGGCATGGGAAGCGATCCACCCGTTCTCGGGCCCAGGACGCATGGATCGCTTCCCATACCTGGGCGACCGGCGGGATAACTTCAAGCCCGTAGTGTTTCTGTCCGATCGAGTCCGGGCACCGACGCGATCATGCTCGCGGAGTGCACCGTCGTCGTGCCCACGATCGGGCGCCCGTCGCTCGACGTGCTGCTCGACGCGCTCGCCGCATCCCCGGGCCCCCGGCCCGCCGAACTGGTCCTCGTCGACGACCGCCCGACCGGGCCGCCGCTGCGCCCCGACCGCCCCGGGCTGCCGCCGGTCCGCGTCGTGCGCACCGGCGGCGGCGGCCCCGCCCGTGCCCGCAACCTCGGCTGGCGCAGCGCCCGCACGCCGTGGATCGCCTTCCTCGACGACGACGTCGTCCCCGACGCGGACTGGTACGAGCGGTTGGCCGCTGACCTCGCGGACCTGCCCGCGGACGTCGCCGGCAGCCAGGGCCGGGTGCGCGTGCCGCTGCCGGAGCACCGGGCGCCCACCGACTGGGAGCGCGGCACCGCCGGGCTGGCCACCTCCAGCTGGATCACCGCCGACCTCGCCTACCGCCGCGCCGCGCTGTCCGCGGTCGGCGGCTTCGACGAGCGCTTCCCGCGCGCCTTCCGGGAGGACTCCGACCTCGCCCTGCGGGTGATGGACACCGGGGCGCGCCTGGTCCGCGGCGAGCGCTGGATCACCCACCCCGTGCGGCCCACCGACCGCCGGGTGAGCGTGCGCGTCCAGGCCGGCAACGCCGACGACGTCCTCATGCGCCGGCTGCACGGCCCGGACTGGCGGCGGCGGGCCGACGCCGCCCTGGGCCGCCGTCCGCGGCACACGGCCGTCACCGCCGCCGCAGTGGCCGCCGTCGGGCTCGCCGTCGCGCGGAGGCGGCGGGCCGCCGCCCTTGCCGCGGCCGGCTGGCTCGCCGGCACCGCCGAGTTCGCCTGGGCCCGGATCGCCCCGGGCCCGCGCGACCGCGCCGAGGTGACCACCATGCTGGCCACCAGCGCCGCCATCCCGCCCCTGGCGACGTGGCACTGGCTGAAGGGCGTCGTGCAGCACCGCGGCGTGCCCGCGTGGCGCGGCCTGCCCGACCTGGTGCTGTTCGACCGCGACGGCACCCTCGTCCGCGACTACCCGTACAACGGGGACCCGGCGCTGGTGAGGCCCGTGGACGGCGCGAAGGAGGCGCTGGACGCCCTCCGCGCCCGCGGGGTGAAGGTCGGCGTCGTCAGCAACCAGTCCGGCGTGGCCCGCGGCATCATCACCCGCGAGCAGGTCGACGCCTGCATGGCGCGGCTCGAGGAGCTGCTCGGCCCGTTCGACTCGCTGCAGGTCTGCCCGCACGGCCCCGACGACGGCTGCGAGTGCCGCAAGCCGGCCCCCGGCATGGTCAAGGCGGCCTGCGCCGAGCTCGACGTCGCCCCCGCGCGGTGCGTCGTGATCGGTGACATCGCCGCCGACGTCGACGCCGCGGCCGCCGCCGGGGCCGTCGGGATCATGGTGCCGACGCCGGTGACGCGGAAGGCCGAGGTCGCTGCCGCGGCGCACGTCGCCCCGACCCTGCCGGCGGCCGTCGATGCCGTGCTGGGTGGTTCCTGGTGACGCCCCGGACGGTGCTCGTGGCCCGGCTGGACAACGCCGGGGACGTCCTGCTGCAGGGCCCGCTGGTGCGCGCCGTCGCGCACGGCGCCGACCGCGTCGTGTTCCTCGCCGGCCCGGCGGGCGCCGCGGCCGCCGAGCTGCTGCCCGGCGTCGACGAGGTCTGGACCTGGGCCTGCCCGTGGATCCTCGGCGACCCGCCGCCGGTCGACACCGCCGAGCTGGCGGGGCTGGCCGACCGGGTGCGGGCGCTGGCGCCCGACGAGGCGGTCATCTCCACGTCGTTCCACCAGTCGCCGCTGCCCCTGGCGCTGGTGCTCCGGACGGCCGGGGTGCCGCGCATCTCCGCGATCAGCGTCGACTACCCCGGTTCGCTGCTCGACGTCCGCCACCGGGTCGAGGACGACCTGCCCGAACCGGAGCGGGCGCTCTCCCTGGCCCGTGCGGCCGGGTTCGAGCTGCCGCCCGGCGACGACGGCCGCCTCGCCGTGCGCCGCCCCCTCCCCGCTCCGCGAGATCTGCGCACTCGGGGCATTCAGCGCGCTGGAGGCCACGAGTGTGCAGATCTCGTGGACCTGACGCCGGGGTACGTCGTGCTGCACCCGGGGGCCTCGGTCCCGGCCAGGGCCTGGCCCGTCGAGCGGTGCGCCGAGGCGGTCGAGGCACTGGCCGACGCCGGTCACCGGGTGCTGGTCACCGGCGGACCGGGGGAGCGCGAGCTGACCGCCGCCGTCGCCGGCACCCGCGGCGTCGACCTCGGGGGCGCCACCACGCTCGCCGAGATGGCCGCGCTGCTCGACGGGGCCGACGCGGTCGTCGTCGGCAACACCGGTCCCGCGCACCTCGCCGCCGCCGTGGGCACGCCCGTCGTCTCGCTGTTCGCCCCCGTCGTCCCCGCCGCCCGGTGGGCGCCCTACGGCGTCCCGACCGTGCTGCTGGGCGACCAGTCCGCACCCTGCCGCGACACCCGGGCGCGCGAATGCCCGGTGCCCGGCCATCCCTGTCTCACCTCGGTGACGGCGCTCGACGTCGTCGCCGCGGTGGAGAAGCTCGCCACGGTCCAGCAGCCGGCCGTCGCCCCGCATCCCGCCGCAGCTCGGAAGGCGGCGACGACCCTCCCGGGGGCACCGTGAAGATCCTGGTCTGGCACGTGCACGGCTCGTGGACGACGTCGTTCGTCCAGGGCGGGCACGAGTACCTGATCCCCGTCGTCGACGGCAGGGGTCCCGACGGCCTGGGCCGCGCCCGCACCTGGGACTGGCCGGCCGCCGCGCGCGAGGTGACCGCCGGGCAGCTGCGCGACGAGCAGCCCGACGTCGTGGTCCTCCAGCGCCCCCGCGATCTCGAGCTGGTCCGCGAGTGGCTCGGCGCGGAACCCGGCCGCGACCTGCCCGCGGTCTTCCTGGAGCACAACGCCCCCGGGCTCGAGCCCGACGACGGCCCCGTCCCGCACACCCGGCACCCGATGGCCGAGCGCACCGACATCCCGATCGCCCACGTCACGCACTTCAACCGGCTGTTCTACGACAACGGCCGGGCGCCCACGACGGTCATCGAGCACGGCATCGTCGACCCGGGGGAGCGCTGGACCGGCGAGCTGGCGCGCGCCGCCGTCGTCACCAACGAGCCGGTCCGGCGTGGGCGGACCGTCGGCGCCGACCTGCTGCCCGGGCTCGCGCAGGCCGCGCCGGTCGACGTCTTCGGCATGGGCCTGGCCGGCCTGCACGAGCGCTACGGCCTCGACCCCGACCGGGTGGCGCTCTTCGACGACCCGCCGCAGGCCGCCATGCACACCGAGCTGGCCCGCCGCCGCGTGTACGTGCACCCGGTCCGCTGGACCTCGCTGGGGCTCTCCCTGCTGGAGGCCATGCACCTGGGGATGCCGGTCGTCGCCCTCGCCACGACCGAGGTGGTCGAGGCGGTGCCGGCCGAGGCCGGGGTGATCTCCACCCGGCCGGAGCGGCTGTGGGCGGCGGTGCGGGAGTTCCTGCACGACGAGGACGCCGCCCGGCTGGCCGGCAAGGCGGCCCGATCCGCGGCGCTGGAGCGCTACGGCCTCGACCGCTTCCTGCGCGACTGGGATGCACTCCTGGGAGAGGTGACCCGATGAAGATCGACCTGGTCAGCGAGCACGCCAGCCCCCTGGCCGCCATCGGCGGCGTGGACGCCGGCGGGCAGAACGTGCACGTCGCCGCCCTGGCGGCAGGCCTGGCCCAGCGCGGCCACGCCGTCACCGTGCACACCCGCCGCGACGACGAGGCGCTGCCCGAGCGGGTCGTCCTCCAGGACGGCTACGACGTCGTCCACGTGCCCGCCGGACCCGCGCGCGAGCTGCCCAAGGACGACCTGCTGCGGCACATGCCCGAGTTCGCCGCCAACCTGCGCCGCAGCTGGGCCCGGCACGCCCCCGATCTCGTCCACGCGCACTTCTGGATGAGCGGGCTGGCCTCCGTGGCCGCCGCCGGTGACATCCCCGTGCTGCAGACCTTCCACGCCCTCGGCTCGGTCAAGCGCCGCCACCAGGGGGACGCCGACACCTCGCCGCCGAACCGGATCGAGCTCGAGCGCTCGCTGTGCCGCAGCGTGGCCCACGTGGTGGCCACCTGCACCGACGAGGTGTTCGAGCTGCGCCGGCTGGGCCTGGCCACCGACCGGGTCTCGATCGTGCCCTGCGGCGTCGACACCTCGGTGTTCACCCCGGACGGCCCGGTGGCGCCGCGGAACGGGCGGAAGCGGCTGCTCGTGCTCGGCCGGCTGGTCGAGCGCAAGGGTCAGGACGACGCGGTGCGCGCGCTGGCCGCCGTGCCGGACGCCGAGCTGGTCGTCGTCGGCGGTCCGGCGGCCGACCGGGTCGACGCCGACCCCGAGGTGCGCCGGCTGCGGGCCATCGCCGCCGAGGCCGGCGTCGCCGACCGGCTGGTCTTCTCCGGCTCGGTGGCCCGCGCCGACGTGCCCGCCTGGGTGCGCTCGGCCGACGTCGTCCTCGCGGTGCCCTGGTACGAGCCGTTCGGCATCACGCCCCTGGAGGCCATGGCCTGCGGCCGGCCGGTGGTGGCCACCGCCGTCGGCGGGCTCCAGGACAGCGTCGCCGACGGCGTCACCGGCGACCTCGTGCCGCCGCGCGACCCCGAGCGGCTCGGTCAGGTGCTCGCCGCGCTGCTCGCCGACGACGCCCGGCGGGCCGCGTACGGCGCCGCCGGCGTGCAGCGGGCCCGTGACCGCTACCGGTGGAGCCGCGTCGTGGCCGACACCGACACCGTCTACCGGCAGGTACTCGCCAGCCGCCGTCCCGTGGAGATCGCCCGATGACCGTCAGCCCGCACTCCTTCTACGAGAACGTCGTGGCGGCCGAGCCGGTCGAGGTCCCCGACCCGGCGACCTGCACGCACCTGACCGGCGCCGACCACGTCGCCTCGCTGACCGCTGCGATCGGCTCGTTGAACGGCCAGCTCGACGTGCTCGACGACTGGGGGCGGCTGCTGGCCGGCGTCCTGACCGGCGAGGGGCGGGGGAGGCTGCTCGCGGCCGGGAACGGCGGCAGCGCCGCCCAGGCGCAGCACCTCACCGCCGAGCTGGTCGGGCGCTACCGGGCCGACCGGCCGCCGTTCTCCGCGATCTGCCTGACCGCCGAGACCTCCTCGCTGACCGCCATCGCCAACGACTACCCGGCCGACGAGCTGTTCGCCCGGCAGGTCGAGGCGCACGGCCGCCCCGGGGACGTCCTGATCCTGCTGTCCACGTCGGGCCGGTCCCCGAACGCGGTCGCCGCGGCCCGCCGGGCCCGGGAGTGCGGGATCACCACGCTGGCGATGACCGGCCCCGCGCCCAACCCGCTGGCCGCCGTCGCCGACGACGCGGTGTCCATCGACTCCCCGTGGACGGCGACGGTGCAGGAGTGCCACCTCGTGGCGCTGCACCTGGTCTGCGCCGCCTTCGACGCCGCCGTGCTGGCCGAGCCCTCGCGCGTGCCGTCGGGCCCGACGCTCGGCGCCGCCCGATGAGCCGGCCGTCCGAGCTCCGGCCGCTGGTCGTCGTCGGCGACGCCCTGCTCGACGTGGACCTGGTCGGCAGCGCGTCCCGGCTGACCCCCGACGCACCGGTGCCCGTGGTGGAGGACGTCGAGCGCCGCGAGCGGCCCGGCGGGGCCGCGCTGGCTGCGGTGATCGCGGCCGCGGCGACCTCCCGCGAGGTCGTGCTGGTGGCGCCCCTGGACTCCGACGACGGCGCGGCGCGGCTGCGCGAGCTGCTCGAGGGGCGGGTGCGGCTGATCGCCATCCCGGCCGGCGGGGGAACCGCGGTCAAGCAGCGCATCCGGGTCGGCGACCACTCCGTGGCGCGGCTGGACAGCGGCGCCCCCGTGGCGACGCTGAGCGCACTGCCCGCC
This sequence comes from Blastococcus sp., assembly GCA_042090795.1. Classification (GTDB taxonomy): domain Bacteria; phylum Actinomycetota; class Actinomycetes; order Mycobacteriales; family Geodermatophilaceae; genus Blastococcus. The sequence continues at coordinate 2,051 of JBELIQ010000004.1, read as the reverse complement.
GAGGCGGCCGAGGCCATCCGCACCGCCGCGGCCGTGCTCGTCGCCGACTACGGCCGGGGCACGACGGCGGCCGCGGACGTCCGCGCTGCGCTGGCCGGCGCCCGCGGTCCGGTGGTCTGGGACCCGCACCCGCGGGGTGCGCAGCCCGTGCGCGGCGTCCGGCTGGTCACCCCGAACGCGGGTGAGGCGGCGCGAGTGGTGCCGGACGTGCCCGGCGACGGTCTGGCGGCGGTGGGCGCCCGCGCCGAGGCGCTCATCGCGCACTGGGGCGTGGGGGCGGTGGCGGTCACCATGGGCGCCCGCGGTGCGCTGCTGTCCTACGGCTCGGGCGCGCCCATGGTGGTGCCCGCCGTGCCGGTCACCGGCGGGGACCCCTGCGGCGCCGGCGACTCGTTCGCGGCGGCGGCGGCGCTGGCGCTGGCCGACGGTGCGGTGACCGGCGAGGCGGTGTCGTCCGCGGTGGCCTTCGCCGGGGCCTTCGTGGCGCGCGGCGGGGCGACGGCCTGGGACGCCGAGGTGGCGGCACCCGAGCCGGCCACCGAGCCGGGCGCCGAGGGCGTGATCGCCCGCGTCCGGACGGCCGGCGGCACCGTCGTCGCCACCGGGGGCTGCTTCGACCTGCTGCACCCGGGGCACGTTGCGACGCTGCGCGCGGCCCGCGGGCTGGGCGACTGCCTGGTCGTGTGCATCAACTCCGACGACTCCGTGCGCCGGCTCAAGGGGCCCACGCGCCCGCTCAACAGCGCCCCCGACCGCGCCCGCGTGCTCGAGGCGCTGGAGTTCGTCGACGCCGTCGTCGTCTTCGACGAGGACACCCCGTCGGCGGTCCTGGACCGGCTGCGCCCCGATGTCTGGGCCAAGGGTGGCGACTACGCCGGCGCCGACCTGCCGGAGGCGGCGGTCCTGCGCACGTGGGGCGGTCAGGCCGTCGTCCTGCCGTACCTGGACGGCCACTCGACCACGGCCCTGGTCGAGCGCTCCCGCGTGTGATGCGGAACCCCACCCCGGGGACTTCCGGTACAGGAAGTCCGGCCGCCTGATGGGACTTCCTGTACCGGAAGTCCCTACGGCGGTCGTGCTGCGGCCGCTCGGGCTGGGGGACCTGCTCACCGGGATACCGGCCATCCGGGCCGTCCGCGCCGCCGTCCCGGACCACCCGCTGGTCCTGGCGACGACGCCGTCGCTGGCGCCCCTCGCCCGGCTGGTCGACGCCGTCGACGAGGTGCTCCCCGCCGGGGAGCTCGAGCCGCTGGACTGGGCCGGCCCGCCGCCCGCCCTCGCCGTCGACCTGCACGGTAAGGGCCCCGCCTCGCACCGCATCGTGGCCGACCTGCGGCCCGGCCGGCTGCTCACCTTCGACAGCCCCGGCTACCCGGGCCCCCGCTGGTACGCCGACGAGCACGAGGTGGCGCGCTGGTGCCGGCTGGTCGCCGAGGGGCTCGGCGTGGCGGCCGACCCGGACGCGCTCGACCTCGCCGTGCCACCCGTGCCGCCCCCGGTGCGCGACGTCGCCGTCGTCCACCCCGGCGCCGCGTACCCGGGCCGGCGCTGGCCGCCCGACCGGTTCGCCGCCGTCGCCCGGTACCTGGCCGGTGCCGGCCACGACGTCCGCATCACCGGGGGCCCGGCCGAGGTGGAGCTGGCCCACGCCGTGGCCGCCGGCGCAGGACTCGGGCCGGACGCCGTGCTGGCCGGCCGGACGACGTCGATGGAGCTGGCCGCGGTGGTCGCCGCGTCCCGGCTCGTGGTGTGCGGCGACACCGGGGTGGCGCACCTGGCGACCGCCTACCGCCGTCCCTCGGTGGTGCTGTTCGGGCCGGTGTCGCCCGCGCTGTGGGGTCCGCCGGCACGCACCGGGCCGGACGGGAAGCCGCTGCACCGCGTCCTGTGGCACGGGGACGGCACCGGCGACCCGTGGGGCACCGAGCTCGACCCCGCGCTGGCCCGCATCACCGTCGACGAGGTGAGAAGTTCTCTGGACACGTTGTCCTGTCGCGCCGAGTGGGGCCCGGAGGGACGCTCCTATGGATGTCAAGCCATGGCGAGGCCTG
>JBELIQ010000022.1:0-82638 GCA_042090795.1 Blastococcus sp. | reverse complement strand
CGTTGCGCTCCTCGCTGGCCGCGTCCGGCGGAGTCATGGGCGCGCTGCAGAAGGCGGGTGGCGGGCGAGCGGCCGTGGCCACCGCGGCGACGGGTGCCGCATCCGGTGGGGTGGCTGCCTCCGGCGCCGCGGCGCAGCTGGCCGGTGACCGCGCGCAGGGCGAGTCGACCGCCGACGCGGCGACCAGCGGGCGCTTCGCCGGCGCGCTGCGTGCGCTGACCACAGGCACCTCCACGGCCGGCCGACTGGCCGCGGGGGTGGCCGCCTCGGCGTCCGACGTGCTGTCGGGCGCCGGAGTCGGGCACACCCATCCCTACTACGGGCAGCCGCTGCCCGCCCGGGTACCGGCGCGCGGCAACGGCTCCGCCGGAGGGACGGCGACTGGAGGCGGGCAGGGTCGAGGTCGTCGTCCTGACGACGGCGGAGCAATGCCGACGAGACCGACCGAGAACGGGCGGGGGCGGCACCTCGAGGACGGCCCTCCTGCGGCCTGGCCCGTCGAACGCCTCGACAGCATCGCACCTGACCGGCCCGGCGAAAGCGATCCGATCGGTCCCGACCAGGACGACGCGCGATGAACGCCGTCCGCTACGGCGACTACTCCCGCGACGTCTCAGGCTGGTTCCTTGGCATGACCGGTGCCCAGCTGACCCTCGTCACCCTCGCGGGCGTACCGGCGCTGCTGGCCCTCAACGCGCAGACGTGGGGTCTGCTGCTGGTGTGGCTGCCGGTGTGGGCGCTGCTGGCCGCCGTGCTGCTGATCCCCATCCGAGGGCGGGCCGCGGGCCGCTGGTTCGCCGATCTTTGCCTGCACGCGATCGCAGGTGCGATGGGCTGGACGGTGTTCGGCTCCCGGGCCGCGTCCGGGACGGCCGAGGATCTGTCCGAGGCGGACCTGCCCGGAGTGCTCGCCGGCATCCGCACTCACGACGGACCGCCCTACGGGCAGCTGTTCACCCGCCCGGTGATCGTGCAGAACTCCGCGGCGCGCACGTGGGCGGCCGTGGCGCGGATCGACCATCCCGGCATCGGGCTGGCCGAGCCGGGCGAGCGGGACCGGATGGGCGCCGGCCTGGCCGAGCTGTGTGAGATCGCCGCGCGCACCGAACTGATCGACACATTGGCGCTGCAGGTGCGCACGGTGCCGGACGACGGTGCCGAGCGCGCCGCGTGGGAACGAGCCCACACTCGTTCCGACGCCGCCCCTCTGGCCGTCCAGGTGAATGCGCTGCTGGGTGCCACTCTCACCCCGGCCGCGGTGCGTACCGAGGCCTTTGTGACCGTCGTCGTCGGCGAGAGCCGGATCGGGCGGGCGGCGAAGGAGAGCGGCGGCGGGGTGGACGGCCGCGCCCGGGTGCTGCACGGGGTGATGGCCGAGGTCGAGAGTGCGCTGCGCGGCCCGGTCGGCTGCACCGCCGTCACCTGGCTGGACTCGGCGGCACTGGCTGCCGCGGTGCGCACCGGCTTCGCTCCCGGCGACCGTGGCCAACTGATCGCCGCCGACCTGGCCGCCGCCAACGGCGCCCAGCTGGCGACCGGGGTGCCGATGGCCGCCGCCGGACCCACCCAGGCCCGCGCCGAGGCGCGCCACTACGTGCACGACGCATGGGCGTCGGTCACCGACACGATCCTGCTCCCCGACTCCGGCGCGGTGCTCGGTGCACTGGCTCCGGTGCTGGTGCCGACGACGGCGGGGGAGCGGCGTTGTCTGACGGTGTTCCTTGCCCCGCTGCCGCTGGACCGGGCCACGCGGCTGGTCGGGCGGGAGGACATGAGCGCCACCACCGGCAACGAGATGCGCGCCCGCATGGGCTTTCGGCAGCGGGCCCGGCAGCGACGAGACACCGAGCGGATCGGTGCCGCCGACGAGAAGCTGGCCGCCGGGCGGGCGCTCGTCCGTCCCGCCGTCGCGGCCTGCGTCACCGTCCCGGCCACCTGGCCGGTGGACGAGCACGGCCGCCGGCTCGCGGCATCCGTCCGTGCCGCCGGCTTCGTGCCGTTGCGACTGGACCTGGCACAGGACTCCGGCTTCGCCGCCGCCGCCATTCCCCTCGGCGTCGGCCTGTCCGACCGCAGGGGCCGGCGATGAACCGCCGCGGCTCCCGCCGGGGCCGGGACGTCGCCGTCCTGCTCGACGACTTCGGTCACCGGCTCCCCGCCGTCCCCGCCGTGGAGGCGGGGCGACGGGAGCGCGGGCCGTTCATCGAGCTGGTGTCTCGCCGTGGGCCGCGTGGCCGGGGCCGGGGCCGGGCGGCGACACCGGCGCCGCTGTCGGTATGGCGGATGACGTCGGAGCAGACGCCGGTGGTGTGGCCGCTGATCGCCAGCAGCGGGCTACCGCCTACGGGCGCGCAGATGGGCATCGACCTGTTGTCGGGCGGGGCGTTCTATTGCGATCCGGTCGGCTGGGTCACCGACGACGCCATCCCGGTCACCAACCCGAACGTCGTGGTCTTCGGCAAACCCGGCCGCGGCAAGTCCGCCACCGTCAAGGCCTTCGCGTTGCGCATGCTCGCCTACGGCTACCGCACCCTCGTCCTCGGCGACACCAAGGACGAGTACGAGCCGCTGTGCCGCGCGCTGGGCGTGGAGCCGTTCGTCATCGGCCACGGACTCTCCGCCCGGGTCAACCCACTGGCCTTCGGCCCGCTCGGCCACGGCTGGGAGCAGCTCGACGCCGCCGAGGCCCGCCGCCGCGAGGCCATCATGTTCGCCCGCTGGCTGGTGCTGATCCGTGGCCTGGTCGGCTCGCAGAACGTGCCCTTCGGCCCAGTGGAGGAGACCGCCGTCGGCGAGGCGCTGCGACTGCTCACCGGCTACCGCAGCGGAGCCACCCGGCTGACCGAGCCCACCATCCCGCAGCTGTGGCAAGCCCTGGACGAGCCCACCGACGACCTCGTCGCCTCTTGCCGCTACGCCGACCGGCGGCACTTCCTCGACGCCACCCGCACCCTGCGCGATGCCCTCGGCTCCCTCGTCAAGGGCTCGCTGGCCGGGCTGTTCGACGACCACACGTCGATCGAGGTCGACTGGCGCGCGCCCATCCAGTCCCTGTCGCTGTCCCGCCTCGAGCCGCTCGGTGACCAGGCCGTCGGCATCGCGTTGACCTGCCTCAACTCCTGGGGGCAGGCGATGCGCGAGATCACCGACCCAGGCGACCTGCGCATCGTCATCCGCGACGAGACCTGGCGGCAGATGCGCCTCGGTGCCGAGGCAATGAAGAGCCTGGACGCCAACCTGCGGCTGTCCCGCCGCGACGCGGACGTGCAGATTCTGCTCGCGCACAAGCCCTCGGACATGCTCACCGCCGGCGACGCCTCCTCCCAGGCGGTGGCCATCGCCCGCGACCTGCTGCACCTGTGCGACGTCAAGGTGCTGCACGGCCAGGACCAGGCCGTCGCCGACGAGCTCGCCACCATGCTCGGGCTGACTCCGATCGCCCAGCGGGTAGTCACCGGCTGGGCGATCGCCGGCAAGGGCCGCGCGCTGTGGCTGGTCGGCGACCGGGCGTTCAAGGTGCAGACCGTCCTGACCGCGTCCGAGCTTGCCCTGACCGACACCAACGAGGCCCTCACCGCCGGGCGTCCGGCGTGAGCGGGACTGTCGAAGGACTGGCCAAGGCCTACGTGAAGCGATGGCTGTGGAAGGCCGCCGCTCCCGTCGCCGTCCCGCTGTTCGGCGTACTGACGCTGCTGCTGATCCCTCTCGCGGTTCTCACCGCTCCGGAGGCGTCGACCGCGACGGCGTCGTCGTCCTGCTCGATCGGCGGCACCGGCAGCACGGTCGCCGGCACCGACCTGGACGCCGTCCAGATGGGCCACGCACAGACCATCGTGACCGTCGCCTCGGCACAAGGACTCGACCCGTACGCGGCCACCGTGGCGCTGGCCACCGCCTACCAGGAGTCGCGACTCCGGATGCTGGCCAACGACGGCAGCAGCCCCGAACTCACCGCCGAGCAGGCCGCCATAACCGCAACCAGCCTGAGCCATCCGCATGACGGGCTCGGCTCCGACCACGACAGCGTCAACACCTTCCAACAGCGCTGGATCGCCGGTTGGGGCACCGTCGCCCAGCTGATGGACCCGGTCTACGCCGCACAGACCTTCTACCGCCGGCTCGTGGCCGTGCCCGACTGGCACACCATCCCGCTCACCCAGGCCGCACAGGCCGTGCAAGTCTCGGCCTACGAAGGGGCCTACGCCCGCTGGGAGCCGCTCGCCCGCGAGCTGACCGCCATGCTGTGGCGGGCCGCCCAGGCGACCGCGGCCGACCCGGGCGGCGCGGTGGCCGGTGTCTGCCCAGGCCTGCCAGTGGCTGCCGGGTCGTGGATCCGGCCCACAGCGGGCACGGTCACCTCCGGTTTCGGGCCCCGTGGGGGCGCACTGCACGCCGGGGTCGACATCGCCGGACCCCGCAACACCCCCGTCTACGCCGCCGCCGACGGCACCGTAGTCACCGCCGCGTGCACCAGCGCCTACTGCGACCGTGACGGCAGCCTGAGCCTGGCCGGCTACGGCAACCTCGTCGAGCTCGACCACGGCGGCGGGGTGACCACCCGCTACGCGCACCTGTCGGCCTACACCGCTACTGCCGGCCAGCGCATCAGCGCTGGGGCGCTGCTCGGTTTCCAGGGGTCCACCGGCAACAGCACCGGCGTCCACCTGCACCTCGAGGTCCGCCTCGACGGCGCGTCCGTCGATCCCGTGCCGTGGCTGGCCGACCACGGCGTCGACCTGCACGCCGCCACCGTCGCCGGCTGACCGGCAGAGAGGGAATCACGACGTGCACATCCACCACCGACCCGGGGCCGGCGCGTGACGACGCCGTTCCGGCGCCGCGATCCGCAGCCGATCGCCCGGGGATGGGAAATGGCCGTCACCGCAGTCGGCGGCGCCCTGATCGCTGTCGCACTGGCGGCCCTGGTCGGTCTCGGGCTCGCCTCGGCGTTGTGGGGCGGTGGCTGGGTGTGGCCGCGGGGCACCGAGACGATCACCCACGTCCTCAGCGGAGTGCTGCAAGGAGAACCGGGCCGCGGCCTGCCGCCCGACCAACTCCGTCAGGTCGCCGCGCCCATCCCGGTGTACGCGTGCGTTGCCGCCGCCGAGCTCGTCCTGCTGACCGCCGCGGTCATCACCGCTGCCCTGGTCACCCGCTACCGACGCCCGGGCGACGCCCGCGGCGGCATGGCCACCCGCAGGGAGGCCGAGCAAGCCCTCGGGTTGCGCCAGCTTCGCGCCGGGCGAGCGGTCATCCGCCCGGACCGCTACCCGGCCACAGGCAGTCGAGGCCGCCTTCATCGCCTCCTGTCCACAGGCGGCGACGCGATCCGAAGTCGTACCCACAGATCTGCCCAGAGCGCCAGTTCCCGACCGACCTCCCCAGCACCGTCGACCCAGGCATCACCCATCCGCACCGTGAAGGAGTACCCGCGATGACTTCGACCGACGACGGCCTGAACTCTGATCTGCTCGCCGTCCGCGCCGAGGCTGCGGCACTGTTCGCCGCCGCTTCCCGCAACGACCAGGCAGGGCCGACGGCGCAGCTGCACTGCCTTGCCGCCGCTACCGCCCTGCGCGCGCCCAGCGCTCCGGTGCCCGCGACGGCCGACGCCACCGACCCCGACCGGCTCGTCGAGCAGGCGCTGCGCATCCTCGGCAATCTGCCTGCCGTTGATTTCGCGCACCCCGACGTCCTCGCCGCCGCTCAGCACGGCCACCGAGCGCTGCGTGCGCCACGCTGATGGCTACCTCGCTCGGGCAGCTGCTCGATGCCCTCGCCGACACAGCGCGGACCACGGACGACAGTGCAGCGGCGCGCGCCGATGCAGGCACCGCGTTGGGCCACTTGGGCCGGGCGTTGGCTCACCTGCGCCACGACGGCGTCTCCCCATTCGCCGGCGACCGCCGGGAACAGCAGGTCGCCGCCCTGGCTGTCGCCTGCACCGAGCTCGGCGTCCGTGCTCCAGCGACCGAGTCGGCGTTGACCCGGTTAGCGGCGGCCGCCGCCGACACCGTCGGCGTCCTGTACGACCACACCTCCGTGACCAGCCGGTGGGCCGTCGCCACCGCCGTGGCCGAGACAGTGACGCCGCTGGCCGAGGTGGTCGCCCACCGCCTGCCTGCCGGTCCGGCGACGCAGTGGCACGCCGAGGTTGAGCGCCAGGCGGCTCTGGTCCAGCAGTCAGCCGCGCTGCAACCGCCGACGCGTGCCGACGTCGCCATCCTCGACCGCCCCGTTCCAGGACCCGCGGTCGTTACGTCCGCGGATCCGGCACGCGTGGTCCCCGACGCCATCGGCGTCCTTCTCCAGGCCACGGCCCGCGCCAATGATCCGCCGTCGGTCACCGAGGTCCTGGCCTACACGATCGCCGCCCAGACACTCAGCTCAGCCGCGGAGCGCCTCGGCTCCACCGACGCACCACCACTCGCAGGTCAGACAACGGCGGCGGACGCCTGGCGCGCCGTCCGAGCATCACTGCGTCCGTACGACGACGGCAGCCGCCACTTCCACCAGCACGCACCGTCCGGCGTCACCGCGGCCGGTCGACTCCATGCCGCCCTCCGCTCTGCCGAACCTGACCCGGCCACCTGGACGGCGTCCCTGCGCGCATCGGTCACGTCCGCGGCCCAGCACCTGCCCACTCTTGCCACGCAGCTGCTGTACCGCACCGTCCGGTCCTGGGCCGACAACGGATCCCTGATCGCCTACGCCCGCGACGTACCGCCGCGGGACGAGCGGGTGGCCGCCTACCTGCGCGGATATCAGCCCGGCGGGCTGGTCCGCGTCAATGCCACCGACCTGCAACCGGTCGCCGGCGCTCTGCACAACGCCCGACTGCTCTCCCTCGCCGTCGCCGACCGGGCAGCCGGTCCGGACGCCCGCACGACGGCCGGCTTCCCGCGCCGGGCCTGGGCCGCGAATCGGGCGCTGCTGGACGATCCGCAAACGCCGGTCGCGCTCGGCGTGGCCATTCAGCAAGCCCACCAGCAGCTGCAGGCGGCGCGAGCCCAGCGGCCCGGGCCCAGTCGGGGACGCTGAAAGGGGAGTCGGATGCTCAGATCAGGGTTCGACCCGAACGACGTCGGCTGGCGGCTGGGCCGCTCGGTCCAGCCGCACGGGGTGGAACTGTGGTGCCGCTACGACCGCACCACCGGCGTCTACGGCGAGCAGGGGTCCGGCAAGACCCTTGACCTGCTCGCTCCCGCGCTGCTGGCCCACCGCGGCGCCGGGGTGGCGACGTTGACCAAGGTCGACGACCTGCTGCTGACCGCCGGGCGGCGACAGCGGCCCTCCGGCCCCGGCGAGCCACCGCGCCCGGTCGCGGTGCTCGATCCTTTCGGCGCCGCACCAGGGCTACCGGAGCTGGTGTGGGATCCGATCGCCGGCTGCGTCGATCCTCGGATCGCCGAGCGACGAGCCAAGGCGTTCGCCGCCGGCACCGTCGCCGGCGCGGTCACCGGAGGTCGGCAGGACAACGCCGCCCGGTTCTACGCCGCGGAGACAGCCAAGGTCCTGCAGGGATTCCTGCACGCGGCAGCACTCACCGGCCGAACCCTGGAGCACGTTCTGGAGTGGGTCGCCAACCCGGTCGCCGCCGAGCAGCCCGCCGAGATCCTGCAGCAGCATCCGCACGCAGCCCGGTTTTGGGACGGGCTGCTGATCGGCGCCCTGCACGGCAGCCCGGACACCGTCGGCAATACCGTGACTACGGTCCAGCAAGCGATGTCGCTGTTCTTCCAGCCGGACATCAGGGCCCGCTGCGTGCCTTCGCGCGGCCGGCCGGCGACCGATCTGGCCGAGCTGATCGCACGGCAGGGAACGGTGTACCTACTCGGCCGGGAGGACCCCTACGCCTCGGCGGCGCCGCTGATGACCGCGGTCGCCGAGCACGTCCTCGACACCGCCCTGCACGTCGCTGCCACCTCGCCGCACGGGCGGCTGACCCCGTCCTTCTTGGCCTGTCTCGACGAACTGCCGTCCACCGCGCCGCTGCCGACTCTGCGGGTGCGGATGGCCAACGAGCGCGCGCTCGGTCTGTCGTTCATCTACGCCGCCCAGACCTGGAAACAGATGGTCGTCTCCTACGGCGAGGACGAGGCCCGCTCGCTGTTCGGGCTCACCAACAATCTCGTCATCTTCGGCGGCGGCAAGGACGTCCACTTTTACCGGGAACTGTCCGACCTGCTCGACGATGTGCGGATCAGCCGGCGGACCGTGACCGACGGGCCCAGTGGCATCGGCACGTCCCGCTCGGGCGAAGACGTGCGGGTGCTGCGCCCCGGCGACATCCGGCGCATCCCTGAGCGGCACGCTCTCGTTGTCGCAGGTACGGCACCGCCGATCATCGCCCGGTTGCGGCGCTGCCTCGACGGCAAGGACGGTCAGCAGCTCGCCACCGAGCTCGACGCCGCCCGCGCGCGGGTCAGCGGTGCCCGTGCCGACACTGTCGACGTCGAGCAGCGCACGGCTGCTGCGCTGGCCTACGCCCGCGATCACCGGCTCGGGCCCAGCCGGCACGTCGACCGGGCCGACCCGCTGGCCGCACCGCAGTCCGAGACGCGCTCCTGGTGATCGTCCTGCCGTTTCCACCGCCGCCCTCTGCGGTGCTGCATGCGCTCGAACTTTTGGAGAACGTGCGTCGAGGCAACGGCGGGGGAGTGGCACAGGCCGGCGCCGTGGCGGACCTGGAGCGCCCCTGGGAGCCGGCCAGCTGCAGCGGCGAGCTCAACGCAGCGGTCTGGAGCTGGTGTGACGACGTCGTCGCATGGATCAACCACGAGTACGCGTGGCGGCCCGCGCAGATGGTCCCGGCCTGCTGGCCCCATCACGCCCACATCGCCCGGGAGCTGCCCGTTCTGGCGGTGCTGCGGTGGGAAGCAGAGAACGCAGCAGGCCCCCAACTGGTGGAGGAATGGAACCGCTACGCCTTCCCGATGTTCTGCGACCGCATGGCCCAGCGGCTCGGGGAGAGCACCTGCCGCACCGGCCGGCACCAGGACTGGCCCGCCGAGACCCGCTACACCGCCTCTCTCGACTCTGCTCCTCGATGATGAGGACGCGTGCCTTGGAGCACTCGGTCGGTAGCGCTGAGCGTGGTCTCGGCGCGCTCGTTGTCGGGGAGGCGCACGAATCGGACGCTGTGATCCGCGAGCAGACCGCCGTGGAGACCGGACCGGTGCCTGCAGCTCCGGGCGAACCGGGTCGGTGCCGGCATGCTGCTGCCCGGGCGGTCGAGCTGACCACTCCTTCGCTGGCCGCACGATTGTCGGGCCACGCCTCGGGCGGAGGTCGCTTGGTTCTGACGTTCTGTGCGGCAGGATGGGAAGCCGTGACGGGGACTATTCACGCTGTTTTGGACCGTCTGCGCGACGAAGCCCTCGACGAGCGGGACAAGGGCAGCAAGTTCGAGCAGCTCATTCGGGCCTACCTCACCACCGATCCGGAGTGGACTGCGCGGTTCTCCGACGTGTGGCTGTGGTCCGACTGGCCAGGTCGCGAGGGTCGACCGGACACCGGCATCGACCTCGTCGCTGCCAACGCCGACGAGGGCGGGCTGACCGCGATCCAGTGCAAGTTCTATGCATCCGACCGCACCGTGGCAAAGGCCGACATCGACTCGTTCGTGTCCGCTTCCGCCCACTCCCAGTTCACCCGGCGGATCGTGTTCGACACCGCCGCCGGCTGGTCGGCCAACGCCGAGGAGACGCTGGCGGGGGGCGTCGCACAGCGGGTGGACATTGGCTACCTCGCCGACGCGGCGATCGACTGGACGCAGTTCTCCTGGACGACGCCGGAGATCGTCGTCCCGACGGGGAAGAAGGCGTTGCGACTGCACCAGCAGAAGGCGCTGGACGACGTCCGCGCCGGACTCGCGGAGCACGATCGCGGCCAGTTGATCATGGCCTGCGGCACCGGGAAGACGTTCACCAGCCTGCGGATCGCCGAGGAACTCGCCGGGGCCGGACGGAATGTGCTCTTTCTCGTCCCGAGCATCCAGCTCCTGTCGCAGAGCCTGCGGGAGTGGATGGCTAACGCCGAGGTCGACATCCGGGCGCTCGCGGTGTGTTCCGACGTCCGGGTGGGGCGGCGCGCGCCGTCCGACGACGCCGACCAGCTGCCGATCGATCTGACCGAACCCGCCTCGACCGACCCGCAGACGCTGCTGACCCGATTCCAGGCCGGCACGGTCGACGCGCGGATGCGGGTGGTTTTCTCCACCTACCAGTCGATCGACGTGGTGACCCGCGCCCAGGAGCTCGGCCTGCCCGACTTCGACCTCGTCATCTGCGACGAGGCACACCGCACGACCGGCGTCACCCTCGCGGACAACGACGAATCGGCCTTCGTCCGGGTGCACGACGCCGATGCGTTGAAGGCGGCCAAGCGCCTGTACATGACCGCGACTCCCCGGGTGTTCGGCGAGGAGGTCAAGCGCAAGGCCACCGACGCCGACGCGGTGCTGGCCGACATGGGAAACGAGGAGATCTTCGGCCCCGAGCTGCACCGGCTCAGCTTCGGCCAGGCGGTGGAGGCCGACCTGCTCACCGACTACAAGGTGCTGGTGCTGGCCGTCGACGAGAAGTACGTCGCGGAGAACTTCCAGCAGGCCATGGCCCACTCCGGGGAGATCCAGCTCGACCAGGCAGCGAAGCTGATCGGCTGCTGGAACGGGCTGGCGAAGAACTTCGGCCCTGCGACCGGTGGCGATGTTCCGGCAGCCATCACGGCGCCGATGCGGACGGCGGTGGCCTTCGCGCAGCACATCAAGGCCTCCAAGGCTGCGGCTGCCGCGTTCCCCGACCTCGCCGACCGGGCGATGATCGACGCCCCGGAGGACCGGCCGCAGCTCCGCGTCCAGGCGGCGCACGTCGACGGCACGATGGGCGTCCACGAGCGGAACACCCACCTTGCCTGGCTCAAGGAGGAAATCCCGGCGGGGGTGTGCCGGGTGCTGACCAACGCCCGGTGCCTGTCAGAAGGCGTGGACGTGCCGGCGCTGGACGCCGTCCTGTTCCTCACCCCGCGCGGTTCGCAGGTGGACGTCGTGCAGTCCGTCGGTCGGGTGATGCGCAAGGCCCCGGGCAAGGAGCTGGGCTACATCGTGCTCCCGGTGGTGGTGCCTACCGGCGTCGCGCCGGAGGAGGCGCTGAGGGACAACGAGCGCTACAAGGTGGTCTGGCAGGTGCTGCAAGCGCTGCGCAGCCACGACGACCGGTTCTCCGCGCTGGTCAACCAGATCGAGCTGAACAAGCACAAGCCGGACAAGCTCGAGATCGTCACCATCACCGGCCCCACGGACATCGACGCCGTGACCGTGCCCGATCCCGACGCGCCGGTGCGGAAGAGTCCCGAGCAGCTGCTCATGGAATTCCCGGCCGACCAGTTCCGGGACGCGATGTACGCGCGGATCGTCGCCAAGGTCGGGGAGCGGCGGTACTGGGAGAGTTGGGCGAAGGACATCGCCGACATCGCCGCGGCGCACGTCACGCGGATCAAGGGGCTGCTCGCCTCGCCCGGACCGGCTGCCGACGAGTTCGAGCACTTCGTCGCGGGCCTGCGGGGCAATCTGAACGACTCGATCACCGACGACGCCGCGATCGACATGCTGGCCCAGCACCTCATCACCCGGCCGGTGTTCGAGGCGCTCTTCGCCCACTCCAGCTTCCTGGCCGGCAACCCGGTCGCCCGAACGATGGAGAACATGCTCGCGGTGCTCGACGCGCACGCGGTGGGCGCGGAGAACGAGACCCTCGAGGGCTTCTACGACACCGTGCGCAAGCGCGTGGCCGGCGTCGACAACGCCGCGGGCAAGCAGCGGGTGCTGGTGGAGCTGTACGACAAGTTCTTCGCCACCGCGTTCCCGAAGACCGTGGCGAAACTCGGCATCGTCTACACGCCGGTGGAGATCGTCGACTTCATCCTGCGCTCGGCCGACGAGGTGCTGCGCGCCGAGTTCGGCCAGGGGCTGACCGACGAGGGCGTGCACGTGCTGGACCCGTTCACCGGGACCGGCACGTTCATGGTGCGGCTGCTCCAGAGCGGGCTGATCGAACCGCATGATCTGGCCCGCAAGTACGCGAACGAGCTGCACGCCAACGAGATCCTGCTGTTGGCCTACTACATCGCCGCGGCCAACATCGAGACGACGTACGAGGAGCTGGAAGGGGTGCCGTCGCCGTTCCCCGGGCTCGTCCTCACGGACAGCTTTCAGTCGTGGGAGGACGGCGACCAGCAAGACATCGACGTCATGCCGGAGAACAACGAGCGGCTTGAGCGGCAGAAGCAGCTGCCCATCCAGGTGATCGTCGGCAACCCGCCCTACTCCTCGGGGCAGGATAGCGCCAACGACGAAAACGCGAACGAGAAGTACCCGACCCTGGACGGCGCGATACGCGATACCTACGCCGCCCGGTCCACGGCGACCAACAAGAACTCGCTGTACGACTCCTACATCCGGGCGATCAAGTGGGCGACGCTACGCATCAAGGACCGCGGCATCGTCGCGTTCGTGACCAACGGCGGATTCCTCGACTCGAACACCGGCGACGGCATGCGGCAGACCCTCGCTGAGGAATTCTCCGCGATTCACGTGTTCAACCTGCGCGGAAACCAGCGGACGGCGGGTGAGCAGTCGCGCCGTGAAGGTGGCAAGGTTTTCGGCGGTGGTAGTCGGGCCACGGTGGCGATCACCCTGCTGGTCAAGAAGTCTGACGCGGCAGGACCGGCGACCATCCACTACACCGATGTCGGCGACTATCTGACCCGTGAGCAGAAGCTTGCTCGTGTTGCCGAAGCACGCAGCCTGGGCGACCTGGCGTCAGCCGCCATCACCCCCAACCAGCACGGAGACTGGCTGTATCAGCGCACCGAGGATTTCGGCGCCTTCACGCCCATCGAGAAGATTTTTGCACTGCAGTCTGGTGGTCTCAAGACCAACCGGGATGCCTGGGTCTACAACTTTGGCAAGGGGGCTGTCGAGACATCAGTGCGCAAACTTCTGGCGAACTACAACGACGGGCTGGTCTCGGGCAGCAGGACCACTGATTCGACCCTGATTGCGTGGAGCGGCAGCCTGGAGGCGGCTCACGCCCGCGGGCAGCAAATCAGCTTTAGCAGTCAGGCGAGTGTGAACGCCATTTATCGACCGTTCACCAAGGTGGTGTGCTATCGCGACGACGCTCTTATCGAACGTCGATACCGTATCCCTAACCTCTTTCCCGATCGGAACGCTACGAATGTCGGCGTTTACCAGGTGGGATCTGGATCCGCCGTCCCCTTCTCTGTTCTTGCGCTGGACGTAGTTCCCGACCTCCATGTCACGGGAGCAGGCTCGGGCGGTCAATTCTTCGCGCGGTGGCGGTACGAGAAGGTCGACGAGTCCGGGATGTTCGACGTCCACGGTGATGGTGAGGTGGTCGACGGCTACCGGCGCATCGACAACATCACCGACGAGGCGCTGGACGCATTCACGGCGGCGTACCCGGGCGAGTCGATCACCAAGGACGACATCTTCGACTACGTCTACGGTCTGCTGCACTCGCCGGAGTACCGGGAGACCTATGCCGCGGACCTGAAGAAGATGCTGCCGCGCATTCCGTTCGCGGTCGACTTCCGTGCGTTCGCCTCGGCGGGCAGGCAGTTGGCCGAGATGCACCTGGGCTACGAGACCGTGAAGCCGTACCCGCTGGAGGGGCTGGACCTGACCGGCCCGGGGGGCGAGGGGGACTACGGATTCTTCGCCGTCGGCAGCAAGAAGATGAGCTTCGGCAAGGCGACCGCGGAGCAGAAGGTCGAAGGTCTGCGGAGTGACAAGTCGGTGATCCACTACAACGAGCGGATCACACTGCGGGGCATCCCGGAGGAGGCCTACCGGTACACGCTGGGCAGCCGCTCGGCGATCGAGTGGATCATCGACCGCTACTGGGTGAAGACCGACAAGGCCTCGGGCATCGTCAACGACCCCAACGACTGGTCCCGCGAGGTCGGGGACGCCCGGTACATCCTCGACCTGCTCGCCCGCATCGTCACTGTCTCCCTGGAGACTATGCAGATCGTTGACGCTCTACCCTCGCTGGACATCCGCCCCGACTCGAATAACCGGAGTGAAAATACTGCCTGACCGTGCGGCAGTACCGGCGGTGCTCGCCCTGCACTCTGGCGATGACGGCTCTTCAGCGTCCCTGAGGCAGGGAGCGCTGAAGGTGAAGTGCAGCGCCGACCGCCGCCCTCCAACGGATCAATTCAACGATAAGCGTGCTCCAAATGGACGTGCCTGAGTGATCGAGCCGCGGCACGGAAATCGGCACCCGTGTCGAAGGTCACGATGACCGTGCGAGGGCCGAGCATGTCGCGGAGGCGGGCGACGACGTCGATCAGTTCGTCGTCGGCGCGGGTGAGACGCACGTGCGCGGAGGACTCCATGAGAACCTCGACGGTGACTTCCCCGTGTTCACCGGAGGCGTCCTGCAGCGTGCGGCGGCCGTCCGGCCTGTCGACCAAAAGCTCGTGGATGAGCTTGAGCATGAGCCGGGCGCGCGTCCGCGTCGCTTGCTTGGAGGACTGCTTCAGCCTGTCGAGCTCGTCGATGACGACAAGCGGGATGACCACGCGCAGGATATCGAAGTCGCGCACCTGGTCTCGGAGCATGCCTCGCCAGTCGGCGGTGCGAGCTTCCTCGGCGTGAGCGATCAGCACGTTGGTGTCCGGCACCAGCACGATTGCTGCCTCGGGTACGTCCGCAAAGCGCCGCCGGAACGACTCGATGGACGCACCGGCGCGCCCCAACTCTTCCTCCCGGACCGCCAGTTCCCCACTGATGAGTGCCCCGCCAACCGACGCGTGCGGGTCGAGTTCCATAGCCGCCCAGAAAGTCGCCGTCCTGATCAGGCGGTCGACGTCGTCGCTGGCGAGGTGCGGCCGCAGGCGCGTGACGGCGCTGACTGCCCAGCGCTGGTAGGCCGGCAGCAGGTCCGCGCCGGAGGCAGTGAGACCGATCGCTTCGTTGCGGACATGCTCGAGTGCGGTCTGCAGGGCATCGCCGCTGCTGCCGGTGCGCGGCCAGACGACGGGGGCGGTCATGCGGCAATGATGCGACGGCCGTCTGACAGTTCTGTCCTGCCGCCGCGAAGTCCTCCGTGCGCGGACGCGCCCCTCGCGACCGAGTCGTCAAGCAAGATTGCCGTAGCGCCTCGGATCGTCGAGGGCTAGATGCGGCAAAGACGGGCCTCACCGCCGCGATCCGGGGCCGTACGAAGTGCCTGGAGGATTTGTCGACGCTGGAGCAGTCGCTCCGGCGTGTGCGATGCCAGGTGCTCAGGACTCGGGACCGGGAGCGTAGACATCCCATGATCAAGGGCCTCCCGGGCGCCTGCCTACGGCGTCACAGCCGCCGGCGTTGCCCCATCCGAATAGGAGATTGAGGAGGGCGGCCCCCGGATGCGGTTCGTTGGGCTGCCTGCACGCTGTCGGTCAGCGTTTCCGACCCTGTCTCCGCTGCGGACATCACGGAGGTGGAGGGCTCCGTCCCCAGGTCAGTGGACGGTTCGGGAAGTTCCCCGGGCAACGCTGTGCGTGCCGACACGCAAGCATTCTCTGTCCGAGCACGGGCGGCGTCGAACACTTCGGACAGTGCGATGTCGGGCGCGATACCGGTGCAGGCCACGACGTGGGTGAGGTGCGCCGGCCAACTCTTTGACGGGAAGGCAGCGATCACTTCCGCGGCGCGGCGAGCGGCGTGTACCTGGCCTTCGACGGTATCCAGCCGGTCTGCGTAGACGGCAATGCGGGCGTCGATGAGTGCAGTGGCAAGGCTGGGGGAGGCGACGAGGGCCTGATGCAGAGCGGTGGCGCCGGCCGTCTGTAGCAGCTCGGCGGGGTCCTTGCCGGTCGGGATGGCGAGGCGGTGGGGATCATCACCACGGGCGGTGAGCTGCCAGAAGATGCGCTCGGCGGCCTGCTGACCGGCCCGGTCGGCGTCCGTAGCGACGATGACGCCGGGCTTTCCATCGCCGAGGAATGGGCGTAGAGCCTCGGCCTGCGCGTCGGTGAACGCAGTGCCCAGTGGGGCGATGCCGACGTAGTCGCCCTCGCCGGCGAGGGTGACTGCCAGCGCGTCGAGGGGGCCCTCCACGAGGACCGGGAAGGCGCCGGCAACCAGGGCCGCAGCGCCTTCGGTCAGTCCGTACAGCTCGTTGCCCTTGGTGAACAGCTCGGTCTCCGCGGTGTTGAGGTACTTCGGGACGGCGTGGTCCCCGTCCTCGTTGTGCGCGGGGTTGCGGCGGCCGATCCAGCCGTGGATCTCCTCGCCGTCGCGGATAGCGAAGACGAGCCTGTCGCGGAAGCGATCGATGACCCGGCCGGTGGAGGCGTAGCTGCCCAGACCGGCGGCGACGACCTCGGCCTCGGTGGCGCCGAGGCGGCACAGGTGGCTGGTCAGCGCGGTCCAGCCGTCGGGGGCGTAGCCGACGGTGAACCGTTCGTCTCCCGTCAAGTCGGTGCCGAGCCGGTCGGTGAGGTAGGTCGGTGCCCAAGAACCGCGGTAGCGGGCGGTGAAGAAGTCGGCTGCCTGCTGGTTGAGCTCTAGGAGGCGCTCTCGGTCAACTCCGGTGCCTCCTTCGTCAGCCCTCTCGGCTTCGGGTGGGCGACTGGCGTCGGCAGTGCGATTGTTGAGTCCTGTCGAGACGGGGTGCTCGGCAGTGGCTGGGTCGTCGCCGTCCAGCTCCTCGTGGAGAGCTTCGGTGTCGTCGGGTTCGACGAGGCTGGCCAGCCAGTCGTCGTCGGCAACTCCGTCGGCTGTGGGCAGGTGTTCGAGGTCGGACGACGACGTCGGCGCGTGGCCGCGTGCGGCGGACGCCGGGTCGGTGAGCACGCCGACGCGCCACACCAGGGCGGTGGCCAACTCGTCCGGGCGCAGTTGGTCGTCGTCGGGATGACCGGCGCGCAGCAGGTCATGGGCTGTGGACAGCACCTGGTCGGGCTGCCAGCCGGCGTCGCCGGCAGAGGTGACGGCGGCGACCAGCGCGGGCCAGGCTGGGTCGGCGACCACCCGCTCGGCCGCTGCGGGGCCGACGACGTCGGCCAGGACGGGGCTCCAGTCCGGGCGCAGCGCCTCGGAGACGGAGGTGCCGGTGGCGGTCATCGCGGCGGGGGAGAGGTGCCCGCACAGTCGCCACCACAGCGCAGCGGCGGGCTGCTCGTCCGGCAGGGGACGTTCGGCGGCGACGGCCTGGGTGAGCGCGGTGATGTCGATGCCGGCGCGGTCGGCGGCGGCGAGCCGCTCGGCCAGGACCGGCCAGTAGGGGTCGCCGGCGATGCGGGGGTCGATGCTGTCGACGAGCGGCGCCCAGCGCGCGGTGAGCGCGCGCCCGTCGCCGAGCAGCCGCGTGATGCGGTCGTCAAGCGCCCGCTGGGCCCGGGCGTCAGCGGCGCGCGGCAGCGTAGGGCCGGTGGGACGGCGGTCGGCGTCGTCAACGCCGTGGGCGGTGCGCCAGACGGCGAGATCGGCGACCAGCTGGGGATCGCGGTCGATGAGTGGAAGCGCCCACGCGGGAGCGCTGTTGGGGGTCCAGGCGCGTGCACGGGCGGCGACGTCGACGGCCGGTGAGCTGACCTGGTCGGCGGAGTTGGCGAGGTAGGGGCCCCACTCGAGGTCGTCGCCGAGCGCCTTCGGAAGGCCGGGCAGCCACGGCAGGGGGCCGGTCCCGTCCGAGTGGCGCCCGGTGGGGTCGACACGCCAGTCCAGGACCGCGGCCACATCGCGGGCGTCGTCTAGACCTCGATCCGAAGCCAGGGCCTGCCCGAGGACATCGGAGGGATCACGACCGGAGACGGCGCACAGCGCCAGGTGCGCGCGCAGGACGGGGTAGGCCGCCTGCACGGTCAGGCCAGGCATCGCCGCGTCGGCGGCGGTGTCGATGGCCTCGAGGGCGTCCCGGCCGAGGCGGTCCTCCGCGGCGGTATTGAGCGCGTCGTAGTACCGATCTGCAGCGCAAGCAAGCAGAGCGGCGGGATCGGCCAGCGCGCGGGCCTGGCTCATGGCCGAGGTCGGGGAGCCGTCGCGAGCCAGCACACGAGTCAAGACGTCGACGGCGGTGGGTGGCAGCAGCGCGTCGCGGGTGATCACGCTGTGCGGGTCGCCGACGCCGGCGGTGGTGAGGAAGAGGTGGTTGGCGTGCCTGCCGCGGGTCAGGGCGACGTAGAGGAGCTGGCGGGACTCCTCGCCGGTGGCGACGGTGTAGCACGTGTCGGCGGTGAGGCCTTG
This sequence comes from Blastococcus sp., assembly GCA_042090795.1. GTDB lineage: Bacteria > Actinomycetota > Actinomycetes > Mycobacteriales > Geodermatophilaceae > Blastococcus. Next base: position 64,376 of record JBELIQ010000022.1, on the reverse strand, counting down.
TGCGCCGTGGACGGTGGTGGCGTAGCCGAGGCCGACGTGGTCGGTGACGTAATCGGCAGGCAGGGTGAGGCGCCGTCCGGTGCGCTGGTGGACGACGTCGAGGGCGCCGGTGTCGCGGACGGCGGCGACCGTGAACCGGTCGCCGTTCTTGACCCAGTCGGTGGCGCTGATCGGAAGGGTGCGCTCGTTGCGGCGGGTGATGACAGCGTCGCCGGCGGATGCCTGCGAGGCGTCGGCGAGGGTGACCTGGGGTCCGACCGGCCCGTTCTGCTGGGCGAGGCGGTCGCGGCGGGCGCGGGTGTTCAGTTCGGCGACCAGCTCGCGCGTGGGCGCCAGCATGATGGCGTCGCGCCCGGCGGCTCGGTCGATCGACCAGGCAGCGTAGGCGTCGTCGGTGACCGTGGCCAGGTCGCCGACGTGCACCCGTCCGTGATCGATGTAGTAGGCGAGGGCGGCCGGGTCGCCGTCGCGCAGCGCCAGGGACGCGGCGCCTTCGGCGTGGTCGGGGGCACCGGTGTCGGGGTCCGTGAAGCGCAGAACCTGAGAGAGGGTGACGGCACCGTGGGTGGCGGCGATGTCGCGCAGCACTCCGCCGGCGCCGATCGCGGCCAGCTGCTGGTCGTCGCCGATCAACCGGACCGACCCGCCGGCCTCGGTGACGAACGCGATCGCCCGCGCCAGGTCGGAAGTGCTGGCCATGCCGGCCTCGTCGATGACCACGAGGCTGTCCGGGCCGATGCGCGCGACCCAGGGCGGGACGTTGTTGCCGGTAGCCAGTGCGTGGATCAGCTTGGCGAGAGTGTCGGTGTCGGTGCCGACTTCCTCACCCAGCACCGCCGCCGCGGCTGCCGAGGGCGCGAGGCCGACGACGTTCCCACCGTCGCCTCGCCACGCCGCAGCGAGCGCACGCAGGGCGGTGGTCTTGCCGGTGCCTGCCGGGGCCAGCGCCAGTTGCACCCGGGTGCCGGAGGTGGCCAGCTCGCGGACCAGCTGCACCTGGCCGGGGTTGAGTTCGACGCGATTGGCGGTCGACTCCAGCAGCGCCACGTCGACGGCCGCGTCCGGCGCCACGCGTCCGTCCCGGCGTCCGGCCGCGGTGAGGATGGTTCGCTCGGCGGCGACGATCGCGGTCGAGGTGTACAGCGCCGAACCGGCCACGGTGTAGACGGAGCTGCCGTCCGAGCGGCGCAGCGCCGCGGGCTCGGTCACCGGCTCGCGGCTGCCCAACGGCGTCGACAGGGACAGCGCTCTCTCGACGACGGCGTCGATGGATCCGTCGAGGTCGGTCAGCCGGATCGCGGCGGCGCGGGCCTGCCGCTCGGCCTCGGCGCGGACGTGGTTCACCTGCCAGGTCGCCCGAGAGCTCTGCACCGTCGACAGCACGTGCTGGGCGGTCTGGTCGACCCATCTGCGCGTCGGGCGCTTTCCCTCGGGACCGCGGCGGGGGGTGAGTGCACTACGGAGGTAGTCGCGCAGGCCGCTCTCCCCGCCCAGCACCGCCAGCGCCTCGGTGTGCCAGGCGGCGCGCTGCTCGGCGAAGGAGCGGGGCTGGTGCTTGCGCTGCCGGGTCTCGAGATTGGCCCGCTGCGCCAGGGACACGGCCTCTTTCGGCGTCGGCGGCCGCCCGTGGTCGGCCTGGAACTCCGCCGACAGCACCGCGCGGCGGGTTTCGATCGACGTTCGCCGCGACGACCAGAGCCGGGGGAGCTGGCCGTCGACGCCGACGATTTCTCGCACCGGCCGCTTGTTCGGATCCCCGTCCGGGCGGTCGGCGAAGCGGACGCCGAGCCGCTCGGTGAGCAACGCCTGCAGGCGGGTGTTGTACCGCTCTGAGGCGGTGACGTTGTTCTTGTAGAGCAGTCGACCGTCCAACGCGAGCCACCGCCCGTCGCGGGTCTGCACCTTGTTGCTGACGGCCACGTGGGTGTGCAGATCCGGGTCACCGGCGCGCGAGTCGCGGTGGGTGAATGCCGCCGCGATCAGCCCGCGGACCTCCACCTGCGCCACTCCGTTGCGGCCCGTGCGGGTGTAAGCGGCGTGGTCCTCCAACCAGGTCAGGGTGTCTGCCACGGCGTCGGCGTGCGCCTGCTCGATGACGGCTGCGACCTCCGGCGGGGCGATCGCCCATAGCGTGGAGACACTCTTGACGGGGCTGAACGTCAGGTCGTACCCGGCAACCGCGGTGGTGGCCTGCCGGGAGATGCGGGCCAGATGACCGGACAGCTCGCGGGCGTCGGCCGGCGGACGCCCGTAGGTCTCGACGAACATCGTTGACGCCAGCTCGGTGCGGATGCGGGCTCGTTCTTCGGCCGACACGGGGGTGTCGGCGGGCAGGCCGAGGGAGGTGTTGTGGTCGCGGAACGCCCCGGCCGAGCGGCGGTGGAACATGTTGGCCTGCTCGTGAATGCGGTAGGGCGCGCCCAGACGGCTGGCCTGATCGATCTCCTGCGGGTCCTTGCCAGCCAGCTGCGCAGCGCGCTCGATCTGGTCGGCGTTCGGGTGCCGCCCCTCCCCGAACAGCGCGACCATCTGCGCCTCGGTGACCCGATCACCGACGGGAAAATCGGGCACGGCGGCAAGCCCGCGTCCCATCCAGACGCCCGGAGCCTCGCCCTTCTCGGTGTAGTAGTCGCCCAGGTTGTCGAACCCGCGGGTCGTGGCGTCGTGCGCCGCCACCTGGCGGGTCAAGTACGTGTATCCGTCTCCCGCGGTGAGCTTGTGCAGCGTCATCACGACCCGACAGTCGCGAGCACCTCTGCCACGGTCCGGCCTCGCGGAGCATCGATAAGGGGGGCCGGGCCGCAGATGGGCCTCTATGTCCAGCGCCGCGTTGGTGATCTTGCTGCTGTGACGGTGCCGGTCCTAGATTCGAGCCTGCGGTGGGCGTGGGTGTCTGGCTTCAGCGAAGAGCAGGACCGGGACTGGGAGTCCTGTCACGCAGCTGGCTTCGGCCGTTCGTCGTGTCCCGTTGCCGACCTCACGTCCACCGCCCGGTTGGGTCAGGCCGCGGCGGGGACTGACCTTCTGGCCGGCTCGAGGTCGGCGCGCATGGTGCGGTAGACGACGTCGGAGAGCCGCCGTTTCAGGCAGCGCAGTGCTTCCCGCCCGGTCTTACCTTCGGCGCGTTTGCGCAGGTAGTAGGCGCGGCCTTCGGTGTCGGCGCGGATCTCGGTGATCGCGATCGTGTAGAGCGCGCGGTTCAGCTGCCGGTTCCCGCCCCGATTGAGCCGATACCGGGAGGTCCGTCCGGAGGAGGCCGGAATCGGTGCAGAGCCGTTGGCGGCGGCGAAGTGGTGCCGGCTGGGGTAGCGGCGGACGTCGACGACCTCGGCGAGGATCCGTGCGGCGACGAACACCCCGGCTCCGTAGATCTCGGTCAGAGAGGTCTTGCTCTGACCGACGAGGTCGGCGATCTGGGTGCGCAGGTCGGCCAGCTCGGTGGTGATGGCGATCATCCGCTGCAGCCGGCTGCGGGTGATCGCCGCCCGAACGCTGGCGTCTGCTTCCAGGAGCGCGACGGCCGTGTGCAGGTGCGCGGGGTTGGTCAGCTTGGGCAGCTGGTGCTGGTAGCCAGGTCGCAGCCAGCCCAGGTCGGTGTGGACCCGGTTGGCCGTGGCGGTGCGTTCGGTGATGAGCTGCTCCCGGTAGTCCATCAGCACCCGCAGGTCGGCAGGGAGCCCCTCCATCGGCCGCACCGCGGGCAGGTTGTCCTCCCGGGCGGTGATCCGGGCGATCGCGACCGCGTCGACCGGGTCGGCTTTGCCCTGCCCGGGGCGGGACATCCGTTCCCGGGAGGTCATCAATGGCGGCACCTCCACAACGGTCACTCCGGCCTCGGCCAGGTGCATCGCCGCGGCCCAGCCGAAGTTCGTCGACCCCTCGATGCCCAACCGCGTCACCTGGTGAGCCAGGGCCAGCGCGGCGAGCTCGGTGAAGCCGCTGGCCTCATTGGCGATCTGCCGGGTGACGACGGGCCGCCCGCTCTCGTCGATCACCGCCAGCGCCAGGGTGTCCTTGTGGCTGTCGACTCCTGCGAACATCGTCACCCCTACTGCTTTTCGGTGTTCACCGCTGCCGGGCAGAGCGCAAGCATCTCGAGGGAACCAGGTGTCCCCACGCCTCTATTGAGCGTCAACTGCCCGGACTGAACCGCCGCCGGGAGGCACCCATCCAAAGAAGCCTCGGACGAGCCGGGCAGCAAAAGGTCGAGCCTTCCCGACGGCGGCGCGAACCCCGACCACGCCGGGGTAACGAAGATCCTCACCCGAGATGCATGAGGTGTGTCAGGTCGGAGGGGGTGGGGTGACGCCTGCTCTGGTCGCCGGGTTGCTGGGGGTGACGCTCAGGTCGGCAGCCGTGTCATGAGGCCGTGTGACGATCCGGCGGTCGGTCGGATGGACGAGCGGAGGAAGCGGTGGTCAGGATGGTGAGTCGGCAGGCGGCGGCGCTGACGAAGGCGCGGGAGCGACGCCGGACGCTGGACGCCGCCCGCGATGAACACGACCGTCGGGTCGAGGAGGCGACGGCCGAGGCGCTCGTGGCCCTGGAGGCGCGAAGCGAGGCGGAGCAGGCCTTGGCGGTGGCGACGGCGGCGCTCGGCGAGACGCTGCGCACGTTGCTCGCCGAAGACGTGCCGGCCGAGCGGGCGGCCGCCCTACTGGAGCTGGACACCGCCGAGGTACGGCGGCTAACGAAGACGACCGCACGTCCAGTGGCTTAGCTGCCGGCGCCTCCCGCCGAAAGCTCCTATCTCGGCTAGTAGCCTGGCGGCGGTGTGCGACCTCCAGTGCCGAACTAGCTCGGCCCCGCGGATCCTGTCGTGACTGACGAACTGCCACCGGCGGACCGACCGGCGGCGACGCAGGAACGGGGCCTGTCGCGCCGAAGGCTGTTCGGCCTGGCCGGCCTTGGGACCGCCGGCGTCCTGGCGTCCGGGACCGTCGGGGGAGTAGTCGGCCGCGCGACTGCTTCGGGGCCGTCGTCGCCGGTCGTGTCGTCGGCAGCGCAGGATTCCACTGCGCCGGTCGAGTTCACAGGTAGCCACCAGGCGGGCATCGTCACGCCGGCGCAGGACCGGCTTCACTTCGTCGCCTTCGACGTCGTCACCGGCAGCCGCGAGGCGCTGGTTGCCATGCTCAAGGCGTGGACGGAAGCCGCCCGGCGACTGACCACCGGCCAGGAGGTCGGACCGGAGGACACCGGCGAGGCGCAGGGGCTGCCGCCGTCCGGCCTGACGCTGACCGTCGGCTTCGGCCCGACGCTCTTCACCACGCCGGAGGGCGGCGACCGCTTCGGGTTGGCGGGTCGCCGACCCACAGCCCTGGCCGAGTTGCCGCTTTTCCTCGGCGATCAGTTGGAGGCCGCGATCAGCGGCGGAGACTTGTGCATCCAGGCGTGCGCCAACGATCCGCAGGTTGCGGTGCACGCGATCCGCAATCTTGTCCGCCTGGGTGCCGGCGTCGTGCGGGTGCGCTGGACCCAGCTCGGGTTCGGACGCACGTCATCGACGAGCACGGCCCAGGCAACCCCGCGGAACCTTATGGGCTTCAAGGACGGGACGGCGAACCTGAAGGCGGAGAACGGGAGCGCGCTCGATCAGTTCGTGTGGGTGGGGGAGGAGGACGACGCTGCGTGGCTGGCCGGCGGCTCGTATCTGGTCACCCGCCGGATCCGCATGCTGATCGAGGACTGGGACGAGGCCCCCGCGCCGCAGCAGGAGGCGGTCATGGGTCGCACGAAGAGCGCGGGCGCGCCACTGGGCCAGCGCGAGGAGTTCGACCCGACTGACTTCGCGGCGGTTCGTGACGGCCGGCCTGCGATCCCGCGGAATTCGCACGTCTTCCTGTCGCATCCCAGCAACGCGGCCACCGCGATGCTGCGGCGTGGCTACAGCTTCGTGGACGGCACCGACGGCGCCGGCCGCCTCGACGCCGGGCTGTTCTTCGTCGCCTACCAGAGGAACCCGGAGACCGGTTTCGTGCAGGTGCAGCGAAACCTCGCGGGGGACGCGCTCAACCGGTTTATTCAGCACAAGTCCTCGGCGGTGTTCGCCTGCCCGCCGGGCGTGCGCGATGCCGACGACTGGTGGGGTCGAACGCTGTTCGAGGCCTGAGCCAGATCGGACTCAGCCGGTTGTTGCGGGTTCGAACGCTCGGTTGCCGATCTCCTCGGGGACCGCGGGACGGAAGCGGCGCACTGCCGCCGCCGCGCCCAGCAGCAGTCCCAGGCCCCCGAAGATGAGCAGGGCCACGGACAGCCGCGCGAGCGTGACCGGACCTCCCGTAATCACGTTGGCGCTCCACAGGACGTCCACGTCGGGCAGGCCTTGGACGAGCAGCATGAAACCGACGACGGCCGAGAGCATCCCGGCGAGCAGGTCGCTACCCCTCAGGGCTGCACGGACTCCCACGGCCGTGACCGCCGCGAGCACCAGCGTGGGTAGCGACGCGGCGCCCATGGCCAACGCCCGGTCGAGGGCGGTGAGGCCCGACTGCGGGGTCGCCGTCAGATGCCACACGGCAGCTGCGGTTGATGCGAACAACAGGACGGCCAGGGGTCGCGCCGTGCGGCCGAGCAGGCCGGCCAGTGCGCCGGCGACAAGGATCAGCAGGTACAGCGGCCACCACAGCGCGCCGGTCGGCGGCGGCGCCCAGGTGAGCTCCCCGTCGACGGTGACGGCGGTCTCGTCGTAGGTCAGCGGCACCTGCCAGTTGATGATCGTGTGCTCGCGTTCGGGGTCAGCTGCTACCTGCGGAGGCAGGCTCGACAGCATCCAGTGGGTGCGGTGGTCGTGCCAGGAGTATTCCGGCTGGGTGGAGATGCGCTGCCAGTCCGGCGCCGCACCGGCCTCCGCATTCGCAGGCAACTGGGTAGTGCCGTCCCTGCGGATGTTGAGGTATGTAGCCGGGCTGTTGGCATTGCGCCAGACGCCGTCCGGTCCGATGCGCAGGTACTCCTCGTCGGAGTAGCCGTAGACGGTGACGGTGACCGGAGAGCGGTTGAGCAGCTCGAGGCTGTCGCCGAATTCGGTCACGCGCAGGCTGACGCCGGGCATCGGCTCCGACGTCGAGAGCACCCGCCCGGCGTAGTTGCTGCCTGCCACCCCGCGGTCGGTGTGCGCCGCCGCCGCGGTAGCGCCAGAGAGCACCAGAGCCACCATCGCGAGCAGCACCGCCGACGCGCGGAGGAGGACCGCATGCCGACCGCTGTGCACCGCCATGTCCACACCGTAGGTGGGCCGATCTCCGGCAGCCGGGAGCCGGCGCCACCCGCCGTGCGGCTTCTGATGCAACTCGGGCGCCTCGAACAGCTGGATCAGGTGGGGTCGGGGTCGTTCGCGCCCTGGCGCGGGCCGGTGCCGGCCACCAACTCGCCCGCATACGGCGTGTGCCGCTTGCCGGCGTGCGCCTCATCCTGCAGCCGCTGGACGAGGTGCGGGTAGTGCGCCTCGAAGGCGGGACGCTCGGACCGGATTCTCGGCATCTCCACGAAGTTGTGCCGCGGCGGCGGGGAGGACGTCGCCCATTCCAGGGAGTTCCCGTGGCCCCACGGGTCGTCGCGCAAGGCCGGCTCCCCGTACTTCCACGAGTGCACCACGTTGTAGATGAACGGGATCACCGAGGCGCCGAGGACGAAGGAAAAGATGGTCGAGATCATGTTCAGCGTGGTGAACCCGTCGGTGGGCAGGTAGTCGGCGTAGCGGCGCGGCATGCCCTGGCTGCCCAGCCAGTGCTGGACGAGGAACGTGCCGTGGAAGCCGATGAACGTCATCCAGAACTGCAGCTTGCCGATCCGCTCGTTCATCATCCGGCCGCACATCTTCGGGAACCAGAAGTAGATCCCGGCGTAGGCGGCGAACACCACGGTGCCGAAGACGACGTAGTGGAAGTGCGCCACGACGAAGTAGGAGTCGTGCACCTGCCAGTCCAGCGGCGGGCTGGCCAGCAGCACGCCGGTCAGGCCGCCGAGCAGGAAGGTCACCATGAAGCCGATCGAGAACAGCATCGGCGTCTCGAAGGTCATCTGACCCCGCCACATGGTGCCGATCCAGTTGAAGAACTTCAGGCCGGTCGGCACCGCGATCAGGTAGGTGAGGAACGCGAAGAACGGCAACAGGACGGCGCCGGTGGCGTACATGTGGTGCGCCCAGACCGCCAGGGACAGGAAGCCGATGGCCAGCGTGGCGCCGATCATGCCCTTGTAGCCGAACAGCGGCTTGCGGCTGAAGACCGGGATGATCTCGGTGACGATGCCGAAGAACGGCAACGCGATGATGTAGACCTCTGGGTGGCCGAAGAACCAGAACAGGTGCTGCCACAGCATCGCCCCACCGTTCTCAGCAGAGAAGATGAGCGACCCGAGGTTCCGATCGGCGAGCAGCGCGAGCAGCGCCGCGGTCAGGATCGGGAACGCCAGCAGGATCATCATGCTGGTGACCAGCGTGTTCCACACGAAGATCGGCATCCGGAACATCGTCATCCCGGGGGCGCGTAGGCAGACGATCGTCGTGATGAAGTTGACGCCACCGAGGATCGTGCCCAGCCCGCTGACCGCCAGGCCGGTGATCCACAGGTCACCGCCCACGCCCGGAGAGTGCAGCTCGCTCGACAGCGGCGCGTAGGCCGTCCAGCCGAAGTCCGGAGCCCCTCCGGGGGTCAGCAGGCTCGACAGCACGACCAGACTGCCGAACAGGAACAGCCAGAAGGACAGCGCGTTCAGCCGCGGGAACGCTACATCGGGCGCACCGATCTGCAGCGGCATGATCAGGTTGGCGAAGGCAAAGAACAGCGGCGTCGCGAACATCAGCAGCATGATCGTGCCGTGCATGGTGAACAGCTGGTTGTACTGCTCAGGGGACGTGAACTGCAGCCCAGGCTGGGCTAGTTCACCGCGCATGAGCATGGCCATCAGACCGCCGACCATGAAGAAGGCGAACGAGGTGACCATGTACATCAGACCGATGGTCTTGTGGTCCGTGGTGCGAAGCAGGTTCGTCAGTCGCGATCCCTTGGTAGGGGTCGGCGCCGGGCTGGGCCGGAAAACGATCGGGGCGGGGGCGATCGTCATCGACGAGACTCATTTCCACGGAGGGCCGGACGGGTCGCCGGCCGGGGCATCTTCTAGGCTGGATAGTAAGACAGTCTCCTAAGAGGGATCGTAGACAGGGGTCGGGGGAGTGGTCTCCGGCGTGGATGCGTTCTCTCCCTGGGCAGCGGCAGCGAGGAAGTGGACACATGCGACCGTTCGGAGAGCTCGAGGCGGCGATCATGCACCAGATGTGGGAGCGGGATGAGCCCGCGACGGTTCGAGACGTCCTCGCCGCCCTCAGCGGTTCCCGCACACTGGCCTACACCACCGTCATGACGGTGCTGGACAACTTGCACCGCAAGGGGCAGCTGAGCCGTGAGATGAGCGGACGGGCCTGGTTGTACCGGCCGGTGCGCAGTCGAGCCGAGCACGCCGCCGCTCTGCTGCAGAACGTGCTGGCCGAGTCCGACGACCGCCAGGAGGTGCTCATGCACTTTGTGGATGACTTGGATTCCGATGGCGTGGCCCAGCTGCGGGCGGCGGTCGAGGCTGCGCGTCGCCGAGACCGGCAGGGGCGGAGCGGCAGCGCATGACTGCGGGCTTGAGTCTCCTCAGCATCGCGGCGGCCATCGTGTTCCTCGGCCCGCGTTTGGCCGTGGTCTCCTGGGCTCAGCAGGCTCCGCGGTTGGCGATCGCCATGTGGCAGGCCCTGACCGTGAGTGCCGTGCTCGCCGTCGTGCTTGCCGGGGTCACGATGCTGATCCCCATCACCACCCTTGCCGGCGGCCTCGGAGCAATCGTGCACGCCTGTGCGGTCAGCATCGCCACGGCCTACGGTTCGTCGGGCTTCTTCCCGGTCAAGCTGCTCGGTGTGCTTCTGGCTGGGGTGCTCCCTGTGTGGGTGATGATCTGCGCGACGCGCGTCCTATTCGGGAGCTGGCGAAGCCGCCGCCGACTGCACCGCGCCCTGAGCCTGCTCACTGAGCCCGGGGCGCCCCGGGCGTTCGTGGTCATCGACTCCTCGGCGCCAGCCGCATTCTGCGTGCCCGGGAGGGCGGGGCGGATCGTGGTGACCCAGGGTGCGCTCGACCGCCTCTCGGCCCGTGAACTTGACGGCGTCCTCGCCCACGAGATGGCGCACCTCCGTGGTCGCCACAACCTTGCCGTGGCGCTCTCGCAGATCCTGGCTCGCGCCTTCCCGCCCATCCGCCTGTTCCAGGTGGCCACGCAGGAGACCCGGCAGCTCATCGAACTGCTGGCCGACGACGCAGCGGCGCGGCGGGTGGACCGGGTCAACGTGGCCTCCGCCATCGTCAGCCTCGCCGAGATGAAGGCTCCGGCTGCGGCCTTCGCGATGGCACAGGACGCGGCGGCGTTCCGCGTCTCCCGGCTACTGACGCCCGGGCCGCCGCTGGAACGCTGGCGGTACCGCATCACCGCAGTGGCTGCGCTGGTCGTCGTATTAGCGCCCGTCCTCATTGCCGGGTATCCCGCGATGGGCGCTGCACTCAGCGATCTCTGCAACATCTGACGGGGATTCTGGCAGCCGTGGAGGGAACTCGTGGCCGAGAGGTAGTGCTTGGACGACGAATGCTGCTGCTCGCCGGTGTCGCCGGTCTGGGAGGGATGGCGCTGTCCGCCTGCGGGGGTGCCGAGACCGACAGCGACACGCCGCCCACCGGCGCGTCGTCCGGGGAGAACACGGGTGGGGAGGTCACCGTCGCTGCGGACGGCACCCAGGAGATCACCCTCCTGGTCCACGACGACTACGTTTTTCGCCCTGACCGGTTCACAGTGACCCCGGGGCGGGTGCGGCTCACGTTGACCAGTGAGGCGGAGCAATTGACGCACAACATCCGGTTCACGCCCGGGGCCGGCCCGGCCGAGATCGCCGAGGAGATCCCGGTACTGAGCCCAGGGAGCAGCGAGACCATGGAGTTCGCCGTCGACCAGCCCGGCGACTACCGGTACGAGTGCTCCTTCCATGTGGCGCTCGGCCAGATCGGCACGATGACGGTTACTCCGTTCCTGACCTGACGTCGTGACTCAGCGGTGTCCAGCGGCCTCATGGGAGGCATGCGCAGGGGCCTCCAGCTGGAAGGTCGAGTGCTCGACGCTGACCGGGAAGTGCTCCGCCAGGCACGCCTGCAGCTGATCCAGCACCTGTGGCGCGTGACCGTCCAGGAAGCACGAATCCTCGATCACCACGTGGGCGGTCAGCACCGGAAGCTCGGTGGTTATCTGCGAAGCGTGCAGGTCGTGCACGTCGAGCACGTGCGGAACGCCGAGCAAGTGGGCGCGGACGTCGGCGAGATCAAGTCCACGCGGGGTGCTCTCCAGCAGCACGGAGATGGTCTCACGCAGCAGCTTGAGCGTCCGCGGGATGATCAGGACGGCGATCAAGAGGGACGCGACCGCATCGGCCTGCTGCCACCCGGTCAGGATGATGACGAACGCCGAGACCAGGACGGCGACCGACCCAAGGGTGTCGTTGAGGACCTCGAGGAAGGCCGCTCGCATGTTGACGTTCGTACTCGGTCCGCCCCGGGTGAGAATGAAGATGCCCACGACATTCGCCAGGAGGCCCACCACGCCGAAGACGAGCACCGGAGTCGTGGCGATCTCGGCGGGCTCGAAGAGCCGCCGGACGGCCTCGACGAACACGTACGTGCCGACCGCGAAAAGAGCCGCAGCCTGCAGCGTGGCGCCGAGGACCTCCGCACGCCGGTAGCCCCACGTGCGCTTGGGGGTAGCAGGTCGCATCGCGAGGGTCGCGGCGATCAGGGCGATGGCCAGGCCGGCCGCATCGGTCAGCATGTGCCCGGCGTCGGCGAGCAGTGCCAGACTGCCGGAGATGAGCGCGCCGATCACCTCGACCACGAGCACGGTCGACGTGAGGGCTAGGACGATGGCGAGGCGCCGGCGGTTCCCCGCCGTGGCCGGCAACCCGCCGCCGTGGTCGTGCGAGTGGTCGCCGCTCATCGAGCACGGACCTCGGGCGTTGCGTGGACCTCCACGGGGTGGGCCAAGGAGAGAGGTCGAGTATTCATCAGTGCGTCTCCTCGTCCATCGCAGTAGGCGTCTTGCCGCAGGTTTCGGGGTCGACGGCGAGGACGATGCCGAGCAGATCGTCCAGCGCGTGTGCGATCCGGGAGTCGGCGAGTTCGTAACGCGTACGCCGACCTTCCGGAACCGCCACGACGAGGCCGCAGCCGCGCAGGCAGGCCAGGTGGTTCGAAAGATTCTGCCGGGTCACACCGAGCGTTCCAGCGAGTTCGGACGGGTAGCCATGCTGTTCCCGCAGCGCCAGGAGAAGCCGGGTTCGGGTCGGATCGGACAGGGCGTGACCAAAGCGTGCGAGCACTTCGACGTGCAGGACAGGCATCACCGTCGTGACTGTACACTCTTCGCTGAATACAGTCAGACGTGTCATGTCTGAGTTAGCTGGTTGCGATCTGCTGCAGGTCGGTGGCGATCTCGTCCGCGGTATCCCCGGCCGAGAACATCACGCGGGCGACGTCGTCGGAGCCGTAGAGGAACAGGCTGGTGGAGTGCATCTCGCCGTTGCCTTCGGCGAGCGGCACGTCGGCCGCCTCCTGGGCGGCCTCCACCTCGGCCAGGGTGCCCGTCAGCCCGGTGAAGCGGTTGGGCAGCCCCTGATCGAACTGCGCCAGGTACTCCCCGAGGAACTGGGTCGTGTCACGAGTGGGGTCGGTGGTCACGAAGATCACCTGAGTCTGGGCGGCCAGCTCTGCCGGTACGGCCTTCAACGCCAGCGCGACGTCGGCCATCGTCGTCGGGCAGACATCCGGGCAGTTGGCGTAGCCGAAGAAGAGCAAGGTCGGCTGACCGGCGGTCTGGGTGGCGAAGTCGAACGCGGCACCGTCCTGGTCGGTGAGGACGAACTCCGGCCGCGGTCTGGGGTCGCTGATCTCCCGGCCGGCGTAGGGACCCTCCTGGGGGCCGCCGGAGACCGTGGCGACGTGGTCCCCGTCGTGCCCGCCGTCTTCCTCGGTGCCACTGCAGGCGGTCAGGGTCGCAGCGAGCGTGAGGGCGGCCAGGCCGGTGAGTAGCGAGCGGAGCGGTCGACGCCTAAGCACGTTAGTAGTGTAGGTGATGCGCAGTTCGTCGATGCACCGCCGTCAGATGTCCACGCCGCGTTCGCGGAGCCAGGCCGCCGGGTCGATCCGGCGACCGTCCAGGCCGCCCTCGAACACCTCGAAGTGCAGATGCGGACCGGTGGACTGCCCCCGGTTGCCCACGAGGGCGATGGTGTCGCCGGCGCGCACGGTCTGGCCGTTCTCGACGAGGATCTCTTCCATGTGTCCGTACACCGTCACGTCGCCGTTGTCGTGGAGGATGTAGACCGCCAGCCCGAAACCCTGGGCGGGGCCTGCGCGCAGAACCACTCCGTCGGCGGCGGCGTACTCCGGGGTCATCATCGGTGCTGCGATGTCCAGGCCGTAGTGCATCCCGCCCCAGCGGCCACCGTAGGAACTGGTCAGTCGCCCCTCGAGCGGCAGGACCGCTTTGGGGCGGCCCGCCTCCTCGCGCGCAGCGCGCGACGCGGCGAGCTCCTGCATGCGCAGCGCGGCCTCCGCCTCGGCGATCTTCGGCCGCGCGTCCCACTCCCCGAGGACGTCGATCGCACCGTCCATCGCCACCAGCACCGACGCCGTGGGAGCGTCGTGGGCATGGGCGATCGGTGTGGCCAGGCCCCAGCCGCCTTCCCAGAGACCTGCGGCGACCGCGCCGAGGACGACGGTGGACAGCAGCATTCGGGGGCGCTGTCGCAACCCGGCGGCAGGGCGCCGGGAGGTCGCACGCCTGCTTCTACGCACGTCCCTCCCCTCCAGTCCGTCCGCTGTCGGTTCGCTGCGTCCGGGGTATCACAGCACAACGTGACCGAACGGTGACCTAAGCGGCTTAGTAGTGGGCGTGTCTCTCCGCCCGCTCTGGGCGCTGATCGGTCAGAAGGCCGAGGTGCCGAAGCCCGTAGCGGCCAGCCATGACCGGAGCCACATCATGATGTAGTCCCAGGTGCCGGTGACCAGAAGGATGCCCAGGACGATGAGGAGCACGCCGCCGATGCGCATGACGGTCTGTGCGTGTCGCCGGGCCCATGCGGACAGCGTGAGCGCGCGGCGGGCGCCGAGGGCGACTAGCACGAACGGGATCCCCAAGCCCAGGCAGTAGGCCAGACCCAGGATCGCGCCCCGGCCGGCCGACGCCTCGGCGTAGGCCAATGTATTGACCGCCGACAGCGTCGGACCGAGGCACGGAGTCCACCCGAGCCCGAAGACGACACCGAGCACGGGAGCGCCGAGGAGGCCGGCCGGGGGTCGCCTGGTGATGCGCCGCTCGCGCTGCAGCCAGTGCAGCCCGCCGAGGAAGGCAAGCCCCATGAGGATGGTGACGACACCCATCAGCCTGGTCAGCAGCGGTGCCCACTCCAGGAGCAGGCGACCCAGGCCGCCGAAGAGGGCCCCGAAGGATACGAAGACTGCGGTGAAGCCCAGCACGAACAGCAGGGCGCCGGTGACCACTCGACGTCGCTGACCGGGTGGCGCGGTGATGGTCGAGCCGGCCTGTTCGGTTACTGAGGCGGCTTCACTGCGAGCGGCGGGCGGTGGTGCACCCGAGCTGGTCTGGGCGCCGGTCAGGCCGGCGACGTACGCCAGGTAGCCGGGGACGAGGGGAAGCACGCACGGCGAGGCGAAGCTGATGAGGCCGACCAGAGCGGCGACCGCGGCCGCGAGCAACAACGAGCCGTCGCTGACGATCGTGGCGAGGGTGTCGCCGAGTCCGCTCACCGTGGCGTCTCCTCTGCCAGCAGTAGCTCGAGCGCCCGCCGCAGGTCGTCCTCCGGGACCACCGCCACGTAAACGGCGGCCACCAGGCCGGCGCGGTCGATCAGGATGGTGCTGGGCACGACGTTGGCCGGGAACCCGCGGAACGCCATCGCCACCTCACCCCGGGGGTCGAACAGGGACGGGTACTCCGCTCCCACCGAGTCCACGAAAGCCTGGGCCATCTGGCGGTTGTCCTTGACGTCGACGCCGAGGAACTGCACGCCGGACTCGGCCACATCGGCGTAGACGGCCTGGAACTCTGGGGTCTCCACCCGACAGGGCGCACACCACGACCCCCAGAAGTTGAGGACGGTGATGTCCCCGGCCAACGACGCGGACTCGAATGCTGTCTCGTCGAGGAGTTCTCCCTCGAAGACCGGTGCCGATTCGCGGGCTGCGGCAGGGATGACTTCGCCGAGGGGGGTATTGCCCTTGAAGTCGAAATCTCCTGAGCTTTCTGTCGCCGTGCTGGCGTTGCTGGCGCTCTCTCCGGAGCAGCCGGCCAGGGTGGCGGCGGTTGCCAGAGCGCAGATGGCGAGGAGCCAGCGGCGGGGTGCGGTGTCAGCCAACGAGGGTGCTCCAGTACAGCCAGAACCGCTGCAGGATTGCGGCGGCGATCATGAGGAACCAAGCGGTGAGTACGACGCCGTGGTGACGGCGCGCCACGGCCACCGCGCGTGCGAGCGCGGTCGGCAGTCGGGGTGCGGGTGCGTCGAGGTTGCGTAGGGTCACGTACCAGAACACGGGGATGGTCACTGCCCAGACGACCATGCAGTACGGGCAGAGTGCGTCGATCCGGTACAGGCTGCTGAAGATCAGCCAGTGCACGAAGACGACGGCGCCGGTGACGCCGACCTGCAGCCCGGCCCAGTACCAGCGAGACAGGCGTGCCCCGGCCAGCAGCCCGGCGCCGGTGGCGGCCACCACGGGGAAGCCGGCGACCCCCAGTAGGGGATTGGGGAAGCCGAACGCCTCGGCCTGCGCACTGGCCATGATCGATCCACAGCTCAGTACGGGGTTGAGGCTGCAGGTCGGCACGTAAGACGGGTCGGCCAGGAGCGCGTATTTCTCGATGGCCAGCACGAAGGACGCGACAAATCCCAGCAGCCCGGCGATGAGGAGCAGCCAGGCCAGCGTGCGCGCCGACGGCAGCTCGCGCTGGTCGGCCAGGTCCGTCGGACGTCCGGCGAGGGAGGCCGCCGGGTCCGCCTCAGCCGTCGAGGGCGGCATCGATGAGCTCGACGAACTCGTCGGTGGTCTCGGCCTCGACCTTCTCACCGTTCAGGAAGAACGTCGGCGTGCCCTCCACACCCAGTGCCAGGCCGTCTTCACGGTCCTGCAGCACCCGCTCCAAGGTCGCCGGATCGCTGACGGCGGCGTCGTAGTCCGCCATGTCAAGGCCTAAGTCCTCGGCGAAGGAGCGAAACAGTGCAGCCTTCGATTCCTGACTCTCGCCCCACTCGGTCTGCGTTTCGTACATCCGGTGGTACATGTCCTCGAACCGTCCCTGCTGGGCAGCCGCCTCCACGGCGACGGCCGCGTTCTCGGCATTCGCGTGCCCCGGCATGGGGAAGTAGCGGGCGACGAAGGTGACCCGGCCGTCGTACTCGTCGCGCAGCTGCTCGACGAACGGGTAGGCCGCGAGGCAGCTCTCGCACTCGAAGTCGAGGAACTCCACGAGTGTCACGTTTCCGTCGTCGGCCGTGGACAGTCGATGGCTGTCGTCGCGAACCACCGCTGCGCCACTCGACTCAGCACCGCTGGTGTCGGAGTTGCCGCGGCTCACGCCAAGGAAGACCGCCACGGCCACGACGAAGGCGGCCACCAGAGCGGCAGAAATCTTTAGGTTGGTGCTCACTCGCTCCCCTTGTCGATCCAGCCACCACCTCGTCGAGGCGCCGCTCAGAAGCCGGTGTGCGCAGCCGGCCCCGAACGATCCTACGGAGGCCCTACTCTACGAAGGCGCATAGGAGTCCATCCGTCGTGCGGCGGAGCAAGCTCCGCACCCAGGGTGTCGCTGCCTCGCGTCGTCGAGGATGGCTGACCGCTCGTCTCGAAGGGCAGGTCGTGGAATCACGTTCCGGCGGACTGATGGACATGCCGGCCGAGCCGCCGACGCTGCTTCGGCTCTTCAGTCCACAGTTCGACGTCACCTCGGTGCTTCCCGGACTGGCATTGCTCGCTCTTCTGGCATACCTGCTCGGCGTCCGAGCCCTTGGCCGGAGAGGTATGCACTGGCCGTGGCACCGGACCGCCAACTTCGTAGCAGGAATCCTGACCGTCTGGCTGGTCACGGCGACGCAGGTCATGGGTTACGGGATGCTGCTCTTCTCGGTCCACATGCTGCAGAAGATGGTGCTGACGGTGCTGTCCGCGATGCTCCTGATGCTCGGCGCGCCGGTGAGCCTGGCGATCCGGGCACTGCCGCGCCATGGGTGGGCGGCGGTGTTCCGACGACTTCTGCTGGGCATCCTGCGCAGCCCGATAGCGCGCTTCATCGCTCATCCCGTCGTCACAACAGTAATCTTCGTGGGCAGCCTCTACGGCATCTACTTCACTCCCGTGTTCGACGTCCTCATGCAGACCTGGTGGGGGAATGTCGGGATGCTCATGTTCTTCCTCGGCGCCGGCTTGCTGGCGTACGGGGGGACCTTTGCGCTGGGCCCGTGGCCGCACCGGCCTTCCGCTCCGCTGCGGCTGGTGGAACTGGCACTGCCCGGTCCCCTGCACGCCTTCTTCGCGGTCGCGCTGATGCTGGCGAGCGCCCCAATAGTCCGCGCTTTCGCCGATCCGCCGGTGGATTGGAGGATCGACGTGCTGACCGACCAGCTGGCCGCCGGCAACATCGTGTGGGGCTTCGGCGAGGTGCCGAGCATGATCGCCTTCCTCGTCGTCTTCGTCCAGTGGATCCGCTCGGACGAGCGGGGAGCTCAGAACACCGACCATCGCGTAGACGAAGAGCTGCGCGCGTACAACGCCCGCTTGGCTCGGATGGCGGAGATCGACCGCTCCTGATCAGGGTGGCCGTTTGCGGTCTCGTTACCAGTTCGTGACAACTAAGGCGCTTCGTACTACGGTCCTCTCGGTCCCACTGGAACCCGCTCCTCGACCGGAGGAGCCCGGTGGGCCCCGCCGAACCGCCCGAGTCGTCCGGCCGGGTGGACCGGGGACCCAACGTTCCCTCGGGGTGAATCCTGCGTGCGCGAGCACCGCGTGCCAGGTAGGGCGTCTTCCCGCCCGAACCCGTCAGCTAACTCGGTAGGCGGCGAGGAAGAGGAGACGCGCCGCCTTGGCGACCTCGCACGACCAGAGCGCCCGTACGCACAGCACCTCTACCCGTGTTCGACATCGAATCGGTCCCGTGCTCGCCGCGGCCGTTGCTGTGGTCGTGGCTCTCTCGGCGCCGACGGCTGCCGCCGCACCGGCCGGGCAGGGCGCCGGCTCGGCACCGCAGAGCCAGGATTCCCTGACCGCTGAGGTCGAGCGGATCTCGACCCTGGTCGCCGCCGCCGAACGCGACCTGGAGCGATACACGGTGGCAGCGGAGGCGGCAGGAGAAGCCTCCCATGTCGCGCAGGCCGCGCTCGTCGAGGCGGAGACGCAGGCAGCCGCCACAGCGGCCGAGCTGGCGGCGGCGCGCACGGCAGTGGACCAGGCGGAGGACGACATCGCCACCTTGGGGCGCGAGGCGTTCATGGGTGGCACCACCTTCGGCGACGCAGCCGTGCTCCTGGACGCCGAAGGCCCCGAAGAGGTGCTGGAGCGGTCCGCGACGCTGGACCTGCTCGGTGACGCCCGGGCCGAACGGCTCGACGAGTTCGAGGTGATCCAGGCCCGCCAGGAACGTGCGGACCGGGCCGCTCGGGCGGCGGTCCGGGAGCGGGACGAGGCCGCCCGCGCCAGCGCCACGGCGGAGGCCGACGCCCAAGCGCAGTTGGCAACCTCGCAGGAGGCCTACGACGCTGCCACTGCGCAGAAGTCCGCTCTCGACGCTCAGCTCCGCGACGCCGAGATCCAACTCCTCGCGGCCCGGGGAATCGCAGACCCGGCCGCCGCCCGGGACCAGCAGCAGCGCAGCCTTCTGGCGCAGGCACGCGCAGGCGCCGCCGCACTGGTTGCCGGTCGGGTGACGTCCTGCTACGGCAGCCGTTCCGGCGCCATGCACAACGGGGTAGACATCGCCGCACCCATCGGCACACCCATCTTCGCTCCCGACGCCGGTGTGGTGCTCGATGCCGGACCGGCCAACGGCTTCGGTCTCGCGGTCTACATCCAGCACCCGGACGGCACCATCACGGTCTACGGCCACATCAACCAGTACTTCGTCAGCGCCGGTCAGCAGGTCGCAGCCGGTCAGCAGATCGCGGAGGTGGGCAACCGCGGCCAGTCGACCGGCCCCCACCTGCACATCGAGACGCACACCGGCGGGCTCTATCGCAATCGCGTCAACCCCACCTCGTGGCTGGCCGCCCGCGGCATCACGCTCGGCGGCAGCTGCGGGTAGCGCAGGAGAGGGCTGCGTCTCAGCGACCGTTCCCGAACGTATCGGATGCGGCGGGCCGGCCGCCCCGTGACGTAGTACCAGAAGCGCTCACCGATGAACGCCAGGTAGCGAGGGTGGGAGATCACACTGGACGACGGGTGCGTTCGCGATCCCGCGTCGCCGTCGGTAGCTGCGGCCCACCTAACGAGTGTCAACGACGGGGACGCCGAAGACCGGCTTATCGCTGTGACCAGTGACGTGGCGGAGATGGTGATGCCGATGACCGAGGTGTCCCAGGACGGTGTGGGCACCATGACGGGCCTCGACGAGGTGGTCGTATCCGCAGGCGACGCCTTCGGTTCCGGCGCGGTACAGCGCACCCCATGCTCGACCCGCTGACAACGGTGCCGGCCGTCGGCGACACCGTGACACTCACGCTGGCCTTCGCGCGGGCCGGCGCGGTCGACGTTGTGGTGCCCGCCGTGGAGCCGATCGGCGTGGCCGTGGACGACGGGGCCGGGTGATGCGACTGGTCCCTCCGTCGCCCCCCCGCCCAGCGCGGGATGGTGTCGCGCGTCCCGCTGTCGGCCGAGACGACGAGACCGACCAGCATGCAGGGGAGGGGGAGTTATCCGGCTCGCACGTGGGCGAGTACGAGTCCGACCGGGACGCTGGCAATCAGGACCGCCAGGACGGCGAGGTAGCCCACCGCCGCGATCGACAGGGGCCGGGGTGGACGCCGCACGGCATCTATTGCGAGGACCAGCGTGACGAGCAACGGCAGCGCCCCGACGTCGACGACGACCGCCGCGTCCAGCAGAACCCCGGCGACGACGACACCGTTGCCGACGTTCCAGCCGACCACCTGGACCAGCCACACCCGCGGCGGGACCGGCCGGGTGGACAGTACGGGCTGGGCGGTCGCGAGGGCGACCTGGGCGACGCCGCACACCAGCACGAGATACGCAGCCAGCCAGCTGCCTCGGGCGAGCTCCAGCGGCCCGGTGACGGCGGCGACCAGCCCGCCGACGACCACGAAGCAGACGCCGAGGACATACGCCACCCTGGCGATTCCGGCTCGATCTGCCGGGGCCATCCCGATGTGGGTCAACGGACCGGGAACGTCGTGCTGGCCGTCGACGCGGTGAACTCGTCCACCCGGACGGCCACGGTGAGTGTCCAGGTCCCCGGCATGGGAATGGGCATGCCGTCGGCGACGTAGTGGCCCGGCCCGGCCGGCAGGAGTTCGACATCGAGCACAGCACGAACACCGGGACACCGATCGCCAGCGCGATTCCGGTGAAACCGATCCACCGGGCGACTGGCAGCGCCGCCGCCACGACGGAGTCGACATCGTCCCCATCCGGTGCGGACGTGGCCGCTACCAGCTCCGCGTCGCCGGCGACGAACGCGTAGGCCCCCGAGATCGGATGCGCGTCCTCGGAGACGACTCGGCCTGCGAGCCAGAGTCGGCCGTGTCACCTCCGGATACGCCATTGTGCGAAGTCACCTGTCCAGATACGCCATAGCGCGAAGTCGAGCGTTGTACTCCGCCAACTCGGCGTCGGCGATCCGGTCAGCGGTCCGGTCGGCGGTCCGGTCGGCGGTCCGGTCCAGCGCCTTAGCGCGCCGTTCGTCGGAGTTGGCCCAGGAGAAGAAGACGGCGGCGAGCACGAGGACGGTCGGCAGTTCACCGAAGGTCCACACCATGCCGCCGGCCATGCCTTGGTCAGCGAGGGAGTCGATGCCCCACCGGGCGGGCGGCGGCGCGAAAGTGTCGACCACGGGTGAGCCGGCCCTCATGATCGCGACGCCGACGAAGGCGTGGAACGACACCGGCAGGAAGAGTTCGAGCATCCGGCCCGGGTGGCTCAGCGTCCGCGGCCACGGGTCCTGAGCCACGATCGGCCCGAAGAACAGCAGCCCGGTGACGACGAAGTGAGCCAGCATCACCTGATGCCCCGCCGGGTTGTCCATCAGGGCGTCGAGGAACGGCGTGAAGTAGACGCCGTACAGGCTTGCCATGAACAGCGGGATCGTGAACAGCGGATGGGTCACGAAGCGCGCGAGCCGGCTGTGCAGCGCCTTCAGTATCAGCGCCCGCGGGGCACCGGCCGTGCCGCCGTCCCGCGGAAGAATGCGCAGGGCGAGGGTCACAGGCGCCGCGATCAAGAGCAGGAGCGGCGTGATCACCGACAGCACCATGTGCTGAGTCGTGTGGACGCTGAACAGCACCATGCCGTAGCCGTTCAGCCAGGTGCCGGTCACGGCGAACAGGGTTCCGACGCCGGTGACCCAGGACAGCGTCCGCCACCAGGGCCAGGTGACGCCCGACCGGCGCAATCGCGATACCGCGGTCAGATAGACCAGCAGACCGAGGATGCTCAGCACGGCGAGGACTGACCAAGGCTCCAGGTGCGGGAGGAACATCCGCCCCCAGGTGGGTGGTTCGTCGGGCACCCACGCCCCCAAATGCCGCCCGCGATCCACGGAACTCTCCCCAGGGTGTTTCGTCGGCTGGTGTCGTCGTCCGGAGCCAAGATCACACGTTGGGTGAGTCCGGATCCTACTAACCTCGATCGTAATGCGCCGGGCGGTCAGAGCCGCAGAGGAGTCCCCAGTGCGCGAAGGAGCAAGGCCCCGGCTCGGTGTTAGCGGGTCGCGTGCGCGGCTGCCCGGTGGTTGCTGGATCACACAGCGGCGAGGCGGGGGCACCGCCGCGCCCATCGGCGCGCCGATCTCCCCCAGAGTTCGCGGTGGTGCTAGGTGTAGGCCCGACCCGACCCGAGCAGGGCGTCGGTGACGGCGACGGTGAGAAGGAGGGGACAGCGTCCCGCCAAGGACGCCGGCGGACGGAAGCCGCGGACGGTGCCCTCAGGGTCCTTCCGCGCGTCGAATCTTCTGATCCACGTTACGCAGCTCCGCGACTACTATGCGGCATAGTAGACGTAAAGAAGACGTGATGGCCAGCAAACGGGCAGGCGCGCGGCATCACGCGGACGAGCGGCCCGCTCTCGTACGGCGCGGGCACCACCAGGCTCCCGCACCGTTCTCGCAGGATCAGAGCGGAACCGGCCACATCGCAGACCAACCTTGGGAGAACTGAGTGCCCAGCGCGGAATCCAATGGCGGCCACGGTCAATGGCGCACCGTCGCGCGCTCGATCGGGGAGGTCTTTGTGACTGGTGGTCTCGTGGTGCTCCTGTTCGTCGTCTACGAGCTACTCGTGACCGACGTGCTCACCGACCGCCGGCAGGACCAGCTGAACGAGGACCTGCGTCAGGAATGGACAGCGGAGGCCGAAGCCCCGTCGGCGCCGCGCGTGAGCATCCTGGGCGATGCGTTCGCCGTTCTGCACATCCCGCGGCTGGGTGCCGACTACGAGCAGGTCGTGCTCGAGGGCACCGCCGAGGAGCAGCTCGCGCAGGGGCCGGGCCACTACGAGGGGACGGCGCTGCCGGGTGAGCAGGGCAACGTGGCGCTCGCGGGTCACCGAGTCGGTAAGGGGTCGCCGTTCCTGGACCTCGACCTGCTGCGGCCGGGTGACCCCATCGTCGTCGAGACGGCCGACCGCTGGTTCGTCTATCGGGTGCTCGGGGACCCTGCGACGGGCGACTTCACCACCGACCCGAGCGGGATCCCCGGCCAGCAAATCGTCCGCCCGGCGGATATCGAGGTTATCTCGCCGACGCCCAATGGACCCGGGAACGGTCCGCCGAGCGGGGCGTACCTGACGCTGACCACCTGCCATCCGAAGTATTCCGCGCAGCAGCGGCTGATTATCCACGCCCGCCTGGATGGAGCCGGCCTCACCAAGGTCGAGTTTCCCGGCGGCCCGCCGGCACTGCGCGAGAGCTGAGAGGACCCGGATGTATCCCTGGATCTGGCGTCACCTGCCCGGCGGCCCGGCGATCAAGGCGGTGACCGCCCTGGTCCTAGTGCTCGGCGTCTGCGCGCTGCTGTTGTTCGTCATCTTTCCCTGGGTAGAGCCGCACCTACCGTTCAACGACGTGACCATCGGCGACTGATCATGCCCGCGCCGACGACGACTTCGGGGGAACGTGCGCTCTGGGCGGCCAGCACCCCCGGAAACGACTTCCCGGGAAATCGACGCCACCCATTTTGAGTCACGGCTGGGGGTGGAGGAGGGCTGTCGCAGCTGAGAGCCTCGTGGCTGTTGACCCAGCGTCGCGCGCGAGGACGGCTGAGGTCAGTGAGATGTCGCCGGCCAGAACGATGTAGGTGCAGAGCTCGGCGAACTTGTGCACCTCTCCAAGGCGATCATCGCCTCAGATCAGGGTGTCAGGGGAAAACCGGGTCAGGCTCCCTGCTCGTCAGCAACCATGCTGCGCTCTGCCAAAATACGGCGGGTCACCACCGCCGACTTTCTAGACGGTGGTGACCCGGTCGCTCGTTCACCACTTCACCCACTATCGAGCATAGTAGAAGGTGTGACCGTCAGACAACCACGCAACCGACGACGGTAGCCATCCAGCGGCTGCAGGCAGCGCCAGGGAGTTCTCGGCCACGCATGGCAAAGGGTTGGTATTCGGGTGGCATCTGGCAGCAGGTTGACCCCCGGCAAAGGTGGCGGTCGCCCGCTACCGACACCGACCGAAGATTCCCCTCCGGGGTCAGCGGCCAGCGCGGCCTGGCCCACCGCACGACCCCTTACTCCGAGCGGCTCACCGCGAGATCCGCCGCCGCACCAGGCGGTGATCACCCCGACCATTCCGGCGCTCAGCGCCTGGTGAGCCAAACGCAGTAGATCACGTGGTGTGACCGTCGCTGATACGCCACGTCAGTGGAGGCGATCGGCGTCTGGTTCAGCTTCGGCGAAGCAGAATCTCTTCCTTGCTAGGCGTCTGCCTGCGGAAGCATGCGTCTGATCACGGTGGGATTGCCCACTGACTGGATCTTGACGACATCACCCGGTTGAGGCGCGGCGATCATTTTGCCGTCACCCATGTAAATCCCTACGTGGTCGATGCCAGGCCTCCCCGGCGAGTAGTCGAAGAACAGCAGATCCCCGGGGCGCGCCTCCGCCATCGATGGGACCGCTCGTCCGGCTGTCGCCTGCTGAGAGGACACCCGTGGGAGCTCTATGCCTTGGCTCTTGTAGACCAACTGGGTGAATCCGGAGCAGTCGAGACCTTTGGTGGGGTCGGTGCCGCCCCAAAGATAGGGCACCCCGAGATACTCGAGCGCCTTCGCTGCGAGGGCGGACCCGCCGTCCGTTCCGGCGACCGGTAGCGCCGGACTGCTCGCGCCGGCAGACGAGCTCACGGCGTTCGGGGACGGCAGCGGAGCATCCTGACTCAAGCCGGCGGCGGTCGCAGCGGACGTCCAGTCGGTCGATGTTGCGCGGGGTCGCGTCACCAGCGGCGCAAGCTGCGCCTGGATCTCGGCGATGCGCGACTGCACCTGGGCAAGGCCATCCATCAGCGGGAGGTCCGCCGCAGCCGGCCATTGTCGGTGTCAGCGCCGAGGGAGGTGCAGTTGTCGTCCGGAGAAGCCTGGCCCATCAGGCTGGGACGCGTAGAAGTCACGACTAGGGAAGGTAGTACCCGCTTCTGCAGGTTGCCGGGGGCTCGCCGCAGGTTTGCGCGGACCTTCATCCTGGGTCTCTGGGATCCCTTCCGACCGGCTGGCCGCATGAGTCCGTCGCGGGGCGAGTGAACCGGTGCCACTGGGGCGGGCCGCAGCCAAGATCGTGAGCGATTAGGCGGTGCATAGAGCGTCCCGGTGCCCGCCTATCGCGCGGGGAGGCACTCCGACTGCGCACGAGTGTGCGTTCCCGGTGAGGGCACGCCCTCCGCACGTTGCCCGCTGTCCGACAACCCGTTCCGGGCCCGCGATCGTGTCGCACGCACGAGGCGGGTGCGTGCTCCTGCGGCGTGTGTGGCGCGCGTGATGCCACGGCTCAGTCTGACGAGCGCGCCGTCCCTTACTTGTCGACATTGGCTCCTTACGGTGCGTTTACGACGCGGATGGAACGTGGCCCTTCCCCGGGCACGGCGCAGCAGACGGAGGCCACCGGTGCAGCTCTTACGCACGACCGCCGGGCGCCGTCCGCGTGTGGTCCTCGCCGTCGGAGCGATCCTGATCGCCGGCGGCCTGCTGTCTCCGCCGGCCGCCTCAGCCGAGCCCGGGACGGCCGCAGAAGCCATGGAACAGGTGCGGCAGGCGGCCCAGGAGCTCACTTCCATCGACGCGCAGATCGACGAGGCCGAGGTGATCGTCGCGCGCCTGCAGGAGGCGGCGCGCGTTGCCGCCGCCGAAGCAGCCGACGCCCGGAGCACGCTCGACGCCTACGAGCCGCAGTTGCGCGCCATCGCTCAGAGTGGCTACATCGCCGAGAACCAGTCGCGGGTGGCGGCCTTCCTCACCAGCGACTCCGCGACCGAGCTAGTCCAACAGATGGCGACGCTCGACGTGATCGCCGACCACACGAACGCGGTCGTCGCCGAGGTCGCCTTCCTTCAGGACGCGGCCGAGCTGGCCGAGGCGGAGGCGGCCGCGGCCGCTGTGACCGCTGGGGCCGCGCTCGGCCAGCTGCAGGCGCAGCAGGTCGACGTGCAGGGACGGATCGAGCAGTACGAGTCCGACTTCGCCCGGCTCGCCACGGAGGAGCAGGCCGCCGTCACTGCAGCGATCGCCGGTCCGACGTTGGCTGCGCCGACTGTCGCCGAGCTGCCCGTCGTGCCGGGCAGCGCGACCGCCACGGCCATCGAGACGGCCCTCGCTCAGGTTGGCGACCCCTACGTCTGGGGAGCGTCCGGGCCGGATGGCTTCGACTGTTCCGGCCTGACGTCCTATGCGTACGCGGCTGCGGGGGTGTCTCTGCCGCGCGCCAGCCGGTCGCAGGCGACCGTGGGTCGGGAGGTCTCCCGCGCAGAACTGCAGCCGGGGGACCTCGTGTTCTTCTACAACCCGATCAGCCACGTCGGTCTCTACATCGGCAACGGCCAGATGGTGCACGCCCGGACGTTCGGGCAGCCTGTCGCCGTCACGACCGTCGATCAGGCCGGTTACCGGTTCGGGCGACGCATCGTCGGCTGATGGTCAGAATGTGGCCGGTACCGCACTGTCGTTACTGGACCTGCGGTTGATGGGTTTTCAACGGGGATGTGTCGGTCTGGTCTGCCGCGGGTTCGCTGCACTCACCAGCCGGGGCGGCCTGACACCTTCCGCTGACCCCAGTGAAGTTGTGCCTACTGCCACTCATCAGTGGTCGGCGTGGTGAGGTCAGGGAGTGCGATCGTAGCCCAGCCCCAGGCGCTTGAAGGACAACGGGCCGGTCAAGTCCGCTGACGTGGTGTATCGGAGCGCGGTGACTTTGCGTGATCTGCTTCGTGGACGTTCCTAGACAGCCCGGACGGCCTCCCAAGACGGACGACGGCGTCGGACGGGAGCTCCAGATCGTCGTGGGTGACGCACACGACCACCCGACCGGTCAGCGCACCGCGCAGGTCACGAACCAGGGCGTCCGCCGTCGGCCGATCCAGGTGCGCGGTCGGCTCATCGAGCAGCACGACGTCCCGGTCCGCCAGCAGCGCCCTGGCCGCCGCCAGTCGGCGTCGCTCACCGCCCGACAGCGCGGTTCCGCCGGCGCCCACCGGCGTGTCCAGGCCGTCGGGCAGGGCCGTGAGCAGACCGCCGAGGCCCGTCACGGTCAGTGCTGCGCGCATCCGGACCTCGCCGTCCGCTCCGTCCAGCTGGCCGCGCGGGGCGGCCATCGCCAGATTGCCCCGGATGGTCGACGCGAAGACGTGCGCCTCCTGCGGCAGCCCATCCGCGCCCGCAGGCCGTCGCCGGCCAGCCCGGCGGTGTCGGTCCCGTTCACGGCGTAGCTGCCGCAGCGCGGGCGGAGCGCGGCCATCAGGACGGCGAGGAATGTCGACTTCCTTGCGCCGGAGGGGCCGCGGACCACGAGCCAGTCCTCGCCGGCCCGTACGGAGGCGTTCACCCCGCGGAGCACGTCGGGGCCACCCGGCCAGCCGGCGGTGAGATCGTCGACGTCCAGCTGATGCACCGGAGTAGGCACCGGCAGAGCGCCGGCCGGATCGACGGGTACGGGCACGGTGAGGACGGCGTCGATGCGGGCGCGCGCGTCCGCGAGGGCGCCGCGCTGCTGCAGGCCACCAATCATCCCGGCCAGCGGCACGTGCAGGCCGAGCGGGGCCAGCGCGAGGACGGCGAGCGCGGAGCCGGTCAGGCCGCTGCGCGCACCGACCGCCGTCGCGAGCACGGCCGCGAGGCCCGTGCCGAGCATGACCAGGCCGGTGCCGATGGCGGCGGCCCGGGTGCCGGTGCGGGCGGCGGACGCCTGCCGGTCGGCCAGCCGGTCGAGATCCCCGGCGACCTGCTCGGCCAGACCGTGCGCCCGGAGGTCCGGCACGCCGTGCAGCACCGTCGTCGTCTCCTGCAGTGCGGCGACTCGGAGCGCGGTCTCGCTGCGCGCGGCGCCAGCGTCCATCCGACGGTGGACCAGGAGGACGAGGCCGACCGTGGCGACCAGCACCAGCGCGACCGTCCCGGCGGTCGCGGCGTCGATGAGCGCGATGCGAGGAGCGTGCCGGTGGTGACGACCCCCGCCACCAGGATGGGAGGCTGCACGCGGACGGTGAGGTCCTGGACGATGCCGACGTCCCCGACCACACGGGCGAGTGCCGAGCCGGGGGTCCGCTCCGCCGCGACGCCCTGGGCGGCGAGCGCCGCCCAGATCCGGACCCGCGTGGCGGCAGCCAGCCGCAGAGCGGCATCGTGCGCGGTCATCCGTTCCAGCCAGCGCAGCGGCCCGGCCCATGCCGAAGAAGCGCACGCCCACGATGGCGACGAGCAGGGTCAGGACGGTCGATCGGCTCGCCGGCCTGATCGCCGAACGACGGGTCCGCGGGGTAGGTCTCGTCGTAGACCGCCGCGTACTCCTCCTGCAGCTCGTTCACCCCGGGGACGGCGGTGGAGAAATCGCCGTGCGCGAGGTAGCTGAGGAGGTACGGGACGGTGATCGAGTGGACGTCGTCGCACTGGTCCACGTCCGTGGTCGGCTGACCGGCCAGCTTCCGGTTCCGCAGGTGCCAGAGCCCGATGCCGACCAGCAGCGCGCCGGCGACCATGAGGGCGGCGACGATCGCGTGGCTGAAGGCGGCCAGTGCGGTGTTGTTGGTGAGGACGGCGAGGAAGTCGACCTGCAGCGGCCGGCCCGTTTCGTCGTCGGTGACGACGCCGACCGGGTGCTGCATCCACGAGTTCGCCGCGATGATGAAGTACGCGCTGACGACCGGGCCGATCACCGCGGCCCACAGCGTGGCCAGGTGCACCTTTTTCGGGATGCGGCCCCAGCCGAAGATCCAGAGGCCCAGGAAGGTCGACTCGAGGAAGAAGGCCAGCAGCGCCTCCAGCGCCAGCGGTGAGCCGAAGACGTCGCCGACGAACCGGGAGATGCGGGCCGACGATGTCGCCCTGGTCTCGTTGACCGGTCTGACGCCGCGGCAGACGCTGGCCCGCGCGATCGTCGCGGCTGCGGCCGCCGGCGGGTCCGGGGGAGCGGGGGTGCCGGACGGTGCGCTGGCTGTCACCGGCAGCTCGACAGCTGCCCGAGTCGTACGGCTGCTGGAGCCAGCCCGGCCACTGCCTGCCGCGGCCCGGTGGGCGGCGCTGCTCTGGGGTGGCTTGCTGCTGTTCGCGCCGACTGCGCTGCTGCTGCTACCCGCGGGCTGACCGGGCACACCGGGTCGGCGCGCGCGGAGGCGGCACAGGGGCCGCGAGTGCGCTGCTGACCGCGCGGGACTGGCCGTTCGGGAGGCCGCCCGGCCTCGTTGTTAAGCACGCGGCCCGTCCACTGCTTGAAGGCCGGCGTGGTGGAACTTCGCCAGCGCGGGTCAGCGGGGTCGCTTCCGGTCAGCAGATCGGAGGTGGGCAACCGCGGCCAGTCGACCGGCCTTCGCCTGCACATCGAGTCGCATACGGGCGTGCTGTATCGGAACCGCGTCAATCCCACCCCGTGGCTGGCCGCCCGCGGCATCACGCGCGGCGGTAGCTGTGGGTAGCGTACGGGGGCCGGCCGTTTCTCAGCGGCCGTTCACGTCAGGGAACGGGTCGGGCGCGGCGGGCCGCCCGTCCCGTGACGTGACCAGCGAGCAGGGCGACCGCCACGGCGACGAGCAGAGGGCCGTCGCCGGTGCGGACGTAGACGGTCAGCCCGGTGCGCAGGGGAACGGTGGCGGTGAGCACCTCCGGGGTACCGAGGCCACCCTGGGCGACGACTCGGCCGTCCGGCAGAATGACCGCCGTGTAGCCGGTGGGTGCAGCCTGCAGGACCGCGCGATCGGTCTCCAGCGCCCGCAGGCGTGCGGCGGCCACCTCGGTCGCCGGCACTTCTTCGGTGGTGTACGAAGCGGCGTTCGTCGGCACGAGGAGCACCTGGCCGCCGGCGGTCACGGCGGCGCGGGTGCGGTCGGAGAAGAAGACCTCGTAGGAGATCACCACGCCCAGCGGCCCGGCCGGAGTGCGCAGTAGCCCCGGACCATCGCCCGGGATGGCGTCCCGCGGGACCAGGGCGGTCGCGTCGGACAGACGGTCGAAGAAGCTGCGGGCCGGGATGTATTCCCCGAACGGCACGCGGTGGACCTTCTCGTACCGGTCCAGGATGCGTCCGTCCGGGCCCCAGGCGACCGCTGCGTTCCGGAAGCCGGTCGGGTAAGACTCGCTCAGCCCCGCGACGACGGTGGCGCCCGCGCGCCGGGCGAGGTCGGCCATGCGCCGGGCCTCGGGGGTGTCCTGCACCGGGCCGGTGACGGCGAGGCTGCTCTCCGGCCACAGGACAAGGTCGACGTCGTCCGGCAGGTCCTCGCTGAGGCGGAACTGCCGTTCGGAGACGGCGTCGGCGTCGCTGGCGACGGCGGGGATGCCCCGTGGTCCGCCGCCCTGGACCAGCACCGCTCGCAGCGAACCGGCCGAGCCGCCTTCGGGGGGGCCGAGCACAACGCCGAGGACGCTCACCGCGACCAGCCCCGCGACGACGACCGTCGCGCGGGCCCGCCGCCCGGCCGTCACGAGCCCCGTGAGCCCTGCCCCGGCACCCGTGGCGAGTCCCACCACGAGGAGGGAGCCGCCCAGGGGGGCGGCGGCGGCGAACGGTCCGTCAAGCTGACCCAGTGCCAGCCCCGGGATAGGAAAGCCGCCGAACGGGAACCGGGCTCGCACCACTTCGAGCACCACGAGCGCCGCGGGGACGGTCCACCAGCCTCCCGGTCGAGGAACGACCAACAGCATCGCCGCTGCGAACAGCGCGACCTCGATCAGCACGAGCCCGATGAACCCGGCCGGATGGAAGTCGGTGAGCCAACTCAGCGTCGGAAGGAAAAAGGCCAGGCCAGCGGCGGCACCCAGCAGCAGCCGCGGTCGCCACCGCAGCCCGAGCAGCGCCCAGGTCAGCGCGCAGGCTCCCACGGGGGCGAGATACCACGCGCTCCGGGGTGGCATGCTGCCCGCGAGCAGCGCTCCGGCCGCGATGGCGACCGCCAGTTGCCGCCACCCTGGGGACCAGCGGCCGACGAGGGTGGTCCGGATACCGGTTCGCGGACGCGCACCAGCAGCTTGCTGTCCGCTCGGTACAGCCTGCCGTTCCGTGGCCGTCACGGGGTGGGAGCGTCGGCAGTCAGCTCGGCGACCATCTCGTCGAGCCGGGCGGCGGTCAGCTGGCCGACCTGCCGATCGATGACGCGCCCGTCCGATGCGACGGCCAGGGTGACCGGCAACCCCGGCAGCCCGAGCTCCGTCAGCAACCGGCCCTCCTGATCAACTACGTGCGCGAAGGTGACGTCCAGATCGGCGAGCAGCGACACCGCCGCCGATCGCGGGTCCTCGGTGTTGACGCCGAGGAAGCCGATCCGGTCGCCGGAACGGGCATAGGCATCCTCGATCATCGGCATCTCCTCGCGGCAGGGCGCGCACCAACTGGCCCACAGGTTGACCAGCACCGGGCGGTCCCCCAGGTCGTCGAGGGAGACGTCCGGGCCCCCGGCGAGGCAGGGCAGTCGCAACGCGGGCAGACCGTCTTCTGATGACGCGCCATCGGCGGCGAACGACTCGCATCCCGAGACATCGGCCGGGACGGCGGCCGATCCGTTGGTGTCAACGTCCGCCGCCGGACGAGTGGACGCGGAGCTACACCCGCTCACGGCGAGCCCCACCGCAATGGCGATCGCACTCCAACGGCCACGCGTGGCCGCTCGACCCGCCATCCCGCCTCCCCGTTCTCATTCGTGCCCGCTCACCGGGACATTGCGTACTACGCCGGATAGTACGACCGCGTCGCACATGTTCGTGCGCTGCGATCGGCCGGGAGCTCCGGCTATTCCGGCGACGAGTCTCTCCGTGGACATCTGTGACCAGAGTCGGTCGGCGGGTCCCGCCACAGTCGTGATCGGCCCGGTCCTCGTGCCGATCACTGCGGGATCAGCGGGCGGCGACGTCGAAGCCAACGCGGAGGGGCGGAGGCCGGCGTCGGGCGGTGGCGATCGCGTTCCTCGCGCAGGCCGAGACCACCAGCGCGGGGATCGTCAGGGCAAAGACCCGCCTACCGGGGGTGTCCTGACCGGGGCGGTGTCCCCGCGTCCGGCTCGTCCGGGTGGACGGTGGCCGCACCGACGATCGCCGTCGCGCCGGCACCCCCGGTCGCGACGCCCGCACCCAACACCCCGAGTGCAGAAGCGTCGTACGGCGACACATCCGCTCCGGTCGTGGGGGCGGCGCCGCCGGAGCGTCGGTCGGGCCGGGCTCCACCCTCCGGGATGGCCGTTCTGATCGACGCCGCCGTCACGGTGGTCGCGATCCTCGAGGCCTGTGGGATGGGCTGTCAGCGCCCGTCCGGCGCCGGGCAGTGAGGCCCCGGTCAACCAACCGGGTCCTGCCCCGGCCCGGGCTGGACGGTGCCGTCCGTGCGTGACGCCGGTTCGCGGCCGGCGAGGATCGCGTCCAGCACGTCGGCCATCAGCACGGGGTTCGTCTCGCCGGTGATCTTGGCGACGATCGTGCCGTTGCGGTCTATGAAGTAGGTCTCGGGGACGCCGTAGACGCCGAACTCGACCGCTGCCCGGGAGTCGGGGTCAGTGACGTAGCGATAGCCGTCGCCACGTCCGAGTTCGTCGAGGAACGACCTAGCGGAGCCCTGCTGGTCCTGGAAGTTGATGCCGACGAAGGTGACCCCCGACTCGCGGTAGGCGTCGTTCGCCGCGACCAGCACGGGGTGCTCGTTGCGGCACGGGACGCACCAGGATGCCCAGAAGTTGACGACGACGATCTGGCCGCGCAACTCGCTGAAGGAGACGGCGCCGGGGCCCTCGAGGTCGGGAAGGGTGAGGTCCGGTACCGGCTGGCCGATCAGCGGGCTCTCCACGAGGGACGCATCCTGGTTGATCCGGCTGCCCAGCACAGCGGCCACGCCGACGACCAGGGCGACCACCGTCAGGGCGACTATCTTCACGGGCCGCCAGGAGGGGGCCGCGCGCTGGAGAACGGGCGAGGTCATTCGCCGCCGGTCCCGGCTCGAATCTCGCTCGTCAGCGTCTCCACCTGGTTACGCACCTCGGGGGTCAGATCCGGTCGCTGCCGGAGCTGTTCGAGGACGGCCGACGCGGCGGTCGGGTCGGACAGGCCGAAGAAGGCGATGTTGGCCTTGAACCACAGGCCTTCGACGGACCGTGGATCCTGCGCCAGCGCCCCGTCCACGTACTCCATCGCCTGCTCCGGTTCGTCGAGCTGGAGGAGCAGCCAGCCGTAGTGGGCCTGTGCCTCGACGTTGCGCGGTTCCTGGTCGAGCGCGACCAGATAGTGACGGGCGGCATTCAGGTACTCGCCCTCATCGAGGTAGCGCTGAGCCAGTGCCAGCCGCATGTCGATCACCTCGGGGTTGTCGGTGACGACGGCCTCCATCTCCTCGTTGGTGACGGTGGACAGGTCCCGCGGGGCCGTACGTGCTCCGCCGTCCGGAGCGGTGGAGCCGAGCGCCTCGTTGCCGGTGACCGCACCACCGGTCGGGCGCTCGCCGAGGTAGCCCGGCAGCAGGACCACGGCGGCGAACAGCGCGACGGCGCCGGCGACGGCATAGGCGGCCCAGCGGGCCCGTGTCCCACGGCGGGGGGCGGGCGACGTCGGCTCCGGGAGGTCCGCCTCGGCCTCCAGCAGGGCGAGCGCTTCCGCGGCTCTGCGCTCGTACTGCTGCCGGAGACGTTCGGCGAGTTCTCCGCGGATTTCTCCCTCGGTGACCTGCCGCTCGAGGTCGACCAGGTCGCGCAGTGCCTGGTCGCGCTCCTGCTCCAGGCGGATCTGGTCGGTCACAGCCCCTCGTCCTCGTCCGGCCCGGCTCGCATGTGCGCCACCGCCTCGGCGACCCGCGCGCGGTCGACAGGGGACAGCTCGCCGGTTGGATCGGCGCCTCGTCGGCGGGTGAGCACCAGGACGACTCCGGCCGCCGCGACGCCCAGCGGGATAAGCCAGAGCGGCAGCGTCCTCCCGCTGGTCGGCGGATCCTGGAGGACCCAATCCCCGTAGCGCTCGGTGAACCAGGCGATGATCTCCTGGTCGGACCGTCCGTCCTCGACCTGCTCCGCGACGGTCGCCCGCATGGCCACGGCGGTGTCCGAAGTGGACTCCGCGATGGACACCGTCTTGCACACCGGGCAGCGCAGCCGCTGTTCGAGCTCGTAGGCGCGGTCGCCCTGACCGGCGGCCCCGGCGACCAGGCCGGCTACGGCGATGCCCAGCAGGGCGATGATCAGCACGGGCAGGGCCATCCGGCGCAGCCGCTCACGCATCTCCGGTCACCTCGACCGGCTCCCGCGGTTGGCGTTCCTCGGCTGGCGAAGGCCGCTGGCGGCGCCCGCCCAATGCCCACAACCCACCGGCGGCCATGAGGAAGCCGCCGACCCACAGCCAGGAGAGCAGCGGATACCGGTACAGGTTGATGGCCACCTGCTCGGGGGTCAGGTCCGACAGAGCCACGTAGATGTCGCTGCCCGGACGGACCCACACGGACGGGGCGCCGATGGACTGCGGCTGGTTGTCGAAGGCTGTCAGTCTCGGTGTCGCAACGAACTCCACTTCGTCGCCGCTGCGGAAGACAAGGTGCGCATCGGTGATCAGCCGGTCGGTCCGGCGGTGCTCCTCGGTCTTCTCGAAGGTGACCGAGTAGCCCGAGAACTGGATCGATTCGCCCAGGGCCAGGCTCTCCGACGCGCGGGTGGCCAGGCCGCCGGACACGGCGATCGCCACGGCGACGACCGCCACCCCCAGGTGCGCCAGCTGGCCGCCCCAGTAGGCGCGTTGCCTGCGTAGAAGGTTGACGGCCGCCCGAGGTGTGGGTTGCGAGAGGCTCACGACGAACTGCCGGACGGCAGCCGCCGCGATGATCACGGCGAGGAGGACCACGGCGACGACACCCGGGCTCCTGACGCCGGCCACGACCAGGGCCGCCGCGGCGGCGCTGCCCACGAGCACCGGCACGCGCAGCCGCGTCCAGACGATGCCCCAGGTGGCGCCGCGGTAGGGCAGGAAAGGGCCGGCGCCCATGGCGAGCAGGAGGGCGAAGGACAGGGGTACCGCCATCCGGTCGAAGAACGGTCGGCCGACCGAGACCTGGTTGCCGGTGAGGGCCTCCACGAGGATCGGGTAGACCGTGCCCAGCAGCACGATGAAGGCGAACAGGCTCAGTAGCAGGTTGTTGACGAAAAAGGCGCCTTCACGGCTCAGCAGAGATTCCGGCCTGGACAGCGAAGCGACCCGTTCCCCGCGCAGGGCGAACAGCGTGAAGCCGGCGACCACGACGAACACGAAGAAGCCCAGCAGCGCAGGGCCGATCGGCGACTGCGAGAAGCTGTGCACCGAGACCACGACCGACGACCGCGTGAGGAACGTGCCCAGGATCGTCAGCGAGAAGGTGGCCAGTACGAGCACGAAGTTCCAGGCCTGCAGCATCCCGCGCTTGACCTGCACGACCGCGGAGTGGATGAACGCCGTCGCGACGAGCCAGGGGATGAGCGCGGCGTTCTCGACCGGGTCCCACGCCCAGTAGCCGCCCCAGCCCAGCACCTCGTAGGACCACCACGCGCCCAGGACGAGCCCGGCGGTGAGCGACGTCCAGGCCACGAGGTTGGCCCGCCGCGTACGGCGCAGCCAGTCGACGCCGCCCTGTCGCAGCAGCAGAGCCGACATCGCGAAGGCGAAGGGCACGGTGAACCCGACGTAGCCGAGGTAGAGCATCGGCGGGTGGAAGGCCACCATCACGTGGTCCTGCAGCAGGGGGTTGCCGCCGGCGCCGTCGAGCGGGGGGTCTGCCAGCACGGTGAAGGGGTTGGCGATCGTGGCCACCAGTCCGAAGAAGAAGACGCCGACCAGGCCTATGACGCCGAGCGCGCCGGTGCCCAACCGGTCGTCGGTGCTGCGGACCTGCCGGAGCACCACCGCGGTGAAGCCAGCGAGCACGAGCGTCCACAGGACGATGCTGCCTTCGAGCGCCGACCAGGCTCCCGTGATGCTGTACACGATGTTCGTGGCCCGGGAGTGGTTCTCGGCGACGTAGGCGATGCCGAAGTCGTCGGTCAGCAGCGCGGCCTGGAGTGCGCCCATGGACAGCGCTGCACCGCCGACCAGGCACTGGACCGCAGCCTTGAGATGGCCGCGGTCGACCGCGGCGGGCCGCCACTGAGCGAGGAAACCGAGGACCGTCAGCGCGAGCGCCGCGACGGCTCCGAGGACGGCGCCGGTCCACCCGGCGGCCGCGAGGAGGACCGTCATGCAGATCCTTCATCGGCCGGCGCCGGATCGTCTCCCGGCGCACGGTAATTCTCGTCGTGCTTTACGATCATGGTGTCGGCATCGAAGGTCTGCCCGCTCCACGCGCCCTCCAGGACGACGCCGATTCCTGGTCGGAAGAGCTGGGCCGGGGAGCCCTCGTATCGCACGGTCACCGCGGACGACGCCGGCCCGGTGTCTGAGACGACGACGAAGGACAGCCCCTCGGGACCGGATTCGACGCTGCCCTCCTCGACCAGCCCGCCGATCTGGAGACGTCGACCGTCGGTGAAGTCGGCCTTCTGCGCGAGCGCTTCGTCGGGGGTCAGGTAGTACACGAGATTGCCGTTGATGTTGCCGACGAAGAGGACTCCCAGGAGGACGACGGCCACACCCAGGGCGGCCATGATCAGCAGCCGGTAGCGCCTCATCGGGGTTGTCCGAGGCCTCGGCGGACGGCGACGGTGCGCTGTCGCAGACTCAGGAGATACCCGCCCATGGCTCCGTAGGTGATGCCGAATCCCAGCGCGACCCAGGCCCAGTCAGACACGACGCGTCGCCTCCTTTCCGTAGTCCGGAGCGCTCACGGCGTCTCCGGCGAGTTCGGTGGCCGCGTCGTCCTGCGCGGCCTCGAGCGTCTGCTCCTCGACGGCCAGCCGGATTCGCGACCGGAGCAGCACCGCGTAGATCAGCGTGAAGGCCACCACGTTGAGCAACAGGGTCGCCAGCATCCAGTGGTCGATGGTCGGGTCGCCGGGCTTGAGGATGGTGGGGGGTTGGTGCAGCGTGCGCCACCAGATCACCGACATGTGCACGACCGGTACCTGGGCGAACGCGAGGACCCCGAAGATGGCGGAGCGGCGGGCGCGCGCGGTGGGGTCCAGCGTGGCCCGGCGCAGCGCCAGGTAGCCCAGGTAGACGAAGAACATCAGGGCCGTCGTCACCAGGCGGGGGTCCCAGGTCCACCACACACCCCACACCGGTTTCCCCCACACCGAGCCGAGGGCGAGGGTCAGGCCGGTGAAGAAGACGCCGACCTCCGCGCTGGCGGCCGCCGCCCGGTCCCACCTCGGCGTCCGCTTCCATAGCCAGCCGGCGCTCGCGGCGAAAGTGATCCCGAAGCTCAGGAACGCCAGCCATGCGGCGGGGACGTGCACGTACATCAGCCGCTGCAGGTTTCCCTGCAGCTGGTCCGGCGGGGCGGTGAGCGCGGCGGCGAGGCCGGCTGCCAGCACTAGGACGGCCACGGTTGTCAGATGTCGCGAGAGGAATCTCACGAGGCCTCCTCGAGGGATCGTGCGGACAGGACGACGGCGAGGGCGGCCACGGTGTCCACCAGCGCCAGCAGGGCGAGCCAGCGCCAGGGACTGCTGCCGTAGCGGGTGGCCTCGGCGACTTGCGTGGCGGAGAGCAACAGCGGCAGGGCGAGTGGCACGACGAGCAGCGGCCCCAGGGTTGTCCGACCGGCCAGGCCCTGGGCGAGTGCGCCGGCCAATGTGCCCAAGACGGCCAGACCGAGGGCGACCAGCGGTAGGACCGGAATCAGCCAGGGCCAGCCGTCCAGCGGCGGGTCGTAGACGATGACGGCGACCGGCAGCAGGGCGAGCTCGAAGGCGAGCAGCAGGAGGGTGCTGGCCGCCGCGCGACCGGCCAGATGGACCGCGGGATGGATGCCCGCGAGCCGAAGCAGGGCGACCTGTGCGGGCGCGTCCACGGCGCTCTGGCGAAGGGTAACCAGTACCCCGAACAACAGCACGATCATCCAGTACATGCCGGACCCGACGGAACGCAGCAGCGGGACGTCGGTGCCTATGGCCATGGGCACCAGGAGGAGCGCGACCGCCCCGAAGGGCGCCGTCACCAGCAATGCCTCCCCGTTGCGGGACTCCAGCACCAGGTCCTTGCGGGCGATCTCGACCATCTGCCGCCACGGAGCCGGCGCGCCGATCCGTGGACCGCTCACTGGAGCACCTCGTCCAGCCGGCGGCCGGGTCCGCGGGGGGAGCACAGGGTGCCGGCCTGGATCTCCACGATCCGGTCGGTGGTGCCCGCCAGCCGGTCCAGTTCGTGGGACACGACGACGGAGGCGCCGTTCCGCGCGCGTACCTCCTCGACGACGACCTCGACAAGCGCCGCCGATGAGGGGTCCAGACCCGCATGGGCCTCGTCGAGCAGCAGCAGAAGCGGTGCGGCGATCAGCACCCGTGCGAACTCTGCCCGGCGCAGCATGCCGTGCGAGCAGCGGTCCGCCGGGCGGTCAGCCGCACGCCGCAGGCCGACGGCCGTGAGAGCCGACTCGACGCCGTCCTCTCCGCGGCCGGTGAGCCGGCAGAAGAAGGTGAGGTTCTCGCGGAGCGTCAGCCGCGAGTAGAGCGCGGGGCCGTGGCCGAGCAGTGTGATTTCCGGTCGCACCTCCTCGACCTCACGGGTCCCCAACCGGGCGCCCAGTACTCGGCCTGCGCCGACGGCAGGTGGCAGCAGCGTGGCCAGGACCCGGAGGAGGGTGCTCTTGCCCGACCCGTTGGCGCCGACGATGCCGATCGCCTCCCCAGCCGCGACGGTCAGGGTCACGTTCCGAAGCACGGGCGTGCGCTCCACCGTCACGGCGAGACCGGCGAGGTCGACGACCGGTGCCGAGCGGATCGGCGCTGCGTGGCCGACGGAGGCGTTCCGGCGCTCGTGGGTCTCGAACACGATCCAGCTCTCTGAGGACTGGGACAGGGGCGCCCGGGTGGCCGGTGCACATGCCCTACCGTACTTAGTAGCTTTGCGGTACGGCACGGCGCCGTCGACGTCCCAGGCGAACTGCGCACCCTGAGGGAGGGCGGGATTGGAACTCTTCGCCCTGATGTCGCTGGCGCTGGTCGCC
Source organism: Blastococcus sp. (assembly GCA_042090795.1). Classification (GTDB taxonomy): domain Bacteria; phylum Actinomycetota; class Actinomycetes; order Mycobacteriales; family Geodermatophilaceae; genus Blastococcus. Next base: position 25,351 of record JBELIQ010000022.1, on the reverse strand, counting down.
GGCGTTGTGTCCTTCACCTCGCCGTGCACGCTGCCCCTCCTGCCGGGCTTCGTCTCCTACGTCTCCGGGCTGTCCGGTGCCCGGGCGCAGCCGACTGAAGGCGGTCCGGTGGCCACCGTTGTGCGGCGGCGGGTGCTGGCGGGGTCCTTGCTGTTCCTCACCGGTTTCGCAGCCGTGTTCACCGCACTCGGTGCGACGTCGTCGGCGCTGGGCTTCCTGCTGGTGCGCAACCTGCAGACCATCAACCTGGTGGGCGGGGCCTTCATCGTCCTCATGGGTCTGGCTACCGCGGGCCTCGTCCGGATCCCGTATCTCCACCGCGAGGTGCGAACGGACCTGCGCCGGTGGCAGCCCGGTCCAGCAGGAGCGCTTCCTCTGGGGGCTGCTTTCGCCTTCGGCTGGACACCCTGCGTCGGTCCAGTCCTGGCCTCCATCCTCACGACGGCGGCCGGCACGGCCACGGTCGGACAGGGGGCGTTGCTCCTGTTCGTCTATTCGCTGGGGCTCGGACTTCCGTTCCTGCTGGTGGCACGCGGGATGGCCTGCGGCGGTGGCCGCATGGGCTGGTTCCGACGGCACTCGCGCCGCATCGAGATCGCCGGCGGGGTGCTGCTGGTCGGGATGGGGGTCGCCATGATGTCCGGGGGCTGGACGGTGTTGATGAGTCGGATGCTGGGCTTCTACGCGCGCCTGGGTTGGCCCCCGATTTGACCTGTCCATCAGGCCACTCCCAAGCTGCTGATCGGGCGTATCCCTTCGTCGGCATGCTCAGCGTCGCTGAGTTGATCCGCGGCTCGTTGGTGCTTGTCAGCGACGAAGCGCAGGTGTCGCTTCGTCGTGCCGACGTCAGGCAGTCGCGAGGACAGCACCCGAGCGGTCCGTCGGGACGCCGGTTTGCCGCCCGTACGCGGGCATAACCAGTGGTCCCGCTCGTTTCACCGAGACAGGTGAGCCGTGCTACCGCCCGGGATGGCGGTCGCGTACTCGCGCCGTGGATCCTGCTGTGGCTGTGGGGCTGTCGGCTGCTGAGGGAGGCGTAGGCGGCCGGCGCGGACGCCGTTGGCGATGACGAGGACCTCGGCCAGTTCGTGGGTGACGATGACCGTGGCCAGGCCGAGGACGCCGAAGGCGGCCAGCGGGATGAGGACCACCAGAATCGCCCCGGACAGCAGCAGACTCTGCAGCATGATCCGTCGCGCCCGGCGGGCGTGGGCGAGTGTGCGGGGGAGTTGGCGCAGATCCTCGCCCATGAGGGCGACGTCGGCGGTCTCGATGGCGACGTCGGTGCCCATCGCGCCCATCGCGATGCCGACGTCGGCGGTGGCCAGGGCGGGGGCGTCGTTGATGCCGTCGCCGACCATCGCGACCCGGCCGCGGCGGCGCAGCTGTTCGACGAGGGTGGCCTTGTCCTCCGGGCGCAGTTCGGCGTGTACGTCGTCGATACCGGCGGCAGCGGCCACATGGGCGGCGGTGCGCGGGTTGTCCCCGGTGAGCATGCTGGTGGTGATCCCCATGCGGTGCAGCGCGGCGACGGCCTCGGCGGCCTCCGGGCGCAGCTCGTCGCGGATCGCCAGCGCACCCAGCAACTGCCCGCCGGCCTCGACGAGCACCACCGTTGCGCCGGCCTCCTGGTGGGCGGTCACGGTCGCGGCCAGCGGGCCGGGGTCGATGAAGCCGGGCTTCCCCAGGCGCGCCGGCTGCGCGCCGACCAGGCCGGTGACGCCTTGACCGACCAGCGCCTGGGTGTCGACCGCGGGTTCGATCGGCGGCTGGTCGGCCGGCCAGGCGGCCAGCACGGCGCCGGCCAGGGGGTGCTCGCTGCGCGCCTCGAGTGCGGCGGCGACGGCGAGCACCTGGTCCTGGCTGCTGTCGGGGAGGGCTTCGATGGCGACCACGGCGGGCCGGTTGCGAGTCAGGGTGCCGGTCTTGTCCAGCGCCAGCGCCCGCACGCCGCCGAGGGATTCCAGCGCCGCTCCGCCCTTGATCAGCACGCCGGCGCGGGTGCCGGCGCCGATCGCGGCCACCACGGTGACCGGCACCGCGATTGCGAACGCGCACGGTGAGGCGGCCACCAGCACGACCAGCGCCCGCTCGATCCACAGCTGCGGGTCGCCCAGGATGCTGCCGAGGACGGCGATCAGCGCGGCGGCGATGAACACCGCGGGCACCAGCGGGCGGGCGATGCGGGCGGCCAGCCGCTGTGCGGCGCCCTTTCGCTCCTGGGCCTCTTCGACGATGTGCACGATCCGGGCCAGGGAGTTCTCCGCCACCCGGGCGGTGACCACGACCTCCAGTGCGCCGCCGCCGTTGACCGAGGCTGCGAACACCTCGTTCCCCGGGCCGACCTCGACCGGCACCGACTCACCGGTCACCGCGGAGGTATCGAGCGAGGAGAGCCCGCTCTGCACTTGCCCGTCGGTGGCCAGCCGCTCACCGGGCCTGACCACCAGCACGTCGCCCGGGATCAGTTCGGCGGGGTCGATCTCCACCTCGGCTCCGCCACGCAACACCGTCGCGCGGGCGGGAACCAGATCCAGCAGCGCCCGCAGCCCGCGCCGGGTCCGGGCCACCGCGTAGTCCTCAAGCGCCTCGGCCAGGGAGAACAGGAACGCCAGCATCGCGGCCTCACCGACCGCACCGAGCGCGATCGCACCCAGCATCGCGACCGTCATCAGCGTGCCGACGCCAAGCCTGCCGTGGCGCAGCGCCCGCAGCGTGCCGGGCACGAACGTCGCACCACCGGCCAGCACCGCCCCGGCGGCCAGGACGGTGGAGATGGTCGAGGCGACGCCACCGTCAGCCAGCCAGTCGAGCAGCTGCGAGGCGAGCCACAGCACCCCGGCCAGCCCGGCGAGCTGCGCGGACCGCGACCGCCACAGCTCGGTCGGCTCTCCCTCGCCGTCCCCTGCCGGGGCAGGGGCGGAGCAGGTGGGATCGCCACATCCATCCCCGACGGCTGACACCGTCTGCGGGGCGGCGGCCGTCGGGGCGCAGCAGGCGCAACCGTCTTCGGACACGGTGGCCCCGCCGGCGGGGACGGGGCTCAGCGGAAGGCCGAGGGGGATCGGGGTGTTCCCGCCCGTCCCGTCGGCCGGTCGGCGGTCGTCGTCCCCACCGCAGCACAGATCAGACATGTCAGGCCTCCTGCAGGCCGACGGTGCCGCCGGGGCGGCCGCCGGAACGAACGATGTCACCAGACAGGGCCCCGGGCTCCTCGGCGCCCGAAGGGCTCACCGGCACCTCCCCAGCCTCGAAGCCGGCGGCTGCGAGCAGCCGGTGGCCGGTGTCGGTCAGCCGGTACATGACCAGCTTGCCCTCACGGCGAGAAGCACTCAGCCCAGCCGAACGCAGCACCCGCACGTGATGGGACACCAGGTTCTGACTGGCGCCGCAGACCCAGGCCAGATCGCAGACACACAGTTCGTCGCCCAGCTGGAGGGCGGTGGCGATCCGCAGCCGTACCGGATCGCCCAACGCCTTGAACCGGGTGGCGTGCAGCTGCGCCTCATCCAGCTCGGGCAGGCCCTCTCGGACCTCCTCGGCATGTTGCAGGTCCAGGCACAACAACTCGCATTGATCAGTTCGCACGGCCGGTGTTCCTCTCCAGTCGGCGCGTCTGCGGCTCTCAACTCGAGCGTACAACGTAGCAACGGATGTTGGGACGACCTATTCAAGCGACGTCTTTCGGTCGTGGATCGCCACGAGACGACGGAGAACAACTGTCGTGAGCGCCGGCTGGCTGCCGTTACGCGCCTGACCACCCTGCTGCGGAGGAGTCGGCGGCCTGCGCCTGGTCGGAGTCCGGTGACGGCAGCGACCACGTCACAACTGCGCAGAATCGTCGGTAGTGGCGGGAAAGATCCTGCGGGGTGATGCCAGCTGGCTTGACCAGCGCACGCCGTCCAGATGCGTGCGTCGTGGTACTCCGCACGGGCTGCTCCTCGTCAACTCTCGGACCAGCAGCGAACTTCCCTGCACCGTGCGAGCTCAGTTCCTACGAACGCCCTTGATCTCGCTGCGGAGGGTGGCGATGAGCACCGTGGCGGCTCCGAGCGTGATGAAGACATCGGCGAGGTTGAAGGTGGGCCACCATCCAGTGTGCAGATAATCGGTCACCACGCCGTCGCCGGCTCGGTCGACCAGATTCCCAACCGCACCGCCCAGGATTCCCGACAGCCCAACGCGCATGGGCACGGTTGACTCGATCGCCGCCCGCCAGGCAAAGACAGCTACGCCGGCGGTGATCAGCGCCGTCACGGCGATGACGAGCCAGCTGGGCAGTCCGGCGCCGAGGCTGAACGCCGCGCCCGAGTTGTAGCCGAGTCGTAGGTCGAGGACTGCGAGGTCGACCGTCCCCCCACCCCGGAGCTGCTCCTCGGCCAGGGCCTTCACGGCCAGATCGGCGGCTACCAGGGCCACTGTTCCGACGACGAGCGCCAAGCGCACGCGGCGAGTCCGTCTGCGGCCGTCCTGATCGGTCGGCCTGATGGGCATGTTCGGCGCGGTCTCGGTCGTCATCCTCGTCTTCTTTTGGTTCGCCCATCGGGCTCGCGGCCCGCTGGACAGCGAACCCGGCGACGGCCGAGTCGGGCGTCGGGTGAGCCACTCCACAGACGGTAGCTCCCCGAGGCGCTGCACCATGGTGGGCGCCAGCAGCCGGAGGACGGAGAGGACGTGGGAGCCGTGATGGGGACCGGATCGGGCATGGGCTGGATGTGGATGTTCTGGCTGCTGCTCGTCGTCGGGATCGTGTTGGTGGTCGTTGTCGCGGTTCGGGCGATGGGAGGCGGCATTCGTCGGGAAGGGACTCCCGGCGGAGTTGACGGGCGGCCGAGCAGGAGCCGCGCCCGGGAAGTGCTCGACGAGCGCTACGCCCGCGGGGAGCTGACCACCGAGGAGTACCGCGAGCGGCTGTCCGCACTCGGGGAGGACGCGTAGTGCAGCCGATCAGCCGCCGCCGGGCTCTGCAGATCGGAGGGCTCGGCCTGGTCAGTGCAGCTTTCGGTGCTACCGGGCTGACCTGGCAGCGCACGTTCCCTTTCGCCCCCGCTGACGGGCGCGCGCTCAGCGAACCTCAAGTTCTGCGCAGCGCCGGCGGCAGTCTGAAGACGGAGCTCACCGCAGCCCGAGGGCGCGTCCGAATCGCTGGGGCGGATGCGACGGCGCTGAGCTACAACGGCGGTCTGCCCGGGCCCACGCTGTACCTGCAACCGGGAGATCGACTGCAGGTCCGGCTGGCCAACGCACTCGACGAGCCGACCAACCTGCACGTGCACGGCCTGCACGTCTCTCCCGAGGGCAACGGCGACAACGTGTTCATCGCCGTGAACTCGGGGGAGTCCTTCGACTACGACTACCAGTTGCCCGACGACCATCCGCCGGGCACGTACTGGTACCACCCCCATCATCACGGCATGGTCGCCGACCAAGTGTTCGGCGGCCTCTACGGCGCCATCGTCGTGGAGGAGCCCGAGCCCCTGCCGGTCACCCGCGCACGCGTGCTCGTGGTCTCCGACATCTCCCTCGACGGGTCCGGCCGAGTCACGTCGCCGTCGGGCATGTCGGTGATGGCCGGCCGGGAGGGGGCCCTGGTCCTGATCAACGGGCAGAGCCGCCCTGTCCTCACCGCCCGGCCGGGGGAGCGGGAGCGGTGGCGGATCGTCAACGCCTGTTCCTCGCGATACCTACGGCTCGGCCTGGGCGGCCAGCAACTGCGTCTCCTGGGCATGGATTCCGGGCGGCTCCCGGCACCACGGGACGTCGATGAGGTGCTCCTCGCGCCAGGTAATCGGGCCGACCTGCTCGTCGACGCCGCCGCAGGGTCCAGCACACTGCGGGCGCTGCCCTACGACCGCGAGGGGATGGGCGCCATGTCCGGCGGGCGAAGCGCGAACGGGGACGGCGATGGCGTCGCCCTGGCGACCTTCGACGTCGCCGGCGGACGCGTCCCAGCCCTGCCTCCCGTGCCCGCGCAACCGGAATCCCGGGATCTGCGCGGACTGGAGGTGGCGGCCCGGCGGCGGCTGATCTTCGCGATGGGCATGAGTGCAGGCGGCATGCAGTTCACGATCGACGGCAGGGCGTTCGACCCTGACCGCGTCGACCAGGCCGTGCAGGTCGGCGCAGTCGAGGAGTGGACCTTGACCAACGCCTCATCCATGGACCACCCCATCCACCTGCACGTGTGGCCGATGCAGATCGTCGCGCAGGGCACCGAGGCGCTCGCTGACGTCGTCTGGCAGGACGTCGTCAATCTCGTCCCGGGCGGCGAGGTGACGGTGCGCATCGCCTTCGACCGCTTTCCCGGACGGACGGTCTACCACTGCCACGTCCTCGACCACGGGGACCTGGGGATGATGGGCGTCGTCACCGCGCGCTGAGCGCTGGTCCGGTCCTGGGCCCCATGCGGGCGAGTTGCGATACAACCGGCGATCGGCATGGAAGAGCCGGGATGGCTCTCACGGCAGCCGGCGAGCGTCTGAGCACCACCCCGCGAGGGCCCCGACCGCTCTCCCGCGGTACAGCTTCTCCGACCCTGCGCCGACCGCGGGCAGCGAGGCTGATTCGGAGGCCGCGGCAGCGCCAGATCGCGTTATATCCTAGGCGCCTTAGTAGGTCTCGTGCCCCGTCGCAACCGGCAGCCGAGGCCCATCCTCGAGGAGAGCCGTTGGCGAACGACCGAAAGACCGACAACGATCGCGGAGCCCGTGGCGGGTCGAGCCGGACCCCCGCAACCAAGGCGGCATCCCGGCGGGCAGGACGGACGAGCGGCGCGGCGGGCAAGCGGACCAGGCCGACGACGCAGGTGGTCATGCAGCAGCGGCCGTGGGGACTCATCTCCGCCGCGGTCGCCGTGGTGGTCTTTGCCGTCGCGGTCATCGGTTACGCGGTTGTCCAGGTGAACAGGGCGAACGCTGACAAGGTCAGCTCGGTGGAGCAGATCGCCGGGGCCCAAGCCTACGACTACCCGAACGGTCAGGGGCACGTCGTGACCCCGGTCGACTACTCGGAGTCGCCGCCAGTGGGAGGGGAGCACGACGGCGAGTGGGCCGACTGCACCGGCACGGTCTACTCCGTCGACATCCGCAACGAGAACGCCGTCCACTCTCTCGAGCACGGCGCGGTGTGGATCACCTACGACCCGCAGCGTGTGAGCGAGGACGACATAGCCACGCTGAGCGACCTCGTGGACGGCACCTCGGGGCTCATGCTTTCCCCTCGCCCGGGGCTCGATGCCCCGATCAGCCTGCAGTCATGGAACAGCCAGCTGACGGTGGACTCGGCCACCGACCCGCGGCTCCAGCAGGCCGCCGACTTCCTCACCTTCAATCCGGACAGCACCCCCGAACCCGGAGCGACGTGCGAGAACCCTACGTTCATCGCCACACCGATCGTGGCCGGCGATGCCAGCCGCGCCGGCGGGTGAGTGGGCGCCGTGACCCGCCACTACGCCGACACTCTCCGGAGTCCGCGGTGACGGTCGGCAGCCAGCCGCTAGCAGCGCCATGGGTGCGGCCCACGGGGTACCGCTGGTTGACGGCCGGCCTGGTCGCGGTCATCGCGGTGGGGCTGCTGGCGATGGGCGGGGGGCTGACCGTGGCGCTGGGCATCGGGCGGGATGAGCCTCCGTCAGTCGGCTCCGTGGACGCCGGCTTTGCCCGCGACATGTCGTCGCATCACCTGCAGGGCGTGGAGATGGCCAATCTCGCCGCCGACCGCAGCCAGGACCCGGAGGTGCGGCGGCTGGCCTTCGACATCACCTCCACCCAAACCAACCAGGTCGGCCGGATGCAGGGCTGGCTGACCCTCTGGGAACTGAGGGTCTCCGGCGGGCAACCCATGGCGTGGATGGAAGAAGCCTCGGGTCATGACATGTCCGCCATGGGGTCCGGCTCGGGGATGGCCGGCGGCCTCATGCCGGGCATGGCGACCGAGAAGGAGCTGGCCGAGTTGCGCGCGCTGAGCGGGCCGGCCTTCGACGTCCAGTTCCTCCGGCTCATGATCCGCCACCACCAGGGCGGCGCGGACATGGCCGAGTACGCGGCGGGCAATGCGTCAGAACCCGCCGTCGCGACCCTTGCCCGAACGATTGCCGACACGCAGGCGGCCGAGGTCGCGACGATGACCGACCTGCTCGCCGCACGGGGAAGTGTCCCGCTACCCGCGCCCTGACCTCGCCATAGGCGGCGGCCGGTGTGTGGCTGTCGGCGTCACGTTTGCGGCCGGCGGCGAAATCCGCGCCGGAGGGGGCCACGACAGTGCCGGCGTCCCGGAGGAACAGCTCCGGCAGGCCGCCGGGCATGTCGGCGAGCAGCATGTCGACAGCGTGCTGCACTCGGCACCGGGCTACTGGTCGTCGGTGCCACTGAGTCAGGCTCGCGGGTCCTCCTTGGCCTGCCGCCGGGCGAGCTGGCGGGCGGTCAGCGCCTGGGCGAGGCGCTCGCGGGACGGCCGCAGCAGCAGGTAGGCCAGCGGCATCGACAGCAGCAGGCCCAGCAGCAGTCCGGAGAAAAAGTCCAGGCCGAGCATCCAGAGCACGAGGACGAGCACCGCGAAGATGCCGATCCTCCCGGTCATGTACATCAGTAGCCAGGGCGCCACCTTCGGCGGGGTCGCTGAGCCGCCCGTCGGGCTCGCCGGGATTGCGCTTCTTTTAGCCATGATGGCCCTCCCACTTGGTCGATAGGACGACCGTCGTCCGGGTGCGCGCCACACCTCTGATCGGTTCAACACCCCTGATCGGCTCAACGCGTTGATGGTCGCCTCGAGTGCCGGGACGTCGGTCACGCGCACGTTCAGCACGTAGCCCTCGCTGCCGGCGAACGCCAGCATTCCTCGGCCCCCAGCATCGCACCCACGGCTTCTCGTCCCGCTCGTCATCCACCCTCGGTGGGCCTTGTCCTCCGTCTGTGGCTGCAGCGTGCCTCGCCTCCGATACGGATCGCGGACCTGTTTCTGCCCGGCCCTCTGTGCGCCCTTTTCGCGGTGGCGCTCATGATGGCCAGCACCTTGCCTGACTGAGTGATGCGGCCGTGCTGTTGGACGCTGCCGGTCCTGAGGAGTTGCTGGAGCGGGCCGCGACGCTGGGTGCCGCCGCGCTCGTGCCGGGCGGGTGACGTCCTGCTACGGAACCCGGTTTTCCGCCATGCGCAACTGCGTGGACACCGCCGCTGCCTTCGGAACGCCCATCTATGCGCCCGCCGCCGGTGTGGTTCTCGACGCCGGACCGGCGAACGGTTTCGGCCTGGCGGTGTACATCCAGCATCCCGACGGGACGACCACGCTGTACGGCCACATCAACCAGTACTTGGTCAGCGCCGGACAGCAGATTGCCGAGGTCGGCAATCGGGGCCAGTCCACCGGACCGCACCTGCACATCGAGACCCATCAGGGCTCTACCGGAACCGTGTCAATCCCACCCCATGGTTGGGCGCAGGCGGAATCACGCTCGGCGGCAGTTGCGGCTGACACGGCGGCCCGACGCTGATCTCGATCAAGTCATGCTCAAGTCAGCCACGCGGGGTGTCGACACTAAAAGCGTGTGCATGATGTCGCAGCGTGATCTAAGACCGCGTGGCGGGTGTGCCGCGTGTTGCCAGTGTTACTAAGCGCGATAGTGCAACTCTGCTCGGGCTCACCCAACCGTCACCCTCTTCCCCAGGGAGCGAGCCATGTTCCACCGCCGTCGTTTCGAATCGGCGTCCTTGACGGACACGGGTCGTCTTCTTAGTTCCCCCCGGCCGGTAACGGGGCGGTTAGGTCTCCGTCGCCCGCTGCGGACCGCGGTGGTCGGCGTGCTGGCCGGCGCTGCGCTCGTCGTCTCCGGGACGCCGACGCTCGCCGCTCCCGCGCCACCGAACCCCACGGACGGCCAGATCGGTGCCGCGCAGACGGAGCAGGAGGCTGCGGCCGCCGAGGTCGGCCGTATTGCCGGTCTGGTCGCGGTCGCCGAGGCCGAGCTCGAGCGCGTCGGCATCGAGGCCGAGGCCGCAGGGACCGCCTACCTGGTCGCCGAGGAGGCACTCCTGCAGGCCCAGTCGGTGGCCGAGCAGATGGCAGCCGAGCTGCAGGCAGCCGCGGCCGCCGTCTCCACCGCGGAGGCCCGCATCGGCCGGTTCTCCCGCGACAGCTACATGAACGGGTCGACGCTCTCCACGACGGCCGCTCTGTTGGACTCCGAGGGTCCCGGGGAGCTGATTCAGCGCGCTGCCCTGCTCGACTATGTCGCGGACAACGAGGTGGACGTGCTCGGCGAGCTCCAGGTGGCCAAGGTCGCCCAGGCGAATGCCGACTCCTCCGCCCGCGCCGCCCGCGACGAGATGGCCGCCGCCGAGGAGGCGGCGCAGGCCGCCAAGGCGCAGGCCGACGCGCAGCTGGCTACCGAGCAGGGTGCCTACGCCGAGGTGGCCGCGCAGAAGGCGACGTACGAGGAAGAGCTACAGGCCGCCCAGATCCGGCTCCTCGAGCTGCAGGGCGCACGGAACGCCTTTCAGCAGTGGGAGGCCCAGAAGCAGGCCGAAGCGGCCGCCGTAGCAGCGGCAGCCGAGCGCTCTGCCCGGCAGGCCGCCGAGGCGGCCGCCGAGGCCCGGAACAACAGCTCCAGCGGCGGCGGCTCCGATGGTGGGTCCGGTGGCGGCTCCGGTGGGTCGTCCGGCTATGCCACACCGTTCTCCGGACGGGTCACCAGCTGCTTCGGCGCACGTTGGGGAACTTCGCACAATGGGTTGGACGTCGCCTCTCCCATTGGCACCCCGCTGTATGCCCCCATCTCGGGAACCGTCAAGCGCGCTGGGTCGGCCACCGGCTTCGGGCTGGCTGTCTACCTGCTCGGCGACGACGGCGCCGTGTACGTCTACGGGCACATCAACGACTACTTCGTCCGCACCGGCGACCGTGTGGTGGCCGGTGAGCAGATCGCGGAGGTCGGAAACAGGGGCCAGTCGACCGGGCCGCACGTGCATTTCGAGGTCCACCCGAACGGGGCCATGTACAGCGGAGCGTCGAATCCGGTGACATGGCTGAACGCCCGCGGCATCCGGGTGGGCGCATGCGGGGGCTGATGTGATCGTTGGGACTGCGATCGTCTCGGGTTGCAGTCATAGGCGTCCGCCGGGGGTCGGGCGGGAACTTCACGGGCACGGCGAACGACTATTGCTCTGTGGACAGCTTCTTCAGTCGAATCGGCCGGCGAGCCGCCGTCATGACCGTCATCGTGCTGAGCTTCGTGCTCGCCGGCGCAGGCCCCGCCAGCGCGCACGTCGAAGCCAGTGCGCAGGGTGCGCAGGCCGGCGCGGGCCCGGTGACCGTCGCGTTCCTAGCGGAAGCTGAGTCGACGACCGCGGGCATCCTCGGAGCGAAGACGCAGCTCCCCGCCACCGTTCTCCCCGAGTGGGTATCACTCGCGTCGGGTCCTGCTGGCTGGACCCTGAGCGCCACGCCGGACGGCTACGAAGTCGGCGGGCCGGACATTGGCCCAGGAGTGGACCTGGAGTTCAGCATCACGATCGGGCAGCTTCCGCGGGACATCACGGAGTTGCCGCTGAAGACCCTGCTGCGCTACTCCGACGGACGCGAAGACGCCTGGATCGAGCTGCCCACCCCTGACAACCCGCAGCCGGAGAACCCGGCACCGATCATCGCCGTCGCCCCCGCCGCTCCGGAAGCGACGACGCCTGTTCCGTCCACCTCAGCCCCGTCGCCTCCGAGCGCAGACAGCACACCGTCGGCGGAGCCGCAGGGAGAAGCCGCCCAATCCTCGACAGAGGATGACTCGACCACCACGGGATTGATCGTGGTCATCGTCATCCTCGTGGCCGCAGCCCTCGCGGCGGGCCTCTGGTTCTGGCGGTCCCGAGCCTCGCGCGGCGCTTGAGGTGCTTCCACCCGCTCTTGGCCATGATCCACGTCGGTCCTCTGTCGCTCCGACCAACGAACCTGGGGCCTTCGACGGGCTTATCGTCGGGCTCCTCGGCGGTCTCGTCCATCAGAGTCGGTGGGGGTGATGCGAATGCGTCGGCCTGATCCTGTTCGCCCTGGTCGCGTGGCTCTGCCCGTGGCGCGGGGGATCGTCCACCGCTCTTCACCCTCGCGCGCCGGCTGGAGACGGTGGGCGGGGCTCGTGCTGCTCACGGTGGCCGCCGTTGCCAGCGGACTGACGGTGGACGTCGTCACCGCCCGACCGGCGTCCGCTCACGCGACCCTGGTCGCCACGACGCCGGCGGACGGGGCACGACTGGATGTCGCACCCGATGAGGTGAGCCTTGAGTTCACCGAAGGGGTCTCCGTCGGCGCCGGATACGTTCGGGTATTGGGGCCTGGCGGGGAGCGTGTGGACACCGGCTCGCCGCTGGAGGATGGCGCCATCGTCATTGCTCCGCTTCGCTCCCGGCTCGCGGACGCGAGCTACACCGTTTCCTACCGCGTGGTCTCTGAGGACGCGCATCCGATCTCCGGTGCCTACGCGTTCGTCGTGGGCGACGGGGAGCTCGAGGCGGCCTCCACAGCAGCCGAAGGGGACGACGTCGACGGGGCCCTGGGCGTGGCGCTGCCCATCGCGCGGTGGCTCGGCTTCGCCGGAGTGGCTCTGGTCATCGGCATCCCGGTGTTCCTGTTCTTCTGCTGGCCGGCCGGATGGGGTGTCCGGACGATGCGCCGACTGACCTCGGCCGGCCTCGTGGCTGTCGTGGTCGGCGGTCTGCTCACGTTCCTGTTGCAGGGCCCGTACGCGGGCGGAGTCGGTCTGGGTGCTGTCTTCGATCTGTCCCTGCTGTCCGCCACCGCTGGTTCCAGCTTCGGCGGCATCGTGCTGTTGCGGGTCATCTGCAGTCTGGCGTTGGCCGCGGTGCTGGAAGCCGCGTGGCGCCGTGGGGCTCAGCCGACAGCACCGCTCGCGGCTGTCGGGGCTGTTCTGTTTCTCGGGTTGGTCGTCTCGGTGGCTGCTGTAGGCCACCCCGCTGCCGGGCCGCTGCCCGGGTTGGCCATACCCATCACGGCGGTGCACGTCGCGGCGATGGCGGTGTGGCTCGGCGGCCTGACCGCACTTCTCATCGGCGTTGTCCGGTCCGGGGTGCCGGCCGGACAGCTGGCGACCGCTCTGCCGCGGTACTCCCGGCTGGCGTTCGGATCGGTCGTCACGCTGGTGGTGACCGGCGTCCTGCAGTCGGTACGGGAGGTCGGTTCTCCCACCGCGTTGGTGGGTACGACGTACGGCTGGCTGCTGCTCGTCAAGCTGCTGTTCGTACTCGTCTTGCTGGGTGCGGCAGGCGTCTCCCGTGTGTGGGTTCAGCAGCACCTCGAAGGCCCACGTCCCCGCCCTGGTCGACGAACGGTCACCGCGCACGCTTTCGCCGCAAGCGAGGGAGACCTCGCAGCGGAAGAGGCCGCGCCTCACCGAGCCGAGCCGCTCGCCGACGCCGCAGCGCAGGACGTGCGTCCTATCCGGCGCTCGGTGCTCATCGAAGTCGCGATCGGAGCCGTCATATTGGCGCTGTCAGCAGTCCTCGTCGGGACCCCACCGGCCCGCTCCGCGACCACCGAGCCCGTCGACGTGACGCTCCCACTTCAAGGCTCGGCCGACGCAGCGGCGAGCGGTGCGGTTCAGGTGTCGATCGACCCGGCGAGCACCGGGCTTAACACCTTGCACGTCTACCTGTTCGACGAGTCCGGACAGCTTGCTCAACCCTACGGAATCCAAGTGACGCTCAGTGAGAGAACCCAGGGGATCGGTCCGCTGGACGTGGACCTCCTGCCCGGGGGGCCCGGCCACTCCATCGGCGACGGCATGTCGATCCCGACCACCGGGACCTGGACCCTCACGGTTACGGTCCGCCTCGATGAGTTCACCGCCACGACCGCCAGCGTGGACTTCCCGGTGCGCTGAGACTTCGAGATGGCCATCGTTCTCGGGTGACTTTCGCGCGCGGAGGGCCGCACCGGACGTCTCCGTCGCCAAGGCCTGAGGTTCTGCGTGGACATTCTGGCGGGGGGGACGTGGGGAGTGCGCTCGCCCAGCAAGCCGCCCGATGTGATCGACGCACCCGAGATGTTCTCCGGGCTTCGACCCGAGCGGCATGCTCCGCATCCCCTAGCTACTAGACTTGCTAGTAACCAATCGAGAGACTGGCCGATCCTCGGAGCTGAAGGAACGGGATGACAACCGCCTCGGGCGCACGCGAGGTCCCATTCACTCGGCAGTCGGTGTGGCGGGCACTGACCGCCCTGACCCCCTACTGCCCGGTGTGCGACGTCTCCTACGTCTTCACCGACGCGGTGGGGGAAGAAGCTGACGCGGTGATGGGCCGGGGAACCCAGTTTGTCTGTGTGCAGGGTCGGTTGGACGGCGTGGCGCCGCCGCAGGGCGCGGTCGGCGGGCAAGTCGTCGAATGGGTCGCGCAGGAACGTATCGGGACGGAATTGGAGCTCGCGTCGGAGAGGTGGCAGACCCGCATCGAGCTCGCCGACGCGGCGCAGGGTTCCACCCATGTCACAGTGACGGTAACTCACGAGCCCAAGGGTGCTAGCCGACTACTGCATGTCATGCAGCGCAAGGCGATGCAGCGGATGGTGCAGCAGACCGTGGACTCGGAGCTGGCCAAGCTGCCGGATCACGTCAGCTGGATGGCCGAGGACCGCAGCGGCTTCATTCCCGTGACGCAGGGCGCCACTCCCGTGAAGCAGAGCCCCACTCACAGTTCCGTGGAACAAGAGCGAGACGGCTGGGTAATTCATCTTCGGGGTGAGGTGGACGCCGCAGCCGTCCATCGGCTGGAGCTCCAGCGGCGCCTGGAGGAGCTGGCGGTACTGGCCATCGATGTCCGTGAATTGACCTACATCGACTCGACGGCCTTCCCACCCCTGCAGCGGTGGGCGAAGCGCAGCACGCGGGCTGGCGGCCAGGCGGTCATCCGAGGCGAGAACCCCTATTTCGATGAGATGCTGGCCGTCATGGGTCTGACGTCGGTGTTCCTCCGGGAGCATTGATCCCGCGGCAGGTCGGGGTCATGCATCGACGATCTCCGGAACGGGCGCGGGGTGAATGGCGTCAGAAGGAGACCGGCACCGCTTCGACGCCGTAGACGAAGGAGAGCTTCCGGATCCACCGCTCCACCAGGTGTCGCAACCATGCCTGCGCCAGGGCCCGTGCTCCGCGGCGGCGCATGTGGCGGCGCCTGGGTCGCCATGCTGAGAAGTCCATCGGTGGCATGGGTCCTCGTCTTTGTCAGTTTCCGGTGGTCGGCGCCACGACGCGGCGTTCTGTCGTCAGCGTCCTGAGGCACGCCTGCCCGCCCTCGAGTGTGCCCGACCGTCACCGGTGAGCTCGGCAGGTCCCTACCAGTGGGGCGATGGCATGTGACCGCGAGGTCGTTGCAGGTGGCGACGGCCCGGAGGCGAGCCTGGGAAGCCTGTCTCATGAGACGAGCCTCGTGGTCGGACCGCCGCGGGTTCTCCGCCACCCTGCGTCAGAGGGCGCTGCAAGGGGCGACCGCCCGGAGTGGGGGACGGGCGCTCAGCCGTCGTCCTCGTTCTCGCCCAGTTCGCCTTGCCATGCCTCACGACCCTCGTGAACGGCGAAGGCCGCGATGATGAAGCCGGCGACCGGGTCCAGGCCCACGGCGCAATGTTGCGGGAGGTCTCGTCCGGGCCGGCGAAGGCGACGACCGTGACGAAGGTGGCGACAGCCAGCGCGATCCCCTGAAGCACCCGGCGCAGGGTCGGACTGCCCGCGACGCGCTGCACGGCCTCCGGCAGCGCCCGGCCGGAGGATGAGTCGCCCATCTTGGGCTTTCGCCAGAAGAGCAGGAGCGCCGCGAAGCTGATCAGGACGGCAGCCCCGCCGCCGTAGAGCGCGAGCCCCAGGGGGATGGGCAGGTCGGTTCTCGAGCCGACCCCATCGGCGAGAAGCGTCATCCGACCTGGACGGTGAACAGGAGCGTGCCGAGTTCCTCCAGTTCCACCTCGAAGACCCTCGGGATGGTGGCCTGGAACGTCAAGGTGCCCGGAGCGTCCGGGCCGACGGGGGCGGAGAGGTCGTAGCCGTGCAGGTGAATCTCGTCAGCCACATCGCTGGTGACGGTGATGGCCACCTGGTCGCCGGACGGGACGGGGATGCGGCCGGTGCTGCCCGTGACCTGGCCGCCTGTGTAAGTGACGGCGATGTTCGTGCCCGCCGGTGCCTCGGTAGTAGGGGCGGCTGACGTCGCCGAGGGGGTCGTGCTGGCCGCCGAGCTGGTCGAGGAGCTGGCGCCGGTCTCAGCGCCCGCTTCCGGCTCGTCGGTCCCGGCGCAGCCAGTGAGCAAGACGGCGGTCGCGAGCAGCAGGGCCGCAGGCATGCGGCCGGACCGAGCGGTCAGGGCAGGCATGAACGTTCTCCAAGGATCGACGACGGTGGGGCGCGGCAGAGCTTCAGTCGAGGGGCTCGCCACGTTGCTCGGCTTCCTCGTTCTCGCGGGCGACCAGGCGGCGATCGCGGATGATCGCGACGGTCACGATGGCGACGAGGGCCGCAGCAGGCCCGAAGAAACCGATGGTTCCAATAACGGCGAGGCCATCCACGGCGAGAACGGAACCGGAAGCGGGGACCCAGGAGTCGACACCGTCTACTACTCGCACTAGGACATGTGACATCGAACGATGTCAGGTGTCAAACGCGGCGCGAACTGCGCGGATGTTGTAACCACTGGTCGCGGAACGCGGCCTAGACGTCTTGGTGACCACGAGACACCACTGCACGGTCACCTGCTGGCCGGCGAAATGTGACGGAAGCTTCCCTCTCTAGAGGGCGTGTCGTGATAATTTCGTGACCTGTCCGCCGGGCCCCGCTCCTCGAACATGAGGACCCCGCTGGACACCGCCGAACTGTGCGCGGCCGATGCTGCGGCAGACCGGGGACCCAAGGTTCCTCTGGGGTGAATCCTGCGCGCCTCGTGGTGCGCGGGTAGGGCAACTTCCGGCCCGAACCCGTCAGCTAACTCGGTAGGCGGCTGAGGAAGAAACGGAGAGCCGCCCCCTGTGGCGCCCCTGAACACGCATACTGCGCAGTCCTTCGACGAGTCCGTCGACACCGGGGTCTTGGTCGCCTCCCGGCGCACCCGGCACGGCGCCCACCGCCGGATCGGGCTGCGGTCCGCTCCCAGCTCGCGCGTGGCCTACGCCCTCGGCGTGGCGACCGTCTGCTCGCTAGCTCTGGTGAACCTCCTGTCCGGTGAACCGGCCGCTAACGCGACCGACTCACCGTCCGTGGCGGTCGCCGCCGCTCTCGGCATCGACGGATCGGGAATCGACGCGCGGGCCATAGAGGAGTCCCAGCTGCTCGACCAGCTGGCCGCCAGCCGGTCCGAGCGCGACGCCGAGCAGGCCGCCGCCGCTGCGGCGCAGGCGCAGGCGGAAGAGGCCGCCATCGCGGCCCAGGCGGAGGCGGAGGCGAAGGCCGCCGCGGAGGCGGCTGCGGAGGCGGAGGCGAAGGCCGCCGAACAGGCCGCCTCGGCCGCTGCTGCGCCCGCCGCGCCGGCCGCGTCCGTGGCAGCGAGCGTCCTTGCCAAGATCAGCAACAGTGCCGGCGCCGTCAAGGCTATGGCGCAGAACGCCGCCAACGCGGTGGTCTCCAACGTGCCTGGGGCCGCCGGCATCACCATCGGCGGCACCCGCGCCAGTGCGACGGACCCGGGGGGGCACCCGTCCGGTCTCGCCCTGGACTACATGGTGGGCACCAGCAACGTCCCGCTGGGCAATGCGATCGTCGAGTACCAGATTGCCAACTGGGACGCGCTGGGCGTGGAGTACATCATCTATCGCCAGCGGATCCTCAACTCGCCGGGTGGCGCGTGGAAGTCGATGGAGGACCGAGGGGACGCCACGGCCAACCACATGGACCACCCGCACGTGAACTACCGGGGCTGAGCCGCGCCTCTTGGTGACCGGCAGCGTCGGTCACCGGGGCCGTGGCACAGGCCCGGAATCCCGAGAACGTACCGGCACGACGCCGGACGCCATCGACCCCGTCCGGTCGGCGCATCGTGGGCATCATGCTGGGCTTCGTGCTGGCTGGGGCCGGGGGCCAGCGGGTGTGCACATCGAAGTCGCCGTCGAAGGAGCGGGAGCTGGCGACGGGTCGAAGGGGCCACCCGGCGCACGACCAGACAGCCGCGGATTCCGGCCGCATGACACCGTCCGTGCTGCGGGAGGTGTGGGTCGGCCAGGACAGCAAATCGGGCAGCAATATGACAGCGCCGCCCCGGATGGCTCGCGCTGATTCCGCCTCGGTGCTTGCTGCTTGCGCCAGCCGTACCGGGTCAGCCCTCTCGGCTTGTAGATCGAGAGGTCGCGACGACGAGCGGCACCACAGGACCGCCGAGGGAGCGGGGAGAGTGCCCGGCAGGTGGCGAGCATCAGCATCCGACCCTGCGGCTTCGGCCAGCGAACGGATGGTCTGAGTCTCGAGCTGCAGGACGGTCGTGGCCATGAGAGTGAGCAAGATCTTCACCAAGACCCAGTAGCGACGGAACAACCCTCAGGACGTGCCCAGCGCGTCGAGGATTCCGATGATCGCTGATGCGAGGGCCAGCGGGATGATGGACAAGACAAAGGTCAACTACATCGCGAGGTAGGCAGAGCGAACCCCGGTCGACGTCAGTGCTGGCGACAGCCGTGACATCGAGGGCTATGTAGGCGATGACAGCGCCCAGCCAGCCCCACCGATGACACGGCAGCTGCGCTATCCGAGAGGCAGTACTACTGGACGTAGTAACCTTGGCGCAGCGGTGAAGGGGGGTGGCATGTCACCGAGACTCATGTGGGTATTGCTGCTGCTGGCGGCTGTCTTCTCCATGCATGGCCTCCAGTGCGTCGCAGCCGACATCGACTCCGGTCACGGGATGACGGGGGCAGCGCATGCCCCAACGGCCTCCCCTGTCCAGACGTCCGCTGTCGACGTGGGGTTCGCCGTTGCCAGCAACGTCCTTCAGGGGGCGGCACCAGGAAATGCTGTCGCCCCCGATGGGTCCGCTGGCGGGCTGCCGGCTCATGGCGCCGCTTTCTGGGCTGTCTGCCTTGCGGTCCTGCTGACCGGTGTGGCCCTGCTGGGCCTCGTCGCCAAGATTCCCACGCCCCGGGCGCGCGCGGTCCGGGCCCGAGCGCCGTCACCAGTGTGGCGCGCAGGGTGGTCGAAGCGTTCGCGACCACCGGATCTCTCTGCTCTTTGTCTCCTGCGGATTTAGGCCGAGTGCCTTCGGCCCGCCAGCCCACGGGTTGGTCGGGGTCGTACGCGCACGCACGCCTCAGACCGCAACTACAGGAGACATTCGATGACCCGCACTACCGCACGACTCGTCCGCCTCGCCGGTGGATTCCTTGCAGGCGCTGTTGTTCTAACAGGCTGTTCCGGCGGCGGCGGAGCTCCCAGTGCCGAGGTCAGCAGGTCGGCCAGTGACATGGTCGAGCACAACGATGCTGACGTGGCGTTCGTCCAGGGAATGCTCCCGCACCACGAGGGCGCTCTCGCCATGGCTCAACTCGCCGATGGCCGGGCTTCCGACCCGAGAGTGATCGACCTGGCCGATCGCATCGAGGCGGCGCAGGGGCCGGAGATCGAGACGATGACCGGCTGGCTCGAGGAGTGGGGTGAGCCGCTGCCCGAGGGGGACATGGGCGGCATGGACCACAGCTCCGGCGGCATGGACATGGAAGGCATGTCCGAGGAGGACATGACAGCGCTGGACTCTTCCTCCGGCGCTGAGTTCGACCGGATGTTCCTCGAGATGATGATTCCGCACCACCAGGGCGCCGTGGACATGGCCGAGACCGAGATCGCCGACGGTTCCCATCCGGACGCCGTCGAGCTGGCTCGGGAGATCGTCGAGTCCCAGACCGCCGAGATCGAGGAGATGCAGACGCTGCTGACCGAGCTGGGTGGCTGACTAGGCGACGGTGGCGCTGTTTCAGATGCGGTACAGCGCCACCGTCGACAGCCTCGCGCCTCGGCCGAAGAGCCGGAGCGCTCCCTCAGCGTCTGCCTATCCGTCTCGAAGGACTGTTCATGCGCGCTGGCATGCGTCGCCCCGCTACATCTGTTCGTGAATCCTGTCGTCTCCCGATGGTTCGCGGCAACGGGAACGGGAGAGTCATTTCGGGGACCGACAAGTACTTACTGGCGGAGCTGATCCGGCGGCCCTTGATCGTGACGGCTGCAGCGTCCGCCGCCGCGCTGCTCGTCGCTGGTTGCACCTCATCGTCCGCGCAGTCGGAAGCCGAGGCGGCTGGAGGGACGGCCGGCATGCTGCCGTCCAGCCACATCCACGGTGTCGCGATCGACCCAGCCGACGGACAACTGCTCCTGGCCACGCACGACGGGCTCTTCGAAGTGGGCGATGACGGAGAGTCGACCCAAAGAGGCCCGGTCATCGACCTGATGGGCTTCGCCGTCCGCGGACCGGGGCACTTCCTGGCCTCCGGGCATCCCGGCCCGGACGTCGACCTACCAGAGCCGGTCGGGCTGATCGAGTCGACGGACGGCGGCCGGACGTGGGAACCGCGATCCCGGCAGGGCATGTCTGACTTCCATGCGCTGACGGTCAGCGATGCGGGGGTCCTCGGCTACGACGGCTCCCTCGTGTGGAGCGCCGACGGCGACGAGTGGGAGCGACTACTGATACCGGCGACCCCGGCAACACTCGCCGCGGCACCGGACGGGCGGACGATCCTCGCCACCACTGAGCAGGGTCTCCTCAGCTCCGTCGACGACGGTAGCTCGTGGGTCCGGAACGACGGTGCGCCGCTCCTCCAGGTGGTCGACTGGGCTGACGACGGCATGAACGTCGCGGGAGTGGACCCGTCCGGTTCGGTGTGGACGAGCGCGGACGGAGCCATGACCTGGCAGCCGGGACCCCGGCTGGGATCACCGCCGCAGGCAGTGGCGGCAAGCTCCTCGGCGGAGGGCTCGCTGCGGATCGCCGTCGTCACGACTACGGCGCTGGTGGAGTCGGACGACGGCGGACTGACCTTCGATGTCGTCTTAGGGGACTGAGCCATGGCGGGGCGCTGTCCGCCTTGCAGGTGGCAGGCCTCCGGGACCGTGCCGCCCGGGTCTTCCTCGAGGAGGTGCCGAGAGTGTCTTGCGTTCTAACCCCCGGGGGGTATAACGTTCGCCCGTCGATACTGGTGGGGGGTATCTGAACCGGCGCAGGAGGATGACATGGACCACGCAGAGGCCGGCAGTGCTCACGGCTACATCCAGCGCATGGTCGAGGAGGAGCAGTACTGCATCGACATCCTCACGCAGGTGTCGGCGACCACGAAGGCTCTCCAATCAGTCGCGCTCGGACTGCTCGAGGAGCACATGAGTCATTGCGTTGTGCGGGCGGCCGCAGTCGGCGGCGCCGAAGCCGACGTGAAGATCCGCGAGGCGACCGAGGCCATCGCCCGCCTGGCCCGCTCCTGAGACGGAACCACCCGAACCAGCACCCACGGCAATGCACGCCCACAAGGAATCGAGAGGACCATCCGAGATGAGCACCGCCACGTACAAGGTCGTCGGCATGACCTGCGGCCACTGCGTCAACTCCGTGACCGAAGAGGTCAGCCAGGTTCCCGGCGTCACCGACGTCAACGTCGACCTCGCCACCGGTGGACTCACCGTCAGCACGGTGGCCGATGTGGACGACGGTGCTGTGCGCGCCGCCGTTGAAGAGGCGGGCTATCAGGTGGCCGAGCCCGCCAACCTGCTGGCAGGGGCTGGTGGCCAGACGTCCGGGTGCGGCTGCGGCTGCAGCTGAAAGTCTGCGCCCGGAAGCCGGTCGCGCGGTACCGCTGGGGAGGGAGCTTCATGTGAGCACTCCGGCCAAGGTCGACGCCTACCTGGCGGGTTTCCTCATCGTCTTCGCTGCGGCCACCGGCCTCGGCGGCGTCGTCGGGCCCGTCGGTCCGGCTGGTGACCAGCCCCCGTCACCGGCACATACCGACGTCCGCCACGCGGGCGGCGGCACCGCAGGCAGCTGACCGAAACCGGCCTTGTGCCGGCACGGCCGGGGCGGTGCCCCTTCGGGAGGCGCCGCCCTGTGGGTGCCGGACGTGGCGCAACTGGGCATCCTTATCAAAGGCCCGGAGGTGCTGGAGTTCACCCTCAGGGTCGACGCCGTCGTCCTGGACCAGACCGGGACCACCGGCCGGATGCCCCTGCTCGAGTCACCCCTGTCGCCGGTGAGGACTGCATCCACCACTCACCCCACCACCGTCATGGGCATGTGGCCGGCCTTACCGCGATCACTCCGACGCGCACTCCCGCAGGGCCGAACCCTCGAAGTCGGGGACGGCGCGGGCCTGCGCCTCCTCGGCCGTGGCGGCCTCCCCGTTCTCCTCGATGTCCTGGATCAGCCACTCCATCTCGGCGATCTCCCGCTCCTGGGCCCGGATGATCTCGACGGCGAGCTGACACACCCGGACGTCGGTGATCTCGGCGCGCTCAGACCGGGTGATGGCCAGCGAGTGGTGCGGGATCATCGCGCTCATCCAGGCGGAGTCCTGCACGGTGGCCTGGCTGCGGTCCAGCGCGATGCCGCCACCCAGCAGCAGCAGGCTCGCCGCCACGATGGCGATGTTGCCCTTCAAGTTCTTGTACATGTTGAGCATCCACGCGAGCATGATCAGCCCCATGGTGCCGCCCATGGTGACCGCCATGAACACGCGGCTCTCGCTAAACCGGACGTGGCTCCACTCCCACGTGCCGGCGAACATCGTGAAGTACATGACGACCATGGACGTCGTGATCATGGCTGCGAAGCGCAGGTACATCTTCGTCTCGTGGGACATGCCGCCGTCCTGACCGTGTTCCTTCGCCTCGTCGCTCTTCTTGGTCGCCATGGATCCGATCTCCGTCCTTGCTGTCGCCGGTGGGGGAGGAACTCCGAAATCAATGACTGCGCCGTCACGCGAGCCGTTCGCCGCAGCCGGTGACGCCATATGTGCGTGGTTGCAGCAGCCCGCGGCCGCGGCGCCGGACCGCTGCATGGGTAGACGTTGGTCGATTGGAGTACGCCGGTCGTCCGCATGCCCGTACGGTCGTACGGATAAACCGGAGAGCCGACATTGCGGTCGGAGCAGCTGGCGTTGTGCTCACGAAGAACTCGCTATCAGCGCCCGGAGGGGTGTACCCGTTGGCGGCGTCCCGGAAGAGTCTTCTGAGTTCCATCGACGCAGCGCCTTCGCAGTCGTCGGGTGGGTGCAGCAGTCCCTTGCGGACGACTACGCCGTCGAGGTCCACGCTGGTCGGGGATGACTTGTCCGGCATCGACCGGGCGACACAGTGCGCGACGTCGGACGACTGGACGAGGAGTCCGACGAGGTGGGCGTCTGCGGAGGCGATGGCGTGCGGGTTGTCCATTGACCACGGCGCCCTCGTCAAGTCGTTCGGGGGCAGCTCGACCTCTAGTGCGCCGCTGGAGCGTTGGTTCGGCCCCGGGGCGTCGTCTAGGCCGCTCCTGGCCTTGGCACCTCCGGGGCCGACCTGCCGTGCAGTCTCCGTCAGCCCAGTGAGCTGATGAGGTCTCGGCACGCCTGCTCGCAGCGCCGGCAGGCCTCGGCGCAGACTCGGCAGTGCTCGTGCATCGAGGCGTGGCTCTCGCACTCGTCGCCGCACGCCTTGCAGGCGGCCGCGCAGGCCTCGAGGACCGCGCGGGTGAGGTTGGCGTCGTAGCCGGTGTGCCGGGAGAGCACGCGGCCGGTGGTGTGGCAGATGTCGGCGCAGTCGGTGTTGGTGCGGATGCACTTCGTCAGCTCGGCGACCATGTCTTCGCTGAGGCAGGCGTCCGCGCAGGCGGTGCAGGCCTGGGCGCACTCGAAGCAGGCCTCGATGCAGGCCAGCAGTTTCTGCTTGTCCACCCCGCCGAGGTCCTTGGGGTAGGTGTCGAGCATCTGGGCTGCCACGGTCATGGTTACTCCTGGGGTCACGGCGCCGGACGGCTCGGATGCCGTTCGGGACTGTCGCCGACAAACTCGGCGTACCCGCAGACCCGTACGGGTATGAGCGGCCTGGAGGTGTTTCTCGAATGTCCGAACCTGGCCACGCCCATCCGGTCGACCCGGAACGTGTCGCGCACGCCCGAGCTCGCCTGCCCAGTCGGGAGGAAGCCGCCCAGCTGACCAGCGTGCTGAGCCTGATGGCCGATCCCACCCGGGCCCGCGTGCTGTTCGCGCTGGACATGGTCGAGGAGCTCTGCGTCGGCGATCTCGCGCTGGCCCTGGAGGCCAACGAGGACGCCGTGGGGTATGCGCTCCGGTTGTTGCGCACGGCGGGACTGGTGACCAACCGGAAGCAGGGGCGCGTCGTGTACTACCGCCTGGCAGAGGGTTTCCCCGAGCCACTGCGAGAGCACTGCCTGCGTCAGTTGGTCGTTCTCTCGGAAGCGGCGCCGGACGACGACTGACAGTTGGTGTGTCGGGTCCGGCGCAGTTGCCAGGCGGGGGCGTCGTCGCCGCGCGAACGTCCTCGGCCACCCCTACAGTCGGCCACACCCGGACGTTCGTGCGGATGTTGTGCCGTTCGCGGCCCAGTCCCTGCTGTTCCCGTCGGAAGGCGAGGAGAGCGACATGGTTGCGCTGCTTTCGATGGCTGCCTTGATCGTGGCCGGGATCGTCGGGCTGTACGCGCTGTCGGCGGCGTTGCGCACCGCCCGGGAGCCCGCCGTCGTCCTGCCGTACGAGTCAGGCCTGCTCCCACAGCAGCACGCCGTCTCCCGCTACCACGCGCGGTGGTACGCGGTCACGGTCCTCTTCCTGGCCTTCGACATGGAGATGATTTTCATGTACCCGTGGGCAGTCGTGGTCGCGGACATGGGGACGACGGCCGTCGTCGAGATGTTCGGCTTCCTCGCCGTGCTCCTCGTCGGTGTCACCTACGTCTGGCGTGAAGGTGCGCTGCGATGGACCTGATCGCCCGACTGCGGAACTGGGCGCTGGCGAGGCCGCGGGTACTGCTCGTCGATGCCCCGGCCGCGACCAAGCTCCGGTGGTCCGTCGAGGCCGAGCTGGACCGGCGCGGCTGGCCGCGCGCCCTCTCACCCGCGGACACCGACCTTCTGGTCGTCCTAGGGCAACCCGGACCGGAGCTCGCAGAAGCCGTCGACGTGCTCTGGAGTCAGGTTTCCGAGCCGCGGCACCGAGGGGACGTGCAGCGCCCCAGCGACGTCGCAGTCGCTCTGGACGAGGGCCGAGCTGTCCTGATCCGGCGGGCCGGATCAGGAATGAAGAAGGACGACCGGCCAGCGCCGCCCTCGTTGCTCGGCAAGGACAAGAACGAGGACGCCGACGACGAGGGCATGGACCACGGGAGTGGTCACGAGGGCATGGACCACGGGAGTGGTCACGA
>JBELIQ010000021.1:0-84981 GCA_042090795.1 Blastococcus sp. | reverse complement strand
GCGGGCGCCGGGGCCGCCGCGGGAGCAGGAGCGGGCGGGGCAGCCGCAGGGGCGACCGGCCGCGCGGCGGCCTCCTCGGCGGCGGCGATCGCCGCGGCCGCCTTCATCCCGGCTTCCGCCTCGGCTGCCGCGATCGCCGCGGCCGCCTTCATCCCGGCCTCCGCCTCCGCTGCCGCGAACGCCGCGGCCGCCTTCATCCCCGCCTCCGCCTCGGCAGCGGCGAACGCAGCGGCCGCCTTCATCCCCGCTGCCTCCTCGGCCGCGCGCCGCGCGGCGGCGTCCGCCTCGGCCCGCTGCTGGTCGAGCACGGCCCGGTCGGCGGCGACCTGCGCGAGGCCGGCGACGGCCGCCGCCTCCTCCCGGCTGCTGCGGCTGGCCGCCAGCTCCTGGAGCGGCTCGAGCCGGTCCGCCACGTCGTCCGGCGCGGGCGTGGCGTCGATGCCGAGCTGCCCGGCGACGCTTCCCGACCGGGAGTCGACGGGCGCCGAGGGCGCCGGCTCGGCGCTCACGGCACCGGCGCCCACCGCGTCGGCCCGCGGGGCGACCTCGCTGCCGACGATCGCGGTGGCCAGGACCAGACCCGCGGCAGCGGAGGCGAGGTAGGCGCCGGTGCGCACGCCGACCGGACGGCGGCGCGTAGATGAGTGCCGGCGACGGGCGCCGGAGATCGTGGTGCGGACGTTCATGGGTGCGGGTGCTCCGAGACGTGGGGCAGCGGCACCCGGCACGGGGTGCGGCGCTGCTGGTGTGGGATCTGCGGGACTGCGCTCCGGACGCGCCCGCCTGCAGGCGGGCGCGCGAGGGGCGGGGGGCGCGGCTCAGCCGTGCGGGTGGACCCGCCGTCGGTGGTGGGTGCGGGCGGATCCAGCGGCGGTGCAGGGGCGCGCCATCCGGCGGCTCTCCGTTCTTCCGATACCGCTTACCGGGTTAGCTGACGGGTTCGGGCTCAGAAGTGCCCTACGCGCGACGGATGCGTCTCCGGTGCGCGATTCACCCCAGTGCTGCGGTGGGTCCCCGGCTCGCCGACGTCCTGGAGGACGGCGGTGACTCAGCGGCGTCCGCCGGACTCCCCGGGAGGGGACGTGGCGACCGGCGGACGGCATGACGGTAGGCACCGTTACCCATCTGTGACAAACGGCCAGGTGGTCATGGCGATTCACGTACCGGGCACCCGCCGGGGCCCGCGTCCACCCCGCCGGAAGGGGCGGAACGCGGTCGGCCCGACGCCTTTCCGGGAGCCTGGAGTGCGAGGACTGAAGCGGCCGGGATCGCGCGCCGGCCCCGGACCCGGCGTCAGAGCCGCCGCAGCGCCTTCCTCGCCTGGACCGCCATCTGCGCCTCGCCCAGCGCGTTGGGGTGGACGATCACGGGGTTGGTACCGAACACGACCGGCTCGACCCAGCGGACGCCGATGCGCTGGCAGGCGTCGTGCCCCTCCGACACCCGGGTCATGTCCACGTAGGTCACGCCCGTGGCCTCGGCCGCGCGGCGGACGGCGTCGTTCAGCGTGGCCTGCACGGCGCGCAGGTAGGGGACGTCGCCCTCGGCGATCGGCATCTGCGGGAAGCAGCCGCCGGTGGCCGGGAGGATCGAGGGATAGCCGAGGATCGCGACCTCCGCGCGCGGCGCCTTCGCCCGCACCGCCTCCAGCACGCGGACCAGCGAGGGGTAGGTCGTCGTCCGGATGGTGTCCTGGAAGGAGGAGCCGTACCGGTCGCGACAGGGGCTGCCCCGGCCGAGCGTCGTCAGCCCCGCCGCGCCGCACTGGGTGATCGAGTCGATGAAGACACCGCTGTCGTTGCCGCCGATGGTCATCGTGACGACCTGCGTGTCGCGGGTGACCGCGTCCAGCTGCGGCGCCACGCCCGGGTACTGCTCGGCGAGGTAGTCACCGGTGTCGGCTCCCCCGCAGGTGACGTCGGTGAGCCGGGCGCCGGTGGCCGCGGCGATCACGTGCGGGTAGTTGGCCGTCGAGCGCAGGCACTGCGGTGGCGCGGTGAGGTCCGGGGGCAGGACGCCGGAGGCCGCGCTGTAAGAGTCACCGAGCGCCACGTACCGGACCGGGCCGTGGGCCTGGGTCGGTGGCGCCACGAGCACGAGGCTGACGAAGGCGGCCAGCAGGCAGACGGCGAGACGGCGCACGAGAGGACTCCTGACGACGCGGGGGCATGCCGTCGGGAGCAACGACCGACCGGGCGCACGGTTACGCGCGTCACACCCACGAGCGTGCGACGTCCCCCCTTCGGATGTCCGGAGGCGGTCGGAGGCCTCCCGCCGTACATCGGCGGTAACCCGCCTGACACCATCACCGAACTGTTTCCCGATCACGGGTCCACACCACTCCCTCCCAGAGTGCGCGGTGGCTGGATCGTGCCCGGGACGAGAAGGTGGGTCGGAGCGGATGGAGAGGATCCTCGTGACTGCCATAGATGCGGTACTGGACGAAGCCGGACTGACGAACGAAGCCGTCCGGTCCTACGTGAAGCACTGGGCGCAGCACACCGGCGCGGAGCGGGTCGAGGTCATCAACGCCTCCGACGACGCACGGCTGATCCGCGAGTCGCTCGAGGCGGGTGAGCTCCTGCCGGCCGGCGAGGGTCGTTACTACTCCCGCAGCCACCCCAAGGACACGGCGCGCTCCGAGGAGCGCACGGTCGTCGCGACCAACAATCCCGACGACAAGGGCGAGTACAACAACTGGCGCCCGGCGTCGGAGATGCGGCCCATGCTCGAGGAGCGGATGGCCGGCAAGTCCGCGGGCAAGACGATGTACGTCGTCCCCTACGTGATGGCCCCGCCCGGCTCCCCGCTGCAGCCCTACGCCACCGGCGTGGAGCTCACCGACACCCGCACGGTCGTGCTGCACATGATCCGCATGGCGCGGGTGGGCGTGCAGTACGTCAACGAGCTGGCCGACCCGGACTACTTCGTCCGCGGCGTGCACGTCACCGGCGACCTGGACGACCTCGGTCAGGGCACCGCCGACGACCAGCGCTACTTCGTCACCGTCGCCGACGAGCGCACGATCCTGCACTACGGCTCGTCCTACGGCGGCAACGCGCTGCTGGGCAAGATCGCCCACGGCCTGCGCCAGGCGACCTACGACGGCTGGGCCTCGGGCAAGTTCCTGGCCGAGCAGTTCCTGCTGCTCGGGATCACCGACAAGCAGACCGGCCGCACGTACCACATCTGCGGTGGCATGCCGAGCGCGTCGGGCAAGACGAACCTGGCCATGATCCTGGCGCCCGACGCTCTCGGTGACCGCTACCAGGTGCACTTCTACGGCGACGACATCGCCTGGCTGTGGGTGGACCCCGAGGACGGCCGCGTCTACGCGATCAACCCCGAGTTCGGCGCCTTCGGCGTCGCCAAGGACACCAACGAGGTCACCAACCCCACCGCCGTCGAGGCGATCTCCGAGGGCACGGGGACGATCTTCACCAACGTCGCCTACAACGAGCAGACGCAGGACGTCTGGTGGGAGGGCAAGAGCAAGCAGCCCCCGGCCGACGTCACCGGCTGGCGCGACTGGAAGGGCGAGCTGATCTCGGAGCGCGCCGAGGACGAGAAGGACGCGCCCTGGGCCCACCCGAACAGCCGCTTCACCACCACGCTGGCCAACATCCCGAACATCGCGCCGGACTACGAGAACCCGAAGGGCGTGCCGGTCGACGCGATCATCTTCGGCGGGCGCACCCGTGACCGCGAGCCGCTGGTCCGCGCGATCACCGACCTCGCGGAGGGCGTCTACGACGGCCTCACCCTGGGCGCGGAGGCCACCTTCGCCGCCGAGGGCACCGAGGGCGTCCTGCGGTACGACCCGATGTCGATGCGGCCGTTCATGGCTTACTCGGAGGGCGCGTACGCCGCGCACTGGATGAAGATCATCGGTGCCGCCACGGACCAGCCGGTCTTCGCCCACGTGAACTGGTTCCAGCGGGGCGAGGACGGCCGCTTCCTGTGGCCGGGGTACCGGGACAACCTCCGCCCGCTGCTGTGGCTCATGCAGCTGCGCAACGGCGAGGTCACCGGCCGGCAGACGCCGGTGGGCATCGTCCCGACCAAGGAGGAGCTCCAGCTCGAGGGCATGGACGACCTCCGCGCGGACGACCTGGACACGATCCTGTCGATCGACGTCCCGCGCTGGCAGCAGGAGATGGCGCACCGCGAGCAGCACCTCTCGCTGTTCCGCGACATGCCCGACGAGATCTGGGCGGCGCACCGCCGGGTCTCCGACGCCCTGGACGCCGAGGCGAAGTGATCCCCGGGGCCTGACGGCCCCTGGACGACGAAGGCCCCGACCGTTTCCGGTCGGGGCCTTCGTCGTCGTCCCGGCTCGTCCGCTCCGGGGGCGTTCCTCGCGCTCCTGGGGTTCTGCAGCACCGAGGAAGCGCGGGCAACACCCCCGGAGTGACGGGTGCTGCACCTGCGGACGCTGCGACCGTCGACCGGGCAGGATCTGTTCCCGCCGCGTGCAGCGCCAGGCGGCCCCCGATGCGTCTGACCGGGTGGAGACCACTGACGGGAGCCGGCGTGACGTTCGAGGAGTTCGTGGCCGCGCAGGGCAAGCCCCTGCTGCGGCTGGCGTTCGTCCTGACCGGGGACCGGCACCTCGCCGAGGACCTGACGCAGACGGCGCTGGCCGACGCCTACCGGCACTGGCGGAAGGTGACGGCGGCGTCCGACCCGGCGGCCTACGTGCGGCGGATGCTGGTGAACGCGCACCTGAGCTGGCGACGGCGGCGCTCGAGCACCGAGCGCCCGGCCCAACTGGTGGACGCCTCGATCGATCGGGCCGCCGGACCCGGGGACGCCCTCGAGGCGCGGGAGCAGATGCGCACGTTGCTCGCCGGCCTGGCGCCACGGGCGCGCACGGTGCTGGTGCTGCGGTACTACGCCGACCTCGACGACGCCGCGATCTCCGAGGCCATGGGCGTCAGCCAGAGCGCGGTGCGGGCGACCGCCTCGCGCGCCCTGGCCGGTCTCCGGGCCACCGCCGTCGTCGAGTCCGTCCAGGAGGCGCCATGACCGACCCGACCGAGCGGCAGCTGCGGGAGCTCTTCGCCGCCGACGCCACTCGCGCACCCGACCCGGGCGGTCTGGCCGCGCTCACCCTGCACAGGGTGCGACACCGCCGTCGGCGCGTCCGGGCCGCAGCCGGCCTGGTCGCGGCCGCTGTGGTCGTCGGCGGGGTCGTCTGGAGTCCCCTGGGTTCCAGTTCCTCTCCCGCGGCCGCACCCACGGGCGTCGGCGCGCTCCCCGGCGACGCCGCAGCAGACTGCCAGGGGTACTCCATCGTCGGGCTCGCCGCCCACCTGGACCGGGAAGGCGCCTTCGCCTTCGACGGCACCGTCACGGGGATCGAGCCGGGCGCCGACCTCGGTCCGGAGATGCCGCGGCAGGACCTGACCGTGACGTTCCGGGTCGGCACGTGGTTCCAGGGCGGATCCGGCGACACGGTGGACGTCTACCTCTACGACCCGGGCTGGGACCTGGACTCCGACGTGGCGGCCCTCGGAGTGGGCACCCGCCTGCTGATGTCGGGTGTCTTCGCCGACATCGCGGGCGTCTCGGGCGCGCTCGACGCCTCCGAGGACACGGCCTACTTCGGGGCCAGCTGCGGATACACCCGCTACTACGACGAGTCCACCGCCGCCGAGTGGGCCGCCGTCGTCGCCGGTGACCTCCCGGCGGGCGCGCTACCGGCCACCAGGGCCGCGAGCTGCTCCGAGTACGCCCCCGCCCTCATCGGTCAGCGGGACTTCTCGCTTGACGGGACCGTCACCGACATCGGAGAACAGCGGTTCCCCCTGCTGCCAGGAGAGACCGAGTCCGACGGCTACTTCGCGGTCACCTTCGACGTGCACACGTGGTACCGGGGCGGCGAGGGCGGGACGGTGACCCTCCACATGGAGAACGACCCCTACCTGTCCACGCCGCAAGGGTCCGCCGAGACCTACGGAGTCGGCACCCGCCTGCTCGTCTCCGGGGACGTGAGCGACGTCGAGGGCCGGGGCCCCATCGCCCAGGGCTGCGGCTTCACCCGCTACTACGACGAGCAGACCGCCGCCGAGTGGGCCGCCGCCACGGACTGACGCGGGACGACGAAGGCCCCGACCGGATCGGTCGGGGCCTCCCCCGCACTGCAGGGTCGTGCCGAGTGGGCCCCGGAGGGGTCCGCGCAGGCGCGACGGTGGTGCCCGGCCCCGTCCAGAGGCTCGCCCCGAGCGTGCGAGGGGTGAGGAGGACGGGGTCCTTCGTCAGTCCAGGTAATCCCGCAGCACCTGGGAGCGGCTGGGGTGGCGGAGCTTGGACATCGTCTTGGACTCGATCTGCCGGATGCGCTCGCGGGTGACCCCGTAGACGCGGCCGATCTCGTCCAGCGTGCGCGGCTGGCCGTCGGTGAGGCCGAAGCGCAGGCGGACGACGCCGGCCTCCCGCTCCGACAGGGTCTGCAGCACGCTCAGCAACTGGTCCTGCATGAGCCCGAAGCTGACGGCGTCGACCGCGACGACGGCCTCGGAGTCCTCGATGAAGTCACCGAGCTGGCTGTCGCCCTCGTCGCCGATGGTCTGGTCGAGGCTGATCGGCTCCCGGGCGTACTGCTGGATCTCCAGCACCTTCTCCGGGGTGATGTCCATCTCCTTGGCCAGCTCCTCCGGCGTGGGCTCGCGGCCCAGGTCCTGGAGCAGCTCGCGCTGGATGC
This sequence comes from Blastococcus sp., assembly GCA_042090795.1. Lineage (GTDB taxonomy): Bacteria > Actinomycetota > Actinomycetes > Mycobacteriales > Geodermatophilaceae > Blastococcus. The sequence goes on along the minus strand of JBELIQ010000021.1, from coordinate 78,275 downwards.
GGCCGAGCTTGTTGATGACCTCGACCATGTGCACCGGGATGCGGATGGTGCGGGCCTGGTCGGCCATCGCGCGGGTGATCGCCTGGCGGATCCACCACGTCGCGTAGGTCGAGAACTTGAAGCCCTTGGTGTAGTCGAACTTCTCGACCGCCCGGATCAGGCCCATGTTCCCTTCCTGGATCAGGTCCAGGAAGGCCATGCCGCGGCCGGTGTAGCGCTTGGCCAGCGACACGACGAGACGCAGGTTGGCCTCGAGCAGGTGGTCCTTGGCGCGCTCGCCGTCCCGGGTGACCCAGGTGAGCTCGCGCCGGCGGCTGATCGGCAGCGTCTCCCCCGCAGCCGCGGCGTCGGCGAGCTTGTGGCTGGCGTAGAGCCCGGCCTCGATGCGCTTCGCGAGGTCGACCTCCTCCTCGGCGGTGAGCAGCTTCACCCGGCCGATGAGCTTGAGGTAGGCGCGGACGGCATCCGTGGACGCGGTCATCTCCGCGTCCTTGCGGGCCTTCCGGAGGGCCAGCGACTCCTCCTCGTCCTCCCACTCGAAGCCGGTGCCCGGTGCGCCGGCGGCGGCCTCGCCGTCGGCCTCCGGGGCGTCGGTGTCGTCGTCCTCCTCCACCTCGGCGGGGGCGATCGTGACGGCCTCGCTGGGGACGGCTGCCTCGAGCGCCTCGTCGACGACGGACGCGTCGTCGGTGGTCGCGGCCGTCTTCCCCTTGGTGGCCGTCTTGGCCTTGGCGGCGGTCTTCGGCGCGGCCTTTGCCTTGGGTGCGGTTCTGGGCGCGGTCTTGGGTGCGGCCTTGGACCGGGCCTTGGTGTCGGGGGCGGGGGTGGGCTCGTCCGTCCCGTTGGGGGCCGGGTGGGCGATGTCGGTCGCGGTCATCGTCGCCTCTCGTGACGGTGTCGGACGGCGTCGCGGGGACCTGCAGTCCTGGCGGAGAGGCCGGCACGTGCACGACGGGGAGCCGGCACGCGCTGAGGGTTGGGTGTGGCGCATGTCCTGCGATGGCGGCCAGATCGGCGCGCCACCGGGTACGACATGCCATTTTAGCCCTCCCTGGCCGTCGGTGCCGACGGCCTCCGGTCCGAGCCGCCCCGTCGGGGTGGTTCCGGTCGTTCTCACCGGGGCACGCAGTCCCCCGGGCCGGTCCGGACACGCCGGCGCAGGATCCGCCGGCGCGCTGCCGGCCGGGACGACGGAGGTCGGTCGTGCAGCACGGCGGCAGCGGGACGCACCCGTCCCGGGAGGGCCTGTCGGCGCGCGCCCGTCGGGTGTGGGCCCGGCACCCCCGGCTGGGCATGGCGGTCAAGGCAGCGCTGGCCGCATCGCTGGCCTGGGCGCTGGTCCAGCTCGTCCCCGGCCCGGCGGCCGACTACCCCTACTACGCCCCGCTGGGTGCCCTGATCGCCACCTCGACGACCCTCACCGGCTCGGTGCGCGAGGCGGCGCAGGCGGTGACCGCGATCTCCCTCGGCGCGGCGGTCGCGCTCGGCGTCGACGCGGTGGGCGGGCCGAACCTGCTGACGATCGCGCTGGTCGTCGCGGTCGGCGTCCTCGTGGGCAGCTGGCCCCGCCTGGGCGGCTCCAAGAGCTGGGTGCCGACGTCGGCTCTGTTCGTCCTCATCATCGGCGACGCCAACCCGGCCGGCTACGTCCTCGGCCTGGCCGGCCTGACGCTGCTGGGGGCGCTCGTCGGCCTGGCCGTCACGGCGGCGTTCCCGCCGCTGCCCCTGGCCCCGGCGCAGGCGCAGCTGCGGGTCCTGCGGGACACCCTCGCCGACCAGCTGGACGACCTCGCCGACGGGCTGGGGCAGGAGCAGCCGCCGACCGCCGAGGGGTGGCAGGACCGCATCCGCACGATCGATCCGGTCCTCGCCTCGATGCGGGCGGCGGTCGGGCAGACCCGGGAGGCGCAGCGCGGGAACCGCCGGGCGCGCCGGTACGCGCGGGACGCGGATCAGCAGCTCCGGCAGGCCCGGACCCTGGAGCGGCTGACCCTGCTGGTCGAGGAGCTCACCGACGTGCTCACCGAGACCGAGCGCGCGGAGTTCGAGCACGTGGGCCTCGGGCCGGCGCTCCGTCCGCCGGCGGCCCGGACGCTGGGCGCCCTCGCCAGGGCGCTCCGGTCGGTGGACGCCGAGACGGCGGAGGAGGGGCTGCTGCGCGAGGCCGAGGAGGCGCTCCAGGGGTTCCGGGACGAGGTGCGCCGGACGCGCACGTCGACCCAGGACGACCTCTTCGTCGCGGGCAGCATCATCGACGCGGTGCGCCGTGGACTGATGTCGCTCAGCCCGCCGGAGGCATCGGCCGCCCACTCTCCCGAGCCCCCGGACCGGCCGGAGCAGTCGCGGTGACCGGTCCGGTCCCGTCGACGGCGTGGTGCGGACCGCTCAGGTCCCGATCTCGGTGCGGACGGCGTACAGCTCGGGGAAGAAGGTGAGGTCGAGCGCACGGCGCAGGAAGCCCACGCCGGACGATCCGCCGGTGCCGCTCTTGGCGCCGATGGTGCGCTGGACGGTGAGCAGGTGCCGGAACCGCCACATCTGGAAGTTGTCCTCGATGTCCACGAGGCTCTCGCACGCCTCGTAGACGCCCCACGGGGTGTCGGTCGACTCGTAGATGCGCCGGAAGACCGGGACGAGATCGGGCTCGAACCGCCAGGGCTCCCGGACGTCGCGGGTGAGGACGGCGTCGGGGACGTCGAGGCCGGCGCGGGCCAGCAGCCGGAGGAACTCGTCGTACAGCGTCGGTGCCGCCAGCTGCTCGGCCAGCAGCTCGCGCGCCGGCTGGTCGCCCTCGAACACCTGCAGCATCGCGGCGTTCTTGTTGCCGAGGACGAACTCCACCGCCCGGTACTGGTGGGACTGGAACCCCGAGGCGTCGCCGAGGGCACCGCGGAACTGTGCGTACTCGCGCGGCGTGAGCGTGGCCAGGACCGACCACTGCTCGGTGAGCGTGCGCTGGATGTTCTTGACGCGGGCCAGGCACTTGAGGGCCGGGTCCAGCTGGTCGGCCGCCAGGTAGCCCCGGGCGGCGATCAGCTCGTGGAGCACCAGCTTGAGCCACAGCTCGCTGGTCTGGTGCTGGACGATGAAGAGCAGCTCGTCGTGGTGCTCCGGCCGGCTGCGGGGCTGCTGGGCGGCGAGGAGCCGATCGAGCCCGAGGTAGCCGCCGTAGCTGTCGTCGGCGGTCAGGTCGGTCCGGATGGACTGCTCCAGCGCGCGCTCAGCACGGGCCGGGTCGTCGGGAGCGGTGGCCATGCCCGCACGCTAGCCCTCCGGACCGGGGCCCCCGCCTCCTCTGGAAGAGTGGAGCGCCGTCCGGGCATGCCCGGACGGCGGACGGGGAAATGCCGAGGTCGGACGGCGCCGTGGACGGAGAAGCCCCGGCTGCGCGAGATAGCTCACACCGCAGCGGCTCACGTCGGCGCCCGTTTCGTCCGACCATCTAGGGTGCGGCGCTCCCGTGCGCCCTCACACGGCAGGCCAGAGAGGCAGAAGTGACTTCGGATCCCGGCGTAGTAGCTGACAGCGCGAACCCCGACGTGGTGCTCGTGGGCGGCGGCATCATGAGCGCCACCCTGGCCGCGTTGTTCGGCGTCGTCGCCCCCGACTGGTCGGTGACCGTCTTCGAGGCCGGGCCGGCGCTGGCCGGTGAGAGCTCGGACGCCTGGAACAACGCCGGCACCGGGCACGCCGCGCTGTGCGAGCTCAACTACGCGCCCGCCGGGCCCGACGGCCAGGTGGACGCGACGAAGGCCGTGTCGATCAACGAGCAGTTCCAGATCTCGCGGCAGTTCTGGTCGCACCTCGTCCGCAGTGGCATGACTGGCTCGCCCAAGGACTTCATCACCCCCGTCCCGCACGTCGGCTTCGTGACCGGCGAGGAGGGCCGCCGCTACATGCGCGCCCGCTATGCGGCGCTCAAGGCCCAGCCGCTGTTCGCCGAGATGGAGTACACCGAGGACCCCGCCGTCCTCGCCGGGTGGATCCCGCTGGTCATGAACGGCCGCGACCCCGGGCAGGCCGTGGCCGCCACCCGCTCGATCGCCGGCACCGACGTGAACTTCGGCGCGCTGACCAAGCTCCTCCTCGCCGACGCCGAGACCCACGGCGTCGCCACGCACACGAACCAGCGCGTCTCGGAGATCGAGCGGGAGAGCGACGGCCGCTGGCGGGTGACCGTCCGCGACACCCGCACCGGCGAGCCGCGCACCGTGCGGGCCCGCTTCGTGTTCGTCGGCGCCGGCGGCGGCGCGCTGCCGCTGCTGCAGAGCACCGGCATCCCCGAGATCGCCGGTTTCGGCGGCTTCCCGGTCAGCGGGATGTTCCTGCGCACCACCTCCCCGGAGTTGGTCTCCCAGCACCAGGCGAAGGTCTACGGCCAGGCTGCCGTCGGTGCGCCCCCGATGTCGGTGCCGCACCTGGACCTGCGGCTGATCGACGGTGAGTACTCGCTGCTGTTCGGCCCCTACGCGGGCTTCTCCCCGAAGTTCCTCAAGGCCGGGTCGATCTTCGACCTGCCGCTGAGCGTGAAGCCGAACAACCTGGGCTCGATGCTGGGCGTGGCCCGCACCGAGCTGGCCCTCACCAAGTACCTGATCGGTGAGCTGCTGCAGTCGCGCGGCGCGCGCCACAAGACCCTGCAGGGCTTCGTGCCGGAGGCGGAGCAGGCCGACTGGGACATGATCACGGCCGGGCAGCGCGTCCAGGTGATCAAGCGCGATCCCGCCACCGGCAAGGGCATGCTGCAGTTCGGCACCGAGCTGATCGTCGGCGCCGAGGGCAGCATCGCCGGCCTGCTGGGCGCCTCCCCCGGCGCCTCGACCGCGGTCGCGGCGATGCTCACGCTGCTGGAGCGCTGCTTCCCCGACCGCATGACCTCGTGGCGGCCCCTGCTGCAGGAGGCGATCCCCTCCTACGGGCACCGGCTCTCGGAGGAGCCGGAGCTGCTGGCGCAGGTGCGCGCGGACACGATGCAGACCCTGGAACTCAACGGCTGAACCGCCGTCGCGGGTCCGGGGTTCCGTCCGGGGCCGATGTGGGGGTAGGGTTCTGCCCGGTCGCTGTTGTACCTCTGCTCGTTCTCGAACGTCCGCAGTCGTCTCTGCCCTGACGTTCCTCTCGGTCCTGCCGGTCGGTGCGGCGGCCCCGGATCGGCGCATTGCCGGTCCGGTCACCTCCAGCACGGAAGAAGATCGAACATGGCTCAGGGCACTGTGAAGTGGTTCAACGCGGAGAAGGGCTTCGGGTTCATCGCCCAGGACGGCGGCGGCGCCGACGTCTTCTGCCACTACTCCGCCATCGTCAGCGACGGCTACCGCTCGCTCGACGAGGGCCAGCAGGTCGAGTTCGACGTCACGCAGGGCCAGAAGGGCCCGCAGGCGGAGAACGTTCGCCCCATCTGATCCGAACGGATCCCCGTCGGGGGTCACGGCGCTCCGGCGCCGTGGCCCCCGTCGGCGTTTCCGGAGTCCTGCGGGCGCATCGCCCGCCGCGGCTCCCCGGGCTCACCACGCGCCGGGGCCCTCCGGGGGCTCATCACGCGCAGGGACCCTCCGGGCTCACCGCCCGCCGCGGTCCTCCAGGCCCACCGCCACGGTCGCGGCCAGCTCGCGGACGGCCTCGAGATCCTCCGGTGCGGCCGACCCGGTGAGGCCGAGCGGCGCAGCCACCTGCTTCCAGCGCAGCGCCCCGGCGATGCGGTCGATGCTCGTCAGCGCGCCCGCGGTGTCGTCGTTCCCGTGCACGTAGACGCCGTACGGCAGCCCCATCGTCGCGTCCAGGCACGGGTAGTAGACGGTGTCGAAGAAGTGCTTGAGCGCCCCGGACATGTAGCCGATGTTGGCCGGCGTGCCCAGCAGGACGCCGTCGGCGGCGAGCACGTCCGCCGACCCCGCCGACAGGGCCGGCCGGAGCGTCAGCTCCACCTCCTCCACGAGGGCCACGCCCTCCTTCACCGCCTCGAGCACCGCCTGCAGCGCGGGCGAGGGCGTGTGGTGGACGACGAGCAGACGAGGCATCCCCGGATCATCCCGCGTCGGCGCCACCCGGGGCACTCCGGCCGGCCGCCGTCCGCAGCTCCCCGTACAGCCGCGCCAGGTCGGGCAGCTGGAAGTGGGCGTTCAGCCCACTGGGGTTGGGCACCACCCAGGTGCGCACGCCGCCCACCCGCTCGGGCTGCTCCCCCAGGCTCGCGCCTGGCCGCTCGAAGGCCAGCCGGTAGGCGCCGATGCCCAGGATCGCGAGCACGCGGGGGCGGTACCGGCCCACCAGCGCCACCAGCGCGGCACCGCCGTCGCGCAGCTCCTCCCGGCTCAGCTCGGCGGCCGTCCTCGTCGGACGGTCGACGAGGTTGGTGACGCCCAGCCCGTAGCGCAGCAGCTCACGGTCCTCGTCCGGGGCCAGCCGACGCGGGGTGAGGCCCGCCAGGTGCAGCGCCGGCCAGAACCGGTTGCCGGGCCGGGCGAAGTGGCGCCCGCGCTCGGCCGACATCAGCGAGGGGTTGATCCCGCAGAAGAGGACGTCCAACCCGGGGCCGACGACGTCGGGCACCGGCTTGGCCGGCCTCCCGGCGGGGACTCCCACGACGGTGCTCCTCCGACGGCGGTCAGCTGGGCAGCGAGCCCCGGGCGACCACGTCGGTGGTCGGCGCCTCGGGCGCGGTCTGGCCCGGCTCGACGGTGAGGCCGTAGCTGGGGAAGTCGTCGGCCCCCTCGACCTCCAGCGTGGTCAGTTCCGGGCCCGTACCGCTGACGTCGAACGTGCCCAGCGCCTCGGGGGCCCCCTGGTCCAGCCCCCACAGGACGTAGACCTCGGCGTCGGGGTCGTTGGCCTCCAGCGCCTGGCTGACCACCTGCACCTCCTCGTCACGGGCGAGCAGCGTGGCCACCGTGCGGCCGTCGTCGTCGCTCACCGGCACGACCGTGGCCGGGCCCGGCCGGAGCAGCTCCTCGATCAGCTGAGCCTCCGCGGCAGCGGTCTGCCGCGCATCGTTGCGGTCGTCCAGGAGGACGGCGCTCCAGCCGCCGAGGGCGACGACCGCGGCGACGGACGCGGCGACCAGCGCCGACGTCCACCGGCGACGCGGCGCAGGGACGGGCGCGACGGACGGCGGGGAAGGGTCGGCGGGGTCGGAACGGTGGGAGGAGCCACCGGCAGCGACGGCAGCCGGACGGGCCGCGGGTGTGGCGGCGGGTGTGGCCGCCGTCCCGGAGGCGGTGTCCTGGGGGGTGCGCTCCACCGCCGCCCGCAACCGTTCCCCGAGGGCCGGGGACGGCTCGGCGGCCGGTGCGGCGGCCGCGAGGTCCGTCATGACCTCGGTGGTCTCGTCGACGACCTGCCGGCAGCGTGCGCAGCGCTCCAGGTGCGGGAGGAAGACCTCGGCGTCCTCGGGCTCCAGGGCGTGCAGCGCCCAGCCGACCGCCAGTTCCTCGAAGGTCTCGTCGTGGCCCGGGTGCAGGGGTCCGCTCATCGGCCTGTCCCCTCCGTGGGTGCGGCCGTCCCCCGACCGTCGCCTGCGGGACCGGCGCTGCCGCTCAGGTCCCGTCGCAGCTTCCGCATCCCGGAGAGCATGCGCGTCTTGACGGTGCCCAGCGGCACACCGGTCAGCGCGGCCACCTCCCGCTGGGTGTAGCCGCCGTAGTAGGCCAGGGCCAGCGCCTCGCGCTGGGCCGGGGGCAGCTCGCCGAGGGCGGTCCGGACCTGCTGGGAGACCACGCGCTCGACGGCCTGGTCCTCCGCGTCGCGCGTCGCGGTCGGTGTGCTCAGCGCCATGTCGTCCTCCGCCCGGCGGCCGCGACGTCGGTGCCCTTCCTCGCGTCGCACCGCGTCGACCGCCTTGTGGTGCACCATCGCCAGCAACCAGGACGAGGCGCTCGCCCGCCGCTCGTCGAAGGCCGCCGGGTTGCGCCACACCGACAGGAAGACCTCCTGGACGACGTCCTCGGCGAGCCCGTCGTCGAGCAGGATCCGGCGGGCGAGCGCGAACGCCGGCCGGCCGAGGAGCTCGTAGAGCTCGTCGACGGCATGCCGGTCGCCCGTGCGGATGCGGGCGATCAGCGCCGCGGCGGCCGGGTTGTCCGGCCGGCGTGCCGGTTCGTCCATGATCGCCACGGTAACGGGCGGGAGCCCCTGGCCGGCGGTCGGAGCGCGCATCGGGAGCAGATCCGTCCCCGCGGGAAATGGCACGGTCGTCTCCTCGTCGTCGGTGGGCAGCCCGTCGACGAGCATTCGCGCCCGGGGGCGGGATCGGTTCACCTCTCCCCACGACGACCGGTCAGGATCGCTCCGCGCTCTCCGCCCCGGCCGGTGCCGGCTGGTCGTCGTCCTTGAGGAACAGGTACCAGTACGACGTGGCGACGAACACCACGGCGCCGACCAGGTTCCCGGCACCGGCCAGCAGCCAGTTCAGCAGCGTCTCGTCCCAGCCGACGTCCGGCACGCCCGCGAAGATGGCGGCCGGCAGGAAGAACATGTTGGCCACGACGTGATCGAAGCCCATGGCGACGAACGCCATGATCGGGAAGAAGATCGCCAGGATCTTCCCCGAGACGGTGGTGGCCGCCAGCGACATCCACACGGCCAGGCAGACCAGCCAGTTGCAGCCCACCGCCCGCAGGAACGTCTGCCAGGGCGACTCCCCCAGCGCCTTCCCCTCGGCGATGCCGGCCAGCCGCTCGTAGGTCAGCCCGCCGGCGCCGCCGGCGTCCGCGGTCCCGATGACGCCGGTCTGCACGGCCAGGAACCAGGCGACCACCAGGGCACCGATCAGGTTGCCCAGCAGCACCAGGGAGAGGTTCTTCGCGACGTCGGCTGCGCCCAGCCTGCCGCGCATGGCCCCGAGCGGGACCAGCGCCATGTTGCCGGTGGCGAGGTCCGACCCGGCGATGAGCACGAGGACCAGCCCGAGGGTGAACGTCGCACCGGTGAACAGCGTCGGCAGGGTGCCCCAGGTCTCGGGGTCCAGGCCCGAGGACACCGAGATGGCGACCAGCCCGCCGAACGCGATGTAGGCGCCGGCGAGGAAGGCGCTGACCAGCACCTTGTCCCAGGTCCGCCGCGTCTTCTTCGCGCCGGCCGCGGCCGCCACCCGGGCGATCTCCTGCGGTTCGCGTGCGGTCATGCGTGCCTCCGGTCAGCTCGGTGCGTCCGGCACGGCAGCGCCACACGCGCGCCCGGGGCTACCCCTCCACCGGCGACCTGATGCGGCCCCGACCCACCGGGAGCGGGGTCGGCCCGTGCCCGGCCCGGGACGCAGGTCCGGCCGCCGGCGGCCCGACGACCGGGGTCAGGCCCGGCGCTGCAGCACGAAGTCGTACCGGGACTCGAGCCACGGGGTCGACGACGTCCCGCCGCCGGGGGTGGGCCCGGCGGGACGCTCCTCGAACGCGGTGACCAGCTCCTGCTTGGTGCCGAAGACGACGTCGCTGTCGAGGAACTGCGCGCCCTCCTGGAACAGGTGGGTGATCAGCGGCTCGAACCCGGGGACGTTGAGCAGGAAGTGGATGTGCGCGGGACGGTAGTGGCTGATGGCGGTGCGCCCGATCAGGTCCCCGACCGGCCCGTCCATCGGGATCGAGTACCCGAGCGGGGCGATGGTGCGCACGCAGTAGCTGCCGTCCTCGCGGGTCGTGTACTTCGCCCGCAGCCGCGCCTCGTCCACCTCCGCCAGCTGCGACTCGTACAAGCCCTCCGCGTCGGACTGCCACACGTCGAGGACCGCACCGGCAACGGGTGCGCCGTCGAGGTCGGTGACCGTCCCGTGCAGGTACAGCGGGACACCGGGCAGGCCGTCGGACATGTCCTCGGCGTGGCCCAGCTCCGGGGAGCCCTCGATGTGGAAGGGGCCCAGGACCGTGGCCGGGGTGGCCCGCGGGTCGAGCCGGTGGTTCATCTGCACGACCAGCATGGACAGCCCCAGCACGTCGGAGGCGAGGATGAACTCCTCCCGCTTCTCCGTGCTGATCTGCCCGGTGCGGGTGAGCCACTGCATCGCGGCCATCCACTCGGCCTCGGTGAGCCGGACCTCGCGGGCGAAGTCGTGCAGGTGCCGCACGAGCGCCGCCATGACCTCGGCGAGCCGGGGATCGCCGGCCGTGGCCCAGCGCTCGACCGCCAGGTCGGTGATGTTGTCCTCGGTGACCAGCTGCACGGTGTCCTCCTGCTGTCCTCGCGGCCGGGGCCCGGTCGCGCTGCCTGTCACCCCGCGGTCCGCGGGGGTCGTGCCCGGCTAGGGCGTGAGCACCAGCCGGACGCCGGGGTCGCCGGTGGCCTGGCGGTGCCAGGCGGCGGCGACGTCGGCCAGCGGCACCTCCTCGTGCGCGACGGCCAGCCGCCCGGCGGCGGCGTGCCGGGCGACCGTGGTCAGCGCCTCCCGGCGCTGCGCCGGGGTCAGGGCGTTGTTCGTGTAGCCGAGCACCGAGGCCGACCGCGCCCGCAGGACCGCCGACGAGAACTCCGCCAGGTCCCCCGAGGCTCCGCCGAGGGTGACCAGCCGGCCGCCGTCGGACAGCACCCGGGAGGCCGCGGTGGCGGCGGCTCCGAAGACCGGGTCGACCACCAGGTCCAGCCGCCCGCCGACCGCCTCGTGGAACCGGCCGGTCAGGGCGTCGGCGTTCCCGTCGAGGGCCACCTCCTCGTCGGCGCCCGCGACCCGCGCGCGCTCCCGGGCGGCCGCGGACCGGGCGACGGCGACCACCCGGCCGGCGCCCAGGACCCGCGCGGCGCCGACGGCGGCCTGCCCGACGGCCCCACCGGCCCCGAGGACCAGCACGTGCTCGCCCGGCTGCAGGCCCCCGCGCCAGGTGAGCGACATCCAGGCCGCGACGGCGGACAGACCGAGGGCAGCGAGGGCGGTGTCGGGGACGTCCGCGTCCACGGGCACGACGTCGTCGGCACGGACCGCGCAGCGCTCGGCCAGGCTACCGTCGCCCGGTGCCATGCCGGCGGCGGTGGCGAACCAGACGCGGGTGCCGGGCGCGTGGTCGGGCGAGCTCTCGACGACGCCGACGCCCTGCACCCCGGGCACGTACGGCACGGCGGGCCGGCCGAAGTAGGAGGTGCCCGAGGCGCACAGCAGGTCCAGCGGCACCAGCGGCGCCGCGGTCACCCGCACGACCGTGTCGCCACCCGCCGGGGCCGGCTCCGGATGTTCCACCAGCGCCGGGGTCTCCCCCGGCGTGCTCACGACGGCGGCGCGCATGCCGGCTCCCTCAGGCGGCCGGGCCGTTGCCGGCGCCCGGCAGCGGCGCGGGCACGAACGGATCCGGGTCGACGGGCCGGTTGTTCAGGTCCACCGACAGGAAGACGTCGTTGGCGACCGGCCGGCGCAGCTCCTCGGCCAGCTGGCCGATCAGGCCGGCGGTGCGCGCGAGCAGCGCGAAGCCGCGCAGGAGCTCCAGCGGCAGCCCGAGGTCGGCCAGCGCCGCGCCGCACACGCCGGCGCCGTTGAGCGGCAGCCGCTTGCCGAGCACCTGCTCGTGCACCCGCCCGATGGCGGCGAACAACGACAGGTGCGGTCCGACGAGCCCCTCCTCGGCGGCGATCTCCATCAGCCGGGGGGTCCGCGGGTCGCCCTGCTTGTGCACGTGGTGGCCGAGGCCGGGGACGAAGCGGCCCGCGGCCCGCTGCGCGGTCACGGTCTCCAGCGCGAGGGCGTCCCAGCCGGCGTCGTCGGTGGGCAGCCGGCGGGTCGAGTCCTCGGCGGGGACCCGGGTGAGCACGTCGTGCAGGAACCGGCCGCAGTCCTCGGTGACACCCAGGAACCGGGAGCCCCCGCCGAGCAGACCCGCCGCGAGCGCACCCTGGATCGAGTCCGGGGCCGACAGGTAGGTCAGCCGGGTGACGATCGCCGTCGGGGTGAACCCGTGGTCGGCCAGCGCCGCGAGGACCGCCTCGAAGACGCGCGTCTCGCCCTGCGTGGGGCGGCGCTGGGTGGCCAGCCAGAACGAGAGCTCGCCGAAGCCGACGCTGCCCATGACGTCGCGGGCCAGGTCGCTGCCGAGCAGTGTGATGGAGTGCAGGCTCGAGGCGCCCAGGGCGGTCGGGTACTGCGGGTCGGGGTTCTGGGGCCGGTCGCTCACGCGCTCTCCCCCGCCGCGGTGCCCAGCCAGCTGCGCAGCTCCGCGCCGTGCTCGTCGAGGCCAGGCGGCGGCAGCCGGTAGGAGGCCTCGGTGGCCGAGAACGTGATCGGGTTGCGGACCGACGGGATCGCGGCCGCTCCCTCGCCGACGGTCACGACCGGGTCCAGCCCGATCTCCTCGGCGAAGGCCACGCCCTGGTCGATGGTGTTGATCGGCCCGCAGGGCACCCCGACGCCGATGATGTCGCGGAACCACTCCATCTTGGTGCGGGTGCCCAGCCGCTCGACCAGCAGCGGCCGCAGGGCGTCGCGGTTGGCGGTCCGGTCCTCGTTGCGGCGGAACCGCGGGTCCTCGACCAGCTCGGGCAGCCCCAGCACCTCGCACAGCTTGCGGAACTGCCCGTCGTTGCCCGCGGTGATGATCAGGTCGCCGTCGGCGCAGGGCAGCGGTTCGTACGGGAACAGGCTGGGGTGGCTGTTGCCCATCCGGAAGGGCACCACCCCGCCGGCGACGTAGGCGCTGGTCTGGTTCACCAGGCCCGACAGCGCCGAGGAGAGCAGGTTGACCTCGACGTGCTGACCGGTGCCGGTCTCGTGCCGGTGGTTCAGCGCCGAGAGGATGCCGATCGTGGCGTGCAGGCCGGCCATGACGTCGAACAGCGCGACCCCGCCGCGGTACGGCTCGCCGTCGGGGTCACCGGTGAGGCTCATGAAGCCCGAGATCGCCTGGACGATGAGGTCGTAGCCGGGCAGCGCCGCTCCGCCGGGGCCGCTGCCGAACCCGCTGATGGACGCGTAGACGATCCCCGGATTGGCCGCCGCGACCGCGTCGTAGTCCAGACCGAAACGGGCCAGGCCGCCGGGCTTGAAGTTCTCGACCAACACATCGGCGCGGCGGGACAGCTCCCGGGCCAGCTCCGCGTCGCCGGGGTCCTTGAGGTCCAGCGCGATCGACCGCTTGTTGCGGTTGGCGCCCAGGTAGTAGGTCGAGACCCCCTCGCGCACCGGCGGCTGCCAGGTGCGGGTGTCGTCGCCCCCGGGGCCCTCGACCTTGACCACCTCGGCGCCGAGATCGGCCAGCAGCATGGTGCTGTACGGACCGGCGAGGATCCGGGAGAAGTCGGCCACCAGGAGCCCGGAGAGCGGCCCCCGGGCCGCCGGGACGGCGTTCGGCAGTCCTGTCGCGTCGACGCTCATCGGCGGTCGGTACCTCCTCGCCCGGTGTGCAACGGACGGATGTCCGTCACTGCGGAGGAGTCTCGACCGCCTTCGAGCGGCGTGTCAACCGCAACCGAGCAGGCAGCGAGCCGTCGGCCGAGCTGTTGACAGGTCGCCCGCACGGGTCCAGTGTGACCGGCATCGCACCGCGTGTCCGTTGGACGGACGACTGTCCGCCGGTGTGTCCCCTGACGAGGAGGAGTCCATGAGCAACCCTGAGCCCACGCCGGCCGCCGGCCGCCCGGTGGTCCTGCGGAACGGCACCGTGCTGACGATGGACGCCACGTGCACCGTGCTCGAGGGCGCCGACGTGCTCGTCGTCGGCGACCGGATCGCCGCCGTCGGCCGCGCTCTCGAGGTCCCCGAGGGCACCCAGGAGATCGATGCCCGGGGCGGCATCGTCATGCCCGGGATGATCGACACCCACCGGCACATGTGGCAGACCGGCATGCGCGGCTACGGCGCCGACTGGACCCTCACGCAGTACTTCGTCTGGTACTACCTCGAGCACGGCCGGACGTTCCGCCCCGAGGACGTCGCCGCCGGCAACCGGCTCGCCGCGCTCGAGGCGCTCGAGGCCGGGGTGACCACCACCGTCGACTGGTCGCACGGGCTGCAGAGCGTCGACCACGCCGAGGCCGCCGTCGAGGCGCTGCGGTCGGTGCCCGGCCGCTTCGTGCTCGCCTACGGCAACATCCAGGCCGGGCCGTGGGAGTGGACCGCCGACCCGGCCGTTCGCGCCTTCCTCGAGCGCCACCGGGACGCCGCCGACGACATGCTCGGTCTCCAGCTGGCCTTCGACGTCACCGGCGACCCCGCGTTCCCCGAGAAGGCTGCCTTCGAGGTGGCCCGCGAGCTGGGCCTCCCGGTGACCACGCACGCCGGCGTCTGGGGCGCCACGAACGACGACGGCATCCGGCTGATGCACGAGCACGGCTTCATGACCCCCGAGACCGTCTACGTGCACGCCGCGACCCTCACGCCGGACTCCTACCACCGCATCGCCGCGACCGGTGGCTCGATCTCGGTCTCCACCGAATCCGAGCAGAGCGCCGGGCAGGGCTACCCGCCCACCTGGCAGGTCCGCCGGCACGGCATCCCGGTGTCGCTGTCGATGGACACCAGCGTGTGGTGGAGCGCCGACCTGTTCTCCGCGATGCGCACCACGCTGGGCGCCGACCGGTCCCGCGAGCACTTCGAGGCCCACCTGGCCGGCGACACGGTGACCCACGTGGCGCTGCGGGCCCGCGACGTCGTCCAGTGGGCCACCCGCGGCGGGGCGACGGCCCTGGGCCGCGACGACCTCGGCTCGCTGCAGCCCGGGCAGAAGGCCGACGTCGTCCTGCTGCGCAACGACGACTCCCCGGTGTCCTTCCCCGTGCTCAACCCGTTCGGCCACGTCGCGTTCCAGGCCCAGCGCGGCGACGTGCACACCGTGCTGGTCGACGGCCGGGTGGTGAAGCACGCGCACAAGCTGGTCGGCGTCGACCTGGCCGCCGTGCGCCGCGAGGTCGAGGCGAGCGTGGAGCACCTGCGCTCCTCGCTCGGGGAGGAGACGTGGGCGCAGGGGATGAACCCCGACCTGCCCGACGCCCAGATGCTGGACAACCCGTACCAGTACACCGAGTACAAGTCCGACAGCACGCGGGCCGCCCGCGAGGAGGTCTTCGACGAGCACCTGGCGACCGAGCGCTGACGAAGGACCCCCTCCCGCACCGCTCGCACGGTCGTGGCGGGCCCCTGCAGGGGGCCGCCGCGACCGGAGGGACGATGGCTCGGCGCACGACGGACGACGGAAGGACCGACATGGCAGGCCGCGGCACCGGCCCCGACTTCGTGGAGGCGCTCGCCCGCGGGCTGGACGTGCTCGCCTGCTTCGACCGGGACTCCCCCACGATGACCCTCTCCGAGGTGGCGGGCGCGGCAGGGCTGGCGCGGCCCACCGCCCGGCGGCTGCTGCTCACCCTCGAGGAGCTCGGCTACGTGCGCACCACGGCGGGGGCGTTCGCGCTCACGCCCAAGGTGCTCACCCTCGGCATGGCCTACGTCAGCGCGCTGGGGCTCTGGGACATCGCCCGGCCGCACCTGGAGGCGCTGGTCGCGCGCACCGGCGAGTCCTCGTCGATGGCGCAGCTGGACGGCTCGGACATCGTGTACGTGGCCCGCGTGTCGGTGCCGAAGATCATCACGCTGCGGGTGGAGGTCGGCACGCGCTTCCCCGCCGTCCAGACCTCGCAGGGCAAGGTCCTGCTGGCGGCCCTCTCCCCCGACGAGCTGGTGGCCACGCTCGCCGAGAGCAGCCGGGCCGGGCTCCCGCCCTACATCGGCCGCGGTCCCGAGAGCCTGCGCGACGAGCTCACGGAGGTGCGCGCCCGCGGCTGGGCGCTGGCCGACGAGGAGCTGGCCCCCGGGGTCCGGTCGGTGGCGGTCCCGGTGCGCGACGGCACCGGGGCGGTGCGGGCCGCGATGAACGTGACGGTGCACGCCGCGGAGACCGCCACGGAGCGTCTGCTGCAGGAGCACCTGCCGTTGCTGCAGCGCACCGCCGGCGACGTCAGCGCGGAGTGGGCGCTGTGGCAGTCCCGGCCGCACGTCGAGCTGCCGCGCGGTGCCGGTGGGGCGGCCACCGCCTGATCCCGGCGGCTACGTTCTCCGGTGTGCTGAACGTCCTCTCGATCCAGTCGCACGTCGCCTACGGGCACGTGGGCAACTCCTCGGCCGTGTTCCCGCTGCAGCGCCTGGGCCTCGAGGTCTGGCCGGTGCACACCGTCCAGTTCTCCAACCACACCGGCTACGGGAAGTGGACCGGCCGGGTGTTCGACGGCCAGGCGGTCGAGGAGGTCGTCGACGGCATCGCCGACCGCGGGGTCCTGCCCTCGTGCGACGCGGTGCTCTCCGGGTACCTCGGCTCGGCCGACATCGGGCACGCCGTCGTGCAGACCGTCTCGCGCGTCCGGGCGGCCAACCCGGACGTCGTCTACTGCTGCGACCCGGTGATCGGCGACGTCGGCCGCGGGGTGTTCGTCCGGCCCGGCATCGAGGAGCTGATGCGCGAGGTGGCCGTGCCGGCCGCCGACGTCGTCACGCCCAACCACTTCGAGCTCGACCTGCTCGCGGGGACGACGACCCGCTCGCTGGCCTCGGTCAAGGAGGCCGTGTCCGCGGTGCACCAGCTCGGGCCGCGGGTGGTGCTGACGACCTCGCTGGACGCCGAGGACACCCCGCCCGAGGCCGTCGACCTCATGGCGTCCGAGGGCGGCCGGCACTACCGGGTGCGCACCCCGAAGCTCGACGTGTCGGTGAACGGCGCCGGCGACGCCATCGCCGCGCTCTTCCTCGCCCACCTGCTGCGGACCGGCTCGCCTGCCGACGCGCTGGGCGCCGCCGCGGCGTCGGTGTTCGGGCTGCTGGCCCGCACCGAAGCGGCCGGATCGCGGGAGATCCTGCTCGTGGCGGCCCAGGACGAGTACGTCACGCCCAGCCGCACCTTCGCCGTCGAGGAGGTCTGACCCCTCACGGATCCCGCAGCGCCGTCCCCAGGATCTGCGGCGCGGTGGGCATCGGCAGCCGGGCGTCGGGGAAGCGGAAGCGCTCCACGCGCCCGAGCGTGAAGCCGGCCGCGGCGATCGCGGCGGCGGTGTCCCGGCCGGTGTGGCAGCCGCCGCCGAGCCTGGGCCACACGGTCCGGTCGAGCAGGCCCTGCACCCGCGCCCCAACAGCGGACCTTGCGCGCACGTGCTCCCAGAAGTGCAGCCGCCCACCCGGGCGCAGTACGCGGCGCACCTCGGCCAGGGCCGCGGCCTGGTCGGGGACGCTGCAGAGGACGAGCGAGACGACGGCGGCGTCGAAGGCGGCGTCCGCGGAGGGGATGTCCTCGGCCGTCCCGCCCACGACGGCCACGCGCACGGGAGCCCGTCCGGCGGCCCGGACGGCGAGCTCGCGCAGGTGCGGCTCGGGCTCCACGGCCAGCACCTCCACGACCTCCGGCGGGTAGTGCGCGAAGTTCGACCCGGAGCCGGCCCCCACCTCGACCACCCGTCCCGCGATGCCGGCCAGCAGCCGGTCCCGGTGGTCACCGGCGCCGTGCGCGTCCATCCCCGCGGCGATGCGCACCCACAGCCGTGCGAACAGGGGGTGGTGCACGGCCGGGCCGGCGGTCGCGCGATCGGTCATGTGCCCAGCCTGGCCGCCCCGTCGACGCAGGGCAACGGCCTCGGCGGCGCCGTCCGTGACCGACGACGCAGCAGGGCTCCCTGCCGGGCGCGGATACTGTCTGGCGTGCCCCCTGTCGAACCCGCCGTGACCCGCCCTGCCCGGACGACGATCCGATGAGCGTGGTCGAGGAGCGGCCGGGTGGCGACCGGAGCGCGCGGGACGCGGTCGACCAGGCCGAGCGGCGGCGGACCTTCGCCGTCATCAGCCACCCCGACGCCGGCAAGTCCACGCTCACCGAGGCGCTCGCCCTGCACGCCCGGGTGATCGGCTCGGCCGGTGCGGTGCACGGCAAGGCCGGCCGGCGCGGCACGGTGTCGGACTGGATGGACATCGAGAAGCAGCGCGGCATCTCCATCACCTCGGCAGCACTCCAGTTCGAGTACCGCGACGCCGTGGTCAACCTGCTGGACACCCCGGGCCACGCCGACTTCTCCGAGGACACCTACCGCGTCCTGACCGCCGTCGACGCCGCCGTCATGCTCGTCGACGCCGCCAAGGGTCTCGAGGCCCAGACGATGAAGCTGTTCGCGGTCTGCCGGCACCGCGGGATACCGGTGCTGACCGTGATCAACAAGTGGGACCGGCCGGGCAAGGACGCCCTGGAGCTGATGGACGAGATCAGCGAGCGCACCGGCCTGACGCCGACGCCGCTGACCTGGCCGGTGGGCATCGCCGGGGACTTCCGCGGGGTGCTGGACCGCTCCGACGGCTCCTACCGGCGCTTCACGCGCACCGCCGGCGGCGCGACCATCGCGCCCGAGGAGACGCTGACGGCCGAGGCCGCGCTGGCTCGCGAGGGCGAGGCGTGGGAGCAGGCCGTCGAGGAGGTGGAGCTGCTCGGGGCCAGCGGTCAGGACCACGAGCAGTCGCTGTTCCTCGACGGCGTCACCACCCCGGTGCTGTTCGCCTCGGCGGTCTCGAACTTCGGCGTCGGCGCACTGCTGGACACGCTCGTCGACCTGGCCCCTGCGCCCAGCGGCATGCCGGCCGCCGACGGCGGGGTCCGGCAGCTCACCGATCCCTTCAGCGCCTTCGTGTTCAAGGTGCAGGCCGGGATGGACACCGCGCACCGCGACCGGCTGGCCTTCATCCGCATCTGCTCGGGCGTCTTCGAGCGCGGGATGGTCGTCACCCACGCCCGCACCGGCCGGCCGTTCGCGACCAAGTACGCCCAGCACGTGTTCGGCCGGGACCGGGAGAGCATCGACGTCGCCTACCCCGGCGACGTCGTCGGCCTGGTCAACGCCAACGCCCTCGGCGTCGGCGACACCCTGTACGCCGAGCAGCCGGTGCAGTTCCCGCCGCTGACCACCTTCGCGCCGGAGCACTTCGCGGTGTGCCGCAGCCGGGACGCCGCCAAGCACAAGCAGTTCCGCAAGGGCATCGCGCAGCTGGACAGCGAGGGCGTGGTGCAGGTGCTGACGTCCGACCGCCGCGGCGACGGGGCTCCGGTGCTCGCCGTCGTCGGGCCGATGCAGTTCGAGGTGGCCACGCACCGGATGGAGCACGAGTTCGGCGCGCCGGTCGACCTGGACCGGCTGCCCTACAGCCTGGCCCTGCGCACCGACGAGGCGTCCGCGCCGGGCATCCTCGCCGCGGCCCGCAACGCCGAGATCCTGCGCCGCGGCGACGGCGAGCTGCTCGCCGTCTTCCCGGACAAGTGGGGGCTGCGGGTGCTGCAGCAGAACAAGCCCGAGCTGCTGCTCGAGCCGCTGGTGGCCGCCCAGCTCTGAGCGGCCGCACACCGCTGAGGGCCGCACACCGCTCACGGGCTCCCGGCGGCGGCTCCCCTGGTCCTCGGCCGAGCGCGCCGATCAGGGACCGGCAGGCCCGCTCGGCGGTCACTCCGTCGGGAGGGTCGCCTCGATCCGCGTGATCGTGGCCTCCTCCACCGGGAGGTGCGGCAGGACGACGGGCACCTCCTCGGGCTCCAGGCCCGTCCCCGCGAGGGCGGCCAGCAGCAGGTCCGCCTCGGCGGGGGGCACCGGCACCGTGCAGCCGGACTCCTCGAGCGCCGCCCGGGCAAGGAACAGCGCGCCGGCGAGCCCGTCGTCGGGCGCCGGCACCTGCGGGGTGGCGGGGACGGCGGCCCGCGTGGCGGACTCGGCGGCCCGCACCAGGGACAGCGGCAACCCCTCGGTCTCCACCTCCAGCAGCGGCAGCGCCCCGAGCGCGGCCAGGACCAGCTGCTCGGCCTCGATCCGCAGCGGCGGCTCCCACTCCCCCGCACGCACGACGGCGGCCAGGTCGGCGCCGTCCTCGCCGACGTCGTCGGCCAGCTCCGCCCACGCCGCCGGGCGGTCGGTGCGGGCGCGGTCGGCCGCGGCGAGGCACGTGTCGTGGACGAAGGGCACCAGCACCTCGTCGTCGAACCGCTCGGCGTGCACGCCGCCGTCGGCGGTCAGGGCGTTGAGCGCGTCCTGGAAGCTGCCCGGCACCGCATCACCCAGGTCGAGCCGTCCGCCGTCGTCGCTGCTGAGCGGCAGCCCGCCGGCGGCGCGCTC
This sequence comes from Blastococcus sp., assembly GCA_042090795.1. Classification (GTDB taxonomy): domain Bacteria; phylum Actinomycetota; class Actinomycetes; order Mycobacteriales; family Geodermatophilaceae; genus Blastococcus. The sequence continues at coordinate 58,262 of JBELIQ010000021.1, read as the reverse complement.
CCCCAGGGTGGGGCCGCTGGGCTGGACCGCCGCGCCGCGCCGGCGCAGGTGCGGCCGGTCGGACATCCCCACCGCCCAGGCGCACGATTCGGCGATGAGCGCGGGGGTGCGCTCCCGCAGGACCTCGCGGACCAGGAGCCCCATCCAGTCGACGTCGAACACGGGCTCCAGTGTCCACACGGGAGGCGGGAGCGCCTCGGCGGACGGCCGGTGCCGATCGGTCCCAGCGCCCCGGCGACCGGGTCGGACGACGGGCAGGAACTGCCGACGGACGTGGATGGGTCGCACACCGCCGGGTAGGGCGTCCGCAGCGGCGCCCCACGATCGAGACCAGGTCGACGGCCCGCCGCCCGAATCCAGGAGGACACGTGAAGGCAGTGGTGTGGCACGGCGTCGGGGACATCCGGCTCGACGACGTCCCTGATCCGACCATCCAGGACCCCACCGACGCGATCGTGGAGATCACCGCGAGCGCCATCTGCGGCACCGACCTGCACTTCGTGCGGGGCACCATGAGCGGCATGGTCGAGGGCACGATCCTCGGCCACGAGGCCGTCGGGGTCGTCCGCGAGACCGGCACCGGCGTCCGCAACCTCCGCCCCGGTGACCGCGTGGTCATCCCGTCCACGGTCGCGTGCGGCACCTGCTCGTACTGCCGGGCCGGCTACTACGCGCAGTGCGACAACGCCAATCCCAACGGTGCGGCCGCCGGCACCTGCTTCTTCGGCGGCCCGCAGACCACCGGACCCGTCGACGGGCTGCAGGCCCAGTACGCCCGCATCCCGTTCGCCAACGTGGGTCCGGTGTGGCTGCCCGACGAGGTCGGCGACGACGCCGCGATCATGCTGTCCGACATCTACCCGACCGCCTGGTTCGGCGCCCGCCTGGCCGAGGTCGGCCAGGGCGACACCGTCCTCGTGCTCGGCGCCGGCCCGGTCGGGCAGTTCGCCGTCACCAGCGCCTTCCAGCAGGGCGCCGGCCGCGTGCTCGTCGTCGACGGCATCGCCTCCCGGCTCGACCAGGCCCGCGCCCGCGGTGCCGAGGCGATCGACTTCAACGTCGAGGACCCGGTCGCCGTCGTGAAGGACCTCACCAGGGGCATCGGGGTCGACCGGGTGATCGACGCCGTGGGCGTGGATGCCCAGCGCCCGAAGCGGGGCCCCGCGGCCGCCGCGGCCGAGGAACAGGCCGGGGAGTTCGACCGGGAACGGTCGCAGGTGGCGCCCGAGCAGAACCCGGAGGGGAACACCTGGGTGCCCGGGGACGCGCCCAGCCAGTCGCTGCAGTGGGCGGTGGAGGCGGTGGCCAAGGCCGGCAGCATCGGGATCATCGGCGTCTACCCGCCGCAGATGACCAGCTTCCCGACCGGGGCGGCGATGAACAAGAACCTGACGGTGAAGATGGGCAACTGCAACCACCGCCGGTACGTGCCGCACCTGCTGGACCTGGTCCGCACCGGAGCGATCGACCCGTCCACGGTGCTGACGCAGGCGGAGGACATGCCCTCGGCGCTGGACGCCTACGCGACGTTCGACCAGCGGCAGAGCGGCTGGACCAAGGTGGTGCTCGACCCGTCCTGACGGGTGCGTCGCAGGGCCGGGCGGAACGGTTCCGACCCTGCGACGCGCCGCCGGCAGTCCTGCCTCAGCGACGCGTTCGGCACGTCCTGCCGGAAACGGGGGCCCGGGTTCGTCAAGCGATCCCGCCCGACCCGGCGCCGGCGGTGCCGATGGTGGGCACATGGCAGTCCGGCTCGTGTCCGCGGGAGTTGCAGCAGATCGGCCCGAGGCTGCGCGGCAGCCCACGTCCGAGTGGTGGCGCGATGCCGTCGTCTACCAGGTCTATCTGCGCTCGTTCGCCGACGGGAACGGTGACGGCATCGGCGACCTCGCCGGACTGCGCGCCCGGCTGCCCTACCTGGCCTGGCTCGGTGTCGACGCGCTGTGGATCAACCCGCACTACCCCTCCGGCGGTGCCGACGGCGGGTACGATGTCGTCGACTACCGGGCGGTGGACCCCCAGTACGGCGACGTGGCCGACATGGAGCAGCTGGTGGCCGACGCGCGGCGCCTCGGCCTGCGCGTCGTGCTGGACGTCGTCCCCAACCACACCTCCGACCAGCACCCCTGGTTCCAGGCTGCGCTGGCCGACCCCGACTGCCCGGAGGCCGCGCGGTACCACTTCGCGCCCCCGTCCGAGCACCCGCCGAACAACTGGCGGTCGCTGTTCGGCGGCCCGGCCTGGTCGCGGACGCCGGACGGCCGCTGGTACCTGCACCTGTTCGCCCCGCAGCAGCCGGACCTCGACTGGCGCGACCCGGCCGTGGCAGCCGACTTCGACCGGACCCTGCGCTTCTGGCTCGACCGGGGCGTCAGCGGCTTCCGGGTGGACGTCGCCTACGGCCTGTTCAAGGACGCGCGGCTGCGGGACAACGCGGGGTCCTACTCCCCCACCCTGTTCGGCCACGGCCCCGAGCAGGCGATGACCTGGAACCAGCCCGAGGTGCACGACGTGTGGCGGCGCTGGCGGTCGATCTGCGACGAGTACCCGGGCAGCATGCTCGTCGGCGAGGTGTGCCTCGCCGACCTCGACCAGGTGGCCCTGTACTCGCGCCCCGACGAGATGCACCAGTCCCTGTCCTTCCGGCTGCTCAAGTCACCGTGGTCGGCGGAGTCCTTCGCCGACGGCGTGCAGAGCGCGCTCGACGCCTTCGGGCGCGTGGGCGCCCCGGTGTCCTGGGTGCTGGGCAACCACGACAAGGACCGCCTGGTCACCCGGTTCGGCGGTGGCGAGCGGGGGACGGCGCGGGCGCGCGCGGCTGCGCTGCTCCTGCTGGCAGTGCCGGGTTCGGCCTACGTCTACGCGGGCGACGAACTGGGCCTCCCGCAGGCGGACGTGCCCGACGAGGCGAAGCGCGACCCGATCTTCCACCGGAGCGGAGGGGAACGGGCCGGCCGCGACGGCTGCCGCGTGCCCATGCCGTGGAACGCCTCGGCCGGGGTGGGCTTCTCCCCGAGTCGCGCCGCACCGCCCTGGCTGCCCGTCCCCGCGGACTGGCACCGGTACGCGGTGTCCCGGCAGACCCGGGACGACGGGTCGATGCTCGGGCTTTACCGCCGGGCGCTGGCGCTGCGCTCCGAGCACCCGGCGCTGGGGTCCGGGAAGGCGTCGGTGAGCCGCCGCGGCGACGTCCTCACGGTGCGCTGCACCGGCGGGGGCCGGACGGTGCGCTGCGTGGTGAACATGGGCGAGGGCACGGCCCTCGTCCGCGCATCGGGCACCGTGCTGCTCGCCTCGGGGGCACAGGTGACCCGGACCGGACGCAGCCTCGCCCTGTCCCCCGACAGCGCGGTCTGGCTCGACGGCTGATCGGGCGGCGCCGGGTGCTCCTGCCCCGGCGCAGACCCGTCACCGGTCACTCCGACGCGGCTGCGGTGTTCCCCCCGCCCTGCTCGCTGCTGGGCGCGCCGACCCACACCGTCTTGGCGTTCATGAACTCCCGCATGCCCAGCTCGGTCAGCTCGCGGCCGTAGCCACTCTGCTTCACGCCGCCGAACGGCAGTTCCGGATAGCTGGTGGTCATGCCGTTGATGAACGCCATGCCCGACGCGATGTCGCGGACGAACTGCGCGCGCTCGTCCTCGTCCTCGCTCCACAGGTTGCTGCCCAGGCCGTAGGGGTGGCCGTTCGCGATCTCGATGGCCTCGTCCAGGGAGTCGACGGTGAACAGCGCGGCGACCGGGCCGAACACCTCCTCGGAGTAGAGGTCCATCTCCGGGGTGATGTCGCTGAGCAGCGTCGGCTCGAAGAACCAGCCGGACCGGTCCACCCGTCCGCCGCCGGTCAGCACGGTCGCGCCCTTCGCGACGGCGTCCTGCACGTACTTCTCGACGTCCTCCAGGCCGGACTCGGTGGCCAGCGGGCCGACCTGGGTGCCCTCGTCCATCGGATCCCCGATGGTGAGGTCGGCGATCTTCGCGGCGAACAGGCGGGTGAACTCCTCGGCGACGTCGCGGTGCACGAAGAACCGCTTGGCCGCGATGCAGCTCTGCCCGTTGTTCTGGTTGCGCGAGGTGACCGCGACCTCCGCCGCCCGGTCCAGGTCCGCCGAAGGCATGACGATGAACGGATCGCTCCCGCCGAGCTCGAGGACGGTCGGCTTGAGGGCGTCGCCGGCGATCGAGGCCACCGACTGCCCGGCCGGTGCGCTGCCGGTGAGCGTCGCGGCGGCCACGCGGTCGTCGCGCAGCACCCGCTCGATGGTCGACGACCCGATCAGCAGGGTCTGGAAGACGTCGTCGGGGAACCCCGCCTTCCGGAACAGCTCCTCCATGTACAGCGCGGTCTGCGGCACGTTGCTGGCGTGCTTGAGCAGGCCCACGTTGCCGGCCATGAGCGCCGGTGCGGCGAACCGCATCGCCTGCCAGAGCGGGAAGTTCCACGGCATGACGGCCAGCACCACGCCGAGCGGCTGGTGCACCACGTAGGCCTCGGTCGCCCCCACCGCGCCGGCGTCGTAGGGCTGCGGCGCGAGCAGTGCGGGGCCGCTGTCGGCGTACCAGCGCAGCGCCGCGGCGCACTTGCCCACCTCGGCCTTCGCGGAGGCGAGCGTCTTGCCCATCTCGGTGGTCATCAGCTCGGCGACCGCATCGGTGTCGGCATCGAGGACGTCGGCGGCGGCCCTCAGCCAGCCGGCGCGCTCGTCCGGTGTCGTCCGCCGGTAGCCCGCCGCGGCAGCAGCGGCCCGTGCCAGCCTGTCCTCGAGGGCCTCGTCGGAGAGCGGCTCGAACGTCCTGAGCGTCTCCCCGGTGGTCGGGTTGATGGTGGCGATGGCCATGGCTGGATCCCTCCGTCGTCCGCGGTGCTCACCTGCCCGGGCCGCCGTCGGCGAAACCGCGACCCGACAGGCGCCCGCGCTGTGCATGGGTGCCCGGTCACCGGGTACACCGGCCCCCGGGACATCGGTGCACCAGGGCGCCGGTGGCCCTGATGTGCGGGGGTTCCATCCGTGAGTTCGCCGGGTCCTGCCGCCCGCGGTCCGTCCTCGGACCGCCGTTTCCGGCACGACAGCCTTTTCTACGACGACGACGAGCAGCTTGCCCGGCTCGCCGCCCCCTTCGTCCGAGCCGGCCTGGACGCCGGTGAGGCCGTCGTGCTCACCACCACTCCCCGCGCCACGCGGGTGCTGTGCGAAGCCGTCGGCCACCATCCGCTGCTGCACGTGACGGAGCGCAGCGACGCCTACCGCACCCGTACCCCGACGGCGATCGCCGCGTTCCGCAGCCTTGCCGACGAGCTCACCGCCGAGGGCGTCTCCCGGGTCCGGGTGGTCGGCGAGGTGGACTTCGGCGCCACCGAGCGGGACTGGCTCGAGTGGCAGCGCTACGAGTCGGTCATCAACGAGGCCCTGGCTCCCTGGCCGCTGTGGGGGCTGTGCGTGTTCGACACCCAGCGGCTGGCCGCCCCGCTGCTGGAGTCCGCCCTCGCCACGCACCCCGCACTGGTGGGCCCCGACGGCCGTGCGGTCAACCCCCGTTTCGTCGCTCCGGCCGACTACCTGCGCAGCCTGCCCGTCCCGGACGAGCCGCTCGAGGACACGCCCCCCCGTCTGGACGCCCCGGACGTCGCCGACTTCGCGGAGCTCCGGCACGCCGTCGCCCGGGAGCTGACCGCTGTCGGCGGGGACGACGACCTGGTGGCGGACTTCGGGCTGGCCGTGGACGAGATGGTCTCCAACGCGGTCCGCCACGGGAGGCCGCCGGTGAGCCTGCGGCTGTGGACCACCGCGGACCGGATCGTGTGCACCATCGGCGACGGCGGCCCGGGCTGGGACGACCCCTTCGCGGGCTACGGCCCGGCCCACGGCGACGACCTGTCCCGCGGCGGCATGGGCCTGTGGCTGGCCCGCCAGCTGTGCGACCACGTGGACATCACGGGCGGTCCGGACGGGACCGGGGTGCGGGTGCGGCTCACCGTCCGCCTGCCCTGAGGACCTCCTCGAGCGCTGCCCCGGCCCCCCGGCCTGCCCCCGTACGGGCGTTCCCGGAGGAGGGGCGAACCGAATGCCGTTCGGGGATGTGGGATCGTCGGACCCACACGTCGAGACCGCAGTGCGTCTGCGGTCAGGAATGAGGACCGATGCAGCTGCAGCTGTCCCCGGAGATGCAGGCCTTCCGGGAGGAGATGCGGACCTTCTTCACCACCCAGGTGCCGCAGGAGATCCGTGACAAGGTGGCCGCCCGCCGCCACGCGAGCAAGGACGAGTACGTCGCCACCCAGCAGGCGCTCAACGCCGCCGGGATCGCCGTGCCGCACTGGCCGGTCGAGTACGGCGGCCGCGACTGGACGCCGCTGCAGCGCCACATCTGGCGCGAGGAGATGCAGCTGGCCCACGTGCCCGAGCCGCTGGCCTTCAACACCAGCATGATCGGCCCGGTCCTGGCGCAGTTCGGCAACGAGGAGCAGAAGGAGCGCTTCCTCGCCAAGACCGCCAACCTCGACATCTGGTGGTGCCAGGGCTTCTCCGAGCCCGACGCCGGCTCCGACCTCGCCTCGCTGCGCACCACCGCCGTCCAGGACGGCGACGAGTGGATCGTCAACGGTCAGAAGACCTGGACGACCCTGGGTCAGAACGCCGACTGGATCTTCTGCCTGTGCCGCACGGACCCGACGGCGGAGAAGAAGCAGCGCGGCATCTCGATGCTGGTCTTCCCGATGGACACCCCCGGCGTGACCCTGCGCCCGATCGAGCTGCTCGACGGCGGCTTCGAGGTCAACGAGGTCTTCTTCGAAGACGTCCGCGTCCCCTCGGAGAACCTCATCGGCGAGGTCAACAAGGGCTGGGACCAGGCCAAGTTCCTGCTCGGCAACGAGCGCGTGGGCATCGCCCGCGTCGGCGGCACCAAGGGCATGCTGGCGCTGGCCAAGGAGCTCGCGCAGGAGACCACCTACAACGGCCGCCCGCTGCTGGAGGACCCGCGCTACTCCTCCCGGATCGCCGAGATCGAGAACGAGCTCGTCGCCCTGGAGCTGACCGCGCTGCGCGTGGTCGCCAACTCCGCCGACGGCAAGCCGCACCCGGCGTCCTCGGTCCTGAAGCTCAAGGGCTCGGTGCTCCAGCAGGAGGTCACCGAGCTGATCGTCGACATCGCCGGCCCGCTGTCGGTGGCCTCGTTCGCCGAGGAGGGTTCCGACGTGCCCGACTGGGCGCGGGTCGCGGCTCCCGAGTACCTGAACTACCGGAAGGTCTCCATCTACGGAGGCTCCAACGAGGTGCAGCGCGTCATCATCAGCGGCACGATCCTGGGGTTGTGAGATAGCCATGGACTTCACCTACGACAGCGAGCAGAACGACCTGCGCGAGGCCGTCGCCGCGCTGCTGGCCCGCGCCTACAGCGACAGCGAGGCACGCCGCAAGGTCACCAAGAGCGACCCGGGCTTCGACGAGAAGGTCTGGACGCAGCTGGCCGAGATGGGCCTGCTGGGTCTGCCCTTCGCGGAGGAGCACGGCGGCATGGGCGCCGGCCCGGTCGAGGTCGCGATCGTCGCCGAGGAGATCGGGCGGGTCCTGGCACCCGAGCCGTTCATCGAGGCGGTCGTCCTGGCCGGCGGGCTCATCGACGCCGTCGGCACCGATGCCCAGAAGGGCGAGCTCCTCGAGGCGATCGCCGGTGGCACCTCGCTGCCGACCTTCGCCCACGCGGAGATCGGCGCCCGATGGACGCCGGCCGCCTCGGCGGTCACCGCCACCCAGGCCGGCGACAGCTGGACGCTCAGCGGCGTCAAGGAGCCGGTGCCGCACGGCGCCCGTGCCGACGTGCTCGTCGTCTCCGCGGCGCTGCCCGACGGCGGCACCGGGCTGTTCGTCGTCCAGGGCGACGCGACCGGCCTGAGCCGCACCGGGTACCGCAACCACGACGGCACCCGGTCGGCCAACGTGCGCTTCGACGGCACCCCGGCCACGCAGCTCGGCGCCGGCGGCGACCAGACCGCGGCCATCGAGCGGGCACAGGCCGTGGCGAGGATCGCCTACGCCCACGAGTCCGTCGGCGCCATGGACACCGCCCTACGCACCACCGTCGAGTACCTCAAGACCCGCAAGCAGTTCGGGGTGACGCTCAACAAGTTCCAGGCGCTCAACTTCCGCGCCGCGGACATGTACGTGTCCCTGGAGCTGGCCCGCAGCATCGCGCTGTGGGCCTCGGTGGTGCAGCTCTCCGACGGTGACGTGGTCACCGCCGCCGACCGCGCGCGGCTGCTGACCAGCCGCACCGGCCGGCACATCGGCAAGGACGCCATCCAGCTGCACGGTGGCATCGGCGTGACCGCCGAGTACAAGGTCGGTCACTACACCAGCCGGCTCACCGCGATCGACCACCTGCTCGGCGACGGCGACTTCGCCGCCGACCGGCTGGCGGCGAAGGTCGGCAGCTACCCGACGGTCGACCCGCTGGGCGCCCCGTACGCCTGAAGAAGGACCCCGTCCTCCTCGCCCCTCGCACGCGCGGGGTGAGCCTCTGGACGGGGCCGTGAACGACACGAGCCCCGTCCCCCCGTGGGACGGGGCTCCTGCCGTACGACCCCTCCTCCCCACCCTGAGCCTGCGCAGGGTGGGGAGGAGGGGTCCTTCCTCAGTCGCCGAGCATGGCGCGGCGCAGCTCGTCGGCGTCGGCACGGACGACGTCGAGCAGCGGCACCACGTCGTCCTCGCACAGCTGCCCGCAGCTGACGCGGACGATCGGCACCGGCTCGTGGTCCTCGGTGGTCAGCCGGGCCGCGATCTCGAAGCAGCTGCGCAGGAGCGCACCCTCCGGGGCCCGGTAGTCGTCCACGTACGTGAGCGGCGCGATCATCGTGTCGGGGAACCCCCACTGCTCCAGCGCGATCGCGGTCAACCGGAGGCTGTTGAGCCCGTACCGCCGGGTCTCCGCAGCTCGACGTCCGGCGAAGGTCGGCTCGGCGCCCACGATCTCGGTGTAGCCCTCGCAGTCGTTGTGGAACAGCAGCGCCGCCCCCAGCTGGGCCAGCAGCCCGAGGCACAGCGCGTCCTGGGGGCGCTGGCCGAACCGCGGGGCCAGCGTGGACGCCGCCAGCGCCAGGTGCGTGGTGGAGTCCCAGAAGTCCTCGGGCAGCCGCGACTCGTCGTCGAGCTCGGTGAGCGCCACCGTCGCCATGGTCCGCACCGTGGTAAAGCCGACGACGGTCACCGCGAACTGCAGCGACGTGACCCGGCCACGCATCCCGAAGTAGGCCGAGTTCGCCAGCTTCATCACCCGGCCGGCCAGCGCCACGTCCGAGGCGAGGATCCGGGACAGCTCCTTGGCGCCGGTGTCCTCGGAGTTGGCCACCGAGACCAGCTGGGCGGCGACCGGCTTCTGCGCGGCCATCGTGTCGATGCCGGCCAGGATCTTCTCGACGTCGAACGACGGCGCCCCGACGGACACCAGATCGGGGACAGGGAACGGTGTGACGGTCACGGTGCGGTCTCCCCGTGGACGGCGAACCAGGCGCCGGCGCGCGCCCCGGTCATGGGTTCGGCAAGACTGAAGCCCTGCAGGTAGGTGGCACCGAGGCGGGCCAGCTCGGCGGCCTGCTCGGCGGTCTCGACCCCCTCGGCCACGGTGCGCAGGTTCAGGCTGCGGGCCAGCGCGATGACCGCCGAGGCGATCTCCCCGTGGCCGGCGCTCAGCTCGGCCACGAAGGAGCGGTCGACCTTGAGGCAGTCCACCGGCAGGTGCCGGAGGTAGGCCAGCGACGAGTAGCCGGTGCCGAAGTCGTCGATCGCCAGCTCCACCCCCAGGTCGCGCAGCCGCTGCAGGACGCGCTGGGCCGACTCCGGGTCCTTCATGAGTGCGGACTCGGTGATCTCGATGGAGATGCGCGAGGGGTGCAGCTGGTGGCGTCGCAGAGCCGCCGCGACCTGGTCGGGCAGGTTCCCGTCCAGCTGCAGGGCCGAGACGTTGACGTTCGCGCGCGGCGGGGCGGAGACGCCGGTCAGGCGGTCCCACTCGGCCAGCTGCCGGCAGGTCTCGTCGAGGACGAGCAGGCCCAGGCCGCCGATCAGGCCGCTCTCCTCGGCCAGCGGCACGAAGACCGCCGGGCTGATCGGCCCGCGCTCCGGGTGGTCCCACCTGGCCAGCGCCTCGACGGCGACGGGTGTGCGGGAGGCCGTACCGAAGATCGGCTGGTAGAGCAGCGTGATGTCGCGGCTGTCGATGGCGTCGCGCAGCTCGGTGACCAGCCGCAGCTTGTCCCTCGCCTCGGCGCGGGCCTGCTGGTCGAGCACGGTGATGCGGCCCTTGCCCCCGGCCTTCGCCTGGTACATCGCGATGTCGCAGTCGCGGATCAGCTCCTCCGGCGCCACGTGCTCGGCGGTCTGGACCGTCACGCCGACGCTGGCGTGCGGCCGCACGTCGACACCGCCCAGCCGCATGGGCCGGGCGAGGGCGGTGGTGATGCGTTCGGCCAGCGCGACGGCGGCGTCCTCGTCCACGTGCTCGCACACGACGACGAACTCGTCGCCGCCGAAGCGGGCGACCAGGTCCCCCGGTCGCACCGTCGCCCGGAGGCGGTCGGCCACCTCGATCAGCAGTTCGTCGCCGGAGGTGTGGCCGAGGGAGTCGTTGACGACCTTGAAGTTGTCCAGGTCCAGGAAGAGGCAGGCCAGGCCGCCCGCGCCGGGCCGGAACCGCTCGGCCACGTAGCGCGCCAGCAGCGTGCGGTTGGGCAGCTCGGTCAGCGGGTCGTGGTTGGCCTGGTGGGCCAGCTGCGCCTCGAAGGCCAGCCGTTCGGTGATGTCCTCGATCGTGGCGACGAAGCCGGCGCCCACGCCGGGGGTGAAGAGGTGGGCGAAGCGGATGACCGTCGTCCGCACCGTGCCGTCGTCGCGGATCAGGCGGGCCTGGACCTCCACCTCGCCGCCGCCCAGAGCCGCCGACACCTGCTCGATGACGGCGTCGAGGTCGTCGGCGTGCAGCGTCTGGATCCAGCCGGTGCCCAGCATCTGGTCGGCACCCCGGCCGACCAGGCTGCAGAACGCGTCGTTGACGTGCGCCAGCCGCATGCCCTGCTCCGAGAGCAGCGTGGGCACCGGTGACCGTTCGGTGAGTGCCGCGAAGCGGCGCTCGTGCGCGTCGGCCGTCGCGCGGAGGGCCCGCTCCTGCTCGTTGGCGGTCGCGCGCAGCATCACCGTCCAACGGCGGCCGCCCGGGGACGGCGTGGTGAGGACGCCGGCGTCCAGGAGCGCCCCGCTGGCGGTGCGCACCTGGAGCGTGCGCCGGGCCGATCGCTCCCGGCGCAGCAGCAGCTTCAGCTCGCCGCCACCGAGGCTCGGGAAGAGTTGCTCGACCGGCATCGCGTACAGGTCCTCCGGGCCGTAGCCCAGCAGCTGCACCGCGCCCTCGTTCGCCCAGGTGAACCGCTGCGTGCGGCCGGAGGTCTCGGCCACCAGCAGCGCGAGGGAGTCGCTCACGGAGGCGCTGTAGAAGATGGAGGAGACGATCTCCGGCGGCACGTGGTCGTCCGACGCGATCACGGCGGTCACGGTCCTCCCCTCGTCGTTCGGTGGTTCCGGCGCCCGAGTGGGCGCGCCACCACCTACTACGGCCGCCCGGCGCCCCCTCTTCGGGCCCAGCGGGCGCCGGTCCCCCCAAGGGGGGAGGCAGCGGCGGGGAGGCAGCAGCGGGGAGGCAGCAGCGGGGAGGCAGCAGCGGGGAGGCCGCGGCGGGCGACCGACGGCACGTGCCTGACCGGGATCGAGGAGCTGCGCGCCGCCGGGATGTCGGTGCACGGCCTGGCCTGACATTCACCCGCGGGGACGTGGCAGTGGTCACATCGGCGGGCCCCGGGCGGGCATGCCGTCGTTGCCCAGGCATGATCCTCCCGGATCCCCGAGCACGCGTTCGACCCCACACCTGGTGACCGGCCCTGGAGCCGGTCCCCGATGATCGGAGCCACGTTGCACATCGGAGTGCCGCGCGAGACCAGCCCCCGCGAGACCCGGGTGGCAGCGACCCCGACGACGGTGACCCAGCTGGTGGGTCTGGGCTACGACGTCGTCATCGAATCCGGAGCTGGTGGGGGCAGCAGCTTCCCCGACGAGGCCTATGCCGCCGCCGGCGCCCGCATCGGCACCGCCGACGACGCCTGGCAGGCCGACGTGGTGCTGCGGGTGAACGCCCCGTCCGTCGACGAGATCGGCCGGCTGCGCGACGGGGCCACGCTCGTCGGCCTGATCAGCCCGGCGTTCAACCCCGACCTGGTCGAGGCGCTGGCCGCCCGCCCGATCACCGTGCTGGCCATGGACGCCGTGCCGCGCATCTCCCGCGCGCAGTCCCTGGACGTGCTCAGCTCGATGGCCAACATCGCCGGCTACCGGGCCGTCGTCGAGGCCGCCCACGTGTTCGGCCGCTTCTTCACCGGCCAGGTCACCGCTGCAGGCAAGGTGCCACCGGCCAAGGTGCTCGTGGCCGGCGCCGGCGTGGCCGGGCTGGCCGCCATCGGCGCCGCCAGCAGCCTGGGCGCGATCGTGCGCGCCACCGACGTCCGCCCCGAGGTCGCCGAGCAGGTGCGCTCCCTCGGTGGCGAGTACGTCGCCGTGCCGGCCGGCGAGCAGGAGGTCAGCGCCGACGGCTACGCCCGCGAGATGGGCGAGGACTTCAACCGCCGGGCCGCCGAGATGTACGCCGAGCAGGCGACCGACGTCGACATCGTCATCACCACGGCGCTCATCCCGGGCCGGCCGGCGCCGCGGCTGATCACCGAGGAGATGGTCGCCTCGATGCGGTCGGGCTCGGTGATCGTGGACATGGCCGCGGCCCAGGGCGGCAACGTCGCGGGCTCCGTGCCCGACGAGATCGTGGTGACGCCGAACGGCGTCTCGATCATCGGCTTCACCGATCTCCCCGCCCGGCTGCCGGCGCAGGCCTCGCAGCTCTACGGCACCAACCTGGTCAACCTGCTCAAGCTGCTCACCCCGGGCAAGGACGGCTCCCTCGTCCTCGACATGGACGACGTCGTGCAGCGCGCGATGACCGTCGTGCACGCCGGGGAGAAGACCTGGCCCCCGCCGCCGGTGCAGGTCTCCGCCGCGCCCACGCCGGGCGCCTCGGCCGCGGTCACGAAGGCGCCCGCTCCCCCACCGGAGCCTCCGCGGCCCGGGCGGCGGTTCGCGCTCGTCGGGCTCGGCGCCGCCCTGCTGTTCCTCCTCGCCGGCTTCTCGCCCAGCGAGCTCGTCCAGCACCTGACGGTGTTCGCCCTCGCCGTCGTGGTCGGCTTCTACGTGATCAGCGGGGTGCACCACGCGCTGCACACGCCGCTGATGAGCGTCACCAACGCCATCTCCGGGATCATCGTCGTCGGCGCGCTGCTGCAGATCGGCCACGACGACGCCCTGGTCACGGCCCTAGCCTTCGTCGCCATCCTCGTGGCCAGCATCAACGTCTTCGGTGGCTTCGCCGTCACCCGGCGGATGCTCGGCATGTTCACCCGCGGCCCGAGCACCACCGTCCGCCCGAGCACGGGGAGTGCAGCCCGATGACCGCCACCGGAGCTGCCTCGGCGGCCTACATCGTCGCCGCGCTGCTGTTCATCCTCAGCCTGGCCGGCCTCTCCAGGCACGAGACGGCCAAGGCGGGCAACGCCTACGGCATGGCCGGCATGGCCATCGCGCTGGCCGCCACCATCGGCCTGGCCGTCGACCACGGGATCTCCGGCACCGGGGCGGTCCTGCTGGTGGTGGCCGTCGTCATCGGCGCCGCGATCGGCCTGTGGCGGGCCGCCCAGGTCGAGATGACCGGGATGCCCGAGCTCATCGCGCTCCTGCACAGCTTCGTCGGCCTGGCCGCCGTGCTGGTCGGGTGGAACGGGTACCTCACGGTCGAGGCCGACCTGGAGAACCAGACCGAGGTGTCCGCCGATCTGCTCGGCATCCACTCCGGCGAGGTGGCCATCGGTGTCTTCATCGGCGCGGTGACCTTCACCGGTTCGATCGTGGCCTTCCTCAAGCTCTCGGCCCGGATCAAGAGCAACCCGCTGGTGCTGCCGGGCAAGAACTGGCTGAACCTCGGCGCGCTGGCCGCGTTCGCGGCGCTGACCGTCGTGTTCGTGATCGAGCCCAACCTGCCGGTGCTGGCGGTGCTCACCGTGATCGCGCTGGCGCTGGGCTGGCACCTGGTGGCCTCGATCGGCGGTGGCGACATGCCGGTCGTCGTCTCGATGCTCAACAGCTACTCGGGGTGGGCCGCGGCCGCGGCGGGCTTCCTGCTCGGCAACGACCTGCTGATCATCACCGGTGCGCTGGTCGGCGCCTCGGGTGCCTACCTCTCCTACATCATGTGCAAGGCGATGAACCGGTCCTTCATCTCGGTCATCGCCGGCGGCTTCGGCAACGAGGGGAGCGTGGGCTCCTCCGACGTCGACTACGGCGAGCACACCGAGATCACCGCCGAGGACACCGCCGAGCTGCTGCGGGACGCCACGTCGGTCGTCATCACCCCGGGCTACGGCATGGCCGTCGCCCAGGCCCAGGGCGCGGTGGCCGACCTGACCCGCAAGCTCACCGAGCGGGGCGTCGAGGTGCGCTTCGGCATCCACCCCGTCGCGGGCCGGCTGCCGGGCCACATGAACGTGCTGCTCGCCGAGGCGAAGGTGCCCTACGACGTCGTGCTGGAGATGGACGAGATCAACGACGATCTCGCCGCCACCTCCGTCGTCCTGGTCATCGGGGCCAACGACACGGTGAACCCGGCGGCCTCGGACGACCCGGCCAGCCCCATCGCCGGCATGCCGGTGCTCCGGGTCTGGGAGGCCGAGCGGGTCGTGGTGTTCAAGCGGTCGATGAACACCGGCTACGCCGGCGTCCAGAACCCGCTGTTCTTCCGCGACAACAGCCGGATGCTGTTCGGGGACGCCCGTGAGCGCGTGGAGGACATCCTCCGCGCGCTGTGACCCTGGGGGTCGGTGTCGGGCACGGGGTTGCGACGGAGCTGCCCGAGGCACGCTCCGCCGACCACCTGTGCTGGGTGCACGAGAACGACGAGGCGCTCGACGCCGCCGCGCGGTCTCCTCGCCGGCCTCCGGGCCTGACACCGCCGGTCGCCTCGGCCACCCGACCGGCCGGCCGGGGGCGCGCGGAGCAACCCTGTCCAGGCGCCGGCGTCCCACCCCACCGGGCGGCACGGAGCCTCCGGCAGCGGCATCGGCCGGCCGCGCCGCGTATCCTGGCAACGCGTCATACAGCCGGCGCACGGAGGAACTCCCTCCACGAGAGGAACCCGGGCGGGCCCGGGTAGTCCCGCCGAGACCGACCTGCCCCGGTGGCCGGTCGACCTGCACGGAGCAGCACGTGACCACCCCTGACGCCGGCTTTCCGGACGCCGTCGCCGTCCAGTCGGCCCTCGCCGAACTGGGCCGCATCTCCCTGGCCGAGCACTCCCTCCAATCCGTCGTCCGCACGGTGACCGAGCTGACGGCCCGGGTGCTCCCCGACGAGCCGATCGCCTCCGTGACCATCCTGCGCGGCGCCCAGCCGACCACCGTGGCCGCCAGCGGGGGCCTCGCCCTCGACCTGGACCAGGAGCAGTACCGCCTCGGTTCCGGGCCGTGCCTGAGCGCGGCCGCCACCGGACGCCGGTCGGTGATCCCCGACGTGCGGCAGGACGAGCAGTGGCCCGACTTCTCCGCGATCGTGGCGGAGGCCGGTTGCGACAGCATGCTGTCGGTGCCGCTGCCGGTGCCGGTGCACGAGCAGGTGGTCGGGGCGCTGAACGTCTACGCCCGGAAGCTGACCGCCGCCGACCAGCGGACCTGGGAGCTGCTCAACCGGTTCGCGGCGTACGCCGTCGTGCCGGTGTCGAACGCCTACCTCTACGCGGCGGCGGTCGACCGGGTGGCGCACCTGGAAGCGGCGCTGGACACCCGCGGCGTCATCGACCAGGCCAAGGGCATCCTGATGGAGCGGTTCAAGCTCACGCCGGACGCGGCGTTCCAGGCCCTCACCCGCGTGTCGATGGAGAGCAACACCAAGGTGCGCGACGTCGCCGCCCGCTTCGTCGCCACCGGGAGCCTGCTCGACGGCTGATCACCGGGCCGCGTCGGGGCCGGGTTCTTCGGGGCTGGGCTTCTCTGGGCTGGGCTCCTCGGGGCTCGGCCCCTCCGGGGTCCCGCCGTCCCGCCGCACCAGATCCCCCACCGCCTCCTCCAGCCGCGCCCAGGTGCCGCTCCACTCGACGAGCGGCTCGAGGATCCGCTCGAAGACCGCGAGCTGCTGGTCGAAGGCGTCCAGCTGTGCGCGCATGCCCGCGATCCCTGCCCGCTGCGCGGCCACCATCTCCGCGACGGCCCGCAGCTGCGCGGCCGACATGGCCCCCGGCGGGCTCGGCAGCGCGGGGATGGACAGCTTCGCGGGCATCGCCCCGGCGACGGTGCGGGCGCGCTCGGTGAAGCCCCGTAGTTGCTGCACGAACTCCTCGACGGATCGGCCCACGAGGCTGCCCGGCGGCACGCCTCGGTCGGGCCCTGGTCGTTCCTCGGTCATGCCCGGACGCTATGCCGATGCGGGCCCCGGGGCGACCGGTGCCGGCCGCGGCGGGCGACCCCATCCCCCCGGGGCCGGCCGTCGCGGAACCGCCGGACGGCACAATCGGCTCCGGCCGCAGGGGTCGCCGGCCGGCGATCGCCCGCGGTGAATGCGAGGGGAGCCATCCATGCGTCCGACCGTGCGCCCGCACGTGCGCCCGACCGTAGGGCGCGCGGCCCGCGCCAGCGCGGTGCCGGCCCTGCTGCTGGCCCTACTGCTGGCCCTCACCTCGGGCCTGGCCGCCTGCGGCGGCGGGCGCGGGGCCGGCACGGCGTCCTCGTCCGCCCCGTCCTCGTCCGCCCCGTCCTCGTCCGCCCCGTCGTCCGCCCCGTCCTCGTCCACTCCGTCGTCCGCTTCGTCGTCCGCTCCTCCGGAGGCGACCGGGTCTCCGGTCCCCGGCAGCGACGCCGAGGCGCGGGTGACCGCCGCGCTCGCCGGAATGGACCGCCGGCAGCAGATCGCCCAGCTGTTCGTGGTCGGCGTCCCCGCGGACGCCCTGCACATCGGTGCAGACCTCGCCGCGAGCGGCGTCGGTGGGCTCTTCGTGGCGGGGCGGCCCACGGCGTCCGCCGCGGAGCTGTCCGCGCACACCACGGCCTGGCAGGAGCGCAGCGGCGGACCGCAGCTGTGGATCGCGGTCGACCAGGAGGGCGGCAGCGTGCAGACCCTCAAGGGCGAGGGCTTCGACCGTCTGCCCAGCGCGACGGTCCAGGGCGACCTCCCCGGCGACGATCTCGCCGGGCTGGCCGCCGGGCTCGGCCGGCAACTGGCGGCCGCCGGCGTCAACCTCAACCTGGCGCCGGTGGTCGACGTCGTCCCGGCCGGCGCCGAGGCCGCCAACGCCCCGATCGGCGCCTTCGACCGGCAGTACGGCAGCACCGGCGCGGAGGTCGTCCCGGCTGCGGCGGCCCTCGTCGAGGGCCTCGCGGCGGCCGGGGTCACCTCGACGCTCAAGCACTTCCCCGGGCTGGGCCGGGTGCACGGCAACACCGACGAGACGGCGGACGTCGTCGACGGCGTCACCGTGGCCGGGGACGACCAGCTGACCGCGTTCGCCGGCACGCTGGCCGCCACGACGGGGCACCCGATGGTGATGACGTCGTCGGCGACCTACAGCCGGATCGACCCGGACCGCCCGGCGGCCTTCTCCCCCGTCGTCATCGGTGACCTGCTGCGCGGGCAGCTGGGCTTCGCCGGCCCGGTCATCTCCGACGACCTGGGCAGGGCGGTCGCGGTGACGCACGTCCCGGTGGGCGAGCGCGCGGTGCGCTTCCTCGCCGCGGGCGGAACCCTCGTCCTCACCGTGGTCCCCGCCACCTTCCCGGCCATGCTGGAGGCCGTGCTGGCCCGCGACGCGGCCGACCCGGCGTTCGCGGCCGTCGTCGACTCCGCCGTCCGCACCGCGCTGCTCGCCAAGGCCGAGGCCGGTCTGCTCGGCTGACCCTCCGGAACGGCAGAGGCCCACCCCGCGCGGACGCGGGGTGGGCCTCTGCTCACGGTCTGGCCGGAGCGCTCCCGCCCCGGGCTCGCGTGGGGTGGGGAGGACGGGGTCCGATCAGTACCAGCCCTTGGCCTGCGAGTGCGACCAGGCGCCGCAGGGCGAGCCGAACCGGTTGTTGATGTAGATCAGCCCGGCGTCGATCTGCCGGTAGCCGTCCGAGGTCTTGGCGATCCCCGTGCCGGCCCACGTGCTGTTCAGGAACTGCGCGATCCCGTACGCGGTGCTGGTCGGGTTTTGCGCGTTGGGGTTCCAGCCGCTCTCCTTGCCCCACAGCCTCTCCAGGCAGGAGAACTGGGCGCTGTCGCCGCCCAGCTTCTGCAGTGCGTAGCTCTGGAAGGAGCCCCTGGGCGCGGCGGGCGCCGCGGAGCCCCCGCTGGAGCGGGGAGCGGGCGCGGCGGGACGGGCCGGGCGGGCGGCCTCGGCGGCGCGGGCGGCACGGGCCGCCTCCGCGGCACGGGCGGCCTCCACGCGGGCTGCCTCCGCGGCACGGGCGGCCTGCACGCGGGCGGCCTCCTCGGCGGCGAGCCGGGCGGCCTCCACGCGGGCGGCCTCCTCGGCAGCGAGCCGGGCGGCCTCCTCGGCCGCGCGCCGCTCGTGCTCGGCCTGCTCGGCGACCAGCTGGTTGAGCGCGGCCTCGGTCTGCTCGGCGTCCCGGGCGCTCCGGCTGGCGGCCAGCTTCTCCAGCGGGGCGACGACGTCGGTGTCCAAGGCGGGCGCCGTCTCCGACGTGATGCCGAGCTGCTGGGCGACGCTCATCGACTCGGTCTGCGCCACGGCCTGCGCCTCGGGCTCACCGGCCGAGAGGACGCCGACCACGACGGCGCCGGCGGTGGCCACGCCGACGAGGGCTGCGGACCGGCGGGCACCCAGCGGCGGGCGGTTGCGGAGACGCGCGTTCACGGTGGTGCGGAGGTTCATGAGGGGCTTCTGCTCCGGGGGTCAGGGCGCAGCAGAGCAGCCGCCCCCCAGGGGCGGTGAGAGCCTGCAGCTGTCCAGTTCTTCCGTGTGCCGCCTACCGGGTTAGCTGACGGATTCGGGCGGGAAGTAGCCCTACCCGCCCCGGACTGGAGGTCCGGGGCCGGGATTCACCCCAATCGTTCGGTGGGTCCCCGGCTCGCCCCTCGGGGCGACTCGGCGGCATCCGGCGCGGCACCCTCGGCTGAGGGAGCCGCCGGCCGGACCGGGCCAACGTAACGGCTGTTATCGGTTCGTGACAACGTCGTGACCAGAATTCCTGGCGTGACGCATCTCCCGTCCACGCCCGCGCTCCCGTCCGCGCACCCCGCCCTCACGGCATCCGCCACACCGTGGTGCGGCGGACCCGTGCGGCAGCCGGGCGGGTGGGCGAGGGCTCGGTGTCGAGGACGTCGTGGACGGCGGCCTCGACCAGCCGGTGGTGCGGCAGGTACGGCCGGCCGGGATCGCCGATCAGCACCTCGGCGCCCGTGGCGCGGGCGGCATCGAGGAACGGCAGCACCCGGTCGGTCATGACCCGGTCGTAGCAGACGTCCCCGGCCAGGACGACGTCCACCGGCGGCGGCTCCTCCCCCAGCAGGTCGCCCACCGGCTCGATCCCGGTCACGCCGTTGAGCGCCGCGTTCTCCGGGATGGCGGCCAGCCCGAAGGGGTCGATCTCGCTGGCCACGACCCGCGTGGCCCCGGCCATGACCGCGGCGACGGCGACCAGCCCGCTGCCGGCACCCAGGTCCAGCACCGAGCGGCCCGCGACGAGCTCCGGGTGGTCCAGCACGTGCCGGGCGAGCGCCTGACCGCCCGGCCAGGCGGCGGCCCAGAACGGCGGCTCCTGCTCGGTGCGCCCCTGCTCGACCTCCATCGCCTCCCAGAGCGAGACGACGTCGGAGGCGACCAGCAACTGCACCTCGGGCACCAGCGAGGGCCGTCCCGGGCGGGTGTGGGCGCGGATGAAGGAGGCGGGGACGGTCACCCGCTCAGTCTCGCGCAGCGGCTCCCCCACCGGCGCCGCCCCGGGCGGCTCCCCCACCGGCGCCCCCGCGGGCGGCGATGCCCCGGGCGACGAGCCGCCAGTAGGTGCCCGGGCGCAGGCGCACGAGCACGTCGGGCACCGTCGCACTCAGGCCGATCAGCAGCCGGGGACGGCGCTTCTCGATCGCGGCGACGATCTGCGCGGCGGCCTTCTCCGGCGGGATGCGCAGCAGCCGGGCCATCTGGGCGCGGCCCTCCGCGACCTCGTCGGGGTCGACCCCCGAGCCCAGCCGCGCGGTCTCGGCGATCCGCGTCCGGATGCCCCCCGGGTGGACGACGGTGACGCCCACCCCGTCGTCGGCCAGTTCGTGGCGCAGCGACTCGCTGAAGCCCCGGACGGCGAACTTGCTGGCGGCGTAAGCGGCCTGCCCGGGCGGGGCGAAGATGCCGAAGATGCTGGAGACGTTGACCAGGTGCGCGCCGGGGTTGGCCTTGAGGGTGGGCAGCAGGGCCGCGGTCAGCCGGACCACCGCCCGGAAGTTGATCGCCAGCACCCAGTCGAACTCCTCCAGGGTGACCTGGTCGAAGCGCCCGCCGAGCGCGACGCCGGCGTTGTTGACCAGCAGGGTCGTCCCCGGGTGGGCGGTCGCCAGCGCCGCGCCGAGGGCGTCGGTGGCCGCCTCGTCTGCGAGATCGACGACGTAGGTGTCGACCTCCAGTCGAGGGTGAGCCTCGCGGATGCGGTCGACTACGGCGGCCAGCCGGTCGGCGTCACGGTCGACCAGCGCCAGGGCGCTGCCCCGGTCGGCGAGCTGGACGGCGAGCGCCGCACCGATGCCACTGGCGGCGCCGGTGACCACGGCGGTGCCGCCGGCGAAGTCGTAGGCCCGCATCAGGCGAGCACCCGCCCGGCCGCGACCGGCGCCGGGCTGAAGGTCATGCCCTCGTCCTCGAGCGGACCCCGGCGCATCATCCGGACGTCCCGGAGGTAGTTCTGGTGCAGCTTCCACGGCGCCCGGCTGCCCTGCTTGGGCAGCTGGTCCAGGCTGCGCTGCACGTAGCCGGCGGCCAGGTCGAGGAAGGGCAGGTCCGCGCCCTCGGGCGGCGCGACGGGCGTGGCGACGGCGAGGCCGCGCGCGTCCAGGTGCCGCAGGAGGCGGCACACGTAGCGGCTGACCAGGTCGGCCTTGAGCGTCCACGAGGCGTTCGTGTAGCCGATGACCATCGAGAAGTTGGGCACGCCGGAGAGCATCATCCCCTTGTAGGAGACGGTGCCGTGGACGTCGACGGGCTCGCCGTCCAGGCTCAGCGTCATCCCGCCCATGGCCAGCAGGTTCAGTCCGGTCGCGCTGACGACGACGTCGGCGTCCAGGTGCTCCCCGGACTCGAGCTGGATGCCCGTCTCGGTGAACGTCGCGATCCGGCCGGTCACCATCGAGGCCTTTCCGTCCCGCAGGGTGCGGAAGAGGTCGCCGTCCGGGACCAGGCACAGCCGCTGGTCCCACGGGTCGTAGGGCGGGTTGAAGTGCGTGTCGACGTCGACGTCGGCGGGCAACTGCTTCTCGGTGAGCCGGCGGATCAGCTTCCGGACGGCGTTCGGCCAGCGCCGGCTGGCCTGGAACAGCGCGGTGGTGGTGAGCACGTTCTTCCACCGCACGAGGGAATGGGCGACCGTCGGCGGCAGCGCGCCGCGCAGCAGCACGGCCAGCGGGTCCTTCCCGGGCAGCGACATGATGTAGCTCGGCGTGCGCTGGAGCATCGTCACGTGCGCGGCGTCGTCGGCCAGGTTGGGCACCAGCGTGACCGCGGTGGCGCCGCTGCCGATGACGACGATCCGCTTGCCGGTCGCGTCGAAGTCCGCGGGCCAGTGCTGGGGGTGGACCACCTCGCCGGGGAAGCGCTCCTCGCCCGGGAACTCGGGCCGGAAGCCCTCGTCGTAGCGGTAGTAGCCGGAGCAGACCGACAGCCACGAGCAGGTCAGCCGCACCGTCTCCCCCGTGTCGGTGCGTCGGGCGGTGACCGTCCAGCGTGCCTCCGCGCTCGACCAGTCCGCCGAGACGACCTCGTGGTGGAAGCGGATCTTCTCCTCCACCCCGTACTCGCGGGCGGTGTCCACGATGTACTCGCGGATGGCGTCGCCGTCGGCGATCGCCTTCGCGCCGGTCCAGGGCCGGAAGGCGTAGCCGAGGGTGAACATGTCGGAGTCCGACCGGATGCCCGGGTAGCGGAACAGGTCCCACGTGCCGCCGATGGCACCGCGCGACTCCAGCACCGCATAGGTCTTGCCGGGGCACTCGGCCTGCAGGTGGCAGGCGGCGCCGATGCCGGACAACCCGGCGCCGACGACGAGGACGTCCACGTGCTCGGGGTTCATCTCCACACTCCAGGAAACGGGCGGGCCCGGGCGGCTCCGGGGTTCGGCGCTGCCGCAGGAACTGAACGGCGACGCTATCGACACACTGTCGAACGAGTCAACGGGGTGTCGAGTCACGGCCCTGCGCCGGTACGCTCCCGGCATGTCCGACGCCCCCGCTCCTCCCCTGCCGGCGGCGGGGCGCGGGCGGCGTTCGCCGCGCGCCACCGGGGACGACCGCGAGCTGGCCATCCTCGCCACGGCGGAGCGACTGCTCGAGGAGCGCCCCCTCGGCGCGATCTCGGTCGACGACCTGGCGCGGGGCGCGGGCATCTCCCGGCCCACCTTCTACTTCTACTTCCCGTCCAAGGACGCCGTCCTGCTGACCCTGCTCGACCGGGTGGCCGCCGAGGCCGACGCGACGATGGGTGCGGTGTTCGACACCCCCGCCGCCGGGCCGCGGGAAGCATGGCAGCGGGCGCTGGCCGCCTACCACGACACGTTCCGCGGGCACCGCGCCCTCACCGTCGCGTGGGCCGAGGCCCGCGCGACCAGCGACGCCGTGCGCGCGCTCTGGGGGGAGGTCTTCGAGCGCTGGGTGCAGCGCTGCGCGACGGCCATCGAGGCCGAGCGCGCACGCGGAGCGGCACCGGCGGGGCCCGCGGCCCGGGACCTGGCCATCGCGCTCACCTCGATGAACGAACGCGTCATCTACGCCTCGCTCAGCGGCGACGGACCGGCCGTGGCCGAGGCCGACGTCGTCCCCGTGCTCCTGCGGGTCTGGCTCGCCGCCGTCTACGGCGACGAGCCGCACTGACCCACTAGACCTGGACCGCGGAGTTCTCCCCGGTCACCGCGTCCATCTCCCTGCCGGTCGCCCCGCTGCGGACGACGGTGACCGGGCACGGCGCATGGTGCACCAGCTTGTCGCTGACCGAGCCGAGCAGCAGTCCGGTGAAGCCACCCCGGCCCCGGGCGCCCATGACCACCAGGCTCGCGCCCTGGGCGGCCTGCATGAGCGCCTGCTCGGCCGAGCGGTGCGCCACGTGGCAGGTGACCCGGACCTCGGGAGCCAGACCCGCCACGCCGACGTGCGCCTTCAGCTCGTCGAGCACGGCCTGCTCCCAGTCGGGCATCGGGGGCACGTACCCCGGCGTCCAGCCGGGCGGCTGGGGGGCGGTGGTCAGCGACCATGCGCGGACGACGTGGAGGTCGACATCGGCCCGGGCCGCCAGCCTGCCGGCCCAGACCAGCGCCTCCTGCGCGCACTTGGATCCGTCGTGCCCGACGACGATCCCGCCCTCGATCTCCACCGTCCTGGCGACCTCGCTCACCGCTGACCTCCTGTGCTCACTCCGGCGACGGGACGCCGCACTGGGCCAAGACTCTCATTCCGGCCCGCCGACCGGTCCCCCGGCGTGCCGTCGGCGTGCACAGGACCGGAAGGAGAGCCGTGCACAGGATCAGGAGGAGACCGGCACCGGCCGCCGCAGGAGGACCACGCCGTCGCCGGCGCCGCGCTGCCCGGGGGGTGCGTCCACCACCGTTCCGGCGGGCCCCAGGGCGGGGTCGTACTCCCGGCCCTCCATCGCGACGTTGGGTTCGACCACGTCCGGCACCGTCGCCGCGACCGCCTGCAGGGCCTCGCCGATGCGGCTGCTCAGCGCGCGCAGCGAGCGGTGGGCCTGGTCGCGCTGGCCGCGCAGCTCGGTCACCTGCGCCTGGAGCTCGGCCAGCCGCGCCTCGGCGCCGGCCGTGGCCTGTTCCCGGGCCCGGGTCGCCTCCTCGGTGATGCACCGTCGCTCCTCGGCGGCCTCGGCGGCCAGCCGGTCCCGCTCGGCCGCGGCTGCCCGCAGGAGCTCGGCGGCCTCCTCCCGGGCGCGGTCGAGCACCGACTGGGCGACGGCGCGCTGCTTGCGGGCCTGGTCCCGCAGCTCGTCGGCCGAGCGCACCGCCATCTCCTTGATCTCGTGCGCCTTCCGCAGCCGCGCATCCGCCTCGCTGCGCGCCTCGGCCACCAGGTGCTCGGCCTCCCGGGCACCCGCCTCGGTGAGCGCGGCGGCCTCCTCGGCGGCCAGTTGCAGCATCTCCTCCACCCGGTCGGACACCGGGAACACCACCCGCCCGCGCGGCGCGTCGGCCATCAGGCGACGGGAGATCTCCAGCTCGGCCGAGCAGGCCCCGAAGCGGGCCAGCAGGTCGTCGACCTGACGGCGCACGGTGCGCAGCTCGGACTCCGCCCAGGAGACGTAGCTGTCGACCTCCACCGGGTCGTAACCCCGCATCCTGCTGCGGAACACCGGTGCCGAATCGAGCATCGAGTCCAGGCCCCCGGTGAACGCGGGCACCGGCCTCCCGTCGGCGGCGTCGCCCCGCCCGTCCGCCCCGAAGTCCGTCCGCATGGCCATCGCGCCGCCCCCTCGAATCCCAGGGACCACCCGCGTCCGCGGGCACCGGCCGGCACCCCCGTCGCGGGGCGGTCGCCCCCCACTGGTATCGATCCGGACAGTGCCAGAACCGCGGACGCCGGGTGGTGCGCCGTGACCGGACCGTGAACTGACACGTGCGTAGTTCGGCAGTCGGTGGCGAGTCGGTCACCCAGCGGAGTCGGTCCGTGCACGGGCAGCACCGCCGGGAACGTCGCCGGGAACGTCGCCGGGAATGCCGGCGGAGGGCGGCCGGTTGCAGCGCATAGTTTCAGTTTCAACCACCCTGGGGGCGGTCATGCAGTTCGGCATCTTCACGGTCAGCGACATCACGCAGGACCCGACCACCGGTCGTACGCCGACCGAGGCCGAGCGGATCAAGGCGGTCCTCGCCATCGCGCAGAAGGCCGAGGAGGTGGGCCTGGACGTCTTCGCCCTGGGCGAGCACCACAACCCGCCGTTCTTCTCCTCCTCCCCCACCACGACGCTGGCGCACATCGCGGCCCGGACCTCCACGCTGCAGCTGTCGACCGCGACCACGCTGATCACCACCAACGACCCGGTGAAGATCGCCGAGGACTACGCGATGCTCCAGCACCTGGCCGACGGCCGGGTCGACCTCATGCTGGGTCGCGGCAACACCGGCCCGGTCTACCCGTGGTTCGGCCAGGACATCCGCAACGGCATCGAGCTCGCCGTGGAGAACTACGCCCTGCTGCGCCGCCTCTGGACCGAGGACGTCGTCGACTGGTCGGGGAAGCACCGGACCCCGCTCCAGGGCTTCACCTCCACCCCGCGCCCGCTGGACGGCGTCCCCCCGTTCGTGTGGCACGGCTCGATCCGCTCGCCGCAGATCGCCGAGCAGGCGGCCTACTACGGCGACGGCTTCTTCCACAACCACATCTTCTGGCCTCCGGAGCACACCCAGCGGATGGTCGAGTTCTACCGCCGCCGCTACGAGCACTACGGCCACGGCAACGCCGACCAGGCGATCGTCGGCCTCGGCGGGCAGGTGTTCATGCGGAAGAACAGCCAGGACGCCGTGCGGGAGTTCCGGCCCTACTTCGACAACGCCCCGGTGTACGGCCACGGCCCCTCGCTCGAGGAGTTCTCGAGCCAGACGCCGCTGACCGTGGGCAGCCCCCAGCAGGTCATCGAGCGCACGCTGGGTTTCCGCGACTACGTCGGTGACTACCAGCGCCAGCTGTTCCTCATCGACCACGCCGGGCTGCCGCTGAAGACGGTGCTCGAGCAGCTGGACCTGCTGGGCGAGGAGGTCGTCCCCGTGCTGCGCCGCGAGTTCGCCGCCCTCAAGCCGGCGCACGTGCCCTCCGCCCCGACCCACGCCTCCCGGGTCGCGGTCGCGGGTGGCCCGACGGACACCACCGTCCACGCCGGCGGCGACTCCGTGACCGGGCAGGCGACGGGCGGGGCCCGGGAGGAGGTCGGGGCCCGATGAGCACCCGGACCGGGGGTGCCGGCACCGGGACGTCGAGGACCGGGAGCACCAGGTCCCTCGCCGTCGTCAGTGCCGGGCTGAGCACCCCCAGCTCGACCCGGCTGCTCGCCGACCGGCTCACCGCGGCCACCGTCGCGGAGCTGGCCGAGCGCGGCATCCCCGTCACCGTCGAGGTCGTCGAGCTGCGGGAGCACGCCCGCGACCTGGCCGACGACCTGCTCACCGGGTTCGCCAACGGGCCGCTGCAGGCCGCCGTCGACACCGTCGTCGGCGCCGACGCGGTGATCGCCGTGTCGCCGATCTTCTCGGCCTCCTACAGCGGTCTGTTCAAGACCTTCGTCGACGTGCTGGACAAGGACGCCCTCGCGGGCACCCCGGTCCTCCTGGGGGCGACGGCGGGCACCGCCCGCCACTCCCTCGCCCTGGAGCACGCCATGCGCCCGCTGTTCGCCTACCTGCGGGCGACCGTCGTGCCGACGGCCGTGTTCGCCGCCTCGGAGGACTGGGCCGGGGCCGGCGCCGACGCGGCCGGCAGCGCGCTCGCGGACCGCGTGCGCCGCGCCGCCGGCGAGCTCGCCGACCTGGTCGCCGGGCGTCCGCCTGCCGCTCCGGTGGACCCCTTCGCCGACCCGACCTCCTCCTTCGCGGACCTGCTGCGCGGCACGGGGAGCTGACCCTCGACCTCCACCTGAGGGCGAAGGTCAGCCGACGGCGTCCTCCGAGGGCGGTGCGCTGCCGCCCTGGGGCGCCTCGCCCCGCATGATGCGGGCGATCTCGGCGCGATCGCCGGCCGAGGGCATCCCCCAGCCCGGTTCGTAGCCGTAGACCTCGTGCAGCGGCCGGGACTCGGTCCGGCCGGTGAGCACCTCGACCGACCCGCTGTCGATCAGCCCGGGGTGCTCGACGCCGCACGCGCCGGCCACCTTGAGCAGGTCCCGGCGCAGGGTCTCGATGTACCCGGCGGTGCGGACCGACTTCAGTTCCGGGTCCAGCCCGCGGGTGAGCCAGGCGTTCTGCGTGGCGACGCCGGTCGGGCAGGTGTCGGTGTGGCACTTCTGCGCCTGGATGCAGCCGATGGCCAGCATCGCCTCGCGCCCGACGTTCACCATGTCGCAGCCCAGCGCGAAGGCGACCGTCGCGTTGTCCACCAGCCCCAGCTTGCCGGCCCCCACGAAGACGACGTCGTCGGTCAGCCCCTTGCGGGCGAAGGTGCTGTAGACGCGGGCGAAGCCGAGCTGGAAGGGCAGCGAGACCGAATCGGTGAAGATCAGCGGTGCCGCGCCGGTGCCGCCCTCTCCCCCGTCGATCGTCACGAAGTCGACCCCGCGGCCGGTGGCCGCCATCGAGTCGGTGAGCTCCTCCCAGAAGGCCATGTCGCCGACGGCCGACTTGATCCCGACGGGCAGCCCCGTCTCGTCGGCCAGGAGCTCGACCCAGTCCAGCAGGCTGTCGACGTCGGAGAACTCGGCATGCCGGGACGGGCTGATGCAGTCCTCGCCCTCGGGCACGCCGCGCGTCGCGGCGATCTCGGCCGAGACCTTCGCCGCCGGCAGCACGCCCCCCAGCCCCGGCTTGGCGCCCTGGCTCAGCTTGATCTCCAGGGCGCGCACCGGCGCACCGGCGACGAGAGCTTCCAGTCGCTGCAGGTCGAAGCGGCCCCGCTCGTCGCGGCAGCCGAAGTACGCCGTGCCGAGCTGGAAGATCAGCTCGCCGCCGTGCCGGTGGTGCGGCGACAGGCCGCCCTCGCCGGTGTTGTGCAGGCAGCCGGCCAGCGCGGCGCCCCGGTTCAGTGCCTCGATGGCCGGACCGGAGAGGGAGCCGTAGCTCATCGCCGAGATGTTCACGACCGACCCGGGCCGGAAGGCGTGCCGGCGCCCGCGGGCGGCGCCCAGCACCTTGGCGGCGGGCAGGTCCGCGCCGCGTCCGGCGTGCACGTCCGTCGCCGGCACCGCGCGGCCGAAGGTCCGGTGGTTGATGACCGGATAGCCCGCGGTGTACTCGAGGTCGTTGTCCGTGCCGAACCCGAAGTAGTTGTTCTCGCCCTTGGCCGAGGCGTAGACCCAGCGCCGCTGGTCGCGGGTGAAGGGCCGCTCCTCGTTGTTGCCGGCCACCAGGTACTGGCGCAGCTCGGGGCCGATCGACTCCAGCAGGTACCGCGCCCGCCCGATGACCGGGAAGTTGCGCAGCAGCGAGTGCTCGCGCTGGAGGACGTCGCGCGCGGCGACGGCGGCGACGGCGGACAGTCCTGCGGCGGCGGCTCGGGTGACGCGGCTCATGCCCCCACCATCGCAGCGCGGGGCGACCAGCGACACCCGGAGCGGCAGGGGTTCAGAGGTAGGCCGACCCTCCGCGGAGCCGGGCCCGGACCGCCGTGGCCAGTGGCGCGAGGACGACGCCGTCGCGCGCCAGCCGGGCGCGCAGCTCGCGCCGGTGCCGCAGCACGCCGGCCAGCCCCACGGTCCAGAAGACGTACTGGACGGCGAAGGCCGCCCGGAAGGCGCTGAGCTCGTAGTCGGTCGACGCGCCGGGGGTGAGCAGGTCCAGCACGGCACCGATCGCGAGGATGGTGAGCAGCGAGGCGACGAAACCGCCCACGTTGACCACCCCGCTGGCGCTGCCCATCCGTTCGGCGGGGTTCTCCGTACGGGCGTAGTCGAACCCGATCATCGACCCCGGCCCGTTGGTGCCCAGCACGACGACGAGCGCGATCAGCAGCGCCAGGGGCGCGCGGCCCGGCCACACCAGCACGACCGTCCACGCGACCGAGGTGGCGCCCAGGATCGAGAACACCAGCACCGACCGCCGCAGCGGCCAGCGCCCGCACAACCGGCCGAGCAGCGGACCGACCGCCATGCCGACGAGCACGAGGAGGGTGAGCAGCCCGGCCGCCGTCCCCGGCGAGAGCCCTTGCCCCACCACCAGGAACGGATAGCCCCACAGCAGCGCGAAGACCGTGCCGGAGAACTGCGTGACGAGGTGGGTGTAGAGCCCGATGCGCGTGCCGGGCTCCCGCCACGTGTCGAGCAGGGTGCCGCGCAGCTCCGCCAGGCCCACCGCCGGTCCGCGGACCGTGCCCCCGGGGGCGTCCCGCAGCGCGACGGACACCAGGACGGCGACCAGCAGGCCGGTGGCGGCGGCGCCGAGGAAGGTCACCTCCCACGAGGTGCCGTGCAGCAGCGCCACCAGCGGGTAGGCCGCGAACACGGAGCCGAGCTGCCCCAGGATCCCGGTGAGCTGGGTGATCAGCGGGACCTGCGAGCCGGGGAACCAGAACGACACCACCCGCAGCACGCTGATGAACGTCATCGCGTCACCGGCGCCCACGAGCACCCGGGCCGCCACCGCGGTCGGGACGTCGTCGGCCATCGCCAGCACCAGTTGCCCGGCGGCCATCGTGACGGCGCCGGAGAGGATCAACCGCCGCGACCCGAACCGGTCCAGCGCGACGCCCACCGGGATCTGCAGGCCCGCGTACACGGCCAGCTGGAGGACGAGGAACAGCGACACCGCCGAGGCGCCGGCGGAGAACCGCTCCTGGGCGTCGACGGCGGCCACCCCGAGGGACGCCCGGTGGAACACGGCGACGACGTAGGACAGCAGCGCCACGACCCAGACCGCGTACGCGCGGACGGGGGTCGCCGAGGTCATGCCTGTGCTGACACCGGGCGCGGCGCCGATCTTCCGGGAACCGCGGTGACCTCGCTCACCGGCGGCGCCCCGGCGCCTGCTCCTCAGGGCCGGGCGACCTCGGTGAACAGGATCCGCCCGAGCTGGGGGAAGTCGACGAGCTCCTCGAGGCCGGTGGTGTTCCGGGACACCGAGACCAGCAGGCGACCCGACGGCGTCCGGATGTCGGGATGGGCCAGCGGCGTGTACTGCAGGTTCCCCGTGTCCTGGCCGCTGGGCGAGCTCCCCACCTCGGTGGGCGTCCAGGGCCCGTAGGGCTGGTCGGAGGTCCACATGGTGATCTCGTCGGCCAGGTCGCCGCCACGCTTGGAGATGGCGGTCCACCGGCCGTCGATGAGGTCCACCGACAGCGTCTGCGAGGTCCCGTCGACCGCACCCATGATCGGCACCACGCGCCCCGCGTCCGGCTGCCACTCCGAACCGTCCCAGAACAGCATCGCGGCGGGGTTCGCCGGCTCGTCGACCGGCACGCGCGAGACGTACACCTCCCGGCCGTAGACGCTGGCCTCGCCGGTCTGGCGGGTGCCGTACAGGTAGAGCCAGTCGCCGTCGACGGTGGCCGCGGCACCCCAGTTGATCTGGTCGAAGGACACGCTGTCCGGGGTGAGGTGCTGCATCTCCGCCAGCCGGGGCACCCCGTCGCTCCCGACCTCGAGGACGGCCACCGTCGTGCCGCGGAACATGAAGTCCCACTGACGCTCGCCGCGCTGGATGCGCGAGAGGTAGACGACGACGACGTCCTGGACGTCCTCGTCGTGGGCCGCGGTCGGCTCCAGCCGGACCAGGGACATGGGCCAGTGGCTCAGCTCGCCCGGGTCCCGCGGGAAGACCGCGCCCAGGTCGTCGGTCACCAGCTGCGACATGCACGTCCCCGAGGTGACGATCACGGCGTTGTCGATCAGCTGCGGCCGCGTCGGCTTCTTGCGCAGGGTGTCCCCGAAGACCCAGAGGACGCGTCCGTCGCTGAGCACGGCACTCGCACCGACGTCCGCCGCCTGCCAGTACGGGAGGTCCGAACCGCTCACCATCTGGTTGAGCTGGTCGGCGGACAGCACGGGGGGCTGCTCCGGCGGCGCGGGGCAGGCCGGCTCCAGGCGCGCGGAGTCGGCGTCCTCGGCCGGCTCGACCTCCAGCAGCGGGGGCGCCTCCCGGCCCGGGAGCACCTCCGGCGCCGGGGCTTCGAGGCGCAGGCAGCCGGTCAGGACCAGACAGAGCGCCGGGACCACGGCGGCAGATCGACGGAGCACAGCTCGATGGTGCCTCATGGATGCCACCTCATCGGCCAGGCGCCGCAGCCTCGGGCGACCCGCGGCGGACGGGCAGCCAGCCGCGAGGCAGCACGGGCAGCACCCCCGCCACGACCGCGGACACCGCCACGACGGCCAGCAGCTGGCGCGGGTCGTCGGTGCCGTCGGGATCGGCGAGCAGCAGCGCCCCCGCGGCCAGGAGCGCTCCGGCCGCCACGCCCCCGAGGAGCGCGGGCGCCGTCCGTGGCAGGAGCTGGCGCAGGAGCCACAGGCCCACGAGCGCGCCCAGACCCACCGGCCCACCGACGAGCGCGGTGCCGAGCAGGGCCGCCCCGGCGACGAAGCCGGTGAGGAGGGCCGACGAGAGACCGGCGGGCAGGCGCACCCCGCGGCGGGAGCGCTCCCGGGACGGCCTCGCGGGGATCACCGCCACCACGACCAGCAGCAGCACGGCCACGGCGCCGACGGCCAGCGCGGCGCGGTAGTACGGGCCGGGCCGGAAGTCCAGCTCCACCGTGCCCGCCGCCCCGGGCGGCAGGATGTAGCCCTGCTGCCAGCCGTCGACGGCCACCGGGCCGAGGACCTCGCCGTCGAGGGTCGCCCGCCAGCCGGGGTTGGTGTTCTCCGGGATGACCAGCAGCGTGGGTTCGGTGCGGGCGCCGACCTGCACCGCGCGGTGCTCGGCCTCCCAGCGGGTGGTCTCGGCCGCCGTCCGGACCCCGCTGTCGGTGTCCGCGGGCCAGCCGACCCGCTGCAGGGTGGCCGAGTCGATGCTGAGGGCGTCGCTGCTCCGGGCCAGGAGACGGTGTTCACCGGCCGGCAGGCGGAGGGTCGGCGCCGCGTCGCAGAACTCCAGCGCGAGCTGGCCCTGCGACTCCAGCCGGCCCAGGGTCGTCCGGACCGTGGTCAGCAGCACCGCACCGTCGACCCGGACCTCGGGCCCGGCGCCGCACTCGAGGACGACGGGGGTGTCCGGACCGGCGACGGGGTTGGGTCCGCCGATCTCCAGTTCGCTGACACCGACGCCGAGTCGCTGCTCCCAGAGCGTGAAGGGGTCGATGGACTCGACCTCCTCCGGCAGCAGGAAGGTGACCGACAGCCGGTC
Source organism: Blastococcus sp. (assembly GCA_042090795.1). Lineage (GTDB taxonomy): Bacteria > Actinomycetota > Actinomycetes > Mycobacteriales > Geodermatophilaceae > Blastococcus. Next base: position 25,964 of record JBELIQ010000021.1, on the reverse strand, counting down.
GGTGACGACGGGGGCGAACCGGGCGGTCCCGTCGTCGTCGAGCCGCACGGTGCGCGGCAGCCCGCCGGGGGGATCGACGGTGACGGCGGTCGGCGTGGCGGCAGCCAGGCCGGGGGTCGTGACCACCCGCAGCGAGTCCACCGTGCGCGGCTCGGGCCAGGTGAGCTCCAGCGTCGGCCGGCGGTCGTCCCCTGCGGCGAGCCAGGCCGTCGCCGGGTCACCGTCGAGAGCCGCCACCGCGCTCGCCCGCGGGTCGGCCACCGGCTCGCTGCTGGCCTCCACCTCCGGGGTCCCGCGGATCTCGGTGAGCAGGTCGTCGAGCGCCGGACCCGGGCGGGCCACCGCGGTCGCGAAGATCTCGTAGTCGAACCAGGTCGGGGTGTTGAAGCCGCGGTCCAGCCACACCGCCTCCTCGGCCCCGTCGACCAGCCCGGGAGCGCACAAGGGCGCGCCCTCGGCGCCGGTCACGCAGCCCGGCCGGCCGCGCAGGGTGTCGAAGGCGAACGCGGTGACCGGCCCGGCGACCGGGGTGACCACCGAACGGTGCACGTTGAGCCCGGGGACCCGGACCTCGGCCAGCGAGAAGCCGGGGGCGCCCGGGGCGTCCGCCGCCACCAGGGAGCTGATGGTGACCTCCGAGGCGTACCCCTCGGGCAACGGCAGCACCTGCTCCTCGCCGGTGTCGGCCACCGGCACGACGATCTCTCCGGTGTCGGTGGTGATGAGCAGCTCGGCCGGTCGTGCCACACCGGGCTCCTGGCCCAGGGTGACGATGATCTCCCCGGCCGCGATCGGCCGTTCGGTCGTCAGCCGCCACCACGGCGGTTCGCCGCTCTCGTTCCACGGGGCCGGCCGCCAGGCGGTCAGCGGGTCGCCGTCCACGGCCGCCCAGGGCTGGGTGTCCACCCGGGCGCGGGTGAAGCCGTCGGGGTCCGAGGCCGAGCTGGACGCGGTCGGGGTGCCGCCCAGGTACTCGACCACGCTCTCCGCGGCGCCGAGCGCGGGGATCACGTAGTCGCGCGCCGGGTTGTCCAGGCGCAGGGCGTCCTCCTCGGACAGCCCGCCGGAGGTGGCCCCGATCAGCCGGCCGTAGTTGCGCTCGCGCCGGAGCAGCGCGTCGCTGACCATGGCCGGCTCGAACGGCGCACCGGCGGTGCCGGCCATCAGGGTGGGGCGGTCGGTGACCAGCCCGCGGTCCTCGAGTGCGAGGACCGCCTCGGGGCCGCCGTGCACGGTGACCACCGAGGACATCGGCGCCGTCCAGGCCTGCGGTACGACGTCGGCCACCGACCAGACCTCGATCGCCGGCGCCGCCTCGTCGAGCCCCGCGTCGTCGACCGAGCCGTCGCTGACGTCGTCGTCGGACGACACCGGTCCGAAGGTGGCCACCGGGGTGATGCCCGGCGACTCGCTCAGCGCCTGGCGCACCAGCACCGCGCGGGTGGATCCCGCCGCGCCGGTGTCCAGGTCGTTGCGGAGCACCAGGTGGGAGATGCCGGCCCGGGCCAGGTACCTGGTCAGGCCCGCGGAGCCCTCGCCCACCTCCAGGCGGTCCTCGATCGCGTCGAGCATCCGGATGTGGCCCTCGGGGGTGAGCGGGATGGCGTTGCGGACGTCCCACGGCGACTCGGCGAGCGCCTGCATCGGCTCGTCGATGGGCGTGCCCCACTCGTACTGGGGGAAGGACGACCCGGGGACGAGCAGGGCCCGCCCGCTGGGCTGCTGCGCGGCGAGGAAGTCCGCCGTCTCCTGCCAGTACCCGGGGACGTCGGTGAACCCGGTGGGCGGCGCGAGCCGACCGGCCAGCGCCGGCGAGATGGAGGCCACCAGCGCCAGCGCGAGGGCGACCAGCACCGCACGCGAGGCGACGGTCGCCGCACCCCGCCGCCGGTTCCGCGGTGCGGTCCGCCCGGAGCGCGCGCGCTGCACGCGCCGGACCGCGACGCCGCCGAGGTGCGCGAGGCCGAGGACCAGCGGCAGGCGGACGACCGGGTCCCACTTGTGCACGTTGCGCAGCGGGGCCAGCGGACCGTCCAGCCAGTCGTGCAGCTGCCCGGCCAGGACCCCCTGGACGCCGGCGAGGTGGCCCAGCGAGACCAGGCCGACGCCGGCGAGGAGACCGAGCACCAGCCAGGTGCGCTCGGGCATGTCGCGACGGCAGAGCGCCGCCAGCCCGGCGGCGGCCAGGACGACCGTGCCGGTGATCGGGATGATCTCGTGCACCAGCGCCCAGCCGGCCGGCCAGTTCGGCCCCGACGGGACGGCGAGGGTCGCCAGCCAGTGCGTGGTCCCGCGCAGCACGCTGAGGACGTCGGTCGGCCCGGTCGTGGCATCGGCCGTCTCGATGTAGTACAGGAAGGAGGAGCCGAAGCGACCCAGCAGCACCAGGGGTCCGGCCCACCAGGCGGTGGCCAGACCGACCGCGACCACCCACCAGGCGATGAGGCGGCGCTTGAAGGGACCGGCGGGGCGGGTGAGCAGGTAGAGCACCGCCAGCGGGAGGACGGCCGCGGTGGCGACGGCGTTCACGCCGCCGACGCAGAAGACGGCCAGGCCCGACAGCGCCGCCGCCCGCCTCGCGGACCCCCGCGCCGCCGCGCCGACCAGCGGGATCAGCACCCACGGGGCGATCACCAGCGGCAGGGTCTCGATCGAGAGGGCACCGACCGCGCTGACCATGCGCGGCGACAGGGCGTAGGCGATCCCGGCCACCAGCACCGTCGCCGGCGTGCCGATGCGCAGGCGCCGGGCCAGGATCACCAGCCCCACGAAGGCGACGCTCATCAGCGCCGCGAACCAGAACCGCTGCACGATCCACGCCGGTATCCCGGCGAGCTGTCCGAGGGCGAAGAAGGGGCCCATCGGGAAGAAGTAGCCGTAGGCCTGGTTCTGGATCTGGCCGGCGGCGCCCTCGGGCTCCCACAGGGTGAGCGCCCGGCCGAGGAAGGCCAGCGGGTCGACGACCAGGTCGGACTTGGTGTCGCCGAGGATCTTCCCCGGCGCCTGCAGCATCGCCAGCACCAGGAAGCCGGAGCAGACCAGCCACAGCCGCCAGCGCGCCAGGAACGTCCGGACGCGCCCCGTCAGGGGTTCGCGCGGTCCTCCCGACGAGGCGGGGTCCGCCGGTGACGGTGCGGCGGACGTGCCGGTGACCATCGTCGCCATGTGCAGCAGTGCCCCTGTCGTCAGGCGCTGGGGACGGGGACCCGAACGGCCTCGTCCTGCGCGTCGTCGGGCTGGGTGGGGCTGCGCCGGACCGCCAGGAGCGTGCCCAGGGCGAGGAGCGCGGCGCCGGTACCGGCGGCGGCCCACCGCACCCCGGTGCGCAGGTCGGTCCGCTCGCCACGGATCTCCTCGGCGCGCGCCAGGGCGTCGTCCACGGAGGCCTCCGACCGGGTGAACGTGCCCTCCAGGAGGACGGCCCCGTCCGAGCCGTCGGGACCACGCAGCACGGTCACCGGGCTCTCCTCCTCGGACACGACGACACCGCTGAGCGGATCGACGAGCAGCGTCCGGGTGCTGCTGTGCACGACGTCGGCGGACACCTCGTCCTCGACGGAGCCGACCAGTCGTCCGGGGACGGGGACCGACCGGATCACCTGCTCGGGGACCTCCTGCTCGAAGCGGTACACCTGCACGCCGTCGATGCGGTCGGCACCCTCGTAGCGGGCGGGGAAGGGCTGCCTCGTCGTGGTGTCCCAGAGATCGTAGTCGCGTCGTCCGGTGTCGGCCGGGAAGCGGACCGTGAGCCCGCGGATGTCGGTGGGGTCACCGTCGACCGACTCCCCGGCGCAGTTCAGGGCCTCGGCGCTCCACCGGTCCAGGCACACCAGCGTCCTGCTCGTGGCGATCAGCGTCCCGTCGGAGTCGTTCGTCTCCGACACGTACTCCCACACCGCGGTGCGGTCGCCGGCCGCACCGGTGTCCTCGTCGCCGCTGCCCCGGACCGACGTCGAGACGTCCTCTCCGGTCACCGGCGCGAAGGTGACCGGGTCCAGGTAGGTGACCTGCCGCCCGGCGCCCTCGACCACGAAGGTCTCGTCCAGCGGCAGCTTCACCGGCAGCAGCGGGACCCAGGATCCCGCCGTCAGGGACGCGACGACCGCGACACCTCCCAGACCGATCCCGGCCAGCCCGACGACACGCGCCCGCATGCAGCTCCCCCTCGCCGCTACGACTCGCGCGGCACGGACGTCGACGGTACGTGACGTCGTCGACCCCGCCAGGGACGACGCCCCGGCCCCGGGGCAGGCAGCCCTCCCCGCACCGACACGCCCGGGAGACCGCGGGGACGCACGGGACGGAAGGGGTCTCGGGGTCTCCCCCGGGGCTGCCGTGGCATCCCGACGCGGGTGCCACGGCGGGCCGGGGGCCGGCGGCGCCCCGATCGCGGGTGTCGGTCGTTCCGGCGTCAGTCGTTCCGGCGCAGCACCAGGAGGATGTTCCAGGAGGCGAACTCGCGCAGGAGCGGGACGCGCGCCACCCAGGTGGCCCACCACGGGTGGTACCGGGGCAGTGCGGCGATCAGCTCGGCGTCGGGGCAGGCCCGCGCCCAGCGCAGGGCGGCGCCGGCCGACGTGGCGAACAGCGACTCCCCGAACTTGTTCTTCGGCTCGGCTCCGTTGCGCCGGCGGTACCGGCGGCGGGCGCGGTACCCACCGAGGTAGTGCCACGGCGCCGTCTCGTGGCCACCCCACGGCGAGAGCCAGGGGGTGAAGGAGAGGTAGACCGTGCCGCCGGGCCTGGTCACGCGCACCATCTCGTCGGCCATGGTCCACGGACGCCGGACGTGCTCGAGGACGTTGGACGAGTAGCAGACGTCGACGGCGCCGGTGCGGATCGGCAGCTCCTCACCGCTGGCCCGCAGCGTGCCGGGCTCCGGCTCCCCGCGCGCGGCCATCTCGCCGGCATCGGGTTCCAGCCCCACGTAGGTCGCACCGGCGCCGCGGAACGCGTCCGCGAAGTAGCCGGGACCGCCGCCCACGTCCAGCACCGTGGCACCCGAGAGGTCGACCCAGCGGGACAGCTGCGCCACCGAGTCGGCCGCGAGCACGCTGTAGAAGCGCTCCGGGTCGTCCTGCTCGTGGAGGAAGGCCTGGAAGAGCGAGACCGACCGGGAGAGAGTGGCCGATCGGTTCATCTGTGTACTCCAAAGGCTCGTTGATCTCGTCGCGGGTCGAAGCCGTCGCCCGGGTGCATTAGTGTGCCGCGGGTGTTGTACCGAACGACGGACATCGATGTTCTCTTCGTGAACTGGCGTGATGTCAGCCACCCGGAGGGCGGCGGATCGGAACGGTACGTGCAGCGGATCGCAGAGGGTCTGGCTGCCGCCGGGCTCCGTGTGACCCTGCTCTGCGCCGAGCACCGCCGCGCTCCCCGCGAGGAGACCGTCAACGGTGTCCGGATCGTGCGACGCGGCGGCCGGTTGAGCATCTACCCGCGGGCGATGGCCTTCGTCCGCCGGCACCGCCCGCGCCTGGTGGTCGACGTCCAGAACGGGCTCCCCTTCTGCAGCACACTGGCCACCCGCTCGCCGGTGACCACCGTGGTCTTCCACGTGCACAAGGAGCAGTGGCCCATCGTCTTCGGCCGCGTCGGCGGCCGGATCGGCTGGTGGCTGGAGTCGGTCGTCGCCCCGAAGATCTACCGGCGGGTCCCCTACGTCACGATCTCCGACGCCACCGGCCGGGAGATGAGCGGGCTGGGCATCGCCCCCGAGCGCATCACCCTCGTCCCGGTCGGCACCGAGCCGATCGTGCAGGTGCCGACCCCGCGCTCGACGTCCCCCCGGCTCATCACGCTGGGCCGGCTGGTCCCGCACAAGCAGGTCGAGCACTCGCTGGAGATCCTCGCCCGCCTCAGCGACCGCTGGCCCGACCTCACCCTCGCCGTCGTCGGCGAGGGGTGGTGGGAGGACACGCTGCGGGCCCAGGCCGAGCGGCTCGGCGTCGCCGACCGCGTGGAGTTCCTCGGTTTCCTCGACGAGACCGGCAAGCACGAGCAGCTGGCCGCGGCCTGGGTCTTCGTCTGCCCCTCCATCAAGGAGGGCTGGGGCATGGTGGTCATCGAGGCCGGCGGGCACGGCGTGCCCACCGTCGGCTACCACTCCTCCGGTGGGCTGCAGGAGTCCGTCCTGGACGGCGTCAGCGGCCTGCTCGTCGACGACCTGGACCAGATGACCGACGCCGTCGCCCGCCTGCTCGAGGACCCGGACGCCCGCCGCACCATGGGCCAGGCGGCGGTGGAGCACGCGGCCACCTTCGAGTGGTCGGCCAGCGTGCGCGAGTTCGCCGGCGTCCTGGCCCGCTCCGCGCGCGAGTCCGCCCGCCCCGCGGTCCGCGAGGACACCGCCGACCTGGTCGCCCGGCTGGAGCGCATCCAGCACGGCGCCGGCGACGTGACCCAGGAGCTCGCCGCCCAGCTCGAGGCCTCGGTGCCCGCGCCGGCGCCCTTCCGGGAACCCGCCTCCTCAGGACTGCCGTGATCCTGGGCGGCCAACCGGACACCCGGCGGCGGGCGGCCCTCCCGGCCCCCCGGTGCGGGGTGTGCGGATGACCGCCGTCGAGGCAACTCCGACGCAGATCGCCGCCCGTCGGCGGCGCGAGGCCGCCGTGCCGGCAGCCCTGGTCTCGCTGGCGCTGCTGGGCGTCAACGGCCTGGCCTACGTCATGACCGTGGTCGCGGCCCGGCTGCTCGCACCGGAGGCCTTCGGTGAGCTGGCCGCCCTGCTGGGCGTCATGTTCATCGGCGTCGTGCCCGCGACCGGGCTGCAGACCGCCGCGGCGCTCACCCTGGGCGCCAACCCCCCGGACCGGCCGGCCGTCCTGGCCAGGCTGCACACCGCGACGTGGGTCGGCGCGGCGGCGGTCGGCGTCCTCGGGCTGCTCGCCGTCGGCCCGCTGGTCTCGCTGCTGCACCTGTCCGGCCCCTCGACCGTGCTGTGGCTGATCGCCGTCCTGGTCCCGCACACCCTCGTGGGCGGCTACGACGGCCTGCTCCAGGGCACCCGCCGCTACCGCCGGCTGGCCCTGGTCAACACCACGTTCGGCCTGCTCAAGTCCGGCGGCGGCATCACCGGGCTGATCGTCGGCGGCACCCCCGAGGCCGCACTCATCGGGATGGCGGTGGGCTGCGCGGGCACCGCCGTCGTCGGCTGGGCGTTCTCCGGCCGGCCGGGTTTCGCCCGCGGCCTGCGCCCCCACGTGCGGTCGGCGACGAAGGCGTCGGGAGCACTGCTCGGCCTGGTGCTCATGGTGAACCTGGACCTGCTGCTGGCCCGCCACCACCTGCCGAGGGACCTGGCCGGCGAGTACGCCGTCGCCTCCATCTTCGCCAAGGTCGCCTTCTGGCTCCCCCAGGGCATCAGCGTGGTCCTGCTGCCCCGGCTGGCGCACGCGGGCGGCCGCCGGCGGCTGCTCCCGGTGGCCGCGGCCCTCGTCGCGCTGGTGGGGGCCACCGTCACCGCCGCCACGGCGGTCCTCGGCGCGCGCGCCCTCCCGCTGGTGGGTGGAGCGGAGTACGGGAACGCCCTCGGGGGCGCCACCTGGGTCTTCGCGAGCCTGGGCACGCTGTTCGCGCTGGCCCAGCTGCTGCTGTACTCCGGCATCGCCGCGGCCGACCGCGTCGCCGCCGTCGCCGTCTGGTGCGCGGTCGCCCTGGAGGCCGTCGCCGTCGAGGTGCTGGCGATCCGGGACGGGCTGACCGTGCTGACGGTGGTGGGCATCGCCACCGCGGCGAGCCTGCTGCTGGTCGGCACCGGGCTGTTCCGGCTCTGGCACTCCCACGGCCGGCCCGTCCTGGGCCGCTCGCGCGCCGCCACCGGCTGAGCGGTCCGCCGGCTCCCGGCACCCGCCGCGCGGGATCCCGGCGTCCGGTCCGCGGTCCTCCCTCTCGAAGATCAACATTCCGGGGGACGGGAGGACTACTCCTCCGGGTTCCCGGGCAGGACCTGCACAGTCGCCCGTCGGGTCGCCCCCGGTGGGCCGCCCAGCCGACGAGCCGAGACGAGAGGAGCGCCGTCCATGGCGTCCGTCATCCACTACACGATCGAGACCGAGGCCGAGAAGAGCCCCGACTTCCGCCGGGTGCTCTGGACCGGCACGAAGACCCAGCTCGTGGTCATGACCATCCCGCCGGGCGGTGAGATCGGCGAGGAGACGCACGAGGACATCGACCAGATCCTCACCTTCGTGAGCGGCACCGGGAAGGCGATCGTCTCCGGCTCGGAGAAGAACGTCGCCTCCGGCGACCTGGTCGTCGTGCCGGCCGGCTCGAAGCACAACTTCGTGAACACCGGGCCGAACCCGCTCATCCTCTACACCGTCTACGGACCGCCGGAGCACGCCGACGGCGCGGTGCACAAGACCAAGGAGGAGGCCGACGAGCTCGAGGAGGCGGGCAAGGACGAGCCCCCGACGTCGGACTGATCAACCTCGGACTGGTCAACCTCGTCCAGGGCCGCCGTCGTACGCGACGGCGGCCCTCGGCGCGTCCGGCACCGGTCACCCGGCCGGGACGTGCCGCCCGCTCTCCCCCGCCTCGGGGACGACCATGACCTCGGGGACGACCATGACCGGGCACCGGGCGGCGAGCACGCAGTGCAGGGCCACCGACCCCATCAGCAGTCCGCGCACGGCCCCCTGGCCGTGCCCGCCGACGACGAGCAGCCGGGCGCCCTGCGCGGTCTCGACCAGCACGTCACCGGCCGGGCCCTCCAGGCACTCGATGCGCACGGGCACCCCCTCCGGCACCTGCGCCTCGGCGACCTGCTGCTCCGCCGCGGCCCGGACCTCGCCGGCCAGCTGCTCCGGCTGCGGGAGGACGGCGGCGTAGGCGTCGCTCCAGTACCCGGTCACCGAGTAGGCCGCCACGGCCACCAGCTCGGCGCCGAGCAGCTCCGCCTCGCGGCCCGCCTGCTCCAGCGCGATCCCCGACGCCACCGAGCCGTCCAGGCCGACGACCACGACCGCCGGGGCGTCCGCGCGTCCCTCCCCGGCACCCGTGTGGACGACGACGACCGGCACGCGGGCGTGCGTGACGCAGCTGAGCGCGACCGAGCCGAGCACGAGGCTGCGCACCGCGCCGCGCCCCCGGCTGCCCACGACCAGCCGGCCGGCGTCCTCCGAGGCCGCGAGCAGCATCGGCGCCGGAGGGCCGGCCACGGCGAGGACGTCGACCGGGACGTCGACCGGGACGCCGACCCGGACGTCGGGCAGCCCGCTCCCGGCCCGCACCTCCTCGACCTGCGCCCGGGCCCGCTCCAGCGTGTCCGCCCTGACCGACTCCAGCAGCTCCTCGTCGAGGACGAAGGGGTCGGACAGGTTCAGGTGGGCGGGGAAGCTGCTGACGACCTCGAGCGACGTGCCCCGCCGGCCGGCGTCCCGCAGCGCCCACTCCAGCGCCTCGCGCGCTCCGGGCGAGCCGTCCACCCCGACGACGGTCCGCTCCGCGCTGCCCTGCTCGCTGTGCGCCACGACCGCTCCCGCTGCTCGTCGACCGGATGCCCGAGGCTCCCCCGGTACGCCCCGTGGCACAAGGGCCGGTCAGCCGCCGAGCAGCTCCCGCACCTGCCGCCGGATCTCCAGGTCCTCCCGCGCGGTCACGACCACCGTGCGGGCCGCCGCGCCGGCGGCGCTGATGTCGTCGTCGCCGGTCACCGACGCGTTGCGGTCGGGATCCACCGCGACACCGAGGAAGCCCAGGACCCGCCCTGCCTCGGCGCGGAGCCACGGCGAGTGCTCCCCCACGCCGCCGGTCATCACCAGCAGGTCCAGCCCTCCGGTCGCCGCGGTCATGGCCGCGATCTCCCTCGTGAGCCGGTGCACGTACACGGCGGCGGCCAGCGCGCAGTCGGCGTCCCCGTCGTCCCGGCCGGCCAGCACCTCGCGGAGGTCCCCCGAGGTCCCCGACAGGCCCTTCAGACCGGCGGAGTGCTCGAGCACGTCGCCGAGCTCGGCCACCGGCACGTGCCCCTGCTCCAGCAGCCAGAGCAGCAGGCCGGGGTCGAGCGTGCCGGGCCGGGTGTTCATGACCAGGCCGGCGAGCGGGGTGAAGCCCATCGTGGTGTCGACCGAGCGGCCGTCCCGGACGGCGGCCAGCGAGGCGCCGGCGCCCAGGTGGCACGTGACGATCCGCAGCTCCTCGACCGGTCGGCCCACCAGCTCCGCGCCCCGCTGCGCCGCCCAGGCGTGCGAGAGCCCGTGGAACCCGTACCGGCGCAGCCCCCACCGCTCGTTCCACTCCCGGGGGACGGCGTAGGTCGCGGCCTCGGGCGGCAGCGTGGTGTGGAATGTCGTGTCGAAGCACGCGGCGGCCGGCACCGCGGGCAGCAGCTCGGCGGCGGCGGCGATGCCGGCCAGCGCACGCGGGTTGTGCAGCGGAGCCAGGTGGCTGATCGACTCCAGGTAGGCCACCACCGACTCGTCGAGCCGCACCGCCCCGGTGTGCCGCGGCCCGCCGTGCACCACCCGGTGACCGACGGCGTCGACCGGCCCGCAGCCGGCGAGGAACTCCTCGAGCGGCTCCAGGTGACCCTCGCCCGCCCACCCCTCCACCGTGGTGGCGGCGCCGACGGACCCGTCGGCATCCAGCACCGACAGCTTGAGGCTGCTGGAGCCGGCGTTGACGACGAGCAGCCTCACGCCTCCGGCTCCCGCAGCGGGTCGCCGCCCACCGTGACGGGGCCCGCGGCCGGGGACCACTGCCAGTCGCGGATCCCCGGCATGTCCTCCCCGTGCGTGCGCACGTACTGGCGGTGCTCGGTGATCATGTCGCGGAGCCGGTCGCGGGCGTGCGATCCGACGGCCTGCAGCCGCGGCACCCGGTCGATGACGTCGATGGCCAGGTTGAAGCGGTCGATCCGGTTCATGACGCAGATGTCGAACGGCGTGGTCGTCGTCCCCTCCTCCACGTAGCCGCGCACGTGGAAGTTGTCGTGGTTCGCCCGCCGGTAGGTGAGCCGGTGGATCAGCCAGGGGTAGCCGTGGTAGGCGAAGATCACCGGCTTGTCGCGGGTGAAGTAGGCGTCGAACTCCCGGTCGGAGAGCCCGTGCGGGTGCTCGTGGTCGTCCTGCAGCCGCATCAGGTCGACCACGTTGACCACCCGGATCCGCAGGTCGGGGAACCAGCCGCGGAGGATCTCCACCGCCGCCAGCGCCTCCATGGTGGGCACGTCGCCGGCGCAGCCCAGGACGACGTCGGGCTCCTCCCCCGCGTCGGTGCTCGCCCACGGCCAGATCCCGATGCCCTTGGTGCAGTGCTCCACGGCGCTGTCGATGTCCAGGTACTGCAGCGCCGGCTGCTTGCCCGCCACGATGATGTTCACGTACTGCTCGGTGCGCAGGCAGTGGTCGGCCACCGAGAGCAGCGTGTTCGCGTCCGGCGGCAGGTACACCCGGATGACGTCGGCCTTCTTGTTCACGGCGTGGTCGATGAAGCCCGGGTCCTGGTGGGAGAACCCGTTGTGGTCCTGCCGCCAGACGTGCGAGGTGAGCAGGTAGTTGAGCGAGGCGATCGGGCGCCGCCACGGGATCCCGTTGGTGGTCTTCAGCCACTTGGCGTGCTGGTTGAACATCGAGTCGACGACGTGGATGAACGCCTCGTAGCAGGAGAAGAACCCGTGCCGGCCGGTGAGCAGGTAGCCCTCGAGCCAGCCCTGGCAGAGGTGCTCGGAGAGCACCTCCATGACCCGGCCGTCGGGGGCCAGGTGGTCGTCGCCGGGCAGCCGCGCCGCCATCCAGGCGCGGTCGGTGACGTCGAGGACGTCGCCGAGCCGGTTGGAGTTGTTCTCGTCGGGGGCGAACACGCGGAAGGTGCTCATGTTCGCGCGCATGACCTCGCGCAGGAACGTCCCGAGCACCCGGGTCGCCTCCACCGCGCCGGTGCCCGGCGCGTCGACCGGCACCGCGGAGTCGCGGAAGTCGGGCATCCGCAGGGGCTGGAGCAGCTTGCCGCCGTTGGCGTGCGGGTTGGCGCTCATCCGCCGGTCGTGGGCCGGGTGCAGGTCCCGGACGGCGGGTACCGGGACGCCGTCGTCGTCGAACAGCTCCTCCGGCCGGTAGCTGCGCAGCCACTCCTCGAGGACCTTCCGGTGGCCGTCGTCCTCGCGGGCGTTCTTGAACGGCACCTGGTGGGCCCGCCAGGTGCCCTGCACCTGCACGCCGTCGACGACGTCCGGACCGGTCCAGCCCTTGGGCGAGGCCAGCACGATCATCGGCCAGCGCGGTCGCTCGGTCTCGCCGCCGGCACGCGCCCGCCGCTGGATCCCGGCGATCTCGTCCAGGCAGCGGTCGAGGGTGGCGGCGAACTCCTGGTGCATGGTCGCCGGGTCCTCGCCCTCGACGAGATAGGGCGTGTGCCCGTAGCCGCGCAGCAGCTCCAGCAGCTCCTCGCGCGGGATGCGGGCCAGCACGGTCGGGTTGGCGATCTTGTAGCCGTTGAGGTGCAGGATCGGCAGCACCGCACCGTCGCGCGCCGGGTCGAGGAACTTGTTGCTGTGCCAGCTGGCCGCCAGCGGCCCGGTCTCGGCCTCGCCGTCGCCCACCACCGCGGCCACCACCAGGTCCGGGTTGTCGAACGCCGCTCCGTACGCGTGGACGAGGGCGTAGCCGAGCTCGCCGCCCTCGTGGATGGACCCCGGGGTCTCCGGCGCCACGTGGCTGGGGATGCCGCCGGGGAAGGAGAACTGGGTGAACAGCCGCCGCATCCCCGCCTCGTCCTGGGAGACGTCCGGGTAGTAGTGGCTGTAGGTGCCCTCCAGCCACGCGGCCGCGACCGGCCCGGGCCCGCCGTGCCCGGGCCCCATCACGTAGATCATGTCCAGGTCGCGCGCGGTGATGGCGCGGTTGAGGTGCGCGTAGACGAAGTTCAGCCCTGGGGTGGTGCCCCAGTGGCCCAGCAGCCGGGGCTTGATGTGCTCGGGCAGCAGGGGCTCACGCAGCAGCGGGTTGCCCATCAGGTAGATCTGGCCCACCGACAGGTAGTTGGCGGCCCGCCACCACGCGTCCAGGGCGGCGAGCTCGTCGGGGCCCAGCGGGCCGGAGGCGGGGAGGGCATCGGACGTCGGGTGCGCGGTGATCGCCACCTCCCCGACGCTAACGAGTCGGTGGCCGGGTGCGCGAGGCACGTCGCCCCCTGGTTGCATGACGGCCATGAGCCGTACCCCCGCGGTCGACCTCGCCGCGGCCCTGCGCGCGGCCGGGCTGACCGACGTCGACGACTCCGGGCTCGCCCGAGCGCTGTACTCCTCCGACGCGTCGATCTACCGGGTGCTCCCCCGGGCCGTCGTCCGCCCCCGCGACACCGACGAGGTGCTCGCGACGCTCGCCGTCTGCCGCGAGCTGGGCGTGCCGCTGACCGCCCGCGGGGCGGGCACCTCGATCGCCGGGAACGCCGTCGGCACGGGCGTGGTGCTCGACACCAGCCGGTACATGGACCAGGTGCTCTCGCTCGACCCCGAGGCGCGGACCGCGACGGTGCAGCCGGGCGTCGTCCAGGCCGCGCTGCAGACCGCGGCCCGCCCGCACGGCCTGCGGTTCGGCCCCGATCCGAGCACGCACAACCGCTGCACCATCGGCGGCATGATCGGCAACAACGCCTGCGGCTCGCGGGCGCTGGGGTACGGGCGCACCTCCGACAACGTCCTCGGTCTCGACGTCGTCACCGGGGGCGGCACCCGCCTGGACCTCGGCCCCGGCACGGTGGCCGAGGCCGGCGTGCTCGCCGACCTGCAGCGCCTCGTCGGCGCGGAGCTCGCGACCATCCGCACCGAGCTGGGCCAATTCGGCCGCCAGGTGTCGGGCTACTCGCTGGAGCACCTGCTCCCCGAGCGCGGCTTCGACGTCGCCCGCGCCCTGGTCGGCAGCGAGGGGACCCTCGGGCTCGTGCTCTCCGCCACCGTGCGGCTGGTGGCCGATGCGCCGTTCCGCGGGCTGGTCGTCCTCGGCTATCCCACGATGGCCGACGCCGCCGACGCCACACCCGGCCTGCTCCCCCACGAGCCGACCGCCGTCGAGGGGCTCGACCAGCGGATCGTGCAGCGGCTGCGGGACGTGCCGGCCGCCGTCGTCCCCGACCTCCCCCGCGGCGACGGCTGGCTGATCGTGGAGCTCACCGGCGACACCGTGGCCGAGGTCGAGGCCAAGGCCCGCAGGGTGCTCGCCGACGCGGGCGCCCTGGACTCCCTCGTCGTCACCGACCCGGCCGAGGCCGCCGCGATCTGGCGGATCCGCGAGGACGGCGCCGGGCTCGCCGCGCGCACCTCGGACGGGCGGCCGGCGCACGCCGGCTGGGAGGACGCCGCCGTCCCGCCCGAGCGCCTGGGCGCCTACCTGCGGGAGTTCGAGGCCCTGCTCGACCAGCACGGCCTGCAGTGCGTCCCCTACGGGCACTTCGGCGACGGCTGCGTGCACGGCCGGATCGACTTCCCCTTCGGCGCCGACGGCGGGGCCGACCGCGGCCGGGCCCGGTACCGGGCCTTCGTGGAGGACGCCGCCCGGCTGGTCGCCGGCTACGGGGGCTCGCTGTCCGGCGAGCACGGCGACGGCCGGGCCCGCAGCGAGCTGCTCCCCCTCATGTACTCCCCCGCCGTCATCTCGCTCTTCGAGCGGGTCAAGGGGCTCGTCGATCCCGACGACGTCCTCAACCCCGGCGTCCTGGTCCGGCCGGCGGCCCTCGACGCCGACATCCGCACTGCGGCCGCGCCCGTCGTCGACCGCGAGACCCGGCCCACCCTCGCGCTGGCCTACCGGCACGACGGCGGGGACTTCTCCGCCGCCGTGCACCGCTGCACCGGCGTCGGCAAGTGCCGCGCGGACCTGCAGGCCACCGGCGCGGTCATGTGCCCCTCGTGGGGGGCGACGCGGAACGAGAAGGACACCACCCGCGGCCGCGCGCGCGTACTGCAGGAGATGCTCGCCCCCGGCGGACCGGTGGCCGGCTGGCGCTCGCCGGAGGTGCACGACGCGCTGGACCTGTGCCTGTCCTGCAAGGGCTGCTCCTCGGACTGCCCGACCGGGGTCGACATGGCGGCCTACAAGTCCGAGGTGCTGCACCAGTCCTACCGGCGCCGGCTGCGCCCCCTCCCGCACTACACGCTCGGCCGGCTGCCGCGGTGGGCCGACCTCGCGGCCCGGGCGCCGCGGCTGGTCAACGCCTTCCTGGGCTCGCGCCTGGGCGGCGGGCTGGCCAAGTGGGGTGCGGGCATGGACCAGCGCCGCGACGTCCCCGCCTTCGCCGTCCGCACCTTCCGGCAGCAGTGGCAGGACCGCCCCGCACCCGCCGGGGACGGGCCGCCGGTGGCGCTGTGGGTCGACTCCTTCACCGACCACTTCGACCCCGACGCCGCCCTGGCCGCCGCCGAGGTGCTGGAGGCGGCCGGCTACCGGGTGCAGGTGCCCGGTTCCGACACCTGCTGCGGGCTGACCTGGATCACCACCGGGCAGCTGGACGCGGCCCGCCGCATCCTCGGGCACACCGTCGCCGAGCTGGCACCGGTCGTGGCCGCCGGCATCCCGGTCGTCGGCGTCGAGCCCTCGTGCACCGCGGTGCTGCGCGGCGAGGCGCTGGAGGTGGTGGGCGGTCCGGACGCCGAGATCGTCGCAGCCGGGACGCGCACCCTGGCCGAGCAGCTCGCGGCCACGCCCGGCTGGGAGCCGCCGTCCCTGGCGGGCCTGCAGGTGGTCGCGCAGCCGCACTGCCACCACGCCTCGGTGCTCGGCTGGTCGGCCGACGCCGCGCTGCTGCGGCAGGCCGGCGCGGAGGTGACCCGGCTGGGGGGCTGCTGCGGGCTGGCGGGCAACTGGGGCGTGGAGAAGGGCCACCACGACGTGTCGGTGGCGATCGCCGGGCAGCAGCTCCTCCCGGCGGTCGAGGACCTGCCCGAGGACGCCGTCGTGCTCGCCGACGGGTTCTCCTGCCGGACCCAGCTCGACCAGCTGGCCGGGCGCCGCGGCCTGCACCTGGCCCAGCTGCTCGCCGGGCGGCGCTGATCCCGTCTGCCACGATGGGCGGGTGGACCTCCAGGAGACCCTGCTGCCCGGCGTCGGCGTGCGCTACGAGATGAGATGCACCTCGGGGCAGGCACTCGGCATCGTCGTCCAGCGCGAGGGCGGGGCCGAGATCTCCGTCTACGACGCGCGGGACCCCGACCGGGCCACCGGCATGTTCCGCCTCAGCCCCGAGGAGGCCGACGCCGTCGCCGAGGTGCTGGGGGCACCGCGGCTGACCCAGCGCTTCGCCGACCTCTCCAAGGAGGTGCCGGGCCTGGAGTCCGGCCGGCTGACCATCGCCGCGGGCTCGCCGTTCGTCGGCCGGCCGCTGGGTGACACCCGGGCACGCACGCTCACGGGGTGCTCGATCGTCGCCGTCGTCCGCGGCGCCGACGTCATCCCCTCCCCGGGGCCGGAGCAGCTGCTGCAGGCCGGCGACGTGCTGGTCGCCATCGGCTCGGACGCAGGGCTGGGCCAGCTGGACCGGCGGCTGTCCGGCCAGGAGTAGCGCGCGTGGACCATGTCGCCGCGCTCCTGGTCGAGCTCGGCCTCCTCTTCCTCGGTCTGTCCGTGCTCGGCCTCCTCGCCCGCAGGCTGGGCCTGTCCCCCGTGCCGTTCGTACTGCTCGCCGCCCTCGCCCTCGGCAACGGTGGCCTGGTCCCGGTGGAGAACGCCGAGCCGTTCATCGAGGCGGCGGCGGAGATCGGCGTCGTCCTGCTGCTGCTGACGCTGGGACTGGAGTTCTCGTCCGCCGAGTTGTTCGCGTCGTTCCGCCGGCACGCGCCGTCCGGGCTGGTCGACGTGCTCCTCAACGCTCCGCCCGGCTTCGTGGCCGGCCTGCTGCTGGGCTTGCCGTGGGAGGGGGCACTGGCGCTGGCCGGCGTCACCTACATCTCCTCCTCCGGCATCGTCGCGCGGCTGCTGGGCGACCTCGGCCGACTGGCGAACCGGGAGACCCCGGCGGTGCTCTCGGTGCTGGTCCTCGAGGACCTCGCGATGGCGCTGTTCCTCCCGCTGCTGGTCGTCGCCCTCGCCGGTCAGGGGCCACTGGCCGCCGTGGCCGGCGTCGGCCTGGCGGTCGGCGCGGTCACCCTGGTGCTGCTGGCCGCCCAGCGACACGGTCACCGGCTCGGCAGGCTGCTCTCGCACGACGACGACGAGCAGGTGATGCTCCGGTTGATGGGGGTGACCCTGCTCGTCGCCGGCCTCGCGCAGGCCACGGGCGCCTCGGCGGCCGTGGGTGCGTTCCTGGTCGGGCTGGCCCTCCCGGCGTCGTTCGCCGAGCGGGCGCGGGCGATCCTGGGCCCCCTGCGCAACCTCTTCGCGGCCGCCTTCTTCGTCGCCTTCGGGCTGGCCACCGACCCCGGCGCCATCGTCCCGGTGCTGCCCGCCGCGCTCGCGCTGGCCGTGGTCACGACCGTGACCAAGGTAGGGACGGGCTGGTTCGCCGCCCGGCGGGACGGGATCGGCGTCCCGGGGCGGCTCCGCGCGGGGACGGCCCTGATTGCGCGGGGCGAGTTCTCCATCGTGATCGCCGGGCTCGCGGTGACCGCAGGGCTGGCCGAGGTCGGCCCGATCGCGACGGCCTACGTGCTCATCTTGGCCGTGGCGGGCCCGGTCCTCACCCGGTTCGCCGAGCCGGCGGCGCTGCGCCGTCCGGAACCGCTCCCGGCCTGACGCTCAGGCCGCGGTCTCCCGGCGCGCGCGGGCGGCGGCGAGGACGGCGGGGGTCAGCGCGGCGGCGATGCGGGCGTACCCGGCCGACGACGGGTGGAAGCGGTCGGCGGCGAACAGCGCCGGATCGGCACCGAACGCCCGGTTGACGTCGGCGGCCGCCACGACGGTCACGCCGGTGGCCGTGGCGACGGCGGCCTGCCGCCGCTGCAGCTGGGCGCACGCACCCTGCACCAGCGGGCGGAACGCCGGCGGCACGAACGGCACGCTGGACATGTCCGGTGCCGGCACCAGGACGACGTCGGTCCCGCCGGCCCGCAGTGTGCGGAGCGCCGCGTCGAGCGAGACCGCTGCCCGCTCGGGCGGGACGAGGCGGACGAGGTCGTTGGCCCCGACCACGACCAGCGCCAGATCGGCTGCCAGTGGCGCCGCCGCGCGGACCTGCCGCGGGAGGTCCGCCGAGACCGCACCGGGCACCGCGAGCACGTGCAGGTCGACGTCGTTCCCGTCCTCGACGAGCGCGGCAGCCAGCCGGGGGCCGAGGGCGTGCTCGGCGCGCTGCGCGCCGGTGCCGAAGGCGATCGAGTCGCCGAGGACCAGGAGGCGGAGATCGGAGCGGGCCACGGACGGCACAGCGCCGTCCGCAGCCCGTCGATTCCGAGTGGTCAGTGCAGCGGGACCCGTGCCTGCTCCTCGGCCAGCCGCTCGGCGCCCGACGTGGTCTTGAGCGCCTTCTCCGTGATGAAGAGGACGACGACCAGCGCCAGTGCGGCCAGCGGGGTGGCGATGAGGAACAGCTCGGCCGTGGCGTCGGCGTAGGCGTTCTCGACGACGACGCGGGCCTGCTCGGGCAGCGTCGACACGTCCGGAACGGCGCCCTCGCCCGCGCCCTCACCGGCACCTCCGCCGCCCAGGACGCTCAGGTCGTCGGCCACCCGGCCGGCCAGCAGGGCGCCCAGCGCGCTGACGCCCACCGTCCCGCCCAGGCTGCGGAAGAACGAGACCACCGAGGTGGCCGCGCCGAGCTCGGCCGCCGGGACGTCGTTCTGCGCGGCGAGCACCAGGTTCTGCATCAGCGCACCCACCCCGGCGCCCAGGACCACCATGAAGACGCCGAGCAGCCACGGGGAGGTCTGCGCGTCGATGGTGGAGAACAGGCCGAAGCCGATGGTCATCAGCACGCCGCCGGCGACCAGCCAGCCCTTCCAGCGGCCGGTCTTCGTGATCAGCGCGCCCGCGACGGTGGAGGACACCAGCAGGCCGCCGACCAGCGGCAGGGTGAGCATGCCGGCCGCCGTCGGTGAGTACCCCAGCGCGATCTGGAGGTACTGGGCCAGGAAGACGGTGCCGCCGAACATGGCGACACCCACCAGGGCGCTGGCGGTCACCGACAGGCTGATCGTCCGGCTGCGGAAGATGCCCAGCGGGATGATCGGCTCGCGGACCCGGCTCTCGACCACCAGGGTGACGCCGAGCAGCAGCACGCTGCCGCTCACCATGAGCAGGGTCTGGACCGACAGCCAGTCGTAGCGGTCACCGGCGAAGGTGATCCACACCAGCAGCAGGCTCACGCCGCTGGTGAGCAGCAGGGCGCCGAGCCAGTCGATGCTCGCCTCGCGACGGGGGACGGCCGGCAGCTTGAGGGTGCGCTGGACCAGGACCATGGCGAGCGCGGTGAACGGGACGCCGAGCAGGAAGCACCAGCGCCAGCCCAGCCACGAGGTGTCGACGATGACGCCACCGATGAGCGGTCCGCCGACGGTGGCGGCGGCGAAGATGCCGCCGAAGACGCCGGCGTACCGACCCAGCTCGCGCGGCGGGATCATCGCCGCCATCACGATCTGCACCAGGGCGGTGAGGCCACCGGCGCCCATGCCCTGCAGCACCCGCGCGCCGATCAGCATCGTGGTGTCCTGGGCGAAGCCGGCCGTGAGGGAGCCGGCGATGAACAGCCCGAAGGAGATCTGGAGCAGCAGCTTCTGGCTGAACAGGTCGGCGAGCTTGCCCCACAGCGGCACGGTGGCGGTGAGCGCCAGCAGCTCGGCGGTGACCACCCAGGTGTAGACGGACTGGCTGCCACCGATCTCCGGGATGATCACCGGCAGGGCGTTGGACACGATCGTCGCGGCCAGGATGGCGACGAACATGCCCATGAACAGGCCGGAGAGAGCCTGGAGCACCTCCCGGCGGCTCATCGGCGCGAGCACCCCGTCCGCCCCGGACGGTGCGGACGCCGGGACGGCGGGTTCGGCGGTGGTGGACACGGGGCTCCTCTGTTGCGGTGGTCCGCGCGTGCGGGATCGTGCCGTTCGCGCGCTGCGTCCGGCCGGGGGCCGGCCGGGCGGGATCGTGCGGGTGCGGGGCCGTGCGGGTGCGGCTCGTCAGCCGGACGGCGGGCCGGGCAGGCCTGCGGCCAGGACGTCGACGGCCTCGCCGACGAGCCGGTCGATCGGCTCCTGCCCGCCGCGCTGGTGCCAGCGGGCCAGGCTCACCCGGAGGGCGCAGCCCAGGCTGGCAGCGAGCAGCGCCGGGTACAGGTCGGTGTCGGCGTCCAGGCCGGTGCGGACCGCGATCGCCTCGGCCATGGCCCGCTCGTCGGCGGTGCCGAGCTCGACCAGCCGCGGCAGGAGGTCGGGCTCGGCCGCGATGACCGACAGCCGCTGGAGCCACGCGTCGCGGTCGGCGTCGAGCACGGCGACGAGCGGCCGGAGGGCCTCGCGCGCGGCCTGCAACGGGGGCAGCTGCGGATCCTGCTCGGCGAGGTGGGCGGCGAAGCCCGGCTCGTCGTCCCCACCCGGGCGCAACAGCGCCTCCTCCTTGGCGGAGAAGTGGTTGAAGAACGTGCGGTAGGAGACGCCGGCGGCGGTGGCGATCTGCTCGACGGTCACCGCCGCGAGGCCGTGCTCGACGGCGAGTTGCAGCGCCGCGGCGGCGAGCGCGGCGCGGGTGTCCTGCTTCTTGCGCTCACGGAGGCCGGGGGTCATGGCACCCATTCCAGCACTTCGTTGCACACTGTGCAATCTTGCACCCTGTGCAGTCACTCACCCGGGTGCAGGACGCAGCGGGGCCGGGCAGCACACGGCTGCCCGGCCCCGGTGGTGCTCCCCCGCATGCGTGCGGGGGTCGTGCTGTCAGGCGCGCGGACCACCAGCGGCGTAGACGACCTGACCGGAGATGAAGCCGGCACCCTCGCTGACGAAGAACGACACGAGGTGCGCGATGTCCTCGGGCTTGCCGGTCCGGGCCACCGGGATCTGCGAGGCAGCGCCCTTGATGAAGTCCTCGAACGGGATGCCCATGCGGTCGGCGGTCGCCTTGGTCATCTCGGTCTCGATGAAGCCGGGGGCGATGGCGTTGGAGGTGACGCCGAACTTGCCGAGCTCGATGGCCAGGGTCTTGGTGAAGCCCTGCAGGCCGGCCTTGGCCGTGGAGTAGTTGGCCTGGCCGCGGTTGCCCAGCGCCGAGGTGCTGGACAGGTTCACGATCCGGCCCCACTTGGCCTCGATCATGTGCTTCTGGGCGGCGCGCGACATCAGGAACGCACCACGGAGGTGCACGTTCATGACGATGTCCCAGTCGGAGTCGCTCATCTTGAACAGCATGTTGTCGCGGAGCACGCCGGCGTTGTTCACCAGCACGACCGGTGCGCCCAGCTCGGCCGCGATGCGGTCGACGGCGGCCTGGACCTGCTCGGCGTCGCTGACGTCGGCACCGACGGCCAGGCCCTGCCCACCGGCCGCCTTGATGGCGTCCACGGTGTTCTGGGAGGCGGCCTCGTCGAGGTCCAGGACCGCGACGGCGAACCCGTCCTTGGCCAGCCGCTGCGCCGTGGCGGCACCGATGCCGCGCGCCCCGCCGGTCACGATGGCCACGCGGGTACCGCTGTTTGCCTCGCTCATGAACATTCCTCTCGTCAGTTTTCTCGGGGCGCCGTCCCCGGCCGAGCGGCGGACGGCAAGCCGTCCGGCACCTTACGGGCACCGGATGAGGCCGCCATCACACGGGGCAGGGGCAGGCGGTCACGGCCAGATCGAGGCGACGATGATCGCGGCCACCGCGAGCTGGCTGGCCGCGCTCACCAGGCTGGCCGGGTGGAACCGCACCTCGACCAGTGACGATCCCAGGGAACCCGGCGTCACGAGGTTGAGCACCAGGAAGGCGACCGCCTGCAGCAGCACGCCGACGACGCCGAAGACGACCGTCCACCACAGCGCCCGGCCGAAGCCGTCGGTCGCGTTGGTCCAGATGGTGGTGAAGGCGATCGCGCCCTGGCCGAGGAACCCGGCCGACAGCACGATGCCGGCGTTGATGGACCCCTCCTGGTAGATGTGCCGGCCCAGGTGGCCCGGGGTGAGGAGATCGAGCGCCACGAAGCCGAGGGCCAGGAGCGCGATGCCCACGCCCGTGTACGCGGCGGCGTAGCCGATGCTGGCCAGCACGAGGAGGACCTCCGGGACGTCGGGGAGAGCGGCCTGCCGTGTCTACCGCACGCCCTCCCCCGCCGCACGCCTCGGGGCTGCGACCGGCGGACGACGTCGACCCGGGCGCCGGCCTTGCTCGTTGCCGCCTGGATCACCGTCGGGTTTCATCGAGCCGGGTCTTCAGGTGAAGCCCGGTTCCTATGAGCGCCATGCCGATCGGCGCAAGTGCCCAGATCATGTTCGACCAGAAGCCGGGGCCCGTCCCCGTGGCGTCGAGGTGGTAGCCGCTCCAGACCGAGAGCGTCACGAACGCGACGAGGGCGAGAAGTCCGGTCGCAAGAGACCACAGCCATGCCTGGCGAACAGCCATCTGCGGCCTTTCGGTATTCGTTGCGGGGGATTCGCGGGCCAGGGGGGATGCCTGAGCCGGCGTGCACGGTAGCCGTCGAGACCACAACGTCGGGGCCATGCTCGCCGCCTGTTCCCGGGCGGCACCTCAGCGTGCCGGCGTCCCGATGTCGTCGGCCGCCGTGGGCTCCTCATCGGGCAGCCGCCGGGGGTGGTGCAGCCGGCGCACGGAGGCGAGTGCGGACCGCCGGGCGTGCATCCGGCGCCGGGCACGGGAGGTCCTCGGCGCCCGCGGCTCCTCCCGCAGCAGCGCGTCCAGCCAGTGACCACGGGGGTCGACGTCCACCAGCAGCGCCTTGACGAGCAGCGTCAGCGGGATGGCCAGCAGGGCGCCGAGCGCGCCGAGCACCCAGCCCCAGAACAGGAGGGCGATGAAGGTGACGGTCATCGACAGGCCGACCGAGTCCCCGACGAACCGCGGCTGGATGAGGGTCTGCACGACGAAGTTGAGCAGCGTGTAGATGACCAGGATGGCGATCAGCTCGCCCCAGCCACCGGCGAGCAGCCCGAGCAGCGCCGGTGGGACGACGCCGAGCACGAACCCGATGTTCGGCACGTAGTTGGTGATGAAGGCCAGCAGCCCCCACAGCGGCGCGGCCGGCACCGCGAGGATGGCCAGGGCGATCGCGTCGCCCACCGCGACGATCGCCCCGAAGACGGTGCTCACCAGCAGGTAGCTGCGGGTGCCCGAGGCGAAGAGGTTGAAGGCGACCGGGAGGTGCGGCCGCTCCTGCGCGATCTGGGCCAGCCGCCGGCCGTAGCCGCTGGACTCGATGGCCATGAAGACCAGCGCGGACAGCAGCAGGACGAGGGTGCTGGCCGCCGCGGTGAGCCGTCCGAGCAGATCGGTGGCCAGCCCCACGATCTGGCCGTACTCGATCTGCTCGACGAGGTCGGACAGCTGCCCGGACACCAGGCCGGCGTCGTTGAGGTCGGCGACCACGCCGTCGAGGAGCTCCTCGGCCCGGTCGGCGTAGTCCGGGAGGAGGGCGGCCAGCTGGGCGACGCTGGCCACGAGCAGCGCGACGAAGCCGAGCAGCACCGCCCAGACCAGGAGCAGCAGGACCGTGGTCGCCACCCAGCGCGGCGCCCCGTGGCGACGCAGCCAGCTCGAGACCGGCATGAGCCCGACGACGACGACGAGCGCGAGCAGGATGGGTGCGGCCAGCCACGCGACCTCCCGCAGGCCGGCGATGGCGATGGTCGCCGCGGCCAGCCCGCCCAGGAGCAGCAGCCAGCGGGGCAAGCCGGTCGGCGATCCACCCAGGACCTCGCCGGCGCTGGTGGCGCCCGTGCCGGTGGGCGCAGGCACCACCTCGTCGGCCGCCGGGCTTCCCGGCACCTCCGCCGCGCCTCCCTGCGCGCTTCCCGGCGTCCCCGCCGAGCTTCCCGGCACCTCCGCCACGCTTCCCTGCGCGCTTCCCGGCACGTTTCCCGGCACGCTTCCCGGACCCTCCGCCACGGGTCCCGCCGCGTCCGACGCGGGCTCCGGCTCGGGAGCGGCCCGATCGGGGGACGCCGGACCGACGGCCTCCTCCGCCGGCCGGAGCGCGCGGGCCGGCGGCCGGCCGCTGCCGTGCACCTCCGGTCGCACCACCATGTCCACCCCTCCCCCTCGCTGTGCGCGGCCTACCCCCGAAGGGTCCACCCATGTCCGCGGCGGCACAGCCCCGCAGCGCCGGTCGCAGCTAGCCGGTCCCGGTCGCCGGTCCCGGTCGCCGGTGTCGGTGTCGGTGTCGGTACCGGTCGCCGGCATGATCCTGCCGCCTGGTGACGGGAACACGCGGCGGCACGGCGGAGGCGTGCCAAGGTCGACGGATGGATGTCGTCGCGTTCCGCACGGCGACGCCTGCTGACGCCGAGGCGATCGAGGCTTACCACCACCGCTGCTTCCTCGTGACGTATGCGGGAAGGTTTCCGCCGCCCGATCGCGCCGGCACCCGGGACGAGGTCGCCGGCTGGTTCCGGCCGGGGTCCGACTGCGAGACGCAGGTGGCCGTGGCCGAGGGCAGACCGATCGGCCACGTCACGATCAGCGGCCACCGACTGGTCCACCTGTTCGTCGATCCGGACCATCACGGCACCGGCCTGGGGCGACGACTGCTCGCAAGGGGCGAGGCGATGCTCGGCGCTCGCGGTCACGCAGACCTCGAACTGCACGCCAGGGTCGAGAACGACCGGGCGATCGCCTTCTACGAACGGGCCGGGTGGTCGGTCACGGAACGGGTGATCCACACCGTCGAGCACGGCATCAGCTACGACGAGCGGGTTCTCGTGAAGCACCTCTCCTGACGCGGGCCCGGGCGTCGGGCCCCGACCGCTGCCCGCCACACACGGGGCGCGCAGCTCGTCTCAGGTCACCGGTCTCAGCTTGCCGGTCCTGGCTCGCCGGCCTCCGGCCTCAGGTCACCGGTCACCGGTCCCTGTCCCGATCCCGGATCCCGGAGCCCGGATCCCGGATCCCGAGCGCGATCCCGATCTCGATCCCGATCTGCGCAGAATGTCGTACCTCGAACGTACGTTCGAGTCATGTCGGTGGCCGAGCTGCAGCGCTCCGTGGTGGAGGGCGCCCTGGTGGGCTGGTTGATGCAGCGGCCGCCGTCGGTGGCGCAGCTGCCGGTCGGGGTGCTGTCGGCTGAGGAGGTGGCTGCGGAGTTGCAGCGGGTGCAGGCCCGCAAGGCCATGGACGCCGCCTACGAGGCGGAGTTGGTGATGGCGCTGGCCGCCGCCCGTCCCGACACCGACGATCCGCCGCCCGGGCATCCGGGGGCGCGGCGCCGCGGTGGCGGGTCGCCGGTGCCGGGCACTTCGGAGTTCCTGCCCGACGAGCTGGCGCTGGTGCTGAACTGTGCGCGCTCGTTCGCTGCCGAGGTGCTGGCGGATGCGTTCCAGCTGGAGCGGATGCCGGCGGTGCGGGCGGAGTGCGCCGCGGGGCGGCTGGACCGGCACCGGGCGCGGGTGTTCGCCGACGTGCTCACCACCGCCTCCGACGAGGTCGTCGCCGCCGTGGTGCCCGCGGTGCTGCCCCTGGCGGCCGGCCTGTCGTCGGGGAAGCTGCGCAAGCGGCTGATCGCGGCGGCGGTGGCGGCGGACGAGGAGTTCGCCGAGCAGCGCCGCCTCGAGGCCCAGCGGCGGGCGTCGGTGCGGCTGTACCCGACGGCCGACGGCATGTCGGCGCTGACCAGCGAACTGCCCGCGCCCGTCGCCGCCGCGATGTGGTCGACGATCGACCAGGCCGCACAGCTGGCGGCCACCGGTGGGGACGACCGGCCGATCGGGCTGCTGCGGGCCGAGGCGCACGCGGCCATGGTGCTGCAGCCCGGTGACCCCACCCGCCCGGCGGTGACCGGACACCTCACCGTGGTCGCGCCGCTGGCAGCCCTGCACCCACACCTAGAAGGCACTCCGCCCGACCCAGGGACTCCGCCCGACCCAGGGACTCCGCCCGACCCAGGGACTCCGCCCGACCCAGGGA
>JBELIQ010000041.1:0-24914 GCA_042090795.1 Blastococcus sp. | reverse complement strand
CTGCGCGACAACATGGCGTGGAGCAAGAACGACCTGGTGCAGCGCGGCCACCACTTCGCCATCGTCGACGAGGTCGACTCGATCCTCATCGACGAGGCGCGCACCCCGCTGATCATCAGCGGCCCGGCCGAGACCAGCGCCAAGTGGTACGGCGAGTTCGCCCGCATCGTGCCGATGATGAAGCGCGACGTGCACTACGAGGTCGAAGAGGGCAAGCGGACCGTCGCCGTCACCGAGGACGGCGTGGAGTTCGTCGAGGACCAGCTCGGCATCGACAACCTCTACGAGGCGGTCAACACCCCGCTGATCGGCTACCTGAACAACGCGCTCAAGGCCAAGGAGCTGTTCAAGAAGGACCAGCAGTACATCGTCACCAACGGCGAGGTCCTCATCGTCGACGAGTTCACCGGTCGCGTGCTCTCCGGTCGCCGTTACAACGAGGGCATGCACCAGGCCATCGAGGCCAAGGAGCGCGTGAAGATCAAGGACGAGAACCAGACGCTCGCCACGATCACCCTCCAGAACTACTTCCGGCTCTACGAGAAGCTCTCCGGGATGACCGGTACGGCCCAGACCGAGGCCGCCGAGCTGAACCAGACCTACAAGCTGGGCGTCGTGCCGATCCCGACGAACCGGCCGATGATCCGCGAGGACCGCTCCGACGTCATCTACAAGACCGAGACGGCGAAGTTCGACGCCGTCGTCGACGACATCGCCGAGCGGCACGAGAACGGCCAGCCGGTGCTCGTCGGCACCGCCAGCGTCGAGAAGTCCGAGGTGCTGGCGACGTTCCTGAAGCGCCGGGGCATCCCGCACGAGGTGCTCAACGCCAAGAACCATGCCCGTGAGGCCTCGATCATCGCGATGGCCGGGCGGCCGGGTGCGGTCACGGTGGCCACCAACATGGCCGGCCGCGGCACCGACATCCAGCTCGGCGGCAACGCCGAGTTCATCGCCGACGAGGTGCTGCGCGCCCGCGGCCTGTCCCCGGCGGAGACGCCGGAGGAGTACGAGGCGGCCTGGGACGAGGCGCTGGAGAGCGCCCAGGCGCGGGTGAAGGCCGAGCACGAGCAGGTCGTCGAGGCCGGTGGCCTCTACGTGCTGGGCACCGAGCGGCACGAGAGCCGCCGCATCGACAACCAGCTGCGCGGCCGGTCCGGCCGGCAGGGCGACCCGGGGGAGTCGCGGTTCTACCTCTCCCTGGGCGACGACCTGATGCGCCGGTTCAACGGCCCGATGCTCGAGTCGATGATGAACACCCTGAAGGTGCCCGACGACCAGCCGATCGAGTCGAAGATGGTCAGCCGGGCGATCAAGTCCGCGCAGACCCAGGTCGAGCAGCAGAACTTCGAGGTCCGCAAGGACGTCCTGAAGTACGACGAGGTGCTCAACCGCCAGCGCACCGTCATCTACGACGAGCGGCGCAAGGTGCTCGAGGGCGCCGACCTGCACGAGCAGCTCCGCGCCATGGTCGACGACGTCGTCGCCGCCTACGTCGACGGCGCAACCGAGACCGGCTACGCCGAGGACTGGGACCTCGAGCAGCTGTGGACCGGCCTCAAGGCGCTCTACCCGGTCGGCGTCACCGTCGAGGACGTCGTCGAGCGGCTGGGCAACGGCGAGCAGGCCGAGATCTCCGCCGACGAGCTCAAGACCGAGCTGCTCGAGGACGTGCACCGCGCCTACGACGCGCGGGAGGCCGGGCTGGGTGCCGAGGTCATGCGCGAGCTGGAGCGGCGGGTGCTGCTGTCGGTCATGGACCGCAAGTGGCGCGAGCACCTCTACGAGATGGACTACCTGCGGGCCGGCATCCACCTGCGCGCGATGGCCAACCGCGACCCGGTCGTGGAGTACCAGCGCGAGGGCTACGACATGTTCAGAGCGATGCTCGACGGCATCAAGGAGGAGTCGGTCGGCTTCCTGTTCAACCTCGAGGTCAAGACCAAGGCGGAGCAGGACGCCGAGGCGAAGGCCAAGCAGGACGAGGCCGAGGCCAAGGCCCTCGCCGCGGCTCAGGAGGGGACGGCGCGGGTGCTGGCCCGCCAGGCCGCCGAGGCGAAGGCCGCGCAGGCGCAGGCATCGGGCACCGCGACGGCACCGGCACCGGGCACCGCGGCGGCACCTGGCAACGGGACGGCACCGGGCACCGGGACGGCATCGGGCACCGGGACGGCACCGGCTCCGGCGGGTGCGCCGACGGCCCGGCGGTCCGGGACGGCACGGAAGTCGCAGCCCGCCGCCGCGAACGCCGCTCCCGCTGCGCCGGCCGCCCCCGCCGACCCGGCGTCGTCCCCGTCCGGGACCGGTCCGGAGCTGCAGGTCAAGGGCCTGGACGAGCCGCGCCGGGCCCCGGAGAACCTGACCTACTCCGCGCCGAGCCTGGACACCTCCGCCAGGGACACCGGTCGGGCGAAGGCAGCCAAGACGGCGACCGTGAGCGGCGTCAAGGAGACCCCGCGCAACGCACCGTGCCCCTGCGGCTCGGGCAAGAAGTTCAAGCAGTGCCACGGAGCGGCCGGCAGCTGACCGGCTGAGCCGCGAACGCCCCACCGACCACCAGGTCGGCGGGGCGTTCGTCCGTCGAGCGGCGGCTGACGCCCGGGACACGGGAGAGGTGGCCGGTCCGTCCTGCTCACCCGCCTGGCCGGACCGGTGAACTCCGGCGACCCACATCCGGTCCTCCGTGGGTCGCCGAGGTTCAGCGGTTGGAGGCCCGCTCGGCGAGCGTCCGCATACCGAGCTCCAGCTCACCGACAGCCCGGTCCGGCGCCGTCAGCCGATCTGCAGGGCGGTGCAGCGCCACCGGCCGTCGATGCCCTCGAGCCGGGCGGCTACCGCGTGCGCGCGCCCGGCCCGGCGGGCGACGGCGCCGACCTCGGCCACGCCATCGACCGGCTCGCACACGTGCACCGGGCCCACGAACAGCGGGGCGGTGCCCTCGGCGCACCAGCGGGGGCGCCGGCCGCCGGCCAGAGCAGCGAGGACTCCCGGTGAGGTGAGTGCCTGCAGCTGGGCGACCGGTCGACGTCCCGCGAGGACCTCGAGCGCCAGGGTGACCACCCGCCGGCCGGCGGCTGCGGCGTCGGGGAGGTCGGCCCGCAGGGTCCAGGCCGGGCCGAACTCGTCCTCGCGGGGGGCGGGGCCCGCGAGTCGCGGCCGCGGGCCGGGCCGGTGCGGAGGCCGGGGCACCGCGACACCGGGGAGCACCAGGCGCAGCGGAGTGCGCTCGTCACGGAGCGGGGGCTGGGGCGTCGGCACGCGGACCAGTCGCAGAGCCGGCCGCGCGCTCCCCGGCTGGGCGGCGGACGAGGCCGACGGAGCCGGCGCAGGGGTGGCGTTCGGGTGGACGGGCGCGGTCATGGGATCTCCAGGGCGGTCAGCGGGTCAGCGGTCGGGGGGAGCGGGGAGGGCGGGCGTCACGCGGACGGTGGGGACAGCAGCTGTCCGGGGAGGAGCACGTCGGGGTCCGGGCCGATGACCGCGGCGTTGGTGGTCCACCACGCGCGCGTGTCCCGCGCGATCTCGGCGTCCGTCGGGGTCCGGCCGAGGTGTTCGGACAGCCGCGCCGCCGCGATGTCCCAGAGGCAGTCGCCGCGCACGACCACGTGATCGCCGGACGCGGGGGCGAAGGGCCAGTCGGGTGGCGCCGGAACGGAGGACCGGCCGGAGAGCGTGGCCGGGGAGGTGGCCGGGGTGGATGCGGCCCCGGCCACGGCACCCGAGGCAGCTGGCCAGTCGGGCACCGCCCCGGTGGCCGGGCCCGCGCCGGGCCGGTCGGGAACGGTGGCGGGGGCGGGGGCAGCGTCGGCCGCTGCTGCAGGCGCGGAGACGACCAGGAGCGTGGTGCCCGCCAGGGGAGCGGAGACCCCGAGTCCGATCCCGAGCGCCAGCGCCGCGCCGCGACGGGCTCCGCCGGGGAGGACCACCCCGGTGAGCACGTCGGCGGTCGCGCCGAGCGCACCGGGCAGGGCCGAGGCGGCCGTGAGCAGCAGACCGAGGGCTCCCCACGCCCAGACGCCCCAGGCGAGCAGACCCGCGCCCGCCACCACCAGCTCCTCGGCGCCGGCGGAGTCGACCGTGTCCTGGGCGCCGAGCACGGCCGCGGTCATCGCGGGAAACGACGGCGTGAGCAGGGCCAGCGCCCATGCGGTGACAGCCATGGCCGCTGTCGTCCCCATCAGTCGACGTGTCGACATGTCGCCTCCTCGGCTCGGTCAGTGGTCATGAAAGCAAGCAAATGCATGCAAATGCAACTGAATTTCGGCATCTAGGCTGTCGGCGGAGGTGGTGGGGGTGCGCTGGCAGCAGTTGTTCGCCGATCTGGAGGCCCGCTTCGAGGCCGAGCAGGAAGCGGCCGAGCGGGCGGAGACGGCATCCCGGACGCGGCACGAGATCGGCGGTCTGTGCTTCGTGGACCGGCTGCGCGGCGCGCTCGGCTTGCCCGTCGTCCTGGTCTGCCGGGGGGCGGGCCAGGTGTCGGGAGTGCTGCGCGAGGTGGGCGCCGACTGGCTGCTCCTCGACGACGGCGGTCGGGATCTGCTCGTCGCGACGGGCGCGGTGCGGGCGGTCAGCGGGCTCGGGCGATCAACCGCGGCGGCGAGGGAAGCCGGGTCGGTGGAGAGCCGGCTGGACCTGCGGCGCGCGTTGCGCGGGCTGGCCCGTGACCGGGCGCCCGTCCAGGTGGTGCTCGACGACGGGACGGCGCTGCACGGGACGATCGACCGGGTGGGTGCGGACTACCTGGAGCTGGCCGAGCACCCGGGCGATGTGCACCGGCGTGCCGGCGCGGTGCAGGGCGTGCGCACCGTGGTCATCGACGCCGTCGTCCTCGTCCGGACGGCGCAGCCCGGACCCGGCTGATCGGACTCGGCTGATCGGAGCTCCCCCGGCGGATCCGGGGGCGGGGCCTACTCGGCGTCGGCGCTCTCGGCCGGGAGGGTGGTGCCGCGGGCCTCGGCGTACTTCTGCTGGATGAAGCGCTCGAGCTCGTCCACCTCGACCCGCCACTGCCCCCGGCCGCCGATCTGGATGGCGATGAGCTCCTTGCGGCGCACCAGGGCGTAGGCCTGCGACCACGAGACGTTGAGGATCTCGGCGACGTCGTCCAGCGTCAGGAAGCGGGGCGTGGGCATGGGGTCCTCTCCATCCGGTGCCGCCAGTCTGTCAGCCGCACCGGTGACGCGGAGCGGCTGTCCCCACACGAACGTGTGGATAGCAGGAGCGCGCCAACGCACCCATGACGCATCATCTGCATCCGAATGCCGTCATGTCGCGTCGACAGCGGACGACGCGCCGCGTCGTGAGGTCGGCGCGCAGGAGAGGTGAGCGCGCTGTGACCGCCGTCCGTCCCGCTCCGCCGCCCACGGCCGCGCTCCCTCCTGGCGCTGTACCGCGCCGGGTCCGCGCCCCGGGCTGGCTGGATCTCCGGCTCGTGCTGGGGGTCCTGCTCGTCCTGGGGTCGGTCCTCCTCGGGGCCCGGGTGGTGGGCGCCGCCGACGTGACGGTCCCCGTGTGGGCCGCCACGGGCGACCTGGCCGCCGGCACCGAGCTCGACGCGGACGATCTCGTCGCCGTCGACGTGCGCCTCGACGAGACCGCTGGTGCCTACCTGTCCACGGCGACGCGGCCCGAGGGGCGCACGCTGGCCCGCGCCGTCCGGTCCGGGGAGCTGATCCCTGGATCCGTGCTGGAGGATCCGGCCGACCTGGTGCAGGTGGCGCTGCCGGTGCAGGCCGGCTTCGTACCCCCGGGGCTCCGGCGGGGAGGACTGATCGACGTCTACGCGGTGGCCGATCCGGCCGTGGGGGCCACCGCGGCCACCGGCGGGAGCGTGACGCCGGTGGTCGAGCGCGCGCCGGTGCAGGCCCTGTCCGGCCGGACCGACGGCGTGCTGTCGACCCCCACCACGACCGTGCAGGTGGTGGTGTCCGTGGCGCGGGACGAGGCCGCCACGGTGCTCGCCGCCATCGGTGGCCGCCCGCTCGTCGTCGTCGTCCACGAATCGGTCGAGGGCGACTCCGACGGGGTCGGCCGGGTGCCGGACGAGGGGGCGACCGGCTGATGGCCGTCCAGGTGTTCACCGCGGTCACCGGCGCCCCGTGGGAGTCGGCGCTGGTCGGCGCCCTGGACCGGTCCGACCACGGCGTCACGGTGGTCCGGCGGTGCGTGGACGTCTCGGAGCTCCTCGCCGCAGCGGCGACCGGCACCGGTCAGGCCGCACTGCTCTCCGCGGAGCTGCGCCGGCTGGACGGAGACGCCGTGGCCCGGCTCACCGCGGCCGGTGTGGCGGTCGTGGGGCTGGTCGAACCGGGTGACGAGCGCGCGGCCGAGCGGCTCCGCCAGCTGGGCGTTCCCCACGTGCTCCCGGCCGACGCCGAGGCGGAGGTCATCGCGCAGGCCCTGCGCGAGGCGGTGGCGGGCGCGCCGGGAGCGCGCCACGACGTCGCCGATCCGCGGGCGGCGCTCCCCGCGCTGGGCGTGCCGACGCCCGAGGCGGACCGCCCGGTGGGTCGCGGGCGGTTGATCGCGGTGTGGGGCCCGACCGGCGCCCCCGGGCGGACGACGGTCGCCGTGGGTGTGGCGGACGAGGCGGCGCGGCTGGGGATCTCGAGCCTGCTGGTCGACGCCGACGTCTACGGCGGGGTGGTCGCCCAGGTGCTGGGCCTGCTCGACGACTCCCCGGGACTGGCCGGCGCCGCGCGACAGGCGAGCGCGGGCACGCTGGACGCCGGGACGCTGATCCGGCTGGCCTGGACGGTGCGACCTCAGCTGCGCGTGCTCACCGGGCTGGCGCGCGCGGACCGGTGGCCGGAGCTCCGGCCCGGAGCCGTGACGACGGTGCTGGAGGAGGCCCGGCGACTGGCCGAGCTGACCGTCGTGGACTGTGCCTTCAACCTCGAGGACGACGAGGAGCTTTCCTTCGACACCGCGGCCCCGCGCCGCAACGGAGCGACGCTGGCCGTGCTGGAGGCCGCCGACACCGTGCTGTGCGTCAGCGGCGCCGACCCGGTGGCGCTCCAGCGCAGCGTGCGGGCGCTGGACGACCTGCGCGAGGTGCTCCCCGGCGTGGAGCCGGTCCTGGTGGTCAACCAGGTCAGGCGTGGGCCGGTGCCCGGCGAGCCGAGGCGGGAGATCGCCGCGGCGATGGAGCGCTTCTCCGGCCGGGAGGTCGCGTTCTTCCTGCCCGCCGACCGCCGGGCGACCGATGCCGCACTCGCCGCCGGGCGGACGCTGGCCGAGGTGGCCCCGGGATGCGCCCTGCGTGCGGAACTGCGCACCATGGCCGCATCGCTGGCCGAGGTGGCGGAGCCGGCGGCGGATCGACGCGGGCTGCGGGCGATCCGCCGGGCCGGCTGACCGCCGGGGTGTCGGGAGGCGGCCCGCCCGTCGTAGCGTGAGTTCCTGCCCCCGACCCGTGAGGAGCCCGATGGTCGAGCGGCTGAGCCCTCTGGACGCCTCCTTCCTCTACCTGGAGGAACCGGCCACGCCGATGCACGTCGGTGGACTGCTGGTGCTCGAGGCGCCGCCCGGGGGGTTGGACGCGCTGGCCGGGCTGGTGGAGGCCCGGCTGGCGCTGGTGCCCCGCTACCGCCAGCGGGCCGCCGAGGTGCCCGGGCACCTGGCCGACCCGGTGTGGGTGGACGACCAGGACTTCGATCTCGCCCGCCACCTGCGGCGCTCGCGGCTGCCGCGGCCCGGCACCGAGGCGCAGTTGCTCGACCTGGTGTCGCGGCTGGCCTCCCGGCCGCTGGACCGCAACCGCCCGCTGTGGGAGGCCTACCTCATCGAGGGGCTCAGCGAGGGCCGGGTGGCGGTCATGACCAAGACCCACCCGGCCCTGGTCGACGGGCTCAGCGCCATCGACATCGGTCAGGTGCTCCTCGACGTCGACCCGGAGGCCGTAGCGCCGGCACCCGCGGAGTGGCAGCCCGTACGCGCCCCGGGCGGCGCGGAGCTGGTGCTGCAGGCGCTGGACGAGTACGTCCGGCGCCCGTCCTCGCTCGTGGGCGCACGCCATGCGGTGACCGACGTCCGCTCCGCGGCGGTGCGCATCGGTGGCGTGGCCGGTGGGCTGCTCCGTGCGGTGCGCTCGACGGTGCTGCCGGCACCGCGGACCCCGCTCAACGGGCCGGTCGGCCGGCAGCGGCGGGTGGCGGTGGCGCGGGCCGGGCTCGCCGACCTCAAGCGGATCCGGGCGGTCCACGGCGGCACGGTGAACGACGTCCTGTTGGCGGTGCTGACCGGGGCGCTGCGGGAGTGGCTGCTGTCCCGCGGTGAGCCGGTGGTGGGGGGCACGTCGGTCCGTGCGCTGGTGCCCGTCCTGCTCCAGGACGACGAGGGGGGATCGGGGAACCGGGTGACGTCGCACCTGGTCGACCTGCCGGTGGGGGAGCCGAACCCGCGGGTCCGGCTGGCCCGGCTGGGCTACGCGATGCGAGGCATCGGCGCGCCGGGGCGGTCGGCGACGGCCGACAGCCTCATCGCGCTGACCGGCTTCGCGCCGTCCACCCTGCACGCTCTGGGGGCGCGCGCGGCGCGCAGCCTGTCCCGGCGCATCTTCAACCTGGTGATCACCAACGTCCCTGGCCCGCAGGTGCCGCTGTACGCCGCGGGTGGCCTGATGCTCGAGGTGTTCCCCGTCGTCCCGCTGGCGCGCGGGCAGGGGCTCTCGATCGGGATGACCAGCTACAACGGCACGGTCTTCTTCGGGTTCAACGCCGACCGGGACAGCGTCGGCGACGTGGACGTGCTCGCCGACATGGTCGGGCAGCAGGTGGACGAGCTGCTGGGGGCGGCCCGCTGACGTCCACGTCCGGGTGCCCGGGCCCCGCGGCGACGGGCCGGTACGGAGTCCGGGATACCGTCGCCGTTCCATCGACGACAGGAGGGCACCGGGGTGCGCGTGTACCTGCCGGCCACGACGTCCGTGCTGCGGACGCTGCTGGACGAGGGCCTGCTGAGCGGTCCGCACACGGCCTTCGCCGTCACTCCGCAGCTGCGTGAGTTCTACGAGCGCAGCGATCCCTCCGCCGACCTCGAGGAGCTGGAGTACGCCGCGCTGCTGACGGCAGCGCGCGCCAGCCTCCGGCTGCTCGACATCGACCCGATGGCCGTCCGCCGGCGGGTGGTCCTGGCCGCGGACGTGCCCGACGGCCAGGTCGACGTGATGGACGACCCGCACGTGGAGCGCGGCGCGGTGCGGGTGAAGGCCGACGTCCGGATGCAGGACGTCGCCAGCGCCCACATCGACGGCAGCGAGGCCGAGGACGACGTCCGTGCCGCGGTCAACGTGGTCCTGGAGGCCGATCTGGGCAGCGAGGACGCGCAGTTCGTCGTCGACCAGGCCGAGGGACACGAACTCGCCTGGTACGCCACGCAGGAGCTCGGCCCGGCGCTCGAACTGCTCTGAGGCGCTCACCGGTCCGCGGACACCGACGCGTCGGAGGCCGCCCGTGCGACCTGCACCCGCTGCGGGAGGCCGTCCTCGACGAGCCAGCCGCTGCCGGGCCGCGCGGGCAGGGGAAGCCGTGGCAGGCGGATGCCCAGGGTCTCGGCGTCGGCCGGGGAGGGGCAGAGCAGCAGGCCGGTGCGCGCCCGGCGCAGCGCGGCCACCGGCCCCTGGTAGTGGCTGGTCAGCTGCCCGGCGCTGCCGGCCGCCAGGAGCACCACCCCCGTCCTCGCCCCGCTCCGCGGCAGGACGGCCAGCCCGGCGCACTCCGCTGCGGACCCCAGGTCGTCGGCGAGGAGGACGCCGCGACCTCGCTGGAGGCCCTCGACCCAGCGGAGCAGCGCCTGCGGATCAGCCGGGTCGAGCCAGGTCCTCGCAGCGGCACCCGCGGGAGCGCCGTACGCCGGTGACAGCCAGGCGATCTCGGTCCCCTCGGCGGACAGCTGCCGGGCGAACGACTCCAGGGCGGCGGTTCGTCCGCTCCGCGCCGGACCGATGACCAGGAGCCCGCCGCTGCGGTCGAGGTCGACCTCCAGCAGGTCGCCGTCGTCGCCACCCGGGCCGATCGCCAACCGCCAGCCGACCGCCGGGACGTGGGCCGCCCCAGGGGGCGGGGCCGGCAGCAGGGGAGCGGGGGGCAGTTCGGCGATGCGCAGGGGTGCGACCCCCGGCGTTCCGGGCGGGACAGCCCGGTGCGGCGCCGACGGCGGGGGGAGCGCGAGCTGGCACTCCAGCGCGTCCTCGCCGAGCAGAGCGCGACCGGGCGGTCGGTGGGTGGGGACGGCGCGGCCCGGCACGCCCGCGACGGCGTAGTCCGCACGGTCGGGGAGGGGCAGGAGCAGGCGCAGCCGCGCCGCAGCGGCCAGGCGCCCGCCGGGCATCGCGCGCTCGGCGGTCAGGACGCACGTCACTCCCACGGCGGCACCGTCGCGGACCAGCCGCAGCAGGGTGTCCGACCCTCGGCCGGGGTCGGCCTCGTCCAGCACGGCGCCGACGGCCTCGACCCCGTCCACCAGGACCAGCAGCAGAGGGGCCCGGCTCCCGGGCGGTGCGGTGCGCCGGGCCGCCACCTCCCGGTGCAGGCGGTCGAGCAACCGGACGGTGCGGAACGGGTCGTCGCCGCTGACGGTGGTGCCGGTGTGCGGCAGCTCGGCTGCCTCGGCGCACAGCCCCCCGCCCGCGGTCTCCAGCACGTGGACGTGCACCGCATCCGGGCCCAGCTGCGTGGTCGCGGATCGCAGCACGGTGCGCAGGAAGGTCGTGCGGCCGCTGCGGGGCCCGCCCACCACGAGCACACCGCCACCCGTCGCGAGATCGAGATCGAGCACGTCGCGGGCCTGCCGGTCGGGCCGGTCCACCAGGCCGACCGGCAGCCGGGTGGGGCGCCGCTCCACCGCGGCGTCCGGCGCGAGGACGTCGAGCTCGGACTGGTCCAGCCGGTCGGGGAGCGGTGGTTGCCACGGCCGATGGGGGGCGGGTGCGCCGCGGAGCGCGGCGGCACGGCGCAGCGCCTCGACCAGCTCGGAGAGATCCGTGGGTCCCGCGGCGGCCGGCTGCTCGCGGTCCACGGCTCCGAGCGGCCAGGACCAGCGACGCACCTCGGGCCCGTCGTCGTCGCGGGCCAGGGGGAGGGACACCCGTGCCACCTGGAAGGCACGCGGCTCGCCGCTACCGGTCCGCAGGTACGCCCGGCCTGGCACGTGCACGGGCAGGTGGGCCGCGGCAGGCGTGTCCAGCACGTCCCGTGAGTCGGCCTCGTCGGTGGTCCGGAGGCAGATGCGCAGGGTGCAGTTGGCCCTGATCTCGGGAGACACGACCCCGCCCGGCCGCTGGGTGGCCAGCACGAGGTGGATGCCCAGCGATCGGCCACGCTGGGCGATGCCCACCAGTCCGGGCACGAAGCCGGGGAGCTCCTCGACCAGCGTGGCGAACTCGTCGACCACGATGACCAGCCGGGCCAGCGCGACGGTCGGGGGCAGCGCGGCGAGATCCGCGACGCCGTGCCCGGCGAGCAGGGTCTCGCGGCGGGAGAGCTCCGCGGTCAGGGAGCGCAGCGCCCGCGCGGTGGTCGATCCGTCCAGATCGGTGAGCAGCCCCACCGTGTGCGGCAGCCGGGCGGCCTCGGCGAACGCTGCGCCGCCCTTGTAGTCCACGAGCAGGAACGAGCACCGTTCCGGCGGGTGGTTCAGCGCCAGTCCGGCGATGAGCGACTGCAGCAGCTCGGACTTCCCCGAACCGGTGGTGCCGGCGACCAGGGCGTGCGGGCCCTCCCGGCACAGGTCGACGGGCACGGGGCCCTCCGCCGATCGGCCGAGGGAGGTCCGCAGCGCAGCCCGGTCGTCGGACCACGTCGGACCGGCCGTGGACTCCGGCCGGAGGGACCAGCCGGGCAGCTCGAGCAGCCGCACCTCGGTCGGCAGCGCGGCGCCCGAGCTCACCGGGACGAGGTCGGCCAGCTGACGGGCGAGACCGCCCGCCAGTTCCGCGGCCATCCGGTCGACGAGCACGGCGGTGCGGTCCGGGGACCGGTCCTGGGCGAGGACGCCGGTGCTGGCGGTCTCCCCGACGAGCGTCAGCGAGGCGTCGACGGCCACCGGGAGCGCACCGGGCCGCTCCGCGGTGGTGACCACCAGGACACCCGTACCGCGTGCGGCCTGCAGCGCGGCGGCCGTCCGTCCCTCGACCCGGCGGTCCACCACGACCACCGACAGCCCGGCCGGAGCAGCGGCCCGGTCGGCCACCAGCCCGGCCAGGCTCGCACGCAGCGACCGCTCCGCGCCCGGCGACGAGCCGGTCGCATCGGGACCCACGTGGACGGCGCCGGCCGGCAGGTGCGGCAACCACCTGGTCCAGGTCCAGTCGGCGATGCGGTCCGGACGGGTGAGGAGGACCAGGCGGAGCCCGTCAGGAGGGTGCAGGGCGACGAGCTGGGCGAGAACGGCCCGCATCGCTCCGAGTGCATGCGTGCGGGGGCCGATCACCGCCAGCCCGCCCGCAGCCGCCAGGTCGACCGACACGGGTACGTGCTCGGCCACCTCCCGCTCCTTCCTGCCGCCGTCCTCCAGACGGACGACCCGCACCGGGCCCGGACCCGTGCCGACACGGACGACCAGCGGGTCACCCGGAACGGGAGCCCGGCTCCAGACCAGGCCGGTGCGGCGGCGGACCGCGGCGGTGACCGTCGCGGGGTCGGGATGCTCGTGCTCGGCGGCGAGGACATCCGCGGTGATCGCCGCCTCCAGCTCCCCGCGGGACACGGCCAGCGCCTCGCTGTACGCGGCCCGCTCCCGGCGGGTGCTGCGCCGCCCCGACCAGCGGTCCGACACCCAGGTGCCCAGCGCCACCAGCGGGCTCAGCAGTGCGAAGAACAGGAAGGTCGGGGTGCGCAGCAACCAGGCCAGCAGGATGCCGCCGACGGCGGGCAGCAGGACCGCCACCCAGGCCAGCGGCCGCCGCGCTGCCTCGGCCGGCGGCCGGGGGAGGGTCACCTCGCGCTCAGTGCGGGGTGCCCGGAGCCGGTGGGGAGGGCGGATCAGCACGCGCCCGCCCGGGTGCGGCTCCACGACGGCGGCAGGATCCGAGCCGTCGCTGATCGCCAGCGCCGTCGCGCCCAGCCGGAGTCGGGTGTCCGGCGTCCACGGACGGAACCGGTCGTCGAGCCGGGCGTCGCCGAGCAGGCTGCCGTTGGTCGACCCCAGGTCACGCACCTCCACGGCTCCCTTCCCCATCCGGATCTCCAGGTGCCGACGGGAGATGTCGGGGTCGGGGATGCGTACGCCGCACCCGCCGTCGCGCCCGACCACGTGCACTCCGCGTCCCAGGGGATGGCTGCGTCCGGCGTCCGGTCCGCCCACGACGCGCAGTTCCAGCGGGGTGGGCTCGCGCTCGGAGGCATGGTCGGGTGGTCGCAGGCCGAGGACGGCGCCGTGGTGGAGCGCCGCGGAGCTCAGCGGGAGCTCGTCGTCCAGCCGCGCCGTTCCGGCCCAGAGCCCCGGGGCGGGTACGCCGAGGGCGCGGCGCAGGAGGGGGAGGACGTCCGCGACGCGGTGGTCGTCCCGCGCGGTGACCTCCACGTCGACCACGCCTTCGTCGCCCCGGAGCGTCCAGCACCGGGACGCCCGCGGGGGCCGGTGGTCCGTGGTCGGGGGTGGGGGCACCGGCGCATCGTGCCCGGATGTCGACCGGTCGCGTGGTCGTCGGGGAGGGGCTGTGGACAACGGCGCACGCTGTGGACGGACAGGCCCGCACCCGCGCCCACCGACCTACGGTTCCGCCTCACCGGGAAGGTCCCGGACGGAGGAGGAGGACCCGTGAAGGTCGACATCACGACGCTCCAGTCGATGGCGGGGCAGTGCCGCGCCGAGGCCGGGGAGAGCTCGGCACGCACCGCCACCCTGTCGGGCAGAATCAACACGTCGGTGCTCGACGGCTGGACCGACAGCCAGGCCGCCGTGCAGTTCACCGAGCTCTACGAGCAGTGGCGCCGGTCCGCGCAGGGGGTGAGCGACGCCCTCAACGGCATGGGCGGCCTGCTCACCGGCGTCGCCGGCTCCTACCAGCAGCACGAGGCCGACATGGCTGCCCGGATCGGGGCACTGCTCTGAGCCCACGGCTGCGATGGCCGGGGACGACGGGAACGTCGGACCCGGCCACCGCGGCCGGTCCCGCCAGGGCTCTCGGCGTGCGGGCGCGACGGCCCTCCGTAGGATCACCACCCGTCAGACGGGCCACCGGTGGTCCGTGGTGGACGGTGGGCTGCCGGGTGCCGGCCGGCCCGTGTGCTGCCACGTGCCGGGGCCCGCACGTGCGTCGAGGTCGGGAGCCAGCACATGCAGTTCGGTCGGTACTACGAAGAGTTCGAGGTCGGCGCGGTCTACAAGCACTGGCCCGGGAAGACCGTCACCGAGTACGACGACCACCTCTTCTGCCTGATCACGATGAACCACCACCCGCTGCACATGGACGTGAACTACGCGGAGAACACCACCGACTTCGGCAAGAACGTCGTCGTCGGCAACTACATCTACTCGCTGCTGCTCGGCATGAGCGTGGCCGACGTCTCCGGCAAGGCCATCGCCAATCTCGAGGTCGAGTCGCTGCGGCACGTGAAGCCGACCTTCCACGGCGACACCATCTACGGCGAGACGACAGTCCTGGACAAGACCGAGTCCACGTCCAAGGACGACCGCGGGGTCGTCTACGTCGAGACCATCGGCTACAAGCAGGACGGCACGATCGTCTGCATCTTCCGCCGCAAGGTCATGGTGCCCAAGCGCTCCTACGGCGAGGCCCGCGGCGGCGAGCAGCCCGGCCGCCCGGAGCCCACGCCCCGCGGCTGAGCCGCCCGGTCGCGCTGCCGGCTCGGGGGAGCACCTCAGGCCGGCAGCGCACCTCAGGCCGGCAGCGCGCCCCACTGCCGCAGCGTCTCCAGCAGGCGCGGCGTGCAGGACAGCTCCTCGCGGGTGACGGCGTCGGCGAACAGCGCGTCGGCGGCGTCGTCACCGGCCACCGGCTCGGCCGGGGGCCCGGCCAGCGTGCACACGAAGTCGGTCACGTCGTAGACCACGCCGTCCCCGGGGATGGACAGCCGCCCCGCCACGGCACCCGGACGCACGACGAGGCCGGTCTCCTCCCGCACCTCCCGGACGACGGCGTCCTCGAGCGTCTCGCCCGGCTCGACCCGGCCGCCGGGCACCGACCAGAGGCCGGCCGACGGGGCGTGACCCCGCCGGATAAGCAGCAGCCGGCCCGCCCTGTCCAGCACGACCGCCCCCACGCACGACACCACCGGGAGCTCCGCCGCCATGACCGGCACGCTACGGGCCACGCGCACCCGCTCGCCGCGCTCCCGACCTTCCCTCGTCGCACCGCTTGACGATTCCGGTGGGTCACAGGACGGTATTGCCCGATGAGCGTCTCGCCGGTCTGCCCCCGCTGCGGCGAGTCGTTGAAGGTCCGACCCGGCTCCACCGCGCAGGCGTGGTGCCACCTGCACGGCGCGGTCACGCCGCTGCACCACACCGCGCTCGTGGCCCACGACGCCATCGCGGCCGTCACCGCGGACGCCCGGGTGCCGGCCTGGGTGCTCGATCCGATGCCCGCGGGCTGGTCGGTGACCGGCCTGGCGTGGGGCGGGGAGCCGGGCGCGCGGTGCATCGTCGTCGGCACGGCCGGTCCCGCGCCGCTGGGCGGCTCGGCCGAGCTCCTGCTGGTCGCCGAGGAGCCGGG
This sequence comes from Blastococcus sp., assembly GCA_042090795.1. Taxonomy (GTDB): domain Bacteria; phylum Actinomycetota; class Actinomycetes; order Mycobacteriales; family Geodermatophilaceae; genus Blastococcus. Next base: position 9,238 of record JBELIQ010000041.1, on the reverse strand, counting down.
CACGGGCGTGGGCTGCGGCTACGCCGGGCTGCCCGGGCTCGATCCCGGCGACGTCATCTCCGGTCCGTCCTCGGTCGCGGTCGAGGCGGCCGGCCAGCGCGCCCCGCTGTGGGCCGTCCCGACCACCGACGACCGCGCCGCCTTCGTGGGCGAGGCATACGGCGTGTGGCTGTGGCTGCTGACCTGGCCGATGAACGCCGCCTGGCTGCTCGCCGAGGAGCCACGGCTGCTGGACCTGCGGGAACGCATCTATCCCGACCTGCCGCTGGGGCCGCCCAGCGACCACCTGCTTCCCGGCAGCTGACCGGGCCGTGACGGACCGGGTCGCCTCGGTTCATGATCGGCGCGTCGCGGGGGTGGCCCCTGGGGTCTGTGTTACCCATGGGACGAACGCGTCCGCCGCACATCCGGGCGGGTCTTCCCACGCAGGCCGGCGGTCCTCCCGGCCTGTCCGTTCGAGCACCCTCGGAGGTGACGGTGAACCTGAAGAAGGTGCTCACCTGGCTCCTGGTCGCCTTCGTGGTCTGGTACGTCATCCAGAACCCCGAGGGGTCCGCGGAGATGGTCCGCAACGCCGGCAACGCCCTCGGGGACGCCGCGACATCCCTCTCCGAGTTCGTCGGCTCGCTCACCTGAGGCCCCCGTGACCGAGCGTGCGAGGTCACGCAGGGACAGAGCACCCCTCGGCACGTGGTCGACGAACGCCAGCGAGGAGGGCACGTGACGCCGTCCCCGGTGCTCCCCGGCCGCGCCAGCAAGGACGCGGACAAGTACCTGCTCCCCGGCGAGCACGTCGTCCTGGCCACCCGGCGGCACTGGGCGGTGCTCATCGAGCCCACGCTGCGCTTCCTGCCGGTGTTCCTCGCCGGCGGGTGGCTGTTCCTCCTCGACCCGGACAACGCGTTCACCAGCGTGCTCGGGCTCGTCGTGGTGCTCGGGGCCCTCGGCTACTACGCGCTGCGCGTCGGCGAGTGGTGGATGCGGCACTTCATCGTCACCCGGCGGCGGGTGCTCCTGACCTCCGGCGTGATCGTGCGCACCGTCACGCTGCTGCCGCTGCGCCGGATCACCGACCTGACGTGGGAGGAGACCTTCTTCGGCCAGATCCTCGGCTACGGCAGCTTCCGGTTCGAGTCCGCCGGGCAGGACCAGGCGCTGCGGCACATCACCTTCATGCCGGACGCGAAGCAGGTCTACAAGGAGGTCAGCGGGCTGCTGTTCAGCGCCGACTGGGGTGGCGCGGCCAGCGGCGACGACGAGGGCAATCCCGACCCGCCGCCGTCGCATCCGTCGTCGTCGTCGTCGTCGTCGCCGCCGCCGTCCGTGCGGCGGGACACCGAGCCGATCCCGCCGCTGCCGCCGAGGCCGTGAGCCCGGCGGGCCGGAGCCGGGTGCGGCAGGCTGGGCGCTGATGCGCATCGACCTGCACACCCACTCCGTGGTGTCCGACGGCACCGAGACGCCGGCCGAGCTGATGCGGACGGCGCGGGCGGCCGGGCTGGACGTCATCGCGCTCACCGACCACGACACCACCGACGGCTGGGCGGCGGCGCAGGCCGCCCGTCCGGCCGGGCTCACCGTGGTGCCGGGGATGGAGCTCTCCTGCCGCTGGCTGCCCGACGACCAGCCGCCGATCAGCGTCCACCTGCTCGCCTACCTGTTCGACCCGGACGCGCCGGCGCTGTCAGCCGAGCGGGCCCGGCTGCGGGAGGAGCGGCTCGGTCGCGGCGAGCGCATCGTCGAGGCGCTCGCCGCGGACGGCTACCCGGTGGCGTGGGCGGAGATCCTCGAGGCCTCGGCCGGTGGTGTTGTCGGGCGCCCGCACGTGGCGCGCGCCCTCGTCCGCGCCGGGGTCGTCGAGTCCGTCGACGCCGCCTTCGCGACGCTGCTGCACCACCGCAGCCCCTACTACGTCACCAAGGTCGACACCGACGTCCGGCAGGGCATCGCGCTGGTCCGTGCAGCCGGCGGGGTGCCTGTGTTCGCGCACGGCCTGGCGACCAAGCGCGGCCGGGTGGTCGGCGACGACGCGGTGGCAGCCATGGCCGAGGCGGGCCTGCTGGGCCTGGAGGTCGACCACCCCGACCACAGCGACGAGGAGCGTCGGCACCTGCGGGGGCTGGCCGGGGACCTCGGGCTGATCGTCACCGGGTCCAGCGACTACCACGGCACGAACAAGACGACACCGATCGGCATGTGCGCCACCGAGCCGGGGCAGTTCGAGGCGCTGCTGGCCGCCGGGACCGGGTCCGAGCCGTTCCGCGACTGATCTCCCAGCGTCGGCCCCCCTCGCTACCGTGGCGGTCATGCGCAACCCCTCGGACGCCGGGCAGTCGGTGCTGCCCGGCATGCCGCGGCGGCTGCTGAGGGCCTCGCCCAAGTCGCTGGCCGACTTCTCCGACTGCCCGCGGCGCTACCGCCACGCCAACGTCGACCGGCCGAGCCCGCAGCGCGGTCCGCGGTTCGCCCACCACACGGTCGGGACGGCGCTGCACCAGGTGCTCACGCAGTGGTACGACCTGCCCGTCGAGCGCCGCACGCCCGCCGCGGCCCGGCAGCTGCTGTACGCGGCCTGGTCGCCGGCCGGCTTCCGCGACGACGAGCAGTCCGATGCCTGGCGGGCGCGCGCGGCGGGCTGGCTCACCGACTTCGTCGCCGATCTCGATCCGGAGGTCGAGCCCCGCGCCCGGGAACGCACGGTGAGCACGACGACCGAGCGCATGACGCTGTCGGGCCGGGTCGACCGCATCGACGAGCGGGGCGAGGAACTCGTGGTCGTCGACTACAAGACCGGGCGCCACCCGAGCACCGACGACGAGGCGCGCGGCTCCCAGGCGCTGGCCCTCTACGTCCTCGCCGTCCGCCGCACCCTGCGCCGTCCCTGCTCCCGGGTCGAGCTGCACCACGTGCCGACCGGCACGGTCGCGGCCTTCGAGCACACCGAGCGATCGCTGGCCAACCACGCCCGCCGGGCCGAGGACGTCGCCATCGACATCGGCGCCGCTCTGCAGGCGGTGGACGACGGGCAGGACCCCGACCTGGCCTTCCCGACCGTGCCGGGGCGGCAGTGCGGCTGGTGCGACTTCCGGCCGGCCTGCCCGGCGGGTCAGGCCGCGACCCCAGCCCGCGAGCCGTGGAGCTTCCTCGCCGAGGAGGAGGACCGGTGACCGAGCCGTCGGCACACCGCAGGGCGGTGCCCTTGCTGCTGTGGGGAGCGACGTCGCTCGCCGTCGTCATCGCGCTGGTGCTGGTGGTGCCGGCCGTCTCGGACTCCGGCGGGTGGGCCGCCGTGCTCCTGGGCGTGCCGGTGGCCCTGTGCCTCGTCGCCGTCGCCGCGGCGCGGACCCGGTGGAGCCGGACCGTGACGTGGGCGGCGGCGGCCGGTGTCCTGGCCTGGTCGCTGGTCCTGGGGCTCGGCATCGGCCTCGTCTTCCTGCCGGTGGCCGCGCTGCTCGCCGCCGCCGCGGCCCGGGACGTCAGGCGCTGAGCCGCTCCGCGCCGCCGACCCGGTCGTAGCCGGCCCGGACGATCGGTGACCGGTACGCCCGCTGGGGCAGCGCCAGGAACCCCGACCGGAAGGCCCGCAGCCCGGCGGTCGCCGCGGCGTCGGTGAGCGCCAGCCCGGGCAGGGAGTACATCCGCCGGGCCCACGCGGGCAGCAGTGCGAAGCAGAGCCCGGCGAGAGAGCCCCACACCGGCCGGGCCGGCGTCAGCACCTGCAGCCACGCGGGCATCGGCGGGAGGAAGAGGTCACGCACGCCCTTCACCGCCGCCGGGGTGGCCGCCAACGACGGGCGGATCGCCGCGAAGTAGGCATCCAGTTCGGCCACCGACCTCGGCGCCGTCTCCAGCGGCACACCGACGAGCTGGGCGAACGCCACCTGCTCCTCGACGTACCGGTCGGCTTCCTCGTCCGACAGCGCCAGCCCGGCCCGTCGCGTCGTCGCCAGGATCGACTCGACCGCGCAGTTGTGCACCCACAGCAGCAGGTCGGGGTCGTCGACGCGGTACGACCGGCCGGTCGTCTCCTCGACGCCCGACAGCTTCCGGTGGTAACCACGCACGCGGGCGGCCATCCGGCGGGCCTCGGTCCGCGTGCCGTAGACGGCGGTCTCCATGTACTGGCCGGTCCTGGTGATGCGCATCCACCAGTCGTCCTTGAACCCCTCGGAGTTCCGTGCGACGCCGTCCATGGCGACCGGGTGCAGGGCCTGGACCATGAGCGACCGCATGGCGCCGAGGTGGTACGCGGGATCGCCGTGGACCCGCCAGGTCACGCTGCCCGGGCCGAAGAAGCCCAGCCGGTCCTGCTCGGCGGTCCAGTCGTCGGGGGAGGGGAGCGGCGCCAGGCGGCTCATGCGGTCGCCCAGAAGTCGCAGAGGATCTCGACCGTCCGCGGCGGGTTCTCGACGGCGGGGGAGTGGATCGAGTACTCGATGACCTCGTGGCGGGCGCCGAGCCGCTGCGCCATGTCCGCCTGCACGTGCGGCATCCAGGCGTCGTCGGCCTCGCCGTGGGCGACGAGCACCGGCATGCCGGTGGCCTTCAGCTCCTCGACGCGGTCGGGCTCGGAGAGCATCGCGTCGGCCATGCCCCGGAGCCCGGCACCGGAGTTGCGCAGGAAGCGGCGGGTGTAGAACTCCCGCGTCGGCGCGGGCACCGCCTGCGCCTTCGGGTCGGTCATCGACAGCTGCTCCATGGTCGAGTGCACCAGCTCCACGCCACCGGCCTCCAGCAGCGGGCCGAGGTGGTCCAGCAGCTCGGCGCGGCCGCCGGTGAGCTGCGCGGGCCCCGAGCCCAGCAGCGTGAAGGACCGGAACAGCTCCGGTGCGGTGAGCACCGCCGCCCGGGTGACCAGCCCGCCGAAGCTGTGGCCCACCAGGTGCACCGGGCCGCCGGCCTCCGCGTCCAGCACGCGGGCGACGGCCACGACGTCCTCGGCGAGCTCGGCGACGGTGTAGCGGGCCGGGTCCTCGGGGCCGGGGGACTCGTACTGGCCGCGCTGGTCCAGCGCCACCACCCGGTAGCCGGAGGCGGACAACGGCGCGAGCAGCGGCGCGAAGTCCTCCTTGCTGCCGGTGTACCCCGCGACCATGAGGACGGTTCCCTCGTCGCCGGGGCCGGTGTCCAGTGCCGCGAGCGTCCCGGCGCCGCCGTCGAACGTGCGCGCGGCAGCCTCGTGGGCGGCCAGCTGGCGCAGGTCGTCGGGAGCGATGGCGAGCGAGAACGGGGAGTCGGAACCGCCGGGCAGGACCATGCCCTCCAGTGAACCGCGATCCGGCCGCGGGCGTCGCGCCGGGGTCAGCGGTATCCGCGCACCTCGTCGGCCAGGCGGAGGACCACGACCGGGCCGAGGGTGGCCGCCACACCGTCGGCCGGCACGTCCTGAGCCGGGAGCTGCCCCAGTTCGGCACCGGTCAGCGCGTCCAGTCGCACGAAGCCCCCGGTCACCGGAACCACCACGTCCCCCGCGTCCGACGGGGCGGCGGCCGGCAGCCCGTCGGCAGGAGCGGTCCAGCGGAGACCGCCCGACGCCGGGTCGATCGCCGACAGCGTGCTCCCGGTGCGCACCAGGACCAGCCCCGCGGCCGAGGTCTGCCCGGCCGCCTCCGCCGGGGCGACCGGCAGATCGGCCCGGAGCTCACCACCGGCGGGCGCGAACAGCCGCACCTCCCCGGGGACGCGCACGCCCACCAGCTCGTCGGCGCCCAGCAGCGCGACCTCGCCGGTCGCGGGCACCGGGACGTCGACCGTCCAGTGCTCGGACCCCTCGAAGCCGTCGTAGAGCCGCAGCTGCACGGCGTCGTCGTCCGTGCAGCGCTGCAGGACCGCGACCCCCGCGCTGCCGGCCACGGCGTCCACCCAGCGGCACCCCTCCGGCGCGCCGGCCCGCCACCGCACGTTGTTGCCCCGGGGTTCGAAGGTGAGGACGCCGGTCGGGCTGGCGGCCAGGACGATCGACGCGGTGGAGGTCAGGGTTGCGTCGCCCCGCAGGTCCAGGCTGCGGGTCCAGGCCCGCACGCCCGTGCCCGCCTCGAGGCCGACCGCCTCGTCGCAGCGGCCGGCGGTGCGGAACACCGCGATGGCCAGGCCGTCGGTCACGGTCAGGCCGCACAACCGGGCGTTGCTGCGCGTGTAGTGCCAGGCCACCTCGCCCGTCGCGACGTCCAGAGCGCGCACGCCGTGGTCGGAGCCGACGATGATGCGGCCCTCCTCGACGACGTCGGCCGGCACCGGGCCGCCGTCGACGGACCAGGCCTCCTCGACGGCACCGGCCGGCGCCCCCGGGGGGACGTCGGCCGGTGCGGACGTGGTGCTCTCGGTGGCCGCCGCGTCGGAGTTCCGCCACAGCAGGGCCGCGACGACGACGAGTGCCAGGGTGGCCGCGATCCACAGCACCACCCGCAGGGGCGGGCGGGAGGGCGACCTCGGCATCAGGCGTCGGCGGCCGGCTCCGCGCCACCGCGCGCCGCGCCACCACGACGGCGGCGACGACGACGCGGCCGGGCGTCGCCGTTCTCGCTGCCCGGGGCCTGCGGTGCGGCATCCGGTCCGGACTCGGCCGGAGCTGCGGACTCGCCGCCCCCGCCCGAGCCGGTCCCGCTCCGGGTGCGCCGGCGGGGCCGGCTCTTCCCGCCGCCGGACGGGCCCTCGTCAGCGGAGCGCTCGCCTCCGGCGGGGCGCTCGCCGGCGCCGCGACCGCGGGCGCCGCCCTCGGATCCACCGGCGGGGCGGTTGCGCTTGCCGGTCTCGCCGAGGTCCTCGAGCGTCTCCGCCTCCAGGCCCTCCCGCGTCCGCTGCGAGCGGGGCAGCCGGCCCTTCGCGCCCTCCGGCACGTCCAGGTCGGTGTAGACCCACGGCGAGGTCGAGTAGGTCTCCGGCGGGTCGTCGAAGCCGAGGTCCAGCGCCTTGTTGATCAGCTGCCAGCGGGGGATGTCGTCCCAGTCGACCAGCGTGACGGCGACACCGGTGCTGCCGGCCCGGCCGGTGCGGCCGATGCGGTGCACGTAGGTCTTCTCGTCCTCGGGGCACTGGTAGTTCACCACGTGGCTGACACCGGTGACGTCGATGCCGCGGGCGGCGACGTCGGTGGCGACGAGCACGTCGACCTTGCCGCTGCGGAAGGCGCGCAGCGCCTGCTCGCGGGCGCCCTGGCCGAGGTCGCCGTGCACCGCGGCCGCGGCGAACCCGCGGTCGACCAGCTCGTCGGCGACCTTCTGCGCGGTGCGCTTGGTCCGGCAGAAGACCATCACCAGCCCGCGGTCGCGGGACTGCAGCACGCGGGAGAGCAGTTCGGGCTTGTCCAGGTTGTGCGCCCGGTAGATGAACTGGGTGGTCTGCGGGACGGTCGAGCCCTCGTCGTTGCCGTGCGCGCGGATGTGCGTCGGCTGGGTCATGAACGTCCGCGACAGGGTCACGATCGGCCCGGGCATCGTGGCCGAGAACAGCATCGTCTGCCGCTTCTCGGGGACCATCGCGAGGACCCGCTCGATGTCGGGCAGGAAGCCCAGGTCGAGCATCTCGTCGGCCTCGTCGAGGACGAGCGCCTTGACCTTGCCGAGGATCAGGTCGCCGCGCTGGGCCAGGTCGAGCAGCCGCCCCGGCGTGCCGACGACGACTTCGACGCCGTTGCGCAGCGCCTCGATCTGCGGCTCGAACGCGCGGCCGCCGTAGATCGCCTGCACGCGGATGCCGCGCTTGGTGCCGGCGGCACCGAGGTCGCGCGCCACCTGCACGCACAGCTCACGGGTGGGGACGACGACCAGTGCCTGCGGGACGCCGTCACCGCCCTCGGCCGGCGGGGTGACGCGCTGCAGCATCGGTACGCCGAAGCCGAGGGTCTTGCCGGTGCCGGTGCGCGCCTGGCCGATGAGGTCGTTGCCGGCCAGCGCGAGCGGGAGCGTGAGCTCCTGGATGGCGAAGGTGCGGGTGATCCCGGCCTCGGCCAGCGCGGCGACGATGTCGGGGTGCACGTCGAAGTCGCTGAACAGCGGGCTGTCCGGCGCGACGGGGGCGCCGCCCAGGGACTCGACGGTCTGCTCGAGCAGCTCGGGGTCGGGAGCGCCGGTCTCGGCGTGCTCCAGCTCGACGGCCGGGATGTCGGAGGTGGGGGTGTCGTTCTCGGTGGAGGTCAGCGGTCTCGCCTCTGGTCTGCGGGGGGAGAGGTCCCGGCGCGCTCGCGGCGTCGAACCTGTCCCGGGTCGGTTGTCGCGGGATCTGTTCCAGCGCCGACGCGGCCAGCATGACCGGGCGTCCCTGCGGGACCTGCCCGGGAGACGGCCCGGAGGGGGCGTCGTCCGACGGTCGTCAGCGCACGAATTCACGGTGAGCCGTGTGGCCCACCGGCGCCCATGGTAGCGCGGGGCACCGGCTAGCCTCTGGCCGCCGCACGCATGATGTGGTCCGCCCCACACGTGGGGGAGTGTCGCTGCACCCGCCCGAGCCGAGGAGACCTGCGTGAGCCAGCCCGAGCCCGGAGCCGTCGTCGACCTGCTGGGCGTGCTCGCCTACGCGGAGCTGACCGCCTTCGACCGGCTCGCCGAGGACGCCCGGCTGGCCCCCACGCTCACCGGCCGCGCCGCGCTGGCCCGGATGGCGGCGGCCGAGATCGGCCACCACGTGTGCCTCACCGAGCGGCTGACCGAGCTGGGCGCCGACCCGGCGTCGGCCATGGCGCCGTTCCGCTCGGCGCTGGACACCTTCCACGAGAGCACCCGGCCCAGCACCTGGCTCGAGGGCCTGGTCAAGGCCTACGTCGGCGACGGGCTCGCCGCGGACTTCTACCGGGAGATCGCGGCCTTCCTGCCCGAACCCGACCGGGCCCTGGTGCTCGAGGTGCTCGACGACACCGGGCACGCCGACTTCGCCGTCCGGGAGGTGCGGGCCGCCATCGAGGCGGACCGCCGGCTCGCCGGCCGCCTGGCGCTCTGGGGGCGGCGCCTGGTCGGCGAGGCGATCAGCCGCTCGCAGGCGGTCATCGCCGAACACGACGGGCTGGCCGAGCTGATCATCACCGGGACCGGGGACCTGGCCGGCGTCGGCCGGCTGATCGAGCGGATCACCTCCGCGCACACCGAGCGCATGACCGCACTGGGCCTGAACCCGTAACGCGATGACACCGTCGGCCTCCGGCCGACACCGCGGCCAGGAGCCGTTCCCCCGCTGCGACGAGCGCGTCCGTCGCGCCTGCGCGGGACTGTGAGGGTGGCGTGGCCGGCTCAACTCTGCTGAGTTGGTA
>JBELIQ010000020.1:0-90337 GCA_042090795.1 Blastococcus sp. | reverse complement strand
CGCGGCCTCGGTGGTCGCCTCCGAGACGCCGGCGGTGAGGCCGAGCAGGACCCGCGTCGCCAAGCCGTTGGCGACGGCGTCCAGCGCGGTGGCCCGCACGCAGTGGTCGGTGGCGATGCCCACGACGTCGACGGTGTCCACGCCGTGCCGCCGCAGCCACTCGGCCAGCGCCACGCCGTCCGCCGTGCCCTCGAAGCCGGAGTAGGCGGCGGCGTACTCGCCCTTGTCGAAGACCGCCTCGATCGGTGCCCGGTCCAGGTCCGGGTGCAGCTCGACGCCGTCGGTGCCGACGACGCAGTGCCGGGGCCAGGAGTCGACGAAGTCGGGTGCCTCGGCGAAGTGCGCGCCCGGATCGATGTGGTGGTCCCGGGTGGCGACGACGTGGTCGTACCCACCCGAGGCCATGTGCTCCGTGACCGCGGCGGCCACCGCGGCCCCACCGGCGACGGCGAGACTGCCGCCCTCGCAGAAGTCGTTCTGCACGTCGACGACGATCAGCGCACGGGCCATGAGAAGCAGTTCCCTTCCGGTTGCCGGTCGGCCTCGCCCGGAGGCTCGCCCCGAGCGTGCGAGGGGTGAGAGGGACGTGGTCCTCTTGCTCGGGAGATCAGGCGGTCACGGTGTCGATCGCGGGCTCGCCGCGGGAGAGGGCGAACGCCTCCTGCGGCAGCGCTTCGCGAACCCGCTGGTGGTGGGCCTTGGCCCGGTCGAGCGCCTCGGCCGGGGGGACCGGTTCGCACAGGTCGCCGGCGCGCACCAGCGGCACGAGCAGGTCGCGGTCGCCCGGTCGGGCGGCGACGGGCTCGGCGGTGACCACCTCGGCGGTCGCCACGCCGTCGGCGTCGTGCCGGCGGACGGCGGACTTGCGCCCCCCCACCGAGAGCTTGCCCTCCGACTTCTTGGCCACCGGCACGCCGTCGCGCTCGACCAGCTTGTAGACCATGCCGACCGTCGGTGCGCCCGAGCCGGTGACGAGCGAGGTGCCGACGCCGTAGCCGTCGACCGGAGCGGCGGCCAGCCCGGCGATCGCGTACTCGTCGAGGTCGCTGGTCACCACGATCCTCGTGCCGGTCGCCCCGAGCTCGTCCAGCAGCTCGCGGGCGCGGGTGGCCAGCGTCGGCAGGTCCCCGGAATCCAGCCGGATGCCGCCCAGTTCGGGCCCGGCGACGTCGACCGCCGTCCGGATGCCCTGCTCGACGTCGTAGGTGTCCACCAGCAGCGTGGTGTCCTTGCCCAGGGCCGCGACCTGGGCCTCGAACGCCGACCGCTCGTCGTCGTGCAGCAGCGTGAAGGCGTGCGCGCTGGTGCCCGTGGTGGGCACCCCGTACCGCCGGCCCGCCTCCAGGTTGGAGCTGGTCGCGAAGCCGACCAGGTGCGCGGCCCGGGCGGCGGCGACGGCCGCCTCCTCGTGGGTGCGCCGCGACCCCATCTCGATGCACGGCCGGTCGCAGGCGGCCGACACCATGCGGGCGGCGGCCGAGGCGATCGCGCTGTCGTGGTTGAGCACCGACAGCGCGAGGGTCTCCAGCAGCACGCCCTCGGCGAAGGACGCGCGCACGGTGAGCACCGGTGACCCCGGGAAGTACAGGTCGCCCTCGGCGTAGCCGTCGATGTCGCCGGAGAAGCGGAAGTCGGCCAGCCAGTCCAGCAGGCGGGCGTCGGTGAGCCCCTGGTCGCGGAGGGCGGCGATCTCGCCGTCGCCGAACCGGAAGTGCGGCAGCGCCTCCAACAGCCGCCCGGTGCCGGCCAGCACGCCGTACCGGCGGCCGTGCGGCAGCCGGCGGGCGAAGACCTCGAACACGCACTGCCGGCCGGCGGTGCCGTCGGCCAGCGCGGCGGCGACCATCGTCAGCTCGTACCGGTCGGTGAAGAGCGCAGGGGCCGGCGGGGGAGTCAGCCCGGTGTCCACAGCCATGATCGCCGAAGCTTAGGCGGGCGCCGGGTCGTGGGCAGACCGGCGTCCTAAGGTGGACCCGTGGCCGGACCGCTCGCTCCGACTCGGACCCCCGAGACGACGGAAGAGGAACGCGGGGAGCTGGACCGTCCCTGGGTCACCATCGTCTGGAACGACCCGGTCAACCTCATGACCTACGTGACCTTCGTGCTGCAGGAGCTGTTCGGTTACGACGAGGCCACCGCGACCGCGCTGATGCTGCAGGTCCACAACGACGGCAAGGCGATCGTCAGCTCCGGTCCGCGCGAGCGCATGGAGCACGACACCAGCCGGCTGCACGCCTACGGCCTGTGGGCCAGCTACCAGAGGGACTCGTGACTTCTCCCGGCGGGACGCGGCGTGGAGCCGACCGGACGGTCGCCGGTGCGGAGCCGTCGTGAAGCCGTTCCGCGCCGCGCGCAGCGGTGAGCTGGTCGCCCGCCTGGAACCTGCCGAGGCGGGCATCCTCGGGCTGCTGCTGGACCAGCTCGAGCAGCTGTTCACCGCCGACCCCGACGACGTGGGGGACGACCCCGTGCTCGGCCGGCTGTTCCCGGACGGGCACCGCTCGGACCCCGAGCTGGCGGCCGACTTCCGGGAGCTGACCGAGACCTCGCTGCGCAGCGCGAAGGCCGACGACCTGGCGACCGTGCGCGCCTCGCTCCCGGCCGAGGGTGGCGAGATCCGGCTGGACGTCGAGCAGGCCGCCGCCTGGCTGCGCACCAGCAACGACCTGCGCCTGGCCCTGGGCACCCGGCTGGACATCGGCGAGGACACCGAGCCGCCGGAGGAGGTGGCCGACGAGACCGACCAGCAGCTGGCCGTCTACTACTGGCTCACCGCCGTGCAGGGGTCGCTCGTCGACGCGCTGGTCGCGGGTCGTTCCGGCCGAAGGTGAGCAGCACCAGGGCCGCCAGCAGCAGGTCGAGGGTGAAGAAGACGTAGACCAGGCCGTGCAGCTCGACGTCCTTGATCAGGGCGCCGATGCAGGCCACCAGCGTGATGGCCGACAACGCCAGCATCACGAGCAGGACCAGCGCCCGCAGCGTCACCATCACGATGACCGAGGCGCGGTCGTCCGGGTCGTTGGTGACGTAGCCGCGGTGCCGGAACATGCCCCGCGCGCCGAGGACGAACGCCGGCAGCGCGGCCAGCACCACACCGGCGATCAGCAGAGCGTCATCCCACACGGTGCGTGACCGTATCGGTTGTTCACCGGATGGTTGCCGAGGCCACCCTTTCCCGGCCCTGTCCCGGTCCCCATCAGGCCCTGCTGCAGGGACCCGGCCGTGAGCTGGCGAGGGGTCGGGGGGCAGCAGGGTGCTTCCACTAGACTGGCCGGGTGCTGCGCATCGACCGCGCGACCTACGACGCCATCGTGGCCCACGCCCGGGAGGACCACCCGGACGAGGCCTGTGGCGTCGTCGCCGGGCCCGAGGGCAGCGAGCGCCCCGAGCGCTTCGTCCCGATGCTGAACGCCGCGCGGTCGCCGACGTTCTACGAGTTCGACTCCGCCGACCTGCTGCGGCTGTACCGGGACATGGACGACCGCGACGAGTGGCCGGTCGTCGTCTACCACTCGCACACGGCCACCGAGGCCTACCCGTCGCGCACCGACGTCGGCTACGCGTCCGGCCCGGCCGCCGACCCGCGCACGCACTACGTGCTCGTCTCCACCCGGCAGCACGAGGAGCAGACCGGCCTGGTCGGCGACGACGTCGAGTTCCGCAGCTACCGGATCGTCGACGGCGAGGTGAACGAGGAGGAGGTCGAGATCGTGGAGTCCTACCTCTTCGGCCACTCGCCGACCACCGTCGTCTACGACTGACGAAGGACCCTCCTGCCCCCGCCGTCCGCAGGCTCGCGGCGGGCCCCTGCAGGAGGGCCACCCCCGCCGTCCGGAATCCCGGACGGCGGATGGGCGTTGCGCCCGCTAGACGCACCACGACGCTGCCGCTCGCGCAGCGCGCCCCCACCAGCCGAACACTTCCGAGGAGAACGCACGCCATGGCCATCGAGGTCCGGATCCCCACCATCCTGCGCACCCACACCGGTGGCAACAAGACCGTCCAGGGCAGCGGGGACACGCTGTCCGCGCTGATCGACGACCTCGACTCGCAGCACTCGGGCCTGAAGAACCGCCTCGTCACCGACGAGGGCAAGCTGCACCGCTTCGTCAACGTCTACGTCAACGACGAGGACGTGCGCTTCACCGGCGCCCTGGACACCCCGCTCAAGGACGGCGACTCGGTCACCGTCCTCCCGGCGGTCGCCGGCGGCTGCTGACCGGTCGCGCCGCCCGATCCACCCCGCACCCTCCCCGTCCCGGAAGAGCTCCCATGGCCCGCTTCGCCTCCCTCGTCGACTCTCTCGGCGGCACCCCCCTCGTCGGGTTGCCGAGCCTGTCGCCGACCTCCGACGTCCGGCTCTGGGCCAAGCTGGAGGACCACAACCCGACCGGGTCCATCAAGGACCGGGCGGCGATCAAGATGGTCGAGGCGGCCGAGAAGGACGGGCGGCTGCAGCCGGGCGCCACGATCCTGGAGCCCACCAGCGGCAACACCGGGATCTCGCTGGCCATGGTGGCCAAGCAGCGCGGCTACAAGCTGATCTGCGTGATGCCGGAGAACACCTCGGTGGAACGCCGGCAGCTGCTGGAGATGTACGGGGCGCAGATCATCCCCTCGCCGGCGGCCGGCGGCTCGAACCAGGCCGTCGCGATGGCCAAGGAGCTCGCCGCCGAGCACGACGACTGGGTGATGCTCTACCAGTACGGCAACCCGGCCAACGCGCAGGCGCACTACGACGGCACGGCGCCGGAGATCCTGGCCGACCTGCCCTCGATCACGCACTTCGTCGCCGGGCTCGGCACGACGGGCACGCTGATGGGCTGTTCCCGCTACTTCCGGGAGCACAAGCCGGGCATCCAGGTGATCGCGGCCGAGCCCCGGTACGGCGAGCTGGTCTACGGCCTGCGCAACATCGACGAGGGGTTCATCCCCGAGCTCTACGACGCCGAGCTGCTGGACTCCCGGTTCTCCGTCGGCCCGGACGACGCCATCCACCGCACCCGCCAGCTGGTGGAGCGGGAGGGGATCTTCGCCGGCATCTCCACCGGCGCGATCCTGCACGCCGCGCTCGGCATCGCCGACAAGGAGGTGGCGGCCGGGCGGAAGGCCGACATCGTCTTCATCGTCTGCGACGGCGGCTGGAAGTACCTGTCCACCGGCGCCTACGCCGGCACGCTGGACGAGGCGACCGCCGCGCTGGAGGGCCAGCTCTGGGCATGAGCTGAGGGTCGGTGGCCTGTGCCAGGCTGCGCGCGTGCTGATCCAGGCCTGCCCGAACGGCCCGCGCGGGCCCGGTGACCACCCGGCGCTGCCGGTGACCCCCGCCGCGGTGGCGCGCGACGCCGCGGTCGTGGTGGCCGCCGGCGCCCGGGAGCTGCACGTGCACCCCAAGGACGGCGCCGGCGCGGACTCCCTGCGCCCGGCCGACGTGGCGGCGGTGGTCAGCGCGGTCCGCGCATCGGTCCCCGGCGTACCGATCGGCGTCACCACCGGCGCCTGGGCGCTGCCCGATCCCGCCGAGCGGGTCGAGGCGATCCGGTGCTGGACGGTCCTGCCGGACCACGCGTCGCTGAACTGGCACGAGGACGGCGCGGACGGCGTCGCCGCCGCGCTGCTCGACCGCGGGGTGCCGATCGAGGCGGGCCTCTGGCATCTCGAAGGGGTGGCCGCCTGGCAGGCCTCGCCGTACCGCGACGCCTGCCTGCGCCTGCTCGTGGAGCTGCCCGACGGCCTGGACGGCGCGGCCACCGAGGCGGAGGCCGCACGGCTGCTCGCCGCCGTCGGGACGGGTCCGCCGGTGCTGCTGCACGGGGAGGGCAGCAGCTGCTGGCCGGCGCTGCGCTCGGCGGCGCGGCGCGGGTTGGACACCCGCGTCGGGCTGGAGGACGTGCTCGTCCTCCCCGACGGCTCGCCGGCGCCGGACAACGCCGCTCTGGTCGCGGCCGCGGCCGCGATCGTCGCCGCGGTGCGGGCACCGGATGGGGCGGGCCGCTAGCCTGACCGGCGACATGGGGACGACGCAGCCGGGTGCGGACGCACCGATCGGCATCTTCGACTCGGGCGTCGGTGGGCTCACCGTCGCCCGTGCGGTGCTGGACCAGTTGCCGGGCGAGGCGATCCGCTACATCGGGGACACCGCGAACGGCCCGTACGGTCCGCTGCCCATCGCCGAGGTGCGCCGGCACTCCTTGGCGGTGATGGACGGCCTGGTCGCCGACGGCGTGAAGATGCTGGTGGTGGCCTGCAACTCGGCCAGCGCCGCGTCCCTGCGCGACGCCCGGGAGCGGTACGACGTCCCCGTGGTCGAGGTCGTGCTCCCCGCCGTCCGCCGGGCGACCGCCGCCACCCGCAGCGGGCGCATCGGCGTCATCGGCACGCAGGCCACCGTCACCAGCGGCGCCTACGAGGACGCCTTCGCCGCCGTCCCCGGTCTCACCGTCACCAGCGCCGCCTGCCCCAGCTTCGTCGACTTCGTCGAGCGCGGGGTGACCAGCGGCCGGCAGCTGCTCGGGCTGGCGCAGTCCTACCTCGACCCGCTGCTGGCCGCCGGTGTCGACACCGTCGTCCTCGGGTGCACGCACTACCCGCTGCTGACCGGCGTTCTCTCCCTGGTGCTGGGCGACGACGTCACGCTGGTCTCCAGCGCGGAGGAGACCGCCAAGGACGTCTACCGGGTGCTGACCAGCAGCGGGCAGCTGCGCGAGGAGGCCGCACCTCCGCAGCACGCGTTCCTCGCCACCGGCGACCCCGAGCCCTTCGCGCGGCTGGGGCGCAGGTTCCTCGGGCCCGAGGTCGGCTCGGTGCTGCGTGCCGGCGCGGTGGGGGCGGCGTGAAGCTGACCATCGTGGGGTGCTCGGGCAGCGGCCCCGGTCCCTCCTCGCCGGCGTCGAGCTACCTGGTCGAGCACGAGGGCTTCCGGCTGGTGCTCGACCTGGGCAACGGCGCCTTCGGTGCGCTGCAGGGGCTCGTCGACCCCGGGTCGGTGGACGCCGTCTTCCTCTCCCACCTGCACGCCGACCACTGCCTGGACGTCGCGCCGTTCGTCGTGTGGCACCGGTACTCCAAGCGGTCGCCGGGCCGGCTCGTCCCGCTGTACGCGCCGGTGGGTGCCGAGCGGCGGCTGGCGATGGCCTACGACCTCGACGGCGACGGGCTCACCGACGTCTTCGACTTCGTCCCGGTGGGTCCCGGGGCGCTGACCATCGGGCCGTTCGCCGTCGAGCTGGCGCGGACGGCGCATCCGGTCGAGACCTACGCGATCCGGTTGACCGCCGGCGGCCGCTCCCTGGTCTACACCGGCGACACGGGCGTCTGCGACCGCGTCGTGGAGCTGGCCCGGGGCGCGGACGTCCTGCTCGCCGAGGCCGCGCACCCCGACAACGACCCCGACCAGCCGCCGGGGCTGCACCTCACCGGGCGCCAGGCCGCCGAGCACGCGGCCGCCGCCGGCGTGGGCAGGCTGCTGCTCACCCACGTCCCGGCCTGGGTCGACCGGATCGGTCAGCTGTTCGCCGCCAGCTCGGTGTTCTCCGAGACCGAGCTGGTGCAGCCGGCGGGCGTCTACGAGATCTGAGGGAGGGCCCTCCTGCCCCCCGCCCGAAGGGACTTCCGGTACAGAAGGTCCCCGCAGGCCACACGCTCGAGGGGACTTCCGGTACAGGAAGTCCCCCGACTGTGGCCCGCCTGACCGGGCGACGACCGCTTGCCGGGTGCGCGGCCGCCGGGCAGCGTGACCGGCGTGGCCACCGACGAGCTGGACGGCGTACCGCTGACGAGCCTGGACGCTGCGCTGGGCGACGGGCTGGAGGTGACCAAGCGCGACCTGGTCGGCTATCTGGCGGCGGTCGCCGACCGGATGGTCCCCGGGCTGGCGGGGCGGCCGCTGTCGGTCATGCGGGTGCGGCCCGGGCAGGCGCCGTTCATGCAGCGCAACGTGAGCAAGGGGGCGCCGGACTGGGTGCGCACCGTGCCGGTCTGGGCGGCCGGCGCGCACCGCGAGGTGCACCAGGTGCTCTGTTCTAACTTCAGCGGACCTGTTCCCCTGCTAGGTTGCCGACATGCCCACCGCAGGCGCCGCCACCCCGGACGAGTGGACGCTCGTCTTCACGGCGGCCGACGACGGCATGCCCGCAGAGCACTTCCACCCGCTCCTGGACGCTTGGGCGGGCACGCTGCGCGCGCGGGAGACGGCTGCGGCCATCAAGGTCGACACCCCCATCCTCCTGAGTCCTGATCACGAGATCGACCCGCGCCTCGTCGCGTTCTTCACCTCTTCGGACTTCAGTGGTCTCAGCGCAGCATCGCGCATCACTTATGCATACGAGTACAAGTGGTGGTTCGAGTTCCTCGACCGGAGGAGTACGGCCTGGGATTTCGCCACGGAAAGCGACTTCGCCGCCTACAAGGCTTGGCGTACCGATCCAACGCTCCACCCGGTTCCCCGGAATCGGCAGGAAAAGAAGTGGGTGGATGGGGCCACCTGGAACAAGTGCCCAGCCGCGCTCGACCACCTCTACAGGTGGGCAACGAAGAAGGGGCACGTCCAGGAGAGCCCCCTTCCGGACACCAAGGCCGGTCGCGGCGCTGCACCGGCATCCGCCGTCTACTCCAAGAACGCAAGGTCCGAGCGTGCCAAGTGGGTATCCGCTGCGACCTACCGAGTCTGGCGCGACGTAGGCGTCGCCGGATACCGCCTCGGCGTAGACGGGAAGCGGCTCGTGGCCACGACCGAGGACCCGCGCTTCCGAGGGCGCAACGTGCAGCGCAACACCGCCTTCACCGATCTCCTATTCTCCAGCGCCCTACGACGCCAGGAGGGCGGATCACTCCTGATCGACGAAATCCCAGAGGTCGGGCAGGAATCCTATCTTGGCGCCACCGCCAAGCGCGGAACGGTTCGCTCCTGGACGGCAGAGAGCGCCGCCCTTACGAATCTCGCCCGCTACATCAACGTCACTCGGCGCGCGGCCGTGAAACGGGCGCAAAAGGCTGGCCGCTACGACACGATGGATCCCATCTGGGTTGATCACATCGAGGTCCGCTCCCGCCACGGAGAAGTGCTCGTCACGACCAACGGCGCCGAGTGGCCGCTAAAGGACATCGACGTCATGACCCGGATGCGGCTCATGCGGAGCCGGGATTCAGGGGTGCACGCGGGTCCAGAGCCGCTATGGCTGTGGCTCGGGGAGGACGGGCTGCCCATGAACCCGAAAGGCTGGGGAACGATCCTTCACCGGGCGTCTGAACGCTTCAAGAGCGAATGCGAACGCCTCGGGCGACCCAACCGCGACATCATCCTTCTGTCCCCCCATTCCCTGCGCTTCTCCTACGCCCTCTACGTCCTGGTCGTCCTGCATCAGGCGATAGACCGCAAGTACGGCTACTCGCCAACGGAACCGTACGACGAAAACCGCTACCTATCGGCGTACCAGCACGTACGCGACATACTTGGGCACAGGAGTACGACCACCACCCGCAACATCTACCTGGAGCCTGTTAAGGGTTTGAGGGGGAAGACCATCATCGGCACGAGGGATGTGCAGGCAGCCATCGCCGCCCTCGCCCTTACCAACCCGGAGGTCCGAGACATTGCTCCCGACGAGTATCTGTCGGAGGAGGACAGATGAGTCCTCGTCGTCGGGCGGCAATGCCCGATCCCGGTTGGGCTCCGCCGAGCCGCATCGACGACAGCGGCCTCAAGGTGACGGTTACCGATGAAGGCAGCACAAACAGTCGCATCATCGACTTCACGAACCTGCCCGGTCCAGTGGAACTCCGCCGCCAGTTCGCTGCGGCGTTGGAGCGAAAGACGGGACCAACGGGAACCTGGAAGCGGATTCAAACTGTAAGCCGCCTGACTGAATCACTCCCTCCGTTCTGTGCCTATCTCGACGAGCGAGGCGACATCACGTCGGTCGAGGAGATCACCGCAGACGTATGGAACGACGTCAAGTTGCACCTCGACACACATCCGCGACCAATCGGGCCACGACGGAAGGTCTCGTCCCCGTACGCACCGGCGACCCGGCGCAAGATCCTCACATCCATCGCTGAACTACTCAAGGCGGCAGAAGGGCTTCCCGAAGGAACGAAGCGTGCGCTACGCCTGCGAGTCGTATCCGAACCTCGGCGCATCCAGAAGCACCACTCCGACGATGACTTCAAGGCCATCCAGAAAGCGGCGCAGGAAGTCATCTACGCAGCCGCCACCCGAATCAGAGCCAACGCAGCATTGCTCGAACGGTATGGCGATTCCAACCTGACCGAGGAAGAGGCTCTCAAGGCGACGGCTCTCAGGGCCGTCATGGCGAATGGGCGCCTCGACCCTGCGGACCTCCCGCTGCATCACGCGCTCGGCACAGTGAGGCGGAGGGCGAGAGGTCAGGTCTATCCTTTGGTCAGCCTGGCGCGAGCGGCCTTGTTCCCTACGGTGTCGGAGATTATTGCGGGAGCGGTACTATTGCTCTGCCACGAGGGCTACAACCGATCCGTGGTCGACCAACTGACAGTTCCCGATAGTGCAGCCACGACCGCTGACGAGATGGACGCCTATCGGACGCCGACTGACAAACCCCGTCGTGGGAGGTCGGCACGGCATCAAACAAGCATCCTCGTGGACGATGGAATCAACAGCGTGGGGCGGGCCATCCGCTGGATTACCGATGCGACCGAACCGGCGCGCCAGTACCTCGGCAGCCAGGGTGTGCCGACCGACCGACTGCTGGTGTCCTGGGCAGCAGACGGTGAACAGCCGATTCTGGGCATCCCGCAGCACAACAGTGCGCGATACGCGGCTGCGAAATGGTGGCCTAAGGGCGTCGAAGGCATCGCCAACTTCGCGATGCTGCACCGTACCCACGTCACCCGGATCAAGCGGCAGCCGGAGCACCACTCCCGAGGGACCTTCCTCAAGGAATACCTTCTACTGGATGCGACAGCGCAGACGGCGGCCCTGGCGACCGCTCGTGAGGGGTTGGAGGCCGCGCTGGCGCCCGCCCGAAAGCGGCTCGCCATTCGCGTCGTCCGGAGTGATGCGGATGTCAACGCGCAGTCGGATACCGCTGTGGCTTCATGTGGGGACTACGACCACAACCCCCGCACCGGGGCTAAGTGCTCGGACTCTTTTCTGATGTGCCTACGGTGCGCAAATGCCCTAGCCGGACCGCGTCACTTTTCACGCATCGTTTGCCTGCACGATGCGATGGAGAACCTGCGCAGCGCCATCGACTCGAAGACATGGACGGAAAACTTCGCGCCGTACTACTTGGACGTGGTGGCGTTTCTCCGGGACGAACTTACGCCTGCACAGATTGCGGCGGCCCGCGTACAGGTGACCGATGAGGATCGTCGCACGATCGAACGACTTCTGTGGGGGGAGTACAACCCCACATGACCATTCCACATGCACTAGCCCCAGACCCCGACGTTGAGGCGCCGTTGGACTGGTCGGCGATCGAGTCAGGTCCCTCCATCCTGCCGGAGCAGGCTCGGGCCAGCGAGGAGCCTGTCGCGCCCTTCGACGCCGACGAGTGGCCCCTTGCGGCGCTTGCTCACGGGGGTAAGGCGGTCACCCTCGTCTGGCACGACAGGCGCGTCGAGGCCAAGGCCAAGGCGCGGGAGGCGACTCCCGTCACGTGGCCGGAGCACCTCCTCCGCCAGTTCAAGCGGGCGGCCTGGCTACTGATCAACAAGCCGACGCCACATTCGCTGATGGGCGCAAGCAAGTCCAAGCGCCGTCCCCATACGGCCCCGGTGTCTATTCAGGCGATCGCGTACAGGTGGCGACCCTTTGCCGCGTGGCTCGACAAGGAAGGGGTCAGTTCGCTCGATGCAGTGACGACGGATCTGCTCGACCTCTACCTCGAATGGCTGCAAGCGCCGGGTCGAGGATTGGCACCGCGCACCGTGGACCAGTATCGACGTTCGCTTATCGACCTGTGGGCACGGGGTCCCATGCTCCCGGAAGGCGACCGGATCGAGGAGCCGTCGTGGAGCGACAACGGTCGACTTCGTACAACGGGCACACGAACGGCAGCGGAGAATAGCACGCTGATCGTTTCTCCCTCGACCATGGAACCGCTGCTGGCCTGGATTCTAACGATGCTCGATCTGGCCCCAGACATCATTGGCGCCGGTGACGAGTATGTGAGCATGATGCGTCGCGGAGAAGGTGAGAGCGAAGGAGCCACCCGACGCCTACGCAGAGATACGTCGGCCACCGACTTTGCCCGGCAAATCATTCGCGCGGAGTATCCGCCGGGAACTCCGGTGCCAGGCTCGACAGACTGGCGCACGCCTACGCTGCCCGACTTTCCTGCATCCTATCTCGCGGCCGCTCACGGGCGAGGCCGTCTCGACCGCCTGCACGTCCGCTGGGCCATGGCAAAGGAGCGACCCGACTGGCGCAATGCACTCGACGACGCCATTCCGTTGCCCATGACGATGAACCCCCAAGGGCGAATCGCAGACCAAACCTGGCGCGAACACATCGACTACCGGGAAGTGCCCGCACTCATCACCCATCTGCGGACCGCCAGCCTGCTCGCCATCACGTACTTGAGCGGGATGCGCGGGCAGGAATCCCGGCAACTTAAGACCGGCTGTGGCGTAGAGGTGCCCGCTGCCGACGGCGCCGCTGATTACGCAATCAGAGGTCGCATCTGGAAAGGCGTGGTGGACAAGGATGGCCGCCAAGACCCAGAGGGGCGTCCGCATACGTGGGTGACAGTCAAGCCTGGATACGACGCCCTCAGTATCGCCGAGCGCATCCGAACCTGGACGCGCTACGCAGCAGAGACGGATTACCTCTTCTCCACAGGACCCAGCGGCGGCGCTATCACACCCACCACGGCGGCTGACTGGATCGACGAGTTCGTTGGCTGGGCCAACGCACAGGTGGACGCCCTAGGACTGCCGGAGCAACTCCGCATCCCCGACTGCATTGGCGGACCGGTGCGGCTCGCTCGTCTGCGACGAACGCTGGCCTGGCACATTCGGCACCGACCGGACGGCCATGTCGCTCTCGCTATTCAGTACGGCCACGTCAACCCAGCCGGATTCCTCGACACTGAGACGGGCGAGGGATACAGCGGGCGGAAAGCGTCCGGACTGGCCGACGTGCTCGATGAAGAAACCCGTTCCGCGTTAGGGTCGGCGACCGCTTTCGCGCGCGACGAAGTGATGGCCGGAGGTGGAGTGTCGGGTTTGGGTGCGGAACGTGCCCTCGACATCGCCCGAGGCACCCCAATGGGCAAGTTGTCGGCCCGTGAGGAGAAGGAACTCCTGAAGGAGAAGGATCGTGGGGTCTTCTTCAATCCGAGAGCGTTCGCGCTCTGCATCAACGATCCGGACAAGGCGGCGTGCCGAAAGGACATGGAGCCTGGACCACCGCTCGCGTATCGATGCGTCGGCAAGAAGTGCGCGAACATGGTCCGCACCGACGCGACAGTCCAAGAGATGGCGTCCGAGGCCGTCCGCCTTCGGAATGAAGCGGAGTTCTCACCCGGACCGCTGGCTGATCGTCTCATCGGTCACGCGGAAGAGCACGAGCGTGACGTTGAAGAGCACGTCCGAACCCGCCGCACGCTGACCCGGCCTGCCGGAGAGGAAAGCGTGGAGGAATGAGCGAGCAGGTGGGTGTTGGTGCCGTGGCGGTGCCGCCGACCCTGGACGAGATCCGGCGGGAGAAGAGCGCGTCCCGCGTCGCGGTGCTCAACGCGATGGTGCGGATGCTGAGCGGCGAACCGGTTCGCGTGCCTAAAGGACGCTTGAGCGTGGCATCTCTGGCGGTCGAGGCCGAGGTCAACCGGAATCAACTGACCAAAGGCGGCTTACGGGATCTCGGTGAGCGGTTCGCAGCACTCATCGAGGCGCAGTCTCAGCCGACAACCGCCCATGAGATCAGGCTGACCGAAGAACTCGACCGCCTCAAGAACAAGCATCGGGAACTGACTGAGGTGCACGTGCGGACGGTGGCAGAGAGGGATGAATGGAAGAGGGGCACCACCTCGCTGGCCAGAATGGTGCAGGTTCTGGAGAAGGAGAACGCCGACCTCCGCACCCGCAACGAGGCCCTGCGCCGCAGCAACGAGGCGATGCGGAGACAGGCCGGTCGACGACGACTGGAGAGCGTGCCGCCTACGCCGGTCGAGTGAACCGTTCAGGGTTACCAATGCGAATGGGCACCCGAGTCACGTCGACTCGGGTGCCCATTCGGTTGGTGCTTCCTGGATCAGAAGTCGTTCTGCAACTCGTAGGTGAACGTGGCCGGGTCCACACCGGACAGATCGTCCGTGGCGATGAACTGCACGGTCTGAGTGCTTCCGCCCTCAACGTCGTTGACGAAGCCGTTGGCCGCAGCGACCACCTCGCCGTTGCTGAACACGGTCAGCGTGAATGCACCGGACCGGGTGCCACCCTCATTGTTGGTGAGGCGGGCCGTGATGGTCGTGCCGAAGGACTGGGCGTCCACGGAGATGCTGCTGGCGGTCCAGCCGTCGTCGGACAGCGGGTCATCGGCCGGGGCGGGCGCCGCTTCCTCAGCGGGGGCCTCAGGCGCGGAGGACTCGACTCCTCCGGTGCTGGGGGTTGCGCCCGTCTCACCGTCGTCGCTTCCGCCCGACTGCGTCGCGATGATGATCACCACGATCACGACAATCAGCCAGAACCACCACTTCTTGTAGAAGGGCTTCTTCGCCGGTGCCTGGGTCTGCGCTGCTTGAGCCATCTCTGCTTTCCTCACCGTTGGACCATCCGTGGTTCGAGTCTCGGGCAGAGACGACGCACGGAATGTCCGCCCCCGAAGTTCCCCGTTTGCTCGCTGGGGGCGATAGTCCCACAAGGGTGCGTGGGGGACTCGGCAGTGGCGCGAAGTTCCGAGGCTCGGCGGCTCAGAAACCACAACCGGCCAATCGGACACCACTGACCCCGTGCTGCTCGGCTCCCGGCAACTTCGGTCTGACGCGGCTCCCGAAGGGGCACTCCTCCGGGGTGGCGGCGCCTGCGGTGGGCATGTTGGCGGCGCAGCAGGGGAACAGGTCCGAACCGTCGCTGGAAGCTCTGCGACGACCGCCGGACGCTGATCTGGCTGGCCAACCAGCGCGCCGTCGAGTTCCACGTGCCGAACCTCCGCGTGGACGAGCCCGAGCCCACCGGCCTGGTGCTCGACCTGGATCCGCCGGAGGGTGCGGACTTCGCGGAGGTCGTGGCGGTGGCCGGGCTGGTGCGTCGGGCCCTGGAGGCGGCCGGCCTGGCCGGGGCGGTGAAGACCAGCGGGTCCAAGGGGGTGCACGTCGTCGTCCCCGTGGGTGGTTCCTCGTTCGAGGACGTCGCCGCCGCCACGCGCGCGCTGGCGGCACGCACCGCCGCGCTGGACCCGGAGCGGGCCACGACCGCCTACATCCGGGAGGACCGGGAGGGGAGGGTCTTCGTCGACTCCACGCGGTCGGGCCAGGGCACCGTCGTCGCCGCCTACAGCCCGCGCATCCGGCCGGGGCTGCCGGTGTCCTTCCCCGTCGCGTGGGACCGGCTCGGCGACGTGCGGCCCGGGGACTTCACCGTGGCGACGGCGCCCCGGCTGCTCGGCGACGCCGATCCGTGGTCCGCGGCGCTCCCCGGGCCCCAGCGTCTGGCCGATGACCTGGTCGCCGAGGGGCACACGATCCCCGTCGCCCGCGTCCAGGCGATGCACGAGGGCAAGCGCCGCAAGCGTGCGGCAGCGCAGCGGGAGGACGGCGCGACCAGCGAGTTCTGAAACAACTGCAGAAAGTGTTGCGCGGCCGCGGACCGTGACGTCACGTTGACGCGGCGTCGACGGTGATGTGCATCACATACCGGGCCCGGTGCGTCGGCGTACCTCCTCCGGTCGCCGCGCGCCCCGGCCGCGGCACTCCTGTCGAAAGGTCCACCGTGCCCATTCCTCGCTTGCTGGCGCGCGCTCTCGCGGCGCTCGCCCTCGCGCTGGCGACGGTCGTCGCCACGTCGATCCCCGCCTCCGCCGACCCGTCCTGGTGGCGGGGCCCCGCACCCACCCAGTCCAGCATCGCCGCCGAGCGGGGGCCGTTCGCCGTGTCCTCGACGTCGGTGTCCAACTGGTCCACGCCCGGCTTCGGCTCGGCGACCATCTACTACCCGACGACCACCACGGCCGGCACGTTCGGGGGCGTGGCCATCTCGCCCGGCTACACCGCGTCGGAATCGACCATCGCCTGGCTGGGCCCGCGGATCGCCTCCCAGGGCTTCGTCGTCATCACCTTCAACACCAACTCCCGCTACGACCAGCCGGCCTCGCGCGGTGACCAGCTGCTGGCCGCCCTGGACTACCTGACGGGCTCCAGCTCCGTCCGCTCCCGCGTGGACGCGAGCCGGCTGGCCGTGATGGGCCACTCCATGGGCGGCGGCGGCGCGCTCGAGGCGGCCAAGGACCGGCCCTCCCTGCAGGCGGCCATCCCGCTGACCGGCTGGAACACCGACAAGACCTGGCCCGAGGTCCGCACGCCCACCCTGGTGATCGGTGCGGAGAACGACAGCGTGGCACCGGTGGGCAGCCACTCCATCCCGTTCTACAACAGCCTGACCAACGCTCCGGAGCGCGCCTACCTGGAGCTGAACAACGCGAGCCACTTCGCGCCGAACAGCCCGGACACCGACATCGCGTCGAGCTCCATCGCCTGGCTGAAGCGGTTCGTGGACGACGACACCCGGTACACCCAGTTCCTCTGCCCGGGCCCGTCGGTCTCCTACTTCGGGAGCGTCTCGGACTACCGCGCCACCTGCCCCATGTGAGTCCGGCGCACTGAGGGGGCGGGCTCCGACCGGTTCGGAGCCCGCCCCCGCTGCCCTACGCTGGCGCCGTGACGGGGCCCCACGACGAGATCGTCCGCTCGGCGGCGGGGATGCTCCTGCAGGGTCGGCGGGTCGACACCGGCACGCTCGCCGCCGAGCTCGGCATCTCCCGGGCCACGCTGTTCCGGCGCGCCGGCAACCGCGACGCGATCCTCGGCCACGCGCTGGCCCATCTCGGTGCCCGCACGCTGATCCGGATCCAGCGCGAGCACGATGCGCGGCCGGCCGGTGCCGAACCCGCGGGACGGCTGCGCTGCCTGGCCGTGAGCGAGGACTTCCGCTTCGCGCTCGGGACGGCCGTGCCGCTCCAGCGGCTGCTGGACGAGGAGCCGGCCATGGCGATCCGGGTGCTGACCGACCCCCAGGGCCTGGTCCACCCGCGGATGGTCGAGGCCTACACCTCCCTGTTCCAGCGCGACGTCGAGGAGCGCGACGTGGTGCCGCAGGTGCCCGTCCCGCTGCTGGCGCTCGCCGTCGTCCGGCTGGGGGAGTCGTTCCTGTACTCCGACGTGCTGGCGGCGCGGGCGCCCGACCTCAAGGCGGCGACCACCGTCATCGACGCGCTGGTCGGCAGCGTCTTCGGCCTGGACGGGCGCTGACGCACCGCCGCTCCGCGCGACCTCGATCCTGCGGTCCGGCAGGCACGGGGACTGACACGACCGCCTGCCAGGTCCACACGGCCGCGGGCGGTCCACAGATCACGCCGGACCGGTCCCGGACGCCGCTGTGGTGGCGAGGCTTCCGGCATGACAGACGAAGCGCGAACCATCGCCTGGCTCGACCAGGAGGATGCCCGGCTCGCCGGCGTGATCCGCCGCCACCGCTGGGCCGTCCAGTACGTCTCCGGCGACCAGGAGGACGGTCCCGCCTTCGCGTACACCGTCGGGTTGTTCGGTCTCGGCCACCCCGAGCTGGTGGTCGTGGGAGTCGGGTACGACACCGCCTGCGGCCTGCTCAACGAGGTGGGCGGCATGGTGCTCGACGGCCGCGACCTCGTGGCCGGTGAGGTGATCCGGGACGACGACGGCGTGCCTGTGCTCGCGATCGAGGAGTTGCCCAACCCGGGTGAGGTGCTGTTCTCGGCGAATCGGTTCTACTCGAGGCCGGACGAGTTCTCGGTGCCGGCCTACCAGCTCACCTGGGCGCTGGCGGGCGGCGTCTTCCCGTGGGACGACGGCTACCCCTGCGAGCCCGACTGCCAGCCCCGACCGGGGGAGTGGCGGGCGTGAACCTCAGTCGAGGCCGAGGTCGCGGCGCAGCTTGGCGACGTGCCCGGTGGCCTTGACGTTGTAGGACGCCTTCTCGATCCGGCCCTCGGCGTCGATGACGAACGTCGACCGGATGACGCCGATGACCTGCTTGCCGTACAGCTTCTTCGGCCCGTAGGCGCCGTAGGCGGTGAGCACCTGCTTGTCCTCGTCGGAGACCAGCGTGATGCCCAGCTCCTCCTTCTCCCGGAACCGCAGGAGCTTCTCGGCGGGGTCGGGGGAGATGCCGATGATGTCCAGGCCCGCCTCGGCGAGTTCGCCGGCCGACGCGGTGAAGTCGACGGCCTGCGTGGTGCAGCCCGGCGTCAGCGCAGCGGGGTAGCAGTACACGATCACGCGCCGCCCCCGGTAGGACGACAGCGACACCGGCGTGCCGTCGGCGTCGGGCAGCGTGAAGTCCGGGGCGGGCTCGCCGGGGGTGAGACGGACGGGTGCCGTGTCGGTGCTGCTGTCGGTCATGTCGCGCATCCTGCCGTGTGGACGTGTACGGGGTGCACCGGGTGGTCAGCCGGGGAGGAACGAGAAGCGCACCTGCCGCTGGTGGTTGTCGGTGTTGGTGTCCACCAGGCAGATGCGCTGCCAGGTGCCCAGCTGCATGCGGCCCTCGAGCACGGGGACGACGGTGGACGGTGGTACGAACGCCGGCAGCACGTGGTCGCGGCCGTGCCCGGCGCTGCCGTGCCGGTGCCGCCAGCGGTCGTCGCGGGGGAGCAGCTGGTCGAGGTGGGCGAGCAGGTCGTCGTCGCTGCCCGATCCCGTCTCGATGAGGGCGATGCCGGCCGTGGCGTGCGGGACGAAGACGTGCAGCAGGCCGTCGGCCTCGTCGCTGACGAACTCGGCGCACTCGTCGGTCAGGTCCACCACGACCGGCACGCCACCGGTCCGGACCGCTCGCAGCTCCGATCTCATGGGGTCATTACATCGTCATCCTCCGGACGACACCGCGGCCACCTGCCGTCCCCGGTCGTGCGGAGCCCCGCCGTCACGCCTGCGCGGACCCTGCGGGCCCACTCGGCGCGACAGAGCCGCCCCGCGGCGCCCGCTACCCTCGGCTCCCGTGACTCCGCCTGCATCCACGCCCCGCGACGACGGCCGCTCGGCCGACCAGCTCCGACCGGTCACCATCACCCGCAACTGGCTCGACCACGCCGAGGGCTCGGTGCTGGTCGAGTTCGGCCGCACGCGCGTGCTGTGCGCGGCCAGCGTGACCGAGGGCGTGCCGCGGTGGCGCAAGGGCTCGGGCCTGGGGTGGGTGACCGCCGAGTACTCCATGCTGCCCCGCGCCACCCACACCCGCAGCGACCGCGAGTCCGTCCGGGGCAAGATCGGTGGCCGCACCCACGAGATCAGCCGGCTCATCGGCCGCTCGCTGCGCGCCTCCGTCGACCTGGGCGCCCTCGGGGAGAACAGCATCGCCATCGACTGCGACGTCCTCCAGGCCGACGGAGGCACGCGCACCGCGGCCATCACCGGCGCCTACGTCGCCCTGGCCGATGCCGTCTCCTGGCTGGGCGACCGCAAGAAGCTCGCGAAGGCCGAGCCGCTGGTGCAGTCGGTGGCGGCCGTGAGCGTCGGCGTCATCGACGGCGAGCCCCGGCTCGACCTCGCCTACGAGGAGGACGTGCGCGCCGGCACCGACATGAACGTGGTGTGCACCGGCGACGGCGGGTTCGTCGAGGTGCAGGGCACCGCGGAGGGTGCGGTGTTCGACCGGCCGACCCTCGACGCGCTGCTCGACCTCGCCGTGGCCGGCTGCGCCGAGCTGACCCGCCTGCAGGTCGACGCACTGGCGCGATGAGCACCCGGCTGCTCCTGGCCACGCGCAACGCGGGCAAGCTCGCCGAGCTGCAGCGGCTGCTGCACGCCGCCGTCCCCGGTGTGGACGTCGTGGGGCTGTCCGACGTCGTGGAGTACCCGGAGGCGCCGGAGACCGGCGCGACGTTCCCGGAGAACGCGCTGCTCAAGGCGCGCGAGGCGGTGCGCTACACCGGACTGCCGGCGGTGGCGGACGACTCCGGGCTGACCGTGGACGCACTCAACGGCATGCCGGGGATCCTGTCGGCGCGCTGGGCCGGCCGGCACGGGGACGACGCGGCGAACACCGCGCTGCTGCTGGCCCAGCTGGCCGACGTGCCCGACGGGCGGCGCGGCGCGGCGTTCGTGTGCGCCGCCGCCCTGGTGCTGCCCGACGGCACGGAGCGGTTCCTGGAGCGGGAGTGGCGGGGCACGGTGATCCGCGAGCAGCGCGGCTCGGGCGGGTTCGGCTACGACCCCGTCTTCGTGCCGGACGGGCTGGAGGTCACCTCGGCGCAGCTGTCACCGGGGGAGAAGGACGCCCGGAGCCACCGCGGGCAGGCGTTCGCCGCGCTGGTCCCGGTCATCGCCGAGGTGCTCGGCGACGACGGAGAGATCAGCGGCCGAGGCTGAACCAGTCGACGGCGGCGAGCTCGTCGCGCAGCGCGTCGTAGATCGGCGGGTCGGCGTCCGGGGTCGCGTGCCGGCCGGGCCGCTCGAGGTCGGCCAGCGAGGCGATGGTGTCGAAGGCGTCCGGACCCTCCGGGGCGAGGTGTCGTCCGACAGCGATGGCGGAGTTGCTCATACCTGTGGTTCGGCGGACCCGGAGCCACACCCCAGCGGGGCTCCGGCGTCCTCACCCGGACGGGTGAGTCGCGCACCGAGGGGCCGGCGCGGTCGGGGCCCGGCACAGTGGTGGCATGCAGCTGTTCGTGGAGCGGACCAGGCGACTGCGCTTCGACGACGGCACGCCGGTGACCGCTGCCTCGGCGATCGCGCCGCTGGGCGACGGCTGGCTGATCGCGCAGGACGACGCCACCTCTGCCGCCTGGCGCCGGCCCGGCTCGGTGACGCCGGTGCGGGTGCTGCCACCGGTGGAGGGGCTGGACCGGTTCTCCGAGGCCGCGGGGACCAAGGGGCTCAAACCCGACCTCGAGGTGGCGTGCCCGGCGGAGGTCGACGGCGGGCCCGCGGTGCTGCTGCTGGGTTCGGGCTCCTCCCCGAGGCGCATGCGGGGCGTCCTGGTGCGGCTGGTGGACGGGACGCCCGAGGTCAGCGTCGGGGATCTGGCGCCGCTGTACGAGCGCGCCGCCGGCCGGCTGGGCGTGCCGATGGGCCAGCTGAACCTCGAGGGCGCCGCGCGGTCCGGGGACCGCGTGCGCTGGTTCACCCGGGGCAACCTCGCCGCGGGGGTGCCGTCGGCGAGCGTGGACGTCCCGCTGGAGGCGCTGGTGACGGCGGTGCTGGGCCGGGCGGACCCCGCCTCGGTGCCGGTCGGGCAGCCGTGGCGCTACGACCTGGGCGAGGTCGAGGGCGTGGGTCTGGCGGTGACCGACGCCGTCGCGCTGCCGGACGGCCGGATGCTGCTCAGCGCCGCGGCCGAGGACACCCCGAACGCCGTCGACGACGGCCCGGTGGTCGCCACCGCGCTGGCGCTGGTGGACGGGGAGACGGTGGTGGCGGTCGTCCCGGTGCCCGAGGTCGACGGGCACGTGCACAAGGTGGAGGGGCTGGCGCTGCACTCCGTCGACGGCGGCACCGTGCGCCTGCTGGCCGTGGTGGACGACGACGACCTCGAGGCGCCCTCGGCCGAACTGGACCTCCGCGTCGAGCTGACCTGACGGACGGCTCTCGGATCTCGTCGCGCAGGTGCCCCGTGCCCGATGGAACCGTGCCCCGACGGGCGCCGTGCCCCGGCGCGATCCGCGCCTGGGCCTACTATCTACGTGTGCGCGCAGATAACCAAGCTTGTCGCAGGCCGCTGCCCGATGACCAGGTGGACCTTGCCGTCGAGGTGTTCCGGATGCTCGCCGATGCCACCCGGATCCGGATCCTCTGGGCGCTGATCGGGCGGGAACTGTCAGTCGGCGACATGGCATCCGAGGTCGGCAAGCTGCCGGCGTCCGTGTCGCAGCACCTCGCCAAGCTGCGGATGACCCGGCTCGTCCGGACCCGACGCGAGGGCACCACGGTGTTCTACCGGCTCGAGAACGAGCACATCGCCCAGCTGGTCACCGATGCGGTCCACAACGCCGAGCACAGCGGGCAGGACGTTCCGGGTCACCACCTGCCCGACGCCGATCTGGTGCGGCTGCACAGCGACGCCGAGGGCGCCTGAGATGGGCCGGCAGACCCATGATCACCACGACCATCACCGCGACGGTCACGATCACGTCGGGCACGGCCACGAACACTCCGGCGGCCTGCGCGGCTGGCTGACGGGCCTGGCGCGTCCGCACAGCCATGACGCGGCCGACTCCGTGGACTCAGCCCTGGAGTCCTCGGCCCAGGGCATCCGCGCGGTGAAGATCAGCCTGGTGGTCCTGGCAGTCACCGCCGCACTGCAGCTGGTCGTCGTGGTGGTCAGCGGCTCCGTTGCACTCTTCGCCGACACGATCCACAACTTCTCCGACGCACTGACCGCCGTGCCGCTGTGGATCGCGTTCGTCGTGGGCCGCCGGGCGGCCAACCGCCGGTACACCTACGGCTACGGGCGCGCCGAGGACCTGGCGGGATTGTTCATCGTCCTCATGATCGCGTTGTCGGCGGTC
This sequence comes from Blastococcus sp., assembly GCA_042090795.1. Taxonomy (GTDB): domain Bacteria; phylum Actinomycetota; class Actinomycetes; order Mycobacteriales; family Geodermatophilaceae; genus Blastococcus. The sequence continues at coordinate 67,659 of JBELIQ010000020.1, read as the reverse complement.
ATCGCCGGTGTCGAGGCGATCCGTCGCCTGATCGACCCCGCCCCGGTGGAGCGCCTCGGGTGGGTGGCGCTGGCGGGAGTCGTCGGCTTCCTCGGCAACGAACTGGTCGCGGTCTACCGGATCCGGGTCGGACGGCGGATCGGCTCCGCGGCGCTGGTCGCCGACGGTCTGCACGCTCGCACGGACGGTCTCACCTCGCTGGCCGTGCTGGCCGGGGCGGGCGGTGTCGCGGCCGGGTTCCCGCTCGCGGACCCGCTGGTCGGGCTGCTGATCACCGTGGCGATCCTGGCGGTCCTGCGCACGGCGGTGCGCGAGGTCTACCGACGACTGATGGATGCGGTCGATCCCGAACTCGTCGATCAGGCCGAAGCCGCCCTGCTCGCCACTCCCGGTGTGACGGGCGTGCGCAGGGTGCGGATGCGCTGGATCGGCCACTCCCTCCACGCCGAGGCAGACCTGGACATCGACGGCCAGGTGAACGCCGCCGAAGCCCACCGACTGGCCCACGACGCGGAGCACCACCTGATCCACGAGGTGCCCAAGCTGCGCAGCGCAGCGGTCCACGCCTATCCGGCCCAGCACCACGATCTCGCCGCGCAGTAGGCGGCGGACCCAGGAGCCCGATCCGGCCGAGGGGCCGAGCACGGCGCCACGAACGCGGAGAACCGACTGTGCGGGAGAGGGGAGTCGAACCCCTACGCCCGAAGGCACCAGATCCTAAGTCTGGCGTGGCTGCCGTTACACCACTCCCGCGTGCTCCCGAAGTCTAGGAGCACCCGGGGGGAGGAACGAGGACCGGCGGATGAGCCGAGTCGGGCGACGTCTGGCAGGCTGTCCCGGTGCCTCGCGACCCCCGACAGATCCAGCTGGAGATCGACGCCGCCCGCGAGTCGCTGGCCGCCACGCTGGACCAGCTGACCTACCGGACGAGCCCCACCCGCCTCAAGGCCAAGGGGCAGGACGCCGTCGTGCGCTGGCTGCAGACCCCGGCCGGCAAGGCCGCCGTGGGCGCCGTCGGTCTGCTCGTGACGGTCGTCGTGGTGCAGAAGGTCCGGCACCGGGGCGATTCGCGGGACACCCGGCGCAGGGGTGAGCCCCGGGAGATCAGGAGCGAGGTCGTGGTGCGGACCCGGCCCCGCCGCCGCTGATCCCGTGCCGGTCCGTCGCGATCCCGTCGGCCCCGGCCAGGAGTCGGTCTGGGACTACCCCCGCCCGCCCTCGGCCCTGGTGACGCCGCGGCACGTCGTGGTGGAGTTCGGCGGTCAGGTGGTCGCGGACACCCGGCGGGCGGTCCGGGTCTGCGAGACCAGCCACCCGCCGACCTTCTACGTGCCCCGCGCGGACGTCGCCGACGGCGTGCTCGAGCGCGCGCAGGGCGGGTCGTGGTGCGAGTGGAAGGGCCAGGCGACCTACTGGGACGTCGTCGTCGACGGCCGGCGCGCGTCGTCGGCCGGCTGGTCCTACGAGCAGCCGACCGGGAGCTACGAGCACCTGGCCGGAGCCGTCGCCTTCTACCCCGGCCGGGTCGACCGGATCACGGTGGACGGCGAGGTGGTCCGCTCGCAGCCGGGGAACTTCTACGGGGGGTGGATCACCGACGAGGTGGTCGGCCCGTTCAAGGGCGCTCCGGGCACGCTCGGCTGGTAGCCGGGCTCAGATCGTCGCGCCGTGGGCCCGCAGCAGCGGGAGTGCGACCAGGTCGACGACCGCGTCGGCGTAGGCGTCGTCCACCGGCTGCCCGCTGGCGAGCCAGCGTTGGACGAGCGGGGCGCCGATCGCATCGGTGACGGGGGTACCGACGAGGCCCCCCGGCAGGTCGCCGCGCTGCTCGGCGCGTGTCCACGTGTCGTGGAACGCGGTCTGCCACGCGGCGAGCGGGCCTGCCCGGAACGCCTCGGCCAGGGCGGGCTGGTGCTGCATCGAGGAGAGCAGCGCCTGGGTCGCCGCCCCGGCGGGACCGTTCACCAGGGCCACCATCGCGCGCAGCAGCTGACGCAGGTCGCCCTCGAGGGACCCCGTGTCCGGGATCACGGCCTGCTCGGCGTTGAGGTCGGAGACGGTGTCGACGACCAGTTCCTCCTTGGTGCGCCACCGCCGGTAGATGGTCGCCTTGCCGACGCCGGCCTCGGCGGCGACGGCGTCCATGGTCAGCGCGCCGTAACCGACATCGGCCAACAGCCGGAGGATGGCGGCGCGGATGACCCCGTCCCGGCTGGGATCGCGCGGCCGGCCACCCCGACTGGGACGGACGTCGGTTTCGGAGAGAACGGCCATGGTTGCGAGCTTAAGGGACTCAAGTCTCGTAACTGGTCACGACAGCCTGTGAGTCCTCTGCGCGTCACCCGGTCGGGCTCCCCGGACGCGCCGCGCGCGCCTCCTGCGGTATCGCCTGTCGTGGGTCATCCTGCTGGCGTGGGAACCATCTGCGGGGGCGTCTGCGGTTGCCGCACGCACTGGGACGTACCCGGCGACGCCGGCCGCGTGCTGCTGGCCACCGCCGTCGGCCACGTCCTGCCGACCGTCTCGCGCACCGCGAAGTCGCTGGGCCTGGACGTCAGCACCGCTCCGCACCTCGTGGACGTCGTCGACCCCAGGGGCGGCCGCGGCATCGACCGGCTCTTCCAGCGGCTGGCCCGCGAGCTCACCGCCGCGGAGCTGGAGGTGGTCCGCGTGGCCACCGACCCGCCCGAGGACGGTCCGGCACGGACCGCCGGACTGCTCACGGCACCCAGCCTCGCCGTCGAGCTCGCCCGCCGCGGCGTGACCGTCGAGGTCGGCGTCCTGGCCGAGGCCGAGTTCTGGTCGGCCTACCAGCCGATCGTCACGCTGGCCGACCGGACCGTCGTCGCTCACGAGGCGCTGCTGCGTGGCCTCGTCGACGGCCGCGAGGTGGGCGGGGGCGACCTGTTCTTCGTCGCCGAGTCCGCCGGCTGGCTGGCCCGGCTCGACCGCATCGGCCGGGAGTCGGCCATCTCCGGGGCGGCGCCCTGGATCGGCGACTCCGACCTGTTCATCAACTTCAACCCGACGTCGATCTACCGCGCCCAGGTCTGCCTGGCCAGCACCGAGCACGTGGCGCACGCCTCCGGGCTGGCGCCGGAGCAGCTCGTCTTCGAGGTCGTCGAGTCCCACGCCATCGCCGACCGCGGGCACCTGGTCTCCGTGCTCGACCACTACCGGTCGCTGGGCTGGCGGGTAGCGCTCGACGACGTCGGCGCCGGCTACTCCAGCCTGTCGCTGCTGGCCGCCGTCCGGCCCGAGGTGGTCAAGCTGGACAAGGGGCTGGTGCAGGGGCTGCCCGACGAGGGCGCGCGCACCGTGCTCAAGGCCGTCACCGATCTCGCCCACGAGCTCGGCGCCGTCGTCGTCGCCGAGGGCATCGAGACCGAGGAGCTGGCCGAGCAGGTCGCCGAGCTGGGCGCCGACCTGGGTCAGGGCTGGCTGTTCGGCCGTCCCGCGCGGCCGGAGCAACCCGCGACGGAGGAGGCCGGCCGCTTCCAGCCCGTGGCGGTCACCCGGTCCCGCTGACCTGCCGGACGGGTGCGCGTCAGCCCAGCGCCCAGCCCGCGAGCACCGGCCGCCCGTGCTCGTGGCCCAGCACGCCGTAGCGCCCCGCCGGTAGCGCGAACAGTGCTCCGGCGGCCGGCTCCAGGCCCAGCCAGCGGGCGGTGAGCACCCGCAGCACGTGCCCGTGCGCCACCAAGGCGACGTCGCCGTCGGTCAGCCGGGCGCGCGCCCGGTCCAGCACCCGGTCCACCCGGGCTCCCACGTCGGCCAGCTGCTCGCCGGGGACCTCGGCGTCGGCGGTCCCGTCCCGCCAGATCGACCACGTCCGCCCGAGGCCCTCGCTGATGTCGGCCGTCGTCCGGCCCTCGAAGCCGCCGTAGTCGATCTCCACGAGGTCCCGGTCGACGTCGGTGGCGGTCAGGCCCGCGAGCTCCGCGGTCCGCCCCGCACGCTGCAGCGGGCTGACCCGCACCTGGACGAACCTCCGCCCGGCCAACGCCCCGCGCAGGGAGCGCGCCTGCTCCTCGCCCTCGGGCAGCAGCGGGAGGTCCGTCGTCCCGGTGTGCTGGCCGCTGCGGCTCCACTCCGTCTGCCCGTGCCGCAGCACGACGATCTGCCCGACCCGGTCCCCGTCGCTCACGCCGCCCATCGAACACGCCCGGCCGGGAACACGCGCGGGCGCTGTCGCGCTGGCTCCCCGCATGACCACCGCACAGCTCAGCGACACCTTTTCCATCGGCGGCGACCTGCCCGTCCACCGGCTCGGCTACGGCGCGATGCAGCTGCCCGGCCCCGGCGTCTGGGGCGAGCCGGCCGACCGCGCCGCCGCCGTCCGCGTCGTGCAGGCCGCCGTCGAGCAGGGTGTGGACTTCATCGACACCGCCGACTCCTACGGCCCCGAGGTCAGCGAGCAGATCCTCGCCGAGGCGCTGCACCCCTACGCCGAGGGCCTGGTCATCGCCACCAAGGCGGGGCTGACCCGTCAGGGCCCCGGCATCTGGACGCCGGTCGGCCGGCCCGCCTACCTCACGCAGCAGGTGGAGCTCTCCCTGCGGCACCTGAAGCTCGACCGCATCGACCTCATCCAGCTGCACCGCATCGACGCCGAGGTCCCGCTGGCCGACCAGCTCGGCGCCTTCGCCGAGCTCAAGGAGCAGGGCAAGGTGCGGCACATCGGCGTCTCGGAGGTGTCGGTCGAGGAGCTGAAGGCGGCGCGCGAGATCACCGAGATCGTCAGCGTGCAGAACCTGTACAACCTGACCAACCGGCAGAGCCAGGACGTCCTGGACTACGCCACCGCGGAGGGCATCGCCTTCATCCCGTGGTTCCCGATCGCCACCGGTGACCTGGCCTCGCCCGACAGCCCGGTCGCCGACATCGCCCGCGAGCTGGACTCCACGCCGTCCCAGGTGGCCCTGGCGTGGCTGCTGCAGAAGTCCCCGGTGATCCTGCCGATCCCGGGCACCAAGTCCGTCGACCACCTGACGGAGAACCTGGGCGCGGCGCGGCTCACCCTCTCCGACGAGGACATGACCCGCCTGGACGCCATTGCATAGTCGTCCTGGGGACGACACCGCGACCAGGTGCCGTCCCCAGGGCCGCTGAGCCGATCCGTGCCGCGCAGCGGGAACCCTCCGGGCTCCGCGCTGCGCGGCACAGGGCCTGCGGCCCGTGCCAGCATGTCCTCATGGACGCCGAGGACTTCCGTCAGATCAAGGACGCCGTTCGTCAGCTCGTGCGCGAGGGGGTCGTGCCGCTCGAGGAACGGATCGAGGACGAGGACCGCATCCCCCACGAGCTGCGCGCGCAGATCGCGGAGATGGGCCTGTTCGGCTACGCGCTCCCCGAGGAGTACGGCGGGCTCGGCGTCAGCATGAGCGAGGACGTCGAGCTGGCGATCGAGTTCGGGTACACCACGCCGGCCTTCCGCTCGCTGTTCGGCACGAACAACGGCATCTCCGGGCAGGTCATCGCCAAGTTCGGGAGCGACGAGCAGAAGAAGAAGTACCTGCCCGGGCTGTCGGCCGGCGAGCTGATCGGCTCGTTCGCCCTCACCGAGGCCGAGGCCGGCTCGGACCCCGCGGGCCTGCGCACCAGCGCCCGCCGCGACGGCGACGGGTGGGTCATCAACGGCAGCAAGCGCTACATCACCAACGCGCCGCTGGCCGATCTCTTCGTCGTCTTCGCCCGGACGAACCCGGAGGAGAAGGGCGGCCGGGGCATATCCAGCTTCGTCGTCGAGACCGCGACGCCGGGGGTCACCGTGGGCCCCAAGGACAAGAAGATGGGGCAGGCCGGGGCCTGGACCGCCGAGGTGTTCTTCGACGACGTGCGGGTGCCCGAGGAGGCGCTGATCGGCGAGGAGGGCCGCGGCTACGCCAAGGCGCTCACCGTGCTCTCCCGCGGCCGGCTGCACATCGCCGCGCTGTGCGTCGGCATGGCGCAGCGGGTGCTCGACGAGTCGGTCGCCTACGCCGCCACGGCCAAGCAGGGCGGGGCGCCGATCGGCCGCTTCCAGCTGGTGCAGGCCATGCTCGCCGACATGCACGCCGAGCTGCTCGCCGCCCGCAGCATGGTCCGCGACGTCGCCGCCCGCTACGACACCGGCGAGGACACCTCGGTCGGGCCGTCGTCGGCGAAGCTGTTCTGCACGGAGATGGTGGGCCGCGCCGTCGACAAGGCCGTCCAGGTGCACGGCGGCCTGGGCTACCTGCGGACGACGCCGGTCGAGCGCTTCTACCGCGACGCCCGGCTGTACCGGCTCTACGAGGGCACCAGCGAGGTGCAGCGGGTCATCATCGGCGGCGCGCTGCTGCGCGAGGCCGGCATGCCCCGTGGCTGACGAAGGACCCCGTCCTCCCCACGCCTCGCAGGCCGGGGGCGGGACCCGGGACGAGGCCGGAGAGCGCACCGGAGACGGGCCTGAGGCGTCGGCCGAGGAGCGCGGGGTCCGCCGGGACGCCGTCTCGGAGCTCGGCCAGGCGCTGCGCGAGCTGGTCGACGCCGCCGTCCGCACCGAGGTGCCGCTGGACCGGCTCGCCGAGGCCACCGAGGCGGCCCGGGCGCTCACCGGGCTGCTGTCCACCGACCTCCGCGAGCTGCACGAGATCGCGACGGTGGACGACCCGGCGACCGGCGAGCGCTGGTACAGCCCGGTCTACGGCCCCGGGAGCCCGGTGGCGCCACCCATGGTCGTCGAGGACCTGCCGGCGGAGCGTCGTTGCGTGGGCCGGGTGACCGTCGGCAAGCAGCACGAGGGCCCGCCCGGCCTGGTCCACGGCGGCGTCGTCGCCACCCTGCTGGACCACGTGCTCGCGCGGTCGGCGCGCGCGGCCGGCCACGGTGGCCTGACCGCCACGCTGACCGTCTCCTACCGCCGTCCGGTGCACCTGGGCGTGCCGCTGGTGGTCACCGGCGAACTGGTCTCGGTCGAGGGCCGTCGGGCCACCGCCACCGCGCGGGTGGTGGCCAAGGACGCCCCGGAGATCACGCTGGCCGAGGGGGAGGCGACGCTGGTCGCCCTGCGCGCCGACCGTGCGTCGGAGGTCTTCGCCCGCACCGGCCGCGACGTGGGGGCCTGGACCAGCCGGTCCTGACCGATCCGTCGGGCCGGACGACCAGCGCTGCGAGCCGGTCCGGAGCCACGGCGCGACCGAGCGTTGAACCGTGGCGACCCAGGACCGGGGTGGTCCTGGGCCGCGGGGGTTCGACGGTTCAGTCGGCGCGCGGTCCCGGGGTGTTCGCCGCGTCGCCGGCGGGATCCAGCACCGGCCCGGACGCCGGCCGCAGCAGCGCGCCCGGTCCGCCGGTGCCCGCGCCCAGTGCGGCGACGAACTGGCGCAGCACGTCGTCGCTGCGGTGGACCGGGGCCCAGTCCAGCAGCGTGCGGGCGCGGGTGGTGTCCATCGCCGGCAGCGAGGTGCCCATGTCCAGCCAGCCGGGCTCGGTGGGCACCAGGTGCGCGGCGAAGGCGGCCTGCAGGGGCACGCGCAGGGCGATCGCGGGCACCGGGATCCGGCGGGCGCCGAGCGCCGTGGCGATGCCGGCGGCGTCCAGCACCGGCTCGGCCGCGATGTTGAACGGGCCGGGCACCCGGCGGTCGACGATCCGCTCGAGGGCGTCGGCGACGTCGTCGGCGTGCACGAAGGACACGGCGACGGTCGGGATCGGGAGCGGCAGCAGCCGGGCCAGCGCACCGGGGACCTGACGGGCCGCAGCGAAGACGAGGGGTCCCAGGAAGTAGCGGCCGATCTCGCTGCCCGCCTCCGGCTGGAGCACCAGCGTGGGCCGCGCGACCGACAGCACCGTGGGCGTCCCGTGCGCGAGCACCTGGCGCACGACGCGCTCGGCCTCGCTCTTGTCGCGGCTGTACTGCGAGCTGGGGACGCCGGTCGTCGGCCAGTCCTCGGTGACCCGGTGCCCGACCGCACCGGCGGCGTAGGCGCCGATCGAGGACATGTGCAGGAACTGCTGGACGCCGGCGGACTTCGCGGCCCGGGCCACCCGCCAGGAGCCGTCGACGTTCACCCGGCGCAGGAGGTCCGGCTCGCGGCCGGGCTGCAGCGCCCACGCCAGGTGGATGACGACGTCGACGCCGTCGAGGAACTCGCGCAGCACCTCGTCGCTCTCCGGGGTGCCGAGGTCCGCGGAGAACCACCGCACGCGGTCGTAGGGCGCCACCTCCGGCGGGATCCGGCGGGCCAGCCCGCGCAGCTCGGCGACGCCGCTGCCCGGTGCGGTCAGCCGCCGCAGCAGCGCCGTCCCGACGTTGCCGCTCGCGCCGGTGATCGCGACCGTGGCGCCCGCGAGGTGCCCTGGGGAGAACTCAGCCATGACCTGCCGCTACCCGGTCGGGAGGAAGCGAACCGGCGTCACCCGCCCGCGCCCGCAGGCCGAGGCAGACCACGGCCAGGACCAGCAGCGCGCCGGCACCGGCGAGCAGCCCGGCGGGCAGTCCGGCCCCGTCGGCGAGACGGGGGAGCAGCAGGCTGCCGAGCAGCCCGCCGAGCATCAGCGCCAGGGACTTCGCCGAGAGCGTCGTCGACCGCTGCGCGGCCGTCGTCTGGTCGTGCAGCAGCTGCTGGCGCAGCGGCGAGGACGCCGCGTTGAACAGGTAGAACAGCGAGTAGGCGCAGGCGGCGAGGACGACGCCGGGGGACAGGGCGAACGCCGCGACGGCGACCGCTGCCAGCACCGCGGTGACGACGCTCGCCCGGGCGACCGAGCCGCCCATGGCGCGGCCGAGGGCTGGTGCCAGGAGAGAGCCCGCCGCCGCGGCGGCGAAGGACACCGCGGTGACGATCCCGAACACCGCGGACCCCGCTTCCGGCGACCCGGCCAGCTCGGCGAAGTGCAACGGGCCGATCAGCTCCAGCGAGGTGAGCACGACCCCGACGAGGAAGGCGGCGATCAGCAGCAGGCGCAGCAGCCGGTCGTGCAGCACGAGGCGCAGGGTCGCCGAGATGACCGACGGCACCTCGCGGACCCCCGCCCGCATCGCCGAGATGCCCGACGTCTCCGGTCGCCGGACCGGGACCACGAGCAGCAGCACGGCGACCACGTGGACGACGCCCAGGGCGGCGGCGAGCAGCAGCGGCACGGCGAGGGCGGCCGCGCCGCTGCGGTCGACCAGCAGCGGCAGCACGCCGCCGAGCACCGCGCCCACGGCCAGCCCGGCGGCATCGGCCGCCGCCCCGCGCGCGAGCCCGGGGGTCACGTCGCCGCCCGGTTCGGTCAGGTGGACGGTGTCCACGTACCAGGACTCGAGCGGGCCCGAGTTCAACGCCCGCGCCACGCCCTGGAGCGACCAGGCGACCAGGAACAGCCGCAGGTCGTCGGCCACGGACATGGTGAGCAGCGAGGCGACGGCGAACGCACCCGACACCGCGAGGACCGGCCGGTGCCCGATGGCGTCGGCCAGCCCGCCGGTGGGCAGCTCGAGCAGGAGGGTCACCGCGCCGTACACCGCGACGGCCACGCCGATGTCGGCCGGCGACAGCCCGCGGGCGGTGGCCAGCAGGACCGACACGGGGACCGCGACCCCGACCGGGAGCCAGCGCAGCGCGGTCAGCCCGATGAAGCGCCGGCGGGCCTGGTCGGGACCCAGGACGCCGGTCACAGGGGGTAGTCCTTCAGCGGGAAGAGGTCGAGCAGCACGTGGACCAGGGGCTGGCCCTCCTCCTCGTTCTCGTCGCGCCACCGCTGGAGGACGCCGTTGAGCTCGCCCATCAGCTCGCGGGCCCGGGCGGGGGACACCCGCAGGCCCCAGTCGTTGAGCGAGACGGCGGCCCGCCAGTCGTCGTCCATCCGCTCCCGCTCGGCGGCGAACGCGGCGAGCATGCGGCGCTGCTGCGCGACGATGCGGTCGGCGAGCTCGTCGACGATCTCGCGACCTCCGGGCTCGCTCATGAGTTCCTCGCTGTCCCAGCGGGTGCTCCGGTGCAGCGCACGCCACCACCGCTCGCGACCGGTGCCCTCGCCGGGCACCTCCTCGACGAAGCCGAAGCCGGCCAGCTGGCGGAGGTGGTAGCTCGTCGCCCCGCTGCTCTCGCCGAGCCGGTCGGCGAGCCTGCTGGCGGTCGAGGGCCCGTCGGTGCGCAGCGCGCCGAGCAGGAGCATGCGCAACGGGTGGGCGAGGGCGCGCAGGGCGCGGACGTCGTGGACGTCGATCGACTTCCCGGGGGGTGGACTCTCGGCCATGCCAACACGGTAGGGGTGCAAAGGCAGCTTTGCAAAGGTTTCTTTGCACTCCTGTCGGCCGGGAGTCGGATCTCCCTGTGGCAGGGACGCGCCGGGAGCCCCGGGCCGCCGCCCCCTCGCGTCAGACGGGCGGGCTCAGGGCGGTCATCTCCGTCGGGCCCAGGGCGGTCGTCCCCGCCGGGCCCGGAGCGGCTGCCTTGAGTTCGACGAAGAGGACGTGGGTGTCGGTGTCGCCGATGTTCTCGCCCGAGTGCTCCTGGGCGGGCAGCCACCCGGTCATGCCGGCGGGCATCTCGACGTCCCGCTGCGTCGCCCCGGCGTGCAGTCGTCGGCGGAAGGCACTGAGGGTGTGCATCACGCTGTCGGGGTGGGCGTGCGGAGACGTCCGGTCGCCGGGCCGATCGGTGTACTCCAGCACCCGCACCCGGTCGTTCTCGAACACCACCGCGTAGTGGTCGGGGTTCGTCCGCACCGGATCGAGGTCCATGCCCGGGCACTGTGCTCCGCGGACAGGTTGGGGGCCAGAGTCCCCGACGCGCGGTCTGGGGCAGAGCTGCCCGAAGTCGCCGGTCGGCCGGTCGGCCGGTCCCGCGGTCAGCCGGCCCGCCGGCCCGCAGGTCTGGCGGTCAGCCGGTCCGCACGTCCGCGGGTGCGCCGACCTCGTCGTCCAGCGACTGTCCCCGGCGCTCGGGCAGGCCCCACGTGGCCAGTGCGCCGAGGACGAAGAAGGCGGCGAACGTGCCGAACACCAGGCCGGTGCCTCCGGCGTCGACCAGGGGCGGCACGCACAGCGGCGCGGCGATCGAGGCCAGCCGGCCGAATCCCGCCGCGGCGCCGGCGCCCGTCGCGCGCAGCACCGTGGGATAGACCTCCGGCGTCGTCGCGTAGAGCGCGCCCCAGGCCCCGAGGTTGAAGAACGACAGGAGCATTCCCGTGAGCAGCACGGTGGTGTCGCTGTCGGCCGTGGCGAAGAGTGCGGCGCCCAGCGCCGAGCCGGCGAGGAAGGTGGCCAGCGTGGCCCGGCGGCCCCATTTCTCGATCAGGTAGGCGGCCAGGGCGTACCCCGGCAGCTGGGCGAGGGTGATGTACAGCGTGTACTCGAAGGACTTGGTGAGCGTGAAGCCGTTGGCGACCAGCAGCGAGGGCAGCCAGATGAAGGCGCCGTAGTAGGCGAAGTTGATGCTGAACCAGACGGTCCACAGCGCCGCGGTGCGCGCCCGGGTCCCGATGGCCCAGAGGGCCCGCGGTCCGGGTGCTGCGACCGGTGGCGCCACGGGCGAGGCGACGGCCGGCACGCCCGCGGACTCCTCGAACCGCCGCACCGCGGCCTCGGCCTCCTCGACCCGCCCGCGGGTCTCCAGGAAGCGCACCGACTCGGGCAGGCCCCACCGGACCACGGCCGCGTAGAGCGCGGGCAGCGCGCCGATGGCCAGCGCCCACCGCCAGCCCGCATCGCTGCCCGGGACGACCAGGAACCCGATCAGCGCGGCCAGGATCCACCCCAGGGCCCAGAACGCCTCCAGCCAGACGACCACCCGGCCGCGGACGCGCGCAGGGGCGAACTCGCTGACCAGGGTCGACGCCACGGGCAGCTCCGCGCCGAGGCCCAGCCCGATGAGGAAGCGGAAGACCATGAGCGCCGCGACCGACCACGACAGCGCGGCGGCTCCGGTGGCCAGCCCGAACACCAGCAACGTCAGCGCGAAGACCTGGCGCCGGCCGATCCGGTCGGCGAGCAGTCCGCCGGCGGTCGCGCCCACGGCCATGCCGGCGAACCCGATCGAGGCGATCCAGGACAGCTCGGTCGAGGTCACGTCCCACTGCTGCTGCGCGGCGAGCGCGGCCAGGACGAACGAGATCAGCCCGACGTCCATGGCGTCCAGCGCCCAGCCGAGCCCGGAACCGAAGACCAGCCGGCCGTGCTCGCGGGTGAAGGGCAGCCGGTCCAGCCGCTCGGCCCGGGTGGCGGGGGACGTCGTCGCCGTCATGCCGTCAGTCTGCCGAGGGCCCCGGCCATCGGCTCGCGCCGGTCAGGAGTCCGCCGTGCGCACGTGGGCGGTGACCAGTTCGGCGACGCGGTCGGCGGCCAGCTCGGGGATCCAGTGCGGCACGCCCTCGAGCACCTCCAGCCGGTAGGGGGCGTCGACGAAGCGCGCGGTGGCCTCGGTCGCGGTCCGGCCCAGGAACGCGTCGCCGGTGCTCCACACGTGCAGCGTGGGCACGCGCACCTTCCCGACCGGGTCCCGGCCGGCCCACGGCAGCGCGCGGTACCAGTTCAGCGCCGCGGAGAGCGCCCCCGGCTCCTGCATGCGGGCGACGTAGTGGTCCACGACGGCGTCGTCCAGCCCGCCGGAGCGCAGCATCCGGCGCAGCACGGCGCCGTTCCCCGCCAGCAGCAGCCGCTCGGGAAGGAGCGGCAGCTGGAAGACGCCCATGTAGTACGAGCGCAGCCCCTGGTCGCTGGTCACCATGGCCTTCGCCATGGCGGCGGGGTGCGGTACGGACAGCGCGGTCAGGGTGCGGACCCGCTCGGGGTGCCAGGCGCCCAGCGCCCACGCCACGATGCCGCCCCAGTCGTGGCCGACGACGTGCGCGCTCTCCAGTCCGGCCGCGTCGAGCAGTCCCAGCACGTCGCCCACCGTCTCGCGGAGCCGGTAGTGCGCCCGCCCGCGGGGCCGAGCCATGGGGGAGTAGCCCCGCTGGTCCGGCGCCAGGGTGCGCAGCCCGTGCCCGTGCAGCGCCGGGGCGACGCGGTCCCAGGCGGCCGAGTCCTGCGGGAAGCCGTGCAGCAGGACGACGGGCTCGCCGTCCCCGGGCCCGGCGTCACGGACGTCGAAGGTCAGGCCGTCGCGGCGGAAGCTGTCCATCCGACGACTGTGCCAAAGTTCGGTTCTACTGTCGTGACGAGCGGGGCCCGGAGGGTCCCCGAGGAACGACTGGAGCCGCCCCGCGAGGCGGTCCGACGACGGGGGGCCGGCGGCCTCCCCGAGGAGGGCCGGGGCGCGCTCGGTGCAACGGGGGAACGCCTCGTGGCCGCGGTCGTCGACCGAGAGGGAGACAGTCAGGCATGGAGATGATCGTGCTGGTCGACGACGACGGCCGGGCCATCGGCACGATGCCCAAGCCGCTGGTGCACCACGGGGAGACGCCGCTGCACCGTGCCTTCTCCGCGTACCTGTTCGACGACGCCGGCCGGTTGCTGGTCACCCGGCGGGCGGACGGGAAGCAGACGTTCCCGGGGATGTGGACCAACACCGTCTGCGGCCACCCCGGACCGGACGAGGACGACGACGCCGCGATCGCCCGCCGGGCCGCCTTCGAGCTCGGCCTGCAGGTGAGCGAGCTCCGGCCGGCGCTGCCCGGCTACCGCTACCGGGCCGAGTTCCTCGGGGTCGTCGAGAACGAGATCTGCCCCGTCTACCTGGGCCGGTACGCCGGTTCGCCGGCACCCGACCCGAGCGAGGTCGGCGCCTGGGAGCTGCTGGACTGGGCGGCGTTCCGCCGGCGGCAGGAGACCGAGGGCGACGCCTGGTCGCCGTGGTGCCGCGAGCAGGCGCGGATGATCGAGGACGCCGGCCTGGTCCCCGCCGGCTGACCCGTGCGGCGAGAGCGTGGTCTCTCGTCGATCCCGATCGGGCGGCGCGCCATCGCGACACCCCGGTCGGGCGTCGCCCGCGATACTGCGCGCATGACGTCGCAGGGCACGGTCCGCGTGTGGCACGCCGAGGAGGGGTGGGGAGTTCTCGACTCCGCGGCCACCCCGGGCGGCTGCTGGACGCATTTCTCAGCCGTCCTCGTCCCCGGGTACCGGGAGCTCGCCGCCGGAGTGGCCGTGGCGTTCACCTTCGAGGCCGCCGAACAGGACGGCTACGCGTTCCGGGCCGTGGAGGTGTGGCCGGCCGACCAGGTGCCGGTGCGCAGCGGCGTCGAGGTGTCCGGGGCCTCCCCGGTCCACCGCTCCGCGCTGACGCTCACCTTCGACAGCGAGGACGGGTCCGGCGGGTCCTGACACGTCAGGGCGCCGCACGGCGGAGGGACGCCGGCCGCCTCCGTGGCGCGGGACCGGGACCGGGGCCGGCTGCGGCCTCCGCCGGCTGACTGCGGGTGGTTCCCGCAGGAACCCCGGGTGACCGCGTCTGGTCACCGAGCGCAGCCCTCCGGATGCGCTCCGAACGCCTGCGGCGCGTCGCCGCCGACGTGCACCGGGGAGCCGCCGCGCCCTGCCAGCGTCGCGGCCATGGACCGACGAGGGTTCCTGCTGACGATCGCCGCAGGGCTCGCCGTGGCCGCCACCGGGCACGGGGCCGCCACGGGCACGCGTGCCGGGGTGGCTGCGCCCGTCGCCGCGCCGCCCCCCGCCGACCCCGCGTCGCCGTCCCCGGTGGCGGCCGTCCGGCCGGCTCCTCCGGCGGAGGTGGTGACCGGGCTGCCCGGCGAGGGCGACGGGCTGGCGCTGACCATCGACGACGGCACGAGCAGCGAGGTCGTCGCCGCGTTCGCCACCCTCGCGGTGGACACCGGCGTGCGGCTCACCTTCTTCCCCAACGGGCGCTACCGGTCGTGGGAGGACAACGCCGCCGTCCTGCGCCCGCTGGCCGAGTCGGGGCAGGTCGCGTTCGGCAACCACACGTGGTCCCACCCCGACCTCACGCGGCTCGGCGACGCCGAGGTCGCCGAGGAGATCCGCCGCAACCAGGACTTCCTGCGCAGGACGCTGGGCGTCGTCGACACCCCCTTCCTCCGGCCGCCGTTCGGCGCCCACGACGAGCGCACCGACCGGATCGCGGCCGACCTCGGCCACCCGGTGATCGCGATGTGGAACGGCACGCTCGGTGACTCCCGGGTGCTCACCGGAGCGGAGCTGATCGGCTACGCCCGTGCGTGGTTCACCCCGCAGACGATCGTGGTCGGCCACGCCAACCACCCCACGGTGACCACCGTGTACGGCGAACTCCTGGACCTGATCCGCGAGCGAGGGCTGCGCACGGTCACCCTCGCCGACGCCTGGCCTCCGCCGCCGTCCTTCCGCGGCGCGGTCGCCGCCGGCCGCCTCGGGAGCTGAGCCCGGCCGGCTCCGACCTGCGACCGGTGCGGTTCTCGGCGAGGCTGTCGGGAGTCGATCGGACCATGGACTGGAGGACCGGATGCAGGAGTCGCTGAAGGGGCGCGTCGCGCTCGTCACGGGAGCCGCGAGCGGGCTGGGCCGGGCCACGGCCCGCGCGCTGGCCGAGGCGGGGGCGCACGTGGCGATCGCGGACATCGACGCGGCCGGCAGCGAGGAGACCGGCCGCCTGGTGACCGATGCCGGCGGCAGCGCCGAGGTCGTCGCCCTGGACGTGACCGACGACGAGAGTCGGCGCAGCGTGGTGGGCGGTCTGTTCGACGCGCACGGGGACAGCTTCGACATCCTGGTCAACGTCGCGGGCATCGACCGGCCGGGCTACATCACCGACATCGACCTCGCCGACTACCGGCGGGTGCAGGCGGTGAACTTCGAGGGCCCGGTGTTCCTCACCAGCGAGTTCACCAAGCGGGTGCAGCACCTCCCCGAGGGACGCACCGCCGACGTCGTGCACATCGTGTCGCTCTCGGCGATCACCTCGGGCAGTGGCGCCATCGCCTACAACGGCTCCAAGGCAGGCTTCCTCAACGCGACCCGCTGCATCCAGCGGGAGCTGCGGGAGAAGGCGGTGACGCAGCCCGACGGGAGCGAGCGGCCCTTCCCGTGCCGGGTGCAGTCGGTCATCCCGGCGGCCATGGACACGCCGATGATGGAGCAGTGGGGGATCCCCGGGCACCTCATGATGCCCCCGTCGGCGGTGGCCGAGATGGTGCGCACCCTGGTGCTGCTGCACCCGTCCGCGTTCGTGCCGGAGATGCAGATCGTGCCGCGGCTCGAGCCCGACTTCCCGCGTTGAGCCGGGCAGGAGGTGAGCGCGATGAGCATGGCCGGACCGGACGGGAGCGACCCCGAGGACAGGACGACGCTCGCCGCTGACGCGCTCGGCGCCGGAGCTCGGCTGGGGCCGGGCGACCTCGCGCCGGACGAGGAGCGACTGCTGGCGGCCCTGGAGCGGGATGCGCGCGGACTGCCCGAGATCCCGGTGCGGGACACCATCCCGGAGGTCAAGGACAGCGGACGGGTGGCCCCGGCTCCGGACGACGGGCTGACCCCGCTGTTCGCCGCGCCGGACCTCGAGGACTGACCGCTCAGCCGGCGCAGGGGCGGAGACAGACGGCGACCAGCGCGACGTCGTCCTCCGCCCCGTCGGGCAGCAACCGGGCGAGCAGGGCATCGCACAGGTCGTCGACGGACCGGTCGCGCAGCTCCGTCAGCGCCGCGGCCAGCAGCTCGACGCCCTCGTCGAACACCTGGTCGCGGCGCTCGACGAGGCCGTCGGTGTAGAGGAGCAGCGTGCTGCCGGGCTCGAGGAGCACCTGCTGCTCGGTGCGCGGTCGCGTGGGGTCGACACCGAGCAGGAGTCCGGGCCGTGCTCCGTCGAGCACCTGCGCTGCGCCGTCCGCGGTGCGGAGCAGCGGGGGCAGGTGGCCGGCGCTGGCCCAGCGCAGCAGGGTCGCGCCGTCGGCGCCGTCGGGTCGTTCCAGCCGGCCGACCAGCACGGTGGCCATGGCCCCGAGGCCGAGCCCCTCGATCGCGCCGTCGAGCTGGGCGAGGACGCCGGCCGGGCCCGCGCTGCCGGAGTAGGCGATGCCGCGGAGCAGGCCGCGCAGCTGGCCCATCGTGGCCGCCGCATGGCTGTCGTGGCCGACGACGTCACCGATGACGAGGATCGTGGAGCCGTCGGGCAGGTCGAACACGTCGTACCAGTCGCCCCCCACCTGCGCCTCGCGCGCGGCGGGCACGTACCGGACGGCGAGCTCGAAGCCGTCGGGGTGCACCGGCTCGGTGAGCAGGCTGCGCTGGAGCGTCTCCGCGGCGCGGATGGCGCTGCGCGAGCGGGCGTAGAGCGCCTCGAGCAGGTGGGTGCGCAGCTCGGCGGCCTCGGCCACCTCCTCCGTCGTCCACGGCTGCGAGCGGCCGCGCACGACCTCCCGCCACCGTTCGAAGGACTTCCGCGGGCTCAGCCGGATCTCGTCGCCCTCGCGCTCGGCGATCGCCTTGTTGTGCGGGTCGCCGCCCCAGTCGACGTGCCGCACCGCCTCACCGCGGAGCCACAGCACGTACTGGCCCTCGGGCAGCGGGAGCGCGAGCACGCCGCAGGCGACGTCCTCGGGCGCGCCCAGCCGGGGCGCGTCCCGGTGCAGCGAGTCGGTGGCGACGACGTCGTCGCCCAGGCCGGCCGCCCACGCGGCGATCGCGTCGGCGACCCAGGGGGCGACCTCGGCCCCGCTCCAGCGGGTCACGCCCTGGAGGCGCACCACGACGCCGTCGGCGGGCAGCAGGTCGAGCAGGTCGGGTGAGCCGAGCAGCGCGTCGGCGAGCCGGCGGTCCTCGTCCAGGGTGGCCGCGGTGAGCGAGGTGAGCGTGGCCCGCGCACGCAGCGCGCGGCGCACCTCGTCCTCCTGGGCGCGGTCGACCAGGCGCAGGGACAGCGTGGAGCCGAGGAACTCCGCCGCGGCGCGGGTGGCGTACGGCGGGGCGTGCGGTCCGCTGTAGTGGTGGCAGGCGATGAGGCCCCAGAGCTTGTCCTCGCGCAGCAGCGAGATCGACATGGAGGCGCGCACGCCCATGTTCTCCAGGTACTCGACGTGGATCGGCGAGACGCTGCGCAGCGTGGCGAAGGTCATGTCCAGCGGCCGCCCGCTGGCCGGGTGGTCGGTCGGCCGGACCGGCGAGGGCCGGTAGTCGACGTCGGAGATGAGCCGGACCCAGTTCTTCTCGTACAGGGCCCGGGCCTGGGCGGGGATGTCCGAGGCCGGGTAGTGCTGGCCCAGGAAGGAGTTGAGCCCGTCGAGCTTGGCCTCGGCGACGACCTCGCCGTTGTAGTCGGCGTCGTAGCGGTAGACCATCACCCGGTCGAAGCCGGTGAGGTCGCGGACCGCCCGGGCGGTGATGTCGTACAGCTCCTGGAGGGAGGCCGCCCGGTTGAGGTCCGCCACCGTCCCGCGCACGGCCTGGTAGGTGTTGGGGAAGGAGAACGGCCGCGGCCCGTGGGCCGGCTCCAGCTCCACCACGAGGCTCGTCGTCGGCGTGCCCCCGGTCGCCCCGCCCCGGCCGCGCGGCCGCTCGCCCTCGACGATCGCCCGGTGCAGCAGGGCGTCCACCAGCTCGGGCACCCCGGCCACGTCGACGATCAGCTCGACCGGGTTGCGCTCGCGCAGGTCCCCGAAGGCGCTCGCCGAGCGGATCACCGCGCCTGCGGCGTGCGGCCCGAGCACCTCGGCCAGCGGGCGCCCCAGCGCCGCCTGCCAGGGCACGCCGGTCAGCTGCTCGAGGTTCTCCGACGCCTGCTCGACCACGTGGTCGGGGTCGCTGACCACGAGCAGCACCCCGCGCGGCTGGATGCTGCCCGGCACGTGGATGGGCTCGCGCTCGCAGTTGGACAGGTCCACCGGGGCGTCCGGTGCCAGGAAGTCGATCCCCGGGGAGCCCTCGCTCACGCCGGGACGCCGGGTACTGCGGCGGGCCGGCACCAGCCGGCCAGCGCCGCGAAGGTGGTGCGGGCGGAGTCCACGACGGCGCGGGTGTCGCCGCCCTCGGCCACGAGCGCCCGGGTGACCCGGCGGAAGGCCGCCCACATCGCACCGGTCTCGCTGCCGTAGGGGGAGAAGGCGCGGATCCGGGTGCCTGCCAGCTCCGGCAGCTCCGCCAGGTGCCGGTCGATGAAGACCCCGCCCAGGGTGGAGCCCTCCAGCACGTACATCCGCCCCAGCGCCTCGTCGGTGCCCGCGACGGCGGGCAGCTCCGGCGCGGAGCCGGAGGCGGTGGTGCCGAGCCGGTGCAGGTCCTCGGCGAACAGTGCCGTCCGGCGGCGGCGGGTCCACTCCAGGCGCGCCGCGTCGTCCGGGCGGCGGGCGGCCCACTCGTCCAGGCCGTGCTCGGCTGCACGCCAGAAGCCGTGCATCAGGTCCAGGACGTGGGCCAGCCGGTGGCGGGAGAGCGCCGGGTCCATCAGGTCCAGGGCGCGCTCGACGTCGTCGTGCTCGGCCGCCGTCCCCGTCCGGAGCAGGCGCAGCACGTCGTCGTCGGCGCCGCGGTCGTCGTGGAGCGCAGCACGGTTCCCCGCAGGCATCGGCTAGAGGGTAGGCGACCGGATGCCGCCCCGCGGAGCGAGCAGCCGGGCGTCGCGCCGACCTGCGCGTCCGCGCACGTCTGGGCAGCGGTGGCACGTCTCGTGCCCACCCGTGCGCGGGCGGGCCGGCCCGGCCGGTCATGCTCGACAGGTGCGTGAGGCAGGGGTGCGGGAGCGGACGTCGCTGTGGCGGTCGCGCGGGATGCAGGCCCTGATCGGGGTGACGTTCCTCGGCTTCGCCAGCTACTGCCTGACGCTGGCCTCGCTGCCGGTGTACGCGGTGCAGGGTGGTGCCGCGGAGAGCACGGCAGGGGTCGTCACCGCCGTCTTCCTGGTCACCACGATCGCCGTCCAGGCGACCATCCCGGCGCTCACCGCCCGCTTCGGGGTCGGGCCGGTGCTGGTCGTCGGGCTGGTGGCCATGGGCGTCCCGTCACCGCTCTACGTGCTCGACGACGGCGTGGGCTGGATCAGCGCGCTCTCGGCGGTCCGGGGTGCGGGCTTCGCCGTCCTCACCGTGCTCGGTGCGACGTTGTCCGCGCAGGTCGCCCCACCGGAGCGGCGGGGGGAGTCCATCGGCCTGTACGGCCTGGCGATCGCCATCCCGAACATGGTCGCGGTGCCCGGTGGGGTGGCGCTGGTGCTCGGCGGGTCCGTCGGGTGGCTGTCCTGGCTCGGCGCCTCCCCGCTGCTGGGCATCCTCCTGGTGCCCCTGCTGATGCGCTCCGTGGGTCCGCAGGCACTACCGGGCGCGGCCGGGACGAACCGGGCGGCGGTGCTGGCGGCCCTGGCCCCCTCGCTGGTGCTGTTCGCGGTGACGATGGCCGGCGGCGGGTTGGTCACCTTCCTGCCCATCGAGCGTCCCGACGGCGTGCTGGTCACGGTGGCGCTGCTGCTCTTCGGCGCGACCGGTGCGGTGACCCGCTGGCGGGCGGGCATGCTCGCCGACCGGGTGGGTGTCCGGCTACTGCTGCCGCTGGCCGTCGTGCTGGCGGCGGCCGGGATGGTCGCCGTCGCCGCGGGGCTGGTCGCCGGGGACGCCTGGGTGCTCGTCGGCGCCGCGGTGTTCGGGATGGGCTTCGGCGCCGTGCAGAACCTGACGCTGCTGTCGTCCTTCATCCGCGCCGGCGAGTCCGGGACGACCGCGGCCAGCGCGATGTGGAACGCCTCCTTCGACGCCGGGACGGCGACCGGCGCCCTGGCCCTCGGGCTGCTCGCCGCCGGCATCGGCCTGGACTGGACCTACGTCGTGGTGGCCGCGGCCCTCGCCGCGCTACTGCCCGTGGCGGCCGCGGCGGCGCGTCCCAGCAGGGGCCGGTCTCAGCTGCGGTAGTGCGCCCCGGCGGCGTGCAGCGACCGGATGAAGAGGATCTCCTCGCCCGACCGGCGCAGCCACGCACGCAGCTCGTCGACGTCGCCGCGGGCGCGGTCGCGCTGCTGGCCGATGGCCACCTGGCGGGTGCTCGCCTGCGCACGCTGCGCGGTGGGGAGCGTCCGGCCCTCGGTCCGGGCGATCACGGTCAGCCCGGCGCCGACGTAGGCCAGCTCGCGGATGTCGGTGAGGCCCTCGAGGAGCGCGTCGGCGGCCGGGTCCTCCGCGGCCAGCAGGACCAGGAACTCGTCGGCGCGGCGGCGCCCCTCGGCAGCCGGATCGGGAGATGTCACGACACCACTGTCCCCCGGCCGGGGCGGCCGGGGGACAGGCCCCCTGCAGGGCCCCGCCGCGAGCTCGCGAGCGGTGGGGGGCAGGGGGTGTTCTTCAGGCGTCCCGCCGCTGGAAGACCAGGTAGCCGACGGTGAGCAGGACGAGGACCTCGGCGGTGAAGGCGGCGAAGCCGGTCCAGGGCGCCATGAGCTCCGGGTTGAAGGAGATGGGAGCGGCGATCGCCGACCCCGCGTTGCCCGGCATGAGCTTCGCCGTCCAGTCGCCCCAGGCGCCGGGGAGCAGGAAGGCCATGTTGCCGACGACGAACACCAACCCGAGGACGATCGAGAGCGCCGCTGCGCTGTGGCGCACGAGGATGCCGACGGCAGCGGCCAGGAGGCCCAGGCCGGCCATGTACAGCCCGCTGCCGAACAGTGCGCGCAGCACGCCGTCGTCGGCGAGCGCGACGCCGACGCCCTCGCGGTCGAGGAACCAGTTGCCCGCGAGGTAGCCGGCGACCGCGGTGACCGTCCCGGCCACGAAGAGCGTCCCGGTGAGGACGGCGGCCTTCGCGGCGAGCACCGCACCACGGCGGGGGGTGGCCGCGAGCGTCGCGCGGATCATGCCGGTGCCGTACTCGCTGGTGACCGCCAGCGTGCCGAGCACCACCGCGGTGATCTGGGCCAGCTGCATCCCGAAGGTGACGTAGGAGGCGGCTGCCTCGTCGGCCTCGCCGCTGGCCAGCCACTCGGCGTCCAGCGCGCAGATCAGCGTGGTCAGACCGGCGCCGATCACGAACATCGCGACCACGGACCACGCCGTCGAGCGCACCGACCAGAACTTGATCCACTCCGCACGCAGGGCGGAGCCGAACCCGGGTCGCGTGCCCGGCACGTTCCTGCGGGGGTCCAGCGCGACGGTGGTGCTGGTGGCGGTGACGGTCATCGGGAGGCTCCGGCGGGGGTCTGCACGGACGCCGAGTACTCGACGCTCGCGGCGGTCAGGGTCATGAAGGCGTCCTCGAGCGAGGAACGCACCAGGGTCAGCTCGTGCAGGTAGAGGCCCTTGTCGCCGACGAGCTCGCCCACGGCGGCGGCGCCCAGGCCCGCGACGTGCAGCTCGTCGTCGACGGGCGCCACCTCCGCGCCCGCGCCGCGCAGCACGTCGGCGACCTGGCTCTGCTGGGGCGTCCGGACGCGGACGTAGGAGGCGGCGTGCTCGGCGATGAACTCGGGCATCGAGCAGTCGGCCAGGATCCGGCCGCGGCCGATGACGACCAGGTGGTCGGCGGTCAGCGCCATCTCCGACATCAGGTGGCTGGAGAGGAACACCGTCCGCCCCTCGGCGGCCGGCTGCCGGGCCAGGGTGCGGACCCAGCGGATGCCCTCGGGGTCCAGCCCGTTGACCGGCTCGTCGAGCACCACGACGGGCGGGTCGCCGAGCAGGGCGACGGCGATGCCCAGCCGCTGGCCCATGCCCAGGGAGAACTTGCCCACGCGGCTGCCGGCCACCGCCTCGAGCCCGACGAGGCCCAGGACCTCGTCGACCCGGCTCACGGGGATGCGGTTGCTCGCGGCGAGCCAGCGCAGGTGGTCGCGGGCGGAGCGGCCGGGGTGCAGCGCCCTGGCCTCGAGCAGGGCACCGACCTCGCGCAGCGGCGCGGGCGTGTCCCGGTAGCGGCGGCCGTTGACGGTCACGCTGCCGGCGGTCGGCCGGTCCAGGCCGAGCACCATGCGCATCGTCGTCGACTTGCCGGCGCCGTTGGGGCCGAGGAAGCCGGTCACCCGGCCCGGTGCGACGGTGAAGGTGATGCCGTCGACGGCGGTCTTGTCGCCGTACTTCTTGGTGAGGCCCGAGACGGTGATCATGGCCGCGGCCCGGTGTGCGGGATCGGTGTAGTCATGCCGAGGAGCCTCGCGGCGCGGAGGTGCCGGGCACATCGGGGAGCGCCCTGGACGGACCCTGAACCGCCCCCGACCGGCCGGCCAGGGTTTCCCCCGGCAGGTGACCTCTCAGGCGGTGCTCAGCCGCCCTGGTTCACGACCACTCCACCGGACGGCGTCCAGGTGATGGAGCCGTTCTGGAAGTCCGACCGCCGGCCGCCGTCGATGGCGTACTCGTCGCTCGTCGGGAACCCGAGCGCGGAGTTCTCCCAGCCCAGCTCCGCCCACCGGGCGTGGATGGCGCCGCGGACCTCGTGCGCGCCGGTGGCGGGGGACCAGTAGATCGACCCGCCCTGGAAGTGGTTGAAGGCGCCCGGCTTGGTCGGGGTGGGCAGCTCGTTCGTGGTCGGGAAGCCGAGGACCGAGTTCTCCCACCCCAGCTCCGCCCACGTGCCCTGGATGGCGCCGCGGACCTCGTGCGCGCCGGTGGCGGGGGACCAGTAGATCGACCCGCCCTGGAAGTGGTTGAAGGCGCCCGGCTTGGTCGGGGTGGGCAGCTCGTTCGTGGTCGGGAAGCCGAGCCGGGAGTTCTCCCAGCCCAGCCGGCTCCACACCCCGCGGATGGCGCCGCGGACCTCGTGGGCCCCGGTCGGCGGCGACCAGTAGACCGACCCGCGCTCGAAGTGGTTGTAGGCACCCGTCTTGGTCGGGGTGGGCAGCTCGTCCGTGGTCGGGTAGCCGACTGCTGACCGCTCCCAGCCGAGGTCGGACCAGGTGCCGAGGATCGCGCCCCGCACCACGTGCGGACCGGTGCCGGGCGACCAGTAGATGGCGCCGTTCCCGTAGTACGTGAAGGCGCCCCGGCCGTCGGGCGTCCGGCGCTCATCGGTGACGGGCCTGCCCAGGAAGCCGGCCGGACCGCCGAGCGCGTTGTAGCGCATCTGGATCCGGCTGGTGGGGAACGCCCGGCCGGCCGGGTCGGTGAAGGCGTAGCCGCGGGAGGCGTAGGAGTCGATGATCCGGTTCAGCGCGTCGACGGTGTTCTGCCGGTAGTTGCTCGGCGGCCCGTCGTGCAGCAGCACGATCGGGTGCGCGTACACCGGGTTCGTCGCGCGCTGCACGATCGTGTCCTGGTACGAGGGGCTGGGGTTCGAGGGGGCGGCCCAGTCGCGCGGATCGTTGGACCAGTCGGCGATGGTCATGCCGCGGGCCCAGGCGAGCTGCTGCACCGAGCTGCCGCGGTGCGAGCCGCCGGGTCCCCGGAAGAAGCAGGGTCGGACCGCTGCCGCGGCGTAGATCGCCTCGGAGGCGCGGTCCATCTGTGCCGCCTGTGCGTCCCGCGAGAGCTGGTCGAGGTCGGGGTGGGTGTCGGTGTGGTTCCCGATCGCGTGTCCCTCGGCGACGATCCGACGGACCAGTTCCGGGTGGTCGTCGACGTACCGGCCCAGGACGAAGAAGGTCGCATGGATGCCCCGGGCGGCGAGGATGTCCAGCACCTGGGGCGTCCACCGCGGGGAGGGCCCGTCGTCGAAGGTGAGCGCCACGGTGCGGGGCTGCGTCGCGGGGGTCTGGTCCAGCACCTGGCGGATGGGGGGCGGGCAGGTGTTGGTCGCCTGCGCGGCCGGCGCGGTCACCACGCCGGGCATCAGGACGGCGACGAGCAGCGCGGCGACCGCGGCTGCTCGCGGGACGGATCGGGCGGATCGGACGGACCAGGTGCGCACAGTCGTCTCCCGGGCTCGGGACGTCGTCGGCCGGGTCCACCCTGACAGCTGGGGGCGTCGCCGCGGTACCCCCGCAGCGTCGCTCCGGCGCGTTCGTCACGGAATCGACGTGTGGACGTGCGCGCACCTGTGCTCGGCCGACGCCGACGCCGACGGCCGCGGGTGTTCAGGCGGTGCGGGCGAGGTCCGGGCGCAGCAGCCGGCGTAGCTGCCGGGCGGCGGACTGCCCGGCGCGGTTCGCCCCGATCGTGCTGGCCGACGGGCCGTAGCCGACCAGGTGGATGCGCGGCTCGTCGGCGACGGCGGTGCCGTCCATCCGGATGCCGCCACCGGGTGCGCGCAGGCGCAGCGGGGCGAGGTGGCCGACGGCGGCGCGGAACCCGGTCGCCCAGAGGATGACGTCGGCGCGGACCGACGTCCCGTCCGCCCACTCCACGCCGTCGGGCGTGATCCGGTCGAACACCGGCCGGCGCTCCAGGACCCCGCGGTCGAGGCCGTCTCGGATGTAGGGGGTCGAGGTGAGCAGGCCGGTGAGCCCGACGACGCTGCCCGGCCGGCGCCCCTCACGCACCGCCTGCTCGACCTGTGCCACCACCGCGCGGCCGGCGTCCTCGTCGAACACGCCGTCCCGCCAGACCGGTTCCCGGCGGGTCACCCAGGTCGTGGAGGTGACCCGGCTGATCTCGCCGAGCAGCTGCGTGGCCGAGGCGCCGCCACCCACGACGACGACGTGCTGCCCGTGGAACTCCTCGGGCGTGCGGTAGTCGACGGTGTGCAGCTGCCGGCCGCGGAAGGTCTCCTGGCCGGGGTAGCGCGGGACGAAGGGGCGGGTCCAGGTGCCGGTGGCGTTGACCACGGCGCGGGCGGTCCACGCCCCGGCGTCGGTCTCGACGCGGAAGTCGTCGTCATCGGTGCGGCGGACGGCGGTGACCCGGACGGGCCGGACCACCGGCAGGTCGAAGGCGCGCTCGTACTCGGCGAAGTACGCGGGCACGGACTCGACGGCCGGCGCGCCGTGGTCGGCCGGGGTGAACGGCAGGCCGGGCAGGTCGTGCACCCGGTGCGTGGTGGTCAGGGTGAGCGAGGGCCAGCGGTGCTGCCAGGCGCCGCCGGGGCCGTCGTCGGCGTCCAGGACGACGAACCCGGTGTGCGGCTCGAAGCCCTGACGGAGCAGGCCGTACGCCGTCGACAACCCGGCCTGGCCGGCCCCGATGACGACGACGTCGACGTCGTGCGAGGCCGGCGTGCTGCTCATGCCCGGAGAACCCGGATGCGGACGCCGACCTTCCCGGGGCACCCGGTGGGGGGACCGTCCCGCACACAGTCGGTCTCTGCTCACCGAGCGAAGCAGAGACCGACTGTCTCTGCTCACCCCGGCGAAGCAGAGGCCGACGGTCTCTGCTTGCCGAGCGAAGCAGAGACCGACTGCGCTGACGTCCTACGGGGAGACCGCGGCGCAGTCGCTTTGCGAGGGCACGCCGTCCCAGCGGGCGTGAGCCGGAGCGCACCACTGCCCGCGTGGAACTGACCGTGCCCGGCAGGGACCGGGGAGACAGCCGCTCGGACGAGCGCTCGATGGTCCTCGGTCCCGAGCAGCAGCACGGCTGCTGAGCACGCGTCACCGGCGAGCCGCGACCCGCCCGTGCCCTGTGATCGTGGGCTGAACGACCGGCGGGCAGCCGCACCGGCACCTTTTCCGAGGTGAACGGGCCGCAAGACGTGATCGAACCGTGAGGTGGAGTGCGCCAGAAGTGCCGGTCGTGCGCATACAGTCCCCCAGCGTGTGGTCCAGATCACAGAACGATGGAGGGTGCCCGTGCTGAGCATCGACCGGCTTCACGTGACCTACGGCGGCGCTGTCCAGGCCCTGCGCGGAGTGTCCATGGAGGTGCCCGACGGCAAGGTCGTCGCCGTCCTCGGCAGCAACGGGGCGGGCAAGTCGACGCTGCTGCGCACCGTCTCCGGCACTCTCCGCCTGCACCGGGGCACGATCGACTCGGGCTCCCTGCGCTTCGACGGGACCGACCTGGGTTCGCGCGACCCGGCGACGACGGTCCGCATGGGGCTCGTGCAGGTGCCCGAGGGGCGGCGGATCTTCGGCCGGCTCACCGTCGAGGAGAACCTGCGCGCCGGGGGCATGGGCAGCAAGGACAAGACCGCGAAGGCGCGGGCCCAGGACCGCGTCTACGACCTCTTCCCGGTGCTCCGGGAGCGCAGTGCGCAGCGCGGTGCGCTCCTCTCCGGCGGCGAGCAGCAGATGCTGGCGATCGGCCGCGCCCTGATGGCCAGCCCGAAGCTCCTCCTGCTGGACGAGCCGTCCCTGGGACTGGCGCCGCGGATCATCGGCCAGATCGGTGAGGTGATCGCCGAGATCAACCGGCAGGGCACGTCGGTGCTGCTCGTGGAGCAGAACGCCACCATGGCGCTGGGCGTGGCCGACCTGGCCTACGTCCTGGAGGTCGGGCAGGTGTCGCTCTCGGGTGATGCGCAGGAGCTCTCCCGGACCGACGAGGTCCAGCGGCTCTACCTCGGGCACGGCAACGAGGAGACGGCGGGCTTCACCCCGACCGCGACCCGCAAGACGCTCTCGCGGTGGACGGCGTGACCGCCGCAGGAGCCTCCGCGGCCCCGCCGTCGGAGGACCCGACGGCCGTCGCCCCGGAGGTCCCGACCCTCGAGGTGCAGAACCTCAGCGTGCGGTTCGGGGCGATCACGGCCCTCTCCGACGTCTCCCTCACCGTCGTGCCCGGATCGATCCACGCGATCATCGGACCCAACGGTGCAGGCAAGTCGACGCTGTTCAACGTCCTCTCCGGCGTCTACAAGGCTGCCGAGGGGCAGGTGCGGTTCGGTGACGTCCGGCTCGACCGGATGGTCCCGTACAAGATCGCCGACGTCGGCGTGGCCCGGGCCTTCCAGAACATCGCCCTGTCCGGCACCCAGTCGGTGGCCGAGAACCTCATGCTCGGCCGTCACCACCTGACGAAGGCCGGCTTCCTCGCCGCCGGGCTGCGGCTGCCCCGGGCCACCCGGGAGGGCAAGCGGCACGGGGCGCGGGTGGCCGAGATCGCCGAGTTCCTGGATCTGGGGGACAAGCTGCACACCCCGGTCGGGGTCCTGTCCTACGGCGACCAGAAGCGGGTGGAGGTCGCCCGCGCGCTGTGCACCGAACCGCGGCTGCTGCTGCTCGACGAGCCGGTCGCCGGCATGAACGCCGAGGAGACCGCTCGGATGGCCGGCGCGATCCGCGAGATCCGGGCAGCACTCGGGATCTCGATCATCCTCGTCGAGCACGACATGGGGATGGTCATGTCCCTGGCCGACCGGGTCACCGTCCTCGACTTCGGCCGCCGGATCGCCGACGGCACCCCCTCCGAGGTGCAGAACGACCCCGACGTCATCCGGGCCTACCTGGGCTCGGGTGACGAGGAGACCCCGGCGGAGTCCTACACCGCACACCACCCCGCCGCCGGCGGCCCCGTGGTCGCCCCGGCGTCCCCGGACGACAGCGGGGCAACCGCCGCCCACCCTTCCTCCGAGACGCCCAGGACCACATCGTGACCCAGTTCTCCGCGCTCCTGCTCAACGGAGTCTCGCTCGGCGCCCTCTACGCGCTGATCGCCCTCGGCTTCGTGATCATCTTCAAGTCCAGCGAGGTCGTCAGCTTCACCCAGGGGTCGCTGCTGCTGCTGGGGGCCTACTCGATCGCCCGCTTCGCCGACTCGATCGGGTTCGTGCCGGCCCTGCTGGCCGGCATCGCGCTGACCGCGCTCGTGGCGCTCCTCATCGAGCGACTCATCATCAACCGGCTCCGTGGCGCGGCGGTGATCAGCCTGGCCATCGTCACGATCGGCGTGGACATCATCATCCTCACCGAGATGGTTCGGCGGATCGGCTCGGACATCCTGAACGTCCCGCACCCCTGGGCCGGGGAGTCCATCCGCATCGGCAGCACCGGGCTGAGCCTGAACCGCGTCATCGCGCTGGCGGTGGCCGCCACGGTCATCGGCCTGTTCTTCCTCGCCTTCAAGTACTCGAGTTGGGGCGTGGCGATGCGCGCATCGGCCGAGGACGGCGAGGCCGCGGCGCTGATGGGTATCCGCCAGGGGCGGGTCTCCGCGGTGGCCTGGATCGTGGCCGGGGTCCTGGCCGGGATCGCCGCGCTCTTCCTCGTCGGCGCCCCGACCCCGGGTGTGAGCCCGACCGTGTACACGGTGGCGCTCGGCGCGCTGCCCGCCGCCATCCTCGGCGGTCTGGACTCCACCGGCGGGGCGTTGGTGGGGGGGCTGCTGATCGGGATCGCGGAGGCCATGGCGGCCGGCTACCAGGACGAGATCCTCTTCCTGGGTCGCGGGTTCGGCAGCGTCGTCCCCTACGTGGTGATGCTCGCGGTCCTGCTGGTCCGGCCCTCCGGGCTGTTCGGCACGAAGGAGCTGACCCGTGTCTGACACGACCGCCACCGTCGACGCCGGAGCGACGACGGCCGATCCACCTGCCTCTGCCGCGCCGCGGCGCCGCTCGGTGGTCAAGCCCCTGCTGGTGGCCGCGCTGCTGATCTTCCTGCTCGCCTTCCCGCTGTACTTCGACGAGTTCTGGCTCCGGACCGGCTTCGCGGTGTTCGCCGCCGTGGTCGGGGCGATCGGGCTCAACCTGCTGGTCGGGAACACCGGCCAGCTCTCGCTCGCGCACGCCTTCTTCCTCGCCGTCGGCGCGGTGACCTACACCTTCGTGTCGGCCGAGGGCGGAGCGGCCCTGGGCGTGACCGACCTCGCCGGCCTCGGCCTGCCGCCGATCGTCGGGATGATCGCGGGCGTGCTGGCCGCCGGTCTGGCCGGGCTGCTGTTCAGCCCCATCTCGGCCCGGCTGGGCGGCATCTACCTCGGCGTCGCCTCGCTCGCGCTGGTGTTCATCGGCCAGCACGTGTTCAACAGCTGGACCTCGGTGACGGGCGGTTTCAACGGCCGGCCGGTGCCCGAGTTCGCCCTGTTCGGCTTCAGCTTCGGCAACGACGACCCGGAGCTCGTCGTCATGGGCGTGCCGTTCCGGGAGGCCGAGCGGCTGTGGTACCTCGGCCTCCTCATCGCCGTCGCCGCCTACGTCTTCGCCCACAACGTCCTGCGCAGCCGGGCGGGACGGGCGATCCAGACCCTGCGCGACAGCGAGACGGCCGCCGCGGTGATGGGCGTGAACGTGCAGGCCTACAAGGCCCGGGCGTTCATGCTGAGCTCGATGTACGCCGGCTTGGCCGGGGTGCTCTACGCCCTCTCCATCGGGAGCATCGCGCCGGAGTCCTTCGGGCTGCTCCTGTCCGTCTCCTACCTCGCCATGATCGTCCTGGGCGGGCTGGGCTCGGTGGCCGGCGCGGCGCTCGGGGCGCTGTTCGTCACGGCTCTGCCGCTGCTCTTCCAGCAGTACGCCGACATCCTGCCCTTCGTCAGCGCAGCCGGGCAGGGCGGGATCGCCGCGGGCGAGGCGGCGCTGTACCTCTACGGCCTGGCCATCGTCCTGGTGATCCTGTTCGAACCGGCGGGCCTGGCCGGCCTCGCCCGCCGGATCTCCTCCCGATTCGGCCGTGCCCGCCGTCCCGGCGGCAAGGTGACCCGTCCCCCGACCCCCGCTACCGACTCGTCCACGTGAGAACCACTTACCGAAGGAGCAGCACGACATGACATCACGACCGACCACCAGAGTCGCCACGGCACTGGCCGCCGCGCTCGTGTTCGCCGCCGCGGGCTGCAGCACGCGGGGGGAGGACGACGGCGGAGGCACCGGCGGAGGTGAGGCCGGCGGGGACGTCCAGACCGACGTGGGCATCGAGGGGGACACGATCACCCTCGGCGCGCTCACCGACCTGACCGGCGTCTTCGCCGCCCTGGGCCAGGACATCACGAACGCCAACGAGCTGTACTGGGCCGAGAACGACGTCTGCGGCCAGTACGACGTCGAGATCGACGTCCAGGACGCCGGCTACAACGTGCAGCGCGCCGTCCAGCTGTACAGCTCGATGGAGCCGGACATCCTGGCGATGAACCAGCTGCTGGGTTCGCCGATCAACACCGCGCTGGCGCCCGAGCTCGAGTCCGACGAGATGGTCAGCTTCCCGTCCGCCTGGTCGGAGACGCTGACCCTGATCCCCGGCACCGGGGTCCCCGGCGCGACGTACGACGTGGAGATCTCCAACCTCTACGACTACGCGTTCCAGGAGGGGCTGCTCGCCGAGGGCGACACGGTGGGCCACATCTACTTCGAGGGCGAGTACGGGGCCAACGGCCTGGAGGGCAGCCAGGCCGTCGCGGAGGCCAGGGGACTCACCCTCATCGAGCGGGAGATCACGCCGGCGGAGCAGGACATGAGCGCGATCGTCAGCCAGTTCGCCGCCGAAGGCGTGGACGCCATCGCGCTGACCGTGGCCCCGGGGCAGACAGCGTCCGTCGCCGCGGCCGCGCAGGCCCAGGGGCTGGACGTGCCCCTGCTGGGCAGCAACCCGGTCTTCGCGCCCGGCCTGCTCCAGGGCGCCGCGGCCCAGAAGCTCAAGGACGACCTCTACGTGGCCTCGCCGGTCTCGTCGTTCGACGCCAATCCCGAGCTACTGGCTGCCTACGAGGAGGCCTACCCCGGCTCGCCGCCCAGCCTGGGTGTGCTCGTCGGCTACGGCATGTCGGCGGTCATGGACGCGGTCCTCGACCAGGCGTGCGAGAACGGCGACCTGACCCGCGCCGGCGTCGTGGAGGCCTTCAGCGAGCTCGAGGCGGTGGACACCGGTGGCGTCCTCGTCCCGATCCAGAGCTTCGAGCAGGGCCAGTCACCCAGCCTCGAGTCCTACATCCTGCGCCCGGCGGACGTGCCTGGCGGCGCGACCGTCGCGGAGGAGTCGTTCGAGGGTGAGTTCGCGGCGGACCTCGCCCCGGCTGACTGACCGCGGATCCAGCCGACGGCGCCCCCCTCCCCGGCCGGGGAGGGGGGCGCCGTCGCGTGCGCCTACAGCCGCCCCGAGCCGGCGACCGGCACCAGCCGGAGGGTCAGGAGGGCGGCGAGGGCGGCGGCCGCGGCCAGGGGCAGGGTCGCCGTGGTCGCCCGGGCGGCGACGGCGACTGCGAACGGCGCGGCGAAACCCAGGTAGGCGAAGGAGAGGAACAGCGACGTGAGCGCCCCGAGGCGGGAGGGGGCGGCCAGCCGGGCGGTCAGCGTCAACCCCGCCGCGAGGCAGAGGCCGCCACCCGCACCGAGCAGCGGGGCGGCGAGCACCAGCCAGGGCAGCGCCCCGGTCGACGCGAATGCGGCGGCGCACCCGAAGCCGGACGTCCCCGCCGCGGTGCCGACGACGGCCGTCCACGGGCCCAGCCGGCGCTGCAGGCCCGCGACGAGGGCGCCGGCGCCGAGCGTCACCCCGGCCAGCACGCCGGTGACCGCGACGCCGCCGTAGGGGAGCTCCACGAGCAGCGGGACGGCGCTGATGACGGTGGACGGGAACGCGTAGACGCAGACGGCGACGGGGGCCAGCACGCTGAGCACCAGCAGGCCGTCACCGGGGCGGACCAGCGGCGCGGCCGGCGTCGCCCCGGTGCCGCTGCGCCGGCCGGGGACCAGGGCGACCGTCTCCGGCAACCGCACCGCGGCCGCGAGCCCCACCCCGACCAGCACGGTGTGCACGAGGTAGGGCAGCACGGTCGGCGCCGGGGCGAACTGGCCGAGCAGCCCGCTGGTCAACGGTCCCAGCGAGAAGCCCGCCGTCATGGCGAAGGCCGCACGTCGGCCGCCGGCTCCCGGGCCCGCGCCGTCGGCAGCGGACAGCTCGCCGAGCCATGCGCTGCCCACGCTGAAGACCATGCCGCTCACCACGCCCTGTGCGAACCGGGCGAGGAACAGCAGCACCAGTGTGTCGCCGGCCGCGGCGAAGGCGAGCGAGGCGAGCCCGGAGAGCACGATGCCCGGCAGGGCGACCCGCCGGCGCCCGAGCCGGTCCGACAGCGGCCCGGCGAGCAGCAGCGCCGGCACCAGCCCCGCCGCGTACACCCCGAACAGCGTGGTGAGCACCTCGGGGGAGAGGTCCAGCCGCTCCTGGTAGACGAGCAGCAGCGGGGTCGGGACGTTGGTGCCGGCCGCCGCCGCGAACAGGGCGAACGCTGCCCGCTTCCAGTTCACCGGTCGCACCCTACGGAGATCCGGTCCTCGAGCGGCGCTCCACCGCGTCCGCACCAGCCCCGGACGACGCACGGCCCGGCTGCGCATCCAGGAGTCGTGGAACGACGAAGCGGCTCCCTCCCGGAGGAGGAAGCCGCTGGTCGATCCTGGTGCGCCATCAGGGACTCGAACCCCGAACCCGCTGATTAAGAGTCAGCTGCTCTGCCAATTGAGCTAATGGCGCGTGTCGCCCGGGCGGGCCGGGCAACGAGGGAGAACGATACCAGCGCCCCCCGCACCCGGTGCGGAGTGGCAGGGAGGGCCTCGCCACACTCCGGCCCCCTCCCGATCACATGTGCGTTCCCGCACGTCGCGACCCAGGTGTCGTCCCTCCGTGGAGACTGGGGGGTCCGGCGTCGGCCGAGCGGTGCCGGTAGGGGAGAGGAGTCGCGAGGTGCGACGAGCAGCGGCAGTACTGGCAGCGGGCGCCCTGGTGTTCCTGGCCGGGTGCAGCGGGGACGACGACGGCGGAACGGTGAGCACAGCCCCGGAGGCCGCGCCCGCCGAGATCACCCTGGCCCCTGCCGACGGCGCCGCGGAGGTCTCGCCGCTCGCGTCGCTGGAGGTCTCCGTGGCCGAGGGGGAGCTGGCCGACGTCAGCGTGGTCGACGGCGCGGGCGCACCCGTCGAGGGCGACCTCGACCAGGCGCAGGGCGACACCGGCACCGAGATCTGGACGCCGGAGACCCCGCTGACCTACGGCACCAGCTACACGCTCACCGCCACGGCCACCAACGCCGCCGACCAGGAGACCGAGACCTCGGCGACGTTCACCACCGTCACCCCGGACACCCTGTCCACGCCCTCGATCGGCCCGCTGGACGGCACCACGGTCGGTGTCGGCATGCCGATCCGGGTGTACTTCGACGACCCGGTCGCCGACAAGGCGGCCGTCGAGAGCAACCTCGTGGTCACCAGCTCCACGCCCACCGACGGCGTCTGGAACTGGCTCAGCGACAGCGAGGTGCACTTCCGCCCGTCGCAGTACTGGCCGGCGAACACCGACGTGACCCTCGACGCCCAGCTCTACGGCGTCGACTTCGGCGACGGCGTCTGGGGCGAGAAGAACCGCACCATCGACTTCTCCATCGGCGACCGGCACGTCTCCGTCGCCGATGCCGCCACCCACACGATGGACGTCTACGACGGCGACGAGCTGGTGCAGAGCTGGCCGATGAGCGCCGGCGGCCCGGAGTTCCCCAGCCGCAACGGCCCGCACGTGGTCACCGAGCTCAACCGCGACCGGGTGATGGACTCCAGCACCTACGGCGTCCCGGTCGACAGCCCGAACGGCTACCGGACGCCGGTCGAGTACGCGGTCCGGCTCAACAACAACGGCGAGTTCGTGCACGCCGCCCCGTGGTCGGTGGCCGAGCAGGGCACCGCGAACGTCTCCCACGGCTGCATCAACCTGTCCACGGAGCGCGCGGCCTGGTTCTTCGACTTCTCCCGGCCCGGCGACGTCGTCGAGATCAGGAACTCCGACGGCCCGATCCTGTCCCGGACCGACGGCGACATCTACGACTGGGCCATCCCGTGGGGTCAGTGGCAGGCCGGGAGCGCCCTGAAGTGAGCCGTCGCGGCTGACCGCGGGAGGCGTTTCCCGCCGCTGACCTGCGGGCACTCCCGTCGGCAACCGAAGGAGGCGCACGGTGGACACCTGGCTCATCGTCCTGCTCGTCGTCATCGTCCTGGCGGTGGTCGCGCTGCTCGCCCTCTACCGGAGCAAGCGCTCCCGGATCGGCAACGCCCGCAAGCGGGAGCTGGCGCGCGAGCAGCTCCAGGAGGCGCAGATCCGCTCCGCGCGGGCGGACAAGGAACAGGCCATGGCCGAGGAGCAGGCCGCGCACGCGCGACGCGAACTGGCCGAGGTGCAGGAGCGCGCCGCGCTGGCGGAGAAGGAGGCCCGGCAGATGGCCGCCCGCGCCGACGAGGACCGCACGGCCGCCGAGCAGCTCCGGGCCCGCGCCCGGAAGGCCGCCCCGGACCTGGTTCCCGACGCCGGCCCCGCTCCCGGCCACGACCAGCAGTCCTCGGGCCGGCACGCCGCCGGACCGGACGGGACCGCCGACCAGGCGGCGCCCACCGAGCAGCCCGAGACCGGCGGCGCCACCCGCCGCTGAGTTCTGCCCTCCCCGACGGTCTGACCTCCCGAGACCGTCGACCCGGGAGGGGCACCATGACCGATCTGCTCGCGATCGGCACGCGCAAGGGGCTGTGGCTGGCCCGCAGCGACGACGACCGGCGCACCTGGACCGTCGGTGAGCCGCACCTGCTGGCCCAGGAGGTGGCGGCGGTGTCCATCGACACCCGCCGCCCGAGACCGCGGATCCTCGCCGGCATCCAGTACGGGCACTGGGGCCCGTCGGTGGTCCGGTCCGACGACCTCGGCGACAGCTGGCAGGAGACCGACTCCGGTGCCGTGCGCTTCCCGGAGGACACCGGCGCGGCCCTGGCCCGGGTCTGGCAACTGCGGCCCGACACCGCGGCGCGCCCCGACGTCGTCTGGGCCGGCTGCGAGCCGCACTCGCTGTGGCGCAGCACCGACGGCGGCTGCACCTTCTCCCTGGTCCGCGGCCTGTGGGACCACCCGCACCGGCCCACCTGGGAACCCGGCGCCGGCGGGGGAGCCGTGCACACGGTCCTGCCGGACCCGGTGTCCGACCGGGTGACGGTCGCGATGAGCACCGGCGGCGTCTACGTCAGCGAGGACGGCGCCACCGGCTGGACGCCGCGCAACCGCGGCATCAGCGCCGTCTTCCTGCCCGAGCCGCCGGAGTACGGGCAGTGCGTGCACAAGGTCGCCGTCGACGCCGGGAACCCGGCACGGATGTACGCGCAGAACCACTTCGGGGTCTTCCGCACCGACGACGGCGGCGGCTCCTGGACGTCGATCGCCGAAGGGCTGCCCGCCGACTTCGGGTTCCCGATCGCGGCCTCGCCGTCCACCCCGGGCACGGCGTGGGTGGTGCCGCTCGTGGCGGACATGCAGCGGGTGCCCCCGGACGGGCGGCTGCGCGTGCACCGCACCCGGGATGCCGGGGACACGTGGAGCGAGGTGGGCGACGGCCTGCCCGACGCCTCGTGGACCACCGTGCTGCGGGACGCCTTCTGCGTGGACGACGCCGATCCCACCGGCGTCTACGTGGGCACCCGCGACGGCTGCGTCTACGCCAGCGCCGACGAGGGGGAGACCTTCGCCCTCGTGGCCGACCACCTGCCCGACGTGCTCGCCGTCCGGGCGGTCCGGCTGCCGTGAGGGGTGCCGCATGAGCGTCCAGGTGGTGCTGCCCGGTGCGCTCGCCGACCTCGCCGGCGGCGCGAAGCACCTCGACGTCGACCCGGACGGGGGCACGCTCGCCGACCTGCTGGACGCGCTGGCCGAGCGGCACCCGACGCTCGGCCGGCGGATCCGCGACGAGACGGGCCGCGTGCGCCGGTTCGTCAACGTCTACGTCGACGGCGAGGACGTGCGCTGGCAGGGCGGACTGGCGACGAGCGTGCGCGACGGGGCCGTCGTGCAGGTGCTGCCGTCGGTCGCCGGCGGATGAGTGCGGGTCAGAGGGCGGCGAGCTCGGCGCAGGACTCGCACAGCTGCTGGTCGTCGTAGCCCTCGGGCGGCCACGGCTGCTGCTCGTCCAGGGAGACGTAGGCGCCGCACAGCGCCTTCCGGCTCTGCCCGCTGACCCGGCCGATGGTGGCGTGGGCCGGGCCGATCTGGCGCGGCTGGAGCCCACCGACGCCGAAGGAACCGACCATCACGACCGCGTGTGCCGTGCCGTACGCGTAGACGCTGGTCATGTCGCCAGGGTCCGAGCCCGGGCCGCCCGGGGCCAGCACCGCCGGGTGCGTGTTCGGCGCACCCGTCACACGGGTCCCGCCCGTCGCGGGAGCCCGGGCTACGGGGTGGGCAGCGCCGCCGCGAGCGCCGCGCGGACCGCGGCCGTCTCGTCCTCGTCCGCGGGCAGCTGCGGCAGCCGCATCGCCGGCCCCGGGATGAGCCCGGAGATCGCCAGCGCGAGCTTCGACCTGAGCGCACCGTTGCCCGTACCGGAGATCAGGTCGATCACCGGGAGCACCGACCGGAACACCTCGCGGGCCTGCTCCGGCTCGCCGGCCTCGGCCAGCGCGATGACCTCCGCCAGCCGCTCGCCGACCAGGTGCCCGGCCATGCTCACCAGGCCCACGGCGCCCACCGACAGGAACGGCAGCAGCAGGCTGTCGTCGCCGCAGTACCAGGCCAGGCCCGTCTCGGGCATCAGCCGGAAGGCGGCGGCCGGGTCCTCGGTGGCGTCCTTGACCGCGGTGATGCGCCGGTGCTCGCCCAGCCGGCGCAGCGTGTCCGCGCTCAGCCGCAGCCCGGTGCGGGCGGGGACGTCGTAGAGCATCACCGGCAGGTCGCAGGCATCGGCGACGGCGGTCAGGTGCGCCACCACGCCGGCCTGCGACGGGCGGGAGTAGTAGGGGGTGACCGCGAGCAGGCCGTCGGCGCCGGCGTCGGCCGCATGCCGCGCCATCCCGACGGCGTGCCGGGTGTCGTTGGAGCCGGCCCCGGCCAGGACGACCGCGCGACCGCCCAGGGCCCGGACCACCACGCGCACCAGGTCGGCCTTCTCCCGGTCCGACGTCGTCGGCGCCTCGCCGGTGGTGCCGTTGAGCACCAGGCCGTCGTGCCCGGAGTCGACCAGGTGGACGGCGAGGCGCTCGGCTGCGTCCAGGTCGACGGAGCCGTCGTCGGTCATCGGCGTGACCATCGCCGTCAGCAGCGCGCCGAAGGGTCGGGCGGCGGTGGGGGCGGGCATGGGCCGGAAATCTACTTGCCGCGGATCGGCGCCGGGTAGGCGCGGCAGCCCTGCAGCCGGGCCGCGACCGCCGGCACCGGTGTGACCTGGGACTCAGCGGTGTCCCAGGGGTCGGTTATGTTCCAGCCGGCCCCGTCCGGTGGCAACGACCCGACCCGGGGGCCACCGCCACCCCCCTCGTCCCGCACCGCCCTGGAGGCCCCCGGTGACCAGTGCCGATCAGCCCGCCCCGACCGTCCTCACCGAACGCACCGGCCACGTCCTGCTGATCACCATCAACCGGCCGGCGGCGCGCAATGCCCTGGACCGCGACGTCGCCACCCGGCTGGCCGACGCCTTCGACGCCGCCGAGGCCGACCCGGAGGTCCGGTGCGTCGTGCTCACCGGCGCCGGCGACCAGGCGTTCTCCGCCGGTGCCGACCTCAAGGCACTGGCCCGCGGCGAGCGGCCGATCGTGCCGGGCCGCGAGCACTACGGCATGGCCGGCTTCGTGCGGCACCCGATGAGTACGCCGGTGATCGCCGCGGTGAACGGTGCGGCGCTCGGCGGCGGCACCGAGCTGACGCTCGCCGCGGACCTGGTGGTCGCCGCCGAGCACGCCACCTTCGGGGTGCCCGAGGTCAAGCGCGGTATCCTCGCCGCCGCCGGCGGCGTCTTCCGGCTGCCCGACCAGCTGCCGCGCAAGGTGGCGATGCGGCTGGTCCTCACCGGTGAGCCGATGAACGCCGCGGAGGCGCTGCGCTGGGGACTGGTCAACGAGGTCGTCCCGGCTGCCGACGTGGTGCCGACGGCGATGCGGCTGGCCGAGGTGGTCGCCTCCAACGCCCCACTCGCCGTGCAGGCCAGCAAGCGGCTCGCGCTGGGCATCGTCGAGGGCGACCGGCCGGCGGAGTCCAGCACCTGGGAGCGCTCCGCCGAGGAGATGGGCCGGCTGTTCGCCTCCGCCGACGCGGCCGAGGGCATGAAGGCGTTCGCGGAGAAGAGGCCGCCGCGGTGGACGGCCCGCTGAGCCCCGCCGTCGTCGTCCCCCGTCCGGGTGCGGCGACGGCGCCGTGAGGGCCGGCCGCGGGTGAGCGCCCGCTCGGCAGGGCAGGTATGCCGGTCATGAGCACCTCCGCGCCGCGCCTCCCCGACGCCCTGCAGGCGCTCCGCGACCTCCTGGCCGACGCACCCCTGCACCTCGACGTCCCCGGCCGCGACGAGGCGAGCCGCTCGGCCCGCGCCGTCGTCGACCAGGTCGACGACTACCTGCTCCCGCGGCTGCGCGACCTCGACGCTCCGCTGCTCGCCGTCGTCGGCGGCTCCACCGGCGCCGGGAAGTCCACGCTGGTCAACAGCCTGCTCGGTGCGCCGGTGACCACCGCAGGCGTGCTGCGGCCGACCACCCGGGCCCCGGTGCTGGTCTGCTCCCCGGCCGACCGGGCCGCGTTCGCCGACGACCGGGTGCTCCCGGGCCTGGCCCGCAGCACCGGCGAGGGGGAGGTGACCGGCGGGCTCCGGCTGGTGGTCAGCGACGCGCTGCCGCCGGGGCTGGCGGTGCTGGACGCCCCCGACGTCGACTCGGTGGTGGAGACCAACCGCGAGCTTGCCGGGCAGCTGCTGGCGGCGGCCGACCTCTGGCTGTTCGTCACCACGGCGGCCCGGTACGCCGACGCCGTCCCGTGGGAGCTGCTGCGCACCGCGCAGGAGCGGGGCACCGCACTGGCCGTCGTGCTCGACCGGGTGCCGCCCGAGGCGGCCGGTGAGATCGCCGCGGACCTCGGCGGGATGCTGCGCAGCGCCGGGCTGTCCGCCGCGCGGCTGTTCGTCATCGAGGAGCGCCCGCTGACCGGCGGCTTCCTCCCGGAGGACCAGGTCACGCCGCTGCGTTCCTGGCTGCACGGGCTGGCGGCAGACCAGGAGCAGCGGGCCGCCGTCGTCCGGCAGACGCTGGCCGGGGCGCTGGAGAGCCTGGGTGGGCGGGTGGACCTCGTGGCCGAGGGCGTCGCGCGGCAGGCCGCCGCGGCCGACGCGCTGCGCCAGGCCGCCGAGGCCGCCTACGCGCGGGCGTGCGGAAGCGTGTCCGACGGCGTCGCCAGCGGCGCGCTGCTGCGCGGCGAGGTGCTCGCGCGCTGGCAGGAGTTCGTCGGCACGGGGGAGTGGATGCGCACCCTGCAGGGCCAGGTCGGCAAGCTGCGCGACCGGCTGACCGCGACCCTCACCGGCCGGCCCTCGGCCGGTGTCGGGCTGCAGCAGGCGCTGGAGTCGGGTGTCGAGGTGCTCCTGCGGGACGCCGCGGAGGAGGCGCCGGAGCGGACGGTCACCTCCTGGCGGGGGACGCCGGGCGGACAGGGGCTGCTCGCCGCCGGTGACCGGCAGCTGGAGACGGCGTCGCCGGAGTTCGCCGAGGCGGCGTCGGCGCAGGTGCGCGACTGGCAGGGCACCGTCCTGGACCTCGTGCGCAGCGAGGGTGCGGGCAAGCGGAACCGCGCCCGGGTCTACTCGTGGGGCGTCAACGGAGCGGGCGCGGTGGTGATGGTCGCCGTCTTCGCCTCGACCGGTGGGCTGACCGGCGGGGAGGTCGCCGTCGCCGGTGGGACGACGGCCGTGGGCCAGCGCGTGCTGGAGGCGGTGTTCGGCGACTCCGCGGTGCGGGCGCTGGCCGCCCGGGCACGGGCGGACCTGGAGGAGCGGGCGAACCGGCTGCTCACCGAGGAGCGCGGGCGGTTCGACGCACTGGTCCAGGCCGCGGCGCCCCCACCGGGCAGCGTCGACGAGCTGCGTGCCGCCGCGGCGGAGCTGGCCGCGGCGCGGCGGGCGGAGCGATGAGGCGCAGGGACCGCGGCGCCGTGCCGCTGACCGACCGGCTCTCGGCGCTGCGCGAGGCGGTCGAGGTGGCCGAGGGGCGGCTGGACGTGCCCGACGTCGCCCGCGCCCGCACGCTGCTGGCCAAGGCCGGCGCCCGGGAGGCGCTCGGCGACGCCACCGTCGTCGCGCTGGCCGGTGCCACCGGCAGCGGCAAGTCCACGCTGTTCAACGAGCTCTCCGGCGCCGAGGTCAGCACCCCGGGGGTGCGCCGGCCGACGACGGGGGTGGCGCACGCCTCGGTCTGGGGCGAGGCGGGCGCGGACCGGTTGCTCGACTGGCTGGAGGTCCCGCGGCGGCACCGCATCGCCGACGGTGAGCCGGCACTGGACGGTCTGGTGCTGCTCGACCTGCCCGACCACGACAGCGTGCGGCTGGAGCACCGGCTCGAGGTGGACCGGCTGGTGGAGCTGGTCGACGTCCTGGTCTGGGTGCTGGATCCGCAGAAGTACGCCGACGCCGCGGTGCACGGCCGCTACCTGGCGCCGATGGCCGGCCACGCCGGGGTCCTGGTCGTGGTGCTGAACCAGATCGACCGGCTGGACGAGCAGGCGGCGGCCGCGTGCCTGGCCGACCTGCGTCGGCTGCTCGACGCCGAGGGCCTCGCGGACACCCCGGTCGTCGCCACCTCGGCGCGCACCGGAGCGGGCCTGATCGAGCTGCGCGGCGAGCTGGCCCGCCGGGTCGGGGCGCGGCGGGCGGCGACCGAACGGCTGACCGCCGACGTGCGGGCGACCGCCGAGGCGCTGGCCGCGCACTGCCCGGAGGGCGACCTCGGCGCCGGGTCGGGGCGCGCGGCCGAGGCGGAGCTGACCGGCGCGCTCGCCGGCGCGGCCGGTGTGCCGGTGGTCGCGGCGGCGGTGGAGCGCTCGGCGGTGCGGGACGGGTCGGCGCGCACCGGGTGGCCGCTGCTGCGCTGGGTCCGCAAGCTGCGACCCGACCCGCTGGCCCGGCTGCACCTCGGTGACGAGCGGGCCCGGTCCTCGCTGCCGACCGCCGGTGCGGTGCAGCAGGCGGGGATGACCGCCGCGCTCCGGCAGGTGCGCACCGCGGCCGGCGAAGGGCTGCCGCAGGCGTGGCGCGACGAGCTGCGGCGGACCGCCGACCACGCGGGCACCGGGCTGGCCGACAGGCTCGACCGGGCCGTCACCGGCACCGACCTGGGGCCGGCCCGGGTACCGCTGTGGCAGCGCGCCGTGGGTGGGCTGCAGTGGGCGTTGCTGGCCTGCGCGCTGGGAGGCGCGCTGTGGCTGCTCGGCCTCGGCGTCCTCGGCTGGCTGCAGCTCGGCGACGTGCTGCCGCTGCCCCGCGTCGAGGGGATCCCGCTGCCCACCCTGCTGCTGGTCCTCGGACTGCTCGGCGGCGCGTTGCTGGCGGTCCTCGCCCGACCCTTCGTCCGGGCCGGGGCGCGTCGGCGACGGCGCCGGGCGGAGCAACGGCTGACCGCACGGGTGGCAGAGGTGGCCCGCTCGGAGGTGCTGGCGCCCCTGGAGAGCACGGTCGAGGACGCCCGGGTCTTCTGCGCCGCCGTCCACCGCGCCCGCAGCTGACCGCCCGCCGGCGCACCGGGCGCGGGGAAATGCGTCCTTCGAGCGTCGTCGAGAGGCGGACGGTCCCGCGCTCGGTGATGAGCCGGTCCCGAGGCGAGGCCGCCCGGACGTGCTTGTTGCAAGCGGTTTGCAATAGAGTCGGAGCTCCAGGTCGGCGGAGGAGTTCCACGTGCGCGCAGTGCAGAGATTCGGCCGTCCCCTCGCGGGGGCGGTCGTGCTCGCCACCGCGCTCACGGCGTGCGGGAACGCCGGCAGCCCCTCGACCGCTGCGGGTGCCCCCACCGAGCTGGTGCTGGCCATCGGCGGCGAGTCCGAGGACGGCTACGACCCGACCCTCGGCTGGGGCCGGTACGGGTCCCCGCTGTTCCAGTCGACCCTCCTCCAGCGGGACGAGGACCTCGACGTCGTCCCCGATCTGGCCACCGACTGGTCGGTGAGCGAGGACGGCCTGGTCTGGACCGTCGACCTGCGCACCGACGCCCGGTTCACCGACGGCGAGCCCGTGACCGCCGACGACGTCGCCTACACCTTCACCACCGCCAGCCGCAGCGGCGGGCTCACCGACGTCACCGCCCTGCGCGAGGCGGTGGCCGTGGACGACGACACCGTCGAGCTGCGGCTGGAGCGCCCGCAGAGCACCTTCGTCAACCGGCTGATCAGCCTCGGCATCGTCCCCGAGCACGCCCACGGCCCCGACTACGCGCGCGACCCCGTGGGGTCCGGCCCGTTCGAGTTCGTGCAGTGGGACGAGGGGCAGCAGCTCATCGTCGAGCGCAACGACGACTACTACGGCGAGCTGCCCGAGTTCGAGCGGATCGTCTTCCAGTTCACCGGCGAGGACGCCTCGATCGCCGCGGCGTCGGCGGGCCAGGTGGACATGGCCGCGGTGCCCGCCCAGCTGGCCCCCACCCGGATCCCCGGGATGCGGCTGGTCGAGGTGCAGTCGGTCGACAACCGCGGCATCACCTTCCCCTACGTCCCCGACACCGGCCGCACCACCGACGACGGCGCCCCGATCGGCAACGACGTCACCTCCGACCTCGCCGTCCGGCGCGCGATCAACCTCGCCATCGACCGGCAGGCGCTCGTCGACGGCGTCCTCGAGGGCTACGGATCGCCCGCGATCGGGCCGGTCGACGGACTGCCCTGGTACGAGCCGGAGTCCGCGATCGACGACGCCGATCTCGACGGCGCCGAGGAGCTGCTGGAGGACGCCGGCTGGGTCGACTCCGACGGCGACGGCGTCCGCGAGAAGGACGGCGTGCGCGCGGCGTTCTCGCTGCTCTACCCGGCCTCGGACTCGCTGCGGCAGGGGCTGGCGCTCTCGGTGGCCGACATGGTGGCCCCCATCGGCATCGAGATCGACGCCCGGGGCGAGAGCTGGGACGTCATCGACCAGCGCCTGCACGCCGACGCCGTGCTCTTCGGCTGGGGCCAGCTCGACCCGACCGAGATGTACAACCTGTACTCCTCCACCCAGGCCGGCGTGGAGTACTGGAACCCCGGCTTCTACGGCGACCCCCAGGTGGACGCCCACCTGGAGGCGGCCATGGCCGCCACCGATCCCGCGGTGGCGGAGGAGGAGTGGCGGGCC
The DNA here is from genome assembly GCA_042090795.1 of Blastococcus sp. Lineage (GTDB taxonomy): Bacteria > Actinomycetota > Actinomycetes > Mycobacteriales > Geodermatophilaceae > Blastococcus. Next base: position 24,036 of record JBELIQ010000020.1, on the reverse strand, counting down.
GCCCAGTACGACGGCGAGGGCACCGGCTTCGGCCCCTCGGGCGACGCGGCGTGGGCCTGGCTGGTCAACCTCGACCACACCTACGTCGTCGACGAGTGCCTCGACCTGGGCGCCGAGCGGATCGAGCCGCACGGCCACGGCTGGCCGGTCACCGCGGGGATCACCGGGTGGCAGTGGACCTGCTGACCCGGGCGGTCCGCGGCCTGGGCGGGCGGCTCGTCCGGCTGGTGCTGCTGCTGGCCGCCGTGGCGACGGCGTCCTTCGCGCTGATGGTGCACTCGCCGGTGGACCCCGTGGACGCCTACGTCGGCGGGGACATCGCCGCCATCGGCCCGGAGCAGCGGGCGCAGATCGCCGAGCGGTGGGGGCTGGACGACCCGCCGCTGGAGCGCTTCGTCACCTGGCTGGGCAACGTCGCGCAGGGCGACCTGGGCCGGTCGCTGTCGTTCAACGCCCCGGTCACCGAGGTCATCGGCGAGCGCTTCCTGACCAGCCTGGCCCTCATGGCGACTGCGTGGGTGCTGTCGGGGATCGTCGGCTTCGCCCTCGGGGTGCTCGCCGGTGTGCGGCAGGGCCGGTTCGCCGACCGCGCGGTCTGCTGGTGGGCCTACACGCTGGCCTCGGCGCCGACGTTCTGGGTCGGCCTCCTGCTGCTCTACGTCTTCTCCGTGTCCCTGGGCTGGACGCCGGTCTGCTGCGCCGTGCCCGTCGGCGTGCTGGCCGAGGACGTGACCCTGCTCGACCGGCTGCACCACCTGCTGCTGCCGGCGCTGACGCTCTCGGTGGTCGGCGTCGCGCCCGTGGTGCTGCACACCCGGCACGCGGTGATCGAGGCGATGGCCGGCGACCACGTCGCCTTCGCCCGCGCGCAGGGGGAGTCCACCCGTGGGGTCGTCGTCCACCGGGTGCTGCGCAACGCCGCAGCACCCGCGGTCCTGCTGCAGTTCGCCTCGTTCGGCGAGCTGTTCGGCGGCGCCGTGCTCGCCGAGCAGGTCTTCTCCTACCCGGGCCTGGGCGCGGCGACGACCACGGCCGCGCTGGGGCAGGACGTGCCGCTGCTGCTGGGCATCGCCCTGTTCACGACGGTGTTCGTCTTCGTGGGCAACCAGCTCGGCGACGTCGTGCACGCCCGCATCGACCCCCGCGTGTCCCGCGACCTCGCCCGGGCCCGCCGCCCCCGCTGGGGCCGCGGGGAGCCGTGGGAGCCGCTGCTCGACCCGGATCCGCCGCCGCCGTCGCCGGCCGTGCCGGAGCCCGCCGGCCGGGGGGCGCGATGACCGCCGTCGTGGAACGGCCCGGCCGGCGGTTCGCCGACCGGCGCAGCCGCACGCTGGCCTACGTCGGGCTCTCGGTGCTCGTCGTCGTCGGTGTGGTGGTCGCCGGTGGGCTGGCCGCCGACGCCGCGCAGACGACCAGCCTGACCGACCGGAACCTGGGCCCCTCGGCGGCGCACTGGTTCGGCACCGACCGGCTGGGCCGCGACATGCTGGCGCGCACGCTGGCCGGTCTGCGGTTGAGCCTGGTCATCGGGGTCGTCGCCGCGGTGGTCTCGGCCGCGATCGCGCTCACCCTGGCCTGCCTCGCCGCGGTGTTCGGCGGCGTCGTCGACCGCGCGGTGGGCTGGCTGGTCGACCTCTTCCTGGCCCTGCCGCACCTGGTGCTGCTCATCCTGCTGGCGTTCGCCCTGGGCGGGGGGACCGGCGCGGTGGTCGCCGCCGTCGCGCTGACCCACTGGCCGACCCTGACCCGGGTGCTGCGCGGCCGGGCGCGCGAGGTGATGTCGTCGGACTACGTCGCCATCTCCCGGCAGCAGGGCCACGGCCGGGGCTGGATCGCACGCCGGCACCTGACCGGCCACCTCGGCGGGCACTTCCTCGTGGGCACCGTGCTGCTGTTCCCGCACGCGATCCTGCACGAGGCGGCGCTGTCCTTCCTCGGCCTGGGGGTCGACCCCGGGGAGCCCTCGATCGGCATCCTGCTGGCCGAGTCGATGCGCTATCTCACCGCCGGCGCGTGGTGGCTCGCCGTCCTGCCCGGGCTGTGCCTGCTCGTGGTGGTCAAGCTCGTCGACACGATCGGCAGCAACGCCCGCGCGCTGCTCGACCCCCGGAGCCACCACCTGTGAGCGAGCTCGCGAGCGGACCGGTCGGCAGCGCAGCGCCCGCGAACGCGGGTGACGAGCGCCGGCGAGGAGGCCCGGGAAGCGGGCCCGTGCTGGAGGTCCGGGGGCTGGAGATCGACTTCGTCCAGTACGAACGCGGCCTGCGGCGGCGGACCGTGCACGCCCTGACCGGCATGGACCTCACCGCCGCGGCGGGGGAGGTCGTCGCGCTGGTCGGTGCCAGCGGCGCGGGCAAGAGCCTGCTCGCCTCCGCCGTGCTGGGCCTCCTGCCGCCGAACGCCGTCGAGCGGGGGGACGTGCTGCTGGACGGCGAGCGGCTGGACCCGGCCGGACGCCGTCGGCACGCGGGCAGGGGGATGACGCTCCTGCCGCAGGCGGCCAGCTTCCTCGACCCGCTGAGCCCGGTCGGCCGCCAGGTGCGCCGCTCGGCGCAGCTGGCCGGCTCCGCCGATCCCCGGCGTGCGGCCGCCGACGCCCTCGCGCGCCGGGGGCTCGGGCCGGAGGTCCTGGGCCGCTACCCGCACGAGCTGTCCGGGGGCATGGCCCGGCGGGTGCTGGTCGCCATGGCGACCCTGAGCGACCCGCGCGTGCTGCTCGCGGACGAGCCGACGACCGGCCTGCCGCCGGCCGACGTCCGGAGGACCGTGGGGGAGCTGCGCACGATGGCGGACGACGGCTGCGCGGTCGTCCTCATCACGCACGAGCTCCGGGCAGCGGTGGAGGTGGCCGACCGCGTCGTCATCTGCCGCGACGGGCGCACGGTCGACACGGCCGACCCGGCCGCGTTCACCGGCGACGGCGAGGCGCTCGACCACCCCTTCACCCGGGCGCTGTGGCAGGCGCTCCCCGGCAACGGGTTCCGCGTGGCGGAGGGCGTCTGATGCTGCAGGCCGCGGGTGTGTGGTTCCGCTACGGGCGCGACCGCCCGTGGGTGCTCGCCGGGGTGGACCTCGGGATCGCCCCGGGTGCGGTGGTCGGGCTCTGCGGCCCGAGCGGCGGCGGCAAGAGCACGCTCGGCCGGGTGCTGGCCGGCCACCTGCGGCCCGACCGCGGCCGGGTCACGGTCGACGGCGCCGTCGACGGCGCGGGTCCGCGGTCGCGGCGGGCGCCGCACCCCGTGCAGCTGGTGCTGCAGCAGCCCGAGCGCGCCATCGACCCGCGCTGGACGGTGCGGCAGGCGCTGGCCGCCACCGGAGCCGAGCTCGACGGGCTGGACGAGCGGCTCGTCCACCCTGGCTGGCTGGACCGGTATCCGCACGAGATCAGCGGCGGGGAGCTGCAGCGGGTGAACCTGGCCCGCGCGCTCCTGGTGCGCCCGCGCTACCTCGTCGCCGACGAGATCAGCGCCAGCCTGGACGCCGTCACCCAGGCCCGCATCTGGACCCTGCTGCTGGAGCACTGCCGGGCGGCGGGCATCGGCGTGCTGGCCATCTCGCACGACCGGCCGCTGCTCGAGACCGTGGCCGGCACCGTCCTGGACTGGACGGCGGCGTCGACCTCCGCCTAGGAGGTGAGCTCGCCGGCGGCGATCATCCGGCTGAGCGTCTCGACCCACGCGGCCCGGACCGCGGCCGGCTGGCCGTCCACGACGGCACGGGCGCCACCGTCGGCGTCGCCGTCCCGGGTGACGGTCTCGAAGCTCAGGCGGAACAGCAGATCGGTGATGGTGTCGGGAGGCAGTCCGGCATCCACGAGGGGCTGCACGATCCACTGTCTCGGGTCCACGGCAGGTGTTCGCGAGCACGGCCGTCCCCGGATGCACCCGGCGCCGGGGAAATCTTGGACCGACTACACCGTTCGGGTGTGACCCGCACCGCAGACCGCCGATAGTCCGCCTGTGACCACCCCCCTCGCAGCGCCGACGACCTCCGGACGCACCGGCTTCTGGGCGGGCGTCCCCCGGGGGGCACGCCTGGACGAACGACACTTCGCCGGGCGGCACCGGATCATCTCCGCGGTCCTCGCGGTCCACCCGCCGGCGCTGGCCGCCATCGGGCTCGCGCGCGGGGTCGGCGGCTGGCTGCTCTGGGGTCAGCTCGCCGTCATGGTCGTGCTGCTCGTCCTCGGCGCCACCCTGCGCCCGCAGGTCGCCCGGGCGGCCGTCGTCAGCCTGGGCCTGATGATCGGCGCGGACGTGCTCGTCCACGTCAGCGGCGGGCTCACCGACATGCACATCTGGTTCTACGCGCTGCTGGCACTGGTGGCGCTCTACCAGATGTGGACGCCGTTCCTGCTCGCCGTCGGCTTCGTCGCCGTCCACCACGCGGCCATGAGCCTCTGGATGCCGGAGTCGGTGTTCTCCACCCACGAGGCGCAGCACAACCCGCTCGCCTTCGCCCTGCTGCACGCCGTCTTCCTGCTGGCCGAGGCCACCTTCCTCGCCTACGGCTGGAAGTTCACCGAGGAGGCCGACCGCGGCCGCCGGGCCGAGCAGGAGCGGGCCGAGCAGCAGACGCTCGCCCAGGCAGCCGCCCAGGCGGAGCTCGACGGCGAGCGGGCCCGCGCCGCCGAGGACGCCGCCGCCCAGCTCACCCAGCGGCAGCAGCGGGCCGAGCTGCTCGAGCAGCAGCTCGCCGGGCTGTTCGAGGCGGGCCGCCGGCTGGACGGCAACGTGGGGACGGCGACCTCGGTCATGGCCGGCCTGCGCGAGGCGATCGCGGAGATCGCCGCCGCGGCCAGCAGCGCCACCACCACGGCGCACCAGGCCAGCGAGGGATCCCGGGAGAGCGCGGGCACCGTGGCGCGGCTGGCGGCGACGATGGCCGAGATCGACCAGATCGCCGGGAGCATCTCCACCATCGCCGACCAGACCAACCTGCTCGCGCTCAACGCCACGATCGAGGCCGCCCGTGCGGGGGAGACCGGGAAGGGCTTCGCCGTCGTCGCCGGCGAGGTCAAGGACCTGGCCGGAGAGACGGCGAAGGCGACCGAGCGCATCCGTCGCGTCGTCGACGCCGTACGGGGCGACGTCGAGGCGGCCGGTGCGTCGCTGGCGGGCGTGCAGGACGTCATCCAGGGCGTCGTCGAGGCGCAGACGACGATCGCCGCTGCCGTCGAGGAGCAGAGCGCGTCCACCGCGCAGGCCCAGGAGGCGATCGTCGGGGCCTCGCACGAGGCGAGCCGGATGGCCGCGGACCTGCAGCGCATCGTGGACGGCGTCTGAGGGCAGCCGGGCCGCGCGCGCCCGTCGTCCGGGCCCGCCGTCGACGCCGGTCTGACCAGCCAACTCCCGGTTACCGCCGGGTAAGTCGGTGGTGAACGGGAGATGTGTCGCGTACTACGCTCCCGGCCGTGATCCGCCGCCTCGTGCCCCCGCTCGCCGCAGTCCTGGCCCTGTCCGGTCTCGCCGCGTGCTCCGACGAGCCGTCGGCCACCGCCGCGGCTGCGGGCCCGTCCGCGGACCGGCCGGCGCGGGAGGCCGAGGTGGTCAGCTGGGAGAAGGTGGCGACCCCCGACGAGTGCCGGTGCAGCGACGGCTCGGAGTTCCACTACTGGCAGCACGAGGGCGACCCGGCCAGGGTGCTGTTCGTCCTCGAGGGCGGCGGCGCCTGCTTCAGCGCGGAGACCTGCGGCTCCGCCGACGGGACGTCGAAGCCCAACCTCGCCACCGACCTGGCCGACGAGCCCGGCTACGTCTACCGCGACGGGACGCCGACGTCGGCCACCCGCGGACTGGTCGACGTCGCCGACCCCGAGAACCCGCTGTTCGGCTACAGCGTCGTGTTCGTGCCCTACTGCACCGGCGACCTGCACCTCGGCGACACCACCCAGGACTACGGCGACGGCGTCGTCGTCGAGCACAAGGGCCGGGTGAACGCCACGACCGCGCTCGAGGGCATGGCGGAGTCGTTCCCTGACGCCGAGGAGGTCGTCGTCCTGGGCTTCAGCGCCGGCGCCGCCGGTGCCCCGCTCTACGGCGGGCTCGCCCACGACCTGGTGCCGGACGCCGACATCAAGGTGATCGCGGACGCCTCGAGCGCCTACCCGGGCGACGAGGTGATCACCGGCGCGATCGGTGGCCTCTGGGGCATCTTCGGCAACCTGCCGGAGTGGCCCGAGAGCGCCGGGCAGCCGCAGTCGGCGTGGTCGCTGCCCGGACTGTTCGTGCAGGCGGGCCGGCACGTGCCCGGCATCGCGCTGGCGACGATCGACACCGCCGAGGACGAGGTGCAGCGCGACTTCACCGACATGATCGGGTTCGGGAACACCCCGCTGATCGACCTGATCACCGGCAACCACGAGTACATCGAGGGCAACGGCGTCGAGCTCAACTCCTGGATCGGCCCGGGCGACCAGCACGTCAGCACCGCCGGCGACGACGTCCTGTACGGCAGCGAGGTGGCCGGGGTCGAGCTGGTCGACTGGATCGGGGACTTCCTGGCGGGCGAGGACGTCGACGACGTCCGCTGCCCGGACTGCGCCTGACCGTCCGCGGTGAGGGAGGACGTTCCTGGCACGGCGCCGACGGAGGTGCGATCGCTCTGGGAGCATGGGCGGACGGCCCCGTCCTGCCGCATCCGTACCGGCTCGCGTCCGAGCCCGACCGCGAGCGCTGCTCGCCAGGAGTGAACCGATGTTCCGCCGTACCGCCTCCGGAGCGCTGCTCGCCGTCGTCCTGTCCGTCTCCCTGACCGCGTGCGGCGACTCGGACGACGAGGGAGCCGGCACCGGCCTCGCCGCGGAGATCTCCACCGACCTGTCCGAGAAGCCCGAGGTGCCCGAGTCGGACGAGCCGGCGCCCGACGAGCTCGTGATCGGCGACGTGGTGGAGGGTGACGGCGCCGAGGCGGTCGAGGGCTCGACCGCGCAGGTCAAGTACGTGGGCGCCTTCTACGAGACGGGCGAGGAGTTCGACTCCTCCTGGAGCCGCGGCCCGGACGAGACGATCGAGGTGCCGCTCGGCGCGGGCGCGGTCATCCCGGGCTTCGAGCAGGGCATCGAGGGCATGCAGGTCGGTGGCCGCCGGGTGATCACCATCCCCAGCGACCTCGGCTACGGGCCGGAGGGCAGTCCGCCGGTGATCCCCGGCGACTCCACCCTGGTCTTCGTCATGGACCTGGTCGAGGTCACCGAGTGAGCCACCCGCGCCGGCGAGGCTGAGCCGGCGCGGGTAGCCAGTTCGACGACGTCGCCGACGACCCACACCGCGGGCGGGCGCACGGACTGCTCGACGATCGTGGTCCCGAGGTCGGCCAGCGTCGTCCGGAGGGTGCGCTCGCGGCCGGTCGTGCCCTCGACCACCACGGCGACCGGGGTGTCCGGGGCGCGGCCGGAGACGATCAGTGCCGCGGCGATGTGCGGCGCGGTCTCCACGCCCATGAGCACGACGACCGTGCCGCGCAGGCGCCCGATCGCGGACCAGTCGACCAGCGACTGCGGATGTCCGGGCGGCAGGTGCCCGGAGACGACGACGAACTCGTGCGTGAGCCCGCGGTGGGTCACCGGGATGCCGGCGATGCCCGGGACGCCGACGGCGCTGGTCACGCCCGGCACCACGTCGACCGGGACGCCGGCGGCCGCGCACGCGAGCACCTCCTCCATGCCACGGCCGAAGACGAACGGGTCCCCGCCCTTGAGCCGCACGACCCGCTTGCCGGCCAGCGCGCGGGAGACCAGGACCGCGTTGATGTCCTCCTGGGGCATGGCGCGGCCGCGGGGCAGTTTCGAGGCGTCCACGATCTCGACGTCGGGCCGGAGCCCGGCCAGCAGCGAGCGGGGGCCCAGGTTGTCGACGACGACGACGTCGGCCCAGGACAGTGCCTGCCGGCCCCGGACGGTGATCAGCCCCGGGTCGCCCGGACCGCCGCCCACGAGCACGACCCGCCCGGCCCCGTCGGCCGGCGTCCCCTCCTCGACGTCCGCCGGCAGGGGGGACGCGGACGACGCGTCCGGGGCGCCGGGGCGGGTGCAGAAGATCCGGGCGCGCTCGGCCTCGGCGGCGACGGACCCGTCGACCGCCGGGTCCCCGGTCGCGGTGACGGCGTACCAGGCGGCGCCCAGGTCACCGGGCGCGTAGGGCCGGGGCCACCACCTCAGGGCGCCGGAGCCGGCCAGCGACTCCAGCGCGGGGACGACGGCGGGGCTGACGACGGTCACCTCCGCGCCGGCCTCCAGCAAGCCGACCGTCGCCCGGTACGCGGTCGAGCCGCCCCCGACGACGACCACCCGCCGGCCGTCCAGGTGCAGGTCGACCGGGTGCACCGGTGCGGACGGGCGGGGGAGCGGCGCGCTGCTCACGGCACCTCCAGGGTGTTCGGCGTGGTGCGGACGACGTCGGCGAGGTCGGCGGCGAAGGGGAACGAGACCTCCGGCCGGCGCACCGCGATCCGCAGGTGGTCGGCGGTCAGCCCGGGGAAGGTGTCCCCGCGGCGTACCGCCCAGCCGCGCCGCCGGAGCTCCTCGCGCACCCGGAGCCCGTCGGGGACGCGCAGCAGCACGAAGGAGGAACGGGGACTGCCCTCGACCACGACCGACGGCGGCAGGGCGGCCAGCAGCGTGGCCCGCCAGGTCTCCAGGTCGTGCGCGGCCGCTTCGGCCTCGGCGCGGGCGGCCGGCGTGCTGCAGGCGGCCAGGGCGGCGAGCGCGGGGGTGGAGACCGGCCAGTGCGGCTGCTGCCCGGCCAGGCGTGCGACCAGGTCGGCCGGGCCCAGCGCGTACCCGACCCGCAGCCCGGCCAGGCCCCAGGTCTTGGTCAGGCTGCGCACCACGAGCACCCCGGGCAGGTCCCGCCGGGCGGCCAGCGAGGCGGGTTCGCCGGGGACGGTGTCGGCGAACGCCTCGTCGACCACCAGCACCCGCCCCGGCCGGGCCAGGGCGGCGACGGCGTCGGCCGGGTGCAGCACCGAGGTCGGGTTGGTCGGGTTGCCGAGCACGACGAGGTCGGCGTCCTCGGGCACGGCCGCGGGCTCGAGCCGCCAGCCGTCGTCGGCAGCCAGGACCACCCGGGTGACCGGGTGCCCGGCCGCCCGCAGCGCGGCCTCCGGCTCGGTGAACGAGGGGTGGACGACAGCGGCGAGGCGGGGTCGCAGCGCCCGGGCGACCAGGACGAACACCTCGGCCGCGCCGGCGGCGAGCAGCACCTCGTCCTCGGGACGGCCGTGCGCGGCGGCGACGGCGGCCCGGGCGGGAGCGGGGTCGGGGTAGGACGCGGCGGCGTCGAGCGAGGCGTGCAGGACGTCGCGCAGCCACGCCGGCGGCGCGCCGGCGCGCACGTTGACGGCCAGGTCGACCAGGCCGGGGGCCAGCTCCGCGTCGCCGTGGTGGGAGAGGTCGGTCATGCGTGCCCCGCCTCGGTCCCGGCCGTGGTCCCGGCCCCGGTCGTGGTCCCGGCCCCGGCCGTGGTCCCGGCCCCGGCCCCGGCCACCGCCACGGCCACGGTGACGCGGCCGTGGACCGTCTTCGGCACGGTGAGCGTGCCGCCGTGCAGCAGGGCCGCGGCCTCGGCCACCGACCCGGTCCCGACGGCGTCGGCCACCCGGGCCGACGGCGTCGGCACGGGGACCGTGGCGAGCACGGCCGCGGGGGAGCCGACCAGCGACCAGCCGCGTGCGGTGGCCGCCTCCCGCAGGCCCGGCTCCTGCGCCCGCGCGTCGAGGGTGGCCATGCGCACGGCGCCCGCTCCCCGGGGCAGCACCGCGTCGACCGCGGCGAGCACCTCCTCGGCGCGCACCCCGGACCTCGCACCGATCCCGACCGTGATCACGTCGGCACGCCGGGGCGGTCGGGGAGCACGGCGAGCAGCCCGGCGGCATCGCGGGGGAGCGGACCCCCGGGGAGCAGACCGAGCGAGCGGAGCCGCGCGCCGACGGTCAGCGCCCACGGCCGGTCCAGCCGGGCCCGGGCGAGCAGGTCGTCGTCGCCCAGCAGTTCCTCGGGTGCGCCCTGCACCACCCGGCGGTCGACCACGACCGCCACCTCGTCGGCCCAGCGCAGGGCCAGGTCGACGTCGTGGGTGCTCATGACGACCGTGGCGTCGTGCTCCTGGAGGCGGCCCAGCGCGGCCAGGGTCTCGGCGACGGCGGACGGGTCGAGGCCGGCCGTCGGCTCGTCGAGCAGCAGCACGCAGGGGCGCATGGCCACGGCTCCGGCGATCGCCACCCGCTTGCGCTCCCCGTAGGACAGCTGGTGGGTGGGCCGCGCGGCCAGACCGGCGACGGCGAGCAGCTCCAGTGCCTCGGCCACCCGGGCGCGCACCTCGTCCTCGGGCAGGCCGAGGTTGAGCGGCCCGAAGGAGACGTCCTGGGACACCGACGCGCTGAACAGCTGGTCGTCGGGGTCCTGCAGCACCAGCTGGACCTCCTGCCGGTGCGCCCGCAGCGCCCGGCGGCCGTGGGTGAGCCGCACCCCGTCGACGCGCACCTCGCCGGCCGAGGGCACCAGCGCGCCCGAGAGGCAGCGCAGCAGCGTGGTCTTGCCCGAGCCGTTGGCGCCCAGCACCGCCAGCCGACGGCCGGCCGGCACGCTCAGCGACGCACCGTCCAGCACGGCCCGGCCGCGCTCGTACCCGGCCACGATGCCGGTGGCGGCCAGGGTCCGGTGGCTCACGCCAGCACCGCCGACGTCGTTCCGATGGCGGCCAGCCCGGCGGCGGAGCAGGTGAGGAAGAGGCGGGAGGAGGGCAGCACGTCGGGCAGCACCCGCAGGCCCATCTCCATGCCGCGGCCCTCGAGCCCCTCCTGCATCCGGCGGGCGCGGTCCCAGGAGCGGGTGAGGACGGCGGCGGCCAGCAGGCCCGAGGAGCGGTAGGAGCGGCGCAGCGACGAGTGGCCCATCCGCGCGGCCTGCGCTTCGCGGATGGTGCCGAGGCTGTCGAGCAGCACGAACAGCATCCGGTAGGTGACCGAGGCGACCTCGACGACGGCGGCGGGGACCCGGGCCCGTCGCAGCGCGGGCAGCAGGTCCGACATCGGCGTCGTGGTGGCGAGCAGCAGCACGGCGGCGCTGCCGGCCAGCGCGTGGCCGACCAGGGAACCCGCGCGGGTCGCCGCGTCCGGAGCCCAGCCGAGGCCGCCGCCGTCCACCGTGACGACGGCGGTGACCGCGCCCACCGCGATGAAGGCCAGCGGCCAGCGGATGACGCGGAAGAAGGTGCGCGCCGGGACCCTGGCCGGGCCGAGCGCCAGCGCGACGGCGGTCAGCCCGACGAGCACGCTGCCCGGCCAGGCGGGCAGCACGAGCGCGCTGACGACGAGGCCGGCGCAGAGCAGCATCTTGTCCCCGGGCGAGCGCCCGCGCCAGGCGCTGCTCCACGCCGCGTCGTCGACGGCCAGACCGGTCACCGCGGGCCGGCCTCCGCCTGGACGGTCGTCGCAGGGCCGCTCGTCGCAGGGCCGGTCGTCGCAGGGCCGGTCGTGGCGGTCGTCTCGGTCATCGCCGTCGCCGTCGCCGTCGCCGTCGCCGTCGCCGTCCGCCGGCCGCGCAGCCGGCCCAGCACGTAGCCGAGCACGCCGGCGCCGAGTGCGGCCTGGAGGGCGAACAGCCCCGACTCGGTCTCGCCGGCCGGGCTGAAGAACGGGTCGAACCAGGGCTCGTAGCCGTCGGCCTCGAGCTCCTCGGTGACCTGGCCGTCGGCGCCGCCGTACTCCGCACCGGGGTTCACGATCAGCGGGACGGCGAACAGCGCGACGACCACGGCGACGATCAGGAGGGTGACGAGCGCGGACCGCTTCACGAGGGGCTCCCGGCAGGGGCGGCGGTGGGGGCGGCCGGCGCGAGGACGCCGAGGCGCTCCAGCTCCGGGCGGGCGTTGCGGGTCAGCACGCGGAACAGCAGGACGCCGAGCAGCCCCTCGCCGATGGCCAGCGGGATCTGCGTCAGCGCGAAGACGCCGAGGAACTTCAGCAGCGCGCCGGTGAGCCCGCTCTCCGCATCGGGGAAGGCCAGCGCCAGCTGCAGGGATGTCGTGAGGTAGGTGGCCAGGTCCGCCAGCGCGACGCCGAGGAAGACGGCGGGCAGCAACCCGGCGCCGGACGCCCGGGTCAGCCGGTAGGCCCCGTACCCGGCCCACGGCCCGACGACGGCGAACGCGAACGCGTTGGCCCCCAGCGTGGTCAGCCCGCCGTGCGCCAGCAGCAGCGCCTGGAAGAGCAGCACCACCGTGCCGAGCAGCGCCATCACCGGTGGCCGGAACAGGATCGCGCCGGGCCCGGTGCCGGTCGGGTGGCTGGAGCTGCCGGTGACGCTCGGCAGCTTGATCGCGCTCATCACGAAGGTGAACGCCCCGGCCGCGCCCAGCAGCAGCGTGGACTCCGGGTTCTCCCGCACCTCCTTCACCACCGCGCGCGCGCCGTGCACCACGAAGGGGGCGGCGGCGATGGTCCACCCGGCCGCGTGCCCGGCGGGGAGAAAACCCTCAGCGATGTGCACGGACGTTCTCCGATGTGTGATCGGGACTTCCGGTACCGGAAGTCCTCAGCTCGTCGGGGACTTCCGGTACCGGAAGTCCCGGGGTGGCGCAGGAGGCGACGAAGCGGGCGGCCAGCTGCGGGCTGCCGGCCCAGTGCAGGTGCAGGTAGGAGGCGTGCACGCTGCCTGCGACGAAGCCCTCGGGCCCGGCAGCCGACCACCGCCACGCGCCGGCGGGACCGGCCGGTGGATCGGCGTGCGTGCGGTGGAACTCGTGGCCGCGCACCCGGGTGCCGGCCGGCGCGAGCACCGAGTCGGCGACGGCGACCGCGGCCCGGTAGCCCAGGGTCAACCGGGGCGACATCGCCGTCGCCACGTCGAGGACGCCGCACATCGGCAGGCCCTCCAGCTCGCGGGCGAGGTACAGCAGGCCGGCGCACTCGGCCGCGACCGGTGCGCCGCGCGCCGCGAGCGCCGCGACGTCGGCGCGCAGCGACGCGTTGGCCGACAGCCCGGCGGCGTGCACCTCGGGGAAGCCACCGCCGATGACCAGCCCCGCGGTGCCCGGAGGCAGGTGCTCGTCGTGCAGCGGGTCGACGACGACCACCTCGGCGCCGGCCGCCTCGAGCAGCTCGGTCGTCTCCGCGTAGCCGAAGGTGAACGCGGCGCCGCCCGCGACGGCGATCCGGGGGCGGCCCGGCGCGGGGGCGACCTCGGCGGCGGGGTCCCAGGGTGCGGCGTCCAGCGGGGGAGCCGACCGCGCGAGGGCGAGCACGGCGTCCAGGTCGACGGCGGCGCCCACGACCTCGCCGAGGCCGCGGACGGTCGCCAGCGCCTCCCCGGACCGCTCCGCCGCCGGGATCAGCCCGAGGTGGCGGGAGGGGGTGTGCAGCTGCTCCATCCGGCGGACCGCCCCGAGCACGGGCACCCCGGCGGTGGCCAGCGCCTCGCGGAGGATCGCCTCGTGCCGGTCGCTGCCCACCCGGTTGAGGACGACGCCGCCGAGCCGGACCGCGGGGTCGAACGTCGCGAACCCGTGCACGAGCGCCGCCACCGACCGTGCCTGCGAGGAGCCGTCCACCACGAGGACGACCGGGGCCTGCAGCAGCCGGGCGACGTGCGCGGTGGAGGCGAAGCCCGGCTCGACCGAGGGGTGGCTGGCGCCGTCGAACAGGCCCATGACGCCCTCGACGACGGCGACGTCGGCCGGCCGCGGGTGCAGCGCGCCGCGCAGGAGGAGCGGGGCGATCCGCTCCTCGCCGACCATCCACGGGTCCAGGTTGCGGCCGGGGCGGCCGGCGGCGAGGCCGTGGTAGCCGGGGTCGATGTAGTCGGGGCCGACCTTGTGCGGCGAGACGGTGAGCCCGCGGGCGGTCAGCGCGGCGATCAGCCCGGTGGCCACCGACGTCTTGCCCGCGTTCGACGACGGCGCGGCGATCACAACCCGCGGGATGCGGGTGCTCATCGCCCGGCCCCCGCGCCGAGTGCGCAGTTGTGGTCGTCGACACGCACGGACACGCCGGGGCGGGCGACCGCAACTGCGCACTCGCCCGGGGAGGGTGCCGTCGGAACGGTCACCACTCGATCCCCCGCTGGCCCTTCTGGCCGGCGTCCATGGGGTGCTTGACCTTGGTCATCTGCACCACCAGGTCGGCGGCGTCGAGGAGTGCGGGGTGCGCGTCCCGGCCGGTGATGACCACGTGCTGGGCGCCGGGGCGGTTCGTCAGCGTCTCCACGACGTCGTCGGCATCGACCCAGCCCCATTTCATCGGGTAGGTGAACTCGTCGAGGACGTAGAAGCGGTGCGCCTCCGCGGCGAGGTCGCGCTTGATCTGTGCCCAGCCCTCGGCGGCGTCGGCGGCGTGGTCGGTCTCGGTGCCGGCGCGGCGCGACCAGCTCCAGCCGCTGCCCATCTTGTGCCAGACGACCGGGCCGCCCTCGCCGGTCTGCTCGTGCACCCGGCCCAGCGCCCCCAGCGCGTTCTCCTCGCCGACCTTCCACTTGGCGCTCTTGACGAACTGGTACACCGCGATCGACCAGCCCTGGTTCCACGCGCGCATGGCCATGCCGAACGCGGCGGTGGACTTGCCTTTCATCTCGCCGGTGTGCACCACGAGCAGCGGCCGGTTGCGCCGCTGCCGCGTGCTCAGCCCGTCCTGCGGGACGACCGGCACCTGTCCCTGCGGCACTAGTCCTCCTCGCCGGCGCTCGTCGGCCGAGGGCCCCGGCACGCTCCGTTCACGGGTGAGCTGGCACGCTCGCTCACCTAGGCCGCCCTGGCGCTGCGGACGGTGGCGGCGAGGGCGTCGGCGCCCAGCTCCTCCGGCCGCAGCGTCTGCGCACCCAGCGCCGTCCCGAGGGCGCCGGCCAGGCCGAGCCGGACGGGTCCGGACTCGCAGTCGACGACGACGGCGGCGGTGCCGGCGGCGGCCAGCAGCATCGCCGCCGCCTGGGCGTCGGCCAGCGAGTTGCTGCCCCGGGCGCCCGTGGCCCGGCCGTCGGTGACGACGACGAGCAGCGGACGGCGCTGCGGATCGCGGATCCGCTCGACCCGGAGGACGTCGTGCGCCGCGAGCAGCCCCGCGGCCAGGGGTGTGCGCCCGCCGGTGGGCAGGTCGGACAGCCGGGTGGCCGCCGCCTCCACCGACCAGGTGGGTGGCAGCGCGACCTCGGCCGAGGCACCGCGGAAGGTGACCAGGCCGACCTTGTCCCGGCGCTGGTAGGCGTCCAGCAGCAGGGACAGGACCGCCCCCTTGACCGCGCCCATCCGGGCACGCGAGCCCATCGAGCCGCTGGCGTCGACCACGAACAGGACGAGGTTGCCCTCGCGGCCCTCGAGCACGGCCTGGCGCAGGTCCTCGCGGGCGATCCGCAGCCCCGGGCCGGTGCGCCCGCGCGCCCGCTGGTGCGGGGCGGCAGCCAGCACGGTGTCGACGAGGTGCAGCCTGGTGACGCTGCCGCTCGGGCGGGTGGAGCCGACGACCCGGCCCCGCTCGGAGCGCGCCTTCGACCGCCGGCCGGATGCGCCCGCGCCGATGCCGGGCACCTCCAGCCGCCGCGCGCGGAACGGCTCGGACGCGGCGACCGCGGCCCGCTCCGGTGCGGGGGAGGCCTCGGCGGAGCCGCCGCCCTCGCCGCGCGGCGCCGTCGTCGCGTCGTCCCCGCCTTCTCCAGGCATGGGAGGCGATGCACCCGTTTCTGCCTCCGGAACAGGTGTATCGCTTCCCATGCCCCCGCCGTCGGTGCCGGTGTCGTCGCCGCCGCCGTCGGGTCCGTCGTCCTCGGGGCCGTTCTCGGGGCGGCTGTCGGACAGCGCCTGCTCCAGGGTCTGGTCGTCCAGCCCCGGGGCGTCGAAGGGGTTGCGACGGCGGCGGTGGGGGAGGGCGAGGCGGGCGGCCACCCGGACGTCGTCCTCGGTCACCTCGTCGCGGCCGCACCAGGCGGCGTGCGCGATCGCGGCGCGCGCGGTGACCAGGTCGGCGCGCAGGCCGTCCACGTCGAAGGCGGCGCACACCGCGGTGACCTGCTGCAGCGCGGCGTCGGAGAGGACGACGCGCGGCAGGCGGGCACGGGCGTCGGCGATGCGGGCGGCCAGCCCCGTCTCCTCGGCCGACCACGCGTCGGCGAACCCGGCCGGGTCGGCGTCGGAGGCGAAGCGCCGGCGCACGACCTCGGCGCGCTCGGCCGGGTCGCGCGGTGCGGCCACCTCGACGGTGAGGCCGAAGCGGTCGAGCAGCTGCGGGCGCAGCTCGCCCTCCTCGGGGTTCATGGTCCCGACCAGCAGGAAGCGGGCGGCGTGCCGGACGGAGACGCCCTCGCGCTCGACGTAGGCGGTGCCCATCGCCGCGGCGTCCAGCAGCAGGTCGACCAGGTGGTCGTGCAGCAGGTTGACCTCGTCGACGTAGAGCACGCCCCGGTGCGCGGCGGCCAGCAGGCCGGGCTCGAACGCCTTCACGCCCTCGGTGAGGGCGCGCTCGAGGTCCAGCGAACCGACCACGCGGTCCTCGGAGGCGCCCACGGGCAGCTCGACCAGCCGCGCCGGGCGGACCGGGCCGCCCTCGGTGGGCTGGTGGGGGCCGTCGGGGCACGCCGGGTCAGGAGCGGCGGGGTCGCAGGCGAAGCGGCAGCCCGGGACGACGGTGACCGGCGGCAGCACGGCGGCCAGGGCGCGGACCGTCGTCGACTTCGCCGTGCCCTTCTCGCCGCGCACGAGCACGCCGCCGACGGCGGGGGAGACGGCGTTCAGCAGCAGGGCCAGCCGCATGTCGTCCATGCCGACGACGGCGCTGAAGGGATAGGTCATGCGCGGGTACGGCGCACGGAACACGCGTCCTCTCCCCGGGTGTCCACGCCCGGAGGTGGCAGGAGCGCGACGGCGGGAGTTCCTGACTCACCGACCCGGGGGCCGGCTCACAGTGGCGGGACCGCGCCGGAATCTCACCGGGCTTCCTCCACTGCCGTCGCGTGTGGCGGCGTCATCAGACCACGGCCACCCCGGACCCGTCACGCGGGGGCGGTGCGTCCCTAGGATCGGCGCCCGTGCCTGACTCCGACGCCTCCGCCGGCGACCCCGTCGTGGTCGTCGGCATCGGCGCCGACGGCTGGGACGGGCTGTCCCCGTCGGCACGCCGCTCGATCGAGGCCGCCGACGTGCTGCGCGGCAGCGAGCGGCAACTCGCGCTGGTGCCGCCGTCGGTGACCGCGGAACGCGTGCCGTGGCCCCGGCCCCTGGCGCCGGCGCTGACCGGTCTCCGCGAGGCCCACGCCGGCCGGCGCGTGGTCGTCCTGGCCAGCGGTGACCCGATGTTCTCCGGCATCGGCACCTCGCTGGTGCGCGTGCTCGGACCGCAGGCCGTCGACGTCGTCCCGCACCCCTCGTCGGTCACCCTGGCCTGCGCCCGCATGGGCTGGTCGGTGGAGGAGACCGCCGTCGTCCCCGTCGTCGGCCGGCCGGTCGAGCTGCTGGCGCCGCACGTCACGCCGGGCCGGCGGCTGCTGGTGCTCGGCTCCGGCACGGACTCCCCGGCTGCCGTCGCCGACCGCCTCACCGCGTGGGGCTACGGCGCCAGCCGGCTCACCGCGCTGGCCCAGCTCGGTGGCCCCGGAGAGCGGCGGTTCAGCGGCACCGCCGCGGAGTGGCCGCACGCGGAGACCGACCCGCTCGTCGTCACCGCCGTCGAGGCGGTCGCCGACCCGGGCACCGTGCCCCTGCCGACCACGCCTGGGTTGCCGGACGACGCGTACGAGCACGACGGCCAGCTCACCAAGCGCGACGTCCGGGCGGTCACCCTCGCCCGCCTGGGTCCGCTGCCGGGCCAGCTGCTGTGGGACGTGGGCGCGGGTTCCGGGTCGATCGGCATCGAGTGGATGCGCACCCACCCGACGTGCCGCGCGGTCGCCGTCGAGAGCGCCCCGGACCGGGCCGAGCGGATCCTCCGCAACGCGGGCCGGCTGGGCGTCCCGGACCTGCAGGTGGTGGAGGGCCGGGCCCCCGAGGCGCTGGCCGGGCTGCCGACTCCCGATGCCGTCTTCGTCGGGGGCGGGGCGACCACGCCCGGCCTGCTCGACGCGTGCTGGGACGCCCTGCCCGTCGGCGGTCGCATCGTGGTCAACGCGGTGACGCTGGAGAGCGAGGCGGTGCTCGCCGACCGGTACGCCCGCTCCGGAGGCGAGCTGGTGCGCGTCGGCGTCGCGCACGCCGTTCCGGTCGGTGGGTACAGCGGCTGGAAGCCGGCCATGCCCGTGACGATCTGGTCGGGAGCCAAGCCATGACGGTGCACTTCATCGGAGCGGGCCCCGGCGCCGCCGACCTGATCACCCTGCGCGCGGCGCGGATCATCGCGGCCGCGCCCGTGTGCCTCTACGCGGGCGCCTTGGTGCCGCGCGAGCTGCTGGACACCGCACCGCCCGGCGCCCGGCTGGTCGACACCGCCGACCTCGACCTGGACGAGATCACTGCTGAGCTGGTCGCCGCGCACGAGGCCGGGCGCGACGTCGCGCGGCTGCACTCCGGCGACCCGTCGGTCTACAGCGCGATGGCCGAGCAGATGCGGCGGCTGGACGCAGCAGGGGTGCCCTACGACGTCGTCCCCGGTGTGCCCGCCTTCGCCGCGGCCGCCGCCTCGCTCAAGCGCGAGCTGACCGTGCCCGGTGTCGGGCAGACGGTGATCCTGACCCGCACCTCGGCCCGCTCCACCCCCATGCCGGAGGGGGAGGACCTCGCCACGCTCGGCGCCTCGCGGGCGACCCTGGTGCTGCACCTGGCGGTGCAGCGGATCGCGGAGCTGGTGCCCGAGCTGGTTCCGCACTACGGCGCGGACTGCCCGGTGGCGGTCGTCGCCCGGGCCAGCCGGGACGACGAGCTGATCCTGCGGGGGACGCTGGCGGACATCGCGGCGCAGGTCGAGACGGCCGGGGTGAAGCGGACGGCGGTGGTGATCGTCGGTGCGGTGCTGACCGCGGGAGAGTTCCCCGACAGCCACCTGTACTCGACCACGCGATGCCGCGGCTAGCAGAAGGACCCCCTCCTCCCCACCCCTCGCACGCTCGGGGCGGTACCCGGGAGGGGGCCGAACTACGACCTTCCGACGATGGTCCCGGCCCGGTCGATGACGACGACGTCCACCTCTACCTCCGCGCCCCGCAGGACACCGAGCGCGGTGTCACGGGCGCCGGCCGCGACCAGGTCGCCGAGCGGGACGCCGGCGGCCGAGCACTGCTGCAGCGCGTCGAGCGCGGTGTTGGCCCCGCGCACGCCCTCGACCAGCGCCGGCGGGCCACCGGCCTCGCGCACCCGGGCCGCCAGCGACTCGGTGGACACCTGCGAGCGGCCGGAGTGCAGGTCGAGGTGGCCGTCGGCCAGCTTGGCCAGCTTGCCGATGCCCCCGGCGACGGTCAGCCGCGGCACCGGGTGGCGGCGCAGGTACTTCAGCACCGCGCCGGCGAAGTCGCCCATGTCCAGCAGCGCGTCCTCGGGCAGGCCGTGCAGCTCGGCGGCCACCCGCTCGCTGGTCGACCCGGTGCACCCGGCCACGTGCTGGTGCCCCGCGGCCCGGGCCACGTCGATGCCGCGGCGGATCGAGTCGATCCACGCGGAGCACGAATAGGGGACGACGACGCCGGTGGTCCCGAGGATCGAGAGCCCGCCGAGGATGCCGAGCCGGGGGTTCCAGGTCTTCCGCGCCAGCTCCTCGCCGTGTTCCACCGAGATCTCGACGACGACGTCGCCGCTGCCCCCGTGACGCGCGGCCACGGCGGCGACGTGCTCGCGGATGAACTGCCGCGGCATCGGGTTGATCGCCGGCTCGCCGACAGCCAGGGGCAGCCCGGGCTTGGTCACCGTGCCGACGCCCTCCCCGGCGCGGAAGACGACGCCGGACCCGGGCTCGCCGGGGGTCACCCGCGCCGACACCAGCGCGCCGTGCGTGACGTCCGGGTCGTCGCCGGCGTCCTTCACGATGCCGGCGCTGGCGGCTCCGTCGGCGCGCAGCTCCCTGGCCAGCGCGAAGGACGGATGGTTGTCCTTCGGCAGATCGATGGTCACCGGGTCGGGGAACTCGCCGGTGAGCAGCGCGGTGTAGGCGGCGGTGGTCGCGGCGGTCGCGCAGGCGCCGGTCGTCCAGCCGTGGCGCAGCCCGCTGCCGCCCTCCCTGCCCGCCGTCGTCACGTGCCCAGGATGCACCGGCGGTGAGCGGGACCGGCCGGGTGCTCGTGCTCGGGGGCACGGGGGAGGCGCGGCGGCTGGCGACGACGCTGGTCGCCGACGGCGTCGACGTGGTGAGCTCGCTGGCCGGGCGGGTGGCCGATCCGGTGCTCCCCGCGGGCGAGGTGCGGGTCGGCGGCTTCGGCGGGGCCGACGGTCTCGCGGCCTGGCTGGCGGAGCACGGCGTGCGCGCGGTGGTCGACGCGACCCATCCGTTCGCCGCCACGATGACCGCGTCCGCCGCCGCGGCGGCCGGGGCCACGGGCGTCTCGCTGCTGCGACTGCAACGACCGGGCTGGACCGCGCAGCCGGGCGACGACTGGCGGTGGGTCGACTCGCTGGAGGGCGCCGCCGCTGCCGTCGCCGGGAACGACTGCGTCTTCCTCACCACCGGCCGGCAGGGACTGACTGCCTTCGCCGGGCTGGCGGCGCACTGCCTCGTGCGGTCGGTGGACGCGCCGGACCCGCCCCTGCCGGCACGCACCACCGTCGTGCTCGAGCGCGGCCCGTTCAGCCTCGACGACGAGCTGGCCCTGATGCGCGATCACGCCGTCGAGGTCGTCGTCACCAAGGACAGCGGCGGGTCCATGACGGCGGCCAAGCTGGCCGCCGCCCGCGAGCTCGGCCTGCCGGTGGTGCTGGTCCGCCGGCCGCCCCTGCCGCCCGGTGTGCCGACCGTCGCGACCGTCGACGAGGCCCTCACGTGGGTGCGCGACCGGTAGGTCAGGCGCGCAGCGTGCCGTCGGGCTCGGCGGTGACGGCAGGCAGGAGGCGCGTCTCGCCGCAGCCGGGGCCGTTGGGCTCGACCACCTCGACCGGCACCGTCCCGCTGCCGCGGTAGACCTCGGCTCCCGTGCTGGGATCGGTGAGGACGACCCGCACCTCCACCTCGTCCCCGCGCGGGACGTCGGGGTCGTCCCGGCGGACGGCGCCCCCGGCCGGCCGATCTCTGGACCAGGCATCGGGAGCAGCGCAGTCGTCTTCGACGCAGAGCACGGCGTCCACGGACCGCAGGTCGACGTCGAGACCGCTCAGGTCGGCGGTCACGGACGACTCGAGCATGACCAGGCTGCACACCTGCGGCGGGCCGTTCCCGCAGCCCGCCAGCCCGATCAGCAGGACCGCGGCCGGCCGGATGCGCAGCGCTCGTCGTACCACCGGGTCAGGGTGTCAGTCGGCGACGTCCCGGGGGTAGCTCCGCGACGTCCAGACCTGGCCGGACGGACCCACCCGGGTCTGCGAGGACCCGATGATCAGCAGGCACCGCATGTCGACGGTCCCCGGGTCGAGCTCGCCGAGCGTCGTCACGGTCAGGTGCTCCTCGGGGCCGCCGACGTCCCGGCCGACGACCACGACGGTGTCGGGTGAGCGGCTCTCGAGCAGCACCTGCTGCGCCTCGCCGAGCTGGTGCGGGCGGTGCTTCGACCGCGGGTTGTAGAGGGCGATCACGAGGTCGGCGGCCGCCGCGTGCCGCAGCCGGTCGACGACGACGTCCCACGGCTTGAGGACGTCGGACAGCGACATCACGCAGAAGTCGTGGCCCAGCGGGGCGCCGGCCCTGGACGCCACCGCCTGCGCCGCGGTCAACCCGGGCACGATCCGCACCGGGACGTCCGCGAACTCCGGGGCGCCGGCCACCTCGAGCACCGCCGCGGCCATCGCGAAGACGCCCGGGTCGCCGCTGGAGACGACCGCGACGCGTCGCCCGGAGCGGGCCAGCTCGAGGGCGTGCGCGGCCCGTTCGGCCTCCACCCGGTTGTCGCTCGGGTACCGCTCCTGGCGCGGGTTGACCGCCACCCGGTCCAGGTAGGGGCCGTAACCGATGAGGACGTCGGCACCGGCGAGCGCGTCGGCGGCCTCGGCGGTGGTCCAGTAGCGGGCACCCGGGCCCAGTCCGACCACGACGACCTCGCCGGCGGTCGCGTCCTCGTGGGCGGTCCGCTCCTCGACGGGCAGCTCGCCGGTGAGCGGGCTCGGCAGCAGGGCGAGGGAGAAGTACGGCACGCTCGCCGGGTCGACGTCGGCCAGCGGCAGGGTGCGCTGCCCGTCGGTCGTGGCCCGCTCGACGTACAGGGCGCGGTCGAGGACGCCGGCCTGGTCGAAGGCCTCGCGGACCTGCGGGAACGTGCGGCCGAGCTTCATCACCGCGGCCGAGTCGGTGGTCGACAGCCACTCGGCCAACTCGTCGGCGGGCAGCGTGCCGGGGAGGACGGTGAGCACCTCGTCCCGCTCGACCAGCGGCCGCCCGACGGCGGCGGCCGCGCCGCTGACGCTGGTCACGCCGGGCACCACCTCGGTCGGGAACCGGTGCGCGAGCCGCTTGTGCATGTGCATGTACGAGCCGTAGAAGAACGGGTCGCCCTCGGCCAGCACGACGACGTCGCGACCGGCCTCGAGGTGGGCGGCCAGCCGGGCGGCGGCGGCCTCGTAGAACTCGTCGATCGCGCCCTGGTAGCCGCCGGGGTGGTCGGTGGTCTCGGTGGTGACCGGGTAGACGAGCAGCTCCTCGATCTGGTCGCCGCGCAGGTAGGGGGCGGCGATGCCGCGGGCCACCGACCGGCCGTGCCGCGCGGCGTGGAAGGCGACGACGTCGGCCGCCCCGATCAGCCGGGCGGCCTTGACGGTGAGCAGCTCCGGGTCACCGGGGCCGAGCCCGACGCCGTAGAGGCGGCCGCTCCCGCGCTGCGCCTCGGGGTCACCAGGGCCGTGCGGGCCCTGCTCGTCCGACATCTCTGCCTCCGATCCGCTCCCGCGGCGCCCTCTGCTCCTCGCTCGTTCCTCGCTGCGATGCTCACGCCCCTGTCCGCTCATTCGACGTCGCTCGCGATCGCGTTGACGGCGGCCACGGTCATCGCGCTGCCCCCGCGCCGGCCGCGGACGACCAGGAAGTCGAGGTCCGAGGCGGCCAGGGCGTCCTTGGACTCGGCCGCGCCGATGAAGCCGACCGGGATGCCGAGGACGGCCGCCGGGCGGGGGCCTCCGGCGGCGACCATCTCCAGCAGGTGGAACAGCGCCGTGGGTGCGTTGCCGATGGCGACGACGGCACCGTCCAGCCGGTCGCGCCACAGCTCGAGCGCGGCGGCGGTGCGGGTGGTGCCCAGGTCGGCGGCGAGTGCCGGCGTGCGCGGGTCGTTCAGCGTGCAGACGACGTCGTTGTCCTTGGGCAGCCGGCGCCGGGTGATGCCGGAGGCCACCATGGCGACGTCGCAGAGCACGGGTGCGCCGGCGTCGAGCGCGGCCCGGGCGCGCTCCACCACGGCGGGGGAGTAGGCGACGTCCTCGACCAGGTCCACCTGCCCGCAGGCGTGGATCATGCGGACCGCCACCCGGGAGACGTCTTCGGGCAGACCGGCGAGATCGGCCTCGGCGCGGATGGTCGCGAACGACTGCCGGTAGATCTCGGCGCCGTCCTTCTCGTACTCGTACATGTGCTGCCGGCTTCCCATCGCGCTCGGTGCCGGCGCGGTGCGGCGCCGTGCGGGGGCGAGGCTACGTCTCGCCCCGCCGCCCCACCGGGGGAGCCCCGGCCGGCGGGACGGTCGGCCGCCTGGCCCGCCCCAGCACCCGGCGCGGGTGCCCAGCGACGCACGACCGACGGTCCGGCTGCGATTCGGGGCTGACACGGGCAGCACGGTGAGGACCGGCCGAGTGGGTGCGGCGCACACCTCCTGGCCGCCCGGAGGCAGGTCCGGGCGGGTGCGGCGAGGGCCGGTCGAGCGGTTGCGGCGCGCGCGTCCTGGCCGCCCGGGAGCAGGTCCGGGCGGCGCGGGAGCTCGCCTGACGTCAGGCAGAGACGAGGAAGGGTTGTGGAAGCAGGATCTCGGTGCCGTCGGGGCGCCAGGTGCGCCATCGGCCGTCGGGTTGTCGT
>JBELIQ010000019.1:0-90377 GCA_042090795.1 Blastococcus sp. | reverse complement strand
CCGACGTTGAACGCCTCGAAGAAGTCGTGCATCCGGTTGGACGGCGCCAGCCCCAGGCTCAGGCTCAGCGACTCGGTCTTCGGCGGGCTGTAGCCCCGGTTGATCTCCGGCGGCGTCCGGTAGGCCTTCTTGGCGTCCAGCGGGAGGAAGAAGAAGGAGTCGAGGGCGGCGGCGAAGGCGTCGGTGACCTCGGCCGGCACGCCGTGCCGGAGGACCTGGACGAAGCCGACGGTGCGGGCGGCCTCGTCGAAGGCGCGCGCGGCGGCCTGCCGGTCCTCGGCCGTGCCGGCCGGGTCGACGTAGGCGGAGATGTCGACGACGGGGACGGAGAAGTCGGTCATCGGGAGCTGTCCTCCAGGAGATCGGGACGGTCAGGGGCGAGGGATGGCGGCGGGGCGTCGGGGGATGGCGGCGGGGCGTCGGGGGTGGCGGCCACCGCGGCCTCCACGCGACGGTGCAGCGCCGCGCTGTCGGTGCCGTCGAGCCAGCAGGCCTCGACGGCGTTGCGGGTGAAGGCCGCCAGCTGGTCGCGCCGGTAGCCGAGCGCGTGGGCGAGCACCCGGAAGTCGTGCGTGGGATCGGTGCCGAACATCGGCGGGTCGTCCGAGTCGATGGTCACGAGCAGGCCGGCGTCGACCATCTGCCGGATCCGGGCGTGCGTGCCGTCGCCGCTGCCGGAGTAGCGGCCGATGTCGGAGCTGACCGGGGTGGCGTTGAAGGGGATCCGCTCGGCCACGCAGCGGGCGGTGATCTCCGGGTCGTCGACGACGTGGTAGCCGTGGTCGATCCGGCTGCAGCCGAGCTCGTCGAGCAGCGTGAGCACGTGGGCGGGCGGGCCGGACTCCGAGTGCGCCGTCCGCCCCAGTCCGGCGCGGCCGGCCAGCCGGTAGGCCTCGACGAAGCGCCCGGGCGGCCCGTTGACCTCGGCGTAGTCCAGCCCGATGCCGACCACCTCGTCGATCCGGTGCTCGATCACCTGCTCGACCAGCTCGACCGCGTCGGCGCCGCTGCGTTCCCGGTTGATGCCGATGACCAGGCGGGCGTCGATGCCGGCGTCGGTGCGTGCGTCGCGCAGCCCGGCGACGACGCCCTCGAGGATCCGCGGGTAGGGCACGCCCGGATGCCCTGGCGGGCTCAGGTGGATCTCGCGGTAGAGCACGCCGTGGTCGGCCCCGCCGGCGACCAGCGACTCGTACGTCACCCGGTGGAAGTCGTCCGCGTCCCGGATGACCGACCCGACCACGTCCAGCACCCGGAGGAACTCGCCCAGGTCCTCGTAGCTGCCGTGGTCGTAGAGGTCCTCGGCCCCGCGGTCGAGCGGCACGCCGTGCTCGGCCGCGAGGTCGACGCCGGTCTGCGGCGCCACCGTGCCGATGAGGTGGCAGTGCAGGCTCACCTTGGGCAGCGCGGCGACCATCGCGTCGATGGCCGGGTCGACCGGCACGGGACGCGAGTGCGGGGGACGGCCGGGCGGCCGCCGGGTGTCGGTCACGCGCGACCGTTCTGGCCGAAGCGGCTGAGCACGGCGGCTTCGACGAGCTGCGCGACGAGGTAGAGCAGCAGCGACACGACGGTGATGACCACGACGAGCGCCCAGACCTTGCCGATCTGGGACCGGGAGGCGGCCGACACGACCGCGTACCCGATGCCCTTCCCGGTCGCCAGCCACTCGGCCAGCAGGGCACCGGTCATGGAGGCGGGCACGGCGATGCGTACGGAGGCGAACAGCGCCGGCAGGGCGGAGGGGAACGCGACCTTGCGGAGCACCGACGCGGGACTCCCGCCGTAGACCAGCACCACGTCGCGCATCTGCGGGCTCACCGACCGCAGGCCGACGACGATGTTCACCAGCGCCGGGAAGAGCACGACGATGGCGCTCATGACGGCCACGAGCGCGTAGCCGCGACCGAGGAGCAGGATGAGCATCGGGGCCAGCGCGATCAGCGGCACGGTCTGCAGGATGAGGGCCACGGGCATGATCGCGCTCTCGGCTGCGCGGGAGCGGACGACGACGGCGGCCAGCGCGATGGCGGTCAGCATGCCGGCGACGAAGCCGATGCCGGCGTCGCGCAGCGTGTGCCCGAGCAGTCCGGCGATCTCCGCGCGCAGCGCCGCGGCGTCCTCGTCGACGAACAGGATGTCGACGACGTCCAGCGGGCCCTTCCCGACGTACTCCGAGACGTCGAAGACCCGGAGCGCCACCACCCAGAGCAGGACGACGACGACGAGGACCAGCGCCATCGTGCCCACCGCACGGGCGACGGCGGCCAGCAGCGGATGCCCGCCCGGAGGCGGCGGCGACCCGGGCCGGTCCGGGGCGCGGCCGGTGCCGGGGCGGGAGACGGGGGCCAGCAGATCGGCGCTCATGCCGCTCCTCGGGACCAGGGGGTGACCAGCCGGGCGAGCAGGGCGAACAGCGCGTAGAAGGTGCCGGCCACCAGGGCGCAGCCCAGCCCGATCGCCCACGCGCCCGCGACGTCCACGTTCTGCTGGGCGATCTTGAGGGTGATCGCGACCCCGCGCTGCACCCCGCCGACGTACTCGCCGAGGATCGCGCCCAGGAAGGCCAGGGGAGCGGCCACCCGGAGGGCGGCCAGCATCGACGGGAGGGCGGCGATCAGCCGGACCTTGGTGAGCTGGCGGACGGCCCCGCCGCCGAAGACCCGGACGACCTCCAGGCTGGCCCGGTCCGCCGAGCGGAGGCCGAGCACGGTGCCGACCACGGTGGTGAAGAAGACCGACAGCGCCGCGAGCGCGGTCGCGGTCCCCGCGCGGGTGCCCTCCTCCGGGTTGCCGATGACGATGAACAGCACCGGCGCGATCGCCACGAGCGGCACGCAGTAGGTGATGACGGCGATCTGCATGACCAGCTGCTCGAGCACCGGCACCACCAGGGTGACGGCGGCCAGCACGACCGCCGCGGCCGTCCCGTAGGTGAAGCCGACCGCCGCCTCCTCCAGCGTCATGCCGAAGTGGGTGGCGTAGAAGCCCCACCCCCGGTCGACGGCGGCCTCGACGACGCCGGCCGGCGAGGGGATGCGGGCGTCGGCGAGCAGCGTGAGCACGAGCAGCTGCCACACGGCGAGGACCCCGAGCACGCCCAGCAGGCCGAAGCCGGCCGAGCGCAGCGAGTCGCGGCGGAGGAAGGCGCTCACCCGGCGGCCGTCCCGCCGCCGAAGAGCAGCTCGGAGGCGTGGTCGTGCAGGGCGTGGAACTCCGGCGTCCGCATCATGTCGGGGTGTCGCGGGCGCGGGAGGTCGACGTCGATGACCTCGACGATCCGCCCGGGCCGCGCGCTCATCACCGCCACCTGGTCGGACAGGAAGATCGCCTCGGAGATGCCGTGGGTGACCATCAGGGTGGTGGCGGGCTTCTCCGTCCAGATGCGCAGGAGCTCGACGTTGAGCCGTTGCCGGGTCATGTCGTCGAGCGCGCCGAACGGCTCGTCGAGCAGCAGCACCGACGGCTTCACGACGAGCGCGCGGGCGATCGAGACCCGCTGCCGCATGCCGCCGGAGAGCTGGGCCGGCTTGGCCTTCTCGAACCCGGACAGCCCGACCAGGTCGATCAGCTCGGCCACGAGCGCCGCGTCGGGCCGGGTGCCGGAGACCTCGAAGGGCAGCCGGATGTTGGCTTCCACCGAGCGCCAGGGGAGCAGGGCCGAGTCCTGGAAGGCGATGCCCAGGGCGTGCGCCCGGCGCAGCTCCTCGGGGGTCATCCCGTCGACCAGGGCGGTGCCCTCGGTCGCCTGCTCCAGACCCGCGAGGATCCGCAGGATCGTGGACTTGCCGCACCCCGACGGGCCGAGCAGCGAGGAGAAGCTGCCCTGGTCGGTGTGCAGCGTGGCGTCGGTGAGGGCCTGCACCTGCTTGCGGCCGGAGCCGAAGGACTTGGTGAGGCCCTGGAGGTGGATGCCGGTGCCCCCGGCCGGCCGCGGTGCGGCCGGCCGGGGGGTCCCGGTACCGGAGAACGAGGTCCCGGGGAGCGAGGTCCCGGAGAACGAGGTCACGGGGAGCGAGGTCACGGGGGAGAGCTCCGGTTCCGATGGGAGGGGGAGGGGCGGTCAGGCGCCGCTGGGCACCTCGGTGAGCTCGGGCTTCTCCTCGAGCAGCTCCTCGAGCAGGGAGAGGTCGAAGAGCTCGTCCGCCTCGGTGACGTCGATGTCGGCGGCGGCCAGGGTGTCGAGCACCTGCCCGATGAGCTCGTCGGTGATGGTCAGCAGCCCGTTGGCCTCGACGTCGGGGGTGACGATCAGCGTGCTCTGCACCTCGGCCTGCTCGACCTCCTTGGCCATGTCGAGGTCGAGGTCCTTCCCGTACTCCTCGACGGCGAGCCGGGCGCCCTCCTCCGGGTCGCGCAGGTAGTCCTGCCAGCCCCGGATCTCCGCCTCGAGGAAGGCCTTCACCTTCTCCGGCTCCTCGGCGATCATCTCCTCGGTCGTGATGATGCTCTCGGCGACGAACGGCAGGCCGTTGTCGGCGAAGGGCAGGTTGGTCACCTCGTAGCCGGCGCTCTCCACGGTGATCGACTCGTTGGTGATGTAGGCCAGGAAGCCGTCGACCTCGCCGTCGATGAGCGGGGCGGGGTCGTACTCCACCGGCACCTTCTCGACCTGGGCGGGGTCGATGCCGTTGACCTCGAGCAGCGCGTCGAACAGCGTCTCGTTGCCGCCGGCCTGGACGCCGATCTTCTTGCCGACGAGGTCCTGCGGCGTCGCGATGTCCCCGCCGTCGGCCAGCGACAGGATGGTGAACGGGTTCTTCTGGAACTTCGTGCCGACGATCTTCAGCGGCGCGTCCTCCTCGGCGATGACCTGGGCGGTGGAGACGGCGTTGCTCAGCCCGAAGTCCGCCTCGCCGCTGGCCACCAGGGTCTCGATGGGCCCGGGGCCGGGGTCCATCGTCACGCCGGAGAAGCCGGCGTCGGTGTAGTGGCCGTTGGCGTCGGCGAAGTACTCGCCGGCGAACTCGGCGTTCTTGACCCAGGACAGCTGCAGGCTCACCGGGCCGAGGTCGCCGCCCTCGGCCGAGGACCCGGACTCGTCGGAGCCGCCGCACGCCGTCATGGCGAGGACGGCGCCGGTGAGGACGGCGGTGGTGCGCAGGGCGCGGTTCGACATGTGCGACTCCAGGTCGGGGTGGGCTCCGCGACGGCGGGAGGTCCGCCGTCTCTCGGAGCTGGACGCTAGGAGCGGCGGGTTTCGACCCCGGTCGACCGGCGTTTCCGGGCGGTTAAAGAAATCGCGGTTCCAGGCCGGAACGACCGTTGCGCCGACCGGTCAGTAGTCGACGCGCACCGGGTTGTCCCGCCAGGCACGGAACGGGGAGCCGGCGGTGTGCAGGCGCAGCTCCTGGACCGCGGTCGGCCAGCTGCTGGGCGCGGTGGTGAGGAGCTCGTAGAAGGCCCGGTCGTCGAACCCGCCGTCGGCCGCGTCGTCGCGGTTGGCGCAGAACACCACGCGGTCCAGCCGCGCCCACAGCGACGACGCCGCGCACATGGGGCACGGCTCGCAGGAGCTGTACAGCGTGCAGCCGGTCAGCGCGAAGCCGCCGAGCTCGCGGCAGGCCCGCCGGATCGCGGTGACCTCGGCGTGCGCCGTGGGGTCCAGGTCGAGGGTCACCCGGTTCACGCCCGTCGCCACGACCGCGCCGTCCCGGACGACGAGCGCCCCGAACGGGCCCCCGCCGTCCGCGACGTTCGCCGTCGCCAGGTCGACCGCCTGCTGCAGCCAGATCTCGTCGGTCGGGTCGATCATCGGGTCTCTCCTCCGGTCAGGCGCCAGATGCGGTCGCGGCTCATCGGCAGGTCGAACGGGCGGACGCCGACGGCGTCGCGCACCGCGTTGGCCAGCGCCGGCGCGACCGGGTTGTAGGGGGCCTCGCTCATGGACTTCGCGCCGCGCGGGCCGAGCACGTCGAAGGTGTCGGCGAACAGCACCCGGGTGGGGGGCACGTCACCGATCTGCGGGATGCGGTAGCCGCGGAAGCCGCGGGTGAGCACCGCGCCGTCGGCCACGAGCACCTCCTCCTGCAGCGCCGAGCCGAACGCCATGGCCGCGCCCCCCTCCACCTGGCCGCGCAGCTGCTCCGGGTTGATCACCACACCGGCGTCGACGGCCTGCACCGAGTCGAGGATGCGCACCTCGCCGCTGGCCGGGTGCACCGCGACGCGGACGGCGTGCACGTTGAACGCGACCGACCGCCGGCTGCCGTCGCTCCGGCCGGTCGCCGACAGCGGCTGCGCGAGCCGCCCGACGGCGGCTCCGCCCAGGGCGTCCCACTGCCGGCGCACGGCCTCGGCGGCGCGCTGGACGGCCAGACCGGCGACGACCGAACCGGTGGAGCCGAAGGCGCCGGAGTCGTAGCCGGACGTCCCGGTGTCCGACGGCACGAGGCGGACCCGGTCCGGGGGAAGGCCGAGCGCCTCGGCGGCCAGCTGGGCGTGCACCGTCGCGGTGCCGTTGCCGAACTCGGCGGTGCCCACCTCGATCGTGACGGTGCCGTCGGGGTCGAGCACGACCCGCGCCTCGGAGTGGTGGCCGCGCGGCGGGATGGTGGCGATCATCGACATCGCCATCCCCTCGCCCACGGCCCAGCCCTCGGCCGGCGGGGCCCCGGGCGCGGTCCCGGCCAGGGCGCGCTCGGCCAGGTCCAGGCACTGGTCCAGCCCGTAGCTGCCGAACTCGAGGTCGGTCGAGGGCGGCCCGTTCACGACGAGGTCGTCGCCGGGCACGACGACGTTGCGGCGGCGCAGCTCGAAGGGCGAGAGCCCGACCTCCCGCGCCAGCTCGTCGAGGGCCGACTCGATGCCGAACATGACCTGCCCCAGGCCGTAGCCGCGGAAGGCGCCGCTGGGCGGGTTGTTCGTGTAGACCGCCTCGGCGTCGACCCGCTTGGCCGGGCAGCGGTAGACGGCCACCGACTCGTGCACGCCGTGGTACATGACGCCGGGGCCGTGGTTGCCGTACGCCCCGGTGTCGCTGAGCACGTCGACGTGCATCGCGGTGAGCCGTCCCTCGGCATCGGCCCCCAGGCGCACCGAGACCCGCATGGGATGACGCAGCGGCACCGCGGTGAACTGCTCCTCGCGGGTCAGCTCCAGCTGCACCGGGCGGCGGTCACCGCGGTCGGCCAGCCGCAGCGCGGCCAGCGCGACGACGTCCTCGACGAGCAGCTCCTGCTTGCCGCCGAAGCCGCCACCGACCCGCGCTGCGACCACCCGCACGGCGGACTTCTCGCGGCCCAGCACGCGGGCGAGCTCGTCGCGCACGAGGAAGGGCACCTGGGTGCTGGTGCGCACCACGAGGGTGCCGTCGTCGTCGACCCACGCCCGCGCGCCGTGCGTCTCCAGGGACGCGTGGGTGACCCGCGCGGTCGTCCAGGTGCCGCTCACGGTGTGCGCGGCGGCGGCCATGCCGGCTGCGACGTCGCCCACCTCGCCGGAGGTCCGGGCGACGACGTTCCGGCCCGGCTCGGCGATGCGGGAGACGGCGGCGTCCTTGTCCCCGTGCAGCAGCGGCGCTCCGGGGGCACGGGCGTCCTCGGGGTCGAAGACCGCCGGCAGCGGCTCGTACCGCACCTCGACCAGCGCGGCGGCGCGGACGGCGAGGGCCGCCGACTCGGCGACGACGGCCGCCACCCGCTGCCCGCGGAAGCGGACGACGTCGTCGAAGAGCCGGGTGTCGTCGGGGTCCTCCAGCCGGCTCTCGTGGCGGGCGGTGGAGTAGAGGACGGCGGGGGAGTCGCCGGGTGCGAGCACCAGGACGACGCCGGGCAGCGCCTCGGCCCGGGAGGTGTCGACCGCGGTGACGCGGGCGTGGGCGTGGGGCGAGCGCACCAGCGTCACGTGCAGGACCCCGGCCTCGGGCAGGTCGAGGGTGAAGGGCTCCCGGCCGGTGGTCACCCGCGGTGCGGCGGGCGCGGCGACCGAGGCACCGAACGCCGGGCCGCAACCCCCGCCGGACACGTCGCCTGTGCCGGTCGCGTCGCCCTCAGCGGTGGCGTCGCCCCCAGCGGTGGCATTGCCCGCGCCGGTCACGTTGGCCCGGCCGGCCAGGGCGTCCCGGATCGACCGGTAGCCGGTGCAGCGGCAGAGGTTGCCCTTGAAGCAGCGGTCGACGTCCTCGGCCCCGACCGTGCCGTCGTCGTCGGCGAGGGCGCTCGCGGTGACCACCCAACCGGGGGTGCAGAAGCCGCACTGGAACGCGGCCGCCTCGGCGAACCGGCGCTGCACGGGCGAGGGCTCCTCGGGGGTGCCGAGCCCGGCCGCGGTGGTCACGGTCCCCCCCTCCGCACGCACCGCCGGGGTGATGCAGGAGTGCACCGGCCGGCCGTCGAGCAGCACGCTGCACGCGCCGCAGTCGCCGGTGTCGCAGCCCTTCTTGACCGCGGTGCCGCCGCTGGCGCGGATCCAGGTGCGCAGGCACTGCCCCGGTGCCGGCCGGCCCGCCACGTCGGTCCCGTCGAGCCTCATCGCGTTTCCTCCGCGAGCTCGGCGCAGACCTCCGCGGCGAGCCGTCCGGTCTGGGCCGCCCGCCAGTCGGGGGCGCCGTGGGGGTCGTCGTACCAGCCGGCCGCCGCACCCGCGGCGGCCACCGCGTCCCGCACCGCCCGCTCCGGAGAGCCGGTCGGGAGGGTCACGACGACCGGCCGGGGCACCGAACCGGTCAGGGTGAGCACGAGCGCGTCGGGATCCCGCCGGCCGACGACCAGCGCGGCGGTGCGGCCGTGCGGGGTGAGCGAGGTCCGCCGCAACGCGGTGGGCCGGGCGAGCGTCCGGGCGGGCAGGTCGACCGCGCGGACGACCTCCCCGGGCAGCAGGTCCACGAGCTCGGGGCCGCGCACGAACTCCGTCACGGGCGTGCGCCGCTCCCCGCCGTCGGGGGTCCAGATCACCACCTCGCCGGCCAGCGAGGCGGTCAGCGCGATCATGGCGCCGGCCGGCAGCGCCAGGCACAGGTTGCCGCCGACGGTCGCAGCGGACTGGACCTTGAACGACATGAGCAGCGCGTCGGCGCACTGCCGGGCGAGCGCGGGCGCCGGCCACGGGGCCTGCTGCACCTGCGCCACGGTGCAGGTCGCGGCCAGTCGCAGGCCGCCGTCCGGCAGCGTCTCCCACGGTGCCCAGCACAGCGCGGTCAGGTCGACCAGGCCGGTGACCGCCGGCTGCGGCTCGGAGAACAGCCAGGTGCCACCGGCCAGCAGCCGCTCGCCCGGCCGCAGGGTCAGGCTCCCGCGGTCGACGGCGAACCGGTGGCTCTCCACCCAGGCGAGGTCCATCACTCCACCTCGGCCAGGCGCTCGTAGGTGGCGCTGATCGCGGAGATCCGGTCCCGCCCGGTCCGGCCGATCCGCGACAGCACGCCGTCGGCGAGCACGCCGACCAGGCTCATGGCGGCGGCGTAGGAGTCGTAGGCCAGCGCACCCTGCACCGGGCACTGCAGCCAGACCCGCGCGGAGCCCGAGTGGCCGGCCGCGGTCGGATCGGCGACGAGCACCACGTCGGCGCCGGTGCGCGCGGCGGTGGCCATGAACGCGGCGAAGCCGGCCGGCCGGCGGCGGAAGCCGACGGCGACCACGGCGTCGCCGGGGCCGAGGTCGACCAGCTCCTCGCCGAGCACCTGGCCGGGCAGCGGGGCGAGCGCGACCCGCGGGCGGGCCTGGACCAGCTGCTCGCGCAGGTGCAGCGCGACCGGGTGGCTGTTGCGCCAGCCGACCACGAGCACGCGCCGGGCGTCGGCCAGCAGCGCGACGGCGTCGGCGACGGCGGGCTGGAGGACCGCGGCGGCCAGCGCCGTGGACTCGTGGTCGGCGTGCGCGGCGAGATCCGGCGGGCCCTCGACGTGGCGCGGCTCCCCGGCGATGCGCAGCGCCCGCAGGTGGTCGCGGACCTCGTCGAAGTCGGTGAAGCCCAGCGAGCGGAACAGCCGGCTCATCGTCGCCTTCGACACCCCGGCCAGCGCCGCGAGTTCGGCGGCGCGGTAGGTGGCGAGGTCGTCGAGGTGCTCCAGCAGGGTGTCCGCGGCGCGCCGCTCCTGGGTGCTCAGCGAGGGGTGGCTGCGGGCGATGCGCTCGTCGATCCGCTCGTCGACCCGGCGGCCGCTCATGCGTCCGCCCGCACGGCCGCCGCGACGCGGAGCACCGCGGCCTCGAACGCGTCCAGCCCCCGGGCGACGTCGATCGTGCGGACGTCCTCGTCGGGGGAGTGGCTGATGCCGTCGGCGCAGCGCAGGAACAGCATCCCCACGTCGGTGACCGCCGCGATCGCCATGGCGTCGTGCCCGGCCGGGCTCCACAGGGCCATCGGCTCGTCGGCGCCGACGTCGTCGGTGGCCCGGATGCCGTCGACGACGGCGCGCTGCAGCCACGGGGCGCACGGCGCGGCGGGGGCGCGGTGGGTCTCGACGACCTCGAGGGTCAGCGCGCGGCGGTCGCAGATCGCGGTGATCCCGGCGCGCATGCGGTCCCACATCGCGTCCCGCTCGGCGTCGGTCGCGGCCCGCAGGTCCAGGGTCAGCTCCGCGCGGCCGGGGATGACGTTGACCGCGCCCGGCCACACCTGGATGCGGCCGACGGTGGCCAGGCAGCCGCCGTCGCGGGCCAGCCGCTCGACGGCCACGACCGCCTCGCTCGCGCCGACCAGCGCGTCGCGGCGCCGCGGGTACGGGGTGCCGCCCGCGTGCCGGGCCTCGCCCACGACGGAGAGCACGAAGCGGCGCGCGCCGGCGATCGTGGTGACGTAGCCCAGCGAGCGGTCCGCGGCCTCCAGGTGGGGGCCCTGCTCGATGTGCGCCTCCAGGTAGCCGACCAGCTCCTCGGGGCGCCGGGCGGCCTGCCCGACGCGGGCGGGGTCGAGCCCGAAGTCGAGCAGGGCCTGGCGCAACGTCGTGCCGTCCCGGTCGCGCAGCTCCTCCCAGCGGGGGTCCCAGGAGCCCGCGACGGCCGAGCTGCCCAGCAGCGCCTTGCCGAACCGCGCCCCCTCCTCGTCGCCGAACCCGACCACCTCGAGGGCGAAGGGCAGGTCGGCGCCGCGCAGCCGCTCGGCCACGGCGATGGCCATGACGACCCCGAGCATCCCGTCGTAGCTGCCCGCGTCCGGCACGGTGTCCAGGTGCGAGCCGAGCACCAGGGCCGGCCGGCCGGGGGTGCGCGCCTCGCGGCGTCCCCACTGGTTGCCGGCGGCGTCCTGCCAGGTGCGCAGGCCGGCCTGCTCCAGCCAGCCGGCCGCCAGCCGGTTGGCCGCCGCGTGCTCCGGGGTGAGGTGCACGCGCTCCAGGTGGTGCGGGCTCGCCGAGCAGCGGTCCAGCTCCGCGCAGCGCGCCAGGACGTCGGCCGCGGTGGTCATGCCGCGTACACCTCGCGCGCCGCGCCGACGCCGCCGCCGGCGGTCACCGGCACGCCGACACCCCGCAGGACCTGCTCCAGCGCGGCCAGCGTGGTGAGCACGGCGTCCCGGCGCGCGTTGTAGCCCATGGTCCCGATCCGCCAGACCCGCCCGGCGAGCGGACCGAACGAGGTGCCGATCTCGATGCCGAAGTCCTCGAGCAGGGCGTTCCGGACGGTGTCGCCGGGGACGCCGTCGGGGATGAGCACCGCGACGACGTTGGTCATCTTGTGCGCGACGTCGCCGAAGACGGCCAGGCCCAGGCCGCGGACGCCCTCGAGCATCGCCCGCCCGTGCAGCTCGTGCCGGGCGACCGCGGCATCGAGGCCCTCCTCGACCAGCAGGCGGGCGCACTCGCGGGCGGCGTAGAGCATGCTGCCCGCCTCGGTGTGGTGGTTCAGCCGGCGCGGCCCCCAGTAGGCCATCACCTGGCCGAGGTCGAGGTAGTTGGACGCGATGCGGGTGCCGCGGTCGGTGTCGTCGTCGGAGCGGATGCCCGCCTCCACGTGGGCCCGGGCGTCGATCACCTCGACCGCCCGCGGCGACAGGGTGATCGGCGCGCTGCCCGACGGCCCGCCGAGGCACTTCTGCAGCCCGGCGGAGGCGACGTCGATGCCCCAGCCGTCGGCCTCGAAGCGGTTGCCGCCCAGGGAGGCGGTGGCGTCGCAGTAGAGGAGGACGTCGTGCCGGCGGCAGATCTCGCCGATCTCGGCGAGCGGCTGGCACATGGTGGTGGAGGTGTCGCCCTGGACGAGGGCGACCAGCTTCGGCCGTACCCGGAGGACGGCCTCCTCGACGACCTCCGGCGGGACGACCTCGCCCCAGGGCACCTCGACGGTGTGCACCTCGGCGCCGCAGCGGACCGCGATCTCCTGCAGCAGGGCACCGAACCGGCCGAAGACGGGCACCAGCACCCGGTCACCGGGTTCCAGCAGCGACACCAGCGCCGCCTCGATGCCGGCGCGGGAGGTGCCGTCGACGAGGAACGTCTGCTCGTTCCCGGTGCGGAAGACCGTCCGGTACAGCTCCATCGTCTCGTTCATGGTCCCGGTCATGAACGGGTCGAACTGGCCGACCAGCTGGGCGGACACGGCCCGCAGCACCCGCGGGTCGACGGTGATCGGGCCCGGGCCCATGAGCAGCCGGGGCGGGACGTCGAGCTCGGGGGCCGATCGCGGCGCCATCAGGCGGTCCTCTCCAGCTGCCGGCCCCACGTGCGGTCCGGTCGCTCGGGATCCACGGCGCTGCCGCGCACGAGGGTGGTGGTGACCCGGCCGGGGAAGGTGAGCCCGTCGTAGGCCGAGATGGGGTTGCGGTGCGCGAGCCGGTCGGCCACCACGACGGTGTCCTGGGCGGTGTCGTGCACGAGGAGGTCGGCGTCCGCGCCGACGGCGATGCGCCCCTTGTGGGCGAAGCCGACCAGTTCGGCCGTGGCACGGGACATCCACCGGCTGACCGTCGCCACGTCGATGCCGCGCCGGGCGGCCTCGGCGGCGACGGCGGGGAAGCTCACCTGCAGGCCCGAGACGCCGCCCCACGCCTGCTGCAGGTCGCCGTCGCCCCGCTGCTTCTCCTCCGCGGTGGCCGGGGAGTGGTCGCTGACGACGCAGTCGACGACGCCCTCGGTGAGCGCCGCCCAGAGCTCGTCGCGGTTGGCGGCGTCCCGGATCGGCGGGCAGCACTTGAACTGCGGCGCGGCGTCGGGCACCTGCTCGGCCGTGAAGGTCAGGTAGTGCGGGCAGGTCTCGACCGTGACGGGCAGGCCCTCGTCCTTGGCGGCGCGCAGCAGCGGCAGGGCCCGGGCGCTGGACAGGTGCAGCACGTGCACGCGGGCGCCGGTCTCCCGCGCCCCGTCGAGGACCTGCCGGATCGCGCGGGTCTCCGCCTCGTCGGGGCGGCTGACCAGGAAGTCCGCGTACGCCCGGCTCGGCCGGGCGGGTGCCGCGTCGAGGACGCCGGCGTCCTCCGCGTGCACCACCACCAGCCCGCCGAAGCCCGCGACCGTCCGCAGGGCGGTGCGGAAGGCGGCCGGGTCCAGCGGGGGGAACTCGTCGACGCCGCTGGGGGAGAGGAAGCACTTGAAGCCCAGGACGCCGGCGTCCCACATCGGCTCCAGCTCGCCGGCGTTGCCGGGGACGGCGCCGCCCCAGAAGGCGACGTCGACGGCCAGCTGCCCGGCCGCCGCGGCCTGCTTGGTGCGCAGGTGCGCCACGGTCGTGGTCGGCGGCAGCGAGTTGAGCGGCATGTCGACGAGCGTGGTGACGCCGCCGAGCGCGGCGGCCAGGGTCGCGGTGGCGAAGCCCTCCCAGTGGGTCCGGCCCGGCTCGTTGACGTGCACGTGGGTGTCGACGACGCCGGGCAGCACGGTGGCGGTGCCCGGCACGTCGAGGTCCGGGGGGTCTGCGGCGTCGTAGGGCTCGATGGCGGCGATGCGCCCGTCGGCGATGCGCAGCGTGGCGGCCCGCAGCTCGTCGCCGACGAGCACCCGGTGCGCCCGGACGCTCGTGACGCCGGTGGCCGACCTCACGCGAACGCCGGGACGCTCGTCCACGCGCGCGGCTCCTCGGGGACCCCTGCGCGCCGGATCGTGGCCTGGATGAGCCCGTACGGGCGGTCGGCCGCGACGAACACCTCGCCGCCGTTGGTCATCCCGAACGGGGTCAGGTCGACCTCGAAGTGATGCCTGTTCGGGCAGCTGATCCGGATCTCGGCGACCTCCGGCACCGCGTCCAGCGCCGCGGCGCCCATGGCGTGGATCGTCTGCTGCAGCGCGAGGCTGTGGGTGCCGGCGAAGGCGTCGACCATCGCGGTCCGGATCGCGGCGTGGGCGGCGTCCCAGTCCAGCCCGGTGGTCGTGTACCGCCACCAGGCCGTGACGCTGGTGGCCAGGATCCGGTCGTCGGTCTCGGGCAGCGTGGTGAACCGGTCGCGGGGGAAGCCGGCGAACTCGCTGCCGGTGCTCTTCAGCACGACCAGACCGGTCAGCCCGCCGACGACGAAGGTGTCCGCCCCGTCGGTCTGCACCACCGCGGTGCGCGTCTCCCCGCCGGCCCGGGCGAAGGAGTGGCCGCTGCCCGGGCCGCCGGCGCCGATGCGCTCCCAGGCGTACTGCTCGGCGGTCATCTGCGTGCCGGTCACCCACGGCTGGTCGCGCCAGTGCCCGGCGAGCACGAGGAGGAACGCCTCGGGGGAGGCCACGCCGTGCTGCTTGGCCAGCGCGTAGACGGTGTTCTTCTGCGTGTCGGTGGCGTGCACGTGGGCGTTGTCGCCGTCGGTGTAGGCGGCGGCGAAGTCCCCGCGCAGCTGGGTGCTGACGTTCAGGTCGGACAGCACGTGGGTGGGTGTGTCCCGGTCCACCCGGACCAGCCGGCACTCGGCCTTGCCGTACTGGTTCGGGCCCAGCAGGTAGGGGCTCCCCGGGTTCGTCATCACGAGCCCCGGTAGGTGGTGTAGGCGAACGGGCTGAGCAGCAGCGCCACGTGGGCGTGCTCGCCGTCGGGCAGGGCGACGGTCACCGTGACCGCGGGGAAGAAGGTGTCGCGCTGCTGGGCGGCGAACCAGGGGCCGGTCGCGAAGCGCACGGTGTGCTGCCCGGCCGGCAGGTCGGCGTCGACCCGGGCGCGACCGTCGTCGTCGGTCCGGAGCGCGGTGGTGCTGCCGTCGGGCAGCTCGAGGACGACGTCCATCCCGGCCGCCGGGCGGCCGAGCACGGCGTCGAGCACGTGCGTGCTGAAGGTGCTCACGCGCACTCCTCGCCGGCGCTCGTCGTCCGCATTCGCGGGGCTGCTCTGTCCTCTGGTGCGCTCGCACGCTCGCTCATGTGCTGACCTGGCCTTCCAGTCGGAGCAGGGTGATCTCCGCGAGCTGGGCCCGGGTGACCGCGAGCTCGGTGGCGGGATCGTTGGTGAGCCGCTGCTCGAGGAGGTCGAGCAGGTCGGTCCCGGTGCGGCCGGCGGCGCGCACGAGGTAGATCCGGCCGAACCGTTCCTCGTACCGGCGGTTGCCCTCGGCCAGGCGGCGGCGCAGCTCGTCGTCGGCGGGGTCGACGCCCGCCTGCTCGCGCCCGGACATCGCGGCGCCCGCGCCCGTCGGCCGCTCGCCGATGCGGGGGTGGTCCGCCAGGGCCGCCGCCACCTCCTCGTCGGTCCAGGCGGCCGCCGCGCCGCGGGCGACCGCCAGCAGCTCGTCGATCCCGGCGTAGGGCCGGGCCGCGGTCACGGCCGTGACGAAGGAGGGGATGCCGACGCAGCTGCGTACCAGGTCGCCGGCCTCGGGGGCCGGGAGTGCGTTGAACTCGGCGAGCTGCATGGGCCGAACCTAGGAAACCGGCGTTTCAGGGGCGTTGCGTCCGTTTCAGGATCTCGTGTCCTGCCGCACCAGGTCCAGCAGGTCGCGGTCCCGGCCGGGGGCTGCGACCAGGCAGACGCCGGCGGGCGGGCCCTCGGCGGTGCGGACGGGGATGCTGACCGCCGGCAGCCCCGCCAGCGCGGCCAGGCAGGTGAGCCGCATGGTGGCGTCGCGGACCCCGGGGGTCGTGCCGGTCGCCGTCAGCGGCGCCACCGTGGGTGCGCTCGGCAGCACCAGCACCCGGTCGCCGACGAGCTCCAGCACCCGCGACCGCGCCCGGTCCAGCAGGGTCCGCGCCCGGCCCGCGGTGTCGGCGTCGATCGAGGCGGCGGTCTCGAACCGCGCGCGGACGTCGGCCCCCAGCACGTCCAGCCGGCCGGTCAGCCAGTCGCCGTGCGCCTGCCAGGCCTGGAAGGCCTGCCAGGTCTGGAAGGCGGCGCGCCACCCGTCGAGGTCGTCGAGCGGCTCGTCGAGCTCGCCGGCACCGGCGCGGGCGAGCCAGCCGCGCACGGCGGTGCGGACCCCGGCGTCGGCGGCGTCGACGAGGGCAGGCAGGAACACGAGCTCGTCGCTGCCGCCGGGCGAACCCGGCGGCAGCAGCACGTCCCCGACGGCCGCCAGCAGGGCGGGGGACCGGGTCAGCCAGCCCACGGTGTCGAAGTCGGCCGCCAGGGGGAGCAGCCCGGTCCGGTCGACGGCGCCGTGCGTGGTGCGGATGCCGTAGAGGCCCTGGTAGGCGGCCGGGACGCGGACGGACCCGCCGGTGTCGGTGCCCAGGCCGATGGTGGCGTGCCCGAGGGCGACGGCGCTGGCGCTGCCGCTGGAGGAGCCGCCCGGGACCCGGTGCGGCGCCGCGGGGTTCGGCGGGGTGCCGGAGTGCGCGTTGGTGCCGGCCAGGGAGTAGGCGAACTCGTCGGTGCGGGCGATGCCGCGGACGGCGGCGCCGGCGTCGAGCAGCCGGGCGACGGCGGTGGCGTGCGCCGGTTCGGGTGCCGCGGCGGCGAGCCGGGCCGGGTTCCCCGCACCCACGGGGTGCCCGGCGACGGCGTAGAGGTCCTTGACCGCGACGGTCTGGCCGGTCAGCGGTCCGCTCCCGGACGGCGGGACGAGCGGGTCACCGACCACCCGCCAGACGCGCGCGTCCACGGCCGCCGGTGAGGAGGAGACGTGCGCGGCGGTGATCCGCCAGCCGCCGTGCCCCGGCCGGTCGGGGGAGCGCTGCCAGAGCTGGGTCTGCAGCCCGGAGCCGCCGCGGGCGAGGTCGGTCCGGGCCACCACCAGCGCCGAGTCCCCGTCGATGCCGCGGACGTGCACCTCGGCCAGCGTCCGCTGCGGGGCACCACCGCGGGCCGACCGGAACGCCGCGATCCGGTCGTGCCCCACCAGGACGCCGTCGCCGTCGGCGCGCAGCGTGTCCGGTCCCGGGGCGAACAGCTCGTCCAGCGTCGCGACGTCGTCGGCCATGAGCGCGGCCTCGTAGGCGCGGAAGGCAGCCATCAGCCCCGGTGGGCCGGCGTCGGGGTCGGTCACGCGAAGTCGGCCTTCCGGATGGTGGCGTGCACGCCCTTCACGACGTCGACGACCTGGCTGATGCGGAAGTCGGTGGCTGCCGAGAGGTAGGCGTAGGCCAGCCGCGGGTCCATGCCGAAGCGGGCCTGCAGCAGCGCGATCGCGGCGCGCACGCAGTGCTGGACGGCGACGTCGAGGTCCTCGTCCATGCCGGTGGGCACCAGGAACTCGGTGGTCTCGGCGAGCGGGCCGGCCAGCTCGCCGAACCGCTGCAGCGCGTCCTCGCGGGCGACCACGTCGAGCCGGACGGTGGCGCGCAGGCTGCCCTCCATCGCGGTGAGGCTCACCTCGCCGTCCCCCTGGGCGAAGTGCGGGTCGCCGACGTAGGCCAGCGCGCCGTCGACCCGGACCGGCAGGTACAGCGTGCTGCCGGCGGTGAGCAGGGCGATGTCGATGTTGCCCCCGTGCGGCCCTGGCGGCACCGAGTGCGGGCGCTCGCCCCCCGGCACGGCGACGCCCATGATGCCCAGGAAGGGGCGGAGCGGGAACCGCACCGTCGGCTCGCCCCCGTCGACGAGCGGCAGCAGGCCGGAGGCGCCGTCGTCGCTGACCCCTGCGAAGGCGCTGAAGAGCGGCATGTCCTCGCCCGGGTACTCACCGGGCAGCGCACCCCGGCCGTGCCGGTTGGAGATGACCCCGTAGGGCACCCGAGGCGTGGCGTCGACCAGCGTCATGGCCAGCAGGTCGCCGACGCGGGCCCCGGAGACGGCGATCGGCCGGCTGACCACGTGCGGCCCGTCCACGCCGAATCGGTGCGGGTGGTCGCTCCCCGCCAGGGCGATGGCGTCGTCGAGCACGTCGGTCGCGCCGTGCCGGCCGAAGAACTGCACCGGATCCCGTCCCTGGTCCTCCAGGATGCCCTCGTGGCTGACCGTGTCCAGGGTGAGCTCGGTGCCGGGATCCACGGTGAGGACCGGCGCGTCCGCCGCGCAGGGCAGCCGGCCCCAGAGCACGTGATCGGGCGTCGAGGGCAGGTACGTCGCGGCGGGGATCGGGCCGGCCCCGGGCTGGAGGACTGAACTGGTCACCGGGCGGACGGTAGGAGACGAACGTTTCAGCGATGTTCCGTGCGGCGGGGGAAGCGCTTCTCGCGCCACCGGCGCGACGCATCGTGCACGAACGGGGGGACTCGACCGCCCCGTGGCACCTCCCGGCGCGCCCCTCGGGGATGATCGCGCGGTGATCGGGAGCAACGAGGACGCACCGCGTCCCGTGCCTTCCCGGGTCCGCCGCCCGACCGACGTCGTGCAGCTGCTCGCCGCCGCAGCCGGGCTGGCGCTCGTCGTGCTGGTCACGGTGATGACGCCGGACGCGGTCGACGCGCTCGACGGCGCCGTGCCCACCGTCGTGCGCGACCCGCTCCTGGCGGTCCTCTCCGTGGCGTCGGTGGTCTCGTCGCTGGCGGTCCTGGCGCTGCTCGTCACGGTGGCGGTCGACGCCGCCCGGCACCGGCGGGCGGCTCTGCTGCAGGCGTCCGCGGCCGGCCTGCTCGGCGTGCTGCTCGGCGCGGTGGGGGAGTGGGTCGGTGACGCCGCCGGTGGTGTGGTCGCCGACGTCCTGACCGGGCCGCGCGACGACGCGGCCCTGGTGCCGGTGGTGGCCTCGGTCGCCTTCCTGGTCGGCGCGGACCTCCAGCGGCGCCGCCGCTGGCGCTCGCCGAGCCGGTGGGTGGTGCTGGCCGCCCTCGGATGCGGCGTCGCGCTGGGCAACCTCACCCTGCAGGGCGCGGTGGCCGCGGTGCTGCTGGGCACCGTCGCGGGGCTGGCGGTGCGCCTGGCGGCCGGTGTCGCCCCCGCCCGCCCCGCCGACGAGGTCATCCGGGTCGAGCTCGCCCGCGCCGGTGTGGTGGTCGGCGATCTCGAGGTGACCGAGCAGGCCGCGGGTCTGATCCGCATGACCGGCGCCGACGGCGAGGGACCCGTGTGCATCTCCGTCGTCGACCCCGACGGGCGGGGACTGCCCCTGGTGCGCCGGGCCGGGCGGATGCTGCGCTTCCGCGCCGCGGTGGTCGGCCGGCCGTCCCTGAGCCAGCGCGGTGACCTGGAGCGCGAGGTCTCCAGCGCCGCCCTGGCCGGCTCGGCCGGGGTGCCGGTCCCCGCGGTCGTGGCGCTGCTGGCCGTGGGCCCGGCCCTGGTCCTCGTGGAGCGACCGCTCGACGGCACGTCGCTGGCGGACGCGGGTGACGCCGCGGCGTCCGGGCTGGCGGCGGCCTTCGCGTCGCTGCGGCGGCTGCACGGGGTCGGCCTGGCCCACGGCGCGCTGACGCCGGAGAGCGTGGTGCTCGCCCCTGACGGGCGCGCGGGTTTCCGGGACCTGCGTGCGGCGCAGCCGGCGGCCGGAGAGCTGCAGCGCGACCTCGACACGGTCGCCCTGCTCGTCGGGGGAGCCACCGTGGTCGGGCCGGCCGCGGCGACGGCCGCCCTGCGGGCCGGCCGCGCGCCCGCTCCCACGCCGCCGCGGCTGGCGGCGCTGCTGCAGCCGGTGGTGCTGCCGTCGTCGGTGCGGCGGGCGGTCCGCGGCACCGACGTCCTCGGTGAGCTGCGGCGCTCGCTGGCGGCCCCGGACGGCAGCGTGGCGGCTGCGCCCCGCCTCGAGCGGTTCTCCCCGCGCGTCATCTTCACCGTGGCGGCGACGACGGTGGCTGCCTTCCTGCTGGCCTCGCAGCTGTCGCAGGT
Organism: Blastococcus sp.; assembly: GCA_042090795.1. Classification (GTDB taxonomy): domain Bacteria; phylum Actinomycetota; class Actinomycetes; order Mycobacteriales; family Geodermatophilaceae; genus Blastococcus. The sequence goes on along the minus strand of JBELIQ010000019.1, from coordinate 70,404 downwards.
GAGCATCGTCGACGAGATCCAGCGGGCCGAACCCCTGTGGCTGCTGGTCGCCCTCGGTGGCTCGGCGCTGACCTACCTCGGGGCAGCGCTCGTGCTGGTGGCCTTCGTGCCGATCGCGCTGTCGCTGGTGCGGACCACGCTGGTGCAGGTGTCGACGGCGTGGCTGACCCTCGTGACCCCGCCGACGGTGGGCCACGTCGGGCTCAACATCCGCTTCCTCCAGTGCTCCGGTCTGAGTCTGGGCACGGCCGCGGCCAGCGTCGCGGTGAGCCAGGTGGCGACCGTCGCGGCGACCGTCGTCCTGCTCCTCGCCATCGGCTGGGGCAGCGGGGTGTCGACGTCGCGGCTGTCCCTGGTGCCCAGCGCGGACGTGCTGCTCGTGCTGCTGGGCGCCGTCGCCGTCGTGGGCGTCCTGCTCGCGATCGCGCCCGTGCGCCGCCTGCTGCGCAGCCGCCTCGAGCCGCTCGCCCGGCAGTCGCTGCCACAGCTGCTGACGGCGGCCACCGAGCCGCGGCGGCTGGCCGCGGCGCTGGGCGGCATCCTCCTGCAGAACGCCGGCTACGCCCTGGCGCTGGACGCCTCGCTGCGTGCCTTCGGTGCCTCGCTGGCACTGCCCACCGTGATCGGCGTCTACCTGGTGTCCTCCGCGGTGGGTTCCGTGGCGCCCACGCCTGGTGGGCTCGGCGCCGTCGAGGCGGCACTGATCGGTGGCCTGACCGCCACGGGGGTGCCGGTCGCCGCGGCCCTGGCGGCGGTGCTGGCGTTCCGCACCGTCACGTTCTGGCTGCCCGCACCGGTCGGCTGGGTCGCCTTCGTGCACCTGCAGCGGCGCCGGTACATCTGAGCGCGGGGGTCAGCCTTTGGTGAACTCGGCGGTCTCCCACCTGCCGCTCCAGGGCTGCCGGCTGTGCTCCAGGCGCAGCCGGCCGGGCCGGGCGTCGAGGGTCTCGGCGAACACCGTGCCGTAGACGACCCCGTCCCGCTCGCGACGGATGACGAGGGCCTCGGGCTCGGGTGCCGGCTGCTGCTCCTGGACCAGGCCGCGCCAGCGGTCCGGGAAGGCCGCGGCGGCGAAGGTCCCGCGCCAGAGCTTGGCCTTGCGGTCCTCCCGGCCGCCGGAGGTGAACACGTGCGTGCCGTCGGGGTGCTCGGTCGCGGTGAGCACCTGGCCGTCGAACTCCCAGCTGGTCAGCCGGTCCGGCGCCGCCCGGACGAGCAGGAAGCCGGCCATCCCGTCCAGCCGGACGGAGTCGGTCCACGCCGCGCCGTGGACTGCTCCGAGCAGCGGCAGCACGCCGCGGCTCGGGGCGCCCGGAGCCGCCGGTCGCTCGTGGTAGCGGTTGAGCACCAGGGCCGTGACGCCGGTGCCGACGTCGGTGGCGCACCAGGTCCCACCGGCCACGCGGTCGCGACCGCCGATGACGTCGGGCAGCTCGGGCCACCACCGGTCGGGGGCGTCGAACTCCCGCGTCGTCATCTCGTCGCGCACGGCGAGGATCTCCACCGGCCCGGTACCGGACCGTCGCACCACCACCGTGCACATGCCGGCATCCTCCCGGCCGGGCCGGCGCGCCCGCCGCGCGGGTGGTGCGGTTCCGGGCAGAGGGGACCGCGTGCCCGGCACCGCGACGTGGGCACCGTGATGTCAGGCCCGCGACGTGGGACCGCGTGCCCGGCACCGCGACGTCAGGCCCGGGCGATGGCGTCCAGGACGCGGAGCCGGGCGGCGCGCCGCGCCGGGCCGACGGCGGCCAGCACGCCGATGACGGCCGCGACGAGCAGGAACACCGCCATCCGGCCGTAGGGCACCACCACCTCGGTGATCCCCTGGTCGGCCAGCGCCCGGCTGAGCGCGACCCCGAACAGCGTGCCGAGGACCAGCCCCAGCACCGCGCCGTAGACCGAGATGAGGACGGCCTCCAACCGGACCATGCGGCGCAGCTGGGTGCGGCCGAGCCCGACGGCGCGCAGCAGCCCGATCTCCCGGGTCCGCTCGATCACCGACATGGCCAGGGTGTTGACGATGCCGAGGGCGGCGATGAGCACCGACAGCACGAGCATCGCGTTGATGAGCAGCAGCAGCTGGTCGACCTGTCCCTTCTGCTCGTCGGAGAACTCGCCCTGGTCCTTGAGGTCGACGATCGGGTAGGCGGTCAGCACCTCCTCCAGCTGCGGCTGGACGTCGGCGGGCGCCGCGCCGTCGGCGAGGTCCACGAACAGGAACCGGTCCTGGGCCACTCCCGCGGCGCCGCTGAGGGTGTCCAGCGACACGATCGAGGAGCCGACCACCTGGTTGGACTCGTAGATCCCGGCGACGGTCAGTTCCTGCTGCCGGCCGTCGACCGACAGCATGTCGACCTGATCGCCCACGCTCCATCCACGGGACTCCGCGGTGGCTTCGTCGACGATGAGCCCGTCGTCGGCCAGCCCGTCCGCGGAGCCGCTGACGAAGGTGAGCTCGACGCTGCGGTCGAGCCCCGCGGGGTCCACCGCGGTCAGGAAGGTGACGTCCTCGTCGAGCAGGGCCTGCCCCCAGCGCAGCGGCATGACCGACTCGACCTCGTCGACCTCGGCGATCTCGGTCGCGAGCTCCCCGCTGAACGGCTGCCCCACGGCGCTGGAGACGACGAACTCGGCGCGGACCGTCCCGGCGATGAGCCGGTCGATGCTGGCGTTGGTCGAGGCGCCGATCACGCTGAACGCGCTGACCAGCGCCAGGCCGATCATGAGCGCGGACGCCGTCGCCGCGGTGCGCCGCGGGTTGCGGACGGCGTTCTCCTGGGCGAGCCGGCCGGTGGTGCCCCAGATGCGCGGCAGCACGGCGCCGACGACCGTGAGGAACGGGCGGGCCAGCACCGGGCTCAGCGCGGTGGCGCCGAGGATCAGCGCGAGGGCACCGAAGCCGACCAGCGACGCCGCGGTACCGCCGTCGTCGGCGAGGGTGCCGGCGACCAGGGCCGCGGCCCCGGCGACGGCGAGCACGGTGCCCACGACGGTGCGCCGGCCCAGCCCGCGCTGCACCGTGACGACGTCGTCACGCATGGCCGCGACCGGCGGCATCCCCGCCGCGCGGCGGGCCGGCAGGTAGGCGGCCACGAGGGTGACCAGCACACCGACGGCGTATCCCCACAGCACGGTGTCCAGGGCGAACACCAGGTCGCCGTCGAGGGTGAGGCCGAAGGAGCCGAAGAGGGCGCGCAGCCCGGCCGCGATCCCGTAGCCGGCCGCCAGCCCGACCGTGGACCCGACGACGCCGACCGCCAGGGCCTCGCCCAGGACCGAGCGGGTGATCTGCCCCTTGCTCGCGCCGAGCGCCCGCAGCAGGGCCAGCTCCTGGGTCCGCTGGGCGACCAGCATCGAGAAGGTGTTGAGGATGATGAAGGTGCCGACGAACAGCGCGATCCCGGCGAAGACCAGCAGGAAGATGTTGAAGAACTGCAGCGCCTCGGAGAAGTCCGACGCGAGGCTGTCGGCCTGCTCGGTCGCGGTCCGGACGTCGTAGTCCTCGCCCACCGCCGCGGCGACCCGGTCGGCGAGCTCACCGGGGTCGACGCCGTCCTCGGCGGCGACGCCGATGCCGGTGAACTGGCCCGGCGCGGTCAGCAGCTCCTGGGCGGTCGCGGTGTCGAACGCGGTCAGCGACGCGCCGGCCAGGCCGCCGTCCTCGCCGAACCGGAAGGTGCCGACGAGCTCGGCCTCGATGCGCGGGCCGGGTGTGAGCAGCGGGACGGTGTCACCGATCTGGTAGCCGGACTCCTCGGCGGCGCCCGTGTCGATCATGACCTCACCGGGGCCGGTCGCCGCCCGCCCCTCGACGAGGGTCGTGACCGAGACGGCCTCCTCGGTGGTCCAGTTGATGCCGATGCCCGGTGCCCCGCCGGTGTCGAGCACCTCGCCGTCGGGGTCGAGGATGTAGACGCCCTCGGCGGTGATGTCACCGGCGGCGGCCGCCACGCCGTCCACACCGGCGACCTCCTCGACGAGGTCTGCCGGCACGAACGTGGTGGTGCCCCCCGCGCCGGTGCCCGCGAGCCCCTGGTCGAACGCCGCGGCGCGCGTGACGGTGACGTCGGCCGCGGTGCTGCGGAACAGGTCGTTGAAGGTCTTGCTCAGGGTGTCGGTGAAGATCAGCGTCCCCACGACGAAGGCGACGCCGAGCACGATCGCCAGCCCCGACATGGCCAGGCGCACCTTGTGCGCCAGGAGGTTGCGCCACGTGGTCCGCCACACGTCAGCGCACCCCTGCCCTGGTGTCGTCGCCGGTGGTGGAGGGGCGCTCGCCGCCGTCGGGGTCGAACGCCTTCAGCCGCTCCAGCACCCGGTCGGCGGTGGGGTCGAGCATCTCGTCGACGATCCGTCCGTCGGCGAGGAAGAGGACGCGGTCGGAGTAGCTGGCGGCCGTCGGGTCGTGGGTGACCATGACGATGGTCTGTTCCATCTCGCGCACCGAGCGGCGCAGGAAGCCCAGCACGTCCGCGCCGCTGCGCGAGTCCAGGTTCCCGGTCGGCTCGTCGGCGAACACGATGTCCGGCCGGCTGGCGAGCGCCCGTGCGCAGGCCACCCGCTGCTGCTGCCCGCCGGACAGCTCGCTGGGCCGGTGGGTCAGCCGTGGTCGCAGTCCGACCGTGTCGATCACCGTGTCCACCCAGGCGCGGTCGGGCGTGCGGCCGGCGATGTCCATCGGCAGCGTGATGTTCTCCATCGCGGTGAGCGTCGGCAGCAGGTTGAAGGCCTGGAAGACGAAGCCGACCCGGTCGCGCCGCAGCACGGTGAGCGCCTTGTCGTCCAGCGTGCTCAGGTCGACGTCGCCGATGAAGGCCTGGCCGCTGGTGACCGAGTCGAGGCCGGCCATGCAGTGCATGAGGGTCGACTTGCCGGAGCCCGACGGCCCCATGATCGCGGTGAACCGCCCGCGGGCGAAGTCGACGTCGACGCCGTCCAGCGCGACCACCCGGGTGTCGCCCTCCCCGAAGACCTTGGTGAGGGAGCGGCCCCGCGCCGCCGGCGTCGGGACGGACTGCTCGTCGGTGGGCGGGAGGGGGGTCACGGGAGCTCCTGAGGGTGGGGGGACGGTTCACCGCCTGCAGCCCAGGACGGTAGGGGAGGTCCGTCCGCTCCCGGTAGGGCATTTCGGCGCAGCGCGGATGAACGATCTCAGAGCGCAACCCGCCCGCCGCGCTCCCGGCCCTGCCCGGGCATCACCCGGCGCCATCACCCGGCGCCGTCACCCGGAGCCGTCACCCGGAGCCGGACTCCGGCGCCGGCTCAGAAGCCCTCGTCCATCCGCGCGAGCAGCGTCGGCCCGTCCCACGTCGGGGGCGGCATGATCCGGCGGATGGTCAGCAGGGGGTACGTCGGGTCCTGCGGTTCGGCGAGCTGGAAGGCCGCCCGGTAGCCGGCCGCCTCGACCCGGGGAAGGGCTTCGGGCGACCAGACGCCGTGCGGGTAGGCCAGCGTGTCGACCGGGTGGCCCAGGATCGCGGCCAGGTCCGCCCGCGGCTGGTCCAGCTGGACGGCCCACTCGTCGCCGGCGAGCCGGTCCACCCGTTGGTGGTCCCAGCTGTGCGCCCCGATGCTCATGCCGGCCCGGTCGAGGTCGCGCACCTGGTCGGGGCTGAGCCAGTCCGGCTTCCCGAGCACGACGGTCATCGGGAAGAACGCCGCCGGGAATCCGAACTCGGTCAGGATCGGCAGGGCCACCGAGTGGTGGGTCGCCGAGCCGTCGTCGAAGGTCAGCACCACGGGACGGTCCGGCAGCGGGCCGCCGAACTGCAGGTGGTCCAGCAGCGCGCCGGTGCTGATCGGGGTGCGGCCGCCGTCCCGCAACGCCTGCAGCTGCGCCCGGAAGACCGACGGGGGCGTGATGATCGTGCGGGCGTAGGCGCCGTCGTCCGGGCGGAACTCGCGCAGCTGGTGGAAGCACAGCACCGGCACCGTGGAGCGGGCCAGCACCTCCTGGGCCGTCGCGGGCGTCGGGGGTGGCTCGGAGGTCGGCGTCGGTGCCGGCGTGGGAGTGGTCGCCGGGGCCGACGACCGCGTCGTGGGCGCCGCCGTCGGAGCGCTGGACGCGCCGGGGCCCGAGCACGCCGTCAGCAGGACCGCACCGGCGGCGGCGAGGAACCCGCGTCTCTCCACCGCCCCACCCTCCCGGTCCGGGGACGGGCGGGCAAGACCGCAGGCCGGTGGTGGGAGAGGTCCGGCCCACCGGGTCAAGGCGTGCTGCCTCCCGCGCGGGGTGAGCGCCGCTGGAAGTCCCGGGCGATCTGGTCGAAGGTGGCCCAGCGGACGCCGTCGTGACCGTTGATGTGCTCGATCAGGCGCTCGAGCATCAGCAGCACCTGGGGGCGCCCCGAGACGTCGGGGTGGATGGTCATGGTGAAGGCCGCGTAGTCCATCTCGCGGTGCACCCAGTCGAACTGGTCCCGCCACATCTGCTCGATGTCGCGCGGATTGACGAAGCCGTGACTGTTCGGGCTGGACTTGATGAACATCATCGGCGGCAGGTCGTCGAGGTACCAGTTCGCGGGGATCTCGACCAGGTCGGTCTCCTCGCCGCGGACCAGCGGCTCCATCCAGCTCTCCGCCGGCGCCGCGTAGTCGATCTTCGTCCACGAGTCGCCCACCCGGACGTAGTAGGGCTCGAAGTCGCGGTGCATCAGCGAGTGGTCGTAGGTGATGCCGCGCTCGAGCAGCAGCTCGTTGGTGACGCCGCTGAACTCCCACCACGGGGCCACGTACCCGGTGGGACGGCGCCCGGTCCTCGCCTCGATCAGCTCGATGCAGCGGTCGAGCACGGCCTGCTCCTGCTCGCGGCTCATCGCGATCGGGTTCTCGTGGCTGTAGCCGTGCACGCCGATCTCGTGCCCCGCGGCGACGCAGGCGTCGAACTGCTCGGGGAACGTCTCGATGGAGTGCCCCGGCCAGAAGAAGGACTGCGTCAGCCCGTGCCGCCGGAACAGCTCGAGGATCCGCGGGACGCCGACCTCGCCGGCGAAGACGCCGCGCGAGATGTCGTCCGGCGAGTTCTCCCCGCCGTAGGAGCCCAGCCAGCCGCCCACGGCGTCGATGTCGACGCCGAAGGCCACGAAGATCTCCTTGGTCATCGGTCGCGTTCCTTCCGGTGGGTCGCCCGCGGCCGGGCGAGGTGGGGTCGGGCGAGGTGCGGTCGGGCGAGGTGGGGGCGGGCGAGGTGCGGTCAGGCGAGGTGCGGTCAGGCGAGGTGCGCGGTCAGCACCCGCTGCGGGTCGTCGGGGTCGAGGGCCAGCGCCGCGGCCAGCAGCAACCGGCCCTGCCAGGGGCTCAGGTCGCCGGCGAACACCGCGCCGCCCCGCGCCAGCCGGGCCCCGCCCGCGGCGTAGAGGGGGAGGACCGGCCCGGACTGCACCCGGGAGCAGATCAGCACGGGGACGCCACGGGCGACGAGCTGCTCCACGGCCTCGGCCACCGGCGGGGGCACGTTCCCCGCGCCGAAGGCCTCGAGCACGATGCCGGCGGCGCCGGCGGCGACGGCCGCGTGCACCAGCGCGCCGTCCGCGCCGAGGTAGCAGGCCACGACGTCGACCCGCGGCAGCTCCACCGCCGGGTCCAGCGGGAGCGGCGCTCGGCGTGCGGGCCGGGCCAGGGGGAGCACGGCCCCGCCGGCCACCCGGAGCACCGGCCCCCGCCCGGGAGCGCCGAACGCGGCGCTGCGCAGGGTGTCCACCTTGCGCACCCCGCCGGCCGCGAACGCCTCCCCGTCGAAGCAGAGCAGCGCACCCAGGTCCCGGGCCGCGGGGGAGGAGGCGACGCGCAGCGCGTCGGCGAGGTTGGCCGGGCCGTCCGGTGCGGGGCTGTCGAAGGGCCGCTGCGACCCGGTGAAGACGATCGGCCGCGGGTCGTCGTGGACCAGGTCGGCGAGGTAGACCGACTCCTCCATGGTGTCCGTGCCGTGGGTGACCACCACGCCGTCGACACCGTCGGCCAGGCACCGGCGGGCCTCACCGACCAGCCGGCGCAGGTCCGCCGTCGTGAGGGCGAAGCTGCCGGCGGCGCCCAGGTCGCTGGTCGTGACGGTCAGCCCGGCGAGCGGTCCCGCGGCGGCCAGCAGCTCGGCGGCGGGAGTGACGGCCGCCAGCCCGTCGGGGCCGTGCCGGCTGGCGATGGTGCCACCGGTGGCGAGCAGATGCACCCGGCCCACTGGATCTCCTCCCGCGCGGCGCGCCCCGCCGTCTCGGGGGCCTCGACGTGCCCACGTTCCTCTCCCCGTCCCGTGTCGGCGACCGGAGCCGGCGGGGTCAGGCGTCGTACTGGTCGTGGGCCCGGAGGAAGGCCAGCCGCTCCTCCTCGGGAAGGTCGAGGCCGGCTGCGGCCCGTGCCACGTTGGCCTCGAAGTAGGTCTCCCGTGGCGCCCCGGGCGCGAAGAGCAGCAGCATCTCGGCGCGCTGCCCCGACGCGTTGCGGAAGGCGTGCACCCCGCCCACCGGCACGTGCAGGAAGTCACCGGCCGTGGCGTCGTACCAGTCGCCGCCGGCGTAGAGCTGGACGGTGCCGGAGAGGACGAAGAAGGACTCGGAGATGGTCCGGTGGAAGTGCGGGCCCGGTCCGGTCGGGGGGCCGGTCATCGTGTAGCGGTACAGGCCGAACTCGCCGTCGGTCTGCACCGCGGTGGCCAGGTAGCCGACCTCCGTGGCCGGGCCGACGAGGTCCGGCGGGGTGGCTGCCGGCCGCAGCCGCGCGCTGCGCTCGCCCGCCTCCGCGCGGTACCGGACCGGTGGGTAGGGACGCGCGTCCGCCGGTGGGAAGCTCACCGGCCCAGCCTGCCAGAGCGGCGGGCCGGGCGGAGGGCTCCGCTACCCGCCTGGAGCTCCTCGCGAAGCTCGTCGATGGCCCGTAGCACCGTCGTCCGGCCCTTGCCAGGTCGGCCTCCGCGCGCTCGGCGAGGCTGACGACCCCGCCGGCGCAGTCCTGGACGAGGCCTGGCCGGCGCTCGTCCCCGGCTACCGGCGCAGCCGAAGGGCGGGACGGCGGACCGCGAGGGGCCGATGGTCAGGCGTTGCGCACCGCGGCGGCGGACTCCAGGCCCAGCTCCGCCACGGAGACCTCCCGCATCTCCACCTTGCGGATCTTGCCGGTGACGGTCATGGGGAACTCGTCGACGACCTTCACGTACCGGGGCACCTTGTAGTGCGCCAGCCGGCCGGCGCAGAACGCGCGCAGCGACTCCGCGGTCAGCGGCTCGGCGCCCTCGCGCATCCGCACCCAGGCCATGAGCTCCTCGCCGTAGCGCTCGTCGGGTACGCCGATCACCTGGGCGTCGACGACGTCGGGGTGGGTGTAGAGGAACTCCTCGATCTCGCGCGGGTACACGTTCTCGCCACCGCGGATGACCATGTCCTTGATCCGCCCCACGATGTTCAAGTAGCCCTCCTCGTCCATCACGGCGAGGTCGCCGGTGTGCATCCACCGGGCGGCGTCGATGACCTCGGCGGTCTTCTCCGGCTCGTTCCAGTAGCCGAGCATCACCGAGTAGCCGCGGGTGCAGAACTCACCCGTCTCGCCGCGCGGCACGGTCAGCCCGGTGACCGGGTCGACGACCTTGACCTCCAGGTGCGGGTGCACGCGGCCCACGGTGGAGGTCCGGCGGTCGAGGTCGTCGTCGGCACCGGTCTGGGTGGACACCGGCGAGGTCTCGGTCATCCCGTAGCAGATGGTCACCTCGGTCATGCCCATCTCGCTGACCACCCGCTTCATCACCTCCACGGGGCACGGCGAGCCGGCCATGATCCCGGTCCGCAGGCTGGAGAGGTCGTAGTCGGCGAAGTCGGGCAGGCCCAGCTCGGCGATGAACATCGTGGGGACGCCGTACAGCGACGTGCAGCGCTCCTCCTGCACCGCGCGCAGGGTCAGGGCCGGGTCGAACCCGGGCGCCGGGATGACCATGGTCGCGCCGTGCGAGGTGGCCCCGAGGTTGCCCATGCCCATGCCGAAGCAGTGGTAGTAGGGCACCGGGATGCAGACGCGGTCGGCCTCGGTGTACCCGCAGCCCTCCCCGACGAAGAAGCCGTTGTTGAGCAGGTTGTGGTGGGTGAGCGTCGCGCCCTTGGGGAAGCCCGTCGTCCCGGACGTGTACTGGATGTTGATCGGGTCGTCGGCCGACAGCTGCGCCTCCCGCTCGGCCAGCAGCCCGCGGTCGGCTGCCCGGCCGCTCTCCAGCAGGCGCTCCCACTCCGGGTCGCCGAGGAAGACCACGTCGCGCAGGTCGGGGCAGTCGCCGCGCACCTCGGCCACCATCGCCCGGTAGTCGCTCGTCCTGAACTCCGGGGCGGACACGAGCACCGAGATGCCGGCCTGCTCCAGCACGTACGACAGCTCGTGCGTGCGGTAGGCGGGGTTGATGTTCACCAGGATCGCGCCGAGCTTCGCGGTCCCGTACTGGACGAAGACCCACTCGGCGCAGTTCGGCGCCCAGATGCCGACGCGGTCGCCCTTGCGCACCCCGAGGGCGTCCAGACCGAGCGCGCAGGCGTCGACGTCGGCCACCAGCTGCGGATACGTCCAGCGGCGACCGGTGGCGCACTCGACGAGCGCCTCGTGATCGCCCACCCGGGCGGCGGTCCGGTCCAGATCGGCACCGATGGTGTTCCCGATCAGCGGGACCGTCGAGGTCCCGCTGGCGTACGACGGCAACCCGGAAGTGCTCATGTGCGCTGTCCCATCCCGGAACGGTCGAGGCGTCCTGCTCCGCAGGCGCCCATCCAAGCGTCGAGCAGCGCCGGCCACCAGACCTCGGAGCAGGCTTTGCCGGGAGGGAGCGCGGTCGCCCCTCACGGCCTCGTGGCCGCTACCCGTCGTGGACGGCTCGTGCACCGTCACGTGGCGGAGCCGGTCCGGGGACGTCCGGTCCGGCGGAGACAGCGCGACCGATCTCCGGTCCCGCCCGCAGCGGACGGGGGACCGCGCCGGACAGATCGATCGAGCCGAGGCCGTGGTGACCGTTGCTGGCCTTGCTCGACAGGTAGCCGGCATTCGCCTCGGAGCGGTGCACGGCCGTGGGCACCCGCGCCGCGACCGCCACGCCCAGCCGCTCCAGCTGCGCGGCCTTGTCCGGGTTGTTGCTCAGCAGAGCGACCGTGGACACCCCGAGTGCGTCCAGCATCTGCGCGGCGACCGTGTAGTCGCGTTCGTCCGGGGCGTGCCCGAGGGCGAGGTTGGCCTCGTAGGTGTCGAGGCCGGTGTCCTGCAGCGCGTAGGCGTCGAGCTTGTCGTAGAGCCCGATGCCGCGTCCTTCCTGGCGCAGGTACAGCAGGTGGCCGCCGGCGACGGTGATCCGCTCGACCGCCTCCCGGAGCTGCGGGCCGCAGTCGCAGCGCTGGCTGCCGAACACGTCCCCGGTCAGGCACTCGCTGTGCGGTCGGACCAGCGGGACCGGCTGGGGGGTCCCGCACTCCAGAGCGAGGTGCTCCCGACCGTCGACGAGCCCGCTGAAGGTGCTCACCAGCGCCGTCGTGGTGTAACCGTCGTTGAAGCGCAGCGGGATACGGACCTGCGTGCGTATCGCCGCGAGCGGCGCCGAGGACGGCATCAGGCCCCGCCCGCTACGTGCTCGGCGGAGAACCGCTCGGACAGCGCGTACCGCAGCAGCACCACATCGCCGATCTCCCGCACCCCGGCCAGCTGCGCCCGGCGCGAGCCGTTCCACGGAAAGCACCCGTCGCCGACGAGCCGCGGCGCGCGGGAGTCGCCCACGAACAGCGGCGCAACCACCAGGTGGAGCTCGTCCACCAGACCGGCGGTCAGGAACTGGGTGAGGACGGTTCCGCCCCCTTCGACCATCACGCGGTCCACCCCCCGCGCCGACAGGTGCTCCAGCACGCCCGCTACGTCGACGTCGGAAGCCGCCCCGGTGTCGATGACGGTCGCCACCCCACCCAGCCGGGCCCGCAGTCGCCCGGACGCCGGGCCGGGGCAGTAGACGATCTTGTCCGAATCGCCGGTCGTGAAGAAGGCGGCGGTCGCGGGCAGGTCCCCCCGCCGGGTCAGCGTGACCTTGACCGGGGACTCCGTGCGGCCCCGGGCGACCCGTTCGGCGCGCCGTACCGGCGAGCGCACCACCAGCCGCGGGTTGTCGGCCCGGATGGTCGCGGCGCCCACGAGGATCGCGTCGCAGCGGGCGCGCTCCTCGTCGACCCGGTCGAAGTCGGCGGCGTTGGACAGGAGCAGGCGGGCGGTGTCCGCGCTGTCCAGGTAGCCGTCGATCGACATGCCGCAACTGAGCAGGGTGTAGGGCCGATCAGCCATGCGCCCCTCCGTCCTCTCGGGTCCCGCCGTGCACGACGACGGCCACCGACCCCGGGAGGGGATCGGCGGGACGGGCGGCCGGCGGCGGATGCCGCCGGCCGGCGAGCAGGACGACGGCGCCGGGGAGCACCGCCACCAGGGTCAGCACGCCGAACGCGGTCGCGACCGATGCTCCGGCGGCCGCGCTCAGGTCGGCGGTCGCGAAGACCCACACCGCCGCACCCTCCCGGGGTCCCCATCCGGCGACGTTGAGCGGGATCGCGGCGGCCAGCAGGACGATCAGCGTCAGCGGGAGGAGCGACTGCGTCGAGGCCTGCACCCCGGCGGCCCGGGCGGCGATGAGGAACGTGCCCACGTATCCGCTGATCGCGAGGAGGGATGCGAGCAGGACCGGCCCCAGGACGGTGCGCTGCAGCAGGGAGCCCCGGGCCTCGAGCGCCGCACTGCGCAGCGCCCGGCCCATGCGGGCCGGTCCGTGCCGCGCCACTCCTCGTCCCGTCATCAGCAGCACGCCCACGGCGACGGCGCACAGCGCGGCGATCCACGGCACCGCAGCCTGGACCGGCGAGGGGACGACCACCAGCACCGCCAGCGCGACCGCCACCTGGACCACCTGGCCCGCGACCCGCTCCCAGGCGACGGCGCGCAACCCGCGTCCGAGGTCGCCGGCGTCGATCCCGGACCGCACCCCCCGGTGGACGTCGCCGAGCACGCCCCCGGGCAACGTGCTGTTGAGGAACTGCGAGCGGTAGCAGGCCGCGGTGGCGGCGGGGAGCGGCAGGTCGTCCCCGAGCGCGGCCGCCACGACGCGCCAGCGCCAGGCCTGGCACACCGTGGTGGCCGCGCCGAGCGCCAGCGAGGCGAGCAGCGTGCCGGGGCCGAGCCCCCGCACGCCGTCCAGGAGCGGGTCGGGTCCCACCCGCCAGATGACGGCGACGAGGATCAGGACGCCGCCGAGCAGCCGTGCCGCTGCCCATGCGCGTCTGCTCACGCCGACCGGCCTCCACCCGTTTCACCCGCAACACGAATCTCTACCGCGTCCGGTCCGTCCGAGACAGAGGTCAGGACGCGGCGGACGAGATCGCCTGTCCGAGCCCAGTCCGGCAGGGTCTCCCGCCGGGCCAGCGCGGCACCCCGGAGACGGCAGCGCAGTCCGTCGTCGGTGAGCCAGCGCGCGAGGGCGTCGGCCAGGGCCGCCGGGTCGTCCGGGGGAACGAGGAGCGCGGGCACGCCGGCGGGGGTCCGGCCCACGGCCTCGGGGATGCCTCCGACCGTGGTGGCCACCACGGGCACGCCGGCGGCCAGCGCCTCGGCGATGACCATGCCGTAGGTCTCCGCCCGGGACGGGACGACGAGCAGGTCGGCGTTCGCGTACTCGAGCCGCATCGCCTCCGTGCCGCAGGTGCCCGGCGTCCGGATCCGGCCGGCCAGTGCGGGAGCCGCGGCCTCCCGGATCAGGGAGGCGACGAAGCGCGGTTCCCGGTCGAGCGGGCCCACCAGGGCACAGCTCCACCGCAGGGCGGTCATCCTGCCCAGAGCGGCCAGCAGCACGTCCTGACCCTTGAGCCGGGACAGCGTGCCCACGCACAACAGCCGCCCGCCGTCGGGCGTCCGCGGGCTCACCGGCGCCGGGACGGCGCCCGGGCGGGCGACGTGCACGCGGGCCGCCGGCAGCCGGTACCGCTCGAGCACGCGGCGACGGGTCCAGCCGCTGGTGGTGACGACGGCACGTGCGGCGGAGAGGACGGCAGCCTCCCAGCTCGCCGGGACGGCGGCGCCGCAGCCCACCCCGAAGAGCATGTGCACGAGCACGACGACCCTCAGCCGGGCGGACCGTGGCACCAGCACCGGGGTGGCCGCGGAGGCGATCAGCCCGTCGACGAGGACGAGGGCGTCATGGGGGAGAGCGTCGAGTTCCTCCGCCAGCGCGGCCAGCGCGCGGTCGTCCGGCCGCGGCCAGTCGCCTTCGGCGGCGATCTCCGAGACGGCCCAGCCCGCGGCACGCAGGTGGTCGCAGATCTCCCGGTCGTAGCGGTTGCCCCCGCTGACGCGCGCCGGCACGTCGATCCCGGCCGGCACGACGACGTGCACGCCGCTCACAGGCGTCGCTCGTAGCTCGCCCAGGCCACGTGCGACTCGTGCAGGGTGACGGTGAGTCCCTCGAGATCACCGCCGCCGGGGCCCAGGGCGCCATCGCCGATCCGGGCGGCGAGCCGGTCGGCGACCACCCGCGCGAGGGCCTCGGTCGTCGTGTTCGTCCCGGCGAGGGCGGGGTCGTCGTCCAGGTTCCGGTAGGTGAGCTCCCCGAGCACCTCGTGCAACAGACCGGTGGCGGCGCCGATGTCGACGACCAGGCCGTCGGCGTCCAGACCGGATCGGCGGAAGGTGGCGTCGACGACGTAGGTCGCGCCGTGCAGGCGCTGCGCCGGGCCGAACACCGCGCCGGTGAAGCTGTGCGCGATCATCATCGAGTCGCGGACCGTGAGGCCGAACATCTGCTCACTCCTCGTCGTAGGTGACCGTGTGGCACAGGGCGGACAGCCGGCCGTCGGCGAGCCGCGCCATCACCTCGGGCAGGTCGTCGAACGGCGACGAGCCGGTGAGCAGCGCGTCGAACGCCGGATCGCGCAGGACGTCCAGGGCGAGCGCGCGCCGATCCCGGGTGGTCCGCGAGCTCCGGCGCGCCGGCGCCACCGTGCCGACCTGGCTGGCGCGGAGGGTCAGCCGACGCGAGTGGAAGGCGGCCCCGAGCGGGAGCGACACCTCGCGGTCGCCGTACCAGCTCATCTCCAGCACGGTGCCCTCGGCCCGGAGCAGGCCGAGCGACAGCTGCAGCCCCGCGCCGGAGGCGCTGGCGTGCACCACGAGGTCCCGGTCACCCGCGGCGTCCCCCGGCGCGACCAACGGCACGCCGAGCCGGGCGGCCACGTCCGCCCGGCTCCGGTCGACGTCGACCAGCTCGACGTCGGTGCACGGGAACCGCGTCAGCAGCCGCGCGACGCAGCACCCCACCATCCCGCCGCCGACGACCGTGACCCGGTCACCGAGCAGCGGTGGGGCGTCCCACAGCGCGTTGACCGCGGTCTCGACCGTGCCGGCGAGCACCGCGCGCCGGGCAGGGACGTCGTCCGGTACGGGCACCACGGCGTCCGCGGGCACCACGTAGGCCGTCTGGTGCGGGTGCAGGCAGAAGACCCTGCGCCCGAGCAGGTCGGCGGCTCCGCGTTCGACGATCCCGACGCTGAGGTAGCCGTACTTCACGGGGCCCGGGAAGTCCCCGTCCTGGAAAGGCGCGCGCATGGCCTCCCACTGGCTCTCGGGCACCTCGCCGCGGAAGACGAGGGTCTCGGTGCCGCGGCTGATGCCCGAGTGGAGGGCCCGGACCACGACGTCGCCCGGACCCGGCTGCGGGAGCCGGACCGGCCGGATCTCCCCGATCCCGGGCTCCCGCAGCCAGAAGGCACGGACGTCGCCGGGCACGGCGTTCATCGGGGTTGCCGGAGTGCCTGGGCTCCGGACGTAGGGGTGAAGGTCTCGATGAACCGGTCCCGGAAGGTGTCCATGGGCCACACCGGCGCGGCGGGGCTCGGCAGCAGACCCTGCTGCCAGTTCCAGGCATCGATGCGGTCCAGCACGGCGGCGTCGGAGGTCACGAGCGAGATCGGTACGTGGCGGGTCGCATCGGGACCGGTGACCAGCGGAAGGGGTTGGTGGTCGCCCAGCAGAACCAGGACGAGCTCGTCGTCCTGCAGGTCGATGGCCCAGGAGATCAGCGCCTCCAGGGAGTACTCGACGGACTCCCCGTAGAGCCGGCGCACCGTGTCGGGGTCGCGCCAGGCCTCCTCGGGCGACAACCCCTCGGCCGGCATGGGGTCGAAGACCGAGCCGTCGCCGAGCTGTTCCGGGGGCACCATCCGCGGCAGCGGGGTCCATGGCTGGTGCGAGGTGGTGAGGTCGACCTCCGCCATCACGGGCGGATGTCCCGGGGCGAGCTCGAGCCGCTGGAAGGCGGCGAGGGCGTACTGGTCGGGCATGGCGGACCAGCTGAACGCCGGCCCCTGGTAGCCGAGGTCGAACCGGCCGTAGAGCTGGTCGAAGTCGTAGAAGGACGCGCCCTCCGGCCACGGTCGGTCGTTGGCGGGGCTGAAGCCGACGGTGCGCCAGCCCGCCTGGCGGAAGGCGCCGCTGAGCGTGAGCCGGTCGCTGGCCAGCAGCTGGTCGTAGAGCGGTTGGTTGTCGATCCACAGCCCCGACTGCAGGGTCGCGTGGGCCATCCAGCTGCCGCCGCCGACGATGGGCGAGTCGAGGAAGGCGCTGCGCGATTCCATCCCGGCCCGTCCCAGCCGCGTGGTGCCGCTGCGCAGCACGGCGGTGACGCCGGGAGCGATGTCGGGGTCCGCGATGGCGACCCGTCCGTAGCTCTCGACGAAGACGACGAGCACGTCCTTGCCGCGCAGGGCGCCCAGCGGGTCCGCGTCGGAGAGCCCGGCCAGCGGGTCGGGGGAACGGGTGGCCTCCTCGAAGCGCTGCTGGGCCTGCAGGGTCGTCTGCACATCCCGTCCGTGGGCGAGGGCCAGTCCGGCGGCGCTCGTCGAGGCGACGGGCCCGGTCGGGGCGAGTTGCAGCGAGAGCGCGGCGCACACCGCCCACACCACGCCGACGGCGGCCAGTCCCCGGGCCGAGCGACGCGGGTACCGGGCGGTCACGCTGCTGAGCCGGAGCGTCGACCCGATGACGACCACGACGAGCAGGGCCAGGCCGAGCCCGGCCAGGACGAGCGCGACGATGGTCGCGGCAGCCCCGATCGAGTCGCTCAGCACCCCGATCGCCGGGCCGAAGGAGCCCCAGTCGAACATCGGGTTGAACCGCCGGCCCAGTTGTGCGGTGAAGCCGGCGTCCAGGAGCTTGACGACGACGAGCAGACCCAGCACGACCCCCGCGACCGCCGCCACGATCCGCCGGGGCCGGGACGGGAGCACCAGCCCGATGGCGACCAGCGCCAGGCCTTCCAGCGGGATGCGGGCGAAGGCGGCCGGGGTGAGCTGGTCCAGACGGGGCGGAGCGACGAGAGCCGCCCAGACGACGGCTGCCGCAGCCAGCACGGTGGCCGCCCGCACCGCCCGGCGGGTGCGCGGACCGGCGCCGGCCCGGTACAGCCAGACGACGCTGTGCGCGAACGACTCGGCCAGCAGCACCAGCGCGATCGCGACGGCGACCATGCCGGCCACCCGCGGCAGGACGCCCGACAGCGCGACGGTGAGGACGATGCCCTGGACGGCGGCGACGACCTTGCCCCAGTATCGGTAGGGCAGCGGAGCGGCCAGCCACGGGATCGCCCAGCCGGCGACCAGCAGCACGTACCGGGCGGCGCCGATGGCCAGCACCCAGCTCCCGTAGTCGCGGGCCACCGCGACGCTCAGCACGAGGATGAGGAAGGCGTCGGCCTCGCCGTCGAAGCGGGCCCCGAAGGGCGTGACGGTTCCCGTGCGGCGCGCCACCTGCCCGTCCACGGCGTCGAGCAGGAGTCCGACGGAGGCCAGGACGACGAGCGCGAGAACCGCCGGCCGCCCGTCGGCGGAGGCGACGACGAGTCCCGCGACCCCGGCGCTCAGCAGCGACCGGGTCAAGGTGATCCAGTCCGCCGGGAGGATGGGCTGGCCGCTCCGGACCCGGCCGACGGCCAGCAGCGCGGTCGCCGCCCAGCCGACGGCGAGCCCGGTGGCCCAGCCCGCTCCGCCGAGGTCGGTGGTCAGGGCGAGGCCGCCGAGGAGGGCGGGCGTGGCGAGCGTGCCGAGGACCGCCTCCGCTCGAACAGTGCGCACGGCGCCTCCGCAGGGATCCACGGGCTCCGCCGTGATTCACGGATGTGTAGTGCACCACGGATCTGCGCCGGAGCGGGTCCGCGCCCGCGCGGGAACTCCGCGGCCCACCCGGGTGGTCAGGTGGGCGCCCGGCCGGCGACGTCGAGCTGGTGGGCCAGGTAGACGAGCTCGCCGTCGGAGAGCTGGCGGCGGCGGGCGGCGAGCCAGTCGGCGAGGCCGGCCGGCGCCGCCGGGCCGGCTAGGGCGTCCTCGATCGTCTGGAGGATCGACTCGAGGAAGTACGCCTCGTCGTCGGGGTAGGTGCCGTCCGGGCCGGCCAGGACGACCCAGTCGGACGAACCGGCCGCCAGGAGCGGCGCGCCCGCGGCGCGCAGGTGGCCGATCAGGTGCCGGCCCGCCCGGCTCTCCCCGGCGGATCGGCCGTAGCGGACCCGGTCGTCCATGCTGCGGTGGTACGCGCCCAGCACGGCGTCGTCGCGTGGGTGGTCGGGCTGGAAGGCGCTGTCGCCGTCGAAGGTGATCGTGAACCAGTAGGCGCCGCCGGGGGCGAGGAGTGCCAGCAGGGCCGGCAGGACGGACGGCACGTCCACGAGATCCAGGAAGGCGTTGGCTACCAGCAGGTCAGCAGGTTCCGCTCCGCCGTCCTCCAGGTAGCTGCCGAGCTCGGCCTCGACGAGCCGCACGTCCAGCTCACCCAGGCGCACGCCGTCCGGCAGCGCCTGGGCCGGCAGCCCGCGGGCGCGGGCCCACTCGGACAGCCACGTGCGGGAGTCGCGCAGCAGCCGGGGGTCGACGTCCAGCAGGGTGTACTCGCCGTCGGTGATGACCTGCCACTCGAGCAGGCGGGCGACCATCGTCCCCAGGCCGGCACCGATCTCCAGCACCCGCGGTGGGCCCGGCGGCAGCAGGCGGCACAGCTCGTCCAGCACGTGGCGGTTGAGGGCCCGGTCGTCCACGGTCCGCTTCGCGGCCAGGTAGCGGCTGTAGGGGTAGCTCATCGCTTCCGCACTCATCGCTTCCGCACTCATCCCTTCCGCACTCATCCCTTCTGGGCCACCAGCGCGAACTTCCGCACCCGGCCGCTGCCCAGCCAGTCGCGCCACAGCTCGTGGGCGGCGATCAACTCGTCCAAGGCCGTCGTCCCGATGTGGCGGACGACGGTGCCCGCATCCGCCCGGAAGGACCCCAACAGCGCGGTCGCGGTGGCGTGGTGGGACACGCTCCACTGCTCCTGCCAGGTCACCGTCAGCCCCGCCTCGCCGAGCATGAGCACCAGCTCCGGGAGCTCGACGAGCCAGACCGTGTCGGCGTCCGGCATCCGCGCCCGCTCGCCCGGTGCGAGCGGTAGCCCCTCCTCGAGGGTGAAGGCGAAGCGGCCACCGGGCTCGAGCACCCGGACGACGTCGGCCAGGAGGGCTCGTTTGTCGGGGAAGGCCAGCATCGTCTCCAGGAGGAGGACGACGTCGAAGCGGTCGTCCGGCAGCGGCGGGATCTCCGCCTGCTCGAAGCGGCACGGCAGGTTCCCGGCCAGGCGGCGGGCGATCTCCACCGCGCTCGCGGAGCTGTCCAGCCCCAGGTAGTCGCACCCCAGCTCTGCGACGAGCAGGCGGCCCGGGCCGGCCGTCCCGCAGCACAGGTCGAGCACCGACACCCCGGGGCCGATACCGGCGCGGTGGGCCAGCCGCCGGATCTCGGTGGCCCGCATGAAGCTCTCCTGCCCCACGTACTCACCCGCGGGATAGGCCGCCTGCCTCGCCTGCTCCAACGCCGTGACGAAGGGGGCGCGCTGGTCCTGCCTCACTGCCTGCTGCCCATGGTGCCTCCGTGATCGCCCAGTGCAGACGTCCACGGGGCGGCTTCCACCGACCGGGGACGCCCGAACTCTGGCCCGTCGGAGGGCCGGCCGGAAGGGGGAGCTGCGGTCGACCCGTCAGGGCCGGAGTGCGATGACCGCGATGCGGCCGAGTTCGACGCGTTCGAACTCCGGGCCGGTCAGTACGGCGTCGGGGAAGGCGATGTCCGTGCGCACGGTCTTGTGCGGGAAGTCGTCGACCATCAGCGGCAGCAGCCACACGTCACCGGCCCGGTGCAGCACCAGGCCGTCGACGGCGTCGAACTCGTTGTCGCGCAGCAGGTCCGCGGCGCAGGCGGAGGTGGGGCACTCCCCGGCCTCCTCCAGGAGCGCCATCCGGTCCTCGAACCGGCCGTTCGGGTGGGAGAAGATGCTCTTGAAGGACAGGAAGCCGTGCACCGGTGTGGTGGCGAGCAGGTCGAGCTGCGAGGTGACCAGGACGGCGTCCGAGAGCGGGACGTCGGGGCGCAGCAACCGCCACGCCGCCCGGACCTCCGCCACCGAGGGGTCACCGGGTTCCACGAACAGCGTGCCGATGTGGGGCCCGTCGTCGGGATCCCCGGTCGGGACGGACCCGTCGGGGTAGCGGGTGGTCTGGGCGGTCAGGGCGTGGTGGCCGGTGACCCAGTAGCCGGAGAGGTGGAACGCCGCGGAGGCAGACCCGCCGGCGACGAGGACGACGGCGACCAGACCGGGCAGCCACGTCCCGCCGGCCGATCCGCTCCGCCGCTTCCCGGACCAGCGCCGCCACCAGTCCGCGGTGCCCAGCACCCCGGCGGCGAGCAGCACCGTCATCGCGGCGTCCTGGGTCTTGAAGGCCAGGAAGCCGATGTCGGCCCGTTCGGCCAGCGCACCCAGCCGCAACGTCACCAGGCAGCCCAGCAGGGCCAGTCCCAGCGCCCCGGCGAGCTCGGCGCTGCCGTGCCCCGAGTGGCGCAGCCGGCGCCAGGCGGCCCAGCCGAGCCAGGCCAGACCCACCAGCCCGGCGAACTCCGCCGCCTCGAGCGGTGAGGGGAGCACCAGGTCGTGGGCGCCGTCGAGGGAGTAGCGCAGCTGCAGGCTGTCCGAGGGCAGGCGCAGCCGAGCCACCACCACCGGCACCCAGGACACCGCCGACACGGCCAGGCCGATCCCGCCGATGGCCAGCGCCCGCCGCAGCGGGAGCCGCGGCTCGGGCCGCGGTCCCCGCCGCCCGGCGAGGCGGCGCCGTCCGGCGTCGTACGCCAGCGCCAGCACCGTCGCGACCCCGAACGGCAGGAACCAGTAGGTGTGCACGAGCAGCAGCAGCCCCAGCACGACGCCGAGCCGCCAGGCCGGCCACCGCCGGACCCCCGGCGCCCGGACGTCGCGCACGGCCAGCAGCCACCACGGCAGCAGGCAGCACAGCACCAGCCACTCGTCGGGCTTGTGCGGGTGGATGGTCCAGATCGTCACCAGGGCCGCCACCGCCGACGCCGGCAGGGCGCCGACCACCGGCCGCCACAGCAGGTAGGCCGCCAGCGGGACCAGCACGCCCACGAGCAGCTGGACCGGCTTCACCGCCTCCCAGCCGGCGAGGTCGGTCACGGCGGCGAGCCGGCCCTGGAGCCAGCCCAGGGCGGGCGGGTAGTAGGCGGGGAGGTCGCGGTAGCCGTAGTCGACCAGGGCCGGCGTCTCGGCGTACCGGGTGGCGATCTGCGTCCGGAAGGCGGAGTCGGCGTAGAGGCCGCCCCATCCCCAGCGGGTGCCGTGCAGCGCCGCCGTCGTCGCCGCGCCGATCAGCACGCCCGCGGCGACGACGCCCGCGTCCGCCGCGAGCCGGGGCCGGCTGCGGGCCAGGGCGGCGACCGCCCCGCCGGCCAGCGCCGCGGAGACGGTCAGCACCAGCACGAGGCGGTCCTGCCAGAACCGCTCCACGACGGTCACGTCCAGGAGGTCGATCAGCCAGGCCGTCGCCGCCCACCCGGCGAGCGTCAGCACGAGCAGCACCAGGGGGCGCACACCGGCGGCGGTCCGGGAGACCGCGGGGTGCGGGGCAGCGGCAGGCGGGATCGGGGAGCCGACGTCCTCGGCCTGTCGGGCGGTCGTGCTCACGTGCCGGTCGTCCCCGTCGCCGCGGCCGCTCGCGGGGAGGCCGGCCTGGGGTCCATGCGGCGATTCTCCCCGGTCGCGTGGAAGCGGTGTCCGGGTGGCCGGATCGCCGATCGCGGTGGGCTCCTTCCGGCCACCCGAGGGTGTGGCAGAAGTCATCGCGCGTTCACAACCATCTCACTTCGTAGAAGGTTGCATCCGCGTTAGCATCCCCCGGTGCCTGCCCAGCCCGACGACCTCTTCGGCGTCCTCGTGGAGTTCGTGAAGCGGCTGATGAGCGCCGGCGAGTCCGACGGTCTGGACGCGCTGGCCGAGAGCGACCTGTCGTTCTCGCAGGCACGCACGCTGTTCCTGCTGACCAAGGCGGCGCAGCCGTTGCCCATCAACTCCATCGCCGACGCCCTGGGGCTGTCGATGGCGGCCGCCGGCCGCAACGTCGACCAGCTCGTCGGCCTGTCGATGGTCGAGCGCCGGGAGAGCCCGAGCGACCGGCGGGTCAAGCTCGTGTCGCTCACCCCGCTGGGGGAGGAGCTGGCGACGCAGCACATCCAGGCCAAGCACGAATCGCTCCGGGCGTTCACGCACGCCCTCTCCCCGGAGCAGCGCGACCTGCTGCACCGGGCACTGACCGACATCCTCGCGGGCGGCGCCCTCCGCCCGGCACCTGACCAGGAGAACTGCCTGTGACCGAGTCCGCGCCACCGCTGCCGCCGGTGTACCCCGAGAAGATCGACGGCGCGGTGCTGAAGATCGCCGGTGTCGTCGTCCTCGGCGCCATCATGTCGATCCTCGACATCACCGTGGTCAGCGTCGCGCTGCCCACCTTCCAGGTCGTCTTCGACGCCACCTACGCCACCGTCGCCTGGACCATGACGGCGTACACGCTGGCGCTGGCCACCGTCATCCCGCTCACCGGCTGGGCCGCCGACCGCTTCGGCACCAAGCGCCTCTACCTGGCCGCGCTGTTCCTCTTCACCGCCGGCTCCGTGCTGTGCGCGATGGCGACGTCGATCGAGATGCTGGTCGCCTTCCGCGTCCTGCAGGGCCTGGGCGGCGGCATGCTGATGCCGCTCGGCATGACGATCCTGACCCGCGCGGCCGGCCCCGACCGCATCGGCCGGCTCATGGCCGTGCTGGGCATCCCCATGCTGCTCGGCCCCATCTCGGGGCCGATCCTCGGCGGCTGGCTGATCGACATCGCCTCGTGGCACTGGATCTTCCTCATCAACCTGCCGATCGGCATCGCCGCTCTCGTCTACGCGCTGCGGGTGCTGCCCAAGGACGAGCCCAGCCCGACCGAGCGGTTCGACTTCCTGGGCATGCTGCTGCTCTCGCCCGGCCTCGCGCTGTTCCTGTTCGGCGTCTCCTCGATCGCCGAGGGCGGCGAGGGGGCGTCCTTCGGCCCGCGGGTGTGGGTGTCGGCCACCATCGGCGTCCTGCTGGTCCTCGCCTTCGTCGCCCACGCGCTGCGGACCGAGAAGCCGCTGATCGACCTGCGGCTGTTCCGCAACCGGCGGCTGACCGTCGCCACGGTGTCGATGTTCGTGTTCGTCATCGCCTTCATGGGCGCCGGCCTGCTCTTCCCCTCCTACTTCCTGCAGGTCCGCGGGGAGACCACCCTGATGGCCGGCCTGCTGATCGCCCCGCAGGGGCTGGGCGCGATGGTGACCATGCCGATCGCCGGCATCCTCGCCGACAAGGTGCCGATCGGCCGAACGGTGCCCGTCGCCCTGCTGGTGATGGCCAGCGGCTTCTTCGTCTTCACGCAGGTCGGCGCCGACACCTCCTACCTGGTGCTGTGCAGCGCGCTGTTCGTGATGGGCCTGGGCATGGGCGGCACGATGATGCCGATCATGACCTCGGCGCTGAAGTCGCTGACCAACTCCGAGGTGGCCCGCGGTTCCACGCTGGTCAACATCGTCCAGCAGATCGGTGGCTCCATCGGCACCGCGGTGCTGTCGGTCGTGCTGACCAACCAGCTCCAGTCGCGGATCCCGGGTTCGACCGACCCGCTCGGGTCGATGGCCTCGGCCTTCGGGACGACGTTCACGGTCGCCTTCGCCCTGATCCTCCTGGCCCTGATCCCGGTCTCCTTCCTGCCCCGCAGGAAGGAGGAGTCGCACCTCCTGGACGACGAGGACGGCCCCGTCGCGGCGCCGGTGCTCGTGCACTGACCTCCCCCCTCCCTCCCTCCACCCACCCGTTTCCCTCCGTCCACCCACCCGTACGACACGGCGACGGCCGGCCCGGTGCACCGGGCGGGCCGTCGCTGCGTCGGGGTGCCGGTCCCCGGCGGTCGGTCCGTGCGCGGGTGCCACCCCTCCGTACCCTCGGCCGGGTGTCCGACCTCTTCGCGCCCCTGACGCTGGCCCACGGCCCGGCCGCCCCGAACCGGGTGTGGCTGGCCCCTCTCACCAACACCCAGAGCCACCCCGACGGGCGGCTCTCCGACGAGGAGCTGCACTGGCTGGCGCTGCGGGCTCGCGGCGGGCACGGCCTCACCATGAGCTGCGCGGCGCACGTCCAGGCCGGTGGGCAGGGCTTCCCCGGGCAGCTCGGCGTCTTCTCCGACGACCACCTGCCGGGCCTGACCCGGCTGGCCGCCGCCCTGAAGGACGCCGGGTCGCTGTCCTCCCTGCAGCTGCACCACGCCGGCATCCGCTCGCCGCACGACCTGGTCGGTCAGCCGGTCGGGCCGTCGGAGGACGAGGAGACCGGCGCGCGGGCGATGACCGCCGACGAGGTCGGGCAGCTGGTCGAGGACTTCGCCGTCGGCGCACTGCGGGCGCAGCAGG
Organism: Blastococcus sp.; assembly: GCA_042090795.1. Lineage (GTDB taxonomy): Bacteria > Actinomycetota > Actinomycetes > Mycobacteriales > Geodermatophilaceae > Blastococcus. Next base: position 45,589 of record JBELIQ010000019.1, on the reverse strand, counting down.
CCGGGTTCGACGGCATCGAGGTGCACGGCGCGCACGGCTACGTGGTGGCCCAGTTCCTCTCCCCGGAGCTCAACCGGCGCACCGACGGCTACGGGGGCTCGCTGGAGAACCGCGCCCGCCTGCTGTCGGAGATCCTCAGCGCGGTGCGGGAGCGGTGCCGCCCCGACTTCCAGGTCGGCGTCCGGCTCTCCCCGGAGCGCTTCGGCCTGCGCCTGGGCGAGATCCGGGACGTCGCCGCGGAGCTGATGGGCAGGGGCGACGTCGACTACCTGGACATGTCGCTGTGGGACGTCGCCAAGCTGCCGGTGGAGGAGGAGTACCAGCACCGCCCGCTGATGGACTGGTTCACCGACCTCGACCGCGGCACGACCGCGCTGGGCGTGGCCGGCAAGGTGCGCAGCGGCCAGGGGGCCGCCGAGACGCTCGAGCGGGGTGCGGACTTCGTGATGGTGGGCCGGGCGGCGATCCTGCACCACGACTTCCCGGACCAGGTGCGCCGCGACGCCGCCTTCGTGCCGGTGAAGACCCCGGTCAGCCCGGAGCACCTGGCCGGCGAGGGGCTGTCGCCGGTGTTCGTCGACTACATGCGGAACTGGCGGAACTTCGTCGCCGACGCCTCGTGACCGCGGCGGAGTGGTCCGACAGCGTCATCTGGTGGCACGTCTACCCCCTCGGCTTCACCGGCGCCCCGGTCCGGCCGTCCGGCGGTGGGGGAGAGGGCACGGCGCACCGGCTGGACCGGCTGGAGGCCTGGCTGGACCACGTCGTCGAGCTCGGCCTCAACGGGCTCGCCCTGGGACCGGTCTTCGCCGCGCAGACGCACGGGTACGACACGGTCGACCACTTCCGAGTCGATCCGCGGCTGGGCACCGAGGAGGACCTCCGGCGGCTCGTCGACGCCTGCCACGAGCGGGGCATCCGGGTCCTCCTCGACGGTGTCTTCAACCACGTGGGCCGCGGGCACCCGGCCTTCGCCGCGGTGGGGGCCGAGGGGCCGGCGGCGCCGACGGCGGGGCTGTTCCGCGTCGACTGGACCGGCTGGCAGCCCGGCGACCCGGTGCGGGCCGACGTCTTCGAGGGGCACGACCAGCTCGTCGCCCTGGACCACTCCTCGCCCGAGCTGGCCGACCTGGTGGTGCGGGTGCTGCGGCACTGGCTCGACCGGGGGATCGACGGCTGGCGGCTGGACGCCGCGTACGCGGTGCCGCCGGAGTTCTGGGCCCGCGTGCTGCCGGAGGTGCGCCGCACCCATCCCGACGCCTGGTTCACCGGCGAGGTCATCCACGGCGACGCGGCCGCGATCGTCCGGGCCTCCTCGATGGACTCCCTGACGCAGTACGAGCTCTGGCAGGCGATCTGGCACGGGCTGGCCGAGCGGAACTTCTTCGAGCTGGCGCACGCGCTGGAGCGGCACAACGGGCTGCTGGGCACGTTCCTGCCGTCCACCTTCGTCGGCAACCACGACGTCACCCGCATCGCCTCGGCGGTGGGCGCAGAGCTGGTGCCGCACGCGCTGGCGGTGCTGTTCACGGTCGCCGGGGTGCCGAGCGTGTACGCCGGTGACGAGTACGGCTGGACCGGCGTGAAGGAGCAGCGGGCCGGCGGCGACGACGCCGTCCGCCCCGAGTTCCCGCCGCGGCCCCCGGGCGAGCCGGAGCTGGACGCGACCGCCCGCGCGACGCTGGACGCACACCGCGCGCTGGTCGCCCTGCGCCGGCGCCGTCCCTGGCTCACGCGGGCACACGTCGACGTCGTCGAGCTCGCCAACGAGCAGGTCGTCCTCCGGTCCGGGACGGCGGGCGAGGCGGTCGTGGTCGCGCTCAACCTCGGCCGGGAGCCCGTCGAGCTGCCGGCCGCGGACGCCTCGTCCGTCGAGTGCGGGACGGGCCGGCTGGCCGGTGGCCGCGTGCAGCTGCCCGCGCGGGGCTGGGCGGTGCTGACGGCCTGACGGCGGTGCTGACGGCCTGACGGCGGTGCCGACGGCCTGACGGCGGTGCCGGCGGCCTGACGGAGGGGGAACCCGCCGGAGGGACGGCGGGGTCGTCGTGCGAGTCTCCGAAGGTGCAGCAGGGGGACGCGGACGGCGCCGGGAGCGACCGGACACCGGCGGCCGCCGGGTGACCGAGCAGCCCGACGTCCCTCGCCCCGAGAGGCGGCGGTGGATCCTCCTGGCCTGCCTGGCCGGGATGTTCGCCACCACGTTCCCGGCGACGATCCTCACCATCGCCGTCCAGCCGATCGCGGTCGACCTCGACTCGACGCCCTCCACGGTCCTGTGGGTCACGACGGCGCCGCTCCTGGCCGCCGCGGTCAGCACCCCGGTTCTGGGCCGGCTGGGGGACCTGCGGGGACACCGGCGGCTGTTCCTCATCGGCATGGTCGTCGCGGCGCTGTTCGCCGTCGGCACGGCGCTGGCGTGGAACGCCGGCAGCCTGATCACCGCACGCACCATCTCCCAGCTCGGCTCGGCCGCCACGATCCCGAGCTCGTTCGCCATGCTCTTCCGCGCGCACCCGCCCTCCCAGCGGGTGCGGGTCTCCTCGCTCGCCTCGGCCGTGCTGGCCGGCGCCGCGGTGGTCGGGGTGGTCATCGGCGGGCCGCTCGTGGACCTCGTCGGGTGGCGGGTGATCTTCTTCGTGCAGGCGGCGGTGTGCGTCGCCGCGCTGGCCGCCGCCGTCCCCGTGCTGCCCGCCGACCCCCTCGAGCGGGAGCGGATCCCGCTGGACCTGCCCGGGGCGCTCGCCCTGGCCCTGGCGACGCTCGCGCTCACCTTCGGCATCAACCGGCTGGGCGTCTGGGGCCCGACGCCGCTGCCGATCGCCTGCCTGGTCGTGGTCCCCTTCGCCGTCTGGGCCCTCGTGCGCATCGAGCGCCGGGCGCCGCACCCGCTGCTGCCGATCCGGGTCCTGTCGACCCGGAACACCCGGGTGGTCACCGCGGCGAGCTTCTTCCTCGGGGCGGGATGGATGGGCAACTTCGTGCTCACCCCGCTGCTCATGCAGTCGGTGATGGGGCTGTCGGCGGGCCTCACCTCGCTGCTGAGCGTGCCGCGAGCGCTCTTCATCGTGGGCGCGGCGCCGACGGCCTCCCGCTGGGGTCAGCGCTTCGGGGAGCGCCGGCTGGTCGTCGCCGCCGCGTTCGGTCTCGGCGTGGTGATGGCGTCGATGACCGTCGGGGCGCTCACCACGTCGGTCGTCGCCATCGCGATCGCGCTGCCGCTGTCCGGCTGGGCCTTCGGGCACGCGCAGCCGGGCCTGGTGTCGGCCATGGGGCATGCGGTGGACGAGCGGGACTTCGGGCTGGCGACCTCGCTCCAGCAGACCTCGAACCAGATCGGCGCCGTCGTCGGCATCGGGCTGTTCACCGCGCTCGCCGGGGACGCCACGACGGCGGGGCCCTTCGGCGTGGTCTACCTGCTGACCGCGCTCTGCGCCTTCATCGCCGTGCCGTTCGCGCTGATGATCCGCGACGGGCACAGCACCCGCTGAGAGTCCCCACACCGATCTCTCACGATCAACACGCCCCGATGGCTGCCCGGCACTGCGACGGGAGAGCCCTCAGCGCGTGGTGATCATGCGCGCGGAGTGTCCCCGGTCGTTCACGGGGACGGCGCCCGGGCAGCCGGCCGGGCCCGTGCGTCGGCCCGCTCGCGCGGGACGAGCGAGGCGATCAGCGCCGCGCCGCAGAGCACCAGCGACACGTACGTCCCTGGGGCGCCGGGCGGGGTGCCGAGGGTCTCCAGGGGCTTCAGCTGCCCGACGAGCAGCCGGAGCAGCGCCTCGAGCACCGCGCCGGCCAGCATCAGGGGCACGAGCCCGCGGTAGCGCGCGAGGACCACCCACACGAGCAGGGCCATCAGCAGCTGCGCGCCGCCCCACTGCCCGAGCAGCGCGACGACGTTGTCCCCGCCCTCGACGTCGACGTCGATGGTGCCGATGGACTCCGCGCCGCTGTCCGGGGCGAACACGTGCACCAGACTGCGCCCGGTGGACACCACGGCGTAGAGCACCAGGACTGCGAGCGCCCACCTCGCCCCCCGGTACTCCTCGACACCTCGCGGGAGCAGCAGTCGCGGATCCGGTCGCACGGCTGGCTCCGTTCGTCGTCGTCGGCGGCGGGCCGGGCGGACCTCGCGGCGCTGCCCACCCTGCCCGACGTCGTGGCCGACCGGGGCGCTACTTCTTGCGGCGGTTCACGACCTGCAGGTCGGTGAAGGACTTGTAGCCCCAGGTCCCGTTCTCCACGCCGACCCCGCTCCACTCGAGCCCGCCGAAGGGCAGGTCCGGGGCCAGCGCCGCGTGATGCCCACGCCCATGACCTCGACCATCGCCTCGTCCAGCGGCTTGCCCTGCTCCTGGGTGAGCAGGGCGGCGATCTGCGGCGTGGCCCCGTCGATCGCTGCGGCGGCCCGGCGCAGGGCGTCGCGGCGGGCGTCGTCGTCCAGCCTCCAGGTGCGGAACGCCCGCTCGGCGCCGGCCATGGCGTCGTCCAGATCGGCGGCGGTGGCCTCGGGGGCGGTGGCGAAGGCCTCGCCCGTGGCCGGGTCGACGACGTCGAAGCGGTCGCCGGAGCTCCGCGACTCCCCGGCGATGGTCATCAGGTGCTCGGTCATGGCAGGGGTCCGTCGCAGCGGGGGAGTGGTGGCTGGGGGAGCGGCACGGTCAGGGAAGGACGTCGGCGGCGTCGAGGTCGAGCGCGTGCCGGGCGTGCCGATCCGCCATGGCGAGGAACATCGCGTCGCCGCGGTCGGTGCGCTTCACGCTCATCGAGGCGAGCACCGCCATGGAGAGGCCGGCCCAGGTGCCGCGGCGGTAGTCCAGCCAGCAGTCGGCCCAGTCGTAGCCGGTCACGCCGGCCGCGACCAGTCCGTCGTGGTAGCTCCGGACGAGCCCGTCCTCGGCCTCGCGCCGGATCTCGGGAGCCAGGCCCGCGCCGAGGAAGTAGGCGACGTCGCTGGGCCCGACGCCGGTGCCGCAGGTCTGCCAGTCGAGCACGGTGATCTCGCCGGCCGGGCCGATCAGCAGGTTGTCCAGGCGGTAGTCGGTGTGGGTGATGGTGGCGACGCGGTCGGCCGCCCGCCCGGTGGACAGCCGGCCGAAATAGACATCGCCGGCCTGCTTCACGTGCGGCAGCAGCGAGGCGGCGTACCGCTCCTGGAAGCCCGCCCAGAGCAGCGGCAGCACCTCGCCGAGCAGCGCCCCGCGGCCCTCGGGGTCGCCGTGCAGCCAGTCCAGCCGCGTCAGCGCCGGGTCGCCCCACAGCGGGGCGTGCAGGTTGACCAGCTCGGTCAGGGCCGCGGCGGCGACGTCGGTGCCGCAGCCCCGCAACTGGTCGCCCGGTTCGGCGGGCGCGAGGTCCTCCAGCAGCAGGACGAAGGATGCCGTCGCGAGGTCGAGGTCGGCGTAGTGCACCCGCGGTGTGCGGACCGGCAGCCGATCGGCCAGCTCCTGGTAGAAGCGGACCTCCTTCTCGTAGGACCGGAAGGCCTTCGCCGTGGCCCGGCTGCCCTCGTCCGCGGCCGGCAGCTTGGCGACCAGCGTCGCGGGTCCGGCGTCCGGCTCGTCGTAGGTCAGGTGCAGCCGCACGCTGTCGCACATCTGCCCGGTGCCGAGCGGCCGGTGCTCGGCCGAGACGATCCGGGCGCCCACGAGGGAGCCCGAGGTGGTCAGCGCCTCGGTCAGCCACTCCGGGGTCAGCGCATCCGGGGTGTCCGCGATGGTCAGCACGGCAGGACGCCGTCCACGTCGGTGTCGGGGAAGAAGCGGTGGTGGCGGGCGCCGGTCACCTCGTACACCGCGGTGCCGCTCCGCCCGTCGCCGGTGCGCACCCGGACGACGTTGAGACCGCCGCGGTGGAACGGCTCGTACGGCCGGACGAAGTCGCCCTCGGCCTCGACGTCGATCGTCCGGCCGTCGGCGAGGACGAACCGGCAGCTGCCCGCCAGGCCGGCGACCTGCTCGCCGTTCTTCCCGTAGGCGACGACGGCGCCGTCGCGGTCGCGCCAGTCGACGTCGTAGCTGAAGCCGACCAGCGGCACCGGGTCGCTGCCGTCGGCGGCGGCCCAGCAGCCGTCGGTGTAGATCGTCGCGCCGTTGGCCAGCTCCCAGTGCCAGACGCCGAGCATCCCGTCCTCGAGCTGGATCTGGAACCAGATCCACAGCGGGCAGCGACCGTGGTCGCGGATGCCCCACGAGTGGTCGCGCTGGCCGGTCCACCCGTCGACGGAGTGCTCGGTGCCGCCGACGGTGTAGGTGCCCGACCACGTGCCGGACTGGAGGATGTGGCTCTGGTCCCAGACGATGCCGTCGGCCGCACGCATGGTCCCGCGGCGCAGGCCGTAGGGCTGGGTGCGGGCGGTGAAGGTCAGGTCGACGCCGATGGGGCTGACGGCCGGGTCGGCCCAGAGCCGGACCTCCTGCCACGGCCGCACGATCTCGACGCGGGCGCCGGGGACCTCGGGGGTCTGCGGGTCGTCGCCCAGCGGCCGGGCGCTGCCGTGCAGGATCTGCTCGCCGCCGACCCGGCCCATCTGCAGGCTGTCCATCAAGCCCCGCGCCGGCCGCACGGCCATCGTGAAGAAGACGGCGTCCCCGCTCCCGGAGGGGTCGTGCACGTCGAAGAAGTGGCTCTCCCGCCAGTGCGGGTGCGGCGTCGCGACCGCGGGGAGCAGCTCGGGCAGCTGGTGGACGAGCTGCTCGTCGGCAGGGGTGGGACGGGCCACGGTGGTGCCTCCTCGGGGTGTGACCCGGGACACTAGCGAGCGTCGATCGCGTCTGTCAGCCCCGGTCGAGGCCGTCCAGGAAAGTGCGCAGGCCGAACGCGAAGACGTCGTCGCTGCCGGGCCTGCCTGAGGAGGGCGCGGCTCCGTGGGCGTCCCCGGAGGGTTCGGCGGCGGCGTCGAAGGCGACCGACCCCAGGACGTAGTCCAGGAGCGCGAAGTAGGCGGTGCGCGCCCGGTCGGGCGGGTGGCCGGCGGCGAGCAGGTTGTCCATGCCGCACGCCGATGCCCGCATCGCGTTGGGCCCGCGCAGCGGCGAGCCGCCCAGGGCCGGCACCACGTGCGGATGGCTGCGCAGCACCCGGCGCAGCTCGGCCGACAGCTGCTCGACCCGCACGCGGCCGGGCAGCGCCGGATCGGGCAGGCGCACCTCGCCGAGCACCGCGTCCACGAGCAGGACGAGCAGCTCGTCCCGGCTGGTGACGTGGCGGTAGAGGGTCGAGCTGCCGGTGCCGAGCCGGGCCGCCAGCGCGCGCACGGTCAGCGCCTCCATGCCCTCGGCGTCGACCAGGGCCAGCGCCTCGGCCAGGACGAGCTCCAGCGTCAAGCCGTCGGTGTGGGGCCGCCGGCGCCGCAGCCGCTCCGCGTGCTCGTGCCACCAGCGGGTGCTGCCGGGGGGAGCGAGAGCCGCGGGCACGCGGTCAGGCTACGGCGCAGGCCTCCGTCCCGACCGGCCCCGCCGACGGCCGCCCCCGCGCGCGAATGTCACGGATCCGTCATGCGGAAGGGAGTTGTCGGTGCGCGGTCGGGTAGTGGCGGACGGGCCCGGCGACCCGGCCGGGCCGCGTCACGAGGAGGCCGGATGCCACGGACCGACCGCATCGCCGAACCCTGGGGCTCGCGGACCCCCTACGGACCGGGTGACCGCTGGCCGACGCGGGTGGACAGCTACCTCGCCGACGGGCTGACCGCCGACGACGTCGACCGCTGGGTCCAGTCGGCGACGATCCTGCACAGCAACGGCGACGGCCTGGACATCGCGGTCAAGGACGACCGGATCGTCGGCGTCCGCGGGCGGGCGGTCGACCGGGTCAACCACGGCCGGCTGGGGCCCAAGGACCTCTTCGGCTGGCAGGCCAACAACTCCCCGGACCGGCTGACGACGCCGTTGATCCGACGGGACGGGAAGCTGGTCGAGACCGACTGGGACACCGCGATGGACGCCGTCGTCGGTCGCGCGAAGGAGCTGCTGGACGAGCAGGGGCCCAGCGCCATCAGCTTCTACACCACCGGCCAGCTGTTCCTGGAGGAGTACTACACCCTCGGCCTGATCGCGCACGGCGGCATCGGGACCAACCACGTCGACGGCAACACCCGCCTGTGCACCGCGACGGCGGCCGCGGCCCTCAAGGAGTCCTTCGCGTCCGACGGGCAGCCGGGCTCCTACACCGACATCGACTCCGCCGACGTCATCGCGCTCTACGGCCACAACATGGCCGAGACCCAGACGGTGCTGTGGACCCGCATCCTGGACCGGTTGGCCGGGCCGAACCCGCCGGCGGTCATCTGCGTCGACCCCCGCGAGACCCCGGTCGCCCGGCACGCGACCGTCCACCTGGCGCCGCGGCCCGGCACCAACGTCATGCTCATGAACGCGCTGCTGCACGAGATCATCGACAACGGCTGGATCGACGCCGGGTACGTGAAGGCGCACGCGGTCGGCTACGAGGAGCTGGTCAAGCGGGTCGAGAACTACCCGCCAGAGCTCGCGGCGGAGATCTGCGACGTCCCGGTCGAGAAGATCCGCGAAGCGGCGCGGCTGATCGGCACCGCAGAACGGCTGCTGTCCTCGGCGCTGCAGGGCTTCTACCAGGCCCACCAGTCCACGGCTGCGGCCGTGCAGATCAACAACATCCACATCCTGCGGGGGATGCTCGGCAGGCCCGGCTGCGGGATCCTGCAGATGAACGGCCAGCCGACCGCGCAGAACACCCGCGAGTGCGGCGCCGACGGCGATCTGCCGGCCTTCCGCAACTGGTCCAACGGCGAGCACATCCAGGACCTCGCCCGGGTCTGGAACATCGATCCGATGGACATCCCGCACTACTCACCACCGACGCACGCGATGCAGATGTTCCGCTACGCGGAGGAGGGCTCGATCCGCTTCATGTGGGTGCAGGCCACCAATCCCGCCGTCTCCATGCCGGAGCTCGGCCGGATCCGCGAGGTCCTCGCCCAGGAGCGGCTGTTCCTCGTCGTGCAGGACATCTTCCTGTCCGAGACCGCGCAGCTGGCCGACGTCGTCCTCCCCGCCGCCACCTGGGGGGAGAAGACCGGCACCTTCACCAACGTCGACCGGACCGTCCACCTGTCCGAGAAGGCGGTCGAGCCCCCGGGGGATGCCCGGCCCGATCTGGACATCTTCCTCGACTTCGCGGCCCGTATGGGCCTGCAGGACAAGGACGGCGCACCGCTGGTGAAGTGGTCCACCCCGGAGGAGGCGTTCGAGGGTTGGAAGGAGTGCACCCGCGGCCGGCCCTGCGACTACACCGGTCTGAGCTACGACAAGCTGCGCGGCGGCAGCGGGATCCAGTGGCCGTGCAACGACGAGCACCCCGACGGCACCGAGCACATCTACGTCGACGGGGAGTTCTGGTCCGACCCGGACTACTGCGAGAGCTACGGCCGCGACCTCGTCACGGGCGCGCCCCTCTCGCCGGTCGAGTACAGGGCGATGAACCCCTCGGGCAAGGCGGTGCTCAAGGCTGCGGAGTACCTGCCGCCGCACGAGCTGCCGAGCCAGGACTTCCCGTTCCAGCTGATGACCGGCCGCACGCTGTACCACTTCCACACCCGGACGAAGACCGCGCGGGCCCCCCAGCTGCAGAAGGCAGCACCGGAGGTCTGGGTGGAGATGTCGGCCTCCGACGCGGCCGATCGCGACTTCGCCGAGGGCGACCTGCTCGAGATCAGCACGCCCCGCGGGAAGGTCCAGGCCAAGCTGCGGATCAGCGGCATCCGCCCGGGAGCGATCTTCCTGCCGTTCCACTACGGCTACTGGGACGAACCCGACGGGCACGAGCCCGCCGGCAGGCGTGGCCGGGCGGCCAACGAGCTGACGATCACCGACTGGGACCCGGCGAGCAAGCAGCCGATCTTCAAGACGGCGGCCGCCGCGGTGGAGCGGCTGCACGAGGCGGACGGGCCGTCCCCGGCGCCCACGACGACCGGTTCGAGGCCGGTCACCGACGGGGTGCCGCCCACCACCGGGGGCGACGACGCCCTGTCCACCGAGGAGCTGTCCACCGAGGAGCTGTCTCCCGTGAGCGGAGGCGCCCGATGAAGCTGGACCTGGCGATCGAGGAGCTGCACCGCTCGGAGAACCACCTCGCCGGCGCGCTCCTGGCGATGTCCGATCGGCACAAGGCCGACCACGAGGTCTTCCACGTGGCGCGCGACATCGCCCGGTGGTCGCAGGACCACGTGCGGGCGCTCGCCGACATCGGCACCGACTTCGGGCTGGAGCTCGACCCGGAGCCCGAGGGCGACCCGGGCATCCTGGAGAAGGCGCGGCAGGCTGCCTCGGACCTCCTGGGCCGCAGCAGTGCGCCCGGGCTCCTGCTGCTGGCCGACCTGCGGCACATCTACCGGGAGGCGTCGGGGACCTCGCTGGACTGGGAGCTGCTGGCCCAGGGTGCGCAGGGGGCCCGGAGGCGAGAGCTGCTCGAGCTCGCCGAGCGCTGCCACCCCGACACCCTGCGGCAGGTGCGGTGGGCCAACGGGAAGCTGAAGGCATCCGCGACCCAGGTCCTCGTCAGTTGACCGGCCAGGACACCGACGCCGGGACGCGGGTGGTGCTGCGGCCACTGGCCACCCCCCTCCCGCTGGGGTTCCTCGCGCTCTCCCTGGCCACCACGATGTTCAGCGCCCTGTAGCTCGGCTGGATAGATCCCGACCAGGGGCGGGTGGTCGCGTACACGGCGCTGTTCGCGGCCGCCCCGCTGCAGTTGCTGGCTGCGGTGTTCGGTTTCCTCACCCGTGATCCGGTCGCGGCGACGGGCATGGGCATCCTCAGCGGCACGTGGGCAGTCGCGGGCCTCACGACGCTGACCAGCCCGCCGGGCGGCACCAGTCCGGGTCTGGGCGTGCTGCTGTGCGTCGCGGGGACGGCGATGCTCGTCCCGGCCGCCGCCGCCGTGAGCAGCAAGATCGCACCGGCCGCGGTCATGGCGCTCACCGGCACCCGGTTCGTCGTCACCGGCGTCTCCGAGGCCACCGGCTCCGACACGTGGAAGACGGCGGCCGGGTGGGTCGGGCTGGCGCTGGCCCTGCTCGCCGTCTACACGGCCCTGGCGCTGGAGCTCGAGGGCGCGCAGGAGAAGACCGTCCTCCCGCTCGGCCGCCGCGGGCCGGGCCGCATCGCCATGGCCGGGGACGGGGCCCTGGATGCCGCAGACCTGGCACGGGAGGCGGGGGTACGGCCCCAGCTGTGATCCCGGCCGCATGCCTCGGGCCGGGGAACGGGGGCCCATGTCGGTTCCGTGACGAGGCCGTCGGCGTCGTTCCGTGCGGCCGCTCCAGGGGGAAGGCTCTCTCCATTCCGGGTGTCGGCCGCGGACCGGAGGAGGGCGGCGATGTGGGCACGAGGTGTCCGGCTGTCGGTGGCCGCAGGCGTGGTCGGCCTCGTCCTGAACGGGTGCGGCGCGGACGCCCCCGACGCCCCGGACGTCGACGAGATCGGCGCCGAGGAACCCGTGAGAGGGAACCTGGAGGTCGTGCGGGCCGAGCTGTCGTACCCGACCGACGACGTCTACGACGTCGGTGAGGACGCCGACCTGTACCTCGTCGTCGCCAACACGGGGGACACCGAGGACGACCTGCTCGACGTGCGGGGCCGGTACTTCGCCGCTGCGCTGCTGACCGTCGACGGCGTGGCAGGAGCGATCCGGATCCCGGCGGCCGACGTCCGGATCGGCCCCGGCGACTCCCCGGCCGTCGTCCTCCGCGATCTGCGGGTCTCGCTGCGCTCGTCGGACTCCATCCCACTGACGCTGGTGTTCGAGCAAGCCGGCGAGATCACGGTGGACGCGGTGGTCCCGGCCCAGGACCGGGCGGATGCGCCCCTCGACGCCGGCAACCCCGACGGGGACGCCACCGGCTGACCGGCGTCGTTGCAGTCCCGTGGCACCACCCTTGCGGTCGCGTGTCAGTCGCGGCGAGGAGGAGACCTCCGGGACCGCCACGGGGAACCGTTCAGACGGCGTCGCACGGACCCCCGATGGGGCCGACCGGATGCCAGCAGACCCGAGGAGAGCGCCATGCCGGAGACCGAGGTCCCGTCGTCCGTCGTCCGCCGGCGGCTCCCTCCCGACGCCCGTCGCCTGCTGCGCACCATCGACGACGAGCTGTGCGCCCACGGTCAGATCGTGCGCGGCGCACTGGCCGAGCTCGCCGAGGTGCGCCGTCGCCGCGCGGAGCTGATCGACATGGAGTCCGCGCTGGTCGTGGCCCTCGAGGCGCGGGCCCGGCGGATCGACGACCTGCTCGACGACCGGCTGGCAGCCGCGGGGGAGGGGAGCGGTCCCCCCTCCGCGGAGCAGCGGCCGCACCCGTGGACCGGCGCGGTGCCGTGAGCGTGCGCGGCCCGTGGACGGGCCGGCAGTCAGCTCGCGGGTGCGCTGCTCACGGTGGGTGACCTACCGGGCGACGTACCGGGCGACGTGGTGGGGGACGCGCTGGGCGACGTGGACGGTGGCGTGGCGGGCGCGCCGCCCGGACCGGCCGGCGGCTCGCTGCCGGTGGTCGGTGACGCGGGTGCGGACGGCGCCACGGGCGCCACCGACTCGTAGTCGTCCCGCTCGACCGGGCTGGCCGTCAGCCCGTCGTCGGTGGGCACCTCGACCGGCACTCCCTCGACGGTGAAGCGGACCGCGGTGGTCTCCGGCAGGGCGGTGAGCGACCAGACGACCTGCGCCACGGCCAGCAGCTGGTTCCCCCCGGTGAGGCCGGTGAAGCCACGGGTGAGCGCCAGCGTGACCGTCCCGTCGGGCATCGCCTGCTCCACGCCGACCACGTCGGGAGCGAGCGCGGTGCGGATGCCGTCGGCCGCCTCGGCGCGGGTCGGCCCCTCGAGCAGGAGGTCCAGCGCGACGGCGGTCGTCGGTGACGTCGTCCGCCGCACCACCGGGGCGAGCTCGGCGCCGCGGACCAGGTAGAGCGTGACCAGTGGACCGGACCCCGGGCTCTCGGTGTCGGTCGCGGCCTCGGGTGCGGGCTCGGTGGACACCTCCTCCGGGCGGTCGTCCGGGGCGACGCCGCAGCCGGCGAGCAGCACGGCCGCGAGAACCGCCAGGACGGCCCGCAGGAGGGTGGTGCTCCGGGTCACGGGGCCGGCTCCACCGGGAAGACCACGGTGAACCGGGCACCGCCCGACGGGCTCTCGCCCACGGTCACCGTGCCTCCCATGGCGTGCACGTGCCGGGCCACGAGGGCCAGGCCCAACCCGGCGCCCTCCGTGCGGGTGCGGAGGCTGCCGGCACCGCGGGCGAACCGGTCGAACACGCGGACCCGTTCCGCCTCGGGCACACCGGGCCCGGCGTCGTCGACCATCACGCAGGCGGTGCCGCCCCGGAGGGACACGGTGACGCCGGTCAGCCCGCCGCCGTGCTTGTCGGCGTTGTCCATGAGGTTGCCGAGCACCCGTTCCAGCCGTCGCTTGTCCAGCTGGATCACCACCTCGGCTGCGTCCGCCTCCACGTGCACCGGGGCGTCCGCCCGGCCCGCGAGCCGCCGGCGGGCCAGCGCCTCGTGCACCAGTGCGGCCAGCCGCACCTCCTCGACCACGAGGTCGGCGTTCCCGGCATCGGCGCGGGAGATCTCGAGCAGGTCGGCGACGAGCCGCTCGAAGCGGTGCATCTCGGCGCGGAGGACCGCGAGCCCTTCGTGTCCGTCGGGCGGGAGGTCGTCGGCGGTGGCCTCCACCAGGTCGAGGGCGCCCAGCATGGCCGTCAACGGGCTCCTCAGCTCGTGGCTGACGTCCGCGGCGAACCGGGCATCGGTGCGGACCCGGGCCTCCAGGGCGGCCACGGTCTGGTTGAAGGAGGCCGCGATAGGAGCCAGCGAAGGATCGCCGCGCGGATCGATGCGCGCGGAGAGGTCGCCCTCGGCGATGGAGGCCGCGGCCGCGGAGATCCGGTTCAACGGCCGCAGGGCGGGGCCGGTGACCCACCAGCCGACCGACAGCAGGAGCGGGACGAGGCCGGCGACGGACAGCGCGAGCACCGCGCCCAGCACCCGGTAGGTGTTGTCCAGCTCCTCCAGCGGATAGATCTCGAAGTAGGCCTCGTCCAGGCCGTTCAGGGGGATGCCGACGGCCATGCGCGTCTCGCCCTGCACCGCGATCCGCTGGCGGGCGGGCGTGCCGCTGAGCACCGTGTCGGCGAGCGCGTCCGGGAGGTCGTCCCGGCCGATGGACAGCGACGAGGTCTGCCACTGGCCGTCGTCGACGTAGAGGGAGACCGATCCGGTCTCCCGAGGCAGCTGGCCGAGCACCTGGGGCACGGACACGCCCTCGGCGTCCAGGGCCCGCTGCACCTGCGCGCCGTTGTCCGCGGTCTGCACGAGCGTGGCCCGTTCCCGCTGGACCAGCAGGTACTGGGACACGGCCAGCCAGACGGCCACCGCGAGGACGGCGCACAGCACGGTCGTGACCACCGTGAACGCCAGGGTGGCCCGGCCGCGCAGGGTGCTGACCGGGACCTGCCACCGCCACTCCCACCGGCGTCCGCCGGCGGACCGGCCTCCGTCGAGGTCCTCGAGGTCCGGGGCGGGTGCCGGCTGGGACCGGGACCGAGTGCTGGTCACGCCGGTATGCGGTAGCCCATGCCGCGCACGGTGGTGACCACCGTGGGCTGACCCGGGTCGTGCTCCACCTTCTTGCGCAACCGCCGCACGTGGACGTCGACGAGGCGGGAGTCGCCGAAGTAGTCGTAGCCCCAGACGCGCTCCAGCAGCTCCTCCCGGCTCAGGACCCGGCCGGGTTCCTCGGCCAGCTCGCAGAGCAGCCGGAACTCCGTGCGGGTGAGGTTCAGCGCCTGCCCGCCGCGGGTGACCGTGCCCTCCCGCGGGGCGATCTCCAGGTCGGCGACGGTGATGCGCAGCCGCGGCTCCGGCGCGCGGGTGCGGCGGCCCAGCGCCCGGATGCGGGCGGAGAGCTCCTTGGCCACGACCGGCTTGGAGACGTAGTCGTCGGCACCGGCCTCCAGGCCCGCGACGACGTCGTGGCTGTCGGCCCGCGCGGTCACCATGATGATCGGCACGTTCGACGAGCGGCGGATCGCCCGGCACACCTCGAACCCGTCGATGCCGGGGAGCATGAGGTCGAGCAGGACGACGTCGAACTCGCGCTCGGTCACCTGGCGCAGTCCCGCCTCGCCGCTCTCGGCCTCGAAGACCTCCAGACCTTCGCGCTGCAGCGTCATCTGCAGGACCCGGCGGATGCGTGGATCGTCCTCGATGATCAACACGGAGCGGGCCACGTCCCGAAGTCTGCCCACGGAACCCTCTTCCCACCACAGGACGCCCTCCCGAGCCGTCACGCAGCCTGCATCTGCCCGGTCCACCGGGCGATCTGCCCGGCCACCTCGGCGGGGTGGGTGAGCGGCAGCATGTGCCCGGCGTCGAGGTACTCCACCCGCGCCCCGTCGGGCAGCGCGTCGAGAAGCCTGCGCAGCTCGTCCTCGGCCACCTCCGGGTCGACGCTGCCGTGCAGGATCAGCGTGGGCACGCCCAGGGAGGGCGCCAGCCCGATCCCGTCGTTGCTCAGGCTGGCCAGCGTGGTGGCCGACAGCGCTGGTGCGCGGGTGCTGAGGAAGCTGTCCCGGACGTGCGCCACCACGTCCTGCGGGGCGGTCGGGCCGACGCCGATGCGCCGGACCATCCGGTCGGACAGCCACTGCGCCGGCCGGATGGTCCGGCCCAGGCGCGTGGTGGCGCGCAGCGCGCCGAACCACGCACGGTGCACAGCGTGCGCCAGCGCCGGCGGGAGCCCGCGTGCCGGCAGGCCCGGGGCGGTGACGCCGGAGCCACCCGAACCGGCGAAGACGACGCCGGCGGTCCGGTCGAGGGCGTCGGTGTCCCGGGCGGCGGCCAGGATGATCCCGCCCCCGAGGCTGTGGCCGACGAGGACCGCCCGTCCGCCGTCGGGCACGCAGGCGCGGAGCACCTCGGCGAGGTCGCGGGCGTGGGCCCGGAGCCCGTAGCCACCGGGGCCGGCGTCGCCGCTCCGGCCGTGGCCGCGCAGGTCGTACCGGATCACGTCGTGGCGGTCGGCGAGCCGGGCCGGCACCTCGCCCCAGGACTCGGTGGAGAGGCCCATGCCGTGCACGAGCACCACGGGCGGCCCGTCGGTCGGGCCGGTCCTGGTCACGGCCAGGGACGTGCCGTCGAAGGACGGGAGGGAGGACATGGAACTCCTGCGGGTGTCGGGGTCGGTATCGATGTCGGGGTCGGTGCTCATCGCTCGCCGGGACGGAGCTCGAAGAACGCCACCTGCGGCGGGGCGTTGATCCGGATGGGAGCCACGCTGAAGCCGATGCCGCAGGTCACGAACATGCGATTGCCCTCGGCTCCGTAGTCCGAGGGAGCCCAGCCGTCGGCGACGATCCGCTCCTCGCTGCTCAGCGCGAGATAGCTCCACTCGGGGCTGCCGGGCAGGGCCACCTGCCCGCAGTGGGTGTGGCCGGCGACCACGAGCGGCGCCGTCCCGGCCGGGAACTCGTCGAACACCGTGGGGTTGTGCATGAGGACCACGCGGGGCGCGTCGTCCGGGACGTCGGCGAGCGCGGCGTCCACGTCGGCCAGGCCGGGCCGGTCCGGGCCCACACCGACGACGTGCAGCGCCTGGCCGGAGCCGGTGCGCAGTCCCGGCACGGGCACCGCCTCGTTGCGCAGCACCGGCACGCCCACCTCCTCCAGGGCACTGGTGAGCTCGTCCGCGCCGTCGACGGCGTGGTCGTGGTTGCCGAGCACCGCGTAGGTCGGGATGCCCGAGTCCAGCAGCGGGTCGAGCAGCTCCAGCAGCACGTCGACCTGCGCCTCGACGCCGGGGTCGGTGCTGTAGAGGAAGTCGCCGGCCAGCAGGGCGATGTCCGGCTCCTCCTCGACGATCGTGGCGATGGAGCGCTCCACCATGCCGGTGTTGGCGAACCACATGCCCAGCTGGAAGTCCGACGCCACCGCCACCTCGGTACCGGCCAGCTCCTCGTCGACGAGCGGCAGCGGCACCTCGGCGTGCACCTCGTCCAGGATCAGGCGGGGCTCGACGAGGACGCCGTACACGAGCAGCAGGGTCAGCAGCACGCCGAGCGCGGTGCCGATCCTGATCAGCCAGCGGCGCATGGTCGGGTTCGTCCCTCTCGTCCCGGCCCGGAGGGACAGGCTGGTGGCGGGGTGGGTGGTGCGGTCACCCGGCGTCCTCGAGGACCTCGACGCCGTCCGCGACGAGGTAGGGCTCGCCCTCGAAGCCCTCGAACACCGCGTCGTCCAGGTCCACCCCGAGCTCGTCCTCGACGTCGGTGATCCCGAAGCCGTCCCGCACCGTGCCGGTGATCTCGACCAGGGCCTCCGCGGTCAGCTCGTCGGCCTGCTCCGCGCCGACCACCAGCAGCGCCTCGACGTAGGTGTCCCCGGTGCCCGAGATCGTGAAGGCGTCGGGCCCGACCACCTCCTCCACCGCGGCGTCGAGGGTGACCTCCTCGCCGGCGTAGTCGTCGATCGACTCGAGGAAACCGGCCTCGTACCGGCCTTCGTACCGACTGCCCTCCAATGCCTCGTACGCCGGCACGTCCTCGCTGTCGGCGCCGGACTCGTTGTCACCGCAGGCGGCCACGCCCAGGGCGGTGGCGGCGGCGAGCACTGCGGCGGCGGTGCGGGAGGTGGTCGTCCTCGGGGGCCGGGTGGTGCGCATCGCTGATTCCTCCTGGGGCCGGACGGGTTCCGGCGCTCGGTTCCGTGTCCCCAGGGCATGCCCGGAGGACGCGCTCCGATCCGGTGCGGAGCGGCTTCGTCACCCGTCTGACAAGGAAGCCCGCCGGCGTGGACGGCCGTGTGACGGGCAGGTGACGAGAGGCGGGGTCAGCCGGCGCCACCCGGGCGCGCCCCGTCGTCGGCCGGCGTCACCGTCTCCAGGTGCCGCACCTCGACCTGGAGGTGCTGCACACGCGCATCGGAGAGGCAGCCGCGCAGCTCGCGCCGGTCGAACTCGTCGAGCCCGGGGTGCAGCCGGAACGCGAAGACGCCCTCGCTCAGGGCCACGAAGGAGTCCTCGAGGACGTCGGAGTTGACCAGCAGGCGGCAGGTGCTCACCAGTCCGCGGGTCATCTCCGGCCGCACGCCCGGCTCCTCCTGCTTCACCTCCGCGGCGACGACGACGTCGGTGTAGGAGCCCTCGGGCTGCTCGACGCTCACCGTCATCAGCTCCGCTCGCAGCGCCAGCAGGCCGACCGTGCCGAGGGTGGCCAGCACCAGTCCGAGGATCAGCTTCCTCACCGCGGGCCCCCGGCCGCCGGGCCCAGCAGGACGTCGAGCCCGGGGTCGGCCTCGCGGCCCACGCCGGCGAGCACCTCGCCGGCCGAGGGCACCAGCGGAGCGGCCGGGAACGACAGCCCGCGCAGGTCGCCGGCGAGGTCCTCCTCCACGCCGGTCCGCGCGGCCGAGCCGGCCACCCGCTCGACCAGCCAGGCCGCACCGGACAGCAGGACGCCGCCACCGATGAGCAGCGGGATGAAGACGCCGACCCGGTCCGGGTCGTGGGCGGTCAGCCAGCGGAAACGCGTCGGGTCCACGGGAGCGGCACGCAGGTGCCGCAGGACGTCGTCCCGCGGATGCGCCGGTGCCGAGACGGTGCGCTCCAGCCGGGCCAGCCGGCGCAGGACGACGGCGGTGGCCATGCCGATGAGCGCGGCCAGGAAGAGGATGCCGCAGAGCAGGGCGCGGTGCCACTCCCACCGGTACACGTAGACCAGGACGTACCCGCCGGAGGCGAGCAGCGCCAGCGTGCCGGTCGTCCAGATGACGGGTCTCACGACGGGTCCTCCTCGATCTCGCCGGTGTCGCCGTCCACCCGGACGACGGTGCCCGGCGCGTAGCGGTCCAGCGCCCCGGCCGCCCCGACGACGGTGGGTACGCCGGCCTCGCGGGCCAGGATCGCCAGGTGGGCCAGCACGCTGCCCGTCTCGGCCACGAGGCCGGCCAGCCGCGGCAGCACCGACGCCAGCGAGGGATCGAGCGTGCGCACGACCAGCACGGCGCCCTCGGGCGGGTCGTCCCCGTGGTGGACCGGGCCGCGGCCCTGGCCGCCGCCGGCCCCGGCGGCATCCGCACCGCCGGCCACGACCACCGGTGCGCCGGTGTCGCTCATCCGGAACCGTGCGGGCAGCGGCTCGCCGGGCTCGAGGCGTTCCGGGGCCGCCGTCGCCGTGGCGTCGCGCACCAGCGCCTCCAGCTCGGAGAGCCTCAGCCCCCGCACGTCCTCCGGGTGCGGCAACCGCCCGGCGGCGGTGAGCCGGACGCCCAGGGTCCAGGCCGCCCGCACGCCCACCTCCTGCAGCCAGCGCGTCCGGAGGCGCAGCGCCTCCCGCAGCAGGGCCGGGTCGTCGGCGTCCACCGGTTCCCGGTCGGGAGGCGGTGGCACGTCGGCAGGGAGGAGGGGGGAGGGGCGGATCTGCGGGGGGCTCAGGGCGAGGACCACGGGGTGCTCGGCCACCGTCCGCTCGTCGGGCAGCCCGGCCTGCCGCGCGCGGGCCAGGACGTCGAGGGCGACGCCCACGCCCGTCGTCCGCGGGCGTTCGGGGTCCACGAGCAGACCGACGAGCAGCTCGTGGGCGTGCACCGACACCAGGGAGGGGCCGGTCCGGTGCAGCAGCCCCAGCAGCTGGGCGTCGTCGAGGTCGTCCAGGGGCGGGACGTCGGCCAGGGCGGCGTCGGCGGCGGCCAGGACGTCGCGGGCCAGCGCGGGCAGCGCCGCCCGCAGCCGGCCGACCCGCCAGGAGGCGTGCAGCCGGCGCATGCCGGGCCGGGGGTCCAGGCGCCGCAGGAGGCCCGTCCGGCCGGCTTTCGGCTCCAGCAGGTCGAGGTCCACGGCGACGTACCCACCGACGACGGCGACCACCGGGGAGTCCGCCACCTGCCCCTCCGGGGCGGTCCCGGTCAGGAGCAGTGTGCGCGCCAGGGCGGTGCGCAGCGGCTCCACCCACAGGTCCACCTCGAGGGGCTGGAGCGGCTCCGGGAACGTCTCGGCCACCGGTCCGGGGCCCAGCACCGGGCCGACCGGCCGGCCCCGGGGCTCGGCGGTGACCGGCCGGCTCTGCAGCAGCCGGAGCCGGCCGTTCCGCTCGTAGGCCCACTCGACGTCCTGCGGACCGCCGAAGACCTCCGCGGTCCGGGCGGCGAGGGCGGCCAGCGCACGCAGGCGCCCCCGGCTCAGCCGGGTGCCGCCGTCGCCCCGGTCCACCTGCACGCTGCGTCCGCGGCGGTCGAGCTCGTACCGGTCGCCGTCCACCTGGCCGCTGACCAGCCGGTCCGGGCCGCCCTCCGTGGCGGCCACCACCAGCCGGTCCTCCCGCCCCGAGACGGGGTCGATGCCGAAGAGGACGCCGCCGCAGTCCACGTCCAGCAGGGGCTGCACCAGCACGGCGATGGGCTCCCGCCCGGTGAGCAGGTCGCTGCCGGCGGCCGCCTGCTCGCGGGAGGCGATCACCTCGTCGACGGCGCGGCGGAACCCATCCAGCCCGCGCACGTCCAGGACCGACTCGAAGCGGCCGGCCATGGAGCTGTTCCCGAGGTCCTCGACCGTCGAGCTGCTGCGCACGACGAGGGCCACCCGGTCGTCCTGCGACAGCTCGCGCCAGGCCTCCGTGACCCCCTCGGGCAGGTCGTCGCCCTCGGCGATCCGCTCGCACGCAGCGGTGGTGATCGCGAAGCCGCGCACGATGGGCAGCCCGGCACCGGCCGCCGTCGCGAGGGCGGCCGCCTTGGCGCCGGTGACCGCCGCGTCCGCGGCGGACGGGGCGTGCAGCCAGACGGCGGGCGGTCCGTCGTCACGGGTGGCGGCACGGCCGCCGTCGGCGGAGGGGAGTGAAGGCACCCGGTCGGTGTTGCCCGCCGCCGCGCGTCGATGCGGCCGTCGTCGGAAGGTCCCACGATCGACGCACAGTCGTCATGGTCGGACGGCGCCGGGTCCAGTAGCAGGGGGCCGGGAGCAGGCTCGGCTCCTGCGGTCGTGTCCGTCATGCCCCGGCACCGTTCGACTCGGTCGGCAGAGGTGGTTGCCGCAGACCTCCGCGACCGGAAGGGTCGGAGCCGGGACCCCGGACCGCACGACGAGGAGACGCTGTGATCGACGACGTGATCGCCCGCTGGCACCGGTACATGGAGGGGCAGCTCCCCGGTGGCCTCGAAGGGCTGCTCGCCGACGACGTCGTCTTCTACTCGCCGGTGGTCTTCACCCCGCAGCGGGGGAGGGCGGTCACGACCTCCTACCTCGAGGCGGCGAGCCGTGCGCTGGCCGGTGGACCCGACGGCGCCTTCCGGTACACGAAGGAGGTGCTGTCCGGGGACACGGCCGTGCTGGAGTTCGAGACTACGGTGGAGGGCAGGTACGTGAACGGCGTCGACATCATCCGGTGCGACGACGCGGGCCGGATCGTCGAGTTCCGCGTGATGGTGCGGCCCCTGCAGGGCATCCAGGCCGTCCACGAGCAGATGGGCCGGCGGCTGGCCGCGGGCGGCTGATCCCGCGGACGGCGGGCCGCGCGCCGGGCGCCGTCGCGTGCCCGCTGGCAGGGTGGACCGCATGGCTGCTCCCTCTCCCGTCGTCGTGGTGACCGGTGCGAACGGACTGGTGGGCACCGCGGTGTGCCGCGCGCTGGTCGCCCGGTCGGCGCAGGTCCGTGCCGTCGTCCGCCGGGCCGGCAGCGCGCCGGCGCTCGACGGGGTCACCGAGCACGTCGGCGACTTCGCGGACGACGGCGTCGCCCGCGAGGTGACCCGCGGCGCCGATGCGGTGGTCACGACGGTGCACCCGATGGGCTCCTCCCGCGAGACGCAGCACCGGGTGGGTGCCGAGGGCACGCCCGTCCTCGCCCGCGCCGCGCGGGACGCCGGCGTCGCCCGGCTCGTGCACGTGTCCACGGCCGGCGTGTACGACCGCTCCGCCGGGATGGGCGACCTCGCCGAGGACGGTGCCCTCCTCCCCGAGGGGAGCGGTGCCTACCCCGACACCAAGAACGCCACCGACGCCGCGCTCGCGGACGTCGAGGGGCTGACCACCGTGCTGGTCCGACCGCCGGCGATCGTCGGGGCCGGGGACACCTCGGTCTGGAACACCCTGCGACCGCATGCGATCCGCGACGGCGACCGCCGGGCGAACCCGCGGCAGACGTGGCCCTGGGTGCACGTCGACGACCTGGCCGCCCTGATCGCGGACGTCGCCACCGGTGCCGTCCCGACCGCCGACGACGCGGAGCGGGGTCCGGTGGCCGGTGCGGCGACGCCGGTTCTCGTGGCCGGCGAGCCCGCCACCTGGGGGGACTACCTCGGGACGGTGACCGGTGCGCTGGGCGTGGAACCGGAGTGGACCGACGAGCCGGTGTGGACCGGACAGCTGCGCACCGACCGTGCGCGCGGGTGGGGCTGGACGCCGCGGGTGGGCCTGGCCGAGGCCCTGGACGAGCTGCGCCGGGGCCTGACCGGTCCGTGACCGCGCCGGCGTCGGGAGCCGGCGACCGCCCGCGGGCCGGGCACCGTTCGTCCCCGGGCCGGGCACCGTGCAGGGCCGGGTACCCGTGCCGGGATACTGCCTGTGCCCGGGACCGCCGCTGGTCCCGCGGTCGAGGAGGTCCCTAGACGTGCCCAGAGCCCTGCTGCTGGAGAACATCGACCAGGTCGCGGCCGACGCCCTCCGCGCCGCCGGATTCGAGGTGGAGTCGCGCCGCGGAGCGCTGGACGAGGCCGACCTCGTCGAGGCCCTCGACGGCGTCGACGTGCTCGGCATCCGGTCCAAGACGCAGGTGACCGCCCAGGTGCTGCGTCGGCGTCCGGACCTGTGCGCGGTCGGGGCCTTCTGCATCGGCACCAACCAGATCGACCTGGTCGCGGCGGCCACCGCGGGGGTCGCGGTGTTCAACGCCCCGTACTCGAACACCCGCAGCGTGGTGGAGATGGCGCTCGCCGAGATCATCATCCTGGCCCGGCGGCTGGTGGACCGGGACCGGTCGCTGCACGCCGGCACCTGGGACAAGTCCGCGACCGGCAGCCACGAGATCCGCGGGCGCACCCTGGGCATCGTCGGCTACGGCAACATCGGCAGCCAGCTGTCGGTGCTGGCCGAGGCGCTGGGCATGCGGGTCGTCTACTACGACCTCGAGGACAAGCTCGCCCTGGGCAACGCGGAGCGCTGCGACACCCTGGAGGAGCTGCTCGAGCGGGCCGAGGCCGTCACCCTGCACGTGGACGGCCGCGGTGGCAACGCCGGGCTGTTCGGGGCCGAGCAGTTCGCCCGCATGCGCCCGCGCAGCCTGTTCCTCAACCTCTCCCGCGGCTTCGTCGTCGACCACGAGGCGCTGCGGGACAACGTCCTGAGCGGCCACATCGCCGGCGCGGCGGTCGACGTGTTCCCGCAGGAGCCGCGCTCGCAGGGGGATCCCTTCGACTCGGTGCTCCGCGGGCTGCCCAACGTCGTCCTCACCCCGCACGTCGGGGGGTCGACGCAGGAGGCGCAGTACGACATCGGGCGCTTCGTCGCCGGCAAGCTCGTCGACTACAGCCGCTCGGGCACCACGACGCTGAGCGTGAACCTGCCCACGGTCGTGCTGCACGGCTCCTCGGCGGCACGGTTCGCGCTGCTGCACCGCAACGAGCCCGGCGTCCTCGCGCGGGCCGACGCACTGGTCGGCCAGCACGGGCTCAACGTGGACGGGCAGGTGCTGGCCACGCGCGGTGACCTGGGCTACGCGGTCACCGACGTCAGCGCGCCACTGCCCCCGGAGTTGGTGGCCGCGCTGCGGGCGCTGCCCGAGACCGTCCGGCTGCGCGCCGTGGAACCCGCTCCCGGCACCGCCGGCTGACCCGGTTCCGCGGGGCGGGGTCGCGCCCGCCGCCGGTCCGGGTCAGGCTGTGCCGATGAGGATCCTGGTCACCGGCGCGTCCGGGTTCGTGGGCAGCCGGCTGGCCACCGCGCTGGACGAGGCGGGGCACGACGTGCGGGCGATGACCCGGCGGCCGGAGAGCTACGACGGGGCGGGTACCCCGGTGGCCGGGGACGTCGGCGACGAGGACTCCCTGCGGCAGGCGCTCGAGGGCTGCGAGGTCGCCTACTACCTCGTGCACTCCCTCGACGATCCGGACTTCGAGCGCAAGGACGCCGAGGCGGCGCGCACCTTCGCGCGGGCCGCCGCCGCGTCCGGGGTCGGCCGGATCGTCTACCTCGGCGGCCTGGGCAAGGACGACGACACGCTGTCCAAGCACCTGCGCAGCCGCCGCGAGGTCGAGAAGCTCCTGGGCACCACCGGTGTGCCGGTGACGGTCCTGCGTGCGGGCATCGTCGTCGGCCACGGCGGGGTCTCGTGGGAGATGACCCGCCAGCTCGTGGCCCACCTGCCCGCCATGGTCACCCCGCGGTGGGTCAGCACCCGGACGCAGCCGATCGCGGTCGCCGACGTCGTCCGGTACCTGGTCGGCGTCCTCGACGCACCCGAGGCCATCGGCCGGGTCTTCGAGGTGGGCGGCCCGGAGGTGCTCACCTACCTGCAGATGATGAGCCGGGTGGCCGAGATCCAGAACCGGCACATGTTCGTCGTCCCCGTGCCGCTGCTCAGCCCGCAGCTGTCCTCGCGCTGGCTGGCCCTGGTCACCGACGTCGACGTGGACACCGGCCGCTCGCTGATCGACTCCATGACCAACGAGGTGGTCGTCACCGACGCCGCCATCCGCTCGGTCGTGCCCTTCGAGCCGATGGACTACGACCAGATGGTGATGACCGCCCTGGTCGAGCGGGCGCGGGAGCGCCGGCAGCAGTCGGGGGACCGGCGCGGCGGGTGGCTGAGCCGCGGAGCGCGGCGGTGACCCGCCGCCGCACGGTCCGCGCGCTCTCGGCCCGGGTCCAGCGGGCGGCCGGACCGCTGCTGCGGCGCGTGCCGCGGGACCACTGGGAGAGCGATGCGGCCTTCCGTCGTCGTCGGCGGGTCACCGCGGCCACAGCGGTCACCGGGGCGTCGTTGCTCGGCGTGTCGCTGTCGACGCCACCGGGGTCGCCGCGGTTCTACGGGCTGACCCTCGGGGTCGCCGGCACCTGGGTGGCCGGGGGGCTGGCGTCCGGACCGCTGCACCTGGGGCGGATGTTCGGGCCGGGGGACCTGCTGCGCCGGCCGCTGGTCACGCCGGTGGTCTCCGGCGTCGCAGCCTTCGGCGCCTTCTACGCCGCCGCGCTGGTGGCCCGGCGGATCCCGGTGATGGAGCGGGCGATCGGCTCGGTGCTCCGCTACGCCGACCAGGGGTCGAACCCGCTGGTGCTCACCACCACGCTGGCCAACGGCCTGGCCGAGGAGGTGTTCTTCCGCGGTGCGCTCTACGCGGCTGCGGGCGCGGACCGGCCCGTGCTCGTGTCGACCGCGGTGTACGGCCTGGCCACCACGACCACCCGCAACCCGGCGCTCGTGCTGGCCAGCGTCCCGATGGGGCTGCTGTTCGCGGTGCAGCGCAGGATCACCGGGGGGATCCAGGCGCCCGTGCTCACGCACATGGTGTGGTCGGCACTGATGCTGCGCTACCTGCCGCCGCTGTTCGCCGACCGCCTGGCGGTGGAGGAGCGGGCGTCGGAGTCCGCTCGGGAGTGACGGCTGCTCACCGGTCGGGGCGGCGTCCGGCTCCTGGCGTCGACCCGGGGCGGACGTCGGTGGGGTGATCGGCCTGCGCGGTGCCGGTCGTCCGCAGTGCCTGCTCGGGTAGCAGCCCCGAGTCGACCAGCTCGGCCAGGGCGCGGTCGGCGGCCGCGTCGGCGAGCGTCTCGACCTGGCGTGCACGGAGGCGGGCGGCGTCCGGCTCGGAGCGGGCATCGATCTCGTCCAGCTCCGCGATCGCCCGCTGCTCCCACTCGGCGAACGTCCGCCGGGCCTCGTCGACGGTCTCCTGCCGCACCGAGGGCAGGTGGTCGAAGACGTCCAGCGCCTCGGACGTGCGTCGCGCCGCGAGCCGACGGGCGGTGGCCTCCGCGTACGCCAGCTCGCCGGGGTCGCTGCCGGCCGGTCCGGGCAGCCGGCCCAGGAGGCGGCGACCGACCTGCTCGGCGCGCCCGGACCGCGATCGGCGGGTGGTTCCCAGCCGGTAGTCCGCGCCGTGCAGGGAGAGGTCGTCGATCTCGTCGTCCACCTCGTGCAGCAGGGTGCGGGTCACCGCGGGCGGCAGCAGGCCCTCGTCGCTCAGCAGCTGGTAGGTGCGGCGCTCGACGTGCAGCCCGCGGCCGACCACGATGCGGTACTCCTGCCCCGGGTCGACGTCGAGGTCGGCCACCTCCTGACGTGCCGAGCTCACCAGGTCCGCGAACCGTTCCCTCGTCCGTGGATCGGCGCCCAGCCCCAGGTCGGTCATCTCCCGTTGCGCCGCCTCGGTGGCCGAGACCCGTGCGATGGCCACCAGGTAGCGGTCGGCGAGCGAGGGGGTGGCGAGCCCCAGACGCGCGACCAGCCAGCGGATCGTGGTGGCGTTCAGCAGCAGCGTGGCCAGCACGACGCCACCGGTCAGGGTCACGAGGAGCTCGCGCTCGGCCAGCTCCTCCGGGAGCGCGAGGGCCAGCGCCAGCGCCACCCCGCCGCGGAGCCCGCCCCAGATCAGCACGGCTTCGTTGCGCCAGCCGAGCCTGGGGATGTGGGCGAGCCGCTCGAGCAGCCACACCACGGGTACGACGGCGAGCGCACGCGCCACCAGCACGACCGCCGCGGCCAGGAGGATCGGACCGAGGTCGTCCAGCAGTCCGCTCGGCCCGATCACCAGGCCGATCAGCAGGAAGAGCAGCGCGTTGGCGACGTAGTCCAGCGCCTCCCACGTCTGCTCCCACATCTCCCGCACCTCGGCCGACGCGCGGCTCGGGGCGTACCCGGCCAGCACCATCCCGGCCGCCGCGGTGGCCATGACCCCGGAGAACCCCAGGACGACGTCGGCGAGGACGAAGGACCCGTAGGCGACGGCGAGCGAGAGCCCGACGGCCGGCAGCCGGCCGAGCCACGGCAGCGCCAGGGAGGCAGCACAGCCCAGGACGATCCCGAACCCGGCTCCGCCACCGAAGACGACGACGAACTCCACCATCCCGGCGGCGACGCCCACCGACCCGCCGAGCGCCGCGTCGACCAGGACGGCGAACAGCACGATCGCGACGCCGTCGTTGAGCAGGCTCTCGCCCTCCACCAGGGTCAGCAGCCGGCGTGGCACCCCGACCTCGCGGAACACGGCGACGACCGCCACGGGATCGGTGGCCGAGATCAGGGCCCCGAAGAGGAACGCGACCACCAGCGCCGTGCCGAGCGCCCAGTGGAGGGTGACCCCGACGAGGACCGCGGAGACGAGGAAGGCCGGGACCGCCAGCGCCAGGATCGCGCCCAGGTTCCGGACGAAGCCGCGCAGATCGATGCCCAGGGCGGCGGCGAAGACCAGCAGCGGCAGGAACAGGAAGATCACCACCTGCTCGAAGGCCTCGCCCTCGAGCTGGGCGATCTGCGGGGCGAGGCCTGCCGCGGACGCCACGAAGCCGACGACGACCAGGATGACGCTCAGCGGGATCCCGACCCGCCGGGCGACCGGCTCCAGCACCACCGCCACCATGAGCAGCGCGGAGACCTCGAGCAGCAGGCGCGGCAGTTCCACGGACGGTCCTCCGCCTCATCCAGGAGTTCGGCACGGGTGCAGGTGACGGTGGCACCCCGCCGTCCGCCCGGCATCTCGGGCGACCGTCGCGACCCGGGTGCGGACGACACTGCGGCCGGCGGGCCGGTGCCGCGGGTCGGTCGGTTCCGTCGATCGGGCCGCGCCGCCTGACTGCAGGGTGCGCGAGCGGGCGTCCCTTCCGCGACGCGAGGTCAGTCGTCCGTCGGCCGTGGCCACCGGCCGAACTGCTCGGCGGCCGCGTCGGCGAAACCTGCCGGCTCGCCCGCCGCGGCGAAGGTCTGCGCGATCTGCCGCATCTCCTCCTCCCAGCGCCAGCCCTTGTCCCGGGCCGCCTCCACCGCCGCGGCGTGCCGGCCGGTGAGGTCGGGCTGCGAGCGGGCCCACTCGGCGAGGAGGGCATCGTCGACGTGGAGGTCGCGGGCGGTCCGGTGCACGCTCACCAGCAGGGCGGCGGTGATCTTGGTCCACGCCGCGTAGGTCATCTTCAGCGCGGAGGCCGCGGTGCCCCCTCCGTCGAGGACGACGGCCTCGACCCGTGTGCCGGCGAAGAGCCCCGCCACCTCCGTCGCCCCCTCCCCGGACAGGAACAGCCGGGTGGTCCCGGCCCGCGCCGGAGGGGGCCCGACGATCCCGCCGTCGACGTAGCTCGCGCCCGCGGAACGGACCACCGCGGCGACCTCGCCGGCACGACCGGGGCTGATCGCGTTGGCGTCCACGTACACCCCGCGGAAGCCGGAGACGGTCCGGGCGGTGTCCAGGGCGGCAGCCGGTGGGCAGACGGAGATCACCACCTCCCGGTCGTCGAGTGACGGCAGGTCCCGGAGCCCGGCCTCCCCGGCGCGTCGGCGCGTGCCGGCGCCGCGTCCCGCGGGCAGCCACCCGACGTCGTGCCCGGCCTCGACCAGCGTGCGGCCGAGCGCCGCACCCATCTGCCCCGGATGGAGGATCGCGATGCGCGTCATGACGGCATCCTCGTGGGCGAGGTCCACCCGCAGTCGGCGCGGCGCCGTCACGTCATGTCGATCGCGATCTTCAGCTGTCCCGGCTGCGGAGCCAGGGCGGTGCTGAAGGCCGCCTGCACGTCGGTGACGGGATGCGTGTGCGTCACGTAGCGGTCCCGCAGGTCGGGGTAGGAGGCCAGGTACGTGCCGGCGTCGGTCAGCACCCGGCGCCGCTCCAGGGCGACGCCCGAGCGCAGCGTCAGGTTCTTCCGCAGGAAGGTCATCATGTCGAACGGGTAGATCGGGTCGTCGGGGATGCCGAAGTAGAAGACCTGGCCGCCGTGGGCCACGGCGTCCAGCGCCGGCTGGAGCGTGGAGATCTGGTGTCCCACCGCCTCCACGACCACGGAGGGCCGATCGGCATCGCGCAGCGAGGCAGCCCACCGCTCGGCCCGGGTGGTGACGGTCTCGTCCACGCCGAACGTGGCCGCCACGTCGCTGCGGTCCACCGGGTCGACGCCGATCACCCGGGCGGCGCCGCGGGCCTTCAGCACGTGGCTGAACAGCAGGCCGATGGGCCCCTGACCGATGACGCCGACCGTCCGGCCGGAGACGTCCCCGAGCTGTTCCACGGCGTAGAGCACGCAGGCCAGGGGCTGGAGCATGACCGCGGTGGTGGGCGGGAGACCGGTGTCGTACGGGGCCAGTCCCGCCCCGTCGGTGACCACGAGCTCGGCGATGCCGTCGAACATGGAGGCCCAGCCGACGACCAGGTCGCCGGGGGAGTGGTCGGGATGCCTGCTGGCGACGACCTCCCCGACGATCTCGTGCAGCGGGAAGCCCGGCGCCCGGACCGCGCCCCACCCGTCCTCGGCCGCCGGGTGCGGCCAGAGGCCACCGCGGAAGTTGGGCAGGTCGCTGCCGCAGATGGCCCCGGCGCGGGTGGCCAGCACCACGTGCCCGGGCGGCAGCGCGGCGGGGTCCGGGGCCGCGACCTCGACCTGCTCGAAGTGATAGGGGCCGCTGAGCGTCTGTGCCCACATGGTCGTTCTCCGTCCTGGGCGACGTGCCGGCACCACCGGGGAACGGCGGGCGGGAGCTGCTGTCCGGCTGGGGGTGTCAGCCTGCAGGATCTCCCGTGGCGCCCTGCCTCGCATGCCGTCCGGCAGCGCCGCCCGATCGGCGGGGTGCGGCCGGATCGCGGTCGCCCTAGCCTGGCAGCACGGGGACCTCAGGCACACCGCGCCGGGATCCAGCGCCGTTCCGGCAGGGACGGCAGACGGCACCCCGACGTCGCCCTCGATCTGTGTCCGCCGCGCTCCCGGTCGACGGGGCGCCGAGCCATCGTCAGGATCCCTGTGAACGTCGAGAACACCTTCGTCTACAACTTCTTCCAGTACACGATCGTCTCCCACGTCTTCACCCTCGGCTACGCCGCGATGGCGGCCGGACTGGTGTACTTCCTGCTGACCAGCAAGAACTCCCTGCCCCGCTACCAGCTCTCCTCGACGCTGTCCGCGGTCGTGATGGTGTCGGCGTTCCTGGAGCTGCTGGTCATCTCGATGCGGTGGAACAGCGCCTTCACCTGGGACGGCGAGTCGTTCAGCCAGAGCGGCACGCTGTTCTCCAACGGCTACCGGTACATGAACTGGTCGATCGACGTGCCGGTGCTGCTGCTCCAGCTGCTGATCGTCCTGGGGGTCACCGGCGCCGCGTTCCGCCGCGGCTGGATCACCTTCACCGTCGCCGGGCTGGCGATGGTCTACACCGGCTACGTCGGCCAGTTCTACGAGGTCGACCGCGACGCCCCCTTCTGGATCTGGGGCTCGATCAGCACGGTCTTCTTCCTGGTGATCCTGGCGCTGGTGTACCGCACCATCTACGGCAACCTCGGCCGGCTGCCCGAGGAGGTCCGCCCGCTGGTCAAGGGCGTGTGGTGGCTGCTGTTGGTCTCCTGGATGCTCTACCCCGGCGCCTACCTGATGCCGGCGTTCTGGGACTCCGCCGACGGCGTGGTCGCGCGGCAGATCACCTACACCGTCGCCGACGTCACCTCCAAGGTCGTCTACGGCATCCTGCTCGCGACCATCGCCCGGAAGGTGAGCAAGCACGAGGGCTACGAGCAGGCCCTGGCGGCCGACGCCACCCTGCCCCGCGGTGGCGTCACCGACGTGGCACCTCCCGGCCGGACCACCTGATCGCCCGAGCGAGGTGGCGAGCGTCCAGGCACCGCTGAGGGTGACCGCACCCGCGACCCGGCTGTCGGTCGGGGTCGTCGGTGCGGTCGCCCTGGCGGCCGTCGTCTGGCCCGCGCAGCTGTCCGCCTGGGGGCTGGGCGTCCTGGCCGTGGGGGTGCTGGTCGGGCTGCCCCACGGTGCGGTCGACCACCTCGTGCCGGACTGGCTCGCCGGACGGCCGGGGCGCGTGCTGCGCCCCGGCGTGCTGGCCGGTTACGCCGTCACGGCCCTGCTCGCGCTGGCGGCTCTCCTGGCGGCGCCGGTGGGCAGCCTGCTGGTGCTCTTCGTCGCCTCCGCCGTCCACTTCGGCCTGGGCGAGGTGGCCTTCGACGACGAACGATCCGGGACGACGCGGTCACCGGACCTGGGGGACGTCCCGGCCGTGGTGGGCCTGGGCGGGCTGCCCATCGCCGCTCCTCTCGCGCTGTGGCCGGAGGAGGCCGACCGGGTGCTGGCGGCGCTCTCGCCGCGGCTGCCGGTCCTGCTGGGCCCCGGCGTCCGGCAGGTCGTGCTCGTCGTCGTCGGTGTCGCGCTGCTCGTGACGGTGTCCGCCGCGCTGGCCCGTGGCCGGTTCGGACGGGCGGGCGAGATCGGCCTGCTGGCCGCCCTGTTCGTGCTCGCCCCTCCGGCCGCCGCTTTCGGGGCGTACTTCGGGGGCTGGCACGCCGTCCGCCACATCGGCCGGCTGCTCGCGCTCGATCCGCGCAACGCCGGCGACCTGGCCGCCGGCCGGCTCGGGGCCCCACTGCGCCGGTACGCGGCCGCGGCGGCGATCCCCACCGGCGTGGCCCTCGCCGGCATCGCCCTCCTGGTCTCCGCCGCGCAACGGCCCGACTGGACGGCCGGTGCGCTGGCGGTCCTGCTGGGCCTCACCGTGCCGCACATGGCCGTGGTCGCGCTGCTCGACCGCCGGGCCGGGGGAGGGCGCCGGTCCATCAGGGAGGTGCCGGGTCGACCCGGATCCGGGGTCTCCGGGTAGCCGCCGTGTCCAGCCGCCTGGCGGCACGATCGGGGCCCGGTCGGGGCCTCGTCCGGGCGGTCCTGCTCAGACCTCGACGGTCGCACCGCAGATGCCGCAGACCTCCAGCCGCCGTCGTCCCCACCGGGCGACCGGGATGAAGAAGACGGTGAACTGCTTGGCCGTCCGCACCCGCGCCCACGTCGTCGTGTTGCCGCAGTTCGGACAGGTGCGGACCTCCCCGGGGCCCAGGTCCCGTTGCTTGGTGCCGAAGCCGAAGAGGAAGAACATCCCGTCACGGTAGGCAGCCGGCCCGGCCGCCGCCCGGCGGGCCCGGACTCCGCGACGACGGAGGGGCCCGGCCACCACGGTGACCGGGCCCCTCACGTCAGCTGTGCCGGGGAGAGCTCTCCGCCTGCTCAGGGACCGGCGAAGACACCCTCGCCGCGCGCCTCGGAGCGACCCGGGGCCGGCTCGGAGTAGCGACCGGCCTCGTGACGGGCGACGACGAAGTGGTGCACCTCGTCGGGTCCGTCGGCCAGGCGGAGCGTGCGCTGGCTGGCGTACATGCCGGCCAGCGGCGTCCACTGCGACACCCCGGTGGCGCCGTGGATCTGGATGGCCTGGTCGATGATCTGGCAGACCTTCTCCGGCACCATCGCCTTGACTGCCGAGACGTAGACGCGGGCCTGGGCGTTGCCGAGCACGTCCATCGCCTTGGCGGCCTTCAGCACCATGAGGCGGCAGGCGTCGAGCTCGATGCGCGCCCGCGACACCGTCTCCATGTTCTTGCCGAGGTTCAGGATCGGCTTGCCGAACGCCTCCCGGAACTTGCCCCGGCGGATCATCAGCTCCAGCGCCTTCTCGCCCTGGCCGATGGCGCGCATGCAGTGGTGGATGCGACCGGGTCCCAGGCGCACCTGGCTGATCTCGAACCCACGACCCTCGCCGAGCAGGATGTTGGACACGGGCACGCGCACGTCGGTGAACCGGATGCGCATGTGGCCGTGCGGGGCGTCGTCCCGGCCGAAGACCTCCATCGGCTCCATCACCTGGACGCCCGGGGTGTCCATCGGCACCAGGATCTGCGACTGCTGCTGGTGCACCGGCGCGTCCGGGTTCGTCTGGCACATGACGATCATGATCTTGCAGCGCGGGTCGCCCGCACCGGAGATGTAGTACTTCTCGCCGTTCATCACGTACTCGTCGCCGTCGCGCACCGCCTGGAGGCGGACGTTCTTGGCGTCGGAGCTGCCGACGTCGGGCTCGGTCATGGCGAAGGCGGAGCGGATCTCACCGTTGAGGAGGGGCTCCAGCCACCGCGCCTTCTGCTCGGGGGTGCCCACGCGCTCGAGCACCTCCATGTTGCCGGTGTCGGGGGCCGAGCAGTTCAGCGACTCCGAGCCGAGCGGGTACTTGCCGAGCTCGACGGCGATGTAGGCGTAGTCGAGGTTGGTCAGGCCGCCGACCTCGGAGTTGGGCAGGAAGAAGTTCCAGAGGCCGGCTTCCTTGGCCTTGGTCTTGGCTCCCTCGAGCGCCTCCAGCTGACCCGGCGCGTAGGACCACCGGTCGGTGCGTCCCTCGCCGAGCCGGTGGAACTCCTCCTGCATCGGCGCGACGACGTCCTCGAGGAACCGGACGACGCGGTCGTAGAGCGGCCGCGCCTCCTCGCTCATGCGCAGGTCGAACAGCTCGGCTGGCTCAGCTCTCTGCATCAGGGGTCCCTCTCAGCTGGTTCGTGCGGCGGCGGTGCGGTCCCTCACCGGGGGCGCGCGGCGAGCGAGCGCGACGTGGTCCCGGCGGGACGGCAGGTCGAGCGTGACACAGCGGCGGTGGGCCGCTCGACCCGGACCGTGTTTCCGGACGGGGCGATCGCCCGCGCCCCCGGCCCACGGCGGGGGCCGCCGCACCGTCGATCCGGTCCGGGACGGCGGGTGTCACGAGGTCGTAACGGCGCAAATCCCGTGGTCCACCGTCTGCCGGGTAGGGGCGGGGGCATGCAGTCAGACAGCCTGGAGAAGGCCAGCCGGACCGACCTCCTCGAGCGTGCCCGCGCGGCCGACATCCGCGGGCGCTCCTCGATGAGCAAGGCGCAGCTGGCGTCGCACCTGCGCGAGCTCGGACCGTCGGACGGGAACGGTGGTCGCCGGCGCGACGGTGACGGTCGGCAGGACGGCGCTGATCGGCAGGACGGCGACGGTCGGACGGACGGCGACGGCGCGGCCCGGCGCGACGGCAAGGTCCCCGTGGGGTCCCGGGTGGAGTCCTTCCGGGAGCTGGCCGAGGCCCGCGCGCGGGGGGAGATGGTGCTGCTGCCGCGGATGCTGACCGGCAACGACCGGCGCACGCACGTCCGGGAGACGGTGCGCGAGGACCACGAGACCCGCATCGCCACGAGCGACGTCGAGGCGCGGGCGAAGTTCGACAAGCTCGCCGGGTCGGTCTTCCACTTCTTCCGCGGCACGAACCTGCTCTTCTACCGGGACATCCTCGGCGAGGACGCGCGCATGCCGACCGTGCTGGCGCTCGGCGACGTCCACCCGGGCAACTTCGGCGTCATGCCGAGCTCGGACAACGTGCCCGTCTTCGGGGTCAACGACTTCGACGACGCCTTCTACGCGCCGTTCACCTGGGACCTGAAGCGCGGCGTCGTCGGCTTCATGCTGGGTGCGGCCGAGAAGTCCGGCCTCAAGCCCAGGAAGCAGCGTGCCATCGCCGAGCGGTTCCTCCGCGGCTACATCGAGGGGATGGCCGCCTACGCCACCGACGGGACCGAGCAGGACGAGCAGCTGCGGCTGGACAACGCCCCGCCGATGATCGCCGAGCTCATCGGCGACGTCCTGCAGCGCGGCCGCGCGGACTGGCTGGCCGAGACGTTGCTGGACGAGCACGGCACGGGGTTCCGCACCGACGAGGAGCTCGTCCCGGTCAGCAGCAGGCGAGCCGAGTTCCAGGACCTGGTGGACCGCTACGTGCGCGAGAACGACGTCGCCGTCCCCGCCCGTGCCGGCGCGATGCGCGTGAAGGACGTCGCCGAGCGCAAGGGCGCCGGAACGGCGTCGCTGGGCCTGGCCCGGTACCTCGTGCTCATCGAGGGACCGCGCGCCGACGGCACCGATGACGTGCTGCTGGAGTTCAAGCGGGCGCGCCGCTCGGCGCTGGCCGGGCTGGTGCCGCCGTCGGGCTTCGAGGTGGACCGCAAGGGGGACCGGATCCGGCACGCCCAGCGGGTGCACCTGGTCAACGGGGACGTCTTCTACGGCAGCGTCGACTTCGACGGCCACAGCCTCATGGTGCGCGAGCGGGCACCCTTCCGCGACGACCTGAGCCTGGGCTCGCTGTCGGCGGGGGAGTGGAAGGAGTACGCCGCCATCTGCGGCCGCGTGCTGGCCCACACCCACGCGATGTCGGACGAGAACGGCCTGATCGACTACGACGTCGAGCCCGCGATCATGGAGGCGATCGGCGCCCACGACCTGTTCGTCGACGACCTGCTGCGCTTCGCCGACGACGCCGTCGCCCGGGTGCGTGAGGACCACGAGCACTTCGTCGCCGATCACGAGCTCGGGGCCTTCCGCAGCGTCGACGTCGTCTACCGCTGACCCCGACGCCGGCTACGGGGCGCCGTCGCTCCGCTCCCGGCAGCTCGCCACGGAACGCCGGCTCCAGTCCGGACGGGTCAGCGGGAGCCGGTCGTGCCCGGGCGGGCCGGGCCGGACCGCCAGCACCTGGTTCACGCCGACCCGGCGACCTTCGAAGGCCAGGGCCGACCCCGCGAGGTAGAGCCGCCAGACGCGGGCCCGGCCGGGGGAGGACAGCGCGACGGCCTCGTCCCATCGACGCTCCAGGTTGGCCACCCAGGCGCGGCAGGTGAGCGCGTAGTGCGGGCGCAGCGCCTCGACGTCGGTGACCTCGAGGCCCGCCTCCTCGAGGATCCGGACGTGGGTGGCCAGGGGCTGCAGCTCGCCGTCGGGGAAGACGTAGCGGGTGAGGAAGGAGCCGGGAGCGGGGCGGTCGGGACCGGCGGCGGGGCCGCGTGCGATGGCGTGGTTGAGCAGCCGGCCGCCCGGGCGCAGCAGGTCGCGCAGCCTCTCGGCGTAGCGCGGGAGCTGGGCGAGGCCCACGTGCTCGGCCATCCCGATCGAGGAGATCGCGTCGTAGGGGCCGTCGGCCACCTCGCGGTAGTCCTGCAGGCGGATCTCCACGCGATCGGAGAGGCCGGCCTCGGCCACCCGCCGGCTGGCCAGCTCGGCCTGCGCTGCGGAGATCGTCACCCCGGTCACCGACGCCCCGTACCGGGCCGCGGCGTGCAGGGCCAGCGAGCCCCACCCGCAGCCGACGTCCAGCAGCCGCATTCCCGGCTGCAGATCCAGCTTGCGGCAGACGAGGTCGAGCTTGGCGGCCTGCGCCTGCTCGAGCGTGGCCGCCGGGTCGGGGAAGTAGGCGCAGCTGTAGACCAGCGAGGGCCCGAGCAGCAGGCGGTAGAAGTCGTTGCCGACGTCGTAGTGGTGGCTGATGGCGCGCCGGTCCCGCGCGAGCGAGTGCCGGAGCCCGCGCAGGCGGGCCTCCTCCGGCGGCGGCGCGGGGAGCGGTCCGAGGACCCCGAGGCGCAGCAGCGGGCCGGCCAATCCGAGCAGGGCCCACCGGTCCAGGCGCAGGTCGGGCCGCGCCGGCATCCGGTCCGGGACGCCCAGCACCGCGAAGACGTCCCCCTCGATGTCGAGGTCCCCGCTGACGTAGGCGCGCGCGAGGCCGAGCTCCCCGGGTGCGTGGACCAGGCGGCGCAGCGCCCGCCGGCGGTGCACGACCAGGGTCGGTGCACCGTCCACGACGGACTCCGAGCCGTCCCAGCACCGGATGGACAGCGGGAGGGGCGCGCCGAGCAGCCGGCGACCCAGTTCGTCCACGAGTTCCGCGGCCCCGCGGGGGGAGGAAGCGGCCATGCCCGACCCTGGCACGCCACGCGGTCGGATGGTGCCCGGCGGTGCGCGCAGCCCGGTCCACGTCAGCCGACGGACGCGACCGGACGGCGGGTCGCATCAGCTGCCCGGCAGTGCCCTGGAGACGCTGTCCGCCAGCTCGGACCTGGAGCTCACGCCCAGCTTGATGTAGACGTGCCGCAGGTGGTACTCGACGGTCTTCGGACTCAGGAACAGCGCCGCCGCCGTCTCCCGAGTAGTCCGTCCTTCGGCGAGCATGCGCGCGATCTGGAGTTCCTGGGGTGTCAGGTCGCGCAGGAGGCTGGCGCCCCGCCGGTGCGCGGTCTCGCCGGTGGCCCGTAGCTCTCCGGCTGCCTGGTCCGCCCAGGGCGCCGCGCCCAGGGCCTCGAAGGTGCGCAGCGCGTCGCGGAGGGGAGTACGGGCATCGGTGCGGCGGCGGGCCCGGCGGAGCCGTGCGCCGAGGTGGAGCTGCGTCCGGGCGCGCTCGAAGTCGTCGGGCGTGCCGGCGTGGTGGGCCAGGGCGCTGCCGAAGAGCTCGTCGATGGTCTCGTCCGGACCCAGCACGGCCATGGTCCGGACGGCGCGGGCGAGGGCCCACGGCTGGTCCTTGGCGGTGGCGCGCGCGAGGTACGAGTCGGCCGGCGTGCGGGCCTCCTCCCGGCGATCCAGGCGGACGAGTGCCTCGACCAGCTCCGGCGCGGGGGACAGGTCCACGTCCGCGAACCGGAGTTCGTCGAGGAGCCGGGTGAGGCGCCGGAACTCGAGCACCGCCTCCTCCGGCCGGCCACCACCCAGGTGCAGGTCTCCCAGGGCGAACAGCGACCAGGCGCGGAACAGGTGGAGGTGACGGTCCGCACTGATGGCGAGTGCTTCGTCGGCGTGCGCCCGACACTGGGTCGCGCGGCCCTGCCGGGCCTCCAGCCATGCCAGGCCCGCGAGACAGGCACTCAGATCGGAGGTGTGCCCCGCCTCCCGCGCCAGGGCGATGCCCTCGGTGTAGCTGATCTCGGCCAGATCCCACCGGTCGCGGGTGCCCTGGTCCCGCGCGACGTGGAAGAGCAGGAAGGGCAGCCCGCCGACGTCGGTCCGCTGCCGGAGGTCCTCCACGACCGTCCGGACCAGCTCCCTGCCCGTCGTGCTCTCACGGAGGAAGAGGGGGCCCAGGACCAGCCAGGGCGCGAGGGCCGGGTCGGTGAGCAGCGGACCTCCGGGCACCACCTGACGGACGGCGGTGCGGATGTGCTCCGGGCCGCCGCGGCCGGTGAGCACGCCCGCCACCCCGCGGGCCATGGCTCCCACCCAGCGCGCCGTCCCGCTCGCGGCACGCTCCGTGAGCCCGTGGATGCGGTTCGAGGCGTCGACCACGGTGGCGGTGTCCCCGAGGAAGAAGCAGGCCAGCACCGCGTCGCCCAGCAACCGGATCGCGGTGTCCGGGTCCGCGTCGGCGTTCTCGTCCGCGGCGCGCATCCATTCGTCGCGGGCGGCCTCGACGGCTCCGGTACGGGCGGTGATCGTCCCGCGGAGCGCCGCGGCCCTGGCCCGGAGGGCCGGCGGCTGCCCCAGGTGCGATGCCCGCGCGAGCAGGTCGTCCGCCTCGTCCCGCATGCCGGCCCGCCAGGCGGTCTCGGCGCCGGCGACCAGGCGCTGGGCGCGCCGGTCCGGATCGGGAGTCAGACGTGCCGCGCGGTCGAAGGCGGCCGCGGCGACGGCGTGGGCGCCCCGGTCGCGCGCCCGGCACGCTGCCGACTCCAGGGCACCGGCGGTCTCCTCGTCGGGGCCCAGGGCGGCCTCCCCGAGATGCCAGGCCCGCCG
The DNA here is from genome assembly GCA_042090795.1 of Blastococcus sp. Classification (GTDB taxonomy): domain Bacteria; phylum Actinomycetota; class Actinomycetes; order Mycobacteriales; family Geodermatophilaceae; genus Blastococcus. The sequence goes on along the minus strand of JBELIQ010000019.1, from coordinate 7,052 downwards.
GTCGGGATCGTCCTCCGCGGCGAGCGCTGAGGCGAGCGCGCGATGGACCGCCCGGCGGGTGGCCGGCGGGGCCTCCGAGTAGACCGCGGAGCGCACGAGGCCGTGCCGGAAGGTGACGCTGCCGGCGGCGAGCGCGAGCAGCCCGGCGGCCTCCGCCTCCTGCAACGCCTCGACGGGGACGCCGAGGGACCGGCAGGCGCCGGCGATCGGGACCAGGTCGCACCCACCGGTGGCGGCCACCAGCAACGCCGTCCGGGCCGGCGCGGAGAGCCGATCGGCGCGGCCGGCGAACGCCCGCGCCAGGGAGGCCGACACCGCCAGCGGAGCCGACGGCGGCAGCCCATCCAGCCCGGCGCCCTCGTCCACGAGCTCCAGCAGCGCCAAGGGGTTGCCGCCGGTCGCCTCGCAGAGTCGCTGCGCGGCACCCGCGCCGAGCCGGTGGCCGGTCGCCGTGACCAGCTCCACGGCGGCCGCCGCGGACAGCCCCCCGACCGGCAGCACCGGCAGGCCGGCGTCGGAGAGCGGACCAGGGACGCCGGACCGGACGGCCGCGAGCACCACCACCGGATCGGCCGCCAGTCGCCGGGCGGCGAAGGCGAGCGCCTGGGCGGAGGAGCGGTCGAGCAGGTGGGCGTCGTCGACGAGCACGCCCACGGGTTGGTCTTCCGCGAACCGGCTGAGCAGGCTCAGCGTGGCTGCCCCGACCGCGAACCGGTCGCCGTCGGTGCCCGGATGCAGAGCCAGCGCGGCGCCGAGCGCCTCGGCCTGGGGTGAGGGGATGCGGCCCAGGTGGACCAGCGCCGGCCGCAGCAGGTGCAGCAGCCCGCCGAAGGGCACTCCCGACTCGGTCTCGGTGCCGGTCGCCCGCAGGAGGCGCAGGCCCGTCGCGGACGCCGCGGCGTCCTCCAGCAGTGCCGTCTTCCCGATCCCGGCCTCACCGGAGAGGACGAGCGCCGCCCCGGCACCCACCCGCGCGGCCGCGACCAGGCCCGCGATCAGCCGGCGTTCGCCCTCGCGACCGACGAGCATCCGCCGAGCCTAGCGAGCGACGAGGCGGTTTCCCGGCCCCGAGAGCGCGGTGCGGGGCGGACCAGGGGGGCCACCTGATGCGGTGGCCACCGTCGGCTCGGCAGGGTCGGAGGCGTCCGAACGACCGCTACCGAAGAGGACGTCATGACCACCATCCAGCAGCACTCCGCCCCGGACCGGACGACGGCCCGGCCGATCGACCCCGACAAGCTCATGGCGTTCGTCTTCCGGGCCGTGGACGAGGTCGGGGCCACCCTGAACACCGCGCTCGTGGTCATGGGTGACGCCCTGGGCTACTACCGGGCGCTCGCCGACGGCACTCCCACCACGCCCTCGGAGCTCGCCGAGCAGACGGCGACCAGCGAGCACTACGCCCGGGAGTGGCTGGGCGCCCAGGCGGCCGGCGGCTACGTCGACTACGACCCCACCACCCGCCGGTACACCCTGCCTGCCGAGCACGCCGCGGCCCTCGTCGACGAGGCGAGCCCGGCGTACCTGCCGGGGTTCTTCCAGATCGCGCTCGGGACGGTGCGCGACGCCGGCGGCGTGCTCGACGCGGCGCGCGACGGGGACGGGGTCGGGTGGCACGCGCACAACAGCGACGTGCACATCGGGTGCGAGCGGTTCTTCCGCACGATGTACAACGCGCACCTGGTCGACGAGTGGCTGCCCGCTCTGGACGGCGTCGTCCCGAAGCTGGAGCGCGGTGCCTCCGTGGCCGACGTCGGCTGCGGGCACGGGGCGTCGACCGTCCTCATGGCCCGTGCCTTCCCGCGCTCGACGTTCGTCGGCTCCGACTACCACGAGGGATCCATCGAGATCGCCCGCGCCCGGGCCGCGGCGGCCGGGGTCGAGGACCGGGTCCGGTTCGAGGTCGCCCCGGCAGCCGGCTTCTCCGGCAGCGACAGCGACCACGGCTTCGACCTCGTGACGATGTTCGACTGCCTGCACGACATGGGCGACCCGGTCGGGGCGGCGCGGCACGTGCGGGAGGCGCTCGCGGACGACGGCACCTGGATGGTCGTGGAGCCGATGGCGGGGGATCACGTGGAGGACAACCTCAACCCGGTGGGTCGTGCCTACTACGGCTTCTCCACGCTGCTGTGCACGCCGGCTTCGCTGTCCCAGGAGGTCGGCCTGGCGCTGGGCACGCAGGCCGGGCCGGCGCGCATCCGGGACGTCTCGACCGCGGCGGGCTTCAGCCGCTTCCGGTCGGCGACGAGCACGCCGTTCAACAACGTCCTCGAAGTGCGGCCGTGACCGGGGCCGAGGGGGGCCACGGCGCAGGTGTGCGGTAGCACACTGCTGTCGTGGGACATGACCCCAGCCGGGCGCGGGACCCCGACGACCAGGGTGTCGTCGAGCGGGCCGGCGTCCGGCTGGCCTACGAGGTCTTCGGGCAGGAGCACCGGCCGACGGTGCTGCTCATGCCGACCTGGGTGATCGTCCCCTCGCGGTTCTGGAAGGCGCAGGTCGGCTACCTGGCGCGGCACTACCGGGTGGTGACGTTCGACGGTCGCGGCAGCGGGCGCTCGGACCGTCCGGTGGGAGCAGCTGCGTACGCCGACAGCGAGTACGCCGCCGATGCCGTCGCCGTGCTGGATGCCACCGGCACCGATCAGGCCGTGCTCGTGTCGCTGTCGTGCGGCGCCTCCTGGTCGGTGCACGTGGCAGCGGGCCATCCCGACCGGGTGCTCGGGCTGTTCGCCATCGCGCCGTCCTGCGGGTTCCCGATCCCGCACCCCGACCGGGACCGGGTCTCGTGGGACGAGCGGCTGGACACGCACGAGGGCTGGGAGATGTACAACCGGCACTTCTGGCTCGAGGGCGACTACGCGGCCTTCCTGGAGTTCTTCTTCGGGAAGATGTACAGCGAGCCGCACTCGACCAAGCAGATCGAGGACGCCGTCGGCTGGGGACGGGAGGTCGCGCCGGAGACCCTGGTCGACTCCACGGCCGGTCGGCTCGGCTGCGGCGGCGCGGTGCCCCGACCGCTGGCGCAGCTGTGCCGGCTCGTGCGGTGCCCCGTCACCGTGGTGCACGGCACGGACGACCGGGTCCGCCTGCCCGGCGTCGGGGAACGGCTGGCCGAGCTGACCGGCGGGTCGCTGGTGCTCCTGGAGGGCGCCGGGCACGGGCCTCCTGCCCGCGATCCCGTCCGGATCAACCGGCTGATCGCCGCGTTCGTGGACCGGCTGGTTCCCGCCAGCGGTCGGACGACGTGGATACGGGCTGCCCGGCGTCCGCGCCGGGCGCTCTACCTCTCGTCCCCGATCGGGCTCGGGCACGCCCTGCGGGACGTGGCGATCGCGGACGAGCTCCGCGTGCGTCACCCCCAGTTGAGCATCGACTGGCTCGGTCAGCACCCGGTCACCCGCGTGCTGACCGACCGGGGCGAGCGGGTGCACCCGGCGTCGGCCTGGCTCAGCAGCGAGTCCGGGCACATGGAGCACGAATCCGGGGAGCACGACCTGCACGCGTTCGCCGCCATCCGGCGGATGGACGAGATCCTGGTGAACAACTTCATGGTCTTCGCCGATGTCGTCGCCGACGGGAGCTATGACCTGGTGGTGGCCGACGAGGCCTGGGACGTCGACCACTTCCTCCACGAGAACCCCGAGCTGAAGGGGTTCGCCTTCGCCTGGATGACCGACTTCGTCGGCTGGCTGCCGATGCCCGAGGGCGGGCGACGGGAGGCGGAGCTGACCGCCGACTACAACGCCGAGATGATCGAGCAGCGGGCCCGCTTCCCCCGCATCCGTGACCGCTCCATCTTCGTGGGCGATCCCGAGGACGTCGTGGACGGCGACTTCGGTCCCGGACTGCCGCCGATCCGTCAGTGGACGACCGCGAACTTCGACTTCGCGGGGTACGTGACGGGGTTCGACCCGACCGCCCTGCCCCGGTCGGATCAGCTGCGGCGGGCGCTCGGCGTCGGCCCCGGCGAGAAGCTGTGCCTGGTCACGGTCGGGGGCTCCGGCGTCGGGAGTGCGCTGCTGCACCGCGTGCTGGACGCCGTCCCCGCGGCCCGTCGTCGGATGCCCGGGCTGCGGTTCGTGGTGGTCACCGGGCCACGGATCGATCCGGCCGCACTGCCGCGGCAGACCGGCGTCCAGGTGCTGGGGTACGTACCGGACCTCTACCGGTACCTGGCCGCCTGCGACCTCGCGGTGGTGCAGGGCGGGCTCACGACGTGCATGGAGCTCACTGCGCTCCGCAAGCCGTTCGTCTACGTGCCGCTGCGCAGGCACTTCGAGCAGAACTTCCACGTCCCGCAGCGCCTGGACCGCTACGGAGCCGGTCGCCGCCTCGGCTACGGGGAAGCCACCGATCCCGACGTGCTGGCGGAGGCCATCGTGGCGGAGATCGATCGCGACGTCGTCTACCGGCCGGTCGGGACCGGGGGTGCCGCTCGGGCCGCCGAGCTCATCGCCGACCTGCTCTGACCCCGTCCGTGGGCTCGTGGTGCGCCGGCGTTCAGATCCCTCACGGCACGGGCAGGAGCGGAACCGTCGGCACAGGACCAGCAGGGGAGCGATCGTGACAGGTTCGGGAGCACGCCGGGACGGCTCGGGCGCGGGCGTCGGCCTGGCCCTCGGGGCCGGTGTCGGCATGACGGTGGGCCTGCTGGTGGCAGGCGGACCCGGTATCGCGCTCGGACTCGCCCTGGGAGGCGGGCTCGGAGTGGTCGCCGGCGCCGCGTGGCAGGGGAACCGCCGGGGCCGGGGGAGTGCCCCGCCGGATCACGGTGGGGAGGGACCTGCACGCCGCTGAACGCACGTCGGCTGGGGCCACGTGCGCGCACGTCCTCCACCCGGTGGTCGTCGCCGACGTGGCCGGTTCCCGTCGACGGCCTCATGTCGCAGCCGGTTCCTGTCGACGGCCTCATGCCGCAGCCGGTTCCCGTCGACGGCCTCATGTCGCAGCCGGTTCCCGTCGACGGCCGCATGCCGCAGCCGTCCGCGAGCATCCCCGTGCCCGGGACATCGCTCTTCGTCGGACGCATCGTGTGGCAAGGTCGGGGCTGCGCCCGCTCGCTCGGGAGGTGGTGCCGGACGGTCGGGTCGCCCCCGCAGGGGCGCCGGACGGGGGAGCCATGAGCGGGAGAGCCATCCGGCCCAGCGACGCACCTGGTGACCGGACCGGCTGGACACCAGCCGCATCGGTGCCCGGTCAGCTGTCCGAGGTGCCGGTTCCCGCGGTCCCGGTCCCCGGGGAGAGCGCCCTCCCGGTAGCGCCCGAGCCCCTGCCGCTGGGCGCGATGGCGATCCTGCGGATCGGCAGCTTCCTCGTCCTCTACCTCAACGCCGCTGCGGTCTTCCTGGGTGTCATGGCCCAGGCGATCGCGCGCGGCTGGCTCGCCTTCGAGCTCACCGGCTCGAACGCCGCGCTGGGCGGGATCCTGCTGGCGTTCGGCGTGGCCCTCCTGCTGGCCACCCCGTGGGGTGGTGTGGCCGCCGACCGGTTGCCCAAGCGGCTGGTGCTGCAGCTCTCGGTGCTCCTGCTGGCGGTGTCGAGCGCCGGGATCGGGCTGGCCGTCGTCTTCGACGTCATCGCCTACTGGATGCTGCTGGTCGCCAGCGTGCTGCAGGCCGTGGGGTTCGCCCTGTTCGGCCCCGCCCGCATGGCCTTCCTCGCCGAGATCGTCCCGCGCCATTCGCTGCCCCAGGCCGTCTCGCTGCTGCTGGTCAACGCCGAGGTGAACCGGGTGGTCGGTCCCGCGTTGGCCGGGGTGGTCATCGGTGCGGTGACCTGGGGCATCGAGGCGATCTTCCTGATCAGCGCCGGCCTGGCGATCGTCGGGGTGCTGCTCACGGCCGCACTCCCGGCCGGGCTGCCGGGTGAGCCCTCCGGCAGGTCACCGCTGGGCGAGCTGGCCGACGGCGTGCGCTACGTGCGGCGGCACCGCGAGCTGAACGCCCTGGTGTGGTGCGGCGTCGGCGTCACGATGCTCGGGATGCCGTACCTGGCCTTCATGCCGACCATCGCCAGCGACCTGTTCGGGCTCGGCTCCGTCGGCTACGGGGTCCTGTCCGCGACCTCCGCGGTCGGCGGCGTCGCGGCGGGCCTGTTCCTGGGACGGCGCGGCTCGTGGGTCCGGGGCAGGCGGGTCTTCGTGTCGGCGGGTGCCCTCTTCGGCCTGGCCGTGTGCTCGCTGGCGATCGCGCCGACCGCCTACGTCGCGGTGGTCGTCCTCCTCGCCGTCGGCGCGGCGATGCTCGCCTTCCAGACTAGCAACCAGTCGCAGCTGCTCGACCTGGCGGACCCGGAGTACCACGGGCGGGTGCAGGGGCTGGTCATGCTGAGCTTCGGCGCCTTCGGCATCGCCGCGCTCCCGCTGGGCCTGCTCGCCGACCTGATCGGGTTGCGCTGGACGCTCTCCGGGATGGGCGCCGGGGTGATCGCCGTCGTGGCCCTGTACGCCGTCGCCGGGCGGCGCAGGTCGGCGACGGCCCACCGGGCCCGGGTCGACTGACCCACGCCGTACGCCTCGCCGTTCGAGGGGCACCTGGCGCGGGAGGCCCGACGCACCGTCGTGGACGATGGGCGGGTGCGCCCGTCCTCCTCCGCCTGGCTGCTCGCCGGAGCGGTGGCGACCGAGGTGGCGGGCACGCTGGCCCTGCGGGTCTCCGACGGTTTCACCCGCTGGCTGCCCGCGACGGCGACCCTGCTCGGTTACGGCGTGTCGCTGTGGCTGTTCGCCCTCCTGCTCGCCCGCGGCGGCACGGTGCTCGGTACGGCGTACGCCACCCTCACCGGCGTCGGACTCGCCGCCGCCACGGTCGCCAGCGTCTGGCTCTTCCGCGACCCCCTGACCGTCGTCCAGCTCGTCGGCATGGGTGTGCTGGCCGCCGGGGTGCTGGTGCTGCAGACCGGTGCGCCGGCCGAGACCTCGTGAGCGCTGCGGCGCTGGGTTGGCTGGCTGCTGCGATCCTCGCCCAGGTCGTCGGCATCGGTGCGCTCCGGACCTCGGCCGGTTTCCGCCGGCCGGTGTTCGCCATCCTCACCCTCGCCGGGATCGG
>JBELIQ010000018.1:53463-90410 GCA_042090795.1 Blastococcus sp. | reverse complement strand
TCAGGCCGATGGTCTTGTGGTCGGTGGTCCGCAGCAGATTCGACAGCCGCGAGCCCTTCTCGACCACGTGAGCCGGGCTCGGCCGACTCACGATGGGCGCCGGTGCAATCGTCACGGCCGCCAGCTTAGACCGGCCCTCCGCCGTCCCCGCCGCGGGACGGGGCGGGCGCGCCGCGCGGCGCCGCGGGCGCCCGGCGGGACCTCAGCCGGGCCGTGAGTAGGTCGTCAGCCGGACCGCGGCGGTCACTTCGATCCGCTCGGGCAGCGCCTCCAGCCGGGCGGCGCGTCCACCGGCCGGCAGGTGCCGGGCGTGCGGCCCCATCCCCACCAGGGCGCCCACGGTGGCCCGGTCCAGCCGGAGGAGCTCGTGCCGGTCGGTGCTCGCCACGGGGACCAGGTGCGGCTCCAGCGAACCGGCCAGCCGGGCCGCCTTGTCGGGGTCCACCCGCAGCAGCTCCAGGGCGCCGACCAGCTCCTGCAGGTGGTCGGCAGCGGGCGTGACCACCACCAGCCGGCCACCGGGGCGCAGGACCCGCGCGATCTCCGGGCCGTTGCGCGGGGCGAAGACCACCAGGATGCGGTCGAGGGCGCCGTCCCGGACCGGGAGCCGCGCCCAGGTGTCGGCGACCACCGCCATCGCCCGCGGATGCGCCCGGGCCGCCCGGCGGGCGGCGTAGGGCGAGGAGTCGAGCACCACCCCGGTCGCGCCCGGGACGTGGTCGAGGACGGCGGCCAGGTGGTGGCCGGTGCCGCCCCCGAGGTCCAGCAGTCGCTCCGGCGGCGCTCCCCCGGCGTCCAGCACGGCCTCGGCGAGGGCGGTGCTGATCCCGGCGTAGTGGCCGGCGGCCAGGAACGCCACCCGGTCGGCCACCATCTCCGCCGAGTCGCCGGAGGGCGCACGGTGCCCCGGCGGGAGCAGGGTCACGTGGCCCTGGCGGGCACGGTCGAAGGAGTGGCCCGCCGGGCAGCGCACGAGGCTCCCGCCCTCCTCCGCCGCCAGGGGGCCGGTGCAGACCGGGCAGGCCAGCACCGCCACGGCGGCGGCGGGCAGGTCGGGCCGGACGCTCACGTCCGGGGTGGCACCGCGTGGAACACGACGTCGCGCAACCGGCCGGCGTCGGCCACCGCGGTGACGAAGGTGCCGTGCGGCTGACGCCGTCGGTCGGTCGGCGACCCGGGGTTGATCAGGCGCAGCCCGGTCGGTGCCGTGGTGTCCCACGGGATGTGGCTGTGCCCGAAGACCAGGACGTCGGTGTCGGGGAACCGGACGGCGCACCGGACCTCGCGCCCCTTCGCGTCCCCGGTCTCGTGGACGACGGCGAAGCGCAGCCCCTCGATCTCGGTGCGGGCCACCTCGGGCAGCCGCTCGCGCAGGGCGCCGTGGTCGTTGTTGCCGTGCACCGCCACCAGCCGCCGCGACCGCTGCTCGAGGAGGTCCAGCAGCGCCACGTCGACCCAGTCGCCGGCGTGCACCACCACGTCCGAGGTCACGATCGCGTCCCACAGGGGATGAGGTAGGTCACGGGCCCGCTTCGGGACGTGCGTGTCCGAGGTGAACAGCAGCGAAACAGGCACGAATACATCGTCGCAGGCCGTTACGTTGCAGCCGCCGCCGGCGATCCCGGCCACCCGCCCGAACGATGAGGACCCCGTGACAGACCCCGCGCTCCCCTCCGCCACCAGCGCGCCCGCCCTTCCCGCCGAGGAGCCCTACGAGCGCCGCTGGCTGGCCCTCGGCGTCATCTCCATGACCGTCCTGCTGGTCGTCCTGGATGCCACGATCGTCAACATCGCGCTGCCGGCGGTCACGACCGACCTGGACATCAGCACCGCCAGCCAGCAGTGGATCGTGACCGCCTACACGCTCACCTTCGGCGGCTTCCTGCTGCTCGGTGGGCGGATCGCCGACTTCTGGGGTCGCAAGCGCGCCTATCTCGCCGGCGCGGCGGGCTTCGCGCTCGCCTCTGCTCTGGGCGGCGTGGCCCAGAACGAGGCGATGCTCTTCGGCGCCCGGGCGCTGCAGGGCATGTTCGCCGCCCTGCTCGCTCCGGCGTCCCTCGCGCTGATCACCGTGCTGTTCACCGAGCCCAGGGAGCGGGCCAAGGCCTTCGGCGTCTACGGCGCCCTGGCCGGCGGCGGTGCCGCCATCGGCCTGCTCATGGGCGGCATCCTCACCGAGTACGCCGACTGGCGCTGGTGCTTCTGGGTCAACCTGCCCATCGCCCTGCTCGCCATCGTGCTGGCCATCCCGTTCGTGCCGGAGAGCAAGGCGCCGGGCGACACCAGCTACGACATCCCCGGCGCGGTGCTCGTCACCGCCGGGTTGGCCTCGATCGTCTACGGGTTCACCCGCGTCGCAGAGGCGGCGCAGACGAACGCCGCCGAGGCGCGGGCGGTCAACCAGGCGGCCCAGGCGCAGGGCAGCACCACGCTGGTGTCGCCGGAGAGCGGCTGGGCCGACGGCCTCGCGTGGACGTTCATCGTCGGCGGCGTGGTCCTGGTGGCCCTGTTCGTCGTCCTGGAGCTGCGCACCCGCAACCCGCTGCTGCCGATGCGCATCGTCCTGGACCGGAACCGGGGTGGCGCCTACCTGACCTCGACGCTCGTCGGCGCCGGGCTCATCGGGGCGTTCTTCTTCCTGTCGCTGTACTTCCAGCAGGTGCTGGACTACTCGCCGGTCCAGGCAGGCCTCGCGTCGCTGCCGACCACGCTGGGCGTCTTCATCGCCGCCGGTGCCGCCAGCGTCCTGGTGCCGAAGATCGGACCCCGGCCGCTGATGATCGCCGGTGGGCTGTTCGCCGCCGCCGGGTTGTTCACGCTCTCGTTCGTCGCGGTCGACACCGGGTTCTGGCAGCTGCCGTTCCCGGGCGAACTGCTGCTCGGCCTGGGCCTGGGCTTCACGTTCGTGCCGCTGTCCAACCTGGCGCTCATCGGCGCCGGCCCGCGCGACGCCGGCGCGGCCAGCGCGATGCTCAACGCCACCCAGCAGGTGGGCGCCTCCATCGGCACCGCCGTCCTGGCGTCGCTGTCCGTCGCGGCGATCAGCTCCTACACGGCGGATGCGCTGTCCTCCGGCGGTGACCCGCGGAACCCCGCCATCGGTCTGGAGGCGCAGGTGCAGGGCTACACCACGGCCTTCACCTGGGCCTCGGGGCTGCTGGTGATCGGCGCGCTCGTCTCGGCGTTCCTGGTGAAGGCGACCAGGGAGGACCTGCCGGCCGAGGACGCCGCCGTCCCGGTCGGGTAGCTCGCGTGTGGACCCGGTGCGGGGGCCGGAGGCCTCCCGCCGGGTTCACACCGTGGGGCTCGGCGCAGGGCCACAGCGGTGTCGTCCGGGGGACGACGGTGTCAGCGCTCGGCCATCGCCCGCAGCCGGGCGTTGTAGGCGTTCAGCTCGGCGTCACCGCTGCGGTCGGCGGCCCGGTCGAGGGACCGGGCCCGACGCTCGTCCGAGCCCATCCAGGACACGAGGACGACGATCAGCACGATCACGGTCGGCAGCTCGCCGAAGGACCAGGCGATGCCACCCGCGACCGTCTGGTCCCCGAGCGGGTCGATGCCCCATGCCGCGGGGGGGTTCGCGAAGCTGTCCACGAGCAGCGTGCCGGCGATCATGACCGCGACGCCGAAGAAGGCGTGGAACGGCACCGGGATGACGAGCTCGAGGATGCGCGTCGGGTGGCCGTGGGTGTTGGGCCAGGGGTCCTGCGCCATGATCGGCCCGAAGAACAGCAGCCCGGTGACCAGGAAGTGGGCCAGCATGAACTGGTGCCCCGGCGCGGTGCTCATCAGGGCGTCGAAGATCGGCGTGAAGTAGATGCCGTACAGGCTGGCGATGAACAGCGGCACGGTGAACCCCGGCGAGGCGAGGAACCGGGTGAAGCGGCTGTGCAGGAAGTTGAGCAGCAGGGCGCGGGGCGCTGCCGCCGCCCCCTGACCGCGGGGCAGGGTGCGCAGCGCGAGCGTCACGGGTGCGCCGAGCAGCAGCAGGATCGGCGAGATCATCGCCAGGACCATGTGCTGGACCATGTGCAGGCTGAACAGCACCATGCTGTAGCCGTTGAGCCAGGTGGCGGTCACGGCGAGGACCGACAGCGCGCCCGCGATCCACGACACGGTGCGCCACCAGGGCCAGCTGACGCCGCTCCGCCGCAGCCGGACGACGGCGACCAGGTAGGCCACCAACCCGGCGACGGTCAGGACGGCCAGCACCGACCAGGGCCCGAGATGCGGCAGGAACATCCGGCCCCAGGTGGGCGCCTCGTCCGGCACCCACATCCCCGAGTGGTGCCCGTGCCCCTGATCCACCGACCGCCTCCTGGTCCCACCGTCCGACGTACCGGCTCCACTGTCCCACTCCCGCGACGTACGGGATCGGCCGCGCCGCGGGGGCCCGCCGCGAGCACGCGAGCGGGAGGCGACGCCGTCCCTCCCGCGGCGCTTCCTCAGTCGTGGACCGGCGCCTCGTGGCCGGCGTGCGAGGGCGCCTCGAGCTGGAAGGTGCAGTGCGCCACGTCGAAGTGCGCTCCGAGGCACGTGCCCAGGGCGTCCAGCACCCGCCCGCCGTGCCCGGCCGCGAGCGCCTCGTCGGTGACGACGACGTGCGCCGAGAGCACCGGCGATCCGGAGGTGATCGTCCAGGCGTGCAGGTCGTGCACCCCGATCACACCGTCCACGCCGAGCATGTGCTGCCGGACGTGGCCGAGGTCCACCCCGCGGGGCGCGGCCTCCAGCAGGATGTCCAGCGCCTCGCGCAGCAGGTGCCAGGCCCGCGGCAGCACGAGGACGCCGATGACCAGCGACGCCACCGTGTCGGCGTGGGTCCAGCCGGTGACGGCGATGACGAGGGCGGCGACGATGACCGCCACCGAGCCCAGGGCGTCGGCCAGCACCTCGAGGTAGGCCCCGCGCAGGTTGAGCGACTCCCTGCTCCCCTGGTGCAGCACCGCGAGGGACACCAGGTTGACCACCAGCCCGACGACGCCGATGCCGAGCACCAGGCCGGCGGCGATGTCCGGTGGGCTCCCGATCCGGCGGACCGCCTCGACCAGCACGTATCCGGCCACGCCCAGCAGCAGCAGACCGTTGGCGACGGCGGCGAGGATCTCGGCGCGCTGCCAGCCGAAGGTGCGCCGGCCCCGCGCCGGCAGCTGGGCGAGGGTCACCGCGGCGAGCGCGAGGGCGATCCCGACGGCGTCGGTCGCCATGTGCCCCGCGTCGGCGAGCAGTGCCAGGGAGCCGCTGACGACGGCCGCGACGACCTCCGCCACGAGCATCGCGAGGGTCAGCCCCAGCACGACGACGAGCCGCCGTCGCCGGTCGTCCGTCGCGGGGCGGGACGAGTGCCCGTGGTCGTGCCCCATGCGTCCTCCGTCCGCGTCGGTCCAGGTGCGGAAGTCTGCCGGACGCAGGCCGCCCCCTGCCGGAGGAGTCCGGCCGGGGGCGGCGAGGTGGTCGACGGCGGGCGTCAGATGTGGACGCCGCGATCCCGCAGCCACGGGATCGGGTCGACCTTCGTGCCGTTGAGCCCACCCACGTGCACCTCGAAGTGCAGGTGCGGCCCGGTCGACTGACCACGGTTGCCCAGCAGCGCGATCGTGTCGCCGGCGCGGACGGCCTGGCCGGGCTCGACCAGGATCTCGTCCATGTGGCCGTAGACGGTCACGTCCCCGTTGTTGTGCTGGATGGAGACCACCAGGCCGTACCCGCTGGCCGGCCCGGCCTCGAGGACGACGCCGTCCATGACCGCGTACTCGGGGGTGCGCATGGGCGCCGCCAGGTCGATGCCGGCGTGCACGGTGCCCCAGCGGGCGCCGAAACCACTGGTGAGGCGGGCCCCGTTCACGGGCGCCACGACCTTGGGGCGGGCCGCCTCGGCCGCCAGCCTGAACGCCTCGGCCGCCGCCACCATGGCCTGCCCGTCGGCCGCGGCCTGGGCGTCGACGGCCGCGGCCTGGGCGGCGTCGCGCTCGTTGCGGCTGACCACCAGCTCCTGCAGGAGCCGGGTCGACTCGGCGTCGGCCAGCACGTCGGTCGGCTCGGCCTCGATGCCGAGCTGCTCGGCCACGCTGACCGACTCGGCCACCGCGGGCGAGTCGGCGCGGGCGGCGGAGTCGGAGTCGATCAGCGCACCCAGGCTCAGCGCGCCGACCAGGCCGGCGGCCAGGTAGAAGGCCGGGCGGCGGCGGAGGGCGGCGACGTGGGACCGGCCGCTCCCCCGGCGCTCGGCGGAGATGCCGGGTGCGGGCGTCGCCGGATCGCGCTGCAGCGGCGCGAGGGCCGCGTCGACGAACGCCGGCACCAGCGCGAGCGCCCGCGCGCGCTCCGGGGCCGCCGCCGACGCGGCAGCCGGCGCCGCGGCAGCCGGCGCCGCGACGACCGGCGCCGCGACGACCGGCGCCTCGACGACCGGCGCCTCGACGACCGGCGCCTCGACGACCGGCGCCTCGACGACTGGCGTCGGCGCCGGGGCGCTCGCGGCCGGGCGGGGACGCGGGCGCGGCGAGGGGCGCCGGACCGAAGCGGCGACCGGCTCCGCGGGGACGACGACCTGCTCCTCGGGGACGACGGCCGGCTCCGCGGGGACGACGACCTGCTCCGCGGGGACGACGACCTGCTCCGCGGGGACGACGACCTGCTCCGCGGGAACGGCGGCCGGCTCCGCGGGAACGGCGACCTGCTCCGCGGGGACGACGACCTGCTCCGCGGGAACGGCGGCCGGCTCCGCGGGAACGGCGACCTGCTCCGCAGCGGCCGGCCGGGGACGCGGGCGCGGCGAGGGCCGCCGACCCGCGGCAGCAGCCGGCGCCTCGACGACGGGCGTGACCTCCGGGGCACTCGCGGCCGGCCGGGGACGCGGGCGCGGTGAGGGGCGCCGGACCGGCGCCGCGGCCGAGGTGGGGGGGACGGCCACGGCGTCAGGTGCGGCCCCGGCGGCGAGGGGTGACGTCGTCGTGGTGCCCGCCCTGGCCCCGGGAGCGGTCCTGGTCGTGGCGGCAGCCTTCGCCGCCGTGGTGGCCCGTGCGGCCGCACTCCTGGCGGTGGTCGCCCCCGCGGTCGCCGCCTTCGCGGCGGCCGTCCGTGCCGTGGCCGCCCTCGCGACGGCGCTCCGTCCGGCGGTCGACCCCGCCGCGGCGGTGCCGACGGCCTTCGCCCGCGCCGCCAGCGAGCCGGCAGCCCCCGCGCGCGACGCCTTCCCCAGGCGCTGCATCGGGACCTGCGGTTCGACCGTGCCGGCCGGTCGACGCGAGCGCCGGCGGACCGGGGCGGACGTCTCGGCCGGCGCCGCAGGAGCGGCGTCCCGACCGTCGTCGACGGGTCGATCGGAGTGGAGCGAAGTCATGCACCTGGAGCTTTCGTAGGGGGCAGTGCCGTGCTCCCGGGGAGAGGAACGGGGCCCATGTAAACACGTCGTGATCGGTTCGTGATCTACGTCGCGGGGTACTGACCAGCAGTTCTGTGGTGTGAACCACTGAAATCCATGGGTGTGGTTCGGCCGCTTGTTACTGGCCCGTAACCCCACGTGAGTGCCGCGCCGAAGCTGGTTGAAAGTTGCGCGACACAGCTCACGGCGGGGCAGGGAGCCGTCCTGGCGGCCGGAACACGGCCAGATCGAGGGAGACGAGACGAATGCGCGCAGTGACCTGGCACGGCCGAGGCGATGTCCGAGTGGAGACCGTCCCGGACCCGACGATCCAGGACCCCACCGACGTGATCGTCGAGATCACCTCGAGCGGGATCTGCGGCTCCGACCTCCACCTGATCGAGGTCATGGCGCCGTTCATGTCCGTGGGCGACGTCATGGGCCACGAGCCGATGGGCGTCGTCCGGGAGGTCGGTCGCGAGGTGACCGAACTCAAGGCCGGCGATCGCGTCGTCGTCCCGTTCAACATCTCGTGCAACACCTGCTGGATGTGCTCGCAGGGACTGCAGTCCCAGTGCGAGACGACGCAGAACCGCGAGGAGGGCTTCGGCGCCTCGCTGTTCGGCTACACGAAGCTCTACGGGCAGGTGCCCGGCGGCCAGGCGGAGTACCTGCGCGTGCCGTTCGGCAACACCCTGCCGATCAAGGTGCCCGACGCCCCGCTCGACGACCGCTACGTCTACCTCTCCGACGTCCTGCCGACCGCGTGGCAGGCGGTGCAGTACGCCGGCATCCCCGAGGGCGGCAGCGTGCTCGTCCTGGGTCTGGGCCCGATCGGTGACATGGCCACCCGGATCGCCAAGCACCTCGGGGCCGGGCAGGTCATCGCCGCAGACGTCGTCCCCGAGCGGCTGGCGCGCGCCCGGCGCAACGGCATCACCGTCATCGACACGACCACCCAGGCCGACGTCGTGGCCCAGGTGCGCGACCTGACCGACGGCCGGGGCCCCGACGCGGTGATCGACGCCGTGGGCATGGAGGCGCACGGCTCCCCGCTGGCGACCTTCGCGCAGAAGGCGACGGCGATCGTCCCGGACGCGATCATGGAGAAGGTCATGCAGGTGGCCGGCGTCGACCGGATGGCGGCGCTCAACACCGCGATCGAGGCGGTCCGGCGCGGCGGCACCATCTCGCTGTCGGGTGTCTACGGCGGCGCCACCGACCCGATGCCGCTCATGCGCATGTTCGACAAGCAGATCCAGCTCCGCATGGGGCAGGCCAACGTCTGGCGCTGGGTCCCGGACATCCTGCCGCTGCTGCTCGAGGGTGACCCGCTGGGCGTCGACGAGTTCGCGACCCACCGGGTGCCGCTCGAGCAGGCCCCCGAGGCGTACGCGAACTTCCGGGAGAAGAAGGACGGCGCCGTCAAGGTGCTGCTCCAGCCCTGACCCGCGCACCGGGGGCGGGCGATCACCCGCCCCCGGTGTGAGCAGCTCCACCGCCGCATCGGGCATGGACCGACGGGGCCGGCCGCTGCACCCGGCGGAGAACGGGGCGGCCCGCCCCGACCCGGGCCCGCACAGGACGACGTCGTCCTCCGGCTCCGTCCCGCCCGCGTCCCTGGAGCTTCCTGCCCGTGCCCCGCGCCCTGCTCGCCCTCGCCATCGGCGCCTTCGGCATCGGCACCACCGAGTTCGTCGTCATGGGCATGCTGCCCGAGATCGCCGACGGCCTCGACGTCTCGGTCTCCGCCGTCGGCCTGCTCATCTCCGCCTACGCGATCGGGGTGGTCGTCGGTGCGCCGACGCTCACCGCGCTCGGGCTCCGCTTCACCCCGCGACAGACGCTCGTCGCGCTGATGGTCGTCTTCGTCATCGGCAACCTGCTCGCGGCGCTGGCCCCCACCTACGGCACCCTGGCGGCGGCGCGGGTGCTGACCGCGCTGGCGCACGGTTCCTTCTTCGGTGTCGGGGCGATCGCCGCCCGCAGGCTGGTGGCGCCGGAACGCGCGACGCAGGCGATCTCGCTCATGATCATGGGGCTGACGCTGGCCAACGTCGTCGGTGTGCCGGCCGGCACGTGGGTCGCCCAGCAGACGAGCTGGCGGCTCGTCCTCGCCGCCATCGCGGGCATCGGGGTGCTGACCATCGCGGGGCTGCTCGCCTGGCTACCCACCGACGGGGGTGAGCCGGCGGACCTGCGCACCGAGCTCGCCGCCTTCCGCAGCCGCCAGGTGTGGCTCGTCCTCGCGCTCACGATGGTCGGCTTCGCGGCCACCTTCGCCGTCTACAGCTACGTGACGCCGATCCTCACCGACGTCGCCGGCTTCTCCCCCGCCGGCGTGACCCCGGTGCTCGCCCTGTTCGGCGTCGGCACCACCGTCGGGACGCTCCTGGGCGGGCGGCTCGGCGACCGGTTCGGCTTCGGCTTCGTCGCCGTCGGCATGCTCGGGGTGGCCGTCGTCCTGGCGGTGTTCGCGTCCACGGCCGCCAGCCCGGTCGCCGCCGTCGTCCTGCTGGTGCTGTTCGGGACGCTCGGCTTCGCCATGGGGCCGATCGTGCAGAACGGCGTCATCGAGGCCGCCGACCTGCCCGGCGGCGGCAGCCTGGTCTCGGCGGCCAACCAGGGCGCCTTCAACGTGGCCAACGCGCTCGGCGCCGCGCTGGGCGCGCTGGTCATCTCCCAGGGGTACGGGCTGACCGCGCCGATGTGGGTGGGCGCGGCGCTGGCCGTCGCCGGCGCCGGAATCGCGTGGCGGGTCGGGCACGCCGACCGCCGGCTCAGGACGGCGCGGCTGCTCGAGGGAAGCCCGCCCGCAACGATGCCGCCCGCGACGGAGCCGGTCGCCGCGGGCTGAGCCGCGCATACCGGGTCCTTCCCGGGTAGGGAGCCGCCATGACCATCGGCACCGCTGAACCGTCCGGCAGCTACCCCCTCGGTGACCGAGCCGTGTTCCGGCTCGGCTACGGCGCGATGCAGCTCGCCGGGCCGCACGTGATGGGGCCGCCGGCCGACCGCGCCGAGGCCGTCGCCGTGCTGCGGCGCGCGGTCGAGCTGGGCGTGAACCACATCGACACGAGCGACTACTACGGCCCGCACGTGGTCAACGAGCTGATCCGCGAGGCGCTGCACCCCTATCCCGACGACCTCGTGGTCGTGACCAAGGTCGGCGCCCGGCGGACGCCCGAGGGCGACTGGCCGGAGGCGCTCTCTGCGGCGGAGCTCCGCTCCGCGGTCGAGGACAACCTGCGCCACCTCGGAGTGGAGGCGCTCGACGTCGTCAACCTGCGGATGCCCGGGTTCGCCGAGCCGGTGGAGCGCTCGCTGGCCGAGCCGTTCGAGGCGCTGGCGCAGCTGCAGGCCGACGGGCTGGTCCGCCACCTCGGGATCAGCAACGTGACGACGCAGATGGTGGCCGAGGCCCGGGCCATCGCCCCGGTCGCCTGCGTGCAGAACCACTACAACCTCGTGCACCGGGACGACGACCCGCTGATCGACGCCCTGGCGCGCGAGGACATCCCCTACGTGCCCTTCTTCCCCCTCGGCGGGTTCAGCCCGCTGCAGTCGGCGGCACTGGACACGGTGGCGCGCCGGCTGGAGACCACGCCGATGCAGGTCGCGCTGGCCTGGCTGCTGGCCCGGTCGCCGAACGTGCTGCTCATCCCGGGGACGTCGTCGGTGGCGCACCTGGAGGAGAACATGCTGGCCCCGGCCCGCGTGCTCGGCCCAGTGGAGCTCCAGGAGCTGGACCGGATCGGCGGCACCGGGGAGCCCGACGTCGACCTGTGACCCCGGGCCTGCAGCCTCAGCCGCCCACCGGGCCGAGCACCCGGTCCAGGTGGGCGTTGCCCAGCACCCCGGCCGGGTCGAGCCGGGCCCGCAGCGCGGTGAACTCGTCGAACCGGGGATAGCGCGTGCGCAAGGTCGCGGCGTCCAGGCCGTGCAGCTTCCCCCAGTGCGGCCGGCCGCCGACGCTGCCCGCGAGCGACTCCAGGGCGGCGAACCAGGAACCCGGGTCGGTGCGGGCCGGCACGTGAGCGGCGATGTAGGCGGTGTCCCGGCCCGAGGCGGTGGACAGCGGGATGTCGTCGGCAGCGGCGACCCGCACCTCCACGGGGAACGAGGCCCGGAACTCCCCCGCCGACGCGATCCGGTACAGCTCGGTCAGGATCGCGGGCGCCTCGTCGCGCGGGACCGCGTACTCCATCTCCACGAACCGCACGCGGCGCCGGCTGACGAAGACGCGGTGCGAGGTGTCGGTCCACGAACGCCGGCCGAGCCCACGGGCGGTGACCGCCGCGAGCGGCGGGATGAGTGCCGGCCTCCGGCGGCCGGCCGCGACCATGCCGGCGAAGACCGCGTTGGACAGGACCTCGTCCTCCCAGACCGCCCGCCACCGTGGCAGCGGGGCCAGTCCCGCCGCCAGCGGCAGGCGGGTGTTGCGCTTGGTCAGGCACCGGTCGGTGTGCGGGAACCAGTAGAACTCGACGTGGTCGGTCGAGGTCATGAACTCTGCGAAGCCGTCCAGCAGGTCGCCCAGCCGGGCCGGGCCCTCCTCGGCCCGGAGCGCGAAGGCCGGCTCCGCCTGCAGGGTGACCGTGTCCAGCACGCCGAGGGCACCGAGGCCGACGCGCGCGGCGGCGAAGACGTCGGGGTGCTCGTCGGCCGAGCAGTGCAGGCGGGAGCCGTCGGGCAGCACCAGGTCCAGCGCCCGCAGCTGGGTGGCCAGGCCGCCGAACCGGGCGCCGGTGCCGTGCGTGCCGGTGGACAGCGCGCCGGAGACGGTCTGCCGATCGATGTCGCCGAGATTGGTCAGCGACCAGCCCCGCGCCGCGAGCTCGGCGTTGAGCCGGTGCAGCGGCATCCCGGCCTGCACCGTGACCAGCCCGGCGTCGTCGACGTCCACCAGGTCGGCGTGCCGGTCGAGCACCAGCTGCACGTCCTCGGGCCGCCCGATCGCGGTGAAGGAGTGCCCGGAGCCGACGGGCCGCACCCGGCGGCCGGCCTCGCCCGCCCGGACGAGCGCGGCCGCGATGCCGTCGGCGTCGGCCGGGTGGACGACGTCCACCCCGGTCGCCCGCTGGTTGCCGGCCCAGTTCCGCCAGTTCCCGGTCCCCGCCACGGCTCCTCCTGCCCGCCGGGGTGGGCCCCGGACCGCAGCAGCCTGACGGCCTCGGAGAAGGCGGTCAACCGCTGTTGATCATCGTCTCCGCGTCGGCGACGCGGGCCGCCGCGCCGCGGAGGCGAGCACCGGGACGATGATCGACGCGGGCGGGCGTGGAGCAGGCCGGCTCAGCGGGCGCGGGCGACCCGCGTCTCGTCGAAGACCGGCTCGTCCGACTCGTACACCCGGCCGTCGGCACCGAAGACCACGAAGCGGTCGAAGGACCGGGCGAACCACCGGTCGTGGGTGACCGCCAGGACGGTTCCCTCGAACGCCGCCAGCGCCTCCTCCAGCGCCTCGGCCGAGAGCACGTCGAGGTTGTCGGTGGGCTCGTCCAGCAGCAGGAGCGTGGCGCCGCCGAGCTCCAGCATGAGGATCTGGAACCGTGCCTGCTGGCCACCGGACAGGGTGCGGAAGGGCTGGTCGGCGGAGTTGCTGAGCCCGTAGCGCCGCAGCGCGGCCATGGCCCGCCCGCGGTCGACGCCCGGCCGCCCCGGCTCGCCGTGCCACAGCAGGTCCACCGGCGTCCGGTCCTGCCACTCGGGGTGTGCGTGGGTCTGCGCGAAGATGCCGGGGACGACGCGCGCGCCCAGCCGCCAGGAACCGGTGTGCGCCACGTCGTGGCCACCCAGCAGCCGCAGGAAGTGCGACTTGCCGGCGCCGTTGGCACCGAGAACGCCCACCCGGTCGCCGAACCACAGCTCCAGGTCGAAGGGCTGCATGAGCCCGGTGAGCTCCAGCCCCTCGGCGATCACCGCCCGCACGCCCGTGCGCCCGCCCCGCAGCCGCATCGCGACCTTCTGCTCCGGAGGACGGTCCGGCGGCGGGCCGGCCGCCTCGAACTTGGCCAGCCGGGTCTGCATCGCGTGGTACCGGTTGGCCATGTCGGGCGAGTTGGCCGCCTGCTGCTGCATGGTCCGGACCAGGTCGATCAGTCGCTGGTGCTCCTCGTCCCACCGGCGGCGCAGCTCCGCCAGCCGCTCGTGGCGCGCGCTGCGCGCCTCGGGGTAGGAGGCGAACCCGCCGCCGTGCACCCAGGCCGTGCCGCCCTCGACGGTGATGACCCGGTCGGCGACCCGCGCCAGCAGCTCGCGGTCGTGGCTGACGAACAGCACGGTCTTGCGCGTCTCGAGCAGCCGCTCCTCCAGCCAGCGCTTGCCCGGGACGTCGAGGTAGTTGTCCGGCTCGTCGAGCAGCAGCACCTGGTCGGGGCCCCTCAGGAGCGCCTCGAGGGCCAGCCGCTTCTGCTCCCCACCGGACAGCGTGGACAGCTCGCGGTACTTGCAGCGGTCGTAGGGCACGCCGAGCGCGGCGACGGTCACGGTGTCCCAGGTGACCTCGGCGTCGTACCCGCCGGCATCGCCCCACTGCGCGAGCGCGTCGGCGTAGGCCATCTGGGCGCGCTCGTCGTCGGTCTCCATGAGCGCGAGCTCGGTCCTCTGCACGGCGTCCCACGCCACGCGGACGGCCGGCGGGGAGAGGTCGACCAGCATCTGCTGGACGGTCGTGTCGTCGCGCACCGAGCCGATGAACTGGCGCATGACGCCCAGACCCCCCGTGCGCGCGATCGCGCCGGCCTCGGGCACCAGGTCGCCGGCGATGATCCGCAGCAGGGTCGTCTTGCCCGCGCCGTTCTCCCCCACCAGCGCCGCCCGCGCACCCTCGCCGACGCGGAACGAGACCTCGTCCAGCAGCACCCGCCCGTCGGACAGGGTGTGCCGGACCGCGCTCACGTCGACCGAACCGGAACCGATGCCCACCCGGACATCCTCCCGGCTCGGGCAACCGGATTCCGGCCGGCCCTCGGCTCAGCCGACGTGCGTGCCCAGCCGGTAGCGGGCCAGCCGCTCGACGAGCTCCGGCATCGCCCCAACCGGGGAGCCGCCGAGGTCGCGCCGGCTCTCCCGGACCACGCGCACGACCAGCTGCGGCCGCACCCGGCCGGCGTACTCGCCGCGCAGCCGCTCGACGGCCTGCTGGACGGCCGGGTCGCCCGCTATCTCGAGGGGCGGCTCGGGGTACGAGCCGGAACTGCTGGGCGGGACGGCGAGGGTCATCGACGGTCCTCCGGAGCGGGGCACCGGCGCTGTCCCGGTGACGTCCTCACCGTGCCGCGCGGCGCATCCCGCGCGCCAGGGACCTAGGTCACGCGGTCGGCGAGCCACCGCCGAAGTACTCGTTGCGCCCGGAGGACGTGCTGGCGACGGCGTCCCTCAGCAGGGTGCCGAGCTCGCCGGTGTCGATCCGGTCCACGGAGGTGAAGCGGATGCAGCTCTTGCCGCAGGAGACCTTGCCGAGCCGCTCGGCCCGGTCCTCGGCGAGGTAGCCACCGTCCACGACGGCGCTCACGTAGAGGGACAGGTGCCTCTTCTGCGCGGCCAGGGCGATCAAGGGCCAGGTCGTCGTCTCCCTGGCCGACCGCGGCCGGTAGGGCATCAGCCCGTACCCCAGCATCCGCCCGGCGCCGGCCGCCACGAGCTGCCGGTCGAGGTCCGGCGCGGCCTCCCGCACCAGCGCGTCGACCCGGCGCAGCTCGGCCTCCCGCGGCCCCGCCGCGGCGAACCAGGCCTCGATCACGTCGTCGGCCACGGCGGTCAGCCCAGTGCGAGGGACAGCACCGTGGCGCCCGCGGCCAGCACCATGGCGAGCACGATCACGGCTGCCACCAACCGGCGACGACGCTCCGCGGACGGATCTCCGGCACCACCCATCCCCATCACGGGGTGCACGCTACCGCCAGCCCGGCCCGCCGCCCGACGTTCGGTCCGCGGTCCGCGGCGGTAAGGGCAGCCCATGGCAGCCGTCGTCTCGCTGATCGTCGTCGTCACCCTCGGGTTGGTCGTCACCCGCGTGGCGACCGTCGCCCTGACCATGACCGGCATGACGCTGCAGCACGCCCGCTTCCAGGCGCGCTCGGCGTTCACCGGGACGGGGTTCACCACCTCGGAGGCCGAGGCGGTGGTGAACCACCCGGCACGACGGCGCATCGTCATGGTGCTGATGCTGGTCAGCGGCGCCGGCGCCGTGTCGGTGATCGGGACGCTGGTCCTCAGCTTCGCCGCCGTGGATTCCACCGGCGGCGGGCTGCAGCGGGCCGCGGTCATCGTCGTCGCGCTCGCCGGACTGCTCTGGCTGGCGAGGAGCCCGGTCGTGGACCGCCACCTGCGGCGGATCATCGAACGGCTGCTGCGCCGGTTCACCGACCTCGACGTCCGGGACTACGCCGCGCTGCTGCACCTGCGCGGGCGGTGGCGGGTGGTGCAGCTGCCGGTCCACGAGGACGACTGGATCGCCGCCCGCCCGCTGGGGCAGCTGCGCCTGCCCGAGGAGGGCGTCACGGTGATGGGCGTGGAGCGCGAGGACACCTGGATCGGCGCCCCCGCCGAGGACCTGCACCTGCGCACCGGCGACGTCGTCGTCCTCTACGGACGCCAGGCGATGCTCGACGACGTCGCCGACCGGCTGCACGGCGAGGAGGGCGACCAGGCCGGCGAGCGGGCCCGCGCCTGGCACGCCGCGACGCCGCCCGTGGAGAGGTTCGAGCGCTCCCGGCGCTGACCTGTCGTACCGCGGTGCCACGCTGGTCGGCGTGGACACACGGCAGGAGATCGGGCTGCTGCGGCTGGTCGCGCAGGGCCTGGCCGGCCCGCAGGCCGACGACGCGACCGGGGCGGTCCGCCGGCTGACGGCCGCGCAGGGCCAGGACCACCCGGGTGCGGTCACCTCGGTCGCGCTGCGCACGCCCGGCCGGTCCCGCGACGGGGTGCTGGCCGCCTTCGACCGCGGCGAGCTGGTCCGCTCGTGGCCGATGCGCGGCACCCTGCACGTCACCGCCGCCGAGGACCTGCCGTGGCTGCTCGACCTGCTCGGGGAACGCGCCCTGGCCGGGCTCGCGGGGCGCCGGGCCGACCTGGAGCTGACCGACGCCGACGTCGGCCGCGCGGGCGAGGCGATCGTCGCCGCCCTGTCGGGGGGCCGGCGGCTGACCCGGGCCGAGCTGCTGGCCGCGATCGAGGCCGGCGGCGTGCGGGTGACCGGCCAGCGCGGCTACCACCTGCTGTGGTTCGCGGCGCAGACCGGCTCCATCTGCCTGGGCCCGACCGCCGACGGCGACCAGCTCTTCGTGCTGCTCGACGAGTGGGTGCGCAGCCCCCGCCGGCTCGAGCGCGACGAGGCGCTCGCCGAGCTCGCCGCCCGCTTCTTCACCGGCCACGGGCCGGCCACCGTGCAGGACCTCGCCCGCTGGGCCGGTCTCACCGTGCGCGACGCCCGCGCCGGCCTGGCGATCGTGCGCGACCGGCTCGGGTCGATGACCGTCGACGGCACCGAGTACCTCCTCGATCCCGCGACCCCCGAGCTGCTGGCCGCCTGCCGTGAGGAGGCGCGCGGCACCTTCCTGCTGCCGGGCTTCGACGAGTTCGTGCTGGGCTACGGCGACCGCAGCGCCGTCCTCGATCCCGCGTTCGCGACACGGATCGTGCCGGGCGGGAACGGCATGTTCCGCTCCACGGTCGTCGTCGACGGCCGGATCGTGGGCACCTGGCGGTACGAGGGCCGCGGGACCCGGCGCGCCGCCGTCGGCACCGCGTTCCGTCCCGAGGACGCCGGCCTGGTCGCCGGCGTACCGGAGCTCGCCGCCGCGCTGCCCTGAGGCCGGCGGCAGGGGTCAGCGGCGCTCGACCAGGAAGACCGGGATCCGGCGGTCGGTCTTCCGCTGGTAGTCGGCGTAGTCGGGGAACGCCGCGACGGCGCGCTCCCACCACTCCTCGCGCTCGGGCCCGTCGAGCTCCCGGGCGGTGCCGTCCCAGGGCTCGGGGCCGTCCTGGACCGCGACCTGGTCGGGTGCGGCCCGCAGGTTGGCGACCCACGCGGGGTTGGTGGGTGCACCGCCCTGGGATCCCACCATCAGGTAGGCGCCGTCGTGCTCGACGCGCATGAGCGGCTGCTTGCGCACCTTGCCGCTCTTCGCACCCCTGGTGCTGAAGATGACGACCGGCAGGCCGCGGTCGAGCAGGGTGTTGCCCTCGCGCCCGCCGGTGCGCTCGTAGAGCTCCACCTGGTCCCGGACCCACTTCTGCGTACTCGGTTCGTACTCACCTTCCAGCGGCATGACCCGAACCTAGTAGGAGGACCCCGCCCTCCTCACGCCGTGCTCCGCACGGCGCGAGCCTCTGGGCGAGGCCGTTCCATTCCTCATCGCGGAGCGGAGAAGTCGATGGTGTGCGGCACGAAGAAGCTGAGGTTGTCGGTGATCAGCCCGTCGCTCTCCCGGATGCCCAGGCCCGCCGGCTCCCCGTCGACCACCCACGCCCCCAGCACCGGGTGGTGCGGACCGTCGACACCGGCGAAGTCGGGCAGCGGCGCGAACTCCTGCACGACGAATCCCTCGGTGCCGTACCGCCCGGGCAGCTGCAGGCTCACCTCGCCGTCCCGGACGATCGCGACGTTCGCCCCCTCGCGCCCCCACAGCGGCTTGCGGACGTACGTGCGCCAGCTCGAAGGCATCTCGTCGGCGAAGTAGGCGGGGAGCAGGTACTGGCCCAGCACCGGATCGGTGCCGAAGAGCTGCCACAGCACGGGCAGCAGCGCCTTGGTGCTCCACAGCATCTTGTAGGCCGGCTCCACCCACGTCGTCCCCCCGGGCCGCATCCCGTCGGCGAGGACGGCCGGCCCGAACTCGTCCTCGACGAGCCACTCCCAGGGGTAGAGCTTGAAGACGACGTCGAGGTGGCGACCCTGGGCGTCGTAGAACCGGCCGTCGCCGTCGTCCAGCACGATGTCCTCGACGACCAGCTCGATCGCCTCGTAGCCGGCCTGCACCACCGTGTCCATCAGGTAGGCGACGGTCATCCGGTCCTCACCGGAGGTCTCCTCGCTGGTCCACGCCAGGTGCACGCGTGGGCGCACGCCGGTGCGTCGCTCCCACCTGGTGAGGTTGCGCCGCCAGGCCGCGACGAGGGTGTCGTGCAGCGCGTTCCACTGGTCGCGGCCCTGGCCGGTGAACAGGTGCCAGTTCCACTGGGTGACGGCGGACTCCACCAGGCCGGTCGGGGTGTCGGCGTTGAACTCCAGCAGCTTGGGCGGACCCTCGCCGTCGTAGCGCAGGTCGAACCGGCCGTAGATGCTCGGTGGCTCCTCGGCCCAGGAGCGGCGGATCTGCGGCCGGGCCATCGGCGGGATGTGCAGCCGGTCGAACAGGTCGTTGTCGACGAGGTGGTCGCCGGCGGCGACGCACATCTGGAACAGCTGGCTGACCGCGCTCTCGAGCTCCTGCACCTCGGCCATCGCGAAGTCGTAGAAGGGGCCCTCGCGCCAGTAGCTGCGCACCTCGCCGCCGGGCAGGTGGGTGCGGTTGTAGACCAGCCCCTGGGACTCGATCTCGGCTTCCCAGCCGGGGCGGACGACCCCGCTCTCGATGCGTCGCACGGGGGGCGGTTCAGCTCCCGGCGCCGGTGCCGGCCCGGTTGCCGATCCCGCTGCCGATGCCGCCGCTCACCCGCTGCCCGGCGCTCACCCTGCCGCTGCCCGGCAGACCGGCCCGTTGCCGGGCCACGCTGTCACCGGGGTTGATCCGCGTCCCACCCGAGGGCAGCACGGTGCCGACCGGCAGGCCGGAGCGGAAGCCGCCCAGGTAGAGGAAGAACAGCCCACCGCCGCCGACACCCCCGCCGCCGTCGTCGTCGCACAGTTCCTCGTCGACGATCTGGCCGTCCTCGTCCGTGCAGTAGGCGACCTGCTCCTCGTCGTCCTCGCCGCCCGGAGCGCACCCGGCCATGAAGCCGGTGGCGGCGGTGGCGAGCACCGTCGTGGTGAGCGCGGCGCGGACGCGGTTGGAGACCGCCATGAGCTGGTTCCCTCCTCGGGTTCCCCCCGACAGTAGGTCCTCCTCCCCCGGCGCCGCTCGGCCCCTGCCGCGGGGCTCCGGCGGGGAGCGCCGGCACGGCCGGCCACCCACCCGGAGCGCCCCGGGTCGCGGGACGGCGCCCTCCGGTGGCACGGTTCTGGCGGCCGGATCTCGCCGGATGCACGCCGACCGCCCCGCCGGGGGGCCAGACCACGGAGGTCCGCCGAGGATGAGGTACCGCGAGAGCGGCAGTCTGGACACGTCCGGGGTGCGTGACACGCGCGGCCGCGGCGGGCTCCGCGGCGGCCGGGGCGTCGCCGTGGGCGGCGGTGGGTTGGGCCTGGTCGGTCTGGTCGTCGTCGTGCTGCTGCAGGTCCTCGGCGGCGGCGACGGCAGCGGCCCCGCGAGCGGCGGCTCAGCGGCCGGCGGCCTCTCCGGCCTCGGCCAGGACCAGACCGTGGACAACTCCGCACTCGCGCAGAACTGTCGCACCGGCGCCGACGCCAACGACTCGGTCGAGTGCGCGGTCGTGGCCGACGTCGAGTCGATCCAGGACTACTGGTCCGGGGTGCTGGGCGGGCAGTACGTGCCCACGGAGACGACCTTCTTCACCGGCTCGGTGCAGACCGCCTGCGGTGGGGCCACCAGCGGATCGGGGCCGTTCTACTGCCCGGCCGATCAGCTCGTCTACATCGACCTGTCGTTCTTCGACCAGCTCCGTCAGCAGTTCGGCGCCCAGGGCGGGCTGTTCGTCGACGCCTACATCATCGCCCACGAGTACGGCCACCACGTGCAGAACCTGCTCGGCATCAACGCGCGGGTCACCCCCGGGGACAGCGGACCGACCAGCGGCTCGGTGCGACTGGAGCTGCAGGCCGACTGCTTCGCCGGCGCGTGGGCGAACCACGCCGAGACCGTGCCCGACGACTCCGGCGCGCCGCTGATCGCCGACATCACCGACGACGACATCGACCGCGCACTGGACGCCGCCGAGCGCATCGGGGACGACTACATCCAGGAGAACCTGGGCGGCGGCACCGTGGACCAGGAGGCGTTCACGCACGGCACCTCCGAGCAGCGGCAGCGCTGGTTCCGCACGGGCTACGAGACCGGCGACCCCAGCCGCTGCGACACGTTCGCGACCGACGACCTGGGATGAGATGACCGACAACCTGACCGTGACCCGTGACGGCGCCGCCGCCGTCCTGACCATCGACCGGCCCGAGAAGCGCAACGCGATGACCGCGGCCATGTGGGCCGCCCTCCCCGACGTGCTGGCCGGGCCCGCCGCCGACCCCGCCGTGCGGGTGCTCGTCGTGACGGGTGCGGGGCCGAGCTTCTGCGCCGGCGCCGACATCGCCGGCCTGCTCGGCGGGGCGGACCACCGGGACCCCATGGCGGAGCTGCGGGCGGACAACCTCGCGGCACAGGCGGCGCTGCGGGAGTTCCCCAAGCCGACGATCGCGATGATCCGCGGCCACTGCATCGGCGGCGGCGTGGAGATCGCGGCCGCCTGCGACCTGCGCTTCACCGACCCGTCCGGCGTCTTCGGGGTCACCCCGGCGAAGGTCGGCATCGTCTACCCGCCGTCGTCGACGAAGGCCCTGCTCGACCTGGTGGGTCCGGCGACGGCCAAGTACCTGCTCTTCAGCGGCGAGCTGCTGGACAGCGCCGCCGCGCTGCGCACCGGGCTGGTGGACCGGCTGGTCGCGGCCGACCAGATGGAGGCCGAGGTGCGGCGGTTCACCGAGGTGCTCGCAGCCCGCTCGGCGCTCACCCAGCGGGCGACCAAGGAGGTGGTGGCGGCCCTCACCGCCGGCGCCGACGCCGACGCGGTCGTGGCTCCCTGGTACGAGGAGACGATCGCCGCCGGTGAGCTGCCCGAGGGGGTCGCCGCCTTCGCCGGACGGCGCCCGCCGCGCTTCGGCTGGACAGGCTGACCTGCAGATCCGGTTTCGAGGTCCACCGGACAGGGGTACCTAGACCCTCGCGGCGTTACCACGGAGACGGGACACGGCGCGGCGTCCAGCCGCGTACCGACCCGTCTTTCCCGCCCGCCCGCGGCGCACGGATGCGCCGGGCGGAAGAGCCGTCCCGGCACCACCTGATCACCTCGCAGGTGTGGCCGGACCACTCCAGGGTAGCGCCCCTCCGATTCCGAGAACTGCCCACGCACACCAGCCGAGGAGGACCGATGACTCACTCCATCGACGCCCCGCTTCCCCCGCCCACCACGGGAACCGCGGGCCAGAGCTCGCCGGACACCAAGGACGTCGCCAAGGGCGAGGCCCAGCACACCAAGGACACGGCGAAGAACGAAGCTCGCCAGACCACGGACACCGCGAAGAACGAGGCCCGCAACGTGGGCCAGACCGCGGCCCAGGCCGGCAGCCAGGTCGCCTCGACCGCGGCCGACCAGGCCAAGCAGGTCGCCGGCGAGACCCAGCGCCAGGCGCAGGACCTGCTCAAGCAGGGCCAGTCGCAGCTCAAGGACCAGACGGTCGCCCAGCAGCAGAAGGCCGCCCAGGGCCTCAACTCCCTGGCCAGCGAGCTGCGCTCCCTGGCCGACGGCACGAGCGAGGGCGCTCCCGGTCCGGCCCGTGACCTGCTCCAGCAGGCATCCGGCTACCTCGAGACCTTCGCCGGCAAGCTGGAGAACCGTGAGCCGGCCCAGCTCCTCGACGAGGTCCGCAGCATGGCCCGCCGTCGTCCCGGCATGTTCCTGCTGGGTGCGGCCGCGGCCGGCATCGTCGCCGGCCGGCTGACCAGCGGCGTGCGCGCCGCGCACAGCGACTCCTCACCCTCCGGCACCACGGGCGGCCACCCGTCGACGACCAACTACGTCGACCCCACGCCGACCTACTCGGACACCACGAGCACCTACACCGGTACCGGTGCGGCGTACTCCACCGCCGGATCCGCCCCGCTCCCGCCGCCGCCGTACGGCACCGTGCCCCCCGAGGGCAGCGTCGTGCCGCCGGCTGCCCCGGCCGGCTGGGACGACCCGGCGCGGCGCCCGGGTGGGGTGGGTTGAGCATGACCACCCCCTACTCCGGAGCCACCCCGGCGGGCGGCCAGCAGGGCTACGCCCCGCCCCCGGTGGAGCCGACCGGCCAGAACTACGCGGCGGACTACTCCCAGGGCCACAGCGGCGCCATGGGCACGCCGACGACGGCCGACGGCACCCCCGACATCGAGGGCATCTCGGTCGGCGCGCTGATCGGTGAGGTCACCAAGGACCTCTCCACCCTGATGCGCCAGGAGCTCGAGCTGGCCAAGGTCGAGATGAAGGCCGAGGCGAAGAAGGCCGGGCAGGGCGCCGGGATGTTCGGTGCCGCCGGGTTCGCCGGCTACATGGTCGCGCTGTTCCTCTCGCTCGCCCTCATGTGGGCGCTGGCCAGTGCCATCCCCACCGGCTGGTCGGCCCTCATCGTGGCCGTCCTCTGGGGCATCGTCGGCGCCGTCGCCTTCGTGATGGGCCGGAAGAAGTTCCAGCAGGTGAACCCCAAGCCCGAGCGCACCGTGGACACGCTCCAGCAGGTGCCGGGCGCCCTCAAGCCCCACTGACCCGCCGACCTCCCCCACTCCCGAAGGAGTCGCAGACATGACCAGCAGTGACCCGGACGTCATCCGCCGGCAGATCGAGGACACGCGGCGCGAGCTCAGCTACGACGTCGACGCCCTCAACGAGAAGGTCAACCCCTCCCGAGTCGTGGACCGGCGGGTGACCGCCGCCAAGGGGCGCGTCACCGGCCTCAAGGACAAGGTGATGGGCAGCGCCCACGACACCACCCAGTCCGCCCACGGCACCGCATCCAACGCGGCCGGGTCGGTGCAGGACGCCGCGTCCAACGCGGCCGGCGCCATCCAGGGAGCCCCGGATGCGGCGATCCGCCAGACCCAGGGCAACCCGCTGGCCGCCGGGCTGATCGCCTTCGGCGTCGGCTGGCTGGTGTCCAGCCTGCTGCCCGCCTCGCAGCGCGAGCAGCAGCTGGCGCAGCAGGCGGAGACGGCCGTCCGCGAGAACAAGGACTCGCTGCTGGCCCCCGCCAAGCAGGCGGCCCAGGAGATCGGCGAGGAGCTCAAGCCGGCCGCCCAGGACGCCATGGAGTCGGTCAGGTCGACCGCCCAGGACGCCGCCGAGACCGTCAAGGGCGAGGGCCAGTCCGCGGCCCACGAGGTGCAGGGTCAGGCCCAGCACTCCAAGGACAAGGTGCAGGGCCAGGCCCAGCAGTCCAAGGACAACGTGCAGGGCCAGGCCCAGCACTCCAAGGAGACGGTGCAGGGCAGCTCGTCCGGCTCCTGATCCAGCCGGGTCCCCGACCCGCCCGCTCGACACCGTGCCCCGCCGGTTCTCCCGGCGGGGCACGGTGCTGTCCGGGGGCCGACGCTGTCGGGGGTGCGGTGCTGTCGGGGCCCGACCCGATCGTTGAACCCGGACGACCCACCGGCGGGCTCCGCACGGGTCGCACGGGTTCAACGGTCCGGTGCGCCGCTCGGGTGACGGTGCGGTGGACCGTGCGACCGGCGCTGACCCGTTGGGGTGAGGCCCCGTTCCGCGGCTCTGCTGCCACCCGCGCCGGACGCCGAAGACCACGGCATGACCGCCGCCGTCCTCGACCGGGGCCTCCCCGCGCCGGCGTGGCGCGCCGCCCTGCGGGGTCCCCTGCCGGCCACGCTCCTCTTCCTCCTGACGTCGGCCCTGCTCGCGACCGGCGTGCTGCCCGTGGTGTCCACCGGAGCGGTGCTGGCCGGCGTCGTGGCCGCCGCACTCGCGGTCGGGACCGACTGGCTGACCCGGGGGTCGACCGCCGTCCTGCGCACCGTCGCCGTCCCCGTGGCCGGCGCCGCAGCCGTCGTGCTGCTGCACGCCGGGACCGGTGCGCCGGCAGTCCTCCTGCTGGCCCTCGCCCCCGCGAGCGCGCTGACCACCACGGCCCGGCGCCTCGGCCGCCAGGCCACGGTCATCGACCGGCTCCAGTCGGAGCAGCAGCAGCTCCTGGCGCAGGTCCAGAGCCGCGCCGACGAACTGGACCAGGCGTCCCGCATCCTGGCCGCCCGCGCCCAGACCATGACCAGCGTCATCGATGCGGTGACCGAGCAGTCGATCATCGGCACCGACCCCGACGGCACCATCCGCGTCTGGAACCCCGGCGCCGAGAAGCTGCTCGGGCTGCCCCGCGCCGAGGTGGTCCGCAGTCGTTCGATCCTGGACTTCCACCTCGCCGAGGAGCTCGAGGACGCCGCGGGCACGACCGGGTCGCCGGTCGGGCTCTGCACCCTCGTCCAGGCCGCCCAGGAGCACGGCAGCGACGTCCGCGACTGGACCTACGTGGGCGCGGACGGCCGGCAGCGCACCGTCTCCGTCGCCGTCACGCCGCGCACCGACGACCGCGGCGTGCACGCCGGGTGGAACTTCGTCGGCACGGACATGACCGAGGTGCGGGCGACCGAGCGGATGAAGGACCAGTTCGTCAGCCTCATCTCCCACGAGCTGCGCACCCCCCTGACCTCGATCCTCGGCTACCTCGAACTGGTGCTCGACGACGACGACCAGACCCTCACCGACGAGCAGCGGCAGTACCTGACGACGGTGGAGCGCAACGCCGACCGGCTGCTGCGCCTCGTGGGCGACCTGCTGTTCACCGCGCGCGTCGAGGCGGGCCAGTTCACCCTGCAGCCCGAGGACGTCGACCTGGTGACGATCGTGCAGGCCGCCGAGGAGACCGCCCGCGTCTCCGCCTCGACCGCCGGCGTCCAGCTTCGCGTGCACGCGCCCGCCGAGCCGCTCGTGGTCGCCGGCGACCCGGTGCGGCTGGGCCAGGCCTGCGACAACCTCGTCTCCAACGCCGTGAAGTTCACGCCCACGGGCGGGGAGGTGACGCTCACCGTCGCGACCGGCTGGCAGTCGGCCGACGGCGCGGTGACCCCGGACGAGCGCGCCGGCGCGGTGCCGGTCGCCCAGCTGTCGGTGCGCGACACCGGCATCGGCATCCCGAACGACGAGCAGGGCAAGCTCTTCACCCGGTTCTTCCGCGCGTCGACCGCCCAGCGTGCCGCCGTCCCCGGTGTGGGTCTGGGCCTGTCCATCACCAAGGCGATCACCACCGCGCACGGCGGCACGCTGGAACTGGTGAGCGCCGAGGGCGAGGGCACCACCTTCACGCTCACCCTCCCCCGCACCGCCTGACGGCCGCGCGACCGGCGCCCCCGACCCCTCTCCGGGGCCGGGGGCGCCGTGCGTTCCCGGGGCGGAGCCCCGGCCTGTCGCAGGGGCCCGCTCCGAGCGCGCGAGGAGTGGGGGCGAGGAGGGGTCCCTCATCTTGCGGATTCCTTGCGGTTCCCGGGCGGGTGGCCTGCGGGAGGACCTCCAGAGTTCTCCTCGTCGCCGGAGGAGCCGGTGGCACGGACAGAGGGAGAACGAACGACATGAGCGCCACGGCCACCGGCAGCACCGCCCGCAAGGTCATCGGCTCGCTCGGCGTCATCGGGGCCGCGGCCGCCGTCGCCGGCATGGGCACCTTCGGTTCGTTCACCGACAGCACCACTCCGGTCGCCACGACCATCTCCTCGGGCACCGTCTCGATCGACCTCGCCAAGGCCAGCACCCTCGACTTCGCAGCCGGCGACCTGATCCCGGGCGACTCGGTCACCCGCACCTTCACGCTGAAGAACGACGGCGGCAGCGACCTCGCCTCGATCAACCTGGCCTCGGTCGCCACGACCAGCAGCATCCTGACCACCGACCCCACCGACGGCCTGCAGCTGGCCGTCCGGTCCTGCCCGGTGGCCTGGACCCAGAACGGCACCTCGTTCACCTGCGCCAGCGGCGAGAAGACGCTCCTCACCGGCTCCGCCGTGAGCAACCGGGCCCTGACCGCCCCCGCAGCACTGGTCGCCGGCAAGTCCGACAACCTGGCCATCTCCTACTCGCTGCCCACGGACGCAGGCAACGAGTTCCAGGGCAAGCAGGCCGCGTTCAGCCTCACCTTCACCGCCACCCAGCGCACCGCGCCGGCCGCGCGCTGACCCGGCTCAGACGACCGGAGACCACACGATGACCGCCGTCCTCCCCGTCCGGAGGCCGGGGGCAGCACAGCCGCTGCCCCGGGCCGAGGACGACCGCTCCGCGCACGACCGGTCCGCCGGTCCGGCCCGCACGCTGGGCCTGCTCGCCCCGTGGTTGGTCCGCGGAGTCGTCGGGCTGGCCGTCGCGGTCTTCGCACTGCTCGCCGTGGGACCCCACGCCCTCGGCTACCGCACCATGACGATGCTCACCGGCAGCATGGCCCCGATGATCGAGCCGGGCGACGTCACCGTCGTCACGCCGATCGCCGTCGAGGACGTCACCGAGGGCATGGTCATCACCTACCACCAGCCGATCGGCGACCGCTCGCTCGTCACCCACCGGGTGGTCGAGGTGGAGCGCGGCGCGGACGGCAGCACCAGCGTCCTCACCAAGGGCGACGCCAACGACGCGGTCGACCCGTGGACGGCGACCCTCGAGGGCGACACGGCCTACCAGGTCCGGGCCGTGGTGCCCGAGCTCGGACACCTCATCCAGGCGCTCCGCGCCCCCGTGATCACCCAGGTGCTGCTCTACGGCGCCCCAGCCCTGCTGGCCGGCTGGCTGCTGCTGACCATCTGGCGGCCCACGACCGACACCACCGCCACCCGCGACGAGGGAGACCAGGCATGAACGCGCTCCGCCGCACGGCCGTCCTGATCGGCCTCACCGCCTGCGTCGTCGTGGGCAGCAGCATCCCCGCCTCGGCCACCTTCACCGACTCGGTCTCGCACACGGCTTCGATGCGCGCCGCCACCGTCGCCGCCCCGACCGGGGTCTCCGCTCGGGTCACCAGGTGCCACCCGGTCCACCCGGCCGAGGCGACCGTCTCTTGGACGGGCAGCACCACGACCCTGGGCGTCACCGGCTACCGCATCACCGCCCACCTCAACAACGGGACCTCGGCGATCGTCGCCGTGACCGGCAGTGCCGCGCGCTCGTTCTCTACGAGAGTCGACCGCTACTACCTGCAGTTCCAGCCGCGCGTCAGCGTCTCGACGCTCACGAGCTACGGCTGGACGGCCGAGTCGGCCATGTCCGCGGGGCTGTCGTGCTGACCGCCCTCGTCGTCGACGCCGACGACCTCGCCCGCCGCCGCGTCACCGGCCTCCTCCGCCTCGGCGGATGGCAGGTCCACGAGGCCGCCGACGTGGCGACCGCGCTCCACCTGGCCGCCACCTCCTCCTCCTTCGACCTGGTCGTCACCGACGCGTCGGTCGCCGGCGAGGACGGGCTGGAGCTGCTCCGCCGGCTGCGCCGCGACGGATCGCGGGCCCGGTTCCTGGTGGTGGCCGCGTCGAGCTCGGAGGACCTGACCGCCGGGGCGGCCGCCGCCGGGGCGTGGGCCTGCCTTCCCAAGCCGGTCGACGCCGGCACCCTCCTCAGCTTCCTGCGCAGCCGGACCACGGGGCCGGCTGCGCAGGGCGACCGGTACGAGATCCACGAGGTCGGCGACCTGCACGACGCCGACGTCGAGGACGACCTGATGGACCGACTCCAGGAGATCTACGTGACCGCGCTTCCGGGCCGCCTGTCGGCCATCGACATCCACACCCGCGAGGGCAACAGCCCCGCCGTGGCCTCGGCCGCGTACACCCTGGCCGGCACCAGCAGCCAGCTCGGGCACCCCGAGGTCGCCTCGATCTGCCAGGCCATCGCCGCCGACGCACGGCGCGGCGTCCTGGCCCACTCCCGGGTGCAGCACCTGCATGCACTCGCCGGCGTCTGAGCCCTGACCCCGCTCAGCCGCAGCACCACGGAAGGCCCGCAGACGAGGGGGAATCGGCTGCGGCAGCAGGACCCCCGTCCTCCGGACGGGGCCGGGAGACACGCGAACCCCCGCACCGGACGGTGCGGGGGCTCGCGTGTTCCGGGGTTCAGGCGGCGACGAGGCGGTAGCCGACGCCGCGCACGGTGCGGATCTCCGGCGAGTTGAGGCCGGCGGCGACGAGCTTGCGGCGCAGGTTGGACATGTGCGCCTCGACCAGCCGGAGGTTGCCCTCCCAGTCGGTCTGCCAGACCTCGCGCAGCAGCGTCTCGCGCTGCAGCACCCGGCCCGGCCGCGAGGCCAGCGCGGCCAGCAGGTCGAACTCCGTGCGGGTGAGGTCGACGACGGCGCCCTCGACCCGCACCTCGCGGCTCTCCTCGTCGACCTCGAGTTCGGCGAGCCGGCGGACGGACTCCTCGACCGCGGGCGCCATCTGCGGGACGGCGGCGGTGCGCGGGAAGCGCAGCATGGCCTGCACCCGCGCCACCAGCTCCCGCGGCGAGAACGGCTTGGCCATGTACCCGTCGGCACCGACGGCCAGCCCGATGAGCAGGTCGACCTCCTCGGCGCGCGCGGTGAGCATGAGGACGTAGCAGGCGGTCTCGGCGCGGATCTGCCGGCACAGCTCGGTCCCGTCGGTGTCGGGGAGCCCGAGGTCGAGCACGATCAGGTCCGGCGCCTCGCGCCGTACCTCCGCCATGCACTCGGCTCCGGAACCGACGGCCCGCACGTGCATCCCGGCGCGGCCCAGGACCGTGCTGACGAGCTCACGGATCTCCTCGGTGTCCTCCACGACGAGCACGGATGACACTGCCACGATCCTCCTCCCTCCGATGCGTCCACGGCGCCCGGGACCGAACCGGTCCGGGTCGCCTGACTCCAGTGATCGGCGGGCCCACCGGCCAGCTTGAGCCGAGCCGGGTGGAGGGCGTGGTCACCGCTCACCCCTCCGGGTGACGCCGGACCCGCTCGGCTCAGCTACCCGCCCGGCGGGGCCGTTGCGAAGTGCGGGGCACGACGTGCCCTCCTCCCCCGTGGGAGGCGTGCTCACCTGCTGAGGAGCTGGCCATGGACGGCAACGTCCGCGTGCTGGTGGTCGACGACGACCCCGACATCGCCCACTTCGTGCGCACCGTCCTGCACAAGGCCGGGATGACGGCGGTGGCCTGCTTCGACCCGCTCGAGGCCCTCGCCCTGGCCGCCCGCGAGCCCTTCGACGCGGTGATCACCGACATCGAGATGCCCGGCATGAACGGCCTGGAGTTCCTCGGCCGGCTGCGCGAACTGCAGACCGACCTGCCCGTCGCGGTCATGACCGCGCACGCGTCGGTCGACTACGCCATCGAGGCGCTGCGCCGCAACGCCGACGAGTTCATGGTCAAGCCGGTACGCCGCGACGACGTGGTGACGACGGTGCGCCGGCTGGTCGAGCTGGGCAACAGCCGCCGGGCCGCCGCGCGCCACCAGACCGTGCTGGCCATCGGTGCCCACCCCGACGACGTCGAGCTGGGCATCGGGGGCACCCTCGCCGCGCACCG
Source organism: Blastococcus sp. (assembly GCA_042090795.1). GTDB lineage: Bacteria > Actinomycetota > Actinomycetes > Mycobacteriales > Geodermatophilaceae > Blastococcus. The sequence goes on along the minus strand of JBELIQ010000018.1, from coordinate 60,667 downwards.
GTCGGCCGGCGACCAGGTCGTCGTCCTGACGCTGTCCCGCGGCGCCCGCGGCGGTGCGGCCGGCGACCGCATGGGCGAGTCCATGGCCGCCGCCGAGCTCATCGGCGCGCGACTGTTCATGGAGGACCTCGAGGACACGCGCATCAGCGAGTCCGACCCCACCGTCTCGATCATCGAGCGCGTCGTGGCCCAGGTGCAGCCGATGATCGTCTACACCCACTCCGCGCACGACCGGCACCAGGACCACCGTGCCGTCCACCGGGCGGCGACCGTCGCCACCCGGAACGTGCCCACGTTCGCCTGCTACCAGAGCCCGTCGGCCACGGTCGACTACCGGCCGACCCGCTTCGTGAGCATCGACGGGTTCACCGACACCAAGCTCGCGCTGCTGGCCTGCTTCGGCTCGCAGTCCGGCATCCGCAGCTACATGCAGGACGACTTCGTCCTCGCCACCAGCCGGTACTGGTCCCGCTACGGCGGCGGCCAGTACTGCGAGCCGCTCGAGGTGATCCGCGAGGCCGCCGCCGTCGTGGGCGCCCAGAGCGACTCCCCCGCCATCCTCGCCCAGTCCTCGAACCTCACGGAGCGCTCCGGTGTCTGAAACCTCTCCCGTCCGCGTGCTGGTGACCGGTGCCGGGGGGCCCGCGGGCGTCGCCGTGCTCCGCTCCCTGGCCCGGCGTCCCGACGTCACGCTGCTGGCCGCCGACATGGACCGCTACGCCAGCGGCCTGTACCTGGTCGAGGAGGGCGCCCGTTTCCTCGTCGAGCCGGGCCTGGCCGAGACCTTCGTCGACTCCCTCGTCGCCCTGTGCGAGCGGGAGCGGGTCGACGTCCTCTTCTCCACCGTCGACGTCGAGCTCCCGCGCATCGCCGCGGAGCGCAAGCGCCTGGACGCCGTCGGCACCGCGCTGGCCGCTCCCAGCCTGGAGACCCTCGAGGTCTGCCTGGACAAGCTGGCGCTCGCCCGGCGCTGCGCCGACGTGCTGCCCACGCCGCGCACCGAGCTGCTGGGCACCACCGACCCGGAGTCCTGGGACTACCCGGTGATCGTCAAGCCGCGCCGCGGCGCCGGCTCGCGCGGGGTCCACCAGGTGGACGACGCCGAGGCGCTCCGTGCCCTCGGTGCCGACGAGGACATCCTCGTGCAGGCTCTGCTGCCCGGCGACGAGTACAGCGTGGACACCCTCGCCGACGCCGACGGACACGTGGTCGCCGCGGTGCCGCGCTCCCGCCTGCGGGTCGACTCCGGGGTCTCCGTGGCCGGCTGCACCGTCGCCGACCGCGAGCTGGAGCAGACCGCCCGCCAGGTGGCCGAGGCCATCGGCCTGGTCGGGGTGGCCAACGTCCAGCTGCGCCGCGACGCCGAGGGCCGCGCCGCGCTGCTCGAGGTCAACCCGCGCTTCCCGGGCGCCATGCCCCTCACCGTGGCAGCCGGCGTCGACATGCCCTCGCTCGCCCTCGACCTGGCCCTGGGCCGCCCGCTGCCGGACTCGGTGCCCTTCACCGAGCTGGCCGTCGTCCGGTACCTCGAGGACGTCTTCCTCGACCCGGCCGACGTCCTGGACCCGCAGACCGACGAGGCACCCCGATGACCACCGAGCTGGTCCGCACCGACCACCACGTGCACTCCACCTGGTCCGACGACGCCGTGAGCACGACGCGGGAGAACCTGGCCGCCGCCCGCGACGCCGGGCTGGCCAGCGTGCGGATGGTCGACCACGTCCGCACCTCCACGACCTACGTGCCGGAGTTCCTGGCCGAGGTCGCGGCGCTCCCGCCCGTGGAGGGCCTCGAGGTCCTCACCGGCGTGGAGGCCAAGATCCTGGACGCGTCGGGCCGCCTCGACGTGCCGGCCGACCTCGTCGTCGGGCCCGGCGGGGTGGACCGCGTGCTCATCGCCGACCACCAGTTCCCCGGGCCGGACGGGCCGTGGAGCCCGCGCCGCACGCTCGAGGAGATGGCGCACGGCCTCGCCGCGCAGGACGCGCTCGGCATCCTCGTCGAGGCCACCGTCCGCGCCATGGACCGCGCCGGCCGCGGCCAGCTCGCCCACGTGTTCTCGCTGCTGCCCAAGATCGGGCTGGCCGAGTCCGACCTGACCGACGAGCACGTCGCCGCCGTGGCGCAGGCCGCCGTCCGCACCGGGACGACGGTCGAGGTCAACGAGAAGTGGCGCTGCCCCGGGCCGCGCGTGGTCGATGCGTTCGCCGCCGCCGGCGTGACGCTCGTGGGCTCCACCGACAGCCACGAGGCGTCGTCGGTGGGCCGGTACTCCTGGGTCGCCGAGTCCGCCTCGGCCCGACGTCTGGTGGTCCTCCGATGAACGACGTCCTCGCCGCCGGGCCCGACCTGGCCGGCATCGGCCACGACGTGCTGGTGGGGATCTTCCTGCTGTTCGTCGGCTTCGGCGCGATCCCCGTGCTCGCCGGGCTGGCGCAGTTCCTGATCATCCCGGTGCACGCGGTGCGCAACCACTACCGCGAGACCGGGCCCTACCTGCCCAACGTCGCGGTCGTGGTGCCGGCGTGGAACGAGGCGGCGGTGCTGACCGCCTCGGTCGACCGCCTCATGGCGCTGGACTACCCGCCGGACCGCCTGCGCGTGTACGTCGTCGACGACGCCAGCACCGACGAGACCCCGGCGGTGATGGCCGCGCTCGGCGCGCGCTACCCCGGCCGGGTCGTGCACCTGCGCCGCGAGAAGGGCGGCGAGGGCAAGGCGCACACCCTGAACCACGGGCTGCGCGAGATCCTGTCCGACGACTGGATGGAGGCGCTCCTGATCATGGACGCCGACGTCATCTACGCCGCGGACTCGCTGCGCAAGATGACCCGCCACCTGGCCGACCCGACCGTCGGCGCGGTCACCGCCTACATCCGCGAGGGCAGCGAGGACGCCGTCGGGATCACCCGCTTCATCGGTTTCGACTACCTGGCGGCGCAGGCGGCCTCCCGGCGGGCGCAGAACGTGGCCGGTGCCATGGCCTGCCTCGCCGGCGGCGCCCAGCTGCACAGCCGCGAGAACCTCGAGGCCATCGGCGGCCAGATCGACACCTCCTCGCTGGCCGAGGACACCGTGACGACCTTCCGCACCCAGCTCGCCGGGCGCCGCGTCGTCTTCGAGCCGCACGCCCGCGTGCTGGCCGAGGAGCCCGCCGGCATCGACGCACTGTGGAAGCAGCGGCTGCGCTGGGCGCGGGGCAACGTGCAGATCACCTCGATGTACCGCCACCTGTGGTTCCGCACGTCGGTGCACCCGGGCCTGGGCGGCTTCTTCTTCGGCGTCTTCTGGTTCGCGATCCTGCTGCTGCCGCTGGCGATGCTCCTGACGTCGGTCGGGCTCATCGGGCTCTACCTGCTGGACAGCGACCTCGCCGCGACGGTGTTCGGTGCCGCGGTGTTCGTGCCGGTGGCGACCTTCGTCTTCATGATCACGATGACGATCTCGGTCGACCCGCGCGTCGGGCTCAAGGTGTGGCGGGAGGCGCTGCTCTTCCCGGGCCTGATCTCCTTCACCGTCCTCGTCGGGGCCACCTTCCCGATGCTGGTGCCGTGGGGCGGTGGCGACGCCAGCGGCTGGACGCTGTTCGTCTACAGCTGGCTGGTCCTGTGCGTGCCGATGGCCTTCCTGGTGCGGAAGCTCGAGCTGACCCGCTGGGGCCGCCGGCTGGCCCCGGTCGGGCTCTACCTCGTCGGGTTCGGCCCGATGATGTGCGCGATCACCGTGGACGCCTACATCAAGGAGTTCCGCGGTGCCGCGATGACCTGGGACAAGACCGAGAAGACCGGAAGGGTCATGGCATGAGCAGGGGACGGACCACGACCGACCGGGCGGCGGCTGCGATCGCGCAGAGCCTCGCCGCCCGCCCGTACCGCATCTCGCCGCCGGTCGTGCTGACCGACGACGAGCTCGCTGCCCGGGGCGGGGTGCTCCCCGTGTGGGCCGACCCGATGGCCCTCGCCGACGAGACCGAGGCCGACCGGCTCCGGGAGCGGCGGCTGTACGCGGGCTTCGCGGCCGCGATCGTCGTCGTCGTCCTGCTGTGGACGGCGCGCTCGCTGCTGATGTGACCACCCGCGGCCCCCTGACCCCGGGCCGCTCCCCCTGACCCTGAGCCCCCCTGACCCCGGGGCTGGGATCAGGGGACCTGATCCCAGCGCGTCCTCCCTCACGGTGTGCGGTGAGGGAGGACGCGCTGCCGTGTGGGAGGACGCGCTGCGCCGGTCAGCCCCGGCGTCCAGAGGCTCGCCCCGAGCGTGCGAGGGGTGAGGAGGACGGGGTCCTCCTAGTTCAGCGTCCGCGTCGTCGCGGGCAGCTCGCCGCCGCCCACGAGCCCGGCGGTGGCGTCCTGCAGCGCGGTCAGCGCGACCCGTTGGGTGTTCGGCCCCGCAGAGACCCGGGCCACGCCCAGAGCCTCGAGCTCGCGCACCGACGGCGACCGCCCGGGGACCGCGATCACGCTCAGCCGCCCCGGCCCGAACGCCTCGGCCAGCACCGCGATCTCGTCGCGGTCGACCACGCCGGGGACGAAGACCACCGGCGCCCCCGCCTCCAGGTAGGCCCGGCCGCGCCGGACCGCCTCGGTGAGCACCTCGGTGCGGTCGGCACCGGCGTCGGCGCGCAGCACGGCGTCGGTGCGGGCGTTCAGGACGAAGTCGATGCCTGCGTCGCGCCCGGCGGCGAGCACCGCCTCGACGGCGGCCACGGCCTCGTCGAGCGGGCGCATCGCGTCCTCGAGGTTGCCGCCGACCGCACCGGCCGCGATCGCCCGGCGGGCCGTCCCGCCCGGGTCGCCGTAACCGGCTTCCATGTCCATGGAGACGGGCAGGTCCACGGCCGCGGCGATGCGGGCCACCATGTCCAGGTGCAGGTCCAGCGGGATCCGCTCGCCGTCCTCGTACCCGAAGGTGGCCGCGATGGAGTGGCTGGCGGTGGCCAGCGCGCGGACGCCGTCGGTCGCGGCGACCACCCGTGCCGAGACGACGTCCCAGACGTTGGCGAGGACGAGCACCTGCGGGTCGGTGTGCAGCGCGAGCAGGGTCCGGGCGCGGTCGGCGGGATCGGGCACGGTCCGACCGTAGTGCCGCATGCGGGCGCGGTCACCCGCATGCGGCACCGGTCAGACGAAAGCGCTGATGCCGGTCAGCGCCCGCCCCACGATGAGCTGGTTGATCTCCCGGGTGCCCTCGTAGGAGTACAGCGCCTCGGCGTCGTTGAAGAAGCGGACGACGTCGTTCTCCAGAAGGATGCCGTTGCCGCCGAACAGCTCGCGCGCCAGGCCCACGGTCTCCCGCGCCTGGTTGGTCACGTAGCTCTTCGCCAGTGCGGCGTGGTCGTCGCGGAAGACGCCCTCCTCCTGCAACTGGGCCACCCGGACGGCCATGCCGAGGCTGGCGGTGACGTTCCCGGCCATCCGCGCCAGCAGGTCCTGGATGAGCTGGAAGCCGGCGATCGGGCGGCCGAACTGCTCCCGCTCCTTCGCGTAGGCCAGCGCCGCCTCGAACGCGCCCATCTGGCAGCCGACGGCGCTCCAGGCGACGCCGCCGCGGGTCAGCTTGAGCACCCGGTTGACGTCCGTGAAGGTGTTGCCGTCCTCGAGCTTGTTCTCCGCCGGGATCCGGCAGCCCTCGAAGGTGATGTCGGCGTTCTGCACGGTGCGCAGCGCGTACTTGCCCTCCATCTTGGTCGCGGTGAAGCCGGGGGTGCCCTTCTCCACGACGAAGGTCTTCACCGAGTCGTCGGCGACGTCACGGGCGAATACGACGACGAGGTCGGCGAAGGTCCCGTTGCCGATCCACCGCTTCGCGCCGTCGAGCACCCACTCGTCGCCGTCCTGCCGGGCCGTCGTCTCCAGGCCGAGCGCGACGTCGGAGCCACCGTGCGGCTCGGTCAGGGCGAAGCAGCCGATCGTCTCCAGCGCCAGCATGCCCGGCAGCCAGCGCTCCCTCTGCTCCTCGGAACCGAGGGTGACGATCGACCCCATGGCCAGCCCGTTGTGGACGCCGAGGAAGGTCGCCATCGACGGGTCGACGCGGGCGGTCTCCAGCGCGATGAACCCGGTGAACAGCCGCGAGGCCCGTGGCGAGCCCGTGGTGTCGTAGCTGCGGCCGACCATGCCTGCCTCGGCGAAGCGCGGGATCAGCTCCATCGGGAAGGTGGCGGCCTCCCAGTGCTCGTTGACGCCGGGCTTGATCTCGGTCTGCAGGAACTCCCGGATGCCGGCGAGCTCCTCGCGCTCCTCCTCCGACAGCAGCGACTCGTAGGCGTACAGATCCCCGGGGATCAGGTCGTCGGTCATGGCGCGTCCTTCCGTAGATGGCACAGCGCCCCCAGCCTCCCCGGGCCCACGGCAACTCGCTCGCGGACGACACCCAGTCGGACCTGGGCACTTGACCAGCAGGGGTCAGGTAAGGCTAACCTGCACGCAGTCCCCGGGGTCGCTTCCGGGAGATGGCCCCGTTCGCGCTCCCGGATAGGCGACCCACCCATGTACGTGTGCCACTGCAACGTGGTGAGCGACCGCGACATCCTCGAATCGATCGCCAACGGCGCGCGCTGCGTCGCCGACGTCGCCCGCGACACCGGCGCCGGCCGCACGTGCGGGGGCTGCGTCGACACCATGCGTGAGCTGGTGTGCCAGCATTGCCCGGTCATGTCCGAGCGACAGCTGGGAGTTGCAGGTGCAGCCCGTTAGTCCCCGAGTGGTCGAACTGCTCAACGATGCGTTGACCTTCGAGCTCACCGTCACCAACACGTACTTCCTCAACGCCCGCATGCTGGACGCCTGGGGACTCCCGAAGCTGGGCAAGGTCTTCTACGACCTGTCCATCGACGAGATGCGCGACGCCGACGCCATCATCCAGCGCGTGCTGCTGTTCGACGGCCACCCCAACCTGCAGCGGCTGGGGTCGATCCGCGTCGGCGAGACCGCCGAAGAGATGCTCGTCCTGGCCCTCGACAGCGAGAAGGCCGCCGTGGCGCAGTTCAACGCCTCGGCCAAGGAGTGCCACGAGCTCGGCGACCACGGCACCGCCGCGGTCTTCGAGGAGATGGTCCGCGACGAGGAGAAGCACGCCGACTGGTTCGAGGCACAGCTGGGTGCGATCGAGCGGGTGGGCGCGGCGCAGTACCTGGCCGCGCAGATCTCGACCGAGACGCCCTGAGAGAGGACCCCTCTGCCCCCACGCCTCGCACGCTCGGCGCG
>JBELIQ010000018.1:0-53363 GCA_042090795.1 Blastococcus sp. | reverse complement strand
CTCGGCGCGTCAGCCGACGAGCAGTTCCCGGAGCTGCTCCAGCTGGAGCGTCGCGGCACGCAGCCCGATGCCGGTGTAGAAGACGTCGTCCTCCACCTGGAACGCCTGACCGTTCTCCACCGCGGTGAGGAGCGGCCACAGGGGTCCGGCGACGACGGCAGCCTCACCGGACTCGTCGGCCGGCCCGTAGGAGGAGTACAGGACGACGTCGGCGTCGGCGTCGGTGATCCGCTCGGCGCTCACCTCGGCGAAGGTCGCCGTCTCCCCGGTCGGCAGCTCGACCTGATCGAGCCCGATGTCGGCGAGCACCGTGCCGATGAACGACTCCGGCTGGTAGGCGCGGATGGGGCCGCCGACGAAACGCAGCGGGCTGACCGTCGTCCCCGCGGGGTCGCCGATCGCCGTCCCGAGGTCGGCCGCGTCGGCCTCGTACGCCTCGATCAGCTCCTCGGCCTCCTCCTCCATGCCGAGCGCCTCCGCGTCCAGCCGGAGGTTCTCCTTCCACGTGTCACCGAGGTCCGCGGCGAACACGGTGGGGGCGATCTGCGACAGCTGGTCGTAGAGGTCCTCGTGCCGCACCGAGTTGGACAGGATCAGGTCGGGCTCCACGGCCGCGATCGCCTCGAGGTTCGGCTCGCTGATGGTCCCGACGACCTCGACGTCGGCCGCGTCCTCGGCGAGGTAGCTCAGGAAGCCGTCGGAGACGGCGGTGGTCACCGCACCGACCGGGGTGACGCCCAGGGACAGCACCGAGTCGAGTTCACCGGTGTCGAGGACGACGACGCGTTCCGGGCGCTCGGGGATCTCCGTGCTGCCCATCGCGTGCTCGACCGTGCGCGGGAAGTCGGCGTCCGCGCTTGCTGCTGAGCGGCCTCCGGCGTCGGCTTCCTCCTCGCTGCCGCAGCCGGAGAGGGCCAGGGCGGCGGCCAGGGCCAGGCCGGTGGCGGACAGGACGGGGCGTCTCATGGCTCTCCTCGTGTCATGGCTCTCCTCGTGGTGGTCGGCACGTTCGCCGGAACGTGCCCCTGGATAGGCCGGCCTGCGTGTGCAAGACTCGGCGCGAAGCCAGGTGAGGCTAGCCTAAGTCGGCCCCACCGCCGCACCTGCCGCCCACCGGGGGAGACCGCATGACCGTCGAGACAGTGCAGATCCCGGCCTACCGGCCCTTCGCCGCGCAGGTGTCCCGGCTGCGCCGACTGGGCCCGAGCTTCCTGCGCGTGACGTTCGCCGGCGCCGACCTCGACGAGTTCGGCAGCAACGGCTACGACCAGCGGATCAAGGTCATGCTCCCGCTGCCCGGCCGGGGCATCGACGACTGCCCGACCGACGCCGACTGGTACGGCGCCTGGCGCGCACTGCCGGCCGAGCGGCAGATGCCGATCCGGACGTACACGATCCGCGAGGTGCGGCCCGGGCTGCGCGAGGTCGACGTCGAGTTCGTGCTGCACGGCGCGACCGGTCCCGCCTCGGCCTGGGCCGAGTCGGCCGCGGTCGGCGACGAGGTCGTGCTCATCGGGCCCAACGCCCGTTTCCCCGGTCCGACCGGTGGCTTCGAGTGGCACCCGCCGGTCGACGCCTCCTGCCTACTCGTCGCGGGCGACGAGACCGCGGTGCCGGCGATCTGCGCCATCGTCGAGTCGCTGCCGGCCGGCCGGCGCGCCCGCGTCCTGCTCGAGGTCCCCGAGGCCGGCGACGTGCTGGACCTCGCCGCCCCCGCCGGCGTGGAGGTCACCTGGCTGCCCCGTTCGTCCGGGAACGGCAGCCCCGCCCCCCGGGGCTCGCTGCTGACCGCGGCGGTCGTCGAGGCGGTGGCCGACCTCTCCGCCGACCTCGCCCCCTCCCCCGTCGCCACCCTCGAGGACGTCGACGTCGACAGCGGCATCCTCTGGGAGGTCCCCGCCGAGTCGAGCGCCCCGGCCCGCTCCTCGGGCGTGTACGCCTGGCTGGCCGGCGAAGCCGGCGTGGTCAAGGGCCTGCGCCGCCACCTCGTTCAGGTGGCCGGTGTCGACCGGCGCTCGGTGGCGTTCATGGGCTACTGGCGCGAGGGCCGGCAGAGCGACTGACGCTCGGGTTGACACCGTGACACGGCCCGGTGTCACATAGCTCCGTGCCGATCACCGAGCTCCTCGCCATGGACGGCCTGAGCATGATCGGGACGCTCGGGTTCTTCGTCCCCGCCGCACTCCTCGTCGCCCTGGTCGTCGGAGCCGTGGTCCGGGACCGCCGGATCAGTGCCCGCGAGACCGCCGACGAGGCGGCCCGCGAGGGCCGCGCCCGCGAGGCGATCCCGGAGGGCGACGGGCCTACTCCTCGTCGAGCTGACTGAGCGCAGCCTCCACCGCCGTCGCGACCTCCGTCGCCATCTCGGTGCGGAAAGCGGCCAGCACGGCCTGGGCGGCGACCGGTTGCAGCCGCGTCACCGTCGCCAGGATCTCGTCGAGCCGCTCGCGCGGCGCCCCGGCCTCCACGAAGGTCCGCCAGCCGGTGTCCACGAACATCTGCACGTAGGTGCGCGCGATCGCCCGGACGTGCTCGTTGACCTCCGCCTGGGCGGCGATGAGGGCAGCGGGCGGCACGCCGAGGGCGACCACCTGCAGACCCGCCGTCAGCAGCGCCGGGTCGAGCACCCGCATCCGGCCGTCGTCCAGCCGCTCGACCAGCCCCAGGTCGACGAGCTGGTCGACCACCTCGGGCTGCTCGGGCACCCCCGCCCGCGCGGCCAGCTCGGAGCCCGTGGTGACCTCGGGCTCCGGCGGCAGCCACGGCGCCAGCAGCGCGCGGTGCAGCGCCAGGGTCGCGGAGCTCGCGGTCGGTGGTGCAGTCGACAGCGTCCGCTCGATCATCGCCAGCGAGTAGCCCTCCGCCAGCATCTCGCGCACCAGCAGCAGCCGGGCGACGTGCTCGCGGCCGTAGTGACCCGTCCGGCCCACCATGCGCGGCGGCGGCAGCAGCCCGCGGGCCGAGTAGGCCCGCAGGTTCCGCACGGTGACTCCCACCCGCGCGGCGAGTTCGTCGACCGTCAGGTCGTGCTCGGCGAGCTCCCTCGCGGGATCGTCCTGCGCTGCGCTCACGGATTTCCTCCTTCCCGTCGTGACCTCACCGTATGCCGCTCGTTCTATGTATCAGTTGTCGATGTCACCGTGCTGGGTGTTCCATAGCCCCATGCCTCGAGGGGATGCCATGTCGTTGGACGTGCTGCCACTGGCCGCCGAGACCCGTCCCGCCGGAGGAGCCGCCATCGGCGAGGTCCTCCTCGCCACCGCGATCGGAGCGGGACTCACCGCCGTCCTGCTCGGGCTGGTCTTCGTGCACCGCACGCGCCGCTCGACCGTGCTGACCCGCGTGGGCGACCGCCTCGGTTCCGCGACCGGCGTGCCGGCCTGGGTGGCGTTGCCGACCGTGCTGACGACGGTCTCGCTGCTGGTCGCCCTGCTGGGGATGCTGTGGGACATCAGCCTGCACATCGGCATCGGCCGGGACGAGGGCCCGCTGGCCAACCCGGCGCACTTCCTCATCCTCTTCGGGCTCTTCGGTGTCTTCGCCGGCGGCGTCCTCGCGTGCGCCATGCCGCTGGACGAGAAGCCCGGGCCTTCCGCGATCCGCTTCCTGCGCGGCTGGGACGTCCCGGTCGGCGGCGTCATCCTCACCGCGGCGGGCTTCTACGCCCTCCTCGGCTTCCCCCTGGACGACGTCTGGCACCGCATGTTCGGCCAGGACGTCACCCTCTGGGGCCCCACCCACCTGATGCTCATCGGTGGCGCCGGGCTGTCCATCGTCGGGCTGCTGCTGCTGGAGCAGGAGGGGCACGGCGGCCTCTCCACCGACGACGGCGACCGGAAGGTGGGCCAGACCGCCCGCTTCGTGCGGCAGGCCTCGGCCATGGGTGGGTTGCTCCTGGGTCTGTCGGTGTTCCAGGGCGAGTACGACTTCGACGTCCCGCAGTCCCGGCTGGTCCTGGAGCCGCTGATGATCGCCGGCGCCGCCGGCCTCGCGCTGGTGGCGGCCCGGCTGTTCATGGGCCGGGGCGGCGCGCTGGCCGCCGCCGCGTTCTTCCTCGTCATCCGTGGCGGCATCGCGCTGATCGTCGGCCCCGGCTTCGGCGAGATCGTCCCGAGCTTCCCGCTCTACCTCGGCTCGGCGATCGTCGTGGAGCTGCTGGCCCTGTCGCTGCCGCTGCTGCGCAGGCCCCTGGCCTTCGGCGCGGTCGCCGGCGTGCTGATCGGCACGGTCGGGCACGCGACCGAGGCCGGCTGGACGCAGTTCACCCAGACCCTGTCGTGGAACAGCGACATCCTCGTCGAAGGCACGCTCATGGCCCTCGCCGGCGGCGTCGCCGGCGGTCTGCTCGGCGCGCTGCTGGCCACCGGCCTGCGCCGGCAGCTCCCCCGCCCGGCGGTCGCCCGCAGCGTCCTGGTCGGCTCGCTGGTGGTCCTCGCCGCGGCGGTCGGCAACGGCCTGGTCGCGACCGTCCCCGACGACGTCCAGGCCACCTTCGGCATCGAGGACGTCGCAGCCGACCCGCGCACGGCGGACATCACCGTCCGGCTCGACCCGGCCGACGCCGTCGACGACCCGGCGTGGGTGCAGATCACCTCCTGGCAGGGCGACGGCCTGGTCGTCACCGCGCTCGAGCGGACCGGAGAGGGGGTCTACCGGACGACGGAGCCGGTCCCGCTGCACGGCACCTGGAAGACCCTGCTGCGGCTGCACGACGGCCGCACGCTGACCGCGATCCCGATCTACCTGCCCGCCGACGAGGCCATCGGCGAGCAGGAGGTCCCCGCCGAGGACGGCATGACGCGCTCGGCCATCCCCGAGGTCGAGATCCTGCAGCGCGAGCTCGACGGCGCGACCGGCGGTCTGTGGACGATCTCCAACCTCGTCGTCCTGGTCTGCACGCTGGCGCTGATCGCCACCATCGCCTGGGGGGTGGGCCGCTACGCGCGGCGGGCCGGGATGCGTGACCCCTACGCCGACGCCGCGACGGACCGCCCGGCGGAGGACCTCGGCGCGACGTCCGGGACGGCGCGCCGATGAGCCGGCGCACCGCCCTGGCGGCCACCCTGCTCCCGCTCGCCCTCGTCCTGCCCGGCTGTGCGGGCACCGATGCACCGGACGAGCCCGGCACCGGCGGCCCGGCCACGACCGGCGCGGCGCACGGCCCGCCGGAGACCGGGGAGACAGCCACCCCGCCCGCCGAGCCCACGGGGACGGCGCTGGCGGTGGACGTCGCCGGCGGCCGGGTCACCGGCGACACGGGCCGGGTCACCATCCCGCTCGGGCACCCCGTCACGGTCACCATCACCAGCGACGTGCCGGACGAGGCGCACCTGCACGGCTACGACGTCACCGCCGACCTCGCGGCCGGCACGCCGGCGGACCTGTCCTTCGACGCGACGATCCCCGGGGTGTTCGAACTGGAGCTGCACGACACCGGGACGGTGCTGCTGACGCTGCAGATCTCGTGACCGGGCCGGCGAGGTTCCGCAGGAGCGCTGCGCCCGACCGCACGAGCTCTCGCGGCGAGGTGTCGTGACGCTGCTGGCGCACGGGGTCGGTTCGCGCACCGACCTCCCCATCCCCCTGGGTCTGGCGCTCTACGGCGCGGGCGCGGCGATCCTGATCAGCTTCGCCGCGCTGCTCCTCTTCTGGCGCACGCCGAAGCTGGGCGGTCCGGACGCCGGGCGGCCGCTGCCTCCGGCCCTCCAGCGCGTCGCCGACAGCGCCGCCGTCCGCCGGGCCCTGCAGGGAGTGGCCCTGGCGCTGTCCGTGCTGGTGATCGCCGCGACCATCGGCGGACCGCCGGGGACCGCCCGCAACCTCGGGCCGTGGGCGCTCTACGTGACCTTCTGGGTCGGGCTGGTGCCGGCGAGCCTGCTGCTGGGGCCGGTCTGGCGGGTGGTCAATCCGCTGCGGCTGCTGCACGCCGTGGCCGGCTCCGTCGTCCGCACCTCCCCCGGCGCGCACCGCCTGCCGGCCCTCGGCGTGTGGCCGGCGGCGGTGTCGCTGCTGGCGTTCCTGTGGTTCGAGCTGGTCCACCCCGGCCGGGCCGAACCGGCGACGGTCGCCGCGTTCCTCATCGGCTACGCGGTGGTGCAGACCGGCCTGGCGCTCTGGTTCGGCGAGGAGTGGTTCGCCCGCGGCGACGGCTTCGAGGTCTACTCGGCGCTGCTCGCCCGGCTGTCCCCGTGGGCCCGCCGCAGCGACGGCGTGCTGGTCGTGCGCAGCCCGCTGACCAACGCGACGTCCACCCCCGAGGCGCCGGGGCTGGCCGCCGTCGTCGTCGTCCTGCTGGGCTCCACCGCCTTCGACGGGATCTCCCGCACCGCCTGGTGGCAGACCGGACCCGGCGCGGCGGACGACTGGCTCTCCGGGACCGTCGGCCTGCTCGCCTCGGTGGCCCTCGTCGGCGGCCTGTACCTACTCGGCACCCGGCTCTCCGGCCGGCTGGCCGGCCAGCCGGGTGCGGTCCAGCCCCGCCGGTACGCCGCCACGGTGATCCCCATCGCGCTGGGGTACACGGTCGCCCACTACTTCAGCCTGCTGGCTCTCGACGGCCAGACGACGTGGATCCTGCTGAGCAACCCGTTCGGCCTGCCCGGCGTCGACCTCTTCGGCACCTACGACGACGTCGTGGACCTGACCGCCGTCAGCCCCGACACCATCGCCTACGTCCAGGTGGGCGGGGTGATCGCCGGCCACGTGACCGGGGTGACGCTGGCCCACGAGCGTGCGCTGCGCGCGGACCGGCACGCCCGCGCCTCCGACCAGCTGCCGCTGGTCGTGGTCATGGTGCTGTTCACCATCGGCGGGCTCGGGCTGCTCTTCGGCTTCTGACACCGGCGGGGGACGTCGTCGCGTCCGGCTTCAGCTGCGGGCCCCGCGTGCCGATGCAGGAAGAGCCGCATCAGGCGCCTCCGGGGCACACCCCCGCCGAGCGGAAGGACCGCTCCCGTGATCGCAGTCACCTGTCGCAACGGTGAGCACTTCACCATCGACCACGCCCAGATCGAGCGGGCGGAGGCCGTTCCCGACACCGTCGTCCACCTCGTCGGCGGCCGTACCTACGTCCTCGCCATGACCCTGGACGAGCTGCTCCGGACCATCCGCGACGCCCGCGCCGAGGCGCTGGTCGTGCAGAAGCGGCTGGCCGGTGGGACGGCCCAGCTCGCCGACTCGGCCTCGACGGTGCGGACGGCGAACCTGCGGGTGGAGCGGCGCGCGCACAGCCGGGACGGCGATCACCCCGGTTCGCCGGCCGACCGGGAGCCGGCCGGGGCACCGCCCGAGGACTGAGCCGCTCAGGCCTGGCCGGCCGGACCTCCGGCACGCGCCAGTGCGGCGAGCGTCTCGTCGACGACGGCCGCGGGTGAGCCCACGGCGGAGACCTCCGCGCCCGGCTCGTCCGGCTCCAGCGGCTCGAGGGTGGCGAGCTGGCTGTCCAGCAGCGAGGACGGCATGTAGTGGCCGGTGCGGTGCTCCACCCGCTCGCGGAGCACGTCGGCGTCCGCGGTGACGTGGGCGAACCACACCGACGGACGCCCCGCGCGCAGCAGGTCGCGATAGCTGCGCTTGAGCGCCGAGCAGGTGACGACGACGGGGCGGCCGGCCTCCTCTCGCTGGTCGATCCACCCGGCCAGCGAGCGCAGCCACGGCCAGCGGTCCTCGTCGTCCAGGGAGTGACCCGCGGCCATCTTCTCGACGTTGGCCCGCGGGTGGAAGTCGTCGCCCTCGGCGAACTCCCATCCCAGCCGCTCGGCCACGCCCTTGGCGACGGTCGTCTTGCCCGAACCCGAGACGCCCATGACCACGATCGTGCTGGGAGCTCCCCCGTCGACCTGCATGGTCGAACCGTAAGCCACCGGCTCGCAGGCGATCCGCCTCGGCTCAGCAGCTCGCGAGCGCGTCGAGCAGGTGGGGCCAGGCGGTGCTGCGCGGGTCGATGACGACGAAGTGCCCGCCCTCGACCTCCACCAGCCCGGCCGCGGGGTGGGCGGCGACGTAGGACCGGCTCACGTCGGGCGGGACGATCGCATCGGCGGCACCGTGCAGGATCGTCACGGGGGCGCCGGGGTCCGGCTGCCGCACTGGGTCGAGGTCGGGGCGCCCGGCCGCGGGCCCGCCGAGGAAGGCGCGCACGGCGTCGCCGTCGAGGGCGAGCTCCTCGGCCAGCAGCAGGTCCGCGACGGGCGCCAGGGCGACCACGCCGGCCGGCGCCGGGCTGCGGGGGTCGGCGGCGGCCTGCAGGACCAGGTGCCCGCCCGCCGAGTGCCCGACCAGCACGAAGCGGCCGTCGGTCGCTCCCCCCAGCTCGGGGACGTCGGCCAGGAAGCGGATCGCCGCGGCGACGTCGTCCACGGTGTCGTCGGGCCGGCCGGGCACCCGCCGGTACTCGATCGCCGCCGTCGTCCACCCCGCCGCGGCGAGGGCCGCGGTCAGCGGGCGGGCGTGGACCCGGTCGTAGGCCGGCCGCCAGAACCCGCCGTGCACGAAGACCACCAGCGGCCGCTCCCCGGCGCCGGGGCCGCCCAGCCAGACGTCGACGACGTGCTCGGGGTGGTCGCCGTAGCGCAGCTCCCGGTCGGGTCCGGGGGCGGGCAACTGCAGGACCGAGCGGTCCTCGGGGACGGCCACGTCAGCCGCGGTCGGCGGCCCGCAGGCTGTCCAGGGCCGGGCCGTACATGCGCGCCTTGATGGTGCCCAGCGTGGCGCCGGCCTTGCCGGTCAGCCCGGCCGCGATCTCCACCGCGGTCGACCGGACGGCGTCCTCGGCGACCGCGGAGTCGACGATGCCGGCCTCGACGGCCTCGGCACCGCCGTAGCGGCGGCCGGTGGTCATCGCGACGTGCGCGGTCTGCGGCGCCAGCCGGGACTGGATCAGCGCGGACATGCCCGGGGTGAACGGGATCGCGATGTCGACCTCGGGGAGGCACCAGAAGCCGCGGTCGGCGCGCATCACCCGGACGTCGTGGGTCAGCGTGAGCATGGCCCCCGCGGCGAAGGCGTGGCCCTGGATCGCGGCCACGGTGACCAGCGGCAGCGCGAGCACGCGGGCCAGCAGGTGCTGGACGCCGGACACGTACCCGCCCCACTGGTCCTCGTGGGTGGAGAGCCAGTCGAGGTCCAGGCCGTTGGAGAAGAACTTGCCGGTGGCCGTGGTGACCAGCGCGCGGGCGCCCTCAGCCTGCTCGACCTCGTCGAGCGCGGCGCCGACCGCGGTCAGCCAGTCCGGGGAGAAGCGGTTCTCGGTGTCGCCGAGGTCGAGCACGAACACGTCACCCGAACGATCCAGCGTGGGCATGGCGGGTCCTTCCGGAGGAGGCGGTCAGCGGGCCGCGGTGCGGCAGGCCCGTGTCGACGCCGATCATGCCGTCCGGCGCCGCGACCACCGCCCCGGGCACCTCCTCAGGCCGGCTTCCGCCACACCGAGACGTGGCTCTCGCTGTCGCCGGTGAACGGAGCGCCGTGCCAGTCGGCCGTCCGCCGGTCGAGCTCGAGCCCCGCGAGCTGCGCCATGAGGTCGCACTCGGCGGGCCAGACGTAGCGGAAGTTGCTGGCCGCGTAGCGCACCGTCCCGTCGTCCCGGCGCCAGTAGTGGTGTGACGTGCCCTGCTGCGTGGTCAGGTCGAGGGTGTCGAAGCCGACGTGGTGCACGCCGACGTGGAAGGGCACCGCCGCCTGACCGGGCGGGAAGCGCCGGAGCTGCGGGACGCCCAGTTCGACGACGAAGTGCCCGCCCGGCGCGAGGTGGCGGGCGGCGTTGCGGAAGCACTGCACCTGTTCGGCCTGGGTCCGCACGTTCCCGATGCTGTTCCAGACCACGTAGACCAGCGAGAACTCCCCGGGCGCGGTGCTGGTGGCCATGTCACCCACCACCACCGGGATGTCGGCCCGTTTCCTGCGCAGCTCGTCGGCCATCGGCGCGGACAGCTCGATGCCGGTCACGGGGACGCCGCGATCGACCAGGGGGATGGCGACGCGCCCGGTGCCGATGGCGAACTCCAGCGCCGGACCCGTGCCGGCCAGCCCGGCGAGGAGATCGACCGCCGGGCCGAGGACCTCGGGGGCGAACATGTGCGCCGAGGTGTCGTCGTAGGTGGCGGCGGTCGTCGCGTCCCAGACGTCGCTGCTGCTCACAGGGGGCAGCGTGGCCCGTTCGCCGCCGAGCCACCACCGCATTTCACCGACCGGCTTGTGCGCACCGCATGGCACGGCGCACAACATCGGGTGCGCTCCGCACAGTGATCCACATCACCGGTGGAGTCAGACTTCAGATCAGCGCTCTGCGCTCGCGCGTCCGCGCCTCTCCATGGCGCACGTGCTGTTTGTGGACATGACTCGAGGAGTGAACGCATGCGAGGACATCGACGTCCTGTGAGAGGCCCGTGGAAGCGGACCCTGGCTTCGGTAGGGCTCGTGGGGCTCCTGCTCGGGAGCGCCGCCTGCGGTGGCGGTGACGACGACGAGACCGCCGGTCCGGCCCAGGAGGGCACGGTCGACGACATCTCCGAGCAAGGTGACCCGGTCACCGGTGGGACCATCGAGGTCGGCCTGGAGGCGGAGACCAACAGCTGGCTGCCCGGTGAGGGCAGCTTCGGCAACCCGGGCACCTCGGTGGCCTACGCGATCTACGACCCGCTGATGAAGCGCACCGAGGAAGGTGAGCTGAAGCCCTACCTCGCCGAGTCGATCGAGCCCAACGAGGACTTCACCCAGTGGACGCTGAAGCTCCGCCCTGACGTCCAGTTCCACGACGGGACGCCGCTCAACGCCCAGGCGCTGAAGTCGAACTTCGACGACTACCTCACGACCCCGACGTCCAACGTCGCCTCGAGCCTCGCGGGGGTCTCGATGGAGGTCGTCGACGACCTCACGGTGCAGTACAACCTCGAGTCCACCAACGCCGCCTTCCCCGACATCCTGAGCCAGTCGCCGGGGTGGCCGTTCTCCCCCACCGCGGCCGCGGCGGCCGGCCCCGACGCCGGCTCGGAGCCCGTCGGCACGGGCCCGTTCCAGTTCGTGAGCTGGCAGCGCGACAACGCGCTCGAGGTGGAGCGGAACGAGAACTACTGGCAGGAGGGCCTCCCCTACCTGGACGGGATCACCTTCCGGCCGATCCCCGACGAGGACACCCGCCTGGCCAGCCTGGAGAGCGGCGACATCCAGGCCATGCAGTCCCTGCGCCAGAGCACCATCGCCCGGGCACGCGACCTGGACGGCGTGGACAACTACGAGTACCTGGGCAACAACAGCGGTGGCTCGCTCCTGAACACCAGCCGGCCGCCGTTCGACGACGTCCGGGTGCGGCAGGCGCTGGCGTACGCGATCGACCAGGAGGAGCTCATCGAGGTGCTCGGTGGAACCGGCATGGTTCCGCCGGCGACGCAGTACTTCAGCCCCGACAGCCCGTTCTACTCCGAGGACGCGGAGGAGTCGTTCCCCGGCTTCGACCCGGAGCGGGCCCAGGAGCTCTACGACGAGTACATCAACGACCCGGAGCGCTCCGACGGGCAGCCGGTCGGTACTCCGATCTCGTTCACGTACAACTGCCCGCCCGACCCCAGCCTGAACGAGCTCTCGCAGCTCTACCAGGCGTTCTGGAGCGCGCTCGGCATCGAGGTGGAGCTCAACGCGGTCGAGCAGGCCGCCCACATCCAGAACGCCATCGCGCGGGACTACGACGCGGCGTGCTTCCGGTTCAGCTCTGAGGAGGACCCGTACTTCATCCTCGACGAGGCGTTCACGGACGGTCCGCTGAACTTCACCGACTACAGCAGCCCGGAGATCGACGAGCAGCTGGAGATCCTCCGCACGACGACGGACCTGGAGGAGCGCCAGGCGGCGGTCGAGGAGATCAGCCTGCACCTGTCCGAGAACGTGCCGAACCTCTTCACCGGCTACACCCTCACCGACATCGCGGTGCAGGAAGAGCTGAAGAACGTCGGCGGCTGGGAGTTCCCGGACGGCACGCCCGGTGACGGTGTCCCCGGCGCGACCGCCATGTGGGGCCACGTCTGGATGACCGAGTAGTCCGGGTGTGACGGCCCGGGTGCAGCGACGCCCGGGCCGTCACACCGGTAGGACCCGTACGACGACTCAGGCCGCCCTCCGCAAGGAGGGCGGCCTGATGTCGTTCCGGGTGGAGCTCGGGTCGTAGCCCGGGTTCGAAGCGGCCGGCTGACCGATTGCCTGGCTCAGGAAGCCCATGGCGGCGGTGGGGCTCCCGCGCGCGTCGAAGTCTCGGATGAGGCCAGAGACGACTCAGGCCGCTCCCCGGAAGGGGGACGGCCTGGTCATCGGGTGGAGCTGAGGGGACTCGAACCCCTGACCCCCACACTGCCAGGCCGTCATGATCGCGTTCAGGGCGGTTCACCATCGTTCCGTATGCCGTGTGACCAGCGGATAAATACGGCCGCGGCCGTCTACGAATGATCGCGAACGCGGCAAACTGCAACCACAACTGCAACGACCAACGGCGACCGGCGCCCTTCTCCTCACCGCCTGCCCTTTCTCACCGGCCTCAAGCCGAGCCGCATGAGCGGGCCAGTTTTGCTCACCTGGAGCACTGCACGACCACGGCTGACTGTCTACCGATCGTCGACTGCTCGTACTCGGCAAGCGTCGGCCGGTTCGCCGGCATGGCCAGCAGCACGACCCGGCACCAAGGCCGTACGTACATTGCAGGCCGTGGAGCTGCTCGGCGCGATCGTGTCCGACTACAAGTCCGTACGGATGTGCGAGGTTCCCCTGGCCGGGCTCACGGTCCTGTTCGGCCCGAACGGCGTCGGCAAAACTAACTTGATCGAGGCCATCGCGTCGTACGACCCGGTCTCGCGGACGGCGATGGACCGCGGCACGCCCGGCCAGCCCCACCACAGCCGGCCGAGGGTGGGGCTGGTCACCCGCCTGGACACCAACGCCCACGGCGGCGCGGACCGGCAGGTGCTGTCGTCCATGCTCCTATGGCCGTGGCTGAACGGCTTCACCAGCGACGAGATCAGCGAAGGAATCGGCGCGTTCTGCGGCAGCACGTGGTGGATCGACGGCGGATCCCTCGCACACCTGCCGCACGACGCCGAGCTGCGGGACTGCCTCGCCCTGGTGCGCGAGTCGCTGCTCGAGCCCGTCCCCTTGGAGACGAAAGCGGACGCGACCGAACTGCTGACGGTGCTGTTCACCGACCCCGTCCTGATTGTCCAGGAAGACTTTGCCGTCGAGCTGTCCGTCGACCGGAACACCGCCGCCGGACGCCGAGCGCAGGAGATGGCAGCAGCGTTGCATCCGCAGCTGCCAGACTGCGGCCTCGGTCACCTGATCAACGTGATCCGCGACTGGACCGGCCGCTGGCCCCCGCTGACGCTGCTAACCCGCGGCCCGGCCGATCCGTCCGCCCCGCTTTCCTCGGGGTTCTCCTGGGTGGCCGGCCGGCTCGGCGGCGTCGAAGTCGTCTCCGGCGACGTGCCGACGC
This sequence comes from Blastococcus sp., assembly GCA_042090795.1. Lineage (GTDB taxonomy): Bacteria > Actinomycetota > Actinomycetes > Mycobacteriales > Geodermatophilaceae > Blastococcus. Next base: position 39,895 of record JBELIQ010000018.1, on the reverse strand, counting down.
TCGAGGCGCACCTTGACCTAACGCTGCCGGCCGTACACGACCGGCAAATGCACAACAACGCCGCTGGGAGCGCGGACGACCCCGCCGATGACATTCTCTGCAACACGTGCCTTGAGGCCGACCACGCCGGGCGCGTCGACCCAGCCATGTACGCCATCCCCGAAATATCGGGCGACGACACCCCGCTTGAGTATCCGCGGCGCGGTAGCTGGCTGGATACCGACGACGACTGGGTGCGCGTCCGGACCTCGCTGCGGGTAGCTCTGTCTTTGATCGAGGACGCGGCGAACCGGCGTCTGGTCCGGTTCGTCGCCCGGACCGGCCGGATCGCGCTGCACGTGCGATCGCCCGCGGAGTGGGAGGACGGGGCAGCACGCTGCGCCGTGGCATTCGAGCTCTTCACGTCAGACACCGACGAGCTGGTCGCTGCGTCAGGCGGACCGGTCGGCGTCGCGGAATGGCCGGCGGGTCCGCGGCCGCCAGTCACGATGACCGTCCCTCTGTCGGAGCTAGGGGCCGGGATGCGGCGGTGGGTGGCCGCCGCCGTCCGGCTCGCAGTCAGCGACCTGTCCCGGCGGGAGACCGACGGGGGCGGCCAAGACCTCGCGCCACCGCAAATCGTGCTGATCGACGAGCCGGAGCAGCACCTGCACCCGCAGGCTCAGGCCGACGTCGCTCGCTGGTGCCTGGAGGAGGGGCGCGGCCACCACACCCTGCTCGTGGCAACGCACTCCCCTTCGTTCCTGTCGCTGCCGCCCGAGGCCGTCACCGTATGTCAGGTCACCCGCGTCGGGTTCGAGACGCTAGTGAGGCCTTTGCCGCCTGTGCACGGTGCGGCGGCCGTAAGCCGCGCGCGACAGCTCGGCTTTGAGCTCGGGCTAGGACGCGATGCGCTGGCGCAGCTGACCCGTGGCGTCCTCGTCGTCGAGGGCGAGTGGGACAGGCAGGTCCTGCTCGCGTTCTTCGGCCGCGAGCTAGGCGAGCAACGAGTGCTGGTCGTCCCGCTGCAGGGATCGGAGGAGCTCGGCGGGATGGCCGACGCAGCCGTCCTGCCTGCCCTGGGAGTGCCGATCGTCACGCTCCTGGACGACGTCCGCGCGGCGACGCCAGCGGACTTCGCAACTCTTCCCGGCCCGCTGACCAAGGCCGAGCGGGCCCTGCGCGACCTGGTCAACGACCTCGACGGCGCGATGCGCTTCGTCCGCTACGAGGAGCCGGACGTGATCTGCGCCCTACCGGAGGACGCGGTCCGTCGCGCCTTCCCAGACGCTGGTTTTCCCGGCTGGGACGCCCTCCTGGCGCGGTGGCGCGACTCCGACGCCGCCGATAAGCCCTTCAAGCGGTACGCGCTCGGCCAGTTCGGACTACCCAAACCGCTGCGGACGCCCTCGGCGTTCTTCCGTGCTGTGCTCGACACGGCAAGACCGCACGACCGGCCTACGCGTCCGTTCACAGCAGCCGTCAAGCAAGCGCTCGGGCTGATGGCCGAGCCGGCGGGACGGCCGTAGCCACCGGCGCTGTAAGGGGGCACCGCGAGGGGCCATCGACATACGGGACGGCGGCGGAATGGTGGCGGACCAGCCTGAAGAGGGTGAATCGTGGTCAAGCATCGCCGCCTGGCCCAGCGCGGATGAGAGTCCCCGACCTCGGAGGACTTCTTCAGCACGGCGTCCAGCGAGTTTTCCAAGGGCCCCCGCCTCGGGGCGTCGCGAAGCTCCCGAAAGCAAACGTTGACCTGGCCGAGGCAATGGCACAGTACGCAATCGCACCTAAGAACTATTTCAAGGCGATCACCACTCTCGCGCCGAGCGCAATTGCGCGGTACAAATAGGACGTCGTGCTTTCCCACTCAATGTGGGTCAAGGTTGTGCAGTGAGTTTATAGTGCGGCAGACAAGCCGACCCGCCTGCAGGAGTAGCACAAAATTCTCAATTTAGCGGCGATCTCTGAACCAGTTGAGGACGCCGCGAGCGTCTCTGATCTCGGTATGGGATTTCCCGCTTTGACCGTCGTCGTCGTGGTAGCTGTAGTCTTGGCGGATACCGATGTCATCGGTGAAAGTGTCCGTGAACTCTTCCGTGCGAATGAACTTCCCATCGGAACTCCAGCTGCTGTGACTGGATCGGCGCGTCTCGCTCTTGCCCCGATACGTCTCGTCGTAGTTGTCGATGAAGTCCTTTAGGATGCCTGCCTCGTGGTCGGTCAGGCGCGAACCAGAGACATCCAAATGCTGTCCGATGTAGTCCCTCGTCCGCTTCTTTTCGTTTCGATCCACCGAAAACCCTCTCGACTCTCTCGTCAGCCCAAGGCTAGTCACGGACGAGGCGCCCGTCCGCCTACATCGGAGATTGCCGGGGACGGACGCCTCAGGCAGGACCACCGCTCCGACCGCCCCTGCTTGCGGGAAGCAGCCACCCGCCGCCCAAGCCAGAACACCGCCATCTCGACCGCATCGGTGCGGACAGCGGCGCTCCCTGGCCCGTCGGGCGCTGCCGCCTGCCCCTGGGCGTACGCCAACCAGCGTTCGTACACCGAGACGGGCCAGGGCCCCACATCGCTGAGGCCCCAGTCCTCCAGGTGGTTGAGCCCGATGGCCACGAACTGGTCGAGGATCAGGGCGCGTCCTACGTCCCCGGATGTGCCGTCAGCGTCAGCGAAGTAGAGGAACTTCGTGAAAAACGACGGTCCGAGGTGCGGCAGCCAGTTCGCCTGGTACCGCAGCAGCGAGGCATACGCGGCGCCGGGCTTGTCGTCACGCAGCAGTTCGGCTGCCGCGCCGAGGCGCTTCGTGACATCGGCCGCGCTGATCTTCTTGTCGGTGAAGACCTGCGCACGCCGGCCGACGCGGAAGCCCAGGTCTCCGGTCCCCCAGACGTAGCCGCCCAAGAGCTGGGCGCCATGCTCGCGCGGGCCGGATGCTGGGGTACACAGCAGGTCTCCCCGGGTGATGTGACGCCAGTCGCTGCCTCGGCGCGGCTGCTTCGCCATGGGCAGCGTGGTCAGGAAGTCGGCCCACGACGGGTCCTGCGGCCGGTGCTGCCACCAGGCAGGCCGAAAGTCGAAGCCGTGGTCGAGCACCTCGGCTTCGGATGGGATACGGCCCACTCGCTCATGAAACGTCGCTGCCACGTCGCATAGTGTGCCCGAGGATCCTGAAGTGAATGGCCTCGACGCTCACTGTTGGTCCGAACTGCTTCCCCGAGGTTGGGTTCTATTACGGGCCCGCCCGCACGTTCGTGTCCAGCCCGTCGAGAGCGCTGCTGAATGTCCACCTGAATTAGCTCAGGGACACTGGTCTTGCCAATGCCCATGCACCGGGAGCCGGATGGCGATCGGGTCCAGGGTGTCATCGAAAAGTGGTCCCGCGAGGGTCGAGGCAACGGCTCGGAAGGACAGCAGGTTTTGACCGGCTGGCTCGTCGGACCAGAGCGGAAAGCCCGAAGGCACTTGAAGCGTCATGTCACATCTCCCATCCAGAGGCGCGACCCCTTGCGAGCCAGCTGGCCTTTTCGCTCCTCGTACTCCGGCATGGCCCGAGCGAGAAGCTGCCAGAACGCTGGCCCGTGGTGCGGTTCCCGGAGGTGGGCCAGCTCGTGGACGAGGACGTAGTCCACCAGAGCCGGCGCGAGCTGAAAGGTGGCCCAGTGCAGCCGCACACGCCCGTGAGCGGACGCGCTCCCCCACTTGTGCCCGAGATCGGCCACCGAGATGGCCTCCGGCTCGATGCGGAGCCGTTCGGCCCACGACCGGGTGCGCGGCTTGAGCCAGGCCTCCCCGCGCCGCCGGTACCACTCGATGATCGGCTCAGCCCCCGCGTCGGCTCTCGATCGCGGAAGCACCAGTCGTCCGCGCTCCAGCCGGACGCCGGTCGCGTCGTCTGAAAGCTGCAGTCGATGGCTGCGGCCGAGGTAGGAGAAGCCCTCTCCGTCCACCATCTCCTTGGTGACCGGCTCGTGTGGGAGGGCCTCCTTCTCGGAGAGCTTGCGGTACACCCAGGCCCGCTTGGAGATCAGGAACTGCTCGAGCTCATCGGGGGCCACGTCGCTGGCGGCCAGCAAGCGGAGCGAGCCGTCTGCCTCAATCGTGAGCCGGGCCTTGCGGCTACTCCCGGTGGTCTCAACCGGGACACGGATGCCATCGAGGTGGACGACCAGCGCCTTCACGAGGCTCTCCCTCCCCCTACGCGCTCGGCGATCAATGCCTGATTGGCCTTGGCCAGCTCCATCAGGCGGTCCGCGATAGCGGCCTGCTCCTCGAACGGGAACAGATCGCGGTCGTCGAGGGTGTGGATCAGTTCCTTACGCAGGTCGTCCTGCGCATGCGGGTTATGCCAAAACCGAACGATGCCGGCGTGGTCAACTATCTCGACCACAATCCGCTCGGACAGGTAGCCGAGATCGACCCGGACTTCGTCGGGTAGATCGGCGCCGGTCGCGAACTCGGCCTCCAGCAGGCCGTAAAAGCGAGCCACCAGCGGGTCGTGGTGGACGGCATCCTTATCGACCTCGTCAGTGGCGTCTTTGAGCAGCTCTTCCAGCGCGAGCGTGAGCTCATCCCACTTGCCCGTGAGCCCCTTGAGGATCTCGTCAAGCCGCTCGGAAAGCTTCGTGTAGCGGGCCGGGTCCTCGTCGAAATTCTTCCTGATGTGGAACCGCAGGGCGTGTTCCATCTCCGACGCCTTAGCCTTGGCTGACGTGAGGCCCTTGACCTTGGCGAGAAAGTCCGGATCGGTCACCGACACCGGAGGGATCTTGGTGGCGATGTCCAGGGCGGTGACGTGCTCATCGATGAGCGCGCGCACCTTCTCGCCGTAGAGGGACGGGTCGAAGTCGCCAAGTCCGTCGTCGCGGTAGCGGCGGCGCGCAACCTTCTGGATGACCCCGAACCGCTTGGCGTCGGGTACGAAGGGCAGCGCCTCCGGCCGCGGGAGGACGGTGTCGAGGGTGCTGAGGAACTGCTTGAGCAGCACGCCGAAGCGGGCGCGCAAGGCCTCATCGGCGAGCACCTCGACGCAGGCTTCGATGTCCTCGTCCTCATCAAAGGTCTCGATGCCGGCCTGGGCGAAGACGGCGACCACGCGATGATGACGGTCCCGCAGCTTTGGCACTTCGTCCTTGATGGACGCTAGCGCGCCGACCGCGTCCTCGGCGTCCTCCGGCGCGTACGCCTGCAGGGCCCGCTGCAGGTGGGCACCAACTCCGAAGTAGTCGACGAGGAGCCCGGCCTGCTTACCGGGAGCCGTCCGGTTGACGCGGGCGATGGCTTGCAGCAGTTCGGCGTCCTGGATGAAGCGGTCGAGATAGAGCGCCTGCTCGACCGGGGCGTCGAACCCAGTCAGCAGCATGGTCCGCACGATCAGGAAGGCAATGGGACTGGTCTGCTCCCCCGCCGGCCCGAGCGGCTTCTTAAAGTCGGCGATGACGGCGTCCTGGCGTGCCTTGTCCGTCCACTGCGCCCACGTCGGGTCGTCGTTGTGGCTGCCGGAGATCACCGGGATGAAGTTGAGGTCGCGGATGAGCGGAAGATAAGGCAACGCCCGCACCAGCACCTGCGTGCGGCGGTCGAGCGCGTCGATATGCACGCTGCCGTCGGACGCTCCGGCCACGAGATGGTCGGGTAGCGCACTGATCTGACCGAAGAGGTCGTCACGGGCCGCCAGCAGTGCGGTGCGGTACCGCACGGTCGCCAGGCGGCTGGTCGCGGCGAGCTGGGCCTTGAAGCCGCCTGGCAGGACGGTGGAGACGTAGTGCCACAGCATGGATCGGGCCTTGGCTGCGATCAGCTTCGGCGCTTCCAAGACCGCGCCCGTCGTGGCGTACCGGGCCTTGAGCTTCTCCAGCTCGTCAGGTGTGTGCTCGTCGAACATGTCCTCGAACAGTTCATCGAGGTCGCTGCCGCCGGCCACGGCTCCCTTCGCCGTGCGGCCTTCGTAGAAGATCGGGACGACGGCGCCGTCGCTCTCGGCCTGACGGATCGTGTACTTGTCGATGAACTCGCCGAAGATCGCTGTGGTGCGCTTCTTGCCCTCGCGCATGATCGGCGTACCGGTGAAGCCGATCTTGGCAGCGTTGGGCAGCGCGGCCATGAGGTTGGCGTGCAGGGTCGACGTCTGGGAACGGTGCGCCTCGTCGACCAGGATCACGATGGTCTCGTCGGTGTTCAGGACACCGAAGGACTCCTGCGACTCGTCGTCGGCGAGCTGGACATCCGTGCCATCGGCCTGCCGGGCGTCGGTGTCGCGGTACTTCTGGATCATCGCGAACACCAGGGCCGGCCCCTTGTCGGCCAGCACCTTGCGGAGCTTGCTCGCCTTCCGGGCGCGCTCCACGCCCTCGCCCGAGAGCTTCGCGGTTTCCGCGAGCTGCCTTTCCAGGTCAATACGGTCGGTGACGACCACGACCTTGAAGGCACGCAGCACCGGATCCGAGCGCATCGCCCGGACGAGAAAGACCATGGTGAGCGACTTCCCGGAGCCCTGGGTGTGCCAGATTAGACCGCCGCGGCGGTCACTCTCACCGTCCTGCTGCCTGGTCTTGCCTGTACGGAGTCGCCGCAGCGCCCGGCCGACCGCGCGGTACTGCTGATACCGCGCCACGATCTTGACGCGCTTGCCGCCGGCCTCGGCGAACAGCGTGAAGTGCCGAACGATCTCTAGCAGATTCGCGGGACTGAGCATGCCGGCGACCAGCAGCTCCTGACTCGACAGCTGCGACACTGACTTGCCAAGCGACTGGGCAATATCGTCACGCGACATGGGGGCGGCGTCTAGCCACTCCAAGTAGTGCTCGGCACCGGCCGTGAAGGTGCCGACCCGCGCTTTGTCCCCATAGGTCGAGACGACGAACTGGTTGGTCCAGAAGAGTTGCTCGTTGCCCTCAGGTGCGCCCAGGTCGCGCTGGTTGGCGTAACGGCGGAGCTGGTTGATCCCCTCGGCCATGGGGTCGGTGACGTAGGGGCTCTTGCACTCGATCACCACGAGCGGGATGCCATTGACGAAGAGCACCACGTCTGGAACAACGAACTTCTTGGACTGACCACCAGGTTCGTCCACCCGAAATTGGCTGATGACCAGGAAGTCGTTGTTGGCGGGCTCGTCGAAGTCGATAAACCTGATCCGCTGCGTTCGTCCCTGGTCCCAGTCGAGAAGCCCAGCGACCGACACCCCCTCCAGAAGACGCTCCGTCATCCGCTCGTTGAGCTCGATGAGCTGGCCTACTTCAGAGCGCGTCAGGGATGAGACGGCCTCGGAGAGCCGCGACTCGTCGAGCCATGGCGAGCCGTCAGAACCTGGGTTGATCTTGAGGAGAGCTGCTCGTAACCGATCCTCCAGCAGCGATCGTCGGAACGAGTCGCGCTCAGTCATCGACGGGTCCGACTTGGAACCCTCGATGCTCGCCCAGCCGAGACCAGCCAACTGATCCAGCAGGGGCTTCTCGACTTCCGTGTACTCGGACCCGGTGCTCATGACGCGATCTCGGCCGCTACGCGGACACGACCTGTCAGTAGGTCGTCCATAAGACCAGTCCTGAGCGCACGAAGATGCGCCTGTAGATCGCTTTCCCGACGGATGAGAGTTTCGCCGGCGTCCAGAGCGCCAGCGATCTGGCGCTGCACAGACAAGCTCGGCATTGCGATCTGCACCTGACGCAATGACGCCAGCGTTATCTCGAAGAAGGTCGTCCCCTTGATCGCCAGGGCAATCTGGTCTTGCACACGCTCCGCTCTCATCTCCCAGTACAGAAAACGGGGGTCGATTCCAGGACCGGGCACAATACGTGCCGTCCCCTGAGTCAAGTTAGCCCCATCCAGCTCCGGCGGAACCGGAAGGACTTTTCCGACCGTTGCACGGATGGCGCAAACCAGCTCGCCCGTACGAACGGTTGAACGGGCGTAGTCATTAGCTATGCGACGGCTCGTACGAAGCATGCCGTCCACGGAGAGCTTGTCACCGCCCATGTCTCCCGTGCGGACGTAGGGGACGCCACCGGGAACGTGCGGCCCCGCCTGGACGATGCCGTATGTAATCGGGGCCCCGACGAGTTGAGCTAGCGATGCCGAGCGCCAACCAACCGGCACAGGAACGCCATGCTCCTCGTGAACCGCTGACGCATCGTCGACACGCGTCCCCAGGAGAGATCGCATAAGCCCAAGCTGGACCGACTCGAGTTTCGTCACGATTCTGCTGGAAGTGCGAATATTGTCGTCAAGCAAGTCGAGCACGCGAGCCACCCGCTGCTGCTCGCCGATTTCCGGTTTGTGCAGCCGAAAGGTGAGGAGATCGCGGACCTGAAGACCCTTAACGGTTGAACCCGTTGCCACCGCCTCAAGTCTGGGCTGTAAAAAATGAATGCCGTGGAGAAGATACCTAGAGTCGACGTCGTACGCAGGGAACAAAGCCTTTAGGTCTTGATTTATCGCTATATCGACTGTCGGTATAGCGACTCGGCCAACCGCCATTCTCGTGCATACGACTGGAATGCCAGCCGGAATCAGATTCGACGCTGATACCCGCAGTGCACGTGTCGAAATGTGCTCTTGAGTGTCCTTGAGGACTAGATTATCCTGGACAAGATCTTTTACCGATGCCCAAGGAATCGGCCCGGTCCAATTGCTGGCCACAGAACGCGCCGGCGTTCCGCCTCCTATGACCTTTGAAACAAACCCTGCTAGGGGCGCGACATCCCCGCGATCATCACTCATAGCCCAACTCCTTAAGGAGTCCGGCCAGGGTCGCTGCGGCACTGTCGCGCTCTGCTTCCAGCACCGAGAGCGGCGTCTGGTACTTGTCCCACCAAGTCTCGAACGCCGAGATCACCGCTCGTCTATGTCTGGTGATTCGGTCGTTGGCCTCGGCCAGCAGATCATGCTTGAATGCACCGAGCACCATGTGCTGAGCCGACGTGTCGTCGAGGGCAGTACTGGCTGCCGCTAGCCGATCCGCGAAGGCGGCCTTCTCGGTCTTGAGCTGCTTCTTGATGGCCGTCAGCTTGCTCTTCAACTTCTTGAGTTCGGCTGGCGAGAGCACCTCCTCGAGGGGCTCGGCATCGTCATCGTCATCTGACGCGCCGGCAGCCTTAATGGTGCTGTCCCACTCCGCCACCTCGGCCTCCAGCGCGGCGAGCTGGTCTAGATACTCAGGTAGCAGCGACTTGGCCACCTTGTGTTCCAGTGGGTCGACCGCGGCCTTCTCCTGATCCAACGCATCGAGCACCGTCGTCACCCAGGCTTCGACGAGCCCCTTGTAGCCGAGGGTTGCGAGCGTCTTGAGGTCGGGCAGGCTGGCACCCCACCAGGAGGCGACGATGCCGCTGACTGCGAAGCGATCGAGAAGAGGCGTCGCCTGCAGGGCCGACCGGAACGTTCCGATCAGCTCCTTACGGAGGTCAACAAGATCCGCGACGGTCTCCAGTTTGTCGAAGCGCGGATCCTCGTACCTCCACCACCGCTCGATCGCCGCCTGCACAAACGCTTCGGCGGCGACGACACCCGAGTCGCCTTCGACGAGGCGACGCAGGTCGCTCCGCTCGGCCACCGAGTCGGCGTACTGCAGGTAGCCGTCTGTCTTGGGGACGAGCAGGTGCTCCGGCTTCATGCCATGCGCGGCGAACAGGTCGGCCTTGGCCTCAACCTCGCGGACCGGGATGCCGCCGTACATGTGCGCTCGGACGTCCTGCGGCTCAGGCTCGGGCGTGGTGTCGACGTAACGACGGATGTTGAGGTTGTCGTCGTTCTTAGCCAGCTCCTGGCGACTGACCACGCGAGCGAAGCCTGGGACTTCCTCGAAAGCGCGGAAGGCGGAGACGATCTTCTCGACGTGCTCGGGCTCGAGGTAGTTCTGCGCTCTGCCTTCGCGGTAGTCGCGGTCGGCGTTAATGAGGAGCACCTTGTCCTCGCGCTCGGCAGGCTTGGACCCGGCGGGGCGCAGCACCAGGATGCAGGCCGGGATGCCCGTGCCGTAGAAGAGCTGAGGGCCGAGGCCGATCACCGCCTCAACCATGTCGTCATTGAGGAAGCCCGTGCGGATTCTGCCTTCGTCGCCGCCGCGGAAGAGCACCCCGTGCGGCATGACCGTCGTGACCATGCCGCCCGGCCGCGTGACCGCCAGCATGTGCTGGACGAACATCAGGTCGGCCTTCTTGCCCTTTTCGGGCGTGTAGCCGTAGCGGAACCGCTCTGGGAACGGAATTCCGTCGGCGGAGTAGTTCATGGAGAACGGCGGGTTGGTGATCACACGGTCGAACCGCTGGAGCTCTCCCCCGCTGATGTGCGCCGGGTCCTCCAGGGTTCCGTCGTCGTTGTTGCGCAGGTCGGCGTCCGGAATGCCGTGCAAGAGCATGTTCATCTTGGAGATGGCCCAGACGCTGCCGTCGCGCTCCTGGCCGGCGAGGGCGAGGTTGCGCCCGTGGCCACCGTTCTCTTCGACGTACTCCTTGGAAAGGATCAGCATGCCGCCCGAGCCCGTGCAGGGGTCGTAGACGCTCATGCCCTCGTGCGGATCGGCAATCTGAACCATGAGCCGCACGACGTCGCGGGGCGTGTAGAACTCGCCGCCCTTCTTGCCGGCCGAGTCGGCGAAGTCGCGGATCAGGTACTCGTAGGCGGCACCCAACAGGTCCGGGAACTCGAAGTCCTTCTGGCGCAGTGGGACCTTGTTGAAGTGCATGATCAGTTCGCGCAGCTTCTTGTCCGACATTGACGACTGCCCGACCTTGCGGGTGAAGTCGATGTGCTGCAGGACGCCGTCCAGCGCCCGGTTCTCATGCTCCAGCGCTTGAAGCGCCTTGTTGAGCCCGCTGCCGACGCCGTGGTGTGCGTGATCGCGAATCTGCGCCCACCGCGCGCGGGCAGGGACGTAGAAAGTCTTGTAGAACGACGGCGATTCGGCCCGCTGTTCGGCCTCGGCCTGCGAGCGCCCCCGGGCCAGCTGCTCGGCGATCACCTGCTGCTGCTCGTCCTCGAACTGGTCCGAGGCGTACTTCAGGAACAGCATGCCGAAGATGTATTCCTTGTACGCGGAGGCCTCCATCGAGCCCCGCAGTACGTCGGCCGCCGCGAAGAGGTGCCGCTCCAGCTGCGGCAGCGTCAGCCGCGCCATCAGCGAGCGCTCCCCTCGGTGAGTCGCTCAGCCTGGAGCGGACGGCGCCAGGCGCGTACACCCCTGGTCATCAACAGGGACCGGACCGACATCAGGCTGCTCGCCCTCCCAGGTAGCCGACGGAGGTGCTGCCGAGTCCACGGACGGTCCCGGCGGGGCTACACGCAGCGACCCTATGCGCGCCCCCCGACAAGTCGGCACCGCAACGCTGGCCAAGGCGAGGTATCGAGCGGCGCTGACAGGGGACAAGGGCAACCGCATGTCCGAGCCAACGGGCTGTGACGAGCCGTCGAGCGCCAGCGCTTACATCAATTCTCGCCTAGATCGCGAGCCGACACACCTCATGCCCTGGCCGTCGCCGGGCCGCCCGGGAGAGCTGCCCGTCCGTGCCCAGGTCGGCAGCTTCATCCACGGGCTGGGTGACCGCCCCTTCACCGCCAGCCGGTCCATGACCTCCATGTAAGTTGCCCGCGACGAGCGTTTGGCCTGGTCGGCCTCCGGTAGCAGCGGCCAGGCGCCTCACAGGTCCCCGCAGCACCCCCGCGAAGCGCCAGAGCGTCGCCACCTCCTGTCAGTACTCCGCCTTACTGTTGGCGACGTGAATCTCACGCGCGGCTACAACCTCACGACCCCGGTGCAGTCCCGGCTCCGGCTTCTCGACTGGATTGCCGACAATGGTGGGACGACGCCGGACGTCGTCGTGGACATGAAACCTCTCCTCGACGGCCAAGACGAGGACACGACGAAATCCATTGCCGGACACTTGAAAGCGCTGGCACACGAGGGCCTGATAAACCTGAAAAACGGGTCCGGTTGGGACGAATGGATTGCCGGCGACTCCCAGATCCACTACGTCTGTGACGTCAGCCTGACTGGACTGGAACTCATCGAGAAGGTGCGGGCCGAGCGCGGCGACCTACTCGGTCGGCGGAAGGCCGCTCGCGATGCCTTATTGGCCTGGCTGCACGATTGCACGCTGCGAGGCAACCGTCACCCCAGCCTCAACGACTTCGGGGTTAGCCAGTTTGGCACCTACTACGGCCACGAATTCACCGTCGAGGAGGTCGACGCCGCCACTAAGTGGCTCAGGGATGAGCGCTTCATCACGGGTACGCCGGTCCTCAGCGGTGCCCTTGCTGGTCTGAGAATCACGACGGACGGCGAGCGGGCGGTGGAGTCCGGCCGGTCTGTCAACGACTTCTTTCCGGCCGCCGCCAACATTCCGACGGCACCCAGCGCCCCCGCCACCGTCAACTACTTCAACGTGACCAGCTCTCCCGGCGCCGCCATCGCGGCGAACAGCCCCGGCGCCGTTCAGACCGTCACCGTGACGATGACCGAGGACAACCGTCGCCAGGTGGCGGCCGTGGCGGACAACCTGGAGGGGCTCCTCCGCCTCGGAGCACTGGGCCTAGACGCCCAGCAGAAGGTCCAGGCCGAGCAGACCGTCGCCGAGCTGCGCCAGGCCGTCGACCAGCCGACCGTGGAGAGGAACGCCGTCCGCCGGGCGCTGGAGAAGGCCAGGGACGTCGCCGTCTCGGGCACCGGGGCCGCGATGGGTGAGGGGGTCGTCGCCCTCGTCCACCATGCCCTACAGAGCCTCGGACTCAGCTGATGCGAGCGGGAGGTCAAGAAGGTCCCGTCCTCCAGATCCGAGGGCGGGGCCTTTCTGGGTTGGGTGGCCCGCCGGTTCGACCGCCGGGCACCTCAGCCCTGGCGGGGTGCCCGAGGCTCGTAGAGCGACGGCCCGAGGAAGAGTTCCGGATGGACCCAGGTCGTCGTGTCCCCGCCGAGGGACACCTGCTTGCCCTCACAGCGGAACTGGATGGTCTCCGTCGCCAACGTCCGGGGGGCCGCCCCGAGGACGCTGATGTCCGTCGACCACTCCACCATGTCGTGGACCAACCGCATCTTTGGGTTTTCGAACACCTCGGGCTTGAGCTGCTCCATAGGCCGGGTCTTTAGGTCACGCCGGGCCGGCCACCGCTCGACCTCGCCCAGCACCTCCCAGACCTGCTCGACCGGGGCCTCCACGTTGATCCTGATGCTGTGCTCCACCGGGCCATCCTGCTCCTCATCGCAACTGGAGATTGAGCAAGATCAAGTCCCACACACGTCTTGCATCTGGGGAGCCGGGACTCGTTGCGACGGATAGGCAGGTTGCCCCGCTACCGGCTCAGAGTCTTCAACTGCCCGTGAGCGGCCCACTCCGGGACAGCCATAGCCGAAGCATCAAACCTGCAGCATCGGCAGCAGTTCGGTGAGCTTGTTGGCGGTATGGGTCGGCGCAGGTCCCGCGACGAGCGGACGACCGGACCGGTTGATCCACGCGGACTCGATGCCCAGCGCCGCGGCGCCGGCTACGTCGGCCGTGAGCGAGTCGCCGACATGTAGGACGTCACGTGGCATCACGCCGAGTGCCTTCAAGGCGAGTTCGAAGGGCTCAGGCCGGGGCTTGTACGCCCGCGCGTCCTGGCTCGTGACGACGGCGGCGACCTCGACATCGTGGTGCGTCACGGCGGCGTTCAGGTGGTCGCGGTCGATGTTGGAAACCAGGCAGACAGGTACACCGACCTGGTGCAGGAAGGGAAGACTGTCCGAGAAGATCGGAGGTCGCCGCCAGAACTCGAACTGAGCTTGGCAGAGCTGATCCGCGTCAGCGGCCACCCCGAGCTGCCGCAAGGTCGCGGCGAGTGCTTCTCTGCTCAAGTCGGCTTGCAGGCGGAAGGTCTTGCCGTGCGACTCCTCGTTGGCTTGCCGAAAGAGTCGCCACCACAGCTCAGCGACTACTGATGTCTGGACCTGAGCCCGTTTCGCAATCCACTCGCAGATGGGCCCGAGCACCGCATCGTCTTCGTGTACCAGGGTCCCGTAGACGTCCAGCAGGACCGCTTGGTACACAGCGGCAGGCTAGCGCTCCCCAGAGCCGAAGACGCTTTCGCGTTTCGGGCTGAGAGTGTCTGGTGCAGGTGGCGCCCCTTGACGACGAGCCAACGTGTCCCTGAGCGGCCGGCGGATGCGCGACCCGGCGCGTCGGTGCGCTCCGGTGGAGCAGGCGCTGCTCTGGCCGATACTTCGGCTTGACGCCATCTCAGGCTCCTGACCGGTGGACGCCGAAATTACTGCGTCTCGATCTCCTGATGGGAGCGGCTGGCATGCCGATCGCAGACGGGACGTATGGACTCGAATGGTCACACGTGTATCTGTACGACGATGGCGCTGACGAAGACACGTCCGAGTTCGATCCGTCGGCTCAGGTGGTCTTCGCGACCTCAGCACGATTATCGTCCGGGGACTTCCGGAAGCAGAAGGTGACGTCCACCTGCACATCGTGTTCGACGAGTCCACCCAAACGCTCCGGACGCCAGAGCTACTGGCGACGGGGGTCTTCGCCGCTCCGTCTGGTCAGGTCATCGCCAGGACTTCGTCGTGGGAGGAACCCATTCAGATCGCTGTCGCACCGGGGTCCGACAGGTTCACGGTCCGCTCCGATGACGATCGCTGGCCAACCGAAGTCCTTATCCAGTTCGAGCGCGCCGCAGGCTAGACCCCGACTGCTGCTGGCGTGTCCTGAAAGCCGCCCTTTCGGCGAGCACGGCCGGCGTCCCTGAGCGGCGCACTTAGGGACAGTTCCAACCTGACTGCTCAGCCCGTCCCGATCATCGCCAGATCCGTCTGACGCGATCGCAACGCCGTTGTGCCGGCGCAGCTGCGAAGCCGTTGACGGCCACGGCTGTACCCCGGTGTACTGGCCCGAGCTGCAGAATCACCGATCAAAGGCGTAAAGCCGCAGGGCGTCCGGGTTGCTATCGGTCATTTCCCGTTGGATTCTTTACGGACACCTTTAAAGCTGCCCCCGGACTTCTTGGCAGCGACAAACTTGCCCGTCGTTGTGTCACGCTTGACCCAGGTTCCGGACGCTGTCTTCATCTGAGACCTTCCGGCGACCGCTCCGACCCTTGACCCCTTGCCGGTGTTCTTGGCCACGTTCTCTCCGTCCATCATTCGGCGGGTACAGCTACACGGAATCTCGCCTAGGCCGATTGGATGTATTTCCATGCCGCCACCACTACGACAAATACAAGAGCCGCAAAGACGGCCGAGGAACTCGCGACGCGGAGCCGAGAACCCAAAGTTGAGGGCTCTCGAGCAAGCAGGATGGACGCAGCTAATGCTGCCGGGCCAACAGCAAGGGCCGCGTCCCTGAGAGTCAGAGAATCTTCTCTGAAGAGCCCGACACCAAGCAACAAGAGGAGGAGGGCGACAAGATAGGGTACAAGTTGCAAACGAAACAGCGGCGCGAGCCTAAAACTGAGGTCCACGCGATATTCTCTATCTTCACTGCTGGCATAGAATGCATAGACTTGCTGTGACGCACGTGCAGCAAAAGCGCCGAACGCCGGTAGACCGTCCGGGGCCAGGGCCTGTGCGCTTACGATCCGGACGTTGGGGTCGACCACGCTCAGGGCGACGTGATTACTTTGCGCGTCGGCCACGACCAAGCTCTGGGTGGCCCTGCCCGTCCAAATGGCGAAGTTTACGTCTCTTCTCTCTTTGAACCTGATCATAAACGGTGCATCGAGCGGTACCTCACAGGCGACCATCATGTCGTAATGGGCCCCATAGTCGGCGAGTGAGTTGAGCACATCGTCAAAGCTATTCGGCTGGTCGATATTGGCCTGGGCGGACAGTGATGCTAGCCACTCTTGATAATGCATCAGAAGATCACGGGCATCTGACCAGTTCTCAATATGTCCACTGCTCAGCAAGTCAGGGATGGCTAGGCCTGGCTGTTGCGTTGCGTTTACGGACACGGCTACATCCGCCCGTGACTGCAGCATACGGTGACACTGTTCGCCGACCCCTACGATTGACTCAAGTATTGAATCCGGTGGCGACTGCCCAGTTCCGTCTTCGAGAAAACGGCGCAGGGGTTCGGCGTGTGTCGACTGTAATCCATAGGCCTGCGAGAAGCCGAGAGTCGATCGAAGTAACGCCTCAAGGAGAGGGGTGACAGGGACGCCAGCCGACTGGGAAACGTGGCGAATGAAGGCCGCTTCGCGGTTAGCGATCTCAAGCCTTGGTAGGAGAAATGCGTCTCCCTCTGGTCCTGACACATCGAAGTCAAGAAGCGGCCCACGAGGCATGGGTGCCACGTTCAGCACGAGCCAAGCATTCTTCGCCGACCCAACGTCCACTACAGTGGTCACCAAATCGCGCAACGGGGCGACCTGAAGTGATCTACTTCTTAGACAACTGCTTCCGCTCTCGAGCGTGACATGCTCGACAGCCCGAATACGCCAGTACAGCGGGTTCGACAGCAGGGTCGTCGTCAGGTCCACGTTGTCGATGAGGTCCACCACCTCGGCGCTCAACCTGCACCCTCCGTTGCCTCGACCGGCTTGCCGGAACCTAGTGCTACGCACGACGCATCGAGACGGCCAGCGAGATGCCCGTCCGCAGCATCTCCATCTTCCACTAGCCGTATGACAGACGTACCGTCTGGCTCGCGGGCTCGGACTGAATCATGGTGGCCCGGGGCGCGACCGGAACGCAGCCGCCGGATGAGGTGCATCGGGGTGCTGCGGGACGCGCACTTGGTGTCGATCACCGACCACCCGGTCTTGTCCTGCTGTGCGTCGGGGCGGGGAGCCCCGGCGGCCGGGCGAAATTTCTGTCGACCCTGGGGGTTCGGAGGAGCTCAGCGTCGACGCGCTCGCCGACGCTGGGCCGCTGACAGTCGACACTGTCGTCCGCATCTGCACGACGGGCGGCGGGGGTGGAGCGACTTGCGGGACCGGCGGGTGCAGGAGGTACTGCGGGGCATCCTCTCGCGCAAGGCGTCGGTGGCTGGCGCCCGAGCGGACTAAGCCGTGGTGGTGCGCGAGGATGGCGCCGCTGGCGAGGCACACCACCGATGCAGTGCATGCCTGTGCTGGTCCGCTACGGGTGGGATCTCGCCTGTCCCCAAAGCCGCCCTCAGGGACACCGCCAAGCTTGAGCCGGCCCTTCTGCGAGGCATCGCTCTCGACCCGCAGACGCGGAGCGGTCGGAGCCGATCCAGCCATGGAGAGTCCAAGATCACCACACATCACCGTCATGCGCCTTGGGTCGGCTGACTCGTGGTGACGGGTTTTCTGGAGACTCGTCCGGAGCCTGACGGCATGGGAACCAGCGGCACCCCCGACGACCGAGCGCGGCGGCGGGACCGAGAGCGACAACGGCGTCAGCAAGCTCAGCGGACGACGCCGAAGAGTCCCTCAGACCCGGGCGCAGCGGACCTCCACGGTCCCGAACAACGGGCCGCAGCGACGGTCTGCGGGTGGTGCGGCGGACCCATCACGCCGGGACGACGGGGACCTATCCCCAAGTGGTGCTCGGCCACCTGCCGGCACCGCGCCTGGGAACAGGCCCGGGCCGCGGCCTCCGGATTGTCCGCGGTGGAGGTCGTCGAGCGGCGCGTCGAGATCCAGGTGCCTCTCATGCCCACCCGCCGTGACTGGCCCAGGCTGCTCGACGAGCTCACCGGCCAGCTGAACGACGGGCGGATCTACGACCGCGACCTACCCGCCGTGGCGCGGGCCCTTCAGCCCGTGCTGGAGGCATACCGGAGACGCGCCCACCTCACGGGCGCCTTCGACGTCCGCTGAGCTTGCGGGTCCAGTAGTTCTCCAGTTGGCACGACGCCACCGCTCAAGCCTCCGGTCGCCCACGGCAACGGCCGCAATCCCCGGCTGGAGACGCACTGGGGACGCCCTGCAGCCCGCTCCCCCACCGTCGTACAGCAACGTCCGTAGGCAGCAAATGATTCAGGAGATTTCGACATGAGTGATCCGCAGCCGCTCCGCGACGTCATGGCCGCCGGTCGGCTCCTCCTCACGCCCGAGGAGGCGTCGAAGGTCCTCCGCGTCGGCCGCACGACGGTGTACGCGCTCATGAAGAGCGGGGAGCTGCGTCCCGTACACATCGGCCGTAGCTGCCGGATCTCTCAGGCAGAACTCGATCGCTACGTCCGCCGGCTCGAGGCCTCCTCGTCCCGTCCACAGCCTTCGCCGGACGCCGCGTGAATCCACAGCGCGCCCGCCGCTCGACCGCGCGTTCCGCGAAACTGGCACTCCGTAAGAGCGCCAAGGGGTAGCGGATGGCGGGACGGGCGTCGAACGGCGAGTCGACGATCTACCAGGACGCCGACGGGCGCTGGCACGGCTACGTCTCCGTTGGCTTCACCCTCACCGGCGAGGCCGACCGCCGGCACGTCACCGGCAAGACCCGGGCCGTGGTCGTGGCGAAGGTCCGCGACCTGGAGCGCAAGCGTGACGCCGGCACGCTCAGCGCCGTCTCCACCCCGACCGTCGCCGACTGGCTGGAGCACTGGCTCACCACCATCGCCCCGCGCCGGGTGCGGCAGCGGACGCTGGAGAGCTACGAGTCCGCCGTCCGCAAGCACCTGGTCCCCGGACTCGGACGGCACCGGCTCGACCGGCTGCGCCCCGAGCACCTCGACCAGCTCTACACCGCGCTCCTGGGCGCCGGCTACTCCTCCGCCACCGTGCTACGCCACCACCGCATCCTGTCCCGCGCGCTCACCGTCGCCGTCCAGCGCGGACACGTCCCCCGCAACGTGGCCAGCCTGGTCGATCCGCCCGCCCAGAGGCAGAGCGACCTCGCCACCGCCCTCGACCTCGGTGAGGCCCGCGCCGTCCTGGGAGCCGCGGCACACGTGCGCAACTCCGCACGCTGGACGGTGGCCCTCGCACTCGGCCTGCGGCAGTCCGAGGCCCTGGCCCTGCAGTGGAAGGACATCGACCTGCTCACCGGCACGCTGACGGTCCGGCGCAGCATCCACCGGGTCCGCGGCGGCGAGCTGATCTACGAGGAGCCCAAGACCCGGCGCAGCCAGCGCACCCTGGCCCTCCCGATCCCCCTCGCCGCCGAGCTGCACCGGCACAAGGCGGTCCAGCTCGGCGAGCAGATGCTGGCCGGCTCCGAGTGGCACGACGAGGACCTGGTCAACGCCGGCGCCCAACGGCCGGCCGATCGACAAGAAGACCGACCGCGACGACTGGACCCGGTTGCTCCAGGCGGCCGGCGTCCGGCACGTCCGGCTGCACGACGGCCGGCACACCGCCGCCACCCTGCTGTTGAGCGAGAACGTGCACCCGAGGGTGGTCATGGAGCTGCTCGGCCACAGCCAGATGCGCACGACGATGGACATCTACAGCCACGTCATGCCGGCACTCGCCCGCGAGGCCGCCGACCGCATGAGCGCCCTGCTGCTGCCAGGTAAGGGTGGGCAAACTGCAACCAGAACTGCAACCAGAGACGACTCAGGCCGTCCTCCAGATGGAGAACGGCCTGGTCATCGGGGTGGAGCTGAGGGGACTCGAACCCCTGACCCCCACACTGCCAGTGTGGTGCGCTACCAGCTGCGCCACAGCCCCGAACCGGCCCGCGTGGTGCGTGCGGACCGGAAGCCACTGTACAGGGCTGAGCGCGTCGGGCCGCGCAGGGGTGGCGACGCCGCAGTG
This sequence comes from Blastococcus sp., assembly GCA_042090795.1. Lineage (GTDB taxonomy): Bacteria > Actinomycetota > Actinomycetes > Mycobacteriales > Geodermatophilaceae > Blastococcus. The sequence continues at coordinate 20,272 of JBELIQ010000018.1, read as the reverse complement.
CGCGGCGGCACCACCACCGCTGCGGTGTCAGGCGCCCTTCAGCTGCGCGATGCGGATGTGGTTGCCGAAGGGGTCGCGCAGGCCGAAGTCGATGCCGTAGGGCTGGTCGACCGGCTCCTCGGTGATCTCCACGCCCTTCGCCTTCAGCTCGGCGTGGGTCCGGTACGCGTCGTCGCAGGCGAAGAAGAGGTGGCCGCCGGCCACGCCCTTGCTGATCGCCGTCCGCACCTCGGCGGCGGTCTCCTCGCTCATCGACGGTGGTCCCGGCTTCTCCAGGAGGACGGCGCGGTCGGGCTGGGAGGGAAGGGCGACGGTGAGGAACCGCATCGGCCCGAACGCCATGTCGGTCTGGACCTCGAAGCCGAGCATGCCGACGTAGAAGTCGAGCGCCTGGTCCTGGTCGGGGACGTAGATCTGGGTGATGGTGATCGAGGTGAGCATGCGCCGAACGCTAGGAGAGCTCAGCCCCCGGATGCTTCTCCGAAACTGCTCGGTCGCAGCCAGGCCATCGCGAAGCAGGACGGCGCGGGTGGGAGCGGGCCGCGCCGCCGGTGGACGCTGGGCGGCTCCCCCACGACGTCCCGGAACACCCGGCTGAACGTGCCGAGGCTGGAGAAGCCGACCGCCATGCAGATGTCGGTGACGCTGCGGTCGGTCGAGCGCAGCAGGAACATGGCCCGCTCGACGCGCCGCCGCTGCAGGTAGCGGTGCGGCGTCTCGCCGAAGGTGGCGCGGAAGGTGCGGATGAAGTGTGCCTCGGAGACGTGGGCGATCCGGGCCAGCGACGGCACGTCGAGCGGCTCGGCGTAGCGGCGGTCCATGGCGTCCCGCGCCCGCAGCAGCCTGCGGTTGGTCTCCTCGGCCGCGCGGCTCACAGCTGGGAACCCTAGGGAACGGCCGGCTCCCCCGGAGCCGCGCGGAGCGTGGGGGGAGAGCCGGTCATCCCTCAGATGTCGACGCCGCGCTCGCGCAGCCAGAGGACCGGGTCGATCCGCTTGCCGTCGATACCGCCCTTGTGCACCTCGAAGTGCAGGTGCGGCCCGGTGGACTGGCCGCGGTTGCCCAGCAGCGCGATGGTGTCGCCGGCGTCGACGTAGTCGCCCGGCTCGACCAGGATCTTGTCCATGTGGCCGTAGACGGTCACGTCGCCGTTGTCGTGGAGGATGTACACGGCCAGCCCGAAGCCCCCGGCGGCCCCGGCGCGGAGCACGACCCCGTCGGCCGCCGCGTACTCGGGGGTGCGCATGGGCGCGGCGAGGTCGATCCCGTAGTGGAAGGTGCCCCACCGGCTGCCGTAGCCGCTGGTGAGCCGGGCGCCGGCGACCGGCATCACCGTCTTGGGCCGGGCGGCCTCCGCGGCGGCGGCTGCGGCCTCGGCTGCGGCGGCCTCGGCCTGCGCCGCCGCCTCGGCCCGGGAGGCCCGGGACGCGGCGACCTCCCGCAGCCGGGCCTCGGCCTCGGCGACGGTGACCGACGCCCGCGGCAGCACCTCGAGCTGCTCCTCGGCGCCGAGGAGCTGCTGCTGGGCGGCGAGGACGGAGGTGTTCTCCGACGCGGCGCCGGCGGTGCCGGTGAACCCGAGCGCGGCGGCGGCCAGGCCACCGGTGAGCAGCGCGCCGAGCAGGACGCCGGGCTTCCGGGTCGGCCGGGGGCGTGGCGCACGACGCGAGTGCGGCGTCCGGCGAGAGTGCGGTGCCCGACGGGAGTGGCTGGTCGCGGCGCGATGGCGGGACGGCTCCACCGCGACCAGGAGGTCGGTCGGGGCGTCGCAACCCTTGCCTGCGTGCATGCACCTGCCCGTTCGCGGAGTCGTCGGCCGGGGGAAGTGGCCGGACCCCATCGAAACATTCCGTGACGTCTTCGTGACCAGCCGTACGGCGCGTCGTCGGAGACACGCCGGGCGAGATGCCGCACACGCCCCAGCAACCACAGGCGTGACGTACATCGATGTGATTCGAGAGGTTGTCCGGGGTCACACCCGGCCGGGCGACGGAGCGTGTGGAGGTGCCCCTCCTGGCAAGGATCCTTCTTCCGGCGTGGGCTCCCCGCGCGGCCCGGTCCGCCGTGCTTCCGGTTCCGGCCCGGCCACATCGGCGCCCGAGCCATTGCGCGGTCGCCCTCCGCGCACGTGTACTGCTCTCCAGCACCGGAACGGAACGGAATCGACCACTGGACGCGGTGCCGCGGATGCGAAGGAGGACGTGATGACGCAGGTCTGTTCAGCGCCACTCCCCCACCCCGCTCCGGGCTCCCGCGGATCCTGCTCGCCGGGCGGTCCAGGGCCGGCCACCCGCCCGCTCCGACAGACGGCGGTGCGCTCCCCGGATCGGCCGTCGGCCACGGCCACGTCAGGGGACGTCGCCGTCGCCGGCCTTCCGCGGGCATTCGTCACCTACGATGTGCACCGGGACCGGCATCAGCCCAGCGGCTGCTGCTCCGACCTGCACGACGTCGTCCCGGAGCCACCGGTCCCCACCGGCACGGAACCGGTCGGCACGATCGCCGTCGGCGACCGGATGCGCGACCCGCGCACCGCGCGCCGCGTGCGCTCCCGCACCACCGTCATCCACCCCGAGGACGGCGCCGCGACCCGGCGGGTCCTCGATCTCAGCCACCCGACCGCGACCGCGCGAGGGCAGACCAGCAGGACAGAGGGAGATGATGCCCGTGCGCAACGGTGACCGCGTACTCAACCCCGTGCGACGGGCAACGGTGCCGCGCACGCCGCGGACCCCCTCCGGGCACACCACGCCCCGGTCGGTCCAGGTGATCATCCTGGCCGCCGGCATGGGCACCCGGCTGGGCCGTTCGGACCCCAAGCCGCTGACCCAGCTCCGGGACGGCCGCAGCATCCTCCAGCGCCAGGTCGACGGTCTGCGCGAGGTCCTGGGCGACGACGTGAGCATCACCGTCGTCGTCGGCTACCGCAGCAAGCGGATCATGAAGGCCGCGCCGGACCTGCTGTTCGCCTACAACCCCGCCTTCGCCGAGACCAACACGTCGAAGAGCCTGCTGCGCGGGCTGAGCTCGACCCGCGAGGGCGGCGTCATGTGGCTCAACGGCGACGTGGTCTTCGACCCGGCGGTGATCGAGCTGGCGCTGCCGGCCATCGCCGCCGACCAGAGCTTCGTGTGCGTGGACAGGAACACCGTCGCCGACGAGGAGGTCAAGTACACCCTCGACGCCGACGGCTTCGTGCAGGACCTGTCGAAGACCGTCGTCGGCGGGCTGGGCGAGGCCGTCGGCATCAACTTCGTCTCCTCGGCGGACAAGGCCACGCTGATCGAGCACCTCGCCGGCTGCGGCGACCAGGACTACTTCGAGCGCGGTATCGAGACCGCGATCGCGGCCGAGGGCCTGCGGGTCCGCGCGGTCGACATCTCGCAGTACAGCGCCGTCGAGGTCGACTTCGAGACCGACCTGGCGCGCGCCAACTCGCTGTTCCCGGGGGCCGGGAACACGATCGCCGAGGTCGGCTGAGCGATCCGGCCGGCCGGGAGAGTGCTCCCGGCCGACCGGAGCTACGCGTCCAGCCGGGCCGCTCGGGTCAGCTCACGACCAGCGCGAGGTCGTCGGCGATGTCGCGGAAGGTGTTCTCCGCGTCGAAGGCCACCTGAGCGGCGTCGTCGGCGCCGTAGAGCAGCAGCAGGGCCGAGTGCGCCCGCCCGTCGTCCTCGGCCAGCGGCACGCCGGCGGCGAGCTGGGCCTGCTCGATGGCCTCCTGGTCGCCGGTCAGCCCGACGAACCCGACGGGCAGGTCGGCGTCGAACCGGCCCAGGTACTCCCCCAGCACCTCGGGGGTGTCCGTCGCCGGGTCCGTGGTCACGAACACCACCTGGACCTGCTCGGCGATCGCGGGATCCACGGTGCGCAGCGCCACCGCGACGTCGGCCATGGTGGTCGGGCAGATGTCGGGACAGTCGGTGTAGCCGAAGAACAGCAGCGTCGGCCGGCCGGCCGTCTGCGCCTTGAAGTCGAACGGCGCACCGGTGGAGTCGGTCAGCGTGAACGACGGCCGCCGGTAGGGCTCGGCCAGGTCGAAGCCGGCGTAGACGTCCTCCGGTCCCTCCATCGTCGCCGGCGGGGAGTCGGAGTGGTCGTGACCGTCCTCGGACCCCGGAGCCGCCTCCTGGGCCGAGGACGAACCCCCGCAACCGGACAGGGCCAGGCCGGCGGCCAGCAGCAGCACCGGGAGCGCCCGGCGGCGGGGGGTTCGGCCGGAACGGGCACGGCGGAGGACGACGGTGCTCACGCCAGCCACGGTACGACGGCGGGCGGCCGCGCCGGGCGCGGGACCTCCGGGCCCGGTCAACGCACCGGGAAGGTGGTGGTGGCCGTGGTGGCGGTGAACTCGTCGAGGCGCAGGGTGACCGCCAGGCGCCAGGTGCCGGCGGTCGGGACGGTCATCTCCCGCGCGACGTACCGGCCGGGCCCCGCGGCCGCGATCTCGACGTCGAGCGGACCGATCTCCTGCTGCTCCTCGGCCAGGGTCACCCGGATCTGCTCGGGCTGGATGGCCCTGCCCTCGTCGTCGTAGAGGTAGAGCTGCAGCACGTTGGCGCCCGCCTGGGCCGGCGCCACGGTCACCTGGACGCTGCCGGCGTCCCCGGCTGCGCCCTGCAAGGGCACGGTCACGTCGACCGGATCGGCCTGGATCGTCTGCCCGGGCGGCGTGCCCACCAGGACCGCGGAGACCAGCACGATCGCCGCACCCAGCACGGCCTCCACCAGCAGCGATCGGCGCAGCGACGGCAGGTGGTCGACGGCGCCCTCGGTCTGGAGCCGGTCCCGGGCCGCCACCGACTCGTCCTCGGCGAGGTCGGCCCCGCCGGAGGCCGTCCCGGCGAAGGCGGGCACGCGGTTCCGTCGTCCGGCGGGTGGACGGCGGACGCCGAGGCGCTGCTGCACCCAGATCCGGGAGACCCCGGCCGCGCCCACGGCGATCAGGAAGAAGGTCAGCTTGGCCATCAGCAGCCGGCCGTAGACGGTCTCCACCAGCGCCGTCGGCGAGCCCAGCTCGCGCACCGTCTGCAGGACCCCGGTCACGACCAGCGCGGCCACGGCGACGAACGCCAGCCGCGAGAAGGCGCGGAGGGCCGCGGCGAAGTCCTGGTCCTCGTCGAAGGGGCGCAGCACCACCAGGAGGAGGGCCGCCAGCCCACCCAGCCACACGGCCATGGCGGCGACGTGCACGGCGGTGGTGCCCACCGCCAGGACCGGCCACTGCCCGGCCACCGCGTGCCCGGTCGCAGCCGTGGCCAGGACCAGCCCCAGGGCGGAGGCCCCGGCTGCCCCGAGCTCCGCCGGCTCCGGGCGGCTCCCGCGGCGCCACACCGGCCGGAGCGCGGCGAACAGCGCACCGGCCAGCGCGGCGCGGGCGAGCAGTGCCCACCCCGTGGAGGTGGCGGCGGTGGCGGAGAGCAGCTCGGGGTCGAGCAGCGACGCGAAGCCCGACCCGGCCGCGTACGGCCCCTGCAGGAGGAACGCCAGCACGGCGGTTCCCGCCGCGGCTCCCGAACCCCAGGTGCTCAGCGCGCGCAGCCGCGGGGACGACCAGCCGCCCGGGAGGCACAGGAGCACCAGCACGGGCACTCCGACGGCCAGGGCGATCCCGCCGAAGCCGACCGTGCGCACCAGCTGCTGAGCGCCCTCCACGAGCCGGTCCGCGGAGTCGTCGACTGCCGAGGCCGCCACCAGCTCGCCGTCGCCGACGACGAAGGACCAGGCGCCCTGGATGGGGTGCGAGTCGGCGGAGACGATGCGGTAGGTGACCAGGTAGCCGCCGTCGGCCAGCTCGGGGTCGAGCGGGATGGTGACGGTGCCGCCGTCCGCCGAGGCCTCGTCGGTGTCGACGCGCGTCCCGTCGGCCGTCAGCACCCGCGCGTACCCCGCGCCCAGCGTCACCCCTTCGCTGAACCGCAGCGTCACCTCGGCGGGCGCGGTGTCCAGGCGGGCGCTCTCGCCGGGCGTGGTCGAGACCAGGACGGCGTGGGCGGAGGCCGGGCCGGCGAGGACGACCCCGGCCAGCAGCCACCCGGTCAGCAGCAGGAGGAGGGAGAGCCCGCGACGGCCGCGGAGCACGGTCACGCGGGAACCCGCTGACCGACCCCGAGCCGCCACCGCCGGCGCCGCGTCCGTGTCCGGAAGGCGCCCGCCGACACCAGCGCGACGCCGGCGACCAGGAGCAGGTGGGCTGCCGCGCGGTCGGCGTGCACGTGACCGGCGCCGAGGTCGGCGAGCGTCACCGGCACCAGCAGCGCGGCGAAGGACAGCAGGAATGGCAGCGCACCGGCCGCCAGCCGGGGGGCGGCTGCGACGGCGAGGAAGGCCGCGGCGACCGCGAGGTTCCAGGCGCCGGTCTCGTGCGCCATGTGCGCCGGCGCGCTCATCGCACCGGCGCCCGAGACGAGCACGGGCCAGGCGATCCCGGCCTGGGCCACGCCGACGGCCAGCAGCGCCAGCCGGAGACCGGTGTCGACCACCCGCCTCCGGGCGGCCACGGCCGCGCCCGGCAGCTCCCGGGGCAGGGCGGCCAGGACGGCGCCGGTGAGATCGGGCACCGCGGGAGCGGCGGCCAGTCGCGCCCTGCGCGTGGTGCGCCCGGCGTTCTCCGACCAGGTGGCGCAGGACGGGCAGCTGCCGAGGTGGTCCTCGAGCGCACGGGCAGGCATCCCGAGGGGCTCGCCGTCCATGCGCGCGGAGATCGCCTCGCGGAAGGGAGAGCACGGCATGCGTCTATGGTCGCTCCGCCCCTCCCACGAGTTCCCGAGAGGCCCGTCACACCCGGACGGGTGCACGGCGCCCCGGAACCCCGCTGGTGGTGGGCGAGGATGGGGGCATGGACGAGCTGGGGGCCGTGGCGGCCGACGCCGTCGCCGGCGATCCGCTCGCCGCGGCAGCACTGGTGCGGGCCACCCAGTCCGACGTCTGGCGGCTGTGCGCCGCGCTCGGGGACCCGGGCTCGGCGGACGACCTGACGCAGGAGACCTACCTGCGCGCCTTCGCCGCCCTGCACCGGTTCGAGGGCCGCTCCTCGGTGCGCACCTGGCTGCTCAGCATCGCCCGCCGTGTCTGCGCCGACGCCGTCCGCAGCCGGCGCCGTCGGCGGCTGACGCTCGCCCGGGACGACGTCGACCTGACCGGGGTGCCCGCCTCCGGGGGTGCCGATCCGATCGGCGAGGGCGCCGGCGTCAGGGACCTGCTGGCCCGCATGGAACCCGACCGCCGCGAAGCGTTCGCGCTGACCCAGCTGCTCGGGCTCTCCTACGCCGAGGCCGCGGAGGTCGTCGGCTGCCCGGTGGGCACCATCCGCTCCCGCGTGGCGCGGGGCCGCGCCGACCTGATCGACTCCCTCGCGCGGGTGGACGAGGACGACGACGAGGGCGAGATCGCTCACAGCTGACCGCCGGGTGGCCGGGAGGCCACGTCCTGGCGACCTATGCTGCCCGACGGCCGTGCCTCCGCCCCGTGCGGCGGCGGCCGGTGCCCACCTCGAGACGGAGCCAACCCGTGCGCTTCAGCCTGACGCCCAGGGACTCGGGCTTCTACCCCCTGTTCACCGCCTCCGCGGAGAACCTGGTGGTCGCGACCGACGTCCTGGGCGAGTTCGTCCACGACCACGCGCGCCGGGAGGAACTGGCGGTCCGGCTGCGCGACCTGGAGCACGTCGGCGACCAGGCGACGCACGCGATCTTCCGCGCCCTGAACACCAGCTTCGTGACGCCGTTCGACCGCGAGGACGTCTACGCCCTGGCCAGCAACCTTGACGACGTCATGGACTACGTCGAGGCCGCCGCCGACCTGGTGATCCTCACCGGCCTGGGCACGCTGCCGGCCGAGATGAGCCAGCAGGTCGCGCTGCTGCAGCGCTGCGCGCAGGTCACCGCCGAGGCGATGCCGCGGCTGAGGACGCTGAAGGACCTCTCCGACTACTGGATCGAGGTCAACCGGATCGAGAACGAGGCCGACAAGCTCTACCGGCGGCTGCTCTCCCGGCTCTACAGCGGCGAGTTCGACGCGCTCGAGATCCTCAAGCTCAAGGAGGTCGCCGACCAGCTGGAGGAGGCGGCCGACGCGTTCGAGCAGCTCGCCAACGTGGTCGAGACGATCGCCGTCAAGGAGTCCTGACCCCGCATGGATCTCCGCTGATGGATGCGGCCTTCATCGGTCTGCTCGTCATCGTCCTGGTCGCCCTCGCCTTCGACTACACCAACGGCTTCCACGACGCGGCCAACGCCATCGCGGTCGCGGTCTCCACCAAGGCGCTCACCCCGCGCGTGGCACTGGCCCTCGCGGCCGTGATGAACCTGGTCGGGGCGCTGATCTCCACCGAGGTCGCGAAGACCGTGGGCGCGGGGATCATCGACCCGCCCGAGGGCGGCAACGGCCTGGAGATCGTCTTCGCCGCCCTGATCGGGGCGATCGCCTGGAACATGATCACCTGGTGGTACGGGCTGCCGTCCTCGTCGTCGCACGCGCTCATCGGCGGGCTGGTGGGAGCCGCGCTCGCCGCCGCCCACTCGGTGCAGTGGACGGGCGTCCTGCAGAACGTCGTCGTCCCGATGATCGTCTCGCCGCTGGTCGGATTCGGGCTGGGCTACCTGTTCATGCTGGCCCTCCTCTGGACCTTCCGGAGGGCGCACGTCTCCCGGGCCAACCGCAACTTCCGCTACGCCCAGATCGTCAGCTCCGCGACCATGGCGCTGGGCCACGGCATGCAGGACGCCCAGAAGACGATGGGCATCATCACGCTGGCACTGTTCACCGCCGGCGAGATCGACACCTTCGAGGTGCCCTTCTGGGTCGTGCTCGCCGCCGCCGCGGCGATCAGCGCGGGCACCTACGCCGGCGGCTTCCGCATCATGCGGACCATGGGACGGCGGATCATCCAGCTCACGCCCGCCGGGGGCTTCGCCGCGCAGACGGTGGCCTCCAGCGTCATGGTGACGACCGCGACGGTCTTCGGCGTGCCCATCTCCACCACGCACGTCACCACGACCTCGATCATGGGCGTGGGCTCGACGCGGCGGCTGTCGGCCGTCCGGTGGGGCGTGGCCGGCAACATCGTGCTCGCCTGGGTGGTCACGCTGCCGGCGGCCGCGGCGGTGGCCGCGCTGGCGTTCTTCGTCACCGACTTCGCGGTCGGCTAGCGTCCGCACGGTGACCGCCGTCGGGGGCTCCGCCCCGTCCAGCGTGTCCCTGGGGACGGCGCCGGGACGGTGGCTGCTCACCGCCACGGTGCTCGCCTCGGGCATGGCGTTCCTCGACGCCACCGCGGTGCAGGTGGCGCTGCCGACGCTGGGCCGCGAGCTCGGCGCCTCGCTGTCGGACCTGCAGTGGATCGTCAACGGCTACCTCCTGCCGCTGGCCGCGCTGATCCTGCTGGGCGGGGCGCTGGGTGACCGCTACGGCCGGCGCCGGGTCTTCCTGATCGGCGTCACCTGGTTCGCCGCGGCGTCGCTGCTGTGCGGGCTGGCGCAGACACCCGGCCAGCTGATCGCCGCCCGGGCACTGCAGGGCATCGGCGGCGCGCTGCTGACCCCGGGGAGCCTGGCCCTCATCCAGTCCTCCTTCCGGCCGGCCGACCGGGCGCCTGCGATCGGCGTCTGGTCCGCCCTCTCCGGCGTCGCGGGACTCGTGGGCCCGTTCCTGGGCGGCGCGCTGATCGACCTGGCCAGCTGGCGGCTGGTCTTCCTCCTCAACGTGCCGCTGGCCGTGTTCGTCGTCGCCGTCGCCGGGCGGCACGTGCCGGAGAGCCGCGATCCCGGGCCGCACGGGCGCTTCGACGTGCTCGGGGCGGTGCTCGGGGCGGTCGCCCTGGGCGCGCTGACCTACGCGCTCATCACCGCCGGGGAACGCGGTGGCACCGACGTGGTGCTCTCCGCGGCCGCGGCGGTGGTCACCGGGGCGCTGTTCGTCGTCCGCGAGCGGTGGACGTCCTCCCCCGTGCTGCCGCCGCGGCTGTTCGCCGACCGGCAGTTCACCGGCGCCAACCTCGCCACCCTCGCCGTCTACGGCGCGCTCGGCGGCAGCTCGCTGTTCATCGTGCTGCAGCTGCAGGGGGTGCTCGGCTACGGCGCGACCGCCGCCGGCGCGGCGATGCTGCCCACCATCCTGCTGATCACCGTGCTCTCGCCGCGGGCCGGCGCGCTCGCGCAGCGGATCGGGCCGCGGCTGCCGATGAGCGCGGGGCCGCTGACCGCGGCCGCCGGGACCCTCCTCCTGGCCGGCGTGGACGGCGGCTCCCCGTACTGGGTCGAGGTGCTGCCGGGCAGCGTGCTCCAGGGGCTCGGGATGGCGCTCACCGTCGCGCCGCTGACCGCGAGCGTGCTGGGTGCCGCCCCGGACGCGCTCGCCGGTGTCGCGAGCGGGGTGAACAACGCGGTGGCCCGCGCGGCCCAGCTGCTCACCGTGGCGGCCCTCCCCGTCGTCGTCGGGCTCTCCGGCACCGACTACGCGGACCCGGCCGCCCTCACCGACGGGTACCGCGCGGCCATGGTGGCGTGCGCCGCGCTGTTCGCGGTGGGCGGTGCGGTGGCGTGGGCGACCATCCGCAACGACGTGCTCCGCGCCTGATCCCACTGGCTGGACGGCCAATGCCCCATAAGCGCATCGGTCTGGTAGACATATCGGCGTGACGCGACCGACGACGCTGCTCCTGGTGAGCCGCCTGCACGTCGATCTGCTGCGCGTCTGCACCGCCGCCTGTCCGGGCTGCTGACCTGCCGCGCCTCGAGGCGCACCCCATTCGACCTGCCGCGAAGGCGCCGCCCCGTCCGAGCGCCGCGGTCCGCATCACCCGGAGTCCAGCCCCGTGAAGACCCTCGTCCTGCTCGCCCTCGTCGGCCTGGGTGCCCAGCTCGTCGACGGCAGTCTCGGCATGGCCTATGGCGCCACCTCGACGACGCTGCTGCTGGCCATCGGCACCAACCCGGCCGCCGCCTCGGCGACGATCCACCTCGCCGAGATCGGGACGACGCTGACGTCCGGTCTCTCGCACTGGAAGTTCGGCAACGTCGACTGGAGGGTCGTCGCCAAGATCGGGATCCCGGGTGCGATCGGCGCCTTCGCCGGCGCGACCGTCCTGTCGAACCTCTCCACCGCGGTCGCCGCCCCGGTGATGTCGCTGATCCTGCTGTCGCTGGGCGTCTACCTGCTGGTCCGGTTCACCCTGCGCGGCATCGACCGGCGGAACCTCGGCAAGCCGGTCCGAGCCCGCTTCCTCGGCCCGCTCGGCCTGGTCGCCGGTTTCGTCGACGCGACCGGCGGTGGCGGCTGGGGGCCGGTCGGCACGCCGGCCCTGCTGGCCAGCGGGCGCATGGAGCCGCGCAAGGTCATCGGCTCGGTCAGCACCGCGGAGTTCCTGGTCGCGCTGGCGGCGAGCCTGGGATTCCTGTTCGCGCTGGGCTCCCAGGGCATCGACTTCACCTGGGTCGCCGCGCTGCTCATCGGCGGCAGCATCGCCGCGCCGCTCGCAGCCTGGCTCGTCCGGCACATCCCGCCGCGGATGCTGGGTTCCCTGGTCGGGGGCCTGATCGTGCTGACCAACAGCCGGTCCCTGATGACGGGCACCTGGATCGACGCCAGTGGGCCGGTCCGCGCCGCCGTCTACCTCGCGCTCGTCGCGATCTGGGTGGTGGCGGTCACGCACTCCTACCGCCAGCACCGCAAGGACGTCGCGCTCGAGTCGGCCGACGCCCTCGCCGCCGGGGGGCAGTCGAACATCGTGGCCGAGCTGGACTCCCCGGCCGTCGACGAGGACGCCGCGCACCGCGTTCCGGCCGGCCGGCCGAGCGCCCCCCGCGACTGACGGAAGGCACCCAGCAGCCGCGGGTCAGTGCGGCAGCAGGACCAGGTGGCGGGTGCAGGTCCACCTCCCGCTGACACCGCCACGACGGTCTTGCTCCTTGTCCCTGAAGGCGGCCTATGGGACACCGCGCGAGACGTCCCGACGCCGGCCCGCATGTCCACGGTAAGAATCCGACAGGCACCGCCGCCGACCTAAGGTTCTGGCGTGCGCATCCGCCTTCGCCGCCTGGTGCTACGCAGCTTTCGCCCCTATGTCATGTGGTTGCCCGCGGCGTACAGGAATCCGTTCGTCGTCTACATGGTCGAAAAGATCAACGAGCAGGACGGCAGCTCCTACCAGTTGGGCGCGTTCACAACTGAGGAAGAGGCTGCGGGATGCCTCGCGAGGCTGGAGTCAGAGGGCTGGCGCGACCTCTACATCAACACCGTCCCGGTGCATGAGCGGCACTCAGACTGGCACTGGGAGCGCGACAACGGAGGTGCCCCTTAGTGGGCCGCTTAGTGACACGGCGAGGACGTCGGGGCGCTACTCGGGCGGTTGAATTCCGTAGAGATCAGCGAGACGTTGCCGGGCGGCCTCAACTATCTCGCCATACTCGGCTTTGAAGGGCTCCACCAGCTTGGACTGCAGCGCTCCAGCCAACACGGTCAGCGCGCCGAGTTCGCCTGAGTGCGCGTCCGACAACCGGGCCCACTCGTCGTCTGCTTGGCGCTCGATCCACTCGAAGAGGACAAGCGCCACATCGGACGGAAGCTCGATCTTGACCTGTCCGCGCGTCACGGGCGGAGGCTAGCTTCCTCGTGCAGCCGCCCCATAGTGGGCCGCTATGTGCGAGGCCGCGGCCCACGCACTGCCCCCGGCCTTGTACCCACCAACCATCTTCCTGCCGTGCTCAACGGCGGGTGAGCAATTGGGCCTCCAATTCGGCGGGCAGCCCCGGCTGCGGCAGCCCCATCGGCGAGTGGTGGGGGCGGGTGTCGGTCTGCTGCCACGCCCAGGTGGCCTCGACCGTCTCGCGCAGCGGCCGGCTGGGCAGCCCGAGCTCCCTGGCCCGGGCGGTGTCCACGTCCCACGCCGTCCGCGCGTCGGCGGCCGGCAGCCACAGGGGCAGCTGGATCCAGGGCTCCACCCCCGCGGCCAGCAGTTCGGCCTCGGGCACCGGCACCCACTCCGCCCCGCCGCCGGTCACCTCGCGGCACAGGTCCAGCAGCCCGCCCAGCGTGGTCATGCCGGCCGGCCCGGTGGCGTTCACCGCGCCCGACCGGCCCTCCTCGGCCATGTCGACCAGCCAGCCGGCGAGGTCCCGCGCGTCCACGAGCGCGAGGGGTTGCGCCACCCCCTCCGCGGGCACGACGACGCGGCCACCCCGGGCGATCCGCTCCAGCCACCAGCCCAGCCGGTGCACGTAGTCCCACGGGCCGACGATCAGGCCGGCCCGTGCGGTGAGGAAGCCGTCGCCGACGGCCGCCCCGATGACCCGCTCGGCGTAGGCCTTGTTCGGCCCGTAGCCGTCCTCCTCGGTGTCCCACGCCGGTTCGTCGTCCTCGCGCCCCAGCGGGCCCGGCGGCCAGCCGCGGTAGGCATTCAGGCTGCTGACGAAGGCGTACCCGCGCACGCCGCCCAGCGCCGCCGCGGCGTTGCTCGCAGCCGGACGGGTCCGGCAGGAGGTGTCGACGACGAGCTCAGGCGCCCAGCCGTCCAGTGCCCGGGGCAGCGCCTCGGGGTCGTCCCGGTCACCGTGCAGCGGACGCACACCCTCCGGCGGCTGACCGGAGACGCCCCGGGTGAAGGTGGCGACGTCGTGACCACGCTCGAGCGCGGCCGTCGCGACGTGCCGGCCGAGGAACTGGGTGCCACCGAGGACGAGGAGCCGCATGGCCCCACCCCAGCCGATCCGCTCCCCCGCCGTCCAGCGGGTTCGCGGTCGGCGTAGGCGCCGTCCCGAGGCTCGTTCCGAGCGTCCGAGCGGTGCGGGGGTCCTCTTTCAGACGGCGCGGCGGTGCACCTGCGGGACCTGCGGCAGGGGCGTGGACCGCGCGGCGGCCAGCACCATCTGCGGCGAGCGCGGCAACCCACGGCGGGTGCACAGCCGCAGCGCCCGGGCGCCGGTCAGCACGTCGGTCTCCGGCGGGACGACGAGCAGGTCCGCACGCCGGCTCCCGCCGCTCCAGGTCAGGCACACGACCAGCGGGTCCATGCTGCGGAAGCCCCCCGTGCGCACCACGCGGTCCCGGAGCACCAGCTTGCGCGCCGCCGGCTGCCAGGCGTCGAGGGAGTAGGTGAAGCGCTCGATGCGCACCCCCCGGCGGTCGAGCTCGGCGATCAGCTCGGGCAGTTCGGACTCCAGGTCGCGGCTGCGCGGGAACCACGCGCCGTCGAACGCCGAGTTCCCGTCACCGGCGCCGTCCCGCAGGCTCACCCGGACGTCGATCCCGCCCCGGAAGTGGTTCTCCACCGGAGCCGTTCGGGTGATGGTCGTCATGCGTGCGGCCGCCTCTCGTGCACTCGTCCCCCGGGGGCATGACCCATGTCCCCGACACGAACCTAGGTGGGATGAGGCGCGTGTCCCGGGGAGGGAGTGACGGGCGTGGCGAGCTGTTCCGGCCGGTCGTGACCACCCGTGCGCGGCTCGCCACGCGGATCCGTCAGCACCGCGTGCGAGCATCCGCGCGTGGACGCCCCCGCCCTGCTGACCCGCCTCTGCCGGCTCATCGACGACCGCCGGTGGGCCGACCTCGCCCCGCTGCTGCACGAGGACTTCGCGTGCCGGTACGTGCACACGGGCGAGACGTTCGACCGCGAGTCGTGGGTGGCACTGAACGCCGGGTACCCGGGGTTCGACCACCTGGTCGTCCTCGACGTGGTCAGCACGGGTGATCGGGCCGCAGCCCGCTGCGAGGCCACCGCGTACGCCGGAGGGGACCTGGTGCACTTCGCGGTCGCCACGTTCGTCACCGCCCGGGCGGGGCGGATCACGGAGATGACCGAGGTCTGGACCGATGTCGCCCGGACGCCGCCCGCCGGGACGCGACCCGGCTGACCCGGGCGCACAACGGGAGGAGGCCCGCCCCGCGACTGCGGAACGGGCCTCCTTCCGGTGGACCTACGTCAGGCGGGCTTCGGCTTCTTGTTCTTGGCCTTGCCGCGCTCGGTCTGGTCGAGCACCACCTTGCGGATGCGGACGGTGGCCGGGGTGACCTCGACGCACTCGTCCTCGGCGCAGAACTCCAGCGCCTGCTCCAGGTTGAGCACCCGCGGCGGGATCAGCCGCTCGAGCTCCTCGGAGGTGCTCTTGCGCATGTTGGTGAGCTTCTTCTCCTTGGTGATGTTCACGTCCATGTCGTCCGGACGGGAGTTCTCACCCACGATCATGCCCTCGTAGACCTCGGTGCCGGGCTGGACCATCATCTGGCCACGCTCCTGCAGCGAGAACATCGAGTACGTCGTCGCCACGCCCTGGCGGTCGGCGACCAGCGAGCCGGTCGGGCGGGCGCGCATGTCGCCCAGCCACGGCTCGTAGCCCTCGAGGTTGTGGTTGAGGACGCCGGTGCCGCGCGTCTCGGTCAGGAACTCGGTGCGGAACCCGATCAGGCCACGGGAGGGCACGATGTACTCCATCCGCGCCCAGCCGGTGTCGTGGTGCACCAGGTTCTCCAGCCGGGCCCGCCGGACGGCCAGCGCCTGGGTCAGCGTGCCCACGTACTCACCCGGGACGTCGATCGTCACGCGCTCGACCGGCTCGTGCAGCTTGCCGTCGATCTCCTTGGTGACGACGGTCGGCCGCCCCACCGTGAGCTCGAACTCCTCGCGCCGCAGTTGCTCCACGAGGATGGCCAGCGCCAGCTCGCCGCGGCCCTGCATCTCCCAGGTGTCGGGACGGTCGGTGGGCAGCATCCGCACCGACACGTTGCCGACCAGCTCCTGGTCCAGCCGGTTCTTGACCAGGCGGGCCGTGAGCTTCTTGCCGGACTTGCCCGCCAGCGGCGAGGTGTTGATGCCGATGGTGATCGAGATGGAGGGCTCGTCGACGGTCAGCGGCGGCAGCGGGCGCGGGTCGTTCGGGTCGGCGAGGGTGTCGCCGATCATGACGTCCTCGATGCCGGCGATGGCCACCAGCTCACCGGGGCCCGCGCTCTCCGCCGGCGTACGGGTGAGGCCCTCGGTGACGAGCAGCTCGGTGATCTTGACGTTCTTGATCGTGCCGTCGGTGCGGCACCAGGCGACCTGCTGGCCGCTCTTCATCGTGCCGGAGTGGATGCGCAGCAGCGCCAGCCGGCCGAGGTAGGGCGAGGCGTCGAGGTTGGTGACCTGCGCGCGCAGCGGCTCCTCGGCGTCGTAGACCGGTGCCGGGATGGTGTCCAGCAGCGTCTTGACCAGCGGGGCGAGGTCGTCGCTGTCGGGCTCCGTGCCGTTCTCGGGGCGCGTCATCGACGCCTTCCCGGAGCGGCCGGCGCAGTACACGATCGGGAAGTCGAGGTTGTCGGCGTGCATGCCGGCGTCCTCCATGAGCTCCATGAACAGCTCGTAGCACTCGTCGACGACCTCGGCGATGCGCGCGTCGGCGCGGTCGGTCTTGTTGACCGCGAGGATGACCGGCATCCCCTTCGCCAGCGCCTTGCGCAGCACGAAGCGGGTCTGCGGGAGCGGGCCCTCGGAGGCGTCCACGAGCAGGCAGACGCCGTCGACCATCGACAGGCCGCGCTCGACCTCACCACCGAAGTCGGCGTGGCCGGGGGTGTCGACGATGTTGACGACGACGGGGTTGCCGTTCTCGTCGGCCAGGTGGATTGCGGTGTTCTTGGCCAGGATGGTGATGCCGCGTTCGCGCTCGAGGTCCATCGAGTCCATCACGCGGTCCTGCGTGGAGTCGTTGTCCGTGCCCTCGCCCTTGGAGCGCCCGAGGGCACCTGCCTGGCGGAGGAGGGCGTCGACCAGGGTCGTCTTGCCGTGGTCGACGTGAGCGATGATCGCCACGTTGCGCAGGTCGTCGCGGGTGGGCATGCGGAAGGGCACCTCAGAGGGGGTTCGGGGAGACCGCAGCGTCAGCGCGCGGCATCTCGTTCAACGGTCGCCGGCCCGGCGACCTTCCCAGAGTAGTCGCTCAGCGGGCGGTCTCGTCCGCGCGAGCGGTGTCGGCCACCGCGAACGTCACCCCTGCGGCGGTGAGAGTGACCAGACTCACCGCCAGCCAGGCCGGTAGCCCGACCCCGATCGCCAGGACGTGGGCCAGGACGAAGGCGCCGACGTACAGCGCCGCGAGCGCGACGGCGGTCGCCGCCCCCCGCCGGCGGAGCCACAGGACGCCCGCGGCGACACCTGCGGCGGCGAACACGGCTCCCCCGAGCGCACGCACGCCGGTCCCCTGCGCGATGCCGAAGCCCGCGGCCAGGCCGACCGCGACGAGGACGGCGGAGGGGAACCGGGTGCGGACGAGACCTGCGGTCGACATGTCCCCCAGTCTCCCCGACGGCAGCCCGCCGCGGCGGCGACGAATGCATGAGAGGCCACCGGGTAGCCCACAGCCGAACGTCCGCCGGAGAACGCGATGCCCCGGCGCCCCGATCTGGAGGAGCCAAGACGCATGCCGTTGTCCTACGAGACCCTGCCCGGCGACATCGACCACCTGATCGCCGACGACCACGCGATCGTCGAACGTCAGTTCCAGCACCTGGAGGCCAGTCGCGGCAACCGCCGCGTGCTGGTGGACCAGATCTCCCTCGAGCTCGCCCTGCACGCGTTCGCCGAGGAGACGGTGCTCTACCCGATCTGGACCGAGATCGGCATGACCGACGAGCACGACGACGCCGAGCACGAGCACCAAAAGATCAAGGAGTTCCTGGTGACCCTCGGCCGGACCGAGCCCGGCGAGGCGGAGTTCGAGCAGGCGCTGACCGAGCTGATGCGCGTCGTCCGCCATCACGTCCACGACGAGGAGGACGAGGAGCTCCCCGAGTTCCGGCGGAAGGCCGGGCCCGAGCGCATGGCCCAGCTGGGCAAGGAGTTCCTGACCGCCAAGCGGATGGCGCCCACGCGGCCGCACCCGGACGCGCCCAGCGAGGGCCTCGCCGAGCGGATCGCGGGCATGCTCGCCAAGCCACTGGACCACGTGCGCGACCTGCTCTCGGGCAAGCAGAAGGAGTCGGCCACCGACGCCTCCGGGCTGCTCGACCCGCAGGCGCAGGCGATCGTCGACGCCCACTCCTCCCTGGGCCCGCTGCCGTTCGAGATCCTCACGCCCGACCAGGCCCGGAAGCAGCCCGGCCCGAAGGCCGCGGTGGAGAAGGTCATGGCCGAGAAGGGGATCGAAGGGCCCGAGCCGGTCGGCTCGGTCGAGGACCTGCAGATCCCCGACGGCGCCGGCGGCACGCAGCGGTTCCGGGTCTACAAGCCCACCGATGCGGCCACCGGTCCCCTGCCGGTGATCATGTGGATCCACGGCGGCGGCTGGGTGCTGTTCGACATCGACGACCACTACGACGCGTCCTGCCGCGGACTGACCAACAAGACCGGCGCCATCGTCGTCACCCCGGACTACCGCCGGGCACCCGAGGCGGTCTTCCCCGCCGCGCACGACGACGTCCTGACCGCCTACCACTGGCTGCTCCAGAACGCGGCCTCCATCGGCGGGGACGCGTCGCGCATCGGCATTGGCGGCGAGTCCGTCGGCGGGAACATGGCCCCGGCCACGTGCCTGCAGCTGGCCGCCAACGGCCAGCCGCTGCCGGTGGCGCAGGTGTGCGTCTACCCGCTGACCACCGGCGAGCAGTTCGGCGAGTCGATGGCCGACGCCGCCGACGGTCGGCCGCTCAATCGCGCCCTGCTCAGCTGGATGGCCATGCACGCCTTCGAGGGCAAGCCGGACGCCGCCACGGACCCGCGGATCGACCTGCTGGGCTGGACGACCGCGCAGCTGGCGACCATGCCGCCGACGCTGGTCATCACCGACGAGCGGGACGTGCTGCGCAGCCAGGGCCAGCAGTTCGCGCAGAACCTGGAGGCCGCCGGCGTCCCCACGACGCACCGGTACTACCCGGGCGTGATGCACGAGTTCTTCGGCGCCGCCGCGGTGCTCGACAAGGCCGAGGAAGCGCAGCAGCTCGCCGCCGAGCACTTCACCCGCGCGTTCGCCGCCGGAAGCTGACCACACCCCACAGGAGGAGGACCAGGACATGAAGGCAGTCGTCTACAGGGGAACGAAGAACGTCGCCGTCGAGGAGGTGCCCGACCCGACGATCCAGGCACCGACGGACGTGATCGTCCGGATCACGACCACGAACATCTGCGGGTCGGACCTGCACATGTACGAGGGCCGCACCGGCGTCGAGGAGGGCAAGGTCCTCGGCCACGAGAACATGGGGATCGTCG
The DNA here is from genome assembly GCA_042090795.1 of Blastococcus sp. Lineage (GTDB taxonomy): Bacteria > Actinomycetota > Actinomycetes > Mycobacteriales > Geodermatophilaceae > Blastococcus. Next base: position 1,098 of record JBELIQ010000018.1, on the reverse strand, counting down.
AGGCCGTCGGCGAGGGCGTCGACCGGATCCGGGTCGGCGACCGGGTGTCGGTGCCGTTCAACATCGCCTGCGGCACCTGCCGCAACTGCACCGAGGGGTGGACGTCGTTCTGCCTACGGGCCAACCCCACCGAGGGCATGGACGGCGCGGCCTACGGCTACGCCAACATGGGGCCTTACGACGGCGGCCAGGCGGAGTTCCTCCGGGTGCCGTGGGCCGACTTCAACCTGCTCACCCTGCCGGCCGGCACCGAGCACGAGAACGACTTCACGATGCTCTCGGACATCTTCCCGACCGGCTGGCACGGGGTGGAGCTCTCCGGCTTCCGGCCCGGGGACCGGGTTGCCGTGTTCGGCGCCGGGCCCGTCGGCCTCATGGCCGCGCACAGCGCGATGATCCGCGGGGCCTCGCAGGTCTTCGTCGTCGACAAGGAGCCCGACCGGCTGAAGCTGGCCGAGGGCTTCGGTGCCACCCCGGTCGACTTCTCCGCCGGCGACCCGGTCGAGCAGCTGATGGACGCCACCGGCGGCCGCGGCGTCGACCGGGGCGTCGAGGCGGTCGGATACCAGGCGCACGACCCGTCGGGCGAGGAGCACCCCGAGCTGGTGCTGGACAACCTGGTCCAGGTCGTCCGGGCCACCGGCGGGATCGGCGTCGTCGGCGTGTACATGCCGCAGGACCCGGGGGCGAACGGCGACCTGGCCAAGGAGGGCCGGATCCCCTTCCAGTACGGCCAGTTCTTCACCAAGGGCCAGTCGATGGGCACCGGGCAGGCGCCGGTGAAGCGATACAACCGTCAGCTGCGGGACCTGGTCGTCGCAGGCCGGGCCAACCCGGGGCTGATCGTGTCGCACGAGCTCGGGCTGGACGAGGCCGCCGACGGCTACCGCCGCTTCGACGACCGCGAGGACGGCTGGACGAAGGTCCTGCTCCGACCCACGGCGCTGGCGTGAGCGAGCCGGCCCGGAACGAGCCGATCGGTGAGCTCGAGCTGGTGCACTCGTTCACCGGCCCGATGCCCACCGGGGTGAGCGTCTCGCACACCGGCCGGGTGTTCGTGAACTTCCCGCAGTGGGGCGACGACCCGCCGGCCACCGT
>JBELIQ010000003.1:0-275449 GCA_042090795.1 Blastococcus sp. | reverse complement strand
TGATCACTCACGTGAACGGGGACCTGGACTTACACCACCTGCGGGGACGTCACCCTCTACTTCGCGAATGGACCTGAAGGCGAGGATCGAACTCGCGCCCTCCCGGTGACAGCCGGGTGATCTACCACTGAGCTACTTCAGGATGCGACGTCAGACATGGAGGCAGGAGTCGAACCTGCGCCCTCCCGGTCCGCAGCCGGGGGCTCTACCGCTGAGCTACTCCATGCAGTGCGACGCGCACGGTAAGCCGCCTCACGGTTCCCGTCACGCAGGTTTCGTCCGACGCGCCGCTCCCGCAAATACCACCTCGCCGGGTGCCCACGGCTGATTGCGACTGTGGGCGGCGAGCGTCACGGCAGTGTTCGTTCGCCTCCTGTCGTGCCGGGTCAACGCACGCCGCAGTCGTGCTGTGTCGCGATCTGATGCGGTCTGCAGTCGTCACGGTGCGAGTGGTCGGGCCAGTTGCGGTCAGGCGCCCGGCGAGCCCCTGTACGACCGCGCGAAGCTGCGAGCGCACGTAAGTCGTCAATGGCTAGTCGACCTCGCGGGGTCGAGCGCGATCTGGTGGCGTAGCGCACTACGCGTCTTCCGCGCGCGCCTGGTGCGACGCCCTCCGACACGTTCTGGCGCGAGGCGAGATCAAGCCGATGTTGACGGGGCCACCCCGAATCGTTGCTGACCCGAAGCCGCGACCTCCCTCCTGCGGGTAGTGCCTGTGCTGCGATCAGTGCGGAACAGACGCGTACTTGACGTACTTGACGTACCTGGACAGAATTGACACCCGTATGGACACCGGTCGCGCCGGTGTCCATCTACGTCGCCTGGGGAGAGGCCCCACGGTGACGGTGACATGCCCTGGGGTCAGGCCCCCCGGGTGAGGAGGACAGCATGGCGGCCCTGCGCCACTTCGACAGCTTCACCGAGGCCCGCTCGAAGCTGCGCTCCGTCCTGGACGCAGCCCACGAGGGCGTCGTCACCACGGTCGTTCGCGACAAGGAGCGATTCGTCGTGCTGACCGCCGACGCCCGCAGCGCCGAGCTTCGCCGGCTACTGCCCGCCGACGCCGTGGTGGTTGCCGAGGGCGGCGGCTGGGCAGCGTTCCTCCCCGGCGTACCGGTGCATGGCGACGCCGAATCCTTCGATGGGGCCATCGATGACCTCATCGACGCGCTGCGCGAGTACGCCGAGGACTGGAACGAGCGGCTGCACGCAGCGCCTAACCACGCCGGCCACCGCAGCCTCGTCGAGCTTGTCGAGCTATCCGACGACGACCAGCTGCGGGAATGGCTGATCGGGCGCACCGACCTCATGAAGGATCCGGCCCGCGCGCTCGTCTCGGCGTGAGCGGTGGAGCGGCCAGTCGGCGCGACCACGACCGCTTCTGCCAGATCGAGGGCTGGGACCAGGTTCGCAACGCTCGCGGCAGAACCGGACACCACCACACCTACGAGTTGAAGCTGCCCGACGGCCGCACCCTGCGGACCCGGATCTCTCACCCGGTCAACAACGAGACCTACGGCGCGTCGAGCTGGTCGCACATCCTCCGCGACCAGCTCGACGTCACCGAGCCCGAGTTCTGGGCCTGCGTCGACGAGCGCAAGCTGCCCGACCGGGGACCGGCCGCCGATGAGGGGCCGGCTAATGCCCTGCCGGCCGGCCTCGTCCACCAGCTCATTCATGTGGTCGGTGTCCGCGAGGACGAGGTGGCGACCATGTCGCTAGACCGCGCTCTCGCCGTGATGAACGAATACTGGTCGCAGCCCCCGAAGAGCTGACCGTCCACCAGCAGGGCGACGTCGCGTCATCTCCTCGGTGTGGTGGTGCCCGTCGACGACGGACTGACGCACAGCCGCAACTCGCCGCTCGGCCGGCGGTGCCCCCGTGGACGGCATGCCGCTCGCGCATCGGGCGCACTCAACTTGATCGCGTTCCAGAACACCCCGGCGCCGTTCCTTGCGCACCGAGGGAGATATACCAGGTCAGGACGAATGGACCGCCCCTTGGTAGGGCGAAGAAGCAGGTAGAAGGGGTTTTCTGCACCCACCACGGGCGCTCGGTCGCCGATCATCGCATCGCCGGGTGGGGTGGTCCCGGCGACCGTGCCAGGTGTCGTCGTCCACAGGGGGCGGGCTCTTCCACAGATGCGCCGCTGGAGGCGCTGGCGGGCTCCCCGCACCGCAGGGTCGGAGAACGCCGGCACCGCGCCGGTCGCGCCCCCCGGCGCAGCACATCCGAGGAGCACCGTGAACGACACCACCGTCACCGTCGTCGGCAACGTCGTCGACTCACCCCGACGCGTCAGCCTGGAGAACGGCGCCGTGACCAACTTCCGCATGGCGTCGACCGCCCGCCGCTACGACGCAGCCACCCAGCAGTTCGTCGACTCCGGCACCCTGTGGGTCGACGTCGAGTGCTGGGGCGCGCTGAGCGGCAACGTCGCGGCCAGCCTCAGCAAGGGCGACCCGGTCATCGTCCACGGGGCCCTGACGACGCACAGCTGGGAGTCCGAGAGCGGACCGCGCAGCAAGCCGCGGATCAGGGCCTTCGCGGTCGGGTCGAACCTGCAGAAGGGGCGGTCGGTCTTCACCCGGGACCGGAGCGCCCGGGCGGCCGAGGAGGGCGCGCCGGCCTCCTCCGCGAGCGCCGACGAGCAGGGGTTCGCGACGTCGGCGGAGGAACTGCTCCCCGGTCGGGACTACGTGGGCAGCGACGAGGCGTTGAACCCTGCGGACGCCGACAACCTCTCGCAGGAGCCCGCGCACGCGTAGTCGCCCTGGACTGGGAGGATCGGCAGCGAGAACGGACGGGGTGGGGTCGCGCCCGGCGGCCCCGCCCCCGCTCGCGAGACGACGGAAGGCTCCGAAGCCCAGTGGCTCAGTACATCTACACGATGGTCCGCGCGCGCAAGGCGCACGGCGACAAGGTGATCCTCGACAACGTCACCCTGTCGTTCCTGCCCGGCGCGAAGATCGGCGTCGTCGGACCCAACGGCGCCGGCAAGTCGACGGTCCTGCAGATCATGGCCGGCATGCAGCAGCCCTCGAACGGTGAGGCGGCCCTGGCTCCCGACGCCTCGGTCGGGATCCTGCTGCAGGAGCCGCCCCTCAACGAGAACCTCGACGTCCGCGGCAACGTCGAGGAGGCGGTCAAGCCGCTGCGCGACGCCCTGACCCGCTTCGAGGAGGTCAGCGCGGCGATGGGCGAGCCCGACGCCGACTTCGACGCGCTGATGGCCGAGCAGGGCGAGCTCATGGAGGTCATCGAGAACCAGGACGGCTGGGAGCTCGACGCCCGCATCGAGCAGGCCATGGACGCGCTGCGCTGCCCGCCCGGCGACGCCGACGTCACGGTCCTCTCCGGTGGTGAGCGCCGCCGCGTCGCGCTGTGCAAGCTGCTGCTCGAGGCGCCCGACCTCCTGCTGCTCGACGAGCCCACCAACCACCTGGACGCCGAGAGCGTGGCCTGGCTGGAGCAGCACCTGGAGAAGTACGCCGGCACCGTCGTCGCCGTGACGCACGACCGGTACTTCCTGGACAACGTCGCCCAGTGGATCCTCGAGCTCGACCGCGGCCGCGCCTACCCCTACGAGGGCAACTACTCCACCTACCTGGAGACCAAGGCGGCCCGCCTGCAGGTCGAGGGAGCCAAGGACGCCAAGCGCGCCAAGCGGCTCAAGGACGAGCTCGAGTGGGTGCGGTCCGGCGCCAAGGCCCGCCAGGCCAAGAGCAAGGCCCGGTTGGCCCGCTACGAGGAGATGGCCGCCGAAGCCGACAAGTTCCGCAAGCTGGACTTCGAGGAGATCCAGATCCCGCCGGGCCCGCGGCTGGGCAGCGTCGTCGTCGAGACGAACAAGCTGACCAAGGGCTTCGGCGACCGCGTGCTCATCGACGACCTGTCGTTCAACCTCCCGCGCAACGGCATCGTGGGCGTCGTCGGCCCCAACGGGGTCGGCAAGACCACGCTGTTCAAGATGCTGGTCGGCGAGGAGAAGGCCGACGACGGCGAGATCAAGGTCGGCGAGACGGTCAAGCTCTCCTACGTCGAGCAGAGCCGCGGCGGCATCGACCCGAAGAAGTCGCTGTGGGAGGTCGTGTCCGACGGCCTGGACCACATCAAGGTCGGCAACGTCGAGATGCCCTCGCGCGCCTACATCGCGGCGTTCGGCTTCAAGGGCCCGGACCAGCAGAAGATGGCCGGCGTGCTCTCCGGTGGAGAGCGCAACCGTCTCAACCTCGCCTTGACGTTGAAGCAGGGCGGGAACCTGCTGCTGCTCGACGAGCCGACCAACGACCTGGACACCGAGACGCTGACCAGCCTGGAGGGCGCGCTGCTCGAGTTCCCCGGCTGCGCCGTGGTGGTCAGCCACGACCGGTGGTTCCTCGACCGGGTGGCGACGCACATCCTCGCCTACGAGGGCGAGTCGAAGTGGTTCTGGTTCGAGGGCAACTTCCAGGACTACGAGAAGAACAAGGTCGAGCGGCTCGGCCAGGACGCCACCCGGCCGCACCGGGCGACCTACCGCAAGCTGTCCCGCGACTGAGCGGAGCGATCGGCCGACGGCCGGCGTGGAGCACCTGCTCCACGCCGGCCGTCGTCGTTCCACCCGCGCTCCGCGGGCGGTGTGCGGCTGCGCGCTGCGTGCCCGGCGGGGACCGGGGCCCGGCCGGTCCCGCGGGCCGAGGGCTGGTCGGCACCCGCGCGGGCGCCCTACGCTCCGGCCACCCGTCGTGACCCAGGCGACCGAGACCTCCTCCGGAGCGCAGATGTCCGTCATGCACCTGGCCCGCGCCGAACGCGAGGAGCTGCGCGACCTCCTGGGCGGCCTGACCCCGGAGCAGTGGCGGACCCCGTCGCTGTGCGCCGGCTGGACGGTCTCCGACGTCGTGGCGCACGTGCTCAGCTACGAGGAGCTCGGGGTTCGGCAGCTGGCCGGACGGCTCGGACGCGGTTTCCTGAGCGTCGACCGCTCCAACGCGCTGGGACTCGAGGAGTACGGCAGCCGGACGCCCGTGGAGCTGCTCCGCCTGCTGGACGACCACCTGACCCCCACGGGGCTGACCGCCGGAATGGGCGGGGCGATCGCCCTGACCGACGGGATGATCCACCAGCAGGACATCCGGCGACCGCTGGGCCTGCCGCGCGTCATCCCGGCCGAGCGGCTGGTGCCGGCCCTGCGCACGGCGCTGTTCGCCCCCACGCTCCTGGGAGCCCTCCGCGTCCGCGGCGTCCGGCTGGTCGCCACCGACATCGACTGGTCCTTCGGCCGCGGCCCCGAGGTCCGGGGCCCCGCGGAGGCACTCCTGATGACCGTGGCGGGCCGGCGGGCCGCCGTCGCCGACCTGTCCGGTCCCGGCCAGGAGCGCGTCGCCCGGCGGTCGCCCGGCTGACCCGATCTCAGCCGGCCGCGAACTCGCTGACGAAGCGGCGCTGACGTCGGGTCTCCACCGCGCGCCGGCGATAGTGCCTGCGCACGAAGGCGACCGCCTCCTCCGCGGGCACGCCGTCCAGCACCGCGAGGCAGGCCAGCGCCGTGCCGGTGCGTCCGGTGCCGCCGCCGCAGGCGATCTCCACCCGTCCGCCGTCGGCGCGCTCCCACGCCGCGGCCAGCGCCGTCTGCAGGTCGGCCGGGTCCCGGGGCAGCCCGAAGTCCCGCCAGCGCACCCAGTGCTGGTCCCACGCCACGGCCGGCGGCCGGCCCGCCAGCAGGTAGACCCCGAGCTCCGGCGGAGGAACAGGGGGCGGCGTGCGCAGCCCCCGGCCCAGCACCCTGCGCCCGGACGGCAGGGCGAGCACCCCGGGGAGGTCAGCGGGCCAGGCGTTCCCCACCGCGTCACCGTAGGCCCGTGCGCGGGTCCCGTCACGGGCTCGCCGCGGGGTAGGGCAGGGTGGCGGTGTGAGGCACACCGCTGCGGTCCCGATGCGCTGGTCGGACATGGACGCCTACCAGCACATCAACAACGTGGCCTTCCTCGGCTACTTCGAGATGGCCCGCATCAGCCTCTTCCGCGAGCAGCCCACGCACGACCTGAGGACGGGGCAGCGGCGGGGCCTGATCGTCGCCGCGCACGAGATCGCCTACAAGCGCCAGGTCGTCTACTCGTCACAGCCGCTGCAGATCGACGTCTGGGTCACCGACGTCCGCGCGGCCACCTTCCTGTGCCGGTACGAGCTGTTCGACCACGGGAACCTGGCGGTCACCGGCAGCACCAAGATCGTGCCGTTCGACTTCGCCCTCGTGCGGCCGCGCCGGCTCACGCCCGAGGAGAAGGACTTCCTGGCCCGGTGGACCGACGAGCCGGCCGCGGACTGAGCGGCCCGAAAGGCATTGCGGCGCCGGGGCGCCGAGGGTCAGGGTGGGCCGCGCACGGGGACCGGCACCGATCCGGGAGGACCCGGCATGACCACGACCGACCCCGCAACCGCAGCAGCGACCGAAGCGCTCGTCGAGCGGCTGTTCGGCGCGGTGCTGGCGACCATCGACGTCCAGTCCGTGTACTTCGGCGATCGGCTGGGCTACTACCGCGCCCTGGCCGACGGCGGCCCGCAGACCTCGACCGAGCTGTCCCGTCTGTGCGGGACCGCGGAGCGCTACACCCGTGAGTGGCTCGAGCAGCAGGCGGTGACCGGCCTGCTCACCGCCGAGGACGGCGCCACGGACCCGGCGGACCGCAGGTTCGCGCTCCCCGCCGGCCACGTCGAGCCGCTCACCGACCAGCTCAGCCCCAACCACCTGGTGCCACTGGCCCGCTTCCTCGTCGGCGCCGGCACGTCGATGGACGCGCTCGTGCTCGCCCACCGCACCGGCGGCGGGGTCAGCTGGGCCGAGCAGGCCGACGACGTGCGGCAGGCCCAGGCCGCGGCCAACCGCCCGCTCTTCCTCGGCGCCCTGGCTCGCGAGCACCTGCCCGCGATCCCGGCCGTGGACGCCGCCCTGCGCGCCGGTGGCTGCCTCGCCGACGTCGGCTGCGGCGAGGGCTGGTCCTCGATCGGCATCGCGCTGGCCTACCCGACCGCCAGGGTGGACGGCTACGACGTCGACGTCCCCTCGGTGGAGGCCGCCCGCCGGCACGCCGAGGACGCCGGCGTTGCCGACCGCGTGCGGTTCACGGCCGTGGACGCCGGGACCGTGGACGGCGCCGGCCGCTACGACGTGGTGGCCGCCTTCGAGTGCATCCACGACCTGCCCCAGCCGGTCGGCGTCCTGGCCGCCATGCGCCGGCTGGCCGGTGCCGACGGCTACGTGCTGGTGATGGACGAGCGGGTCGCCGAGACGTTCACCGCGCCCGGCGACGACGTCGAGCGGCTGATGTACGGCTACAGCCTGATCTGCTGCCTCGCAGACGGGATGGCGCACCAGCCCTCGGTCGGCACCGGCACCGTGATGCGGCCCGGGGTCCTGCGCGGCTACGCACTCGACGCAGGCTTCACCGACCTCGAGGTGCTCGACGTCGCCGACGACTTCTTCCGGTTCTACCGGCTGGTCGGCTGACGGACCGGGCGCACCCACCGACGCGACGACCCCCGGCCGCAGCGGCCGGGGGTCGTCGTCGTGCGGCTCGGGATCAGTCCCGGCGGGTGGCCTTCCAGGCGGTGCCGAGGACCGCCGCGGCGACGCCGGCCTTCGCCAGGCCGCCGAGGATGAAGGGGTAGAAGCCGGCGTCCAGCGCCTGGGCGGCGGACATGTCGGCCGAGACAGCCAGCCACGGCACGCCGACGGCGAAGATGACCGCCTGGCCGGCGATGAACAGCGGCACGGACTTCAGCGGGTTGCGGTCGGCCCCGTGCTTGGCGGCCAGGCCGATCAGGAACGCGGCCGGGATGAAGCCGACGACGTAGCCGCCGGTCGCACCGAAGACGACGTCGACGCCGCCGCTCGCCTCCGAGTAGAACGGCAGCCCGACCAGCGCGCAGGCCATGTAGGCCAGCTGCACCGAGACGCCCCGCACGGGGCCGAGCGCGGCTGCGGTGAGCACGACCGCCAGCGTCTGGCCGGTGATCGGCACCGGCGAGCCCGGGACGGGCACCGAGACCTGCGCGAGAGCTGCGGTGAGCAGCACGCCGAGCGCCACGAGGACGACGTTGCGTGCGCGCACGGCGGGCACCAGGTCGGCGAGAACGAGCGGGCGCAACGGCTGCGCGGGCATCGAAGCGGTGGCCACGAATCCTCCTGAACGGCGGGGCTGCGCCGACCGCACGGCCGGCGCTCCGGATCACGGAGAGTCTGCACTACGGCCCGGGGCGGGGCGGCACCCACCGGGCGGGCTGTGGCTCAGGCCACCAGCCACACCGCGGCGTCGTCCGTGAGCTCCCCGTCGCCCACGTCCGCACTGGCCAGCAGCACGGTGCCCTCCGGCAGCGGAACCGGCGCTCCGGACAGGTTGAGCAGGCAGACGAGCCCTCCGGGACGGCGGAACGCCAGGCATCCGTCGGGTGCCGGTAACCACTCCAGGCCCTCTCCGGCGAAGGCGGGCGAGGACGACCGCAGGCGCAGCGCGATTCGGTACAGCGACTGCATCGACGCAGGTAGTGCCGCCTGTGCCTCCGCCGTCAGCCCGGCCCACCCCGCGGGCATGGGCAGCCAGGTGTCGGGCTGCGAGGAGAAGCCGTACGGCGGCTCGCTGCCCGACCACGGCACCGGGATGCGGCAGGCGTCGCGTCCGCGTTCCCGGCCGCCCGAGCGGAACCAGATCGGGTCCTGGAGCGCCTCGTCGGGCAGGTCGACGTCGGGCATGCCGAGCTCGTCGCCGTTGTAGAGGTAGGCGGCGCCGGGCAGGGCCAGCTGCAGCAGCGCGGCCGCGCGTGCCCGGCGCTGGCCCTGCTCGCCGTCCCCGTAGCGGGTCACGTGCCGCGGTCGGTCGTGGTTCGAGAGCACCCAGCACGCCGGCGCAGGCGTGCCCTCGACCGCGGCGAGGGAGTGGACGACGGCGTCGCGCAGGGCGTCCGGCGTCCACTCCGCGGTCAGCAGCTTGAAGTTGAAGGCCAGCTGCAGCTCGTCGGGGCGCAGGTACTCGGCCAGCCGCTCGTCGTCGGAGACCCACACCTCGCCCACGGCCATCCGGCCGGGGTACTGGTCCAGCACCGAGCGGATCCTCCGGTGCACGACGTGGACGCCGTCCTGGTCGAAGCGGGCGTCACCGGGGCCGTGGTCGTCGAGGAGTCCGGTGTCGTCCATCGGCACCATGTCCGGCAGCCCGTCGGGCTTGGCCATGCCGTGCGCGACGTCGATCCGGAAGCCGTCGACCCCACGGTCCAGCCAGAAGCGCATCGTCTCCTCGAGGTCGGCCACCACCTCGGGGTTCGCGAAGTCCAGGTCGGGCTGCTCCGGGGCGAAGATGTGCAGGTACCACTGGCCGTCGGGGACGCGGGTCCACGCCGGCCCGCCGAAGACCGAGGGCCAGTTGTTCGGCGGCTCGCTGCCGTCCGGCCCCCGGCCGTCCCGGAACAGGTAGCGCGCCCGCTCGGGTGAGCCGGGCCCGGCGGCGAGCGCCGCCTGGAACCACTCGTGGTCGTGCGAGCTGTGGTTCGGGACCAGGTCGATGGTCACCCGGATGCCCAGTGCGTGCGCCTCGGCGAGCAACGCGTCGAACTCCGCGAGATCGCCGAACACCGGCTCGACGTCGCGCGGGTCGGCCACGTCGTACCCGTGGTCGGCCATCGGGGAGGGGTAGAAGGGCGTGATCCACAGCGCGTCGACGCCGAGGTCGCGCAGGTAGGTCAGCCGCCCGCGCAGTCCGGCCAGGTCGCCGACGCCGTCGCCGTTCCCGTCGGCGAAGCTGCGGATGTACACCTGGTAGAAGACCGCGTCGCGCCACCAGTCGGCGTCGGTGGTCAGGGCGGTGGTCGGCTCCGGGGACACCGGGCTCCTCGGGGATCGGGCTGGGGTGGCCAGGGGACGGGACTACGGCGTGAGGTCGGTGCCGGCGTCCGCGGGGAACCGGTTCTGCATGCTGCGGGCCGCCATCGCCAGGTAGCCCCAGAGCGTGGCGTCCTGCTCGGCGGGCAGCTCCAGGGAGTCGACGGCGTCGCGCATGTGCGTGAGCCAGGCGTCGCGCTCGGCCGGGCCGATGGCGAACGGAGCGTGCCGCATCCGCAGCCGCGGGTGTCCGCGCTCGTCGGAGTAGGTGGTGGGCCCACCCCAGTACTGCTCCAGGAACCGGCGCAGGCGCGTCTCGGCGCCCTCCCAGTCGTCCTGGGGGTACAGCGGCGCCAGCACCGGATCGGTGCGGACGGCGGCGTAGAAACGGGCCACGAGCCGCTCGAAGGTGGCGTGCCCGCCGACCTCCTCGTAGAAGGAGGTCCGCTCCGACGGCGACCGCCTCGACTCGCTCATGCCCGCGATGCTCCCTCCGCGTCGATTCCGACGGGCGCCCGGTCGCGCGTCCGTCGATAGGCAACCAGCGCCGGGGCGACGGCGAACATTCCGACCCCACCGCAGGCGGCGAGCACGAGGCTGGGTGCCATGCCCTCGGCGGCCAGCCCGGCGGCCAGCGCCCCGATGCCCTGCACCCCGTAGAGGCCGCTGACCGCGACGCCGAAGGCGCGGCCGCGGAAGGCCGGCGGCGTCGCCTGCACGAAGGAGATGTTGAGCGGGATGAGCCACGCGCCGCCCAGGCCCGACACGAACAGCAGCGCCAGCAGCGTCGCGAACGACGGGGTGCCACCGTCGGTCGCCGCCACGACCAGACCGCCGGCGAACAGGGGGGCCAGGGAGAGCAGGACCAGGGGGACGACAAGCCGTTCGCGGCGGTCGCTCGGCACGAGCCGGCCCAGCAGCAGGCCGCCGACGACGACGCCGGCAGGGTTGGCCGCCAGCAGCACGCCGATGGTCATGCTGCCGCGCCCGAGCTCGTCGGCCAGGGGGGCCGCGATGCCCTCCCAGGCGTTGGCGAACAGCGCACCCACCCACAGCACGGCGATGATGGCCAGCATGCGCCGGGTGCCGCCCAGGAAGCGCAGGCCGGCGGCGGTGTCCCGCCACAGCGAGGAGCCGTCCTCGGACGGGGCGGGCGCGGGACGGCGCTGCAGCCGCGCCGAGAGCCACAGCGCCGAGACGGCGAAGGTGGCGGCGTCGATGCCCAGCGCGAGCGAGGGGTGCAGGGCGACCAGCGCACCGCCGAGCAGGAATCCCACGACCTGTGCCAGCTGCAGCGTGACCGTGGTCAGCGAGGTGGCGACGGCGTAGCGCTCGCCGTCGAGCACGTCGGCCATGAGGGCCGACCGGGCCGATTCGAACGGGGGCGCGCACAGCGAGACCAGGAGCAGCAGGCCCAGCAGGACCGGCAGCGGCATGCCCGGGACGGCCATCACCGCGAGCAGGGCGGCACGGGCGGCGTCGGTGGCGATGAGCACCCGGTGCCGGGGCAGCCGGTCGGCGAGCGTGGACAGCAGCGGGCCGCCGATCAGCCACGGGAAGTGGCTGATGGCGAAGGTCAGCGCGGACAGCAGCGGGGAGCTGGTGCGCTGGTAGACCAGCACGGTCAGCGCCACGCGGGCCAGTTCGTCGCCCGCGGTGGACAGCAGGAACGTCCCGAACAGCGGCCGGAACTCGGGGACGGCGAAGACCTCGCGGTACGTCGCCGGGCGGGGGCCGGCGGGGGCGGTCTCCTCCGGCGTGGTGGAGGTCAGCGGAGCCCCGATCCGGAACGGCTCACCGGCAGGGGCAGGGCCTCGCTCGTTCTCACCATGCCCGCTCCCGGGAACTCGCGTCCACCACCGCCGCGCCTCGTCCGGCAACGGTCAGTGACTTGTCCATCACCGGAATGGTCTCAGGCGCGGCGGCGTCTGTCAGCGAGGGGCGCCGGACGAGTCCTCCCGAGGGAGCAGCCCGGTGTACCGCGCCAGGAACGCCAGCTGGTCGGCGGCGAGCCCCACGGTCCGGCTCACCGCCCGTGCGCCGTGGCCGACCGACACCTCGCGGCGCAGGACGACCGGCGCATCGGCGCGCGTGGCGTGCTGCAGGGCGGCGGCGAGCTTGCGCCCGTGCAGCGGGTGCACGCGCGTGTCGGACTCGAACGTCGTGACCAGCACCGCCGGGTACGCCGTCCCCTCGCGGACCGCGTGGTACGGCGAGTAGCCCAGCAGCCAGCCCAGCTCGGTCGGGTCCTCGGCGGTGCCGTACTCGTCGTTCCAGGTGCGGCCGAGCCCGAACAGCTCGTACCGGACCATGTCCAGCAGCGGGGCACTGCAGACGACGGCCGAGGCGAGATCGGGTCGCTGGGTGAGGGTCGCCCCCACCAGCAGCCCGCCGTTGGACCCGCCGAAGATGCCCAGCTGCTCGTGCGTCGTCCAGCCTCCCGCGACCAGGTGCTCACCGGCGGCGGCGAAGTCGTCGAACACGTTCTGCTTGCGCTCGCGCATCCCGGCGCGGTGCCAGTCCTCGCCGTGCTCGGATCCGCCGCGCAGGTTGGCCACCGCCCAGACGCCGCCCGAGGCGACCCAGGACAGCGCCTGCGCGCTGTAGGCCGGGGTGAGCGAGACGTTGAAGCCGCCGTAGCCGTAGAGCACGGCCGGCCGCGGGGTGTCGGGCGTGCCCGTGCCCGAGAGCACGAACAGGTGCACCGGCGTCCCGTCGGCCGAGGTCGCGTGCGTCTCGACGACGGTCAGCTCGGGGACCGCCCCGGCGACGGCAGCCCGCTCCCAGTCCTGCAGCGCCGCGCCGGAGCCTGCCTCCCACCGCAGCACCGACGGGGGAGTGGCGTAGTCGGTGTAGCCCACCCATGCCTCGGGCCCGCCCTCGGGCCGGGAGACGACGCCGGAGATGCTGCCCGCGCCGGGCGCAGGGATCGCGCCGGTGCGGCCCGAGCCGTCCGCGGCCCAGGTCGAGAGCCGGTCGGTGGCGTCCACCGCGTGCACGGCCAGCACCTGCAGGGCGCCGTCGGCACCGTCGACGAGGGTGATGTCGGTCAGCACGGCGCCGTCCTGCTGCGGGACGACGTCCTGCCAGGACTCCGGCGCCCAGGTCGCCGGATCGGCGGGGTCGGCCACCGCGAGCCGCCAGCGCGGTGCGCCGCGGTCCGACATCAGCCACAGCCGGCCGTCGCGGGCCACCCACGCCGTGGTCTGCGCGTCCACGCCGACCTGCAGGTCGCGGAGGGCGCCGTCCCCGGCCAGGTCGGCCAGCCAGACGTCGTCCCTCGGCGCGGTGCCGACCGAGCGGGAGACGACCAGCCAGCGGCCGTCCCGGCTGGTGTGCACGCCGAAGTAGCTGGCCGGGTCGCTGCCCTCGCCGTGCACGAGCACGTCGGAGTCGGCCGGCGCCCCGACCCGGTGGCGCCACACGCGGCGGTGGAACTGCTCCTCGCCGGCGGGCACCTGGTCGGGGGCCAGCCGGCGGACGTAGAACAGCTCGTCGCCGCCGGGCAGCCAGGCGACGGGGGAGTAGCGGCAGCGGTCGACCGGACCGTCGATGCGCTCGCCCGTGGCGACGTCGAGCACGTACAGCTGCGACTCCTCGTCGCCGCCGATCGAGAGCTGGTAGGCCAGCCGGTCGCCCTCGATCGACGGCGACCAGGCATCGAGGGTCGTGGTGCCCGCCGGGTCCAGGGCCATCGGGTCGACCAGCACGCGGACCGTGCCGTCCGCCTCGGTCACCCGCAGGACGGCGTGCTCCTGGCCGGGATCGCGGCGGGTGGAGAAGGCCCGCGCGCCCCGCCACACCGGCAGCCCGACCGCGCCGGCGTGCACCAGCTCCTCCATCCGGGCGGCGAAGGCGGCGCGGAGCGGGAGCGAGCCCAGCACCTCGGAGGCCAGGCCGTCCTGGGCCGAGCTCCAGGCGACCGTGCGCGGGTCGTTGCCGTCCTCCAGCCAGCGGTAGGGGTCGGCGACGGCGTGTCCGTGCAGGTCCTCGACGAGGTCGAGCCGGGGTGCCTCGGGGTAGCGCATCGGGCCCACGGTAGCGGCGGATCCGGCCGCCCGGCCGGGCCGTACGGAAAACGAAGCAGCGCCGATCGGGGGTTCCGGGGTCAGAATGGGGCTGCCCGCGGGTCTCGGAGCCACCGGCGGTCCGCGGCGACCGGAGGTGATCCGTGCTGCGCGCCGCGTCCGGGTCGACGTCGGAGGGTCATCCAGGCCCGCGCCGCGACCCCTCCCATCCATCGGTCCTGCCCGTGCCGTCGCCCGGGACGACCAGCGCCACCCTGCTGCTCAACGCGACGTTCGAGCCGCTGTGCGTCGTGTCCAGCCGGCGGGCCATCGTGCTCGTGCTGACCGAGAAGGCCGAGCCGGTCGACTCGGCCGCGGACGTCGTGCACGCCGAGTGGGTGAGCCTGCCCGTGCCCGTCGTCGCCCGGCTGACCCGGTACGTGCGGGTGCCCTACCCCTCGTCGGTCCCGCTGTCCCGGCGCGCGGTGTTCACCCGGGACGGGCAGACCTGCGTCTACTGCGGTGGCTCGGCGACCAGCATCGACCACGTCGTCCCCCGCAGCCGGGGTGGCACCCACACCTGGGACAACGTGGTGGCCGCCTGCCGGCGGTGCAACCACACCAAGGCCGACCGCTCCCTGGCCGAGCTGGGCTGGGCGCTGGCACAGCCGCCGCGCCCGCCGACCGGTGCCGCGTGGCGGCTGCTGGGCCACCGCACCGTCGACCCCCGCTGGCGGGAGTGGCTCGGCATGCCCGAGAGCGTCAGCGCCTGACGTCACCCGGCGCGGTGCTCAGGTGACGCGGGACCGCTCGGCGGGGAAGGCCTCGTAGGAGCGGTCGGCGAGGATCGCGCGGAACCGGTCCATGGCGTCCCAGACGTCGACGAACCGGGTGTAGAGCGGCGCCGGGCCCAACCGCACGCGGTCGGGGGTGCGGAAGTCCGGCACCACGTTGCGGTCGACCAGCGCCTGGGTCAGCTGCCAGGCCTGCGGGTGGGCGAACGTCACGTGCGATCCGCGGCGCACCGCCTCCCGCGGCGAGGCCGGCGCCACCCCCGCGGGCACGAGCCACTCGTCCCCGAGCGCGACGACCAGGTCGGTCATGGCCCGGCCCTTGGCGGCCAGCGCCCCGATGCCGGCCTCGGCGACGATCCCCGCACCGACCTCGACCGCGGCCATCCCGATCACCGGCGGCGTCCCCACGCCGAAGCGTTCGACCCCCTCGGCCGGCTCGTAGGCCGGGCCCATCTCGAACTGGTCGCGCTGGCCGAACCAGCCCTGGATCGGCGAGCGCAGCTCGTCCTGCAGCTCGCGGCGCACGTAGAGGAACGCCGGCGCGCCCGGACCGCCGTTGAGGTACTTGTAGGTGCAGCCCACGGCCAGGTCGGCGCCGGTCGCGTCGAGGTCGACGGGGACCGCCCCGACGGCGTGGGACAGGTCCCAGAGCAGCAGCGCGCCGGACTCGTGCACCAGCCGGGTCACCTCGGCGACCTCGGCCAGCGCGCCGGAGCGGTAGGCCACCAGCGACAGGACGACGACGGCGACGCGCTCGTCCAGCGCCGCGGCGAGGACGGCGGGGTCCAGGCCCTGGTCGATGTCCGCGTCGATCTCGCGCACCGTCATTCCGCGGGCCTCGGCGACGCCGGCCACCACGTACCGGTCGGTCGGGAAGTCGTCGGCGGTGCAGACGAGCACGTCCCGTCCGGGGCGGGCCGCGGCACCGGCCGCGAGCAGCTTGTAGAGGTTCACCGTGGTCGAGTCGCCGACCAGCACCTGACCGGGACCGGCGCCGAGGACGCCGGCACCGAGGTCGTCGCCGAGGCGGGTGGCCGCGCCGATCCACTGCGACCACGAGCCGACGAGCCCGCGTGCCCACTCCTGCTCGACGACGCGGGAGACCGCGGCCGGCGTGGCCAGCGGCATGCGGCCCAGCGAGTTGCCGTCGAGGTACAGCAACCGGTCGGGGCCGTCCTCGTCGGCGCCGGCGAAGCGGGCGCGGAAGCCGGCGAGGGGGTCGGCCGCGTCGAGGGCCTCCGCGGCGGCACGGGAGAGGTCCATGGGCACGTGTGTACGTGATCCGTGGCCTGCCGTGGCGCCGGGGGTGGGCGCCGCCCGGACTAGCCTCGCCGCCCGTGACCCAGCTGCACGACCTGACCGCACTCGAGCAGGCCGCCGCCGTGCGGTCGGGCGAGGTCAGCCCGACCGAGCTGGTGCGGCACTCCCTGGGCCGGATCGAGGCCCTGGACGCCGGGCTCGGCGCGTTCGTCACGGTCACCCCCGAGCGCGCGCTGGCCGGGGCGGCCGCGGCAGAGCGCCGGATCCGGGCGGGCGGCGACCTCCCCCCGCTGCTGGGTGTGCCGACGGCGATCAAGGACCTCACCAGCACCGCCGGTGTGCGGACGACGTCCGGCTCCCGGGTCACCGCCGACCACGTACCCGCGGTGGACGACGCCGTCGTCACCCGGCTGGCCGCGGCCGGCACGATCAGCCTGGGCAAGACCAACACCCCGGAGTTCGGCTTTCCCTGCTACACCGACAACGACCTGGTGGGTCCGGCCCGGTGCCCCTGGGACCCGGGTCTGCTGGCCGGCGGCTCCAGCGGTGGCGCGGCGGTCGCGGTGGCCGCCGGTCTGGTGCCGTTCGCCCAGGGCAGCGACGGCGGCGGCTCGATCCGCATCCCGGCGAGCATCAACGGGCTGGTCGGGCTGAAGCCCGCGCGCGGGCGGGTGAGCAACGCCCCGTCCGGCAGCGAGATCACCGGCCTGGTCACCCACGGGCCGCTCGCCCGGACGGTGCGCGACGCCGCCGCGATGCTGGACGCGATGGCCGGCCCCGAGCCGGGCGACCCCGGCTGGGCGGCGCCGCTGGCGCCGGGGGAGACCTTCCTGGCCGCGGCCGGCCGCGCTCCGGGGACGCTGCGGATCGCCGTCGTCCCCGGGTCCCCGGTGCCCGGGGACCCACCACTGCAACCGGAGATCGCCGCCGCCCTGGCCGATGCCGCCCGCCTGCTCGGCGACCTCGGCCACGACCTCGAGGAGGCGCCGGCCGGACTGGTCGGCCCCGAGGTGATGCCGGCCTTCGAGCAGGTGTGGGCGCTGTCGGCGGCCACCCTGCCGGTGCCGCCCGGGCGCGTCGGGGAGCTGCGGCCGCTGACCCGGGAGCTGCGCGCCCGCGGACTGGCGCTGTCGGCCCGCGACGCCATGCTCGCGATGGGCGCGCTGCGGTCGTTCGCCCGCCTGTTCGTGCAGGCCACCGCCGCCTACGACGTCCTGCTCGCGCCCGTGGTCACCATGACCCCGCGACCCGTCGGCTGGTTCGACGCCGACGGGGACGGCGCCGGGGACTTCGAGCGGAACAAGCGCTACTCGGCGTTCCCCGCGCTCTGCAACGTGACCGGCCAGCCGGCGGTGAGCGTGCCCCTGCACTGGACCCCCGGGGGCCTGCCCGTGGGCACCATGCTGGTCGGCCGGCCCGCCGACGAGGTCACGCTGATCTCGCTCGCGGCGCAGCTGGAGGCCGCCCGGCCCTGGGCGCACCGACACCCCGCCGTCTGGGGGAGCGTGGCGGGCTGACCGCATGCGGTGCCGGTAAGTTGGCGCGCGTGACCGTTGCCGAGACCATCCTCGTGTTCGCCGCGGCGCCGCTGGCCGTCGTCCTGGTGCTCGCGCTGCTGACCATCGGACCCGGCGTGCGCAACCGGCGCCCCCGCTACAAGCCGGGGCAGCCCTGGAACCACGCCCCCGTCTGGTACGAGCCGCACCCGGAGGCCACCGGGCACGGCGGCGGCCACGACGACACCCACGACGACACCCAGGCGCTCGGGTCGTCCGTCTACACCGAGCGGTACGGCGACGAGGCCGCTGCGACGCACGCCGTCAGCGGCGGCACTGGCCACCAGGCGATCGCCGGCTCGACCGCCCGCCCGACGGGTGGCGCCACCGTTGCTCCCCGGTCCGCCGGCCCGCTCGGCGGAGCCCGCGGCACGTGGTGAGCCCATTGCCCGGCCCTGTCCCGACGACCCCCGTCGCTCGCCCGATCGACGTGCCCGGAGGCCCGCGATGACCAGTCCGCTCGAAGTCCAGTCCCACGACACCGCGACCGACCGGACGACGTCGGCGCGCACGGACGAGGGTCTGGACCAGATCTTCAGCTTCCGCGAGCTGGCCCGCCTCGACGAGGCCCTCACCATGTCCTCGCGGGAGACCGGCCTGCGCTTCACCCTCTACGTGGGTGACCTGGGCAGCCCGACCCGCACCCGGGCGGAGGAGCTGCACGCCTTCTCCCGGGGGGACACGGCCGAGGCCGTGCTGATCGCCGTCTCTCCGGGGCAGCGCGTCGTCGAGGTCGTCACCGGGTCGGCGGCGGCCCGGCGGCTGCCCGACCGCGCCTGCGCGCTGGCGGTGCTGTCCATGACGACGGCCTTCGCCGGGGGAGACCTCGTCGGCGGGATCATCAACGGGCTGCGCCAGCTGGCCGACCAGGCCGGCCGGCCCACCGCCCGCCACTGAGTCATCGCGGCCCTCCGGGCCGCACCGCGGCCAGGAGCCGTCCCCCACCGGCGCGGAGCCCCACCTCGTGTGCCGATCGGGAAGCCTCCGGCCCCCGCGATCGCCCCACGACCACCGCGGCCAGGAGCCGTCCCCGACCGGCGCGGAGCCCCACCTCGTGTGCCGATCGGGGAGCCTCCGGCCCCCGCGATCGCCCCACGACCACCGCGGCCAGGAGTCGTTCCCGAACGTCCGCAAGCCCCACCTCGTGTGCCGATCGGGAAGCCTCCGGCCTCCGCGATCGCCCCACGACCACCGCAACCGCACGAGGCCCCGCTTCCCGATCGGGAGGCGGGGCCTTCGTCGTCGGTGCCTCAGAGGCCGGCGTCGGCGTCCCGCTCGCGGGCCCGCAGCGCCCGGGCGATGCCGTCCCGGCCCTCGAACACCAGTCGACGCAGCGCCGAGGGCTGGGTGCTGTCGGTCAGCCACGCGTCGGCCGCGATGATGGTGCGCGGCTCGACCACGGAGGGGAAGAGGTACTGGACGGCGTTCTTGGCGATCTCGCCCGGGCGGCGGTCCCAGATGGTCCGGATGTCGGCGAAGTACCGGTCCACGTACCCGGCGGTCAGCTCGCGCTGGGCCGGGTGCCAGAAGCCCGCGACGATCGCCTCGTGCACGGCGTTGGGCACCTCGTCGTCGTGGAAGGACTGCCGCCACGTCTCGGCCTTGGACTCGGCCGTCGGCCGCAGCGCCCGCGCCGTGGCGGCGCGGCGGATGCCCGTGGCGGTGGCGTCGCGGGCGGCCTCCGCGTCGATCTCGGCGTCGCCCGCCGCACCCAGCGCGACCAGGCCGTGGAGGAAGGACCACCGCGCGTCGGCGTCGACGACGAGCCCCTCGGGCGTGCGCGAACCGTCGAGCAGTCCGCGCAGAGCCGCGACGTGCTCCTCGGTCCGGGCGGCGCCGGCCAGCGTGCGCGACCACATCAGCTGCTGGTCGCTGCCCGCCGGCGCCGACTCCAGCGCAGCCAGCGCGTGATCGCCCAGCAGCGCCCAGCCGGTGGGCGACCACGTCGGGTCGGCGAAGCTGTTCAGCGCCGTCTGCACCCGGGCCAGCATCGACTGGACGACGCTGATCTCGGTCTCGGCGCCGATCCCGGCCAGCACCAGCTCGAGCCACTCGCGGGCCGGGAGCTCGGCGTCGCGGGTCATGTCCCACGCCGCGGACCAGCACAGCGCCCGTGCGAGCGGATCGGTCATCGCGCCGATGCGGGCGCGCAGGGTGGCCAGCGAGCGCTCGTCGAGCCGCAGCTTGGCGTAGGTGAGGTCGTCGTCGTTCACCAGGACCAGGTCTGCGGCGGGGTGCCCGACCAGCTCGGGCACCTCGGTGCGTGCGCCGGCGACGTCGAGCTCCACGCGGTGGCTGCGGACCAGCCCGTCGGGGCCCTCGCTGTACAGCCCCACGGCCAGCCGGTGGTTGCGCAGCACCGGGTGCTCCGCGACGGCGGTCTGCTCGATCGCGAAGCTGCCGTACCGGCCGTCGTCGCTGAGCTCGAACACCGGGCGCAGCGTGTTGACCTGGCTGGTGCGCAGCCACTGGTCGGCCCACTCCGACAGGTCGCGGCCGGAGCTCTCCGACAGCGGGCCGAGCAGGTCGGCGAGCGTGGTGTTGCCGTACTCGTGGCGCCGGAAGTAGCGCCGGACCCCGGCGAGGAACTCGTCCCGGCCGACGTAGGCGACCAGCTGCTTGAGCACCGAGGCGCCCTTGGCGTAGGTGATGCCGTCGAAGTTCACCTCGACGGCGGCGACGTCGGGGATGTCCGCGGCGATGGGGTGCGTGGAGGGGAGCTGGTCCTGCGCGTAGGCCCAGGACTTCTCGGTGTTGGCGAAGGTCGTCCACGCCGTCGTGTACTCGGTGGCCTCGGCCTGGCACAGGGTGCTGATGTAGGTGGCGAAGGACTCGTTGAGCCACAGGTCGTCCCACCAGCGCATGGTCACCAGGTCGCCGAACCACATGTGGCCCAGCTCGTGCAGGACCGTCTCGGCCCGCCGCTCGTAGCGGGCCCGGCTCACCTTGGAGCGGAAGACGTAGTCCTCCAGGAACGTCACCGCGCCGGCGTTCTCCATGGCGCCGGCGTTGAACTCCGGTACGAAGAGCTGGTCGTACTTGTCGAACGGGTACGGGTAGTCGAACACCCGGTGGTAGAAGTCGAAGCCCTGCTTGGTCACGCGGAACAGCTCGTCGGGGTCGAGGAACCGGGCCAGGCTGGCCCGGCAGTAGAGCCCCAGCGGGATGCCGTCGTGGGAGTCGGTCACCTTGGCGTAGGGGCCGGCGATGACCGCGACCAGGTAGGTCGAGAGGCGCTTGGTGGGGGCGAAGTGCACCAGCTGCGAGCCGCCGGCGCCGGCCTCGACGGTCCGGTCGCCGCTGTTGGAGACCACCTGCCAGTCGAAGGGCGCCGTCACGTGCAGGGTGAAGGTTGCCTTGAGGTCGGGCTGGTCGAAGCAGGCGAACATCCGCTTGGCGTCGGCCGGCTCGAACTGCGTGTAGAGGTAGACCTGGCCGTCCTCGGGGTCGAGGAACCGGTGCAGGCCCTCCCCGCTGTTGGAGTAGCGGCAGTCGGCGGTGACGACCAGCGTGTTCTGCTCGGCGAGGTCGGGCAGCGGGAGCCCGACCTCCTCCTGCCACGTGCTCACGTCGAGCTCGACGCCGTTCAGGGTGGCCGAGCGGAGCCCGTCGGCGACGAGGTCGATGAAGGTCGAGGCGCCGGGCTCCCGGCAGCCGAACACGACGGTCGTCGTCGACAGGAACGTGCGCTCGCCGGGGTGCCCGGCGCCGTCGGTGACGTCGAGAGCGAGGTCGTAGCTCTCGACGGCCAGCAGCTCGGCGCGGGCTGCGGCATCGATGCGGGTCAGGTTGGGTGCGGCCACGTCGGGGAGCTTCCCACGGAGGGACGACGGCACTCGCAGCCGCGGTGGGACCCCGCGCACACCTCCCGTCCTGCGGGGGAACAACCCGGCGCGGATGCTCATTGGCACCCGACGAGAGCCCGGTGACCGCACCCGGGACCCCGACCGCGAGGAGAACCGCATGACCGAGGCAGTGCAGAGCGCCCCCGTGAAGGCCCGCGTCGACTTCTGGTTCGACCCGCTGTGCCCGTGGGCCTGGCTGACCAGCCGCTGGGTGCTCGAGGCGGTCAAGGTCCGCGAGATCGACCTGCACTGGCACGTCATGTCGCTGGCCGTGCTCAACCGCGGCCGCGACCTCCCGGAGGACTACCAGGAGATGATGACGAAGGCGATGGGCCCGGTGCGGGTCGCGATCGCCGCCGCCCAGCAGCACGGCGACGAGGTACTCGGTGACCTCTACACCGCCATGGGCACCCTGCGGCACCACGAGAAGGCCGAGCTCGACGACCTGATCGCCCCGGCGCTGGAGCGCGCCGGCCTGCCGGCCTCCCTCGCCGAGGCGGCGACCTCCGCCGAGTACGACGCGGCCCTGGAGAAGAGCCACCACGCGGGCATGGACCCGGTCGGTGACGACGTCGGCACGCCGGTCATGCACATCGACGGCGTCGCCTTCTTCGGCCCGGTCATCAGCAAGGTGCCCACCGGTGAGGACGCCGGCAAGGCTTTCGACGGCGCCGTCCTGCTGGCCAACCTCCCCGACTTCTGGGAGCTCAAGCGCACCCGCTCGACCGGCCCGGACATGGACTCCGTTCCCGCCGGGACGCTGGAGATCACCCGCCGCTGACCGTGCGAGGGGTGCGGCAGGATGTCCGCATGCCGCACCCCGTCCGCCAGCGGATCTTCATCTCCGGCGCCAGCGCCGGTCTCGGTCAGGGCATGGCCCGCCGGTTCGCCGCCATGGGCCGCGATCTCGCGCTCACCGCCCGGCGGCTGGACCGGCTGGAGGCGCTGCGCGACGAGCTGCTCGCCGCGCACCCGGGCATCCGGGTGGTCGTCGCCGCGATGGACGTCGACGACCCGGACTCGGTGGCCACGGTGATGCCCCGGCTGGCCGACGAGCTGGGCGGCTTCGACCGGGTGGTCGTCAACGCGGGCATCGGCAAGGGCGGCTCGGTCGGCACCGGGGAGGCCGCCGGCAACCGCGCCGTCCTGGTGACCAACGTGCTCGGCTCGCACGCGCAGTGCGAGGCGGCGATGGAGCTGTTCCGCAGCCAGGGCGCCGGGCACCTGGTCCTCATCTCGTCGGTCGCCTCGGTCCGCGGCATGCCGGGCACCCGCACCGCGTACGGGGCGAGCAAGGCGGCGCTGAACTCGCTGGCCGAGGGCATCCGCTCCGACGTGCACGGCTCGCGGATCGTCGTCTCCACGGTGCTGCCCGGGTACATCGCGACCGACATCAACGAGGGACGGCGGGGCCCGCTGACCGTGGGCCTGGACGAGGGCGTGGACGCGCTGGTCGACGTCGTCGAGCGCGAGCCGGTGCGCGGCTACGTGCCCGAGTGGCCCTGGCGCCCGGTCTCCGCGTTGCTGCGGGTGCTGCCGCTGTCGGTCCTCCGCCGGGTCACCGGTTCCTAGCCCGCGGGCGTCGGTCCGGCTCTCGACGGCGGTCGTCCGCAGCCGCGGCCCCGCAGACGGTCAGCCGGTCTGCGTGGTGGCGCCGGCTTCGACCAGGTCCTCGAACGCGCCTGCGTCGGCGATGCCGGTGAAGCCGAGCTCGGCCATCCGGGCGGCGGCCTCGGCGGATCGGGCGCCGGTGCGGCAGTAGAGGACGTAGCTGACCTCGCGGTCGAGCTCGGACACACGGTCGTCGAAGGTGTCGGCGTTGACGTCGACGTTCAGCGCACCGGCGAGGTGCCCGGCGTCGTACTCGTCCGGCGTCCGCACGTCGATGACCGTGGTCCCGGGCTCGGCCGCCAGCTCCAGGGCCCGTTCGGGCTGGACCTCGATGATCGAGGAGACCCCGGCGGTGGCGGCGGCTGCCTCGTCGGTCGGCGTGGTCCGGGATGCGGCGCCGTCGCCGCTCGAGCACGCGGACAGCAGGAACCCGGCGAGCAGGAGCGGTGCGAGCCGGCGGGTCCGGAGGGAACGGGCGGCACTGCGGACGTCGGGGATGACGGATCTCCTCGTGCGGGGGTCGTCATCGAGGGTAGCTCCGGCCGACCGGCCGCCGCTGCCCTGCTGCCGGGTGCGCAGCGCGCCGACCCAGTGGCCCTTCCCGCCGTCCACCCCGAGGACCGCCATGCGGGCAGCCTGTCAAACTGCTCGCCATGCGCGTCTTCGTCGGTACCGACCACGCCGGCCTCGAGTTCAAGGAGCACCTCAAGCAGGCGCTCACCGAGGCCGGGCACGAGCCCGTCGACTGCGGGGCGTTCGAGTACGACGCCCAGGACGACTACCCGCCGTTCTGCTTCGAGGTGGGGGAGCGGACGGTCACCGAGCCGGGGTCGCTGGGCGTCGTCATCGGCGGCTCGGGCAACGGCGAGCAGATGGCCGCCAACAAGGTGCCCGGCGTGCGAGCCGCCCTGGTCTGGAACACCGCGACCGCCCAGCTCGCCCGCGAGCACAACGACGCCAACGTCGTCTCCATCGGCGCCCGCCAGCACAGCGTCGAGGAGGCCACCGAGCTGGTGCTGGAGTTCCTCCGCACCCCGTTCAGCGGCGACGAGCGGCACGTCCGGCGGATCGGTCTGATCGGCGGCTACGAGCGCGACCGGCACCGTCCGGCCGGCGGCCAGCCCACCGGATGAGGTGAGGGAACGGCCCCGCTGCAGGGACCCGCGTCGAGCGTGCGAGATGCGGGGAGCAGGGGGGTTCTTCTAGAACTCGTCGGGGCACCACGGCGTGACCGGCCAGCCGAACGCCGTCGAGGCCTGCACGACGGCGCCGGGGCTCACCTCGCGCACCCGTCCCGCACCTTGCAGCGTGGCGAGCGAGACGCCGCCGAGGTAGGCCGCGGACAGCTCCTCGATGCCCAGGACGATGTCGGGGTCGCGGTCCGTGCGGTCGCAGAACGCGCCCGCCGGGTGGCCCCGCAGGTGCCAGCGGCCGGTGTTCTCCGGGCAGAACTCGTCGCGGACCTCGAACACCATGTCCAGCGGCGCGGGGTAGCGGCGGGCCGACAGCGCCCGGCCGACGTCGACGATGCGCACCCACAGCGCGTCGACGGGATGGGCGTGCAGCGCGCGGGGGTCGGCCAGCAGGTGGCGCAGCGGGTCGTCGGCGGAGGCCATCGATGCCTGCACGGTGCGCACGAGGTCGACCGACAGCAGGTACTGCCACAGCGCGGCGTACGCCGCCGGCGTCGCCGCGCGCACCTCGCCGACCGCCAGCTTCCCCTCGGGCTCGCTGCTGTCGCTCCACTCGGACTTGCGCCGGTAGGTGGCGTAGCCGCCGGCCGTGCCGTCGGCCTCGGTGTGCAGCAGCAGGTGCTGGGCGGACCAGCCCCTGCGCTCGTCGGGCTCGTCGAGCATGAAGCGGTCCCACCAGCGCTCGTCGCGGGCGAGGTTGCCGGGAACCCACCGCCGCAGCTGCTCGTGCAGCCCGACGGCGGCGGCGCGGAACTCCGCGGGCGCGACCGGCCGCACCGACCCGGTCCCGGTGTCGACGCCGGGTCGCAGGCGCAGCCGCTCGGTCCGGCCGGTCCAGCCGCCCCGCCGGGTGGCCGGGGCATAGCCGAACCGGCCGTAGATGGAGGCCTCCGCGGCCCACAGGGCGGCGACCGGCTCCCGTTCGGCGGCCCGGAGCTCGGCGAGCTGGCGCCGCATGATCGCGGTGAGGACGCCGCGCCGCCGGTGCGTGGGGGCCACGGTGATCCAGGTGACCCCTGCGCAGGGGACGACGGCGCCGGGCACGGTGAGCTGACGGCTGTACATCCCCGCCGTCGCCACCACGCGGTCGGCGTCCCACAGGGCGAGGGACCGGTCGAGCTCGGCCCACGGCGACGGGGTGTCGATGAAGCGCCCGCTGGGCTCGTCGCCGAACACGTCGTACATCGCCCGGATGAAGGGCGGCCACTCCTCGGCGGTGATCGGGCGGAGCTGGTCGGCGAGGTCCTCGGGCACGGCATGTGTCTACCGGTCCAGCGGTTCGGGGCGCCAACGGGTTGTGGGGGCGCGATCCGGTGCCCAGGATGCGCGGATGGACGACGAGCGGCCGATCGGCTGGTGGGTCAAGCGCCTCGACGCGCTCCTCGAGGACGCGCTGGACTCCGTCGTCGCCGGGGAGGGCCTGACCCGACGGCACTGGCAGGTGCTGCACCTGTTGGCCGGCGGGGTCGACCAGGAGGGCGACCTCCTCGCCGCGCTGTCGGACTTCCCCGGGGACGCGCTCGCCGTCGTCACCGACCTGGCCGCCCGCGGCTGGGTGGACCGCCCGCGGACCGGGGCCGTGCAGCTGACCGCCGACGGCGCCGCCGCCCACGACCGGGTCTCCCGCGCGGTGGGCCGGGTGCGCCGGCACACCGCGGACGGGCTCTCGCGGCAGGAGTACGAGCGGACCGTGCTCGTCCTGGCCCGCATGGTGGAGAACGTGGAGCGGGCGCTGGGCAGGGGCTGACCGGCCCAGCCGCGTGGCTGGGTCAGCCGCGCAGGTAGGCCAGCGTCGCCATGACCCGGCGGTGCTGGTCGCCGTCCTGGGCCAGCCCGAGCTTGGCGAAGATGTGCTGGGTGTGCTTCTCGACCGCGCCCGGGGTGACCACGAGCAGCCGGGCGATCGCGGCGTTCGAGTGGCCCTCCGCGATCAGCTCCAGCACTTCGCGCTCGCGCGGCGTGAGCCGGCGCACCGGGTCGTCGGCCCGGCGCCGGGCGAAGAGCTGGGCCACCACCTGCGGGTCCAGCACCGTGCCGCCGCCGACGACGTCCTCCAGGGAGGAGAGGAACGTGTCCACGTCCGCCACCCGGTCCTTGAGCAGGTAGCCCACGCCGCCGGCGCCGTCGGCCAGCAGCTCGTCGGCGTAGGCGACCTCGACGTACTGGGAGAGCACCAGCACTGCCGTTCCGGGCACCTGCCGGCGTGCCTCCACGGCGGCGCGCAGCCCCTCGTCGGTGTGCGTGGGCGGCATGCGGACGTCCACGACGGCGACGTCGGGGCGGTGCTCCACGACGGCGGCCACGAGCGACGCGCCGTCCGCCACCGCGGCGACCACCTCGGTGCCGGCCTCCCCGAGCAGCCGGACCAGGCCCTCCCGGAGGAGGACCGAGTCCTCGGCGAGGACCACGCGCATCGCGCGGTCCGGAGGCCCGCTCACGTGCACGGCAGCTCCGCCGTCAGCGTCGTCGGCCCGCCGCGGGGGCTCTCGACGGTCAGGTGCCCGTCCACGGCCTGCAGCCGGTCGGTCAGCCCGGCCAGGCCGTGCCCGGGAGCGAGCACCGCCCCGCCGGTGCCGTCGTCCTCGACGACGACCCGGAGCCGGCCGCCGGCGCAGCCCAGCGCCACGCGGCAGAGGCCGGCGTCGCTGTGCTTGGCCACGTTGGCCAGCGCCTCGCTGACGACGAAGTAGGCGGTGTTCTCGGTGACCGGTGCCAGCCGCTCGGTGGGCAGGTCGACGGTGAGGTCGACCGGGACGGGGGAGCGAGCTGCGACGGCGGCCAGGGCGGCGGCGAGGCCGCGGTCGGCGAGCACGGGCGGGGCGATCCCGCGGGACAGGGCGCGCAGTTCCTCCAGCGTCTCCCGGGCCAGGTCGGTCGCCTCCCCGAGGGTGGCGCGGGCGCGCGCCGGGTCGTTCTCGAGCTGCCGCTGGGCGCGGGAGAGGTCCATGGCCAGGCGGACCAGCCGCTGCTGCGGACCGTCGTGGATGTCGCGCTCCAGCCGGCGCAGCGCCACGGCCTCGGCGGCGACTGCGGCCTCGCGCCCCTCGGCCAGCCGCCCGATCTCGGCCTGGGTGGCGGCCCGCGAGGTCAGCAGCACCCGCCCCAGCTGGGCCTGCAGCAGCGCGACGGCGCGGACGGCGAACGGCAGGAGGACGGCGGACACGATCCCGATGGCCGTGTAGAGGGCGATCCGGCGCCCGGAACTGCTGTCGACGCCGACCAGTTCCAGCAGGTCCTGGTTGTCCGGGTCGGTCGAGGCGTCCGGCAGTGCCCAGTCGTAGGCCCCGTAGGTGAGCCCGCCGAGCGCGACCGACCACGTCGTCACGGTGACGACGAAGCCGAGGATCGCGACCGGGAAGCGGACGAGCGCGTGCAGCGCGTCCAGCCAGGTCTGCGGATCGCGCAGCGGGGTGACCAGCTTGCGGACCGGGCGGCCCTCCGCGACCAGGTAGGCGGGGCGTGGCACCGGCCGGTCGAGCACCGCCGGCAGCCAGGCCCGTTCGAGGGTGGCGAAGCCGCGGGCGGCGACCAGGGTGCCGGCGAGGACGGCGATGCCGACCCAGACCACCAGCAGGCCGGCGCCCGCGGACAGCCCCGTCACCACCACCACGAAGGCGGCGATCGCGACCGGCAAACTGGTCAGCGTGTAGCCGCTGTCGACCCCCAGCTGGCGCAGCCACCCGGCGCGCCGTGGCGCGGTGGAGCCCTCCGGGAAGGTCGTCGTCGGCAGGACGGCGGTGTCGTTCGTCATGCCGTCGAGCCTGTCGCCGGGCAGCGTGCCGCCCCAGCCCGCTGGCTGGCCGATCCGGGTTCGGGCCTGCCCGACCATCGCGTCGTCATCTCGGCTCGATGCTCCCGGTGCGGTGTGCGCGGTGTCCAGCGGCCGCGCCCCGTCCGGGTGGTGGTCGTAAGGTCGGGGGAACGCGCCCCGGCGTCGTCGCTGTCCCGCCAGCGGCGTCCTCCCGGCCGGAGCCGAAGGAGGATCGTGCGCTCTCGTGTGGCAGCAGTACCCGCAGCCCTCGCCCTGCTGCTGAGCGGCTGCACCGGTTCGGGGGGCGACTCGGACACCGACGCGGGGACCGGGGACGCCACCGACTCGGCGACCGGGTCCTGGCCGGCCCCCGTGGTGGCCGCCCCCGACGCCCGGCTGACCCTGGTCGCCGACGAGGAGCCCGTGGCCCAGGCGGTGGGCGCGAGTCGTGCGCTGTTCGAGAGCTCACCGGTCGCGGTGCTGGCCCGGGCCGACGACCGGGCGGGCATGCTGCTCGGCGCCTCCGCGGCGGTCGGGCTGGGTGTCCCGTTCCTGGTGGAGCCCGTCAGGGGTGGCGGCGGGGAACTGGCCGACGAGCTGGAGCGGCTGGGTGCCGACGTCGTGCTGGCCGTGGGCGAGGCCGACGGGCCCGGATCCGGCGACGACGAGGACGAGGACGACGGCCCGGAGGTGCGCGCCGTCCCGGCCGACGCCGATGCCGTGGCCGCCGTGACGGGGCTGGACCTCGGCGACGCGGAGACCGTCGCCACGGACGGTGACGTCGCCGCGGTGGCCGGTCTGGACCCCGAGGCGCTGGTCGCCCTCGGCGCGGGAGACGAGAGCACGGAGGACGAGAGCACGGAGGACGAGAGCACGGAGGACGAGAGCACGGAGGACGAGAGCACGGAGTCGGGCGGCGCCGCCGACGTCGACCCGTTGCCGGAGTTCCCCCGCGCGGAGCCGGTCGAGGACGCGCTCGTGCTGGCCGGGAGCGACGCCTCGCCCGCGGCCGTGGCGACGGCCCGCGCCGCCGGGGCGGTGGTCCAGCCGACCGACGGCACCGACCCGCGGGCGTCGGCCGGGATGGTCGAGGCGCTCGCGGCCGAGAGCACCGAGAGCGTGATCGCGCTCGGCGCCGGGTTCGCCGCGGAGCAGGGGCTGGACTGGAAGCTGGAGACGGCCGCCACGGGTGCCCAGCTGCCCGGGGGTGGACAGCTGCTGTTCCCGGGCCGGATGCTCGTCGCGCTCTACGGCCATCCGGGCACCGGCGCGCTGGGCGTCATGGGCGAGCAGCCGGTCGACGCAGCCATCCAGCGGGCGCGCGAGTACGCCGCGGCCTACGACCCCTTCGTCGACGTCCCGGTCGTGCCCGCCTTCGAGATCATCGCGACCGTCGCCTCGACGGAGGCCGGTGCCGACGGCGACTACTCCAACGAGGCCGACATCGAGAAGCTGCGGCCGTGGGTCGAGGCCGCGGGTGCCGCGGGCGTGTACGTGGTCCTCGACCTCCAGCCCGGCCGTACCGACTTCGTCCAGCAGGCCGAGCTGTACCGGCCGCTGCTCGAGCAGCCGCACGTCGGGCTGGCGCTGGACCCGGAGTGGCGGCTGGGGCCGAACGAGGTGCACCTGACCCAGATCGGCTCGGTGGGCGTCGAGGAGGTCAACCGCGTGGTCACCTGGCTCGCCGACCTGACGCGGGAGAACTCGCTGCCGCAGAAGCTCCTGGTGCTGCACCAGTTCCGCCTGGACATGCTCCCCGGCCGCGAGTTCCTGGACACCTCCCGCGACGAGCTGGCGATCATGATCCACGCCGACGGCCAGGGCGGGCAGGGTGCCAAGCAGTCGACCTGGAGCACGCTGCGCCAGGGAGCACCCCCGGTGTACTGGGGCTGGAAGAACTTCATCGACGAGGACCTCCCGATGCTCACCCCCCAGCAGACGATCGAGCAGGTCGTCCCCCGGCCGGAGCTGGTCAGCTACCAGTAGCAGCCGCCGGTCGGGTGGAGGGGGCATCCTGGCCCTCCCGGAATGTCGGCAGGGTGTGGTGTGCTGGCGCCTCCACCGACCGGAGGAGTGCCCCTCGTGACCAGCGTGGCTCTCGGCCCGACCGACCAGCTCGATCCGCGGCTCCTCGAGCACCGCCGCGAGCTCACCGGCTACTGCTACCGCATGCTCGGCTCGGCCTTCGACGCCGAGGACGCCGTACAGGAGACGATGGTCCGTGCCTGGCGCGGGCTGGCCGACTTCGAGGGCCGCTCCGCGCTGCGGTCCTGGCTGTACCGCATCGCGACCAACGTCTGCCTGGACCAGCTCAACGGCCGGCAGCGGCGGGCCCTGCCGATGGACCTGGCGGGGGATCCGTACCCGCCGGTCACGGCGTCGCTGGCCGGCCGCCGGCCGATGACTGCCTGGATCGAGCCGGTGCTCGACCGCCAGGTTCTCCCGGAGGACGGTGACCCCGCCGAGCAGGCGGTGGCCCGCGAGTCGATCCGGCTGGCCTTCGTCGCCGCGCTGCAGCACCTGCCGCCCCGCCAGCGGGCGGTGCTGCTCCTGCGCGAGGTACTGCGCTGGAAGGCCGAGGAGGTGGCCGGCCTGCTCGACACCACGGTGGCCTCGGTCAACAGCGCCCTGCAGCGGGCGCGCGCCACGCTGGCCGACCTCGACGGCCGCCCGGCTCCGCGCACGCTCGACGACGACGACCGCGCACTGCTCGCGCGCTACCTGGACGCGTTCGAGCGCTACGACATCGAGGCCTTCGTGCAACTGCTGCACGACGACGCCACGCAGCACATGCCCCCTTTCGAGATGTGGCTCCGTGGCGCGGCGGACATCGGCACTTGGATGCAGGGCCCGGGCGCGGAGTGCCGTGGTTCGCGGGTGTTCCTCACGTCGGCGAACGGGACCCCGGCGGTGGCGCAGTACCGCCCCCGCGCCGGTGGCGGACACGAGCCCTGGGGGCTGCACGTGCTGGAGATCGAGCGGGGCCGGGTGGCCCACATCTCGAGCTTCCTCGACTTCGGGACGGGGCTGTTCGTGAAGCTCGGCCTGCCGGCGGGCTTCGATTGAGCCGTCCGTCCCCTGGCATGCTGCAGTCGTGACACCCGCCTGGCACCCGTCCGCCCCGGCGGAGCAGTGGCTCGGTCAGCGGGCGTCCGGATCCGGCACACCGGCGAGGGCGGGAGGGTGACGGCTCCCGTCACCCGGGTGCCCGACGAGGGCGAGCGCAGCGCGGCAGACGCCTGGCGGGCGGTGCGTGCGGCGAGGTGGTCGTTCTGGAAGGAGGCCTTCGCGCGGTTCCGCTTCGGCGACGGTTTCTCCCACGCCCGGGCGCTCGCGCTGCAGCTGAGCCTGGCGTTCATCCCCCTGGTCATCGCCACCGTCGGCCTCAGCGGCGCCCTGGCCACGGAAGGGCTCGGTGTGGTCCTCCGGCTCACGCTCACCGACCTCACGCCCGGCGGGTCCAACGCGCTGGTCCGGTCGACCCTGGAGCAGGAGGAGGGGGCCCAGCTCGCCCTCTGGACCGGCCTGGCCTTCGCGATCGCGACGCTGACCACCGCCATGGGCCAGGTCGAGCGGGGGGCCAATCGCATCTACGGCATCGAGCGGGACCGGCCGAGCACGCACAAGTACGGGCGTGCACTGCTCCTGGTCGTGCTCGCCGGACTGCCGGCGATGATCGGCTCGGGCGTGCTCCTGGCCGGCGCCGACTTCGGCGAGGCGGTCGAGTCGGTGTACGGCTGGGACGACGACACGGTGTCGGGCGTGGCGTTCCCGCTGGGGGCGGGGATGGTGGTCTTCGCGTTGCTGGCGATGCTCCGGCTCGCGCCCCGCCGCCGTCAGCCCGGCTGGCTGTGGCTCGTGCTGGGCGCGACCCTCGCCGCCACGCTGTGGCTCGCCTTCACCGGCGTGCTGGTGGCCTACGTGCAGCTCTCCGCGTCCTTCGGCCTCGTCTACGGCCCGCTGACCGGAGTCATCGCGCTGCTGCTCTGGACCCAGGTGACCGCCATCGCGATCCTGCTGGGGCTGGCGGTGACGGCGCAGCTGGAGGCCGGTCACCTGGGCATCCGGCACGGTGCCGTCCCCGACCCGGAGGTCCACGGCCCGGTCAGCCGTGCCGTGTCATCGTGAGGCCGCCTGCCCCGGTCCGGATCGGGACAGCAGGTCGGCCAGCGCCTCGTTGACCGCGGCTGCATGGGTCACGTTCACCATGTGCCCGGCGCCGTCGACCAGCACGAGCCGGGCGCGCCCGCCGATCTGCTCGGCCAGGCGCGGGGCCGAGTCGGGCGGGATGGTCCTGTCCTCGGTACCGGCGAGGACGAGCACGGGAACGGCGCGCAGCGCGTCGAGCGCCGGCCGCTGGTCGTAGGTGACCAGGCTGGTCAGGTACGCCGTCAGCACTCCGGCCGGGGTCTCGGTCCACCACTGCGACATGGCGCGGACGTCGTCGTCGGAGGCGCTCCGGGTGAACAGCTGCCGGCGGAGCAGGCGCCGCCCCGGCCGGGAACGGAACGGCTGCGCCGCCTCGACAGCGGGCGCGACGAGCCACAGCAGCCACGCACCGGCCGCGGCCAGCGCGGCCCGGCCCCGGTCTTGCCTCCCGGCCGATGAGCCGGTGCCGGGCAGGGGGGCGGCGCGGGTGGAGAGCAGCGCCACGCCGGTGATCCGGGTGCCGAAGAGCTCCGGTCGCCGACCGGCCAGTGCCAGCACGGCCATGCCACCCATGGAGTGCCCGACGACCACCACGGGGGTGTCGCCGGCCAGTTCGTCGATGACCTGCTCGAGGTCGCGGCCCAGCCGGTCCACGTCGGCCGACCGGACACCGGCCCACCCGCTGGCGCCGTGCCCCCGCTGGTCGTAGCGGACCAGTCGGGCACGCCCGCGCAGCGCCGTCCACTGCTGGTCGTACACCGCCCGGCGGGCGGCGAACCCGTGCGAGAACACGACGGTGACCGGGGCATCGGCCGGACCGGCCACCTCGACGTGCAGCCGCACCCCGTCGTCGGTCCGCACGGCCGGGTCGGACCCGGTCATCCGGGAGGCGAGGGTGCGGGCGCGCACGCCGCGTGCCACCGTCCCGGCGAGCAGCGCCGTGCCCACGACAGCGGCGGTCGGTCCGTTCCTCATCCGGCTCGCTGGGTGAGGGCCGGCCGGGCGGGCTGCGCGCCGGCGCCGTCTTCGTCGCCGGTCCGGGGCAGCAGGAGGCGGGCACAGACGACCACCCACACCCCGCCCAGCACCAGACCGGCGATGACGTCGGTCGGGTGGTGGGCCGCGACGTAGATCCTCGTCACGCCGATCACCGGCGGCAGCAGCAGCGGCAGCACGAGCACGGCCCGCCGCCAGCGGGCGCTGCTGTAGGTCAGGACGACCGCTGCCACGGCGCCGTAGATCGCGGCCGCGGCGGCGGCGTGCCCCGAGGGCCAGCTGGCGCCGGTGGGCAGTTCCGCGGTCAGGTCCGCCACGTCCGGCCGGATCCGGCCGACCGCCAGACCGATGACGAAGTAGAGGAACACCTCGCCGAGGACGGCCACGACCACGAAGACCACGGGACGCCACGACGAGGTCACCGCCAGCGCCAGCACGGCCAGGTACACCGACACCGCAATCACGGCGGGGGTGCCCGAGAGGGCGCCGATGGCCTTCATCACCGTG
This sequence comes from Blastococcus sp., assembly GCA_042090795.1. Classification (GTDB taxonomy): domain Bacteria; phylum Actinomycetota; class Actinomycetes; order Mycobacteriales; family Geodermatophilaceae; genus Blastococcus. The sequence continues at coordinate 241,927 of JBELIQ010000003.1, read as the reverse complement.
GTCAGGTCGTCGCTCCGGAGCTCGACGAACCATTGCACGATCTCGAGGTCGAGACGGACGAGCCAGGTGTCGCCGAGCGTGCGGGTGATCAGCAGCCCCGCGGCGCTGAGCACCACGAACAGCCCCGCCGCCCAGGCCAGCAAGCGCGTCACGGTGGCCCACCCGCCGGGGAGGACGGGTTCGGGTGCGTGGTCCAGGTGCGAAGCCTGGTCGGGCGGGACGTCGAGGGGATCGAGGGGCTCGTCGGTGTCCGTGCCCCCCTGGTGCTGCCAGACACGGAACGCTGCCACGGTGACGGCGAGCCAGGCCGCCCCGAGGGCCCAGCCGGCGAGGACGTCGGAGACGAAGTGGACCCCGAGCGCCAGCCGGGTGAAGCCGATGGCGACCACGATCAGCACGGTTCCGGCGACGAGCCACGGTCGTGCGCGGCGGCTCGCCACGGGCAGGACCAGCAGGAGCAGCACCCCGAAGGTGACCAGACCGGTCAGGGAGTGGCCACTGGGGAAGCTCGCGTTCGACGGGACGTCGACGACGGGCGCGTCGACCGCCGGCCGGGCGCGGTCGACGATCGCCTTGGTGAGGGGCCCCAGCAGTGGGAGTCCGAGGCCGGCCGTCGCGGTGAAGGCGGCGAGGCGGCGCTGCCGGCGCACGAGCAGGAACAGCGTCATCGCGCTGAAGATCAGGACCGCCGCGAAGGTGCCGGCCAGGTCCGTGATCGCGCTGAGCACCGTCACCGCCTGCGGAGACTCGCTGACCCATGCGTTGAGCTCCGCGGCGACGTCGCCGTCGAGGGCCGCCAGCGGCGCCCACGAGCGCTGCACGAGCAGCCAGAGCAGGAGGAACGGCACCGCGCCGACGACGACGGCGATCCAGCCCAGGACGGCACTGGTCTCGAACCGGCCGAGGCCCGTCGTGCGCGCGGGATCGTCGGTGCGTGTGCTGGAGGTGGACATGTGCTCCATCAGTCCTCGGGCGACGGGTCCTGCGGCGCGTCGAACTCCGGGTCGTCGTCCTCCCCGCTGGATGCGACGGGGGCGTCCAGCGTGACCTCGCCGAGCTCGCCATCGGCGTCCTCGAAGACGAAGGTGACCTCGAGGGACTGCGACGAGCGCAGCGTGGTGCCCAGGTCCTCCAGGATCACCGACGGCGGCCCCTCCGGCTGCAGGTAGGCGTTGTCGTCCTCGGGGATCTCGATGGATCCTGCGTCGCCGTCGAGCGGGACCAGGCGGGCGTCGGCGAAGTCCGTGCCGACCACGTCGACCAGTCGGTAGGGGGAGCTCCCGGTGTTGGTCAGCGCGGCGTAGAGGGTGACGTCCTCGCCTTCTTCGTACAGGCCGTCCTCGGGGTACTCGAGCACGAGGTCGGCGATCTCCAGGTCCTCGGTCACGCGTTCGTTCAGCCCGGGCGAACCGCCGATGACCGCGTTGCCGTCGTCGTCGCCTTCGCCGTCGCCGCAGGCGGTCAGGGCCACCGCGGTGAGCAGGGCGGCGGTGGCCGCCCAGCCGCGGGACGCGGGCGTGCGGTGTGCAGGCATGGTCTCTCCATTCGTCGCGTGCTGACCGTCTCCGGGCCTACCCCGGGCCCCTCCGCTGCACCTGTCGGCGGCGGAGTGTCGTCGGACTGCAACATTCCGGCAGCAGCAGTCCGGCCCCGACGACGGCGGCCGTCGCACCGGCGCGGGCCGAACCTGCCGACGGTGGTCAGGGCTCGAACGACCCGCACGCGAGCTGGGAACCCGTACCGACCTCCGCGAGGCCGGGGACGGCCTGGTCGACGACGACGGTCACGCCGTCGCCCGCGACGAGCTCGTCCAGCGACACCGGTCCGACGAGGGTGGTGATCGTGCCGACCCCGTTCTCGAGGACCAGCATCGGCGAGAGCACGATCGAGGGAGCCGAGGCCAGCTCGTCGCAGCCGGCCGCCTCGAACAGGCGGAGGCCGTGGAAGCCGGCGGTGAGGCCGGAGACCTCCACCTCGAGCTCGGCCAGGTCGGTGTCCACGTCGTCGCTCAGCTCCGCGGTCCCGAGCACGCTGCCCTCGGCATCGACCAGGTCGGTCTCCAGATCGACGGGGACCACCGGCGCGTCGCTGTTCGTCAGCTCGTCGGGGAGCACCTCGCCGTCCAGCTCCTCGCTCCCTCCGCAGGCGGTGGCGGTCAGCAGCAGGGTCATGGCGGTGGCGAGCGTCCAGCGACGCATGGGACCTCCTCGGGCAACGGTCGTGTGGTCGCCGCTCGTGTGCCCGTCGGTGTCCGGTCGTGCACCCCGGGCGGCCGGGCCGTCACCGAGTCGTCATGCCGCGATCCGCGGCTCAGCCCGGGGCCGTGGCCAGGTACACCGTGTTGGTGGCGGGGCGGCCCTGCAACGGGTTGGGGAAGGTGATGACCTCCGCCTCGACGTCCACGAGGACCTCGGCGAGCGCCGCGAGGTACGCAGGGTCGGGTGGGTCGTTCGACCAGAGCGAGAAGACGCCGCCCGGCCGCAGGGAGGCGGCGAGCCGCCGGATGCCGGCCGGGCGGTAGAACGGCGCGCTGGCGTCGTCCAGCAGGTCGCCGGGGGAGTGGTCGATGTCCACGACGACGGCGTCGAAGCGCCGGCCTGGCGCAGCCGGGTCGAGGGAGGCCTCGGCGGACATCGCGAAGAAGTCGCCCTGCACCAGGCGGCACCGGGGGTCCGAGGAGAGCGCGCTCCCGAGCGGGAGCAGCCCCTGCTGGTGCCAGTCGATGACCGGCGCCAGGAGGTCGACGACCACGAGGTCCCGGACGCGGACGTCGTCGAGCACCGCCTGCGCGGTGTAGCCCAGGCCGAGCCCGCCGACGACGACGTCGAGCCGGTCGCCGTCCAACCGGGCGAGCGCCAGCCGGGCGACCTCGATCTCGGCGACGGTGAACAGGGACGACATGAGGAACTCGTCGCCGAGCTTGACCTCGAAGACGTCGGCGCCGGTCGTCGGGTCGCGGCGCCGGCGGAGGCTGACCTCGCCGATGGGAGAGGGGCTCCAGGCCAGCTCCTCGAACCGGGCGCTCATACGGGTCACGCTAGCCCGGGGTCGTGCGCCGGGAAGCGGAGGCGGCCCGGGGCGGACGTGGCGAGGGGTGGGCGACCCTGTCGGGTCGTCCACCCCTCGCTGTCTGGTGCCGGCACCGGGCCCAGCGGATGTCCGCCGTCCCCGGTGCCGTGCCGTCAGGCGGTCTGGGCCTCGCGGCGTGGCAGCACCCAGTCCGGCCGCACGTAGTGGCAGGTGTAGCCGAACGGGATCTTCTGCAGGTAGTCCTGGTGCTCCTCCTCCGCCTCCCAGAAGGGTCCGGCGGGGACCACCTCGGTGACGACCTTGCCGGGCCACAGACCCGAGGCGTCGACGTCGGCGATCGTGTCCAGGGCGACGGCCTTCTGCTCGTCGGTCGTGTGGAAGATCGCCGATCGGTAGCTCCGGCCGATGTCGTTGCCCTGCCGGTCCCGCGTCGACGGGTCGTGGATCTGGAAGAAGAACTCGAGCAACTTCCGGAAGGAGATCACGTCGGGGTCGAAGACGATCTCGACCGCCTCCGCGTGGTCACCGTGGTTCCGGTAGGTCGCGTTCGGGGTGTCACCGCCCGAGTAGCCGACGCGGGTGGTGAGAACTCCCGGGCGCTTGCGCAGCAGGTCCTGCGCACCCCAGAAGCAACCGCCGGCGAGGATCGCTGTCTCAGTGGTCATCGTGTGCCTCCCTCTGTCATGAGCACGATGGGAGAACACCGGGACCGGTCCCGGTGCTTCCCGACCGAACGCCTGTGGTCACCTGCAGTTGGGTCGCTCGCTGCAGAGCCTGCGTTCCTCCGGCGATGCGGATCGTGTCCCCACCGACGGCTCGGAGCCGCCGTCTGGGCGGCATCTGGTCGGGGGCCAGGACGTCCGCCCGGACGTTGTCGCTGTCTCGGACGAAGCGGTACAGGCTGCCGTCGGAGTCCGTCCGGGGTTCGAGGTGCAGTTCGCGTACTGCCCGCACACACCGGACCAGACCGGCCTCGTCACTGAGCAGGTCGGCCAGGACGTCGACGTCCTCACTGGCCCGGGTGGCCACCCGCCGGGCCGCCATGCCGTGGAGCATGACCATCTGGCCCCCGACCAGGACCCAGCCGGTCGGAGGCAGTCGCTCGGTCAGGTCGAGAACGAGGTCCCAGAGGTTGCCGAGGGCACCGGCCAGCGGAGGGAGGGTCACCGCCGGCATCGGCGAGGGCCCGTCCGTCACCGACCTGGGGGCAGGGCCGCGGTGAGCAGGGTCAGCCCGGCCCTGCGCGTGCGCACATCGACGGATTCGGCCAGGTCCACCGCGACGACCGCCGAGGGCATGTGCGTGCGACCTGTCAGCGGCAGCGCCTCGTACCTCGGCACCCGCACGACCAGGTTCGTCCGTCCGTGTTCGGAGAGCCCCAGGTCCCGTCGTAGTGAGGCCAGGGTCTCCGCGGAGCAGTACACCTCGTCGGCGGCGCTGTCGGCGACGATGTCGGCGCCGACGGCACTGGCAGCGGTCATCCCGGAGGCGGCGACACCGTCGACGGCCAGCACGCGGTCGCGATAGGCCGGTAGCACCCGCAGGTCGTACCGGTCGGCGCGGAGCCGCTCAGCAGCCACCAGCCGCTCGGCGTTCCACGTCCCGAGCCGCAGGCGTAGCCGGGACCGATCAGCGGCCGGTAGCCAGTCGGCGGCCTCGCCGGACAGCATCCACAGTGCCGCCCAGGCCGGACGTGGCGCCAGCGTCCGCCCGGCCTTCAGCGGTAGCCGGGCCCGGCCCTCGATGACGTCCTCGTCGAAGACCAACGTGCGACCGATCTTGCTGGCCGGCAGTTGCCCCGAGCGTGCCAGGCGGCGGACCTGTTCCTGGCCCACTCCCAGGCGCGCAGCTGCTTGCTCGACGGTCAGCACGGCGTCTCCCTCGCTGGCACAAACGGTAGTGCGATAGGCCCTATTGTGCCAATGGCAGCGGGAGTGCTCCGACGACGCGCCCGACCGGCGCGGCGAAACTCCTCGGTCGAGGATCTCGACGGCTTCTCGACCTGGTGCTCCGGCACGAGCGTCCCGCCGACGCCCGCGGTGAACAGTGCTCGTGACGCGACCCCGGTACCCGCAGACGTCGCGAGATCGGGCGCACGAGGGCAGCAGAGGCCTGGAGCATGCGTGGAGCGTGACCGGGATCGAACCGGCATGCCGGGGAATGAACCCGGACGGCATCAGCGTCGCCATAGTTCGCCTCCCTCGACAGAACCCGGAATGTTCGGGTCATCTGCTGATGGCGAAGGCCGCGGCTTGGCCTCGGAGGACGTCGGCACCCGGATGCTCAGCACTCGCCCGTGCAGCCGTGCGCTTACGTCATCGCCTCGGCCGGCAGCGCGAAAGACGTAGTGGGACTGGCCGACTCGACGGGTCCGCCGACGCAGGACGCCGGTGCGCTCCTCCACCTCACCGGAGACCGTCGATGAGCTGGACGTCGGCGTCGTCCAGCGAGACGCCGGGCCGCCGGGGTCGACCCTGTAGTCGTCGTCACGCTGTCCTACGTCGGCTCCCGACACCGCCACCTCGTCGGGGGGCGCGCCGTCATCCCGTGCACGACAGTGGACACAGCGCACGAGGTGGCCGCGAGCGAACGCGGCGGGACGAAGGGGCCGCATGGCGACGAAGGGCCTGCCGATCGCGGCGGTGTCGTTGCTCGCGCTGGCCTCGCTGGCGATCGTCGTGACGGACCGGCAGCCGGACCCGGAGTCGAGCACCTCGCCGGTTCTGCTGGCGAGGATCGTCGATGAGAACGGCCGGACGCTTGCGGGCACCGAGGTCCGCGTCGGAGCCGGGGACTCCGTCCGGACGGACGGTGACGGCTACGTCCGCGCCCCGCTTCAGGACAACGGCCCGCAACTGGTCAGGGTCGCCGCGGAGGGGCGGCTGTCCCGGACCCTGGCCGTCCAGCCCGGGGACCCCGTGGAGGTTCGTCTCACGTCCCGGGCCGCGGACACGGTGTCCGTCCGCTTCGGTGGGGACGTCATGTTCGGCCGCAGGTACTACGACAGGGATGGTGACGGAGACCGGCGCGACGGTCTGCTGGCTCCGGGCGCCTCGGTGGAAGACCACGCCGAGCTGCTGACGCACGTGGCGCCTCTGCTGGAGGACGCCGACCTCACCGTCGTGAACCTGGAGAGCCCGGTGTCCGAGGATCCGTGGTTCGACCCGACGCGACCGCGGCCGCCGGGGTTCCTGGAGGACAAGGATCTGGCCTTCGCCAGCGCTCCCGAATCCGTGCACGCGCTGGCCGAGGTCGGCGTCGATGTGGTGGCCCTTGGCAACAATCACGTCTACGACGCCACCGACGACGGGTTGGCACTCACCCTGGCCACGCTGGACGAGGCGGGGATCGCCCGGTTCGGCGCCGGGCGCACGGTGGACGAGGCCTGGACGCCAGCAATCGTGGAGCGCAAGGGTCAGCGGCTGGCCTTCCTCGGATGCACCACCGTCAGCGGGTACGACCAGTCCATCGCCAACGTGGTCACCGAGGAGCACGGGGGAGCCGCCGCCTGCGCCGAGGAGCGGCTCCGGAACGAGGTGCTGTCCGCCGCCGCGACCGCCGACGTCGTCGTCGTGATGATCCACGGCGGGCAGGAGTACCAGGCCGAGCCGTCCGGCATCGCCGAGCGGTTCACCGCCATCGCGGAGCAGGCCGGGGCGGACCTGGTGGTGAACGGGCATCCGCACGTGGTGGGGGAGGTGAGCCTCCAGGAGGGGCGGCTCCGCGCCGAGACGCTGGGCAATCTCCTGTTCGACCAGGATGTCTGGCCCACCTTCCTGTCCTACCTGCTCCGCGTGGACGTGCGCGACGCTGGCCCCGTCCTGGCCACGGTCGACCCCCTCTTCATCGAGGACTACGTCCCCCGGCCGACAGTCGGGCTCCTTGCCGACGCGGCGGCGCGCCGGGCCGCCGGCCCGGATGGCGGCCCCGGGCCACGCCTGCAGCCCCCCGGCGCGGTTTTCACGCACGACGGCGTGGGCGACTCGCGGTTGGCGGAGCGGCCACTGGAGCGGGGCATGGTCCGGCGGCTGAGCCCGGCATGGTGGGTCCCCCGCGACGGGCGCCCCGACGCGGCCTCCCGCCTCGGCCAGGAGCTGCTGTGGACCGGCTCGTTCGAGGACATGGACACCGATCCGGCCACCATCGGCGCCCACGCCTGGTCGCTGGGCCTGCACGCCCGCCTGCGGCCGGAGGCCGCGTGCTCCGGATCCGTCGGTCTGGAGCTGAGCCGGAGCCCGTTGAGCACTCGGGACGTCGTCGCCTCGCCGGCGCATCGGCAACTGGTCAGCCCCGGTAGCGATCTCTCGCTGGTTGCTGACGTGCGCGACGCCTCGCCGGGCGCCACGCTGGAGTTGCGCTGGTATCCCGCCGCTCAAGGTGGCAGCACGTCGGTGACCAGCCTGCCGATCCCGGTCCTCGCCGAGGACCGAGACGGCTGTACCCAGATCCGCCTCGACGCCACGGTTCCGGACGGCATCGTCGCGGTCCAGCCCTTCATCCGGCTCGTGCCCGCCGACGACAACTTCCGTGGGCCTCGGTTGGCCGTGGACAACGTCCAGCTGGTGGCGTGGTCCGACGAAGGCTCCGGACGGATGTTCGAGGTGGTGGAGGGAGGGGTGGACGTCGCCCTGCCGCTGGCCGACGACAGCCCGCTCCCTGGTGACCCCTTCGCCTTCTCCGGGTCACCGTGAGACGTCGGCAGCGGTCCCGGAGCCGCTACATCTGCAGGACGCGTCGGCCGGGTCGTCCCGCCATGGCGCTATTCGAGGCCGGCGTCTGCGAGAGATGCCCCCGGAACAGAGGAGAAACCCTGTGACCACGGCCGTGAACCGGACCGCCGAGACCGTGCTGCCGATCCTGCTCGATCCGGAACGATCACGCGCGGTCGAGGACACCGGCCTGGCCCGTGGCGGTGACCCGACCATGGACCGGCTGGCAAGGCTCGCCTCCGCGCTCATGGACGCACCGCGCGCCTTCGTCACCCTGGTGACGCACGAACGACAGCACTTGCCGGGCATGGTCCGTCACGACGGGCCGGGGACCGACGAACGCGACCAGCCGCTGAGCGCGTCGCTGTGCCAGTTCGCCGTGGCGACGGAGGAACCGCTCGTCATCCCGGACAGCTCCAAGGACCCGCTGGTCCAACACATGGCTCCGGTCCGCAACGGTGAGATCGGCGCCTACGCCGGCTTTCCGCTGCGGACCCACGGAGGGCACGTCCTGGGGACGCTGTGCGTGGCCGACGGGCGGAGCCGTCCGTGGGAGAGCTCCCGGTTGACGCTTCTGGAGGACCTGACCGCGCTGGCCGCGCAGCAACTGGAGCAGCGGCTGGCCCTCGCACGCGAGCGCCGTCTCCGCGACCTCGCGCAGCAACTGGCCGGCCGGGTACGGCCGCTGACCGACGCGGTGCACAGCCTCGTCGACATCGCAGAGGACGCGGAGGACGCCCCGCTGCAGCGCTACGCGGCACTCACCCGCTCCCGCATGGATCCGGTCGCATCACTGGCACAGCAACTGGACGAGGCGTCCCGCGACAACCTGCCACAACCGGCCGCCACGGTGACCCTGCTCGACCTGGGCAGCGTCGCCCGGAACTCGGTGCGCAGCGCGCGCGCCGCCACCGGCACCGAGGGCGTCCGGCTGGAACCGCACGGCACGCCGCTGCCGATCCGGTGCGACGGCTTCGGGCTGGAGCGAGCCATACTCCACGTCCTGATCACCGCGCTGCACCATTCACGAGGTGACGGTTCCGTGGTCGTGCGGCTCGGGCGCTCCGCCGGGGCCGGCATCCCCGCCCCTCCTGGGGAGCAGGAGGTGGCCACGGCCCGGCTCGAGATCGATGCCGAGGACAGCCGGGTGCCGACCGGTGAGCTCGCGCGGGTCGTGTCCCGGTTCGCGGGGGTGGCCTGCGACGAGGAACGGGAGGATCCGTCAGGTCCGGCGGCCATCCGGATCGCCCGGGGCACGGTGACCGTCGACAGCGGGTCCGTCCATGCGCAGGCTCAGCGCGATGGCCGACTGGTGCTCACCGCCCGGTGGCCGCTGGACAACCACGCCGAGGACGTCATCCACCGGTGAAGCCGGTGGCCGCGAGGGCCCCGGCGATCAGGTTCATGACGGCGAAGACTCCCAGGGCGGTCAACGTCGCGCCCCAGGCCGTCTTCTCCCAGCCTTGTCGTTGGGCGTCGTTCGCCAGCAACGCCGGCACCATGAAGGTGATGATCGTCAGCCCACGCCAGGGCACGTAGTCCCCTCCGGTCAGCGCCACTACCGACAGCTCGGCGGTCCACCCCAGGATCGCGCCGACGAGGACCATCGTGCTGAGCTTGCGCCGCCCGAAGAGCAGCAGCCGTGGCATGAGCAGGTGCACCACCACGTACCAGGTGGCCACGGCGACGATCAGGGCGAAGATCAGGTCCAGCCACCGGGGCGAGACCAGCGCGATGTAAGCGCCGGAGATGAAGCCCCCGGAGCGCAGCCCCAGGCGGGCGAACACCAGCATCCCCGTCGCCACGCTCACCGCTGCGGCGAGGATCAGCAGCTCGAACGGGTAACCGGTGACCGACGGGACGTCGTCGGCGAGCGGTAACGGATCCAGTGGTGCGATGCTCAGCAGCGAGGTGTAGACGAAGACGAACAGGCCGAGGATCGCCGTCGTACCCAGGACGGCGAGGACCGTCTTGCCCGGCCTCTGCCGGGCCATGTCGTGGGCGAGGATGCCCGGCACCAGGAAGCCGATCCCGGCCAGGCCCAGCAGGACCGGGTCGAGGGCGCCCAGTCCACCGGCGACCAGCGTCAGCACCATGACGATCGCCAGCCCGACGAGGATCTCCACCTCGAACTTGCGCCGTCCGTACAGGATGGCCCGGCGGGCGAGCACGACGTTGACCAGCAGGTAGGTGCAGAAGGCCGCGACGACCGTCGTCAGGATGAACAGCGGCTGCGGGATGTGCAGCGCCAGGTAGGCCGGCACGATCGCGCCGCCCGTGGTGAGCTGAACCCGCTCGTAGAAGAGCATGCTGATGATGACCCCGAGGACCAGGGCGACCCGGACGACCTCGGGGCGGAAGAAGTACTCATGCACCCCCGTCCCACCCGTTCCGCTCGGGGGCCGTCCCGGAGGCGTCGGGGTCCGGGGCAGGCGGGCGACGGCGGTGCGCCCCGGCGCGGCGCACGCGGGCGGTCCCGGCCGGCATCCGGGCGGGATCGCGGGACTCGTCGAGCTCACTGCGGTGCCCGGCCCCCTGCAGGTGCTCGAAGTGCTCGATGAGCAGCTCGGCCTGGTCGGTGTGGATGTTCACCATCCCGACGAGCACGCCCTCCGGCCCCTCGATCAACCCCGCGATGGTCGACAGGATCTGGTCCAGGGAGGGCTGGACCGTCTCCCCCATGAGGTGCATCCGGTCGGCTGGGTACCCAAGTTCAGCGATCGTGCGGCTGACCTGCTCCTCGTAGGCGCCGAAGGTGATCACGTGGTCCAGGTACGAGGACAGGTCCGTGGGGACCATCTGGGCGAAGAGCTCGGCCCGGCGGCCGCGGTCGCGCCGGTTGTTCAGGATGCCGATGACCGGTGCACCCGGTGGGAACTGGGCCTGCAGCGTCTCGAACGTCAGGACGACGCTCTCCCGGTCATTGGCGGCGAACATCGGCACCCACAGGACACGCTTGCCGCCGACGTCGTACCAGCGCAGCCGCACCACCCCGACGTCCGGGACCGATTTCCACATCCCCTCGAGTGCGACCTGGCGGCGGATGCCGAGCAGCCGGGCGATGGTGAGCCCGATTGCGACGTTCTCCTTGAACTGCAGGTAGTCGAAGCCGCGCATGTCTTCGTCGTCGACACCGCGAGGATCCGCGTACAGCAGGCGGCTGCCGCGCTGCTCGGCCCGCTCCCGTAGCCGGTCCCGCAGGTGCGGGCGGTCCTCCGCGGTGATCAGCACCCCGTTGCGCGGAACCGTCAGTGCAAGGGAGTCGGCGATCTGCTCCAGCGTCTCGCCCATCTCCTCCTGGTGGTCCTCGCGGACGTTGGTGATGACGGTGATGTCCGAGCGCACCATGTAGTCCTGGGAGTACTGCTGGTAGAGCGGCCGGACGGCCATGCACTCGATGACCAGCGCCTCGACCTCCGGGTCGACGTGGCGCGAGACGACGTCGATCTGCTCGTTGATGGTGGCCGCACCGCGCCGGAAGATCGGCGTCTCGGCGCCGAGTCGCTCGATCACCCGGGCCGCACTGCCCGTCGTCTTCGCGACCGTGATGAAGCCGCCCTCCCGCAGCACGCCGGCGACCAGGCGGGTGACCGTCGACTTGCCGCGGATGCCGTTGACGTGCACCCGCACGTCCAGCTGGTCCAGGCGTGAGCGGTGGCCGGACACCGAGACCCGCCAATACACGAAGAGCCCGAGAGCGACGGCCACCAGGAACGCGAGGCTGACGACTCCCGCCGTCATGCCGTCGTCCCCGGCGCCGACGGGAGGCGGACGTCGGGGCGCTCCCTCTCGTCGTCGCGAGCGGTGGTGCGTGCGCTGGCTATCAGGCCGTTGGCGTCGGATGAGTGCTGCCCGAGCTCGGCCATGCCCGCGTGCAGCTCGGCACAGTCCACGAGGCTGCGCCGTTCGTCCTCGTCCCGGACGGTGAAAGCCGCCCCGCTCGCCGCGTCGAGGACCGGACCCAGGATGTCCCATGCGGCGGTGGTGTCGGTCTCCGGGAGTATGGCACCCAGCTCGCCGGAGTCCAGGGCGAACGGCACGTCGGTCTCGCGGAGCAGCGTCTCCACCAGACGGGCCACCGCCCGGACCGCCGCCTTGCGGGCCCGCTCGCCCAGGGTGTCGTCGACCATCTCCATGCGGATGACGACGACCGTCAGCGGTCGGCGGTGCCGGCGCGCCCGTGCGATCTCGTCGTCCAGACGGGCGAGCGCGACGTCCTCCGTGAGCAGCCCCAGGGAGCCGTACGCCGGGACCACGCCGACGTCGGCGTCGGGCCGGGAGGCGCTCCGTCCGTGCACCGCGGCCGAGAGCATGCCCGCCAGCCAGCCCAGGACGACCAGGCCGAGCACCTGAGCGAGGGAGGTGGCGAAGGACCGCGGCGTCCACTGACCGGCAGCCTGCATGGCCAGCACGAACAGTGCGGCGGTGATCACACCGACGACCAGTCCACCGAAGGCGTCGAAGAAGAGTGCGCCGAGCGCTGTCGTGACCACGAGCGCCAGCGCGGCAGCCGCCAGCGGCCCCGGTTGGGTGGCCGCGACCGCCCCGGCGAGAACGGCGGCCGCCAGAGCCAGCGCGACCGGTACGTGCTGCTCAGTCCAGCCCGATATCAGCTTGTTCACCGCGCTGGTCTCGCCCCCTCAACCGCAGGCGCGCTGCGAAGAACAGCAGCAGAAACGCCACCACGGCCACCCCGCCACGCAGCAGCTCGTCCTGCCAAATCATCAGTTGGGAGCCCACGACTCGGGTGCCTACCCTCGGGTTTCCCCGTTCTACTCCAGATGACGGGGCTCGTAACGAGATGGACAAGAGGTGACGATGCGGAGCCGGGTCGTCCGTCCGCCGTCCGGAACCGGCCGCACGGCGATCATCGCGGCGGCGGCCTTGGCGGTGGCCGGCTGCGCGGACCCACCTCCGGTACCGCTGGCTACAGCGGTGGAAGAGGCCGTGGCCGCCGGGCCGGTGCGCGGTTCGAGCGACTACCGCCCGCCGGACCCGCTGACGGCGCACCGGCTCGGCGGTGCGGTCCTCGCGCTCCTTGCCGGCGCGCAGGACGTCTCACTCCCCGACGGCGCCGGCGTGCTGGACGCGGTGGACGGCGCCGGCCGCCCGGTTGCCGCCGTGGTCGAGAACAGCGGGGGCGGGGCCGTCTCGGGCTGGGGCCTGTACGCGCTGCGGCCGGGGACGACGACACCTCCCCGGCTGGTGGTCGAGGTCCCGCACCCGCGCGCCGACCGCCGGACCGAGAGCCTGGGGTCGGAGCTCTTCACCGCCCTCGACGCGGATGTGCTGCTGGTGGCCGGTGCGCACCGGACGGCCGGTGACGGCACGGCCGACGTCGCCCACGAGCCCGCCAGCGCGTTCGCCGCGGTGGACCGCGCCGTCGTGGGCTCGGGCACCGTCGTCCTCCAGGTGCACGGGTTCGACGAGTCGCGGCGACCACGTGCGGCTGAGATCGTCATCTCGAGCGGTGACCCCACGCCAGGGGCGCTGGTCGAGGAGCTCGACGAGGCCTTCGAGGATGCTGGCTTCGAGACCTGCGTCTACGACGGTGACCGCTGCACGGCACTGGCCGGTACGACCAACGTGCAGGGCGCCCATGCGCGAGCCGTCGGGGCGACCTTCGTGCACCTCGAGCTGGCGGCGCGGCTGCGCGAGGACGGTCCACGCCGGGAGCAGGTGGTCGACGTCCTGACCGACGTCCTTGGACGCTAGAAGCCTCCACGACCGTCCGTGACCGCACCGGCCGGCGGTCCCCCCTGGAGTGAGCCGGTTGCCCGTCCGGGTGACCTGCCCTGCTGCATCCCTCAACGCACCCGCCCGCGTGGCCGATCGCTGCGGTGACGGCAATCGAGGCAGCGCTCCGGGTGAGCGCGGGGGGCGGCGGACATGGGCGGGACGGACGGACGTGCGGCGGCGAGGTGGCGGCGGGTGCAGAGCACCGGGCTCGCGCTGGGCGTGCTGGTGTGCCTCGGAGCGACCGAGTTCGTCGTGCACGGTGACGTGTCGTCCCGCGCCGTCACCGTGACCCTCGCCCGGTCGGCCGGCGCCGTGTCCACGTCCGCCGTGCCGGCCGGTGACCTGCCGGGGACCACGGGAGTGGTCCGGGAGGAGCGACTGTCCCGGCCGGACCGGGTGGTGGTCCGGGACGACCTCGGCGTCGTGGCCACCTTCACCGTCGCGGCGCGCACGGTCACCGTGCGGGGGGCTCAGCGCACCTTCGCCGAATCGACGACCAGCGCCACTGTCACCGGCACCGCCTGGGTGCGGCTGCTGGGCGACCCCTTCGCGGGCGCGGTCGACTACGGCTGGCTCGGCGCCAGGCTCACCGATACCAGTCCCGACGTCCTCGAGGTGGCGGGCCAGTACGTGACCGGTGCGCCACAGTTCATCGACGCTTCGGGATTCCCGATCGCCGGGGATGCGTCCTACGGGCCCTTGCTGGCAGACGGAACACGTGAGGAAGGGTCGGACTTCAACGATTACCTGGGCGTCGCGTGGAGCTACGGCGACACGGTCGACCGGCCGGAGGAGCGGCAGCACGGCGCCCTGGACTGCTCGGGCTACGTCCGCATGGTCTTCGGCTACCGGGCCGGCGTTCCACTGGCCCTCCAGGCGGACGGTGCCGCGTTGCCGCGACGGGCGGTACAGATGAACGAATCCGCACCGGGGGTGATGGCCGTCCCGTACACCGGGAAGCGGCCGAAGTCCCTCGATGCTCTGCTGCCGGGTGACCTGGTGCTCTTCGACGCGAGCACGGACGACGGGACGGCGATCGACCACGTCGGCCTCTACCTGGGCGTGGACTCCGCCGGCGATCCCCGGTTCCTGTCCAGCCGCAAGGGGGCGGACGGTCCCACGATGGGGGACATCCGCGGCCGGTCGACGCTGTCTGGCACTGGCCTGTATGCGACATCGTTCCGATCGGCCCGCCGTTTGTGACGGCGTCGCCCGTGCAGGAGTCGGCTGCTCGAGGGCAGGGCGTGGAGACGTACGAAGTGTCGGATGGAGGACCCTGGAGCGCTTACCTGCTCCTAGCCTGGACTCGGGAGCTGAATGGGTCAGGGCGCGGCCAGGGCAGGGGGGACTGCCCAGGGTTCGGTTGACTCCTTACCGGAGCTGCCCAGACTTCGGTTGGCTCTAGGCGAACTTGACCTCGCGGCCGTCAACGACGGCACGGTATTGGGCGGGAGTACCACCGGATTCGTTCCTGCTCCTCGAGTGAGCTCGTTGGTAAATCGGCGTCGGCGTACACAGGCCATCGGGTTTTACGTCAAGCGGCTCTGGTCGTCGACCGAAACGAGCTCGAACCGTGCGCAACAGACGCGGAATGTGTCGGCGTGCGCTCATCTGCCGCAGGGCGGGCGAGGCCAGCGCACGTAACGGGCAGGCCGACCGCTAAAGCCAGGTAGGCGGCGTCCAGAACAGCAGGCTGCGTAACCTTCGTTCTACTTCACCCTTAACGGGCGTCGAGGCGTCCCTGTCTCAGCGGCCGAACGAGACGCCGCCGTCGAGCGTGATCATGCTCCCCACCACGTAGTCGCCGGCGCGTGAGGCGAGGTAGATGGCGGCGGCGGCCATGTCTTCGGCGTCACCGATGCGACCCGCGGGAATGCGGGCGCTGAGCTCGCCCGCGTGGTCGCGGGCAACCCTGTTCATGTCCGAGGCGAAGGCCCCGGGAGCGATGCCGTTCACGACAATCCCGTCGCCGATGAGCCGCAGCGCCATCCGCTTCGTGAGGTGGATGAGACCCGCCTTACTGGCGTGGTAGCTGTAGGTCTCCTGCGGGTTCACGCTGATGCCGTCGATCGACGCGATGTTGATGACCTTCGCAAGGTGGTCACCACCGGCTGCTGCGGCCCGCAGGTCGGGCGCCAGCGCCTGAGTGAGGAAGAACAGCGCCTTCAGGTTGAGGTCCATGACTTTGTCCCAGCCGCTCTCCGGGAACTCGTCGAACGGGGCGCCCCACGCCGCCCCGGCGTTGTTGACCAGGATATCGAGGGTGGGCTCGTGCTCCCGCAGCCTGGCGACGACGTCTGCCAGCCCCTCCGGCGTGGCGATGTCGCCGGGAAGGGACACGCAGTGACCGGCCTGGGAGAGTTCCGCGGCGGTGGCGTCACATGCATCCCTCTTGCGAGCGGTGATGTAGACCCGGGCGCCTTGGGAGATGTAGCCCTCGGCGATCATGCGGCCGATCCCACGGGAGCCGCCGGTGACCAGCGCGGTCCGTCCCTCGAGTGAGAAGAGTCGATTCGTGTCCATCGGTACCTCGCCAGTCGTCATTGGATACGGCAGTTGGGGCCGTTAGCGCCTCGGCGCCGGACTGTCCCGCGCCGGGTCTGATGGAGGCTCTCATTCGCCGAGAGACGAGGGGCGATGGGGCATGACAAAACGTCAACGGTGTGGCGGGACACCCGCGTAAGAGGTGGTCGCGCGGTGGAGCGGGTGACGGGAATGGAACCCGCACAGTCAGCTTGGAAGGTTTGGCCCTCCGAGCGGTGTTCCCGCTGGTCAGTGGTTGGCTCGGCAGTGTTCGTGCCTTCCACGTGCCTCAACGACGCGTCGACTTGGGTGGACACCGCGACCGGCCCCTTCCCATGTCTTACAATCGGTGAGACACTTGAGAGGTGGCTGAGACGATCACCTTCCGACCCGATGAGGACGCCCGTCGGGCGTTGGCCGTTCTGACGCAAGACGGCACCTCTGTCTCCACGGCCGTTCGAGCGGCCTTGATCGATGCCGCCAAGACAGCGGCGCAGGACAGGCTGCGCGCCGAGGCCGCTGCGCTGGCAGCCGATGACACCGACCGTGCCGAGAGCGCTCAGGTCCTCCGGGACATGGAGACGCTGCGTGCGTGGTGAGGTCTACCGCCTGCGCTCTCCCCGCGGCGTCCAGGGCCACGAGCAGGCCGGCGCCCGCTTCGCCGTCGTCGTCCAGTCAGACCTGCTGCCCCTCTCGACCTGGCTGGTCGCGCCGACGTCCACCTCGGCCCGAGCGGCCACGTTCCGTCCTGAGGTTTCCATCGACGGCCGCCCCACCCGGGTGCTGGCCGAACAGACGAGTGCGGTGGACCCTCAGCGCTTGGGTGAGTCGGCCGGGCACCTCAGCTTCGATGAATTGCGCCAGGTTGACGCCGCGCTGCGCTTGGCCCTCGGCCTGTGACCAACACCCCGCAACCTGTCCCGCCAGCGGCTCACGCCGAGCACGAGTCATCCTCCACCAGCAGTCGCTCCCTCGTGACCAACCTGCTTTCGAACGGCTGAAGGGGAGCGCCACGGCCCGCGTGGTCACTGTCTCCTCCATGCAGCCCCGTAGGGCTCCGCGCAGGCGTGACGATTCGCTCGGGGCGGCATGCATCTGGGTTGCATGCCGCTCTCCAACGTGCCGCGGCCATGGTTGGCGCACGGCGGAACCACCGCCCGACCGCGAGGAGCGAGTAATGACCGACCCATCGACGGTCCACGACGAGACGGCGGTATGCGGAACGCGCAGATGGGTTCCGGATACCGCCGCCCGTGTGTGACTACTTGACCTCGGAGCGGCGCAGGAAGAGCAGCCCGATGACCAGCGGGACCACGATCCAGATCGCGGTGGTCGAGGCGAGCATCGCCCACTCCTCACCGGTGTTCGTGGCGCCCTCGAAGAGCGCCACCTGGGTTTCGTTCCAGTCGATCCACGGCTGCAGGTCCTCGAACCACGAGCGCACCTGGGCCAGGAGGACCAGGATGCCCGGCATGACCAGTGAGACGACGAAGTAGCCCACGATCGCGCCTGCGGAGTTGCGCAGCACGACGCCGAGGGTGAAGCCGATGGCCATGCCGACCAGGTTGCCCAGCACCATCTGGGGCGCCGTGGACAGCGAGATGTCCCAGACGGTGTCGACGCCTGCGAGTGCGGAACCGGCCACGTTTCCGAGGGCGCCCACAGTGAAGGCGACAACGTTCGAGCCGAGGCCCACGAGGAGGGTCGCAAACGCCTTGGCGCCGAGCACCTTGCCTCGGCTGGGCACGAGGGTGAACGTGGTGAGGCCGCTGCGCTGGCTCCACTCGCTCGTGACGCCCAGGATCGCGATCATCGGCAGGATCACCGACATCGGGAGACCGATCGAGGCGGAGAAATTGTTGTAGTTGATCTCGCTGTCGGGCGCGAAGATGATGACGGCGCCGGTGGCGATGACCGAGAGGGCGCCGATGCTGATGAGCATCCAGAAGCCCGAGCGGGTGTTGAACATCTTGCGGAGCTCGATCGTGACGAGCCGGGTGGTCGGGATGGGGCGGACGATCCGCCGGGCCGGCGCGGCCTCGATGGTGTCGGGAGAGATGATCGTGGCGGCGGTCATGCCGCAACTCCTTCGCGTTGGGTGTCGGCAGTGAGCGACAGGAACATGTCTTCGAGCCCGGCGCTCTCGGCGGACCGGAGCTCGGTGAGGGCGATGCCCGCTGTCAGGGCCGCGGCCCCGACCCGCGCGGGGTCGGCATCGGCGCGGACCGAGCCGTCCCCTGCGAGCGTGCTGGGGATCCCGGCCAGCTCGAGGGCGTGCGCGAGGTCACGCGGTGACGTGGACCGGACGAGCGTCCCGGCCGCGGCCAGCAGCTCTTCCTTGCTGCCGGACGCGACGATCTTGCCGTTCCCGATCACGACCAGGTCGTCGGCGATGACCTCGATCTCGTGGAGGAGGTGCGAGGACAACAGGACGGTGCCGCCCTGGCTGGCGAAGCCCGTCAGCAGGTCGCGCATCCACCGGATCCCGGCAGGGTCGAGTCCGTTGGCCGGTTCGTCGAGGATCAGCACACGGGGGTCTCCGAGGAGTGCAGTGGCGATACCGAGCCGCTGGCGCATGCCGAGGGAGTAGTTGCGTACGCGGCGCTTGGCCTCGGTGGGTGTCAGGCTGACGAGCTCGAGCATTTCGTCGACGCGGCGGCGGGACAGGCCCATGGTGTCGGCGGCGATCGTGAGGATCTCGCGGCCGGTGCGACCGGCGTGCTGCGCGGAGGCGTCCAGGAGGACGCCCACCTCGAGGCCGGGGTTGGGGAGGTCGGCGAACCGTTCTCCGTTGATGGTCGCGGTGCCGGACGTCGGGACGGTCAGGCCGACCATCACGCGCATCGTGGTGGACTTGCCGGCGCCGTTCGGGCCGAGGAAGCCGGTGACGCGACCGGGCAGCGCAGTGAAGGAGACGCTGTCGACGGCGGTGAAGCCGGCGTACCTCCGGGTCAGTGACTCAACAGTGATCATGTGACAACCCTCGCCGCGTCGCGGCGTGCGCACATCGGCTCGATGGCCAGGCTTGACCCAGCCGAAAGCATGAGCGCCGGACCAGACCTTGGGCCAATCGCAGGACCTGGTTGGCGCACCGCTGGTCATCGCATCGGACAGAGCGGGCCATGAACCGCGCCGCGGGTCTCAGGTCGAGCTGCCTGACGAGCAGCGTGAAAGCGACGTCCGGGCCCTCGCCCGTTGCACGACCCAGGCGGGTCCGGTGGCGGCAGTGACGCGCTCCAGTCGCTGCCGAGTCTGCACGCGGCTGGCTTGTGGGAACAGCACCCGTTGCGCCGGTGGAACCGGACGCCGAAATCATTCGGGGTAGCCGAACACTTCGTCGAGAGGACGCCGCAGAACCCGGGCGATCAGGAACGCGGCTCCAGTGAGGACGAGTACTTCCCGCCTTCGATCGCGTTCACGGTCTGGCGCGTCACCCCGATGCGCTGTGCGAGCTCTGCCTGGCTGAGTCCCGCGCTGAGGCGGAGTTCCCTGATCCGGTTCGTGACTCGGGTTGGCCTTGTCATGGTCACGTTCCTCGTCGGTACTGGAGGAGCTTGCTGATGCCCTCGCTCACCTCCGCGAGTACCCAGGCGGCTACCAGCGCCTGGGCGATCCAGAAGGCCGCTGCATCGAGCATCGCGAGCACGATCCCCGCGAACACCCCGACCGCGAGGATGTAGCCACCGAGCCGCGCCGAGCGCAGGGCGATGAGCTGGTCCCGTTCGTCGCGTGCGGAGTTGGCCTCTCTGCGGCAGAGCACGGCGAGGACGATGTGGGATCCGGCCGCCAGACTGGTGAGGAGGATCGTCGCGAGGATGAACAGCCCGGTGAACGCTCCCTGGCGGTCAGGGGAGGCTGCGACCCCCAGGACCAACGGAAAGTACGCACCGAAGACGACGACCAGCAACAGCGTCGTCGTCAACGTGCTCTTCTCGATGAAAGTCACGAGGCGTCTCCTAGGTGTCTGAGAACCTTCGACAGATGGACCGCGCGTCCCTCGGTCGACACCAGCGCACGGCAGCTGGAGCGAGCTTGCGCCCGGTGCGGGCGCCCTCCGTCGGCCCGGGCACGTCGGAGGCGAGATGAGGCCAGAGGACCGCCATGACCGGTCATCGAGATCTGCTACCGCTACGCGGGTTCGACCTCCCCGTGCCCCGATGCGATGACAACCCACAGCGCGGAAGCCGGGCTGTCTCGTAGCCAGCCGGGGCTACCTGGGCAGGCTCTGCCACAGCAGTCGAAGCCACGTTCCGGCGACGTTCGCGAGGACGCCCGCACCGGGCAGGACCGGCACGAGCAAGTCATGCCGCCGGGCTCCAGCCCGGCCACCGACCACGCGCACCGGGCCCGCCTCGAGCGTCACACCCGGGCCTGGGCGAGGTCGCGGCCGGCGGTCGCTCGAGTGGTCCGGGGCCAGGTCCAGGCGGCGCGCAGGATGAAGGCCAGGAGCAGCACTTCGAGTCCGATGGAGAGGCCGTAGAAGTAGGAGTAGGCCCAGGACTCGCCGTCCGCGTTGTACAGCGAGGCAGGGATGTAGAGCGTTGCCACGACGAGGTTGGTGGCGCGGTTGACACGGGCGGGCAGTGTCGTGGAGAGCACGACCATGAGGCTCGGGATGGCCATGAGCGTGAGCGCAAGGGCGACGAAGGTCGGGCCGGTGTCGAAGTCGTGGACGACGCCGACCAGGATGTCGTCGATGGAGCCGGGCTTGTACAGCGCGAGGTAGTCGACGTAGATGTAGAGGAACATGATGCTGGTCCAGGCCGCTGCCAGCTTCGCTTGAACCGGGAGTCGCGCTTCCTGGAATGCGCCGGCGGTTGTGCTGCTTCTGGTCATCACTTCTCCTGTGTGCTGGCGAGCTGGCCAGGTCGGCTCAGTCGATGTCCTCACCATGACCAGCGCTGACAGGCGACACATCCGCCTGCGGGCTCCAGCCGTCCTGGCCGCAGGGACGGGTCATCCGCAGTACTTTCGGCTGATCCGCCCGAGCGGCGGCCCCTCTACGTTGGCCGGGAGGGGGAAGCATGCTGGCTGCGTTGTGGGCCGAGCCGCGCCCCGCGGACCCGCCGGTGCGGGTTTGGCGGGACTGGGCTGTCGTGGCGGTTCTGGTCACGAGCTCGTTCGTCGAGATGCTGCTGCGCGACGACAGGGCTTGGGCGCCCTTGGTCGTCAGCGTCAGCCTCGTCGTCGCGGCATGCCTGCTGTGGCGGCGCACGCACCCGCTGGCCGCGTTCGTCGTCGCCTTCGGAGTCCTGCTCGGCTTCGATGTCGTCAGGATCGTGGCTGCGCCGGCGCAGGGACTTCCGGCCGGCCCCGTCGAGACCACCGGGCTGCTCAGCGTCGCCGGAGTGCTGCTGCTGCCCTATGCGCTGCTGCGGTGGGGTTCGGGTCGCGAGGCTGCCCTCGGTCTTGCCTTGATGCTCGTCTGGTTGCCCGTCACCCATGTCGCGGACCCGACCTCGCCGGCGGAGATGGTCGCCGGCTACGGCTTCTTCCTGTTCTCGGCCGCCCTGGGCGCGGCAGTCCGCTACCGCACCAGCAGCCGTGTCCGCGAGATCGAACAGGTGCGGTTGGGCCAGCGCAACGAGCTGGCACGCGAGCTGCATGACACGGTCGGGCACCGCGTCTCAGCGATCGCCATTCAGGCGCAAGCAGGTCGCGCGCTGTCGGCTGCAGATCCTGTGCGCGCGCTGGCCACGCTGGTCACGATCGAGGAGGAGGCGTCCCGGACGCTCAAGGAGATGCGGGCGCTGGTGGGTGTGCTGCGCGACGGAACGGACGCCGATCTGGCCCCCCGCCGGGGCGTGGCCGACATCGAGCGGCTGGCCCGCCCCGGAGGCGAGGTGCTGGGCGTCCGGGTGCAGGTCTCCGGTGACGTCGATGCCGTTGACCCAGCAGTCAGCACCGCCCTCTACCTGATCGCCGCCGAGGCGGTCACCAACGCGACCCGGCACGCATCCTGGGCCACCCAGGTCACCGTCGACGTCGCCGCATCCCGCGGCCAGGTGTGCCTGCGAGTGCACGACGACGGCGCGGCAAGTACGGCCGGATCTGCTCCGCCCGGCTTCGGGCTTCGCGGCATGGCGGAACGGGCGAGCCTCCTCGGAGGCACCCTCCAGGCGGGACCCGACCCGGACGGCGGCTGGAGCGTTGACGTCTCGCTGCCTCACACGGTGCGTGCGTCATGACCATCCGCGTGCTCGTCGCTGACGATCAGGACATCGTGAGGGCGGGGCTGTGCATGATCTTGGACGCCCAGCCAGGCATCACCGTCGTGGGCGAGGCCGCTGACGGCCGACGGGCGATCGCCATGGCGCGTTCGCTGCGTCCCGATGTGTGCCTGCTGGACATCCGCATGCCGGACGTCGACGGGATCGAAGCCACCCGGCAGCTCGCCGGAGCCGACGTCGCCGATCCTCTGGCCGTCGTCGTCATCACCACCTTCGACCTCGACGAGTACGTCTACGGCGCGCTGAAGGCAGGCGCCCGAGGGTTCCTGCTCAAGGACGCCGGTGCTGAACTGCTCACCCAGGCCGTCCATGCCGCCGCCCGCGGCGACGCCCTGATCGCACCGAACATCACCGCCAGGCTCCTGTCCTCCTTCGCCGACAACCGCTCCCGCCCCATGCCACCCGAGCCCGTCGAGCCGCTGACCGCTCGCGAGGAACAGGTCCTGCTCGCTGCCGCTCGAGGAAGGACCAACAGCGAGATCGGCAATGAATTGTCGATCAGCCTCAGCACCGTCAAGACACACATCGCCGCCCTGATGCACAAGCTGAACGCCCGCAACCGCGTGGAACTCGCCATGTGGGCCCACGAGACGCACCGCGTCGACACCTGATCCGCTCGCAGCACCGTGTCTGCGGCCAGCGCTGTGCCGCCTCAGCCGAGAGAGCAAGGTCTCGGTCGTCCCCGCGGCCAGGACAACGCCTGCCCACGGACGGCTGCGGCCGTCACAAGGCCCCGTCACCGTGAGGTCGTGGTCATTGCCCGACGAGCGCTGTCACGAGGGGGAAGCGCTTAGCCCGAGCCGCCGGTGCCGTCTACCTGCTCGTCGTGGTCGTGGCCGCCATCGTCCAGGTGAGAGTGCACGCCGGCATGGACGTCCCCGGAACTGCGAACGCCGGCTCGACGCTGCCAGCTGTCACCCGCGACGTCGACGTGTCGATGGCCGTGTCCTTTCTGCTCGTCGGAGTCACGCTGTACCTGCTGTTCCGGCACGTTGACCGGCGGACGGAGGCGGCGACGGTCGTCTACCTGGCCGTCGGCGCCGGGCTGCTCGTGGTCAGCCTGCTGTTCCACCATGCCGCGCTGCTGGCCCTTCGCCTCTTCCACCGGCGGTCTCGGCGCCCAGAGCGTCAACGACCTCGTGTCGATGCTGCTGGACTTGAACGACCGCGGGTACACCGTGGCCGGCGCCGCCCAGGGACTGTGCCTGCTTGCTCTCGGCTCCCTGGCCTACCGGTCGCTACGGCAGTAGCGAGGAGGGAGGAGCCCGCTGCAACGTTCCTCCGCACCACGTCTCGCGCTCCCCATACGGGACGTCAAGCTCACCACCAGCCGCGGACCCGTCTCCTGCGCCGAACACTGCGACGATGCACCCATGAGCACCCCGCTACAGGACATCACCTGGCCGGTGCGCTCCCGCCGGTTGATCCTGCGGCCCGCCGGCGTCGACGACCTCGAGGTCACCTGGCGGTTCCGCCGGCTGGAAGAGGTCAGCCGCTGGCTCACCCGGGCGCCCGCTTCCCTTGGGGACTACCGCCCTCATTTTCAGGATCCCGACAATCTCGCAAAGACGATCATCATCGAGATGGAGGGTCAGGTCATCGGTGACCTGATGCTGCAGGTCGAGGACGCGTGGGCTCAGACGGAGGTCGCCGCCCCGGCCCGCCGCGTCCAGGCGGAGCTCGGCTGGGTGCTGCACCCCGCCCACTCTCGCCGGGGGTACGGCACGGAGGCGGTCCGTGAGCTGATCCGGCTCTGCTTCGAGGGCCTCGGCTTGCGCCGGGTGGTCGCCAACTGCTTCGCCGCCAACGAGGCATCGTGGCGGCTGATGGAGCGCGTCGGAATGCGCCGAGAGGCGTACACGGTGCGGGATTCCCTCCACCGTTCCGGGCTGTGGCTCGACGGCATGTCCTACGCGCTGCTTGCTGATGAGTGGCGCGGCGGCGCGTAGCTTGCGCACTGTCTCGCGTCGGGTCCGATTGAGACTTTCATTCGTCGGTCGGATGAGAGTCCTGGCGGAACCGCGAACCCCGTACTCAGACTGTGTCGCGGGACACCGCTGAACGATGTCCCGTGACACGGCGTGGAGCGGGTGACCGGGATCGAACCGGCATGGCCAGCTTGGAAGGCTGGGGCTCTACCATTGAGCTACACCCGCGAGACCTGCGGAAGGTCCAGAGCGAGGGTAGCGCGGTCGTCGTCGTCGACTGCCGGGGACCGGGCGGTGTCCGCCACATCGAGGTCGAGCGCTTCGCCCGACGGCGCTCCTGCCCACCTGTCGCGGACGGCGGGTTCGTCCCGGCCGGCGCACCCGCGACGTGTGCCGCCGGCGCTGACCGGGCACGGGTGTCCTCCAGAGAGGGAGGGCCATGACTGCATCCGAGGAACCACGTCCACCCCGTACGTCCTTCACCGCGGCGCGCTGGTGGCCGTTGATCCTGATCGCCGTGGTGGCGGTGGCCGTCGCCGTCGGCCTGCTGTTCTTCGACGCCGACCCGGACCTGCAGGACGGCATCGGCCCGGAGCAGGTGGGTGAGGACGTCGTCGGGTCGGACCTGGTCGTCGTCGACACCTACCAGGGCCTCGGGTTCTTCGTCGACACCGACGAGGGCCGGGCGTTCGTCTACTACGGCGACGCCGAGGACCGGTTCGGCGTCGGGACGACCGTGGCCGCGCTCGAGGGCGAGGTCGCCGAGATCACCGACGAGCTGCTCGCGGAACTGCTGGACGAAGGCGTGCGGCCCGAGCAGCTCGAGCTCCTCGACGGCGAGGACGTGTACGTCCGTGCCGACGACATCCGGGTGGCCGTGGACGACCGCTGACCGCGCCGGGGCCGGCGCTCCGCCGCTACGGTGCGGGCGTGACCCGGACCACGTGGATGGACGCCACCGCTCAGGCCCAGCTGGTGCGATCGGGGGAGGCGAGCCCCGCCGAACTCGTCGAGGACGCGATCGAGCGGATCGAGCGGGTGAACCCCCGGCTCGATGCGATGCTGCGCGACCGTTTCGACGCCGCCCGCGAGGAGGCCCGGGGCGAGCTGCCCGACGGCCCGTTCCGCGGCGTCCCGATGCTGCTCAAGGACCTCGGCTGCCACGTCGCCGGGGAGACGACCCACTACGGGACGTCGTTCCTCCGCGACGCCGACGTGCGCTGGCCGGTCGACAGCCACCTGGCCCGGCAGTTCCGCGCCGCCGGATTCCTCTTCCTCGGCCGGACCAACGTCCCCGAGTTCGGCACCACCATCACCACCGAGCCGCTCGCGAACCGGCCCACCCGCAACCCCTGGAACCCGGCGCACTCCGCCGGCGGGTCCAGCGGCGGGTCGGCCGCCGCCGTCGCCGCGGGCATGGTCCCGGTTGCCCACGCCAGCGACGGCGGGGGATCGATCCGCATCCCGTCGTCCGTGTGCGGACTCGTCGGTCTCAAGCCCACCCGCGCCCGGGTCAGCCACGGTCCGGAAGTCGGCGAGGGGTGGGCCGGGGCCACGACCGACGGCGTGCTCACCCGCACCGTCCGCGACGCCGCCGCCGTCCTGGACGCGATCAGCGCCCCGATGCCCGGTGACCCCTACGTCGCCCCGCCGCTGACCCGACCGCTCGCCGAGGAGGTGGGCGCCCCGCTCGGCAGGCTGCGCGTCGGACTGCTCGATGCCGGGCCAGGGGAGGGGTCCATCGCCGACCCGGACTGCCGTGCCGCCGTGGCCCGCGCCGGACAGCTGCTCGAGGAGCTCGGGTGCACGGTCGAGCCCGGCGCCCCCGAGGGCATGTTCGACGAGCAGTTCATCCGGTTCTTCGGCGTGACCATCGCCGCCGACATCGCGCTCGCCCTGGCCGGCCACGAGCGCCTGCTCGGCCGCCCGGTCCGCGACGAGGAGCTGGAGCCCCGCAACGCGGCCTACCGCGCGGCGGGGCAGCGGATGTCCGTCCCCGACTACCTGGGCGCGCGGACCTGGCTAGCCGGTTGGGCGCGCGCGATGGCGGGCTTCTGGACGCCGCCGGAGCAGGGCGGCCAGGGCTTCGACCTGCTCGTCACCCCGACGGTCGGGTCGCCGCCGCCGGAGCTCGGCTGGTTCGCCGCCGGCGGTCCCGAGCAGGAGGGCCGCCGGATCGGCGGCTTCATGCCCTACACGGCGCAGTTCAACGTGACCGGCCAGCCCGCGATCAGCCTGCCGCTGCACTGGACGGCGGACGGGCTGCCGGTCGGTGTCCAGCTGGTCGCCGCCTCCGGCCGGGAGGACGTCCTGGTCCGGGTCGCCGCGGCGCTCGAGCAGGCGGCACCGTGGGCCGCCCGCCGCCCGCCCGTCTCCGCCTGACAGCTCGGACGTCCCACCGCCGCCGTCGGCTGTGCTAGAACAGGTTCTCGCACTCGCCGGCGCCTCCGGAGGACGTCCATGACCATCGGTCTGACCACCGAGCACCTCGCTCTCCGGGACTCCGTCCGAGGCTGGGCCGACCGGCACGTGACCCCGGCCGTGCGCCGCGAGGCGGTCGAGGAGAAGACCGAGCGGCTGCCCGGCTACTGGGCCGCGCTGGCCGGGCAGGGCCTGCTCGGGCTGCACCTGCCCGAGGAGGTGGGCGGCTCCGGCTACGGGACGGTCGAGCTCGCGATCGTGCTGGAGGAGCTGGGCCGGGTGATGGCCCCCGGTCCGATCCTCCCCACCGCGCTGGCGAGCCTGGTGCTGCACGAGGCCGGCCGCGACGACCTGGTCGGCGCCCTGGTCGACGGCAGCAGCTGCGCCGCCGTCGGCATCGGTCCGGGCACCCTCCGGCTGACCCGGCACGGCACCGCCACGACCCTGAGCGGCGAGTCCGACGTCGTCGTCGGCGGGCAGCTGGCCGACCTCCTCGTCCTGCCGGCCGCGGACGGCGGCGCCACCGCCTGGGTGGTGCTGGAGCGGGACCAGGTCGGCGTGACCGGGCTGCCCAGCCACGACCTGACCCGGCGCAACGCCCGCGTCGTCGTGGAGTCCCTCGAGGTCACCGGCAGGACGCTGGACATCGCCGCCGGCCGGCCGGTCGACCTCGCCGCCACCCTGTTCGCCGCGGAGGCCTCCGGTCTGGCGGACTGGTGCGTGGCCACCGCGACCGGGTACGCGAAGGTGCGCCAGCAGTTCGGCCGCCCGATCGGCCAGTTCCAGGGCGTGAAGCACCGCTGCGCCCGGATGCTGGCCCAGGCGGAGCAGGCCCGTGCGTGCGCCTGGGACGCCGCCCGGGCGGCCACACCCGGGGCCGTCGCCGATCCCCGCGAGGCCGAGCTCGCCGCCGCCGTCGCCGGCACCCTCGCCCCCGACGCGGCGCTGGACGACGCCGAGAACTGCATCCAGACCCTCGGTGGCATCGGCTTCACCTGGGAGCACGACGCGCACCTGTACCTGCGCCGGGCGCACACCCTGCGCCTCGTCCTCGGCCCCCGCAGGACCTGGAGCCGGCGGGTCGCCCGGCTCGCGCTGGACGGCGTGCGCCGCGAGCTCGACGTCGAGCTACCGGAGGACGCCGAGCAGGTGCGGGCACAGGTGCGCACGGACCTGGCACCCGCACGCGACCTGCCCGACCCCGAGCGGACGCGCTACCTGGGTGACCATGGCTTCGCCGCACCCCACCTGCCGGCCCCCTGGGGGCGCGGCGCGGATGCCGTCGCGCAGCTGGTCATCGCCGAGGAGCTGACCGCGGCCGGGCTGCGGCCGGCCGACCTGGTGGTGGGCGGCTGGGTCGTCCCGACCCTGATCGCGCACGGCAGCCCGGCCCAGCAGGAGCGCTTCCTGCCGCCGACCCTGCGCGGCGAGGTCGTGTGGTGCCAGCTGTTCAGCGAGCCGGGCGCCGGTTCCGACCTCGCCGCCCTCGCCACCCGTGCCGAGAAGGTGGAGGGTGGGTGGAGGCTCACCGGCCAGAAGGTGTGGACGTCGCTGGCGCGAGAGGCGGAGTGGGGCATCTGCCTGGCCCGCACCGACTCCTCCGTGAAGAAGCACAGAGGCATCTCCTACTTCCTCGTCGACATGTCCAGCCCCGGCATCGACGTGCGGCCGCTCCGCGAGATCACCGGCGAGGCGCTGTTCAACGAGGTCTTCTTCGACGACGTCTTCGTGCCCGACGAGATGCTGGTCGCCGAGCCGGGCGACGGCTGGAAGCTGGCCCGGACGACGCTGGCCAACGAGCGGGTCTCGCTGTCCCGCGGCTCGTCGGTCGGGGTGGGTGGTGAGACGTTGCTCGGCCTGGCCGCCGAGGCGGGGGAGGAGTTCGACGTCGAGCAGCTCACCGCCCTCGGCGACGCGCTGAGCGAGGCGCAGTCCGGCGCCCTGCTCGGGTTCCGGACGACGCTGCGGTCGCTCTCGGGCGCCCAGCCGGGCGCGGAGTCCAGCATCGCGAAGCTGTTGGGGGTCGAGCACATCCAGCAGGTGTGGCAGACCGCCATGGAGTGGCAGGGGCCCGCGGCGCTGTCGGTCGGGGAGGGGCGGGGCAGCGTGACCGCGAGCTTCCTCAACGCGCGGTGCCTGTCCATCGCCGGAGGCACCACCGACGTGCAGCTCAACATCATCGGCGAGCGCCTGCTGGGGCTGCTGCGGGACCCCGAGCCGGTCCCCGTCGCGCTCCCGTAGGCGGACTCCCCACGCGGAGGGGCCCGGCCGGTCCGGGGCGGTGGATCGGCCGGGCCCCCGTCCGGGGGAGCGCCGGGCTCAGCCTGCGGGCGCCGGCTCCGGGGCGGTGTCGAGCTGGGCCACCGACCGTGCCGAGTAGGTGCGCCCGGGATCGCGGTCGGCGAAGTACGCCGTGAGCTGTGCGTCGAGCTCCTCGACGGTGAAGGCCGAGCCCGCCGACTGGAACTTCTGCTCGATCACCGGCGCGGCCATCAGGCCCACGAGGTCGCCGTAGACGACGAAGACCTGACCGCTGATCGCCTCGGCGGCGGGGGAGGCCAGGTAGCGCACGAAGGTGGCCACGCGCTCGGGCGCCAGCCGGTCCAGCCCGCCGGTCTCCTCGGCCTCGCCGAAGACGTGCGCGGTCATCTGCGTGCGGGCCCGCGGGCAGATCGCGTTGGCCTTGACGCCGTAGCGGGCCAGCCCCTGTGCGGTGGACAGGGTCAGCGCCACGATGCCGGCCTTGGCCGCGGAGTAGTTGGGCTGCCCGGCGGAGCCGAACAGGAAGGCCTCGGACGAGGTGTTGACCACCCGGCCGTAGACCGGCCCCCCGGCTGCCTTGCTCGCCGCCCGCCAGTGCACCGCGGCCGCGCGGGAGACCGACGCGTGCCCCTTGAGGTGCACGCGGATGACGTCGTCCCAGTCCGACTCCGACAGGCTGAAGATCATCTTGTCGCGCAGGACGCCGGCGTTGTTGACCAGGACGTCCAGCGAGCCGAACTCGGTGAGGGCGGTCTGCACCAGGTGCTCGCCGAGGGCCCAGTCGCCCACGTCGCCCGCCACCGCGACCGCTCGCCCGCCGGCCGCGCGGATCTCGTCGGCGACGGTCTGCGCGGCCGGTCCCACGTCGTTGACCACGACGGCGGCCCCTGCCTCGCCCAGTGCGAGCGCCTCGGCTCGGCCCAGCCCGGCCCCGGCGCCGGTCACCACGGCGACCCGTCCCTCCAGCGTCCGCTCACCCGTCACGTGTCCGCTCCCGCTTCCTCGACCATGACGAGAAACTAGTACGCGTTCTACCGCCGCGGCAAGGGGCGGGGAGGTGCGCCGGATGCGCAGGAGCGGCCGCCCGGCGGCCAGGGGGCGCGGGCGGTGCGGGAGGAGGGGGTCAGCGCCCCGATGCGGGGCCGAGCAGCAGCCGGACGGCGAGCTCGAGCCGCTTGGAGACGTCCTCGGCCGACGACCGGCGCATCACCCAGGACATCAGGCTGGACAGCCAGACCGCACCGATGACCTCGGCGATCGCCTGGTGCTCGTCGGTCGGTTCCCCGTCGGTCATCGCGCCGGTGATCATCCGGCGGGTGTGCCGGTCCACCTCGACGACCTCGTTGGCGACCGAGGCGTCGGCCGACATGATCGCCCGGGTCATGGCCTCGGTGAGCATCGGCGTGCGCTGCAGCGTCCGCGTGTGCCGGCCGAGCACGTAGAGCACCCGGTCGACCGCCGTGTCCCCGGGCACGGGCGACCGGTCGAGCTTCTCGGCCGCCTTGCGGAACTCCCGGGACATGGCGGAGACGAGCAGGTGGATCTTCGAGGGGAAGTAGCGGTAGAGGGTGCCGAGGGCGACGTCGGCGCGCTCGGCCACCTCGCGCATCTGCACCGCGTCGAAACCGCCGCGCGAGGCGAGCGCCAGGGTGACGTCCAGGATGCGGGCGCGGCGTTCCCGCTGGGCCGGCGAGCTGAGGTCGTCCTCGGTCAGCGCGGCCAGGATCCCGGTGCCGTCCAGCTGAGGCTGCGGTGACTCTGCCATCGTGGGCTGCCTGCCCTCCCGTGCTCGGCGTCACGGCCTACGCCATGCCGACCTGCGAACCCGACCCGACCGCGGCCCGCAGCGGGGCGACGGTCCGGCGCCTGCGCGGGGCCCGTGTCTGGAGCCGCTGCGCCGTGACCCCGAAACGATACGTGTTCTGGTCCGGTTCCCGGGACGGCGGGCCGGAGTGACGTTGGGCACGGACAGGGCTCCTCCGCGGCGGCCGGCCGACCCGCCACCGGAGCCCGGTCGCGGCTCAGCTCGCGGCGGCGGGCACGTACCGGACGGGGAAGGCCTTGATGCCGTTGATGAACATCGACCGCAGCGGCCGCACGTCACCCAGGGGCGCGAGGTCGGGCATCCGGTCGGCGATCACGTCGAAGATGATGTGCACCTCCGCCCGCGCCAGGTTCGCGCCGAGGCAGAAGTGCGGTCCACCGCCGCCGAAGGCGACGTGGTCGTTGTGCTCCCGGGTGACGTCGAACCGGTCGGCCTCCGCGAGGGACGAGTCCCGGCTGGCGGCGCTGTAGAACATCACCACCCGGTCGCCGGCCCGGATCTGCTGCCCGCCCAGCACGTGGTCGGCCATGGCGGTGCGCTGGAACTGCATGACCGGGGTGGCCCAGCGGATGATCTCGTCGGCGGTGGTCTCCGGCCGTTCGCGCTTGAACACCTCCCACTGGTCGGGGTGGTCGAAGAAGGCCTTCATGCCGTGGGTGATCGCGTTGCGCGTGGTCTCGTTGCCGGCGACCGCCAGCAGCAGGAAGAAGATGTCGAACTCGCTGACGCTCAGGGCGTGCCCGTCCACCTCGGCCTTCAGCAGCTCGGTGATGATGTCCTCGTGCGGCTCGCGCTTGCGCTGCTCGGCGAGCTCGTTGGCGTACATGTACATCTCGGCCGAGGCCGCGTGCGCGTCCTCCGGGCTGGTGCGGAACTCGGGGTCCTCCGAGCCGATCAGCCGGTTCGACAGGTCGAAGATCTTCTCGCGGTCCTCGGCCGGGATGCCCATCAGCTCGCAGATCGCCAGCAGCGGCAGCTCGGCGGCGACGTCCTTGACGAAGTCGCCCTCGCCCTTGGCGATGGCCCGGTCGACGATCTCCTCGGCGAACGCGCGCAGGTGCGGCTCGAGGGCGCGGATCTTCCGCGGGGTGAAGATGCGCTGGACGATCGAGCGCTGCCGGGTGTGGTCCGGGGCGTCCATGTTGATCAGCAGCAGCCTCGTCATGTCGAGGTCCCCGCCGGACTGCGCGGTGGAGGCCAGCAGGCTGCCGTACTCGTAGGAGGAGAAGACCTCCGGCGTGCGGGAGACCTCGCGGATGTCGGCGGCGCGGGTCACCGCCCAGAAGCCGTCGCCCGGGGTGTCGGGCTGCTCGTGCCAGAAGACCGGCGCCTCCTCGCGCATGCGCGCGAAGGCGTCCACCGGCATCCCGGACAGGAAGGTGTCCGGGTCGATCAGGTCGATGGCGACGGGGCAGCGCGGGCGGGTGCCGGTCGGGGTGGTCTGAGGCGTGGTGGTCTCGGGCGTGGTGGTCTCGGGCGTGGTGGCGGCGCTCATGTCGTGTCTCCAGTTCGTCCGGCTGGTGCGGGGGTGGGGGAGGGCTAGCCGTCGGCCGACAGGACCAGTCCGCTGGTGGGCACGCCGGTGCCCGCGGTGACCAGCACGTTGGTGACGGCGGGGACCTGGTTGACGGCGGTGCCGCGCACCTGCCGCACGGCCTCGGCGATGCCGTTCATCCCGTGCAGGTAGGCCTCGCCGAGCTGGCCGCCGTGGGTGTTGACCGGCAGCCGCCCCCCGAGCTCGATCGCGCCGTCGGCGATGAAGTCCTTGGCCTCGCCCCGGTCGCAGAAGCCGAACTCCTCCAGCTGCTGGAGGACGAAGGGGGTGAAGTGGTCGTAGATCACCGCGGTCTGCACGTCGCCCGGCCCGATGCCGGACTGGGCCCACAGCTGGTCGGCCACCAGGCCCATCTCCGGCAGGCCGCAGAGGTCCTCGCGGTAGTAGCTGACCATCGACTCCTGCCCGCGGGCGGAGCCCTGCGCCGCGCCGGCGATCAGCGCCGGGGCGTGCGGGAGGTCGCGGGCGCGCTCGGCGGTGGTCACCACGATCGCCTGACCGCCGTCGGTCTCCTGGCAGCAGTCCAGCAGCCGGAGCGGCTCCACGATCCAGCGCGAGGCCTGGTGGTCGGCCAGGGTGATCGGCCGGCCGTAGAACCATGCCTTCGGGTTCGTCGCGGCGTGCTTCCGGTCGGCCACGCTGACCCGGCCGAAGTCCTCGCTGGTGGCGCCGTACTCGTGCATGTAGCGCTGGGCGAACATCGCCACCCAGGACGCCGGCGTCTGCAGCCCGAAGGCACTCACCCAGCTCATCGCGATGCCCTCGGACGTCGGCTCCGTGCGGGCGCTGCCCGCGCCGAACCGGTGGCCGGACCGCTCGTTGAACGCCCGGTAGCAGACGACGACGTCGGCCACCCCGGAAGCGACGGCGAGCGCGGCCTGCTGGACGGTGGCGCAGGCGGCCCCGCCGCCGTAGTGGATGCGGGAGAAGAAGGTGAGGTCGCCCAGGCCCGCGGCCCGGGCGACGGCGATCTCGCTGCTGGTGTCCATCGTGAAGGTGACCAGCCCGTCGACCTCCTCCGGCCGCAGCCCGGCATCGGCCACCGCCGCCCGCACCGCCTCGGCCGCGAGCTGCAGCTCCGACCGGCCCGAGGCCTTGGAGAACTCCGTGGCACCGATGCCGACGATCGCCGTCTCCCGCGCGAAGGACCGGCTCACCGGGGACCACCGCCGGGCAGCCGCACGACCACCGAGCCGGTCACGTGGTCGCCGAGGGAGTTCGTGCCGCGCACCGACACGGTGAGCCGGTGCCCCCCGGGCAGGTCCTCCACGGCTTCCACCCGCCCGCGCAGGGTGAGCTCGTCGCCGGCGTAGTTGGGCACGCCCAGCCGGATGGAGGCCTTCTCGACCACCGCCTCCGGGCCGGTCCAGTCCGTGACCAGGCGGAGGCAGTAGCCGTTGCTGGTGAGGATGTTCGTGAAGATCGTCCTCGAGCCTCGCCGCTGGGCGCTGGCGACGTCGTGGTGCACGTCCTGGTAGTCGCGGGTGGCGATGGCGGTGGCGACGATGTTCCGGACGCTCGCCTCGATCACCAGCTCCGGCAGCTCGTCGCCCACCTGCGCGGGGGCGTCGGTCGGGCGGGTCATCGTCATCGTCGGGTGCCCTCCTGCCGGGCTGCCCGGTCCTCGTCGGGACGGAAGGCCGGTCGCACCTGGTCGCCGGACAGCTGCTTCATCTCCAGCCGCACCGGCAGGCCGATGCGCACCTGGGTGCCGTCCACGCCGTCGGCCAGCTCGGAGACGATGCGCACGCCCTCCTCCAGGTCGACCAGCAGCACCGTGTGCGGGGTGCGGACACCGGCCAGCGGCGGCCCGTGGTGCACGACGAAGCTGTGCACGGTCCCGCGACCGGAGGCCAGGACGTGGCCCTGGTCGGTGCCGCCGCACCGGTCGCAGAGCGGCTGGGGCGGGTGGTGCAGGACGCCGCACCCGTTGCACTGCTGGATGCGCAGCTCGCCGGCCGCGACGCCGGCCCAGAAGAAGTCGTTGTCCAGCCCGACGGCCGGGGCGGGCCGCGGTGCCGGTGACGTGTCGGCCTGGCCGTCCGGGGCCGGCGCCTCCGTGGCCGGTGTGCCCGGGGCGTCCGCCGCAGGTGCGGACGGCGGCCGGAACTTGAGCAGCCGCATGCGGCCGATGCCGACGACCTCGCCGTCGTCGGTCAGGTACTCGTGGCGCGTGGTGGTGAAGACGCCGGGGCCGAGCGCGGTGCGCTTCTCCTCCGAGAGGTCCTCCACCGCGGACCGGACGCTGATCCGCTCCCCGTGTCCGAGCTCGCGCAGATAGTCGTGCTCGTAGTTCACCGCGACCACCGAGGTGTAGCCGGCGTCGTCCAGCAGCTGCAGCAACTCGTTCCGGTCGCCATCGGTGGCGGCGGGCGCGTCCATGATCCAGGTCTGCAGCATCCCGGGCGGTGCGATCAGCCGGCCGCGGCGCGACGACGCGGCGTACTCCTCGTCGAGGTAGGCGGGGTTGGTGTCCCCGAGCGCCTGGCACCAGTGGTGGACCATCGGGAGGTTCACCGGATCGCGGCCGGTACGGGGCTCGCCGGCCGGTTGGCCGAGCAGTGGCCGGGCGCGTTCGGTGAGCGAGCCGGCGGAGGGGTCCACCCGGCTCCTGTCCTCGACTGCGGGCATGCGCGGTACCCCTCCGGAAAGCTGGGCGACGGCCGGATGTGGCGCCGCTCACATGGCGGTCAACCTAGCCAGGTCCGCGAAGCGAGGTCAAGAACCCGTTCTAGTTCTGCCGCTCCTTGTTGTCGACTAGAACCCGTACTACTTTCACCGCGAGGTCGGCCCCGAGCGCCGGCCCGAGCCGACAAGGAGTCGCGCATGCCCGAAGCCGTGATCGTCGAGGCCACCCGCACTCCCATCGGCAAGCGGGGTGGCGCCCTCTCCGGGCTGCACGCGACCAAGGTGCTGGGCGCCGCGCAGTTGGAGGTGATCAAGCGGGCCGGCATCGACCCCGCCGACGTCGAGCAGGTCGTGGGTGGCTGCGTGACCCAGGCGGGGGAGCAGGGCGCCAACGTCACCCGCGGCGCCTGGCTGGCCGCCGGACTGCCGCCTACGACGGCGGCCACCACCGTGGACTGCCAGTGCAGCTCCGCCCAGCAGGCCGGTCACTTCGTCGTCGGCCTCATCGCGGCCGGAGCCATCGACACCGGCATCTCCTGCGGCGTCGAGGCGATGTCCCGCGTCCCGCTGGGCGCCAACGTCTACAACGGCCCCGGCACGTCGAAGGACACCGACTGGGACATCGACCTGCCCAACCAGTTCGGCGGCGCGGAGCGCATCGCGGTGAACCGGGGGCTGACCCGGGCCGACGTCGACGCCTTCGGCCTGCGGTCGCAGCGCAACGCCCGGCGGGCATGGGACGAGGGGCGGTTCGACCGGGAGGTCTTCGCACTGGAGGCCCCGGTCCTCGGCGCCGACGGCGTGCCCACGGGGGAGACGCAGATCGTGTCCCGGGACCAGGGGCTGCGCGAGACGACGGCGGAGGGGCTGGCGAAGCTGAAGCCGGTCGTGCCCGACGGCATCCACACGGCCGGCACCTCGTCGCAGATCTCCGACGGCGCCGCCGCCGTCCTCTGGATGAGCTCGGACAAGGCGGCCGCCTCTGGCCTCCGGCCCCGTGCCCGCGTGCGGGCCATGGCGCTGGTGGGCTCGGATCCCTACTACCACCTCGACGGCCCGGTCGACGCCACGAGCGCCGTGCTGGCGAAGGCCGGCCTGAGCATCGCCGACATCGACGTCATCGAGGTCAACGAGGCCTTCGCCTCGGTCGTGCTGTCCTTCGCGCAGGTGCACCGGGTGGATCTGGACAAGGTCAACGTGAACGGGGGCGCCATCGCACTCGGGCACCCCGTCGGGTCGACCGGGGCCCGCCTGACGACCACGGCGCTGCACGAGCTGGAGCGCACCGGGGGGCAGTTCGCGCTGATCGCGATGTGCGCCGGCGGCGCGCTGGGCTCGGCGACGATCATCGAGCGCATCTGACGACCCGGGCATGGGAAGCGATGCATGCGTTCTCGAGCCGTCAACGGGTGCATCGCTTCCCATGCCCGGGAGGGTCAGGCCACGTCGTCCCAGGCGGTGAAGTACTGCGCGTGCGGCCCCATGGTCATCACCTCGAGCAGGCCGTGGCCCACCTCGCCGGTGTCCAGGGAGAAGCGGGCCAGGTTGTCGACGATGGCGCCGGGCATCGGCACGATCGAGGGGTCGGTGGTGTCGAAGTCCCGCCGCTGCACGACCAGGTCGGCGCCCTGCCACATGCCCGAGCGCCAGTCGGCGTCGAACCCGTACCCGGTGCCGCGCGCCAGGTGCAGGGGACGGAGCACGTCGCCGGTGAGCACGGTGCCGTTCCCGAACCGCACCGTGGCGCGCCGCACCAGGCGGGTGCCGGGGGTGAACTCCAGCTCGTGCTCCGGGCGGCCGAGGTGCTCGACGCTGCCGTCGGCGCGGACCAGGACCGACTCCTCCAGGCTGCGGCGGCCGTGCGCGTCCTCCTGGGCCATGTACACCAGGCAGAACCCGGGGAACTGGGCGACGAAGTAGTTCCAGAAGAACGAGGAGCGCTGGGCGCCGCCCGCCGGCTCCGCCTCTCCGACCGGCCGCACGCCCCAGGAGCGGTCCCGGTTGCCGCGGAAGGTCTCCGGCGTGACCGGCCGCTCGAGCCCGTCCAGCACCAGGGTTCCCGACCAGGAGCCGGCCTGGAGGAACCGCATCGTGTCCATCGTGACGCGCCCGAACGACGAGGTGCTCAGCATCCGGGGTTCCTCGTAGGCCGGGTGGTCACCCTCGAAGGTGACGTCGAGGGCGAAGCCGTCGATCCCCTCGCACACCAGCCGCACCCGCTGCAGCCGTTCGAGCACCTCCACCCGCAGCGGGCCCACGGTCGTGTCCAGCCGGTCCAGCCCCAGCGGGCGGGAGCTGCGGACCACCGTCTGGACGTCGCCGTGCGCCACGGCGACGAAGCCGTCGGTGACGCCCAGGTTGGGGTACTGGCCCAGCCCAGCGACCAGGAACAGCTCGTCGCTGCAGTTGTGCAGGTTGAAGTAGTAGCGGTCGTAGAAGTTGCGGTCGCCCGTGCCCACGGTGGCCATCGTCTGGGCCACCTGGTGCACGGGGAGATCGTCGAGCGGGGACAGCACGGCGGGGCTCCACTTCGTCGGGACGTCGTCGGCGACGGGACCGCTGCAGAGCCGGACGCGCCGGGCCGGGCGGAGCACACCCTAGAACCGGTTCTGGTCTACCGGCAAGGGTGCGTCGGGCGGCGTCCGGCTCGGCCGCGCCCTGCAACGCGTTCTCTTCCCGGTCGGCGATCACTGCTACGGTTCGGGCCGCCCCGGACGCGAAGCGAGGACAGGTCATGGCCCGGTCTCTGGAGATCTCCGTCGGTCCCGACTGCATCGGCTCGGGCATGTGCCGACGCACCGCTCCGGCCGTCTTCGGCGCGGACGACCAGCGTCAGGCGGTCGTCCTCGTCCAGCCGGTCGAGGAGAGCGAGCCGGTCTGGGAGGCGCTGGACTCCTGCCCGGTGGAGGCGCTCTCGGCGCGCGACGCCGTCACCGGGGAGTCGCTCTTCCCCTGACCCGGCGGCGCCCGTCCTGCCGACAGTGCGGGCTCCCTGCTTGACGGGAGCCCGGTCGTCCGATTGGCTGCGAACTGGAACGGGTTCTCGGAGAAGGTGGGGCACCATGTACGTGGACTACACCCCGGAACAGCACGACCTCCGGACCCAGCTGCGGGGCTACTTCGACACGCTGCTCACCGCCGAGGTGCGGGCGGCGATCGCGGCCGAGGGGAACCGCGGGCCGACGGTCCGGGAGCTCCGGCGCAAGATCGGCGCCGATGGGTGGTGGGGGATCGGCTGGCCCGCCGAGTACGGCGGCCAGGGCCGCTCGGTGATCGAGCAGTTCGTCTTCTTCGACGAGGCGACCCGGGCGAACGCGCCGGTCCCGATGATCGCGCTGAACACCGTGGGGCCGACGATCATGCGGCACGGCACGCAGGAGCAGAAGGACCGCTTCCTGCCCGGCATCCTGTCCGGCGACCTCGACTTCGCGATCGGCTACACCGAGCCGGGGTCGGGCACCGACCTGGCGTCGCTGCGGACGCGTGCCGTGCGGCAGGGCGACGCCTTCGTCGTCAACGGCAGCAAGATCTACACCACCGGTGGGGACGTCGCCGACTTCGTCTGGCTGGCCTGCCGCACCGACACCGAGGCCCCCCGCCACAAGGGCATCACGATCCTGCTCGTGGACACCACCGCGGCCGGGTTCTCCTGGACCCCGATCCGGACGATCGGCGGCGAGGTCACCACGGCCACGTACTACGAGGACCTCGTCGTCCCCGCGGAGATGGTCGTCGGCGAGGTCGACGCCGGCTGGCAGCTGATCACCTCGCAGCTGAACCACGAGCGGGTCGCACTGGCCGCCATGGGTGGCCGGTCGCTGGAGGTGTTCGAGGCGGTGCGCGCGTGGGCCGCCGCGGAGGTGACCCCCGACGGCGGGCGGCTCATCGACGTCCCGTGGGTGCGCAGCACCCTGGCCCGCGCCTACGCCCGGCTCGAGGCGCTGAAGCTGCTGAATTGGCGCATGGCCTGGAAGACCCACGTCGGCACGCTGACGCCGGCCGACGCGTCGGCGGGCAAGGTGCTCGGCAGCGAGACCGACGTCGAGGTCTTCCGGATGCTGCTCGAGGTCGTCGGCCGGGCCGGCTTCGTCCGCCAGGGATCGCCGGCGGCCGAGCTCGCCGGGGTGCTGGAGAAGGCCTACCGCAGTGCCCCGGTGCGGACCTTCGGCGGCGGCTCCAACGAGGTCCAGCGCGAGATCCTCGCCCAGACCGCACTCGGCCTGCCCCGCGGCCGGCGCTGAACCGCACCGCCCCCCGGACCGAGGAGACAGTCGTGGACTTCACCCCCAGCGAGGCGCACGCCGAGGTGGCCGACCTGGCCGCCACCCTGTTCGCCACCGCGACGCCGGCCGAGCACGCGTCGGCGGGCTTCGACACCGCGTTGTGGACCAGGCTCGGCGAGGCCGGGCTCCTGGGCCTGGCCGTGCCGGAGGAGTGCGGCGGTGGCGGTCTCGATCTCGCCGCCGCCGCGGTCGTCGCCCAGGAGTGCGGCCGGGTCGCCGGCCGCGTCCCGGTGGTCGCGGTGCTCGCGGCGCTCGCGACGGTGGCGGCGGCCCGCCGTCCGCAGGACGCTGCGCTGCTGACCGACGGAGCGGCCGGCCGAGCCGTCGTGGTCCCCGCCCTCGCCGAGGCGGGGGTCGGGGACCCCTGGCACCCGACGGTGACCGCCACCCGGACGGACGGCGGCTGGCTGCTGCGCGGCACCCGGCTCGCCGTGGCGTGGGCGCGGGAGTCGTCGCACCTCGTCGTCCCGGCGACAACGGACGACGGGGGCAGCCTGCTCGTCCTGCTCCCCACGAACACCCCGGGCGTCACGCTGGTGGACGAGGTGGTCAGCTCCGAGGAGCCGCACGCGACCGTGACCCTCGACGACGTCCCGATCGGCGACGCCGACGTCCTGGCGGCGGGCGGGGACGGGGCCGCCGCGGTCGAGGCGGCGCTCGCGAGGGCGACGCTGCTGCAGTGCGCCCACGCCGTCGGAGTCGGTGAGACGGCGCTGCGCCTGGCGGCGGCGCACGTCTCCCAACGGGAGCAGTTCGGTCGTCCGCTCGCGACCTTCCAGGCGGTCACCGTCCAGGTGGCCGACTGCTGGATCGACGTCGAGGCGATGCGGCTGACCCTGCAGCAGGCGCTGTGGCGCTTCGACCAGCAGCTCCCGTCCGCCCAGGAGACGGCGGTCGCCGCCTTCTGGGCGGCCGAGGGCGTGCACCGGGTCGTCGAGACGGCGGTCCACCTGCACGGGGGTCTGGGCGTCGACGTCTCCTATCCGCTGCACCGCTGGTACCTGGCCGGCAAGGTCGACGAGCTCGGTCTCGGTGGCGCGGCCCGCCAGCTGGAGCGGCTCGGCGACCTGCTGGCCGCCCGGTGAGCGCGGCCGAGGAGACCGCGGAGGAGACCGCGGCACCGGAGCCCGGCCGGACCTGGTTCCCGGACGTCCCCGTCCCGTCGGCCCGGCGGGAGCGCCAGCACGCCCTGGCCGACCAGGTCCGCGCGCTGGCCGCCACGGTGCTGCGACTGGACGTCGAGGCGGCGGACGAGCGATCGCTGGAGCAGGCGGAGGACGTGCTGGCCGCGGCCGCGCGCCTGGTGGCCGCCCTGCCCGGCTTCCCGGGGAGCGCGGGCGCCGGCGGCGGGCTCGGCGGGCTGTTCGAGCGCAGTCCGCTGTCCGGACGGAGCAACGCCCTCGCCGCGCCGCTGACCATGTGGCAGGACGGCGAGCACACGCTCGCCCGGGCGACCTACGGCGGCGCATACGAGGGGCCGCCCGGGTGCCTGCACGGCGGGATGGTGATGGCCGCCTTCGACGACGTCCTGGGCGTGGCCCAGGCCGCCTCGGGCACGGCGGGGATGACCGGCACGCTGTCGGTGCGCATGATCCGCCCGACGCCGCTGCACGAGCCGATCGACTACGTCGCCGGGGTGGCGTCGCGGGCGGGGCGGAAGATCGAGGTCTGGGGCCGCAGCGCCCACCGGGGCACGCTGCTGGCCGAGGCGCAGGCGGTCTTCGTGAGCCCGCGTCCCGGCACGTTCCCGCCCCTGCACTGAACCCGGCGCGGCCCGCGCCCGTCTCGGGGCCGGTCCGGCACGGTCGGGGCGCGCTGCCCGGCCGTGCCGCCCGGCCGTGCCGCCCGGGTGCTCCTCAGGCCCCGGCGAGCGGGACCCCCGGCACCTCGGACCCGCCGGGCAGCGAGATGGTCTTGCTCTGCAGGTAGGCGAGCAGGCCCTCCTCGCCCAGCTCCCGGCCCAGGCCGCTGCTCTTGTAGCCGCCGAAGGGGGCGGTGAACTCCAGCGAGAAGCCGTTGACCGTGTACGTGCCGGTCTGGACGCGGCGCGCGATGTCGATGCCGGCGGACAGGTCGGCCGTGAACACCGAACCGGACAGGCCGTACTGGCTGTCGTTGGCGATCGTCACGGCCTCCGCGGGGGTGTCGTAGGCGAGTACCGACACGACGGGGCCGAAGACCTCCTCCTGCGCGATCGTGTGCTTCGGCTCGACGTCGACGACGATGGTCGGCTCCACGTACCAGCCGGTCGGCATGCTCCCGGGACGGCCGCCGCCGACGGCGACGCGGCCACCCTCCTGCCGGGCGGTGGCGATGAAGCCCTCGACGCGGTCCCGCTGGCGCTCGGCGACCAGGGGGCCGATCTGCGTGGCGGGGTCCTGCGGGTCACCGACCACCTGGGCGGCGGCGAACTCGCAGAGCGCCTCCACCGTCTCGTCGTACCGGTCGCGCTGCACCAGGACCCGGGTCTGGGCGACGCAGGCCTGCCCGTTGTTCATGAAGCCCGAGCCCAGGATCGTGGGGACGGCGGTGGCCAGGTCGGCGTCCGGCAGCACGATGGCCGCCGACTTGCCGCCGAGCTCGAGGGTGACCCGCTTGAGCTGCTCGCCGGCGACGGCGGCGATGCGCCGACCGGCCGGCGTCGAGCCGGTGAAGGCGACCTTGTCGACGCCGGGGTGCCGCACCAGGTGCTCGCCGGTCTCCCGGCCGGCCGCGACGATGTTGACCACGCCGGCCGGCACGCCCACCTCGAGGAGGCACTCGGCGAGCAGGTAGGCGTCCAGCGGGGTCTCCGGAGCCGGCTTGAGCACCACGGTCGAGCCCGACAGCAGAGCCGGAGCGATCTTGAGCATCGCGGTGAACAGCGGCACGTTCCACGGCACGATCGCGGCGGCGACGCCGATCGGCTCCCGGCGCACCAGGGCCGGGCCCATGATCCCCTGGCGCAGCTGCTCGAAGGTGAAGGTCCCGGCGAGCCCCGCGTAGTAGTCCAGCACCATGCAGCTGGCGAAGACCTGCCCCATCTGCGAGAAGCCGAACGGGGAGCCGTTCTCCGAGCTGATGACCCGGGCGATCTCGTCCATCCGCCCCTGGAGCGACGTCGACAGCGCGGCCAGCAGCGCTCCGCGCTCGGCCGGTGTCGTCTCCGACCACGGGCCGTTCAGCGCGGTGCGTGCGGCCTCCACCGCCCGGTCCGTGTCGGCGGGCGTGCCGTCGGGCACCCGCGCGAACACCTGCTCGGTGTGCGGGCTGGTGACCTCGATGGTCCCAGTGCCCGCCGGGGCGACGAACTCGCCGCCGATGAAGAAGTGCTGCCTGGTCTCCACGGGAGATCTCCTGTCCGGCGGCCGCGAGGCGCGCGATGGGGGGGCGGGGCAGCGCGGGATGCCGCCGCCACCGGTCGTGAACACGTTCTAGGTCGAACGCTCCCGCTGTCAAGCGTCGCCGGCGGGAGCGCCGTGCCCGGCGGTGGGGCGGAGGGGGTCCGCCGTCCCACCGCCGGGGACCGGTGCGCTCACTGGCAGCCCTCGACCGGCTCGTTCGGCGAACCCAGCGAGGCGAGCGTGCAGAAGGTGGTCTTGCTGACCTTCCAGGTGCCGTCGACCAGCACGGCCGTGCCCGTCGCGCCGGGGAGGACCGGGTTGCCGTCGATGAGGAAGTCGTAGGTCACCCCGGCGGTCTCCGCGTCGGTGAAGGTGACGTCGGTGACGGTCGCCGACTTCACCTCCGGAGGTGGGGCCAGCGCGGCGAGCAGGCCGATCGCCTCGGTGAGCTGCTCGCCGTCCTCCAGTGCCGCGGGGTCGCCGTCGGCGAACAGCTTGGCCCAGTTGGCGGAGATCTCGGCCTCGGCGGCCGCGGGGTCGGCGGGTGCGGTGGCCTCGGGGGTGGCCTCGGCGGACGGGCTCGAGGAGCTGCTGGCCGAGGAGGGGTCGGTGCCCTCCTCGGCGTCGTCCCCGCAGCCGGTGAGCGCGGCGAGCGCCATCCCGGACAACATCACGAAGGCGGCGGTGCGCGGAGCGGCAGGTCGGACTGACATCGGTGGCTCTCCTCTGAACGAGCGGCCCGCTGGCCGCGCCATGGAGCAATGCAGCGCACAGTAACGTGTTCTAGGTATGGGCGTTCAAGTCCTTGACGCGGGACGTCCGGTGGGCCACCGTGACCGCCATCACACCCCGCATTCCTCTGGTTCGGGAGTTGTCCGTGCGCGCTTTTCCCACTTCCTTCCCCGCATCCCGTGCGGGCATCGCCGTGACGTGCGCCGCCCTGCTGCTCGCCGGCTGCAGCGGTCGCGGTGCCGAGGGCGGCACCGAGGCGGCCTCGGGTGACCCGACGACCGGCATCACCGACGACGAGGTCGTGGTCGGCAACGTGTCGGCGGTGTCCGGCCCGATCCCTGGGCTCTTCCAGGGCGCGCCCGACGGCGTCGAGGCCTACTTCGCCAAGGTCAACGCCGACGGCGGCGTCCACGGCCGCCAGCTCCGGGTCCTCGCCAAGGACGACGCGCTGAACTGCAACCAGAACGCGACCGCGACCCGGGAGCTGGTCGACCAGGTCGCCGCGTTCGTCAACAGCTACTCCGTCTTCGACGGGTGCGGTGCCGAGGAGCTGGCCAAGCACCCGGACATCGCCGACGTGTCCAACGGCGTGGACGCCCGCGTGACCGAGCGGGCGCAGAACTTCAGCCCGGCGCCGGCGCCGGCCGGCTCCCGCACCGGCGGCTTCATCTACTACCGGGACACCTTCGGTGTGAAGACCATCGGGTCCATCTACGGCAACGGCGCGGCCGAGTCCTCGTGGCGGGAGCAGATCGCGGCGCTGGAGTCGGTGGGCTACGAGGTGGGCTACGCGCGCGGCATCGCGGCGTCGGAGACCGACTTCACCGCCGACATCATCCGCATGCGCGATGCCGGCGTGGACTTCCTCTACCTGAACGCGATCAACGCCAGCGTCCTGGCGTTGGTGCTCAAGCAGGCCAAGCAGCAGAACTGGCGTCCGGAGGTCATCGCATCCGGCGTCGCCTACGACGGCGAGTTCTTCGAGCTGCTCGGCGACCCGGCGGCGGCCGAGGGCCTGTTCTTCGACTCCGCCTCCGCCATGTTCCTCGGCGAGGACCGGGACACCGTCCCCATGGTGGGTGAGTTCCTCGACTGGATGGAGGAGACGCACCCCGGCGTCGAGCCCGACCTCTTCGCCATGTACGGCTGGGTGTCGGCGATGTTGTTCGTGCAGGCGCTGGAGGCTGCGGGGGAGGACCCGACGCGGCAGGACATCGTCGACGCGCTGGGCGAGATCGACTCCTTCGACGCCGACGGCATGCTGTCCGAGGCCGACGTCGCGGCCAAGGAGCCGTCGGAGTGCTACCTGCTCGGGCAGGTCCGGGACGGCGAGTTCGTGCGGGTGCTGCCCGAGGACGAGGGCTTCACGTGCGAGCCCGGCGGCTACCACCGGGTCGACGGAAGCTGAGCGCCGGGCATGGACACCTTCCTGTCGCTCACCGTCGTCGGCGTCGTCGCCGGGTGCATCTACGCCCTGACGGCGGCCGGCCTGGTCGTCACCTACACGACCTCGGGCATCTTCAACTTCGCCCACGGGGCCATCGGCATGTTCTCGGCGTTCGCCTTCTGGGACCTGTCGCAGAACCGGGGCTGGCCGGTGCCGCTCGCGCTCGTCCTGGTCGTGTTCGTCC
Organism: Blastococcus sp.; assembly: GCA_042090795.1. Lineage (GTDB taxonomy): Bacteria > Actinomycetota > Actinomycetes > Mycobacteriales > Geodermatophilaceae > Blastococcus. Next base: position 197,108 of record JBELIQ010000003.1, on the reverse strand, counting down.
TCGCGCCACTGATCGGCATGTTCGTCGAACGGGTCCTGATCCGCGGGTTGCAGGGGGCGGCCCTGGACGCCTCGCTCACGGTGACCGTCGGCCTGCTGCTCCTGCTCATCGGCCTGGCGGCGGCGATCTGGGACCCGGCGACGGCGCGCACGCTGCCCCAGTTCTTCAGTGGCAACTCCGTCAGCATCGGCGGCGTCATCGTCACCTGGCACCAGCTGACGGTGGTGCTGGTCGCCGTCGCGGTCGCCGCCGGGCTGCGGGTGTTCATGTTCAACACCCGGCCGGGCATCGCCACCCGCGCGGTGGTCGACGACCGGGACCTCGCCGCCCTGGCCGGTGCGACGCCGGGCCGGTTCAGCCAGCTCGGCTGGGGGCTCGGCGCGATGCTGGCCGCGGTGGCCGGGATCCTGCTGGCGCCGCTGGTGAACCTCGACATCAACACGCTGACGCTGCTGGTCATCAACGGCTACGCCGCGGCCATGGTCGGGCGGCTGCGGAACCTGCCGCTGACCTTCGCCGGTGGCGTGGCGCTCGGGCTCATCGAGGCCTACGCGGTCGGCTACCTGCCGGTGGGCGACGCGCTCAGCCAGATCAAACCGATCATCCCCATGGTCTTCCTCGTCGTCGCACTGCTGGCGCTGCCGCAGGGACGGCTGCGCGGTCGGGTCGCCTCCATCCGGCCGCCGCGGGTGGCCGGCGCACGCGAGTCGCTGGTCATGGCCGGCGTCTTCCTGGCGGTCGCGGTGGTCCTCTCGCTCGCGCTGAGCGAGGGGTTGCTGGCCACCCTGTCGCTGGGGCTCGGACTCGGCCTGGTGATGCTGTCGCTCGTCCTGCTCACCGGCTACGGCGGGCAGGTGTCGCTGTGCCAGCTCACGTTCGCCGGGCTGGGCGCGTTCGCGATGTCGAAGTACGGAACCGACGGCGCCCCCATCGGGCTGCTGGCCGCGGTCGGCCTGGCCGGGGCGGTCGGGGCGCTGGTGGCCCTCCCGGCCCTGCGGCTGCGCGGGCTCTACCTCGCGCTGTCGACCCTGGCCTTCGCCTATGCCATGGAGAGCGCCTTCTTCAACAACGACGACGCGTTCTCCCTCAGCCTCTCCCTCCCGGTGGAGCGGCTGTACATCCCGGGGATCGACCTGCGGGGTCAGCGGGCGTACTTCGTCTTCCTGGCCGTCGTCTTCGTCGCCGCGGCGGTGGCGGTGCTGTGGGTGCGCCGGTCCGGGCTCGGCCGGCGGCTGGTCGCGATGGGGGACAGCCCGGCCGCGAGTGCCACGATGGGCATGAGCCTGACCGGGACCAAGCTGGTCGTCTTCACCCTCTCGGCCGGTCTGGCCGGCCTGGGCGGGGCGCTGCTCGGCGGGCAGCAGGGGCTGGTCGGCCCGGCCGACTTCACCCTGCTGGCCAGCATCACCCTGCTGCTGATCACCGTCACGATGGGGATCAGGACGGTCACCGGCGTGCTCTTCGCCGGCATCGCGCTGGCCTTCGGCCCGGACATCCAGGCCACCTTCCCGTCGCTGCACGACGTGGTCCCGATCATGGTCGGGCTCGGCGCGATCGGCATCGCCCGGAACCCGAACGGTGTCTTCGGCGGATACACACCGCTGCAGTGGCTGCGGGAGCGCCGAGCGCGCGACGCGGACCGGGCCCAGAGCGGGACGGCACTGCCGGCTCCCCGCGATCCCGAGGAGGTGCCCGTTGCTGCGGGTCAGTGACATCGCGGTCCGCTTCGGCGGCATCCAGGCCCTGCAGGGCGTCTCGCTGGACTTCCAGCCCGGCGCCGTCACCGGGTTGATCGGCCCCAACGGGGCGGGCAAGACGACGATGTTCAACGTCATGACCGGCCTGCAGCGGGCGACGGCGGGCACGGTGATGCTCGACGACACCGACATCACGTCGGCCTCGCCCCAGGCCCGCGCCCGGTTGGGCGTGGCCCGCACCTACCAGCGGGTGGAGCTGTTCGGGACCCTGTCGGCCCGCGAGAACGTGCTCGTCGCCGCGGAGGTCCGGCGCGGGTGGTCCCGCAGCCGGACGTCCGCGAGCCCGCGCGCCGTCGCCGACGAGCTCATCCAGCGCACCGGCCTGGCCGAGGTCGCCGACGTCCCCGCCGACGTGCTGCCGACGGGCATGGCCCGGCTCGTGGAGCTGGCCCGGGCCCTGGCCTCGCGTCCCCGGGTCCTGCTCCTGGACGAGCCGAGCTCCGGGCTCTCGGTCACCGAGAGCCGTGCCCTCGGCGACCTCCTGGTCGAGCTGGCCGGGGAGGGGATCGCGGTGCTGCTGGTCGAGCACGACATGGACCTGGTGATGCGCGTCTGCGGCTACCTGCACGTCCTCGACTTCGGCGAGGCCATCGCCGCCGGCACCCCCGCGGAGATCCGGCGCGATCCGCGCGTGCAGCAGGCCTACCTGGGTGCTGCGCCCATCGACGAGGAGTCCATCAGCGCGGCCGGTCTGGAGGACGGGGCATGACGATGCGGGTGGCGCGGGGGACGACATCGCCTGGCACCGGGACCACCCCGGACCGGGAGGACGGCACACCGGACGGGCCGGCGCTGGAGCTGCGCGGCGTCGATGCCGGCTACGGCGCGGTGTCGGTGCTGCGCGGCGTCGACCTGGTCGTCCCGCGCGGAGGAGTGGTGGCGCTGCTCGGCCCGAACGGCGCCGGCAAGAGCACGACGCTCAAGGTGGCCAGCGGCCGGCTCCGAGCGACGGCCGGTCAGGTGCTGGTCGCCGGCGACGACGTCACCCGGACGTCGGCGGCGCGGCTGGCCCGCAGCGGGGTCTGCACGATCCCGGAGGGGCGGGGCGTGTTCCCCAACCTCACCGTCGCCGAGAACCTGCGGATGTGGACCTACCGCGGGGGGCTGAAGCGCAGCCAGGTCGAGGAGACCACCTACGCCCGGTTCCCCCAGCTGGGCAAGCGGCGTCGCCAGGTGGCCGGCACCCTCTCCGGCGGCGAGCAGCAGATGCTGGCCATGTCCCGCGCGCTGTCGGCGAACCCCACCGTGCTGCTGCTGGACGAGATCTCGATGGGGCTGGCCCCGCTCATCGTGGCCGAGCTGTACGAGATCGTCGGGCAGCTGGCCGCCGACGGCCAGTCGATCCTGCTCGTCGAGCAGTTCGCCCGGACCGCGCTGCAGGTCGCCACCCGGGCCGCGGTCATGACCCACGGCCGCATCGTCCTCGAGGGCGCGCCGGAGGAGATCTCGGACGCCGTGCTCGACGTCTACCTGGGCGGCCAGCACGGCGGCTGACCCCGTGCCCGGCCGCCTCGCGGCGGCCTCCACCCCGATCCGTGCAGGAGACCGCATGAGCAGCAGGACGTTCGTCGTCGGCGTCGGCATGACGAAGTTCGAGAAGATCGAGTCCCGGGACTGGGAGTACCCGGCCATGGTCGGCGAGGCGGTCGGGGCGGCGCTCACCGACGCCGGCATCGGCTACGACGCCGTGCAGCGGGCCGCGGTCGGGTACGTCTTCCAGCCGTCGGCGGCCGGACAGCGGGCGCTGTACGAGGTGGGCCTCACCGGCATCCCGATCGTCAACGTCAACAACAACTGCGCGACCGGTTCCAGCGCGCTGATGATGGCGCGGGAGTGGGTGCAGGCCGGCGTCGTCGACGTGGCGCTGGCGGTCGGCTTCGAGAAGATGACCCGGGCGTCGCTGACCGGCAGCGGCGGCGAGGCGCCGAAGGTCAGCACCCTCGATCCGCACCTGAAGATCATGGTGGAGAACCGCGGGTGGTCCGCGGCGCCGATGACGGCGCAGCTCTTCGGCAACGCCGCGCTGGAGCACCAGGAGCGCTACGGCACCACGGTCGAGCAGATGGCCGCGGTGGCGGTCAAGAACCACCGGCACTCGACCGGCAACCCCTACGCCCAGTTCCAGGACGAGTACACGCTCGAGCAGGTGCTCGCTGACAAGCTGATCCACGCCCCGCTGACCCGGTCGCAGTGCTCGCCGACGTCGGACGGCGCGGCCGCGGCGGTCGTGGTGAGCGAGCGGTTCGTGCGCGAGCACGGCCTGGAGGGCAACGCGGTGGAGATCGTGGCGCAGGCGCTGACCACCGACGACCAGCAGGCCTTCGCCGACCGCAGCGACATCGACATCGTCGGTGCACCGATGACCCGGGCGGCGGCCGCGCAGGTCTTCGCCGCCAGCGGGCTCGGCATCGACGACGTCGACGTCATCGAGCTGCACGACTGCTTCTCGATCAACGAGATCATCACCTACGAGGGCCTCGGCATGTGCCCCGAGGGCGAGGGCGGGAAGCTCGTCGAGTCCGGCGCCACCACCTACGGCGGCCGATGGGTGGTCAACCCCTCGGGCGGCCTCATCTCCAAGGGCCATCCGCTCGGGGCGACCGGGCTGGCCCAGTGCGCCGAGCTGTCGTGGCAGCTGCGCGGCCAGGCGGGCGCCGGCCAGGTCGAGGGCGCCCGGGTGGCGCTGCAGCACAACCTGGGGCTGGGCGGCGCGTGCGTGGTCACCCTCTACCGGGCCGGGCTCTCCGACGGGGAGAGCTGACGGTGCCCGTCGACCCGGAGCAGGCGCTGTCGTCGGCGCCCACCACCCGCGAGGTGGCGTGGACCGCCCGCGACGTGCTGCTCTACCACCTGAGCCTCGGGGCCGGAGCCGGCGTCGACCCCGAGCTCCGGTTCACCTACGAGAAGGACCTGCGGGTGCTGCCGACCTTCGCGGTCGTGGCCGGCGGTGGCATCTCGGCGGGGGACCGGCCGCCGGCGGGGATGTCCCTGCCGGGCATCGACATCGACCTGCGCCGGATCCTGCACGCCGGGCAGACGCTGACCGTGCACCGGCCGATCCCGGCCTCGGGCGCGGCGACGATCAGCTCCCGGGTAGCGAACGTCTGGGACAAGGGCAAGGCCGCCGTCGTCGAGTTGGAGCAGGCGGCCGCCGGACCCGACGGCGCCGCGCTGTGGACGACGACGATGCAGATCTGGGCCAGGGGCGAGGGCGGGTTCGGGGGAGCGCCGGGGCCGGAGACCGCGTGGGCGGCACCCGACCGGGCTCCTGACTCCGTGCTCGACTCCCCGACGGAGGCGCGCAGCGCGCTGCTCTACCGGCTCAACGGCGACCTCAACCCGCTGCACGCCGACCCGGAGTTCGCCGCGCTGGCCGGTTTCGAGCGGCCGATCCTGCACGGACTGGCGTCCTACGGTCTGCTCGCCAAGGCCGTCGTCGATGGGCTGCTCGACGGCGACCCGTCCCGGCTCACCGGGCTCTCGGTCCGCTTCGCCGGCTCCCTCCATCCGGGCCAGACCATCCGCACCAGCGTCTGGCGGGACGGCGACGCGCTGCTGCTCGCCTCGGTGTGCCCGGAACGCGAGGGCGCTCCGGTGCTCACCCACGCCACGGCGACCCTCCGCCCCTGACCTCCGCACCGCCCGATCCAGCCTGCTCAGGAAGGAGCACCCCGTGCCCATCACCACCCGCGCGTCCGTTCTCATGAAGGCCCCCGGCAGGTTCGAGACGGTCGAGCTCGACCTCGACGACCCGCGACAGGGCGAGGTGATGGTCAAGATGGCCGCCTCGGGCCTCTGCCACTCCGACGACCACCTGGCCACCGGTGACTTCCTCAGCGGCGACCGGTTCCCCTACCTCGGGGGGCACGAGGGCGCCGGTGTCATCACCGCCGTCGGCCCGAACACCCTCGGGTTCGAGGTCGGCGACCACGTCGTCTTCTCGTTCGTGGCCGCGTGCGGGCAGTGCGAGTTCTGCGCCCGCGGGCTGTCCAACCTCTGCGACCGGGGCGCGATGATCCTCTCCGGTGCCCGGCCGGACGACCCCACGAGCTACCGCACCACCTACCAGGGCAAGGACGTGCCGCAGCTGTGCGGCCTGGGCACGTTCAGCGAGTACACGACCGTGGCCGTCGACTCGGTGGTGAAGATCCCCAAGGACGTCCCGCTGGTCACGGCGGCGTTCGTCGGGTGCGGGGTGACCACCGGCTGGGGGTCGGCGGTGAACTCGGCCGACATCCGGCCGGGCGCGACGGTCATCGTCATGGGAGCCGGCGGCGTGGGGGTCAGCGCCGTGCAGGGCGCGGTGCACGCCGGTGCGACGAACGTGGTCGTGGTCGACCCCGTTTCCTTCAAGCGCGAGATGGCGGAGGAGTTCGGCGCCACCCACGCGTTCGAGACGATCGACGAGGCCACGGCCTTCGCCCGGTCGGTGACCAACGGGCAGGGCGCCGACGCGACGATCATCACCGTCGGCGTCATCAAGGGCGAGCACGTGGCGCAAGCACTGGCCTCCATCCGCAAGGCGGGGACGGTGGTGGTCACCGCGATGGGCAACCTGATGGAGGTCGGTGCCCCCATCAGCCTGGCCGACCTGACGCTGATGCAGAAGCGGCTGCAGGGCTCGCTGTTCGGTGCGTGCAACCCCAAGCGGGACATCCCGAACCTGCTGCGCATGTACCAGGCCGGTCAGCTCAAGCTCGACGAGATGGTCACGCGCAAGTACACCCTCGACCAGATCGCCGAGGCCTACGACGACCTGCACGCCGGGATCAACGTCCGGGGCGTCGTCGTCTTCGACTGACTGCTCCGCCGCGGCACCCCGGGGCCGGTGTCCTGCACCGGCCCCGGGGGGATCAGCGGCCGACGAAGGCCGGCGGGCGCTTCTCGGCGAAGGCCCTTGGGCCCTCCTTGGCGTCCTGGCTGGCGAAGACCCGGATGCCGATCTCCAGCTCCACCTTGAGCGCCTCGTCCTCGGGCAGGCCCTCGGTCTCCTGCAGGGAGCGCTTCACGGCCTTGACCGCCAGCGGGCCGTTGGCGCAGATGGTGTCGGCGATCTCGAATGCGCGGGTCAGGGCGGTGCCGTCGGGCACCACCGAGCCGATGAGGCCGTAGGCGAGTGCCTCGTCGGCGGTGATGGTCTTGCCGGTCAGCAGCATCTCGGCGGCCAGCGTGTAGGGGATCTGGCGGCGCAGCCGGACGGTGGAGCCACCGAGCGGGAACAGGCCACGCCTGACCTCGGCCACCCCGAACGTGGCCGAGGCCCCGGCCACGCGGATGTCGGTGGCCTGGAGGATCTCCGTGCCGCCGGCGATCGCGGGCCCCTCGACGGCGGCGATGAGCGGCTTGGTCAGCCGGTGGTGGCGCAGCAGCGCCTTCCACGCCATGCCGGCGTCGGACGTGAAGCGCTTGGCGTGGACGTCGTCCGGTGCGGGGTCGGCGCCCATCGCCTTCAGGTCGGCGCCGGCGCAGAACACCTCGGCCGAGCCGGTGAGGATGACGCAGCGGATGTCGTCGTCGGAGTCGGCGGTGTCCCAGGCGTCGGCCATGCGGACGAGCATGTTGGGGGAGAAGGCGTTCTTGGCCTCCGGGCGGTTCATGCGCAGGACCAGGACATGGCCGCTCCGCTCGACCAGCAGGTGCTCCTCGCTCATGGCCGTGCTCCTCGTCTCGACGTGGGGGTGAGGGGCTTCCTCGCCCCCGGCCGGAACGTAGCAGCCGGACTCTCCGACGCATAGAACAGATTCTTGTTCCGGACGTCGCGAAGCGCGTCGTTGCCTAATGCCGGGCGGCTCATCGGTGCCTGATCTGGCGGCCGAGAGACCGCACGTCGACCGCTTGCCAGAGACGGAGAACCGGTTCTAGGTTTGCCTCCCCGACATGGAGGTGCGAAGTGCCCATCCCCGAGCAGCGCGATGCCGAGCAGTCCCGCAAGCAGCTCGCCGGCTGGCTGGCCGGGAAGGTGGGTGCCGACGGCGAGGTCGCGTGCTCGGAGCTGCGGAGCCCCGGCGCCACCGGGTTCTCCAACGAGACGCTGATCGTCGACGCCGGCTGGTCCGCCGGCGGCGAGCGGCACGAGGAGACGTACGTGGTGCGGGTGGCCCCCACGGGCTACACGCTGTTCCCCGACGCCACCTTCGACACCCAGCACCGGGCGCTGCGGTTGATCGGCGAGCACACGTCGATCCCGGTCCCGGAGGTGCGGTGGCTGGAGGAGGACCCGACCGTGCTCGGCGCGCCGTTCTTCGTCATGGACGCCGTGGCCGGGCAGGCGCCGTCGGACAGCCCGCCGTACCACGTCAGCGGGTGGCTGCACGACGTCCCGCCCGATCACCGGGCGAAGGTCTGGTGGGGGGCGATCGACACCATCGCCGAACTGCACCAGGTGGATTGGCAGCGACTCGACGTGGCCTTCCTCGAACGTCCCGAGAAGGGCGCTCGCGGCCTGCCGCAGATCCTGGCCTACGACGAGGACTTCCTCGCGTCGATCGAGCGGACCGAGCCGATGCCGCTCGCCCGCCGGGCGCTGGCCTGGCTCGTGGCGAACCAGCCGACCGGCGGGCCGCTGGTCCTGAGCTGGGGTGACGCGCGGATCGGCAACGTCATGTACGACGACGCATGCGACCGGATCGCCGTCCTGGACTGGGAGATGGTGACGCTCGCGCCGCCGGCGCTGGACGTCGCCTGGGCCCTGTTCGTGGACCGGCACCACTGCGAGGGCTGCGGGGTGCCGCGGCTGGCGGGCTTTCCGAGCGCCGAGGAGACGGTCGCCCGCTACGAGGAGCGCACCGGGACGACGCTGACGGACCTCGACTACTTCGAGGTGTTCGCCGCGTTCCGCTTCACCCTGATCATGGCCAGGATCTACTCGATGCTGAAGGACTGGGGCCTGGTCGAGGCCGACAGTCCGATGGTGCAGGACAACAACGTCACCCGGATGACCGAGCGGCTTCTGGACGAGCGCGGCATCTGACGCCCCGGATCGCTATCGCCGCAGTACGCCTGACCAGGTTCACTCGGCCGCGCTGTCCGCTGGAACGCGTGTCGCACAGTCGGCCGGAAGGCGGCTTCGGGGACGCCTTGCAGCTGTGCCCTTCGCGGGGTCCGGAACTGCCAAGCTGGCGCGGTGAGACTCGTGCGTCGTCGAATGGTTCTTGTACTTGCGACGCTCTCCGGAGCCCTGTGGCTCGCGGTCGCAATCTCGATGGCCGCCTTCGCCGACGGCGCCGAGAGAGTGGACGAGGGCGTGAATGTCCAGGCCCTCTATCTCACGCTGCTGGCCCTGCCGCCCACCATCGCAACGTTGATCCCGGTGCCTCGCCAGCAACACGAGAACTCGTCGGACGGAACCGATGTCGAGCCGCCTGCGTGAGCTGAGTCGGTCGAACCGTGTGAATCCGGCTTCCCATGGTGGGCGCCGGACTCAGGCGGCTCCACGGGCACCGATCTCTCCAAGACCAACACGCCCCGATGGCTGCCTGGCGCGGCGACGAGAGAGCCCTCAGTGCGTAGTGATCTTGCGGGGAGCGTCTCCTCGTTGGCCGCTCACCAAAGCTATGGGCTCCGATTACCCGGAGGGGGTGTTGTTGTGTGTGGATCCAGCGGGGGTGGTCGGGGCCGCCACCACCGCCGTCCGGTTGCTCAGTCGTCGAGCAGGGCCGACATGCGCTCGGTGGTGGCGATCCACTCCTCGACCACCTCGCGGACGAGTTCGCGCGCCGGCCGTACCCGGGTGAACCGGCCGGCGATCTGCCCGACGGGGTAGCCGGCCAGCTCACGGTTCTTCGCGCGCGTGACCCGGTGCATGGCGCTCTGGTGCAGGATCCCCTGCAGCGGCATGGGCAGGGTGCCGGGGGAGTCCGGCCCGTCCCATGCCTCGGTCCACGCCGTCTTCAGCTGGCGGGCCGGCTTTCCGGTCATGGCGCGCGAGCGGACGGTGCCCCGGGAGTCCATCGCGAGGATGTTCGCCAGCGGAGCGTCGGCGACGTGCGCCTCGGCCACCGTCAGCCACATCGATCCGGTCCAGGCCCCCTGGGCGCCGAGGGCCAGCCCGGCCGCCATCTGCCGGCCCGTGCCGATGCCCCCGGCGGCCAGCACCGGCACGTCCGCGCCCACCTCGTCCACGACCTCGGGGACGAGCACCATGGTCGCGATCTCGCCCGTGTGGCCGCCGGCCTCGCCGCCCTGCGCGACGATGATGTCGACGCCGATCTCCACCTGTTTGCGGGCGTGTGCCGCGCTGCCGACCAGCGCGGCCACCAGGATGCCGTGCTCGTGGGCGCGGTCGACCACCTCCTTGGGCGGCGGGCCCAGCGCGTTGACCAGCAGCTTGACGTTGTCGTGCTTGAGCGTGACATCGACGGCTCCGGCCGCCTGGTCGTCGACGCCCAGTCCGGCCGCCACGTGCGAGGCGGCACCGGCCTCCTCGGGCACCTCGGGGACGCCGTGTTCGAGGAGCAGCTTGTCGACGAACTCCCGGTGGCCCTCGGGGATCATCGCGGCCATCTCCTCGTAGCCGGGCTGCTTGCCACCCTTGCCGATGTAGGTGGCCGGCATGACGAGGTCGACGCCGTAGGGCTTGCCGTCGCAGTTCTCGTCGATCCAGGCCAGCTCCACCTCGAGCTCCTCGGGGCTGAACGACAGCGCGCCCAGGACGCCGAGCCCACCGGCCTTGCTGACCGCAGCGACGACGTCGCGGCAGTGCGAGAAGGCGAACAGCGGGATGTCGATCCCCAGCTGGTCGCAGACGGGAGTGCGCATGCGCGGATCCCTTCAGGTCGGCGGCCGGTGCGGGTGCGCCGCCGGGAGGCGGACGCGCCGGGAGCAGCCGGTCGCAGGGGGGGCGACGAGACATGTCGTCTCGCTCGGTTCGGAAGCTACTGATGTCGGCGAACTAGAACAAGTTATTGACGCGCACCGGCTTTACCTGCACGGTGTGCCCAGCAGCACGTCCGGCGGCCACGGCGCGCCGGCGGAGAGCTCCGGGGATGTTCGGCATTCGGACGCTCCCGTCCTCCGTCACGCACAGAGCGTCGACCGTAGCGGCTCGACGACGTCCGCGGGCGGTGGCGAGACGCGCGGCGACGTCCGACGGTGTCCATCCGGTCCCGGCGGAACGACCGCGCACCGACCCCTTGCACTGGATGAGAACGCGTTCTAGCTTGTGCCGAACCTCGGAGAGTGGGGAGCGACGATGGCGTCACTGGGCTTCTGGAACATCGCGGAGGACGACCCGGAGCGGGTCGCCGTCGTCGACCCCGACTACACCGAGCACACCGCCGGCGAGCTGCTGGACTCCTGCAACCAGGTGGTCCACGGGCTGCGGGAGCTCGGCCTCGGGCACGGCGACGCCGTGGCGGTCCTCCTGCCGAACGGAGCGCCGTTCCTGGAGGTGCTGCTGGCCGCCACACAGGCCGGGTGGCACCTGGTCCCGGTGAACTACCACCTCGTCGGCCCCGAGATCGCGTACATCATCGAGGACAGCGGAGCCAAGGCGTTCATCTCCTCCGAGGTCTTCGCCGCGGAGGCCGAGCGGGCCGCCGCGAGCATCTCGCTGCCCGCCGAGGGGCGCTTCGCAGTGGGGCGGGTCGAGGGGTTCCGCTCCTACGAGGAGTTCCGCTCCTACGAGGAGTTGAAGGCCGGCCAGCCCACCGCGCGGCCGGCGGATCGCAGGGCCGGCGCGGTCATGAACTACACCTCCGGCACGACGGGGCGGCCCAAGGGCGTCCGGCGCTCGCTCGCGGACATCGACCCGGACACCATGGCCCAGGCCGGCACCTTCCTGCACTCGCTCTTCGGCATCCAGCCGTACGAGGACAACGTCCACCTCACGGTGGCGCCGCTGTACCACACGGCGGTCGGGCAGTTCACCCAGAGCGCTCTGCACGCGGGGCACCGCGTCGTCCTCATGGACCGGTGGACACCGGAGGGGACGCTCGAGCGGATCGAGCGCTACCGGGTCACGACCAGCCACATGGTGCCGACGATGTTCCACCGGCTGCTGCAGCTGCCCGACCAGGCACGGGCGGCCTGCGACGTGTCGTCCCTGCGCGTGATCATCCACAGCGCCGCGCCGTGCCCCGTGCCGACCAAGCACCGAATGCTCGAGTGGTGGGGCCCGGTGATCTGGGAGTACTACGCGGCCACCGAGGGCGGCGGCAGCGTCGCCAGCCCGCAGGACTGGCTGCGCAAGCCCGGCACCGTCGGCTCGCCCTGGCCGAACAGCACCGTCAAGGTCCTCGACGACGACGGCGCCGAGCTGCCCCCCGGCTCCATCGGCACGGTCTGGATGAAGATGGGCGACCGGAGGTTCGAGTACCACGGCGACCCCGAGAAGACCCGGAAGAGCTGGAACGACCAGGGCTTCTTCACCGTCGGGGACGCCGGCGAGCTGGACGAGGACGGCTTCCTGTTCCTCCGCGACCGCAAGGTCGACATGATCATCTCCGGCGGGGTCAACATCTACCCGGCCGAGACCGAGTCGGTCCTGCTGCAGCACCCCAAGGTCGGCGACTGCGCCGTGTTCGGCGTCCCGCACGACGACCTGGGCGAGGAGATCAAGGCCGCGGTCGAACCGAGCGACGGCGTCATCGCCGGCCCCGAGCTGGAGGCCGAGCTGCTGGCCTACTGCGCCGAGAACCTGGCGAGGTTCAAGACCCCGCGGTCGATCGACTTCGTCACCGACTTCCCGCGCGACCCCAACGGGAAGGTCTACAAGCGCAAGCTCCGGGACCCCTACTGGGCCGACCGGCAGAGCCAGCTGGTCTGAGCTCCGACGACTCTGGGAGACACCCTGCGATGACCGAAGTCCTGAGCGCTCCGCACTTCATGGAGTTCCCCTACACCCGCTCCACCGGGCCGATGATCGGTGCGTTCCTCACCGGTCTGCGCGACCGGCGCGTGCTCGGGGTCACCGACAGCACGGGCCGGGTGGTCGTGCCGCCACCGGAGTACGACGCCGCGACCGCCGCCGCCCTCCCGCACGACGAGCTCGTCGAGGTCGGCCCCGAGGGCGTGCTGGCGAGCTGGTCGTGGAATCCCGTGCCGAGGAACGGCCAGCCGTTCGACCGTCCCTTCGCCTGGGCGCTGGTCCGGCTCGACGGCGCCGGCACGTCGCTGCTGCACGCACTCGACGCCCCGCGCGAGGAGATCGAGACGGGCATGCGGGTGCGGATCCGCTGGGCGGAGGAGACCACCGGCCTCATCCACGACATCGCCTGCTTCGAGCCGGTCGGGACGGCGTCGTGAGTCGCGGACCGGTCACCCGGATCGTCACCCCGATCCGGCTGGACTACACGTACAGCCCGGGGGAGGCCGCGTCGACGTTCCTGCGCGGGGTCAAGGAGGGCAAGCTCCTGGGCCGGCGCTGCCCCTCCTGCGCCAAGGTCTACCTGCCCCCGCGCGGTGCCTGCTCCATGTGCGGCGTCGCCTTCGCCGAAGAGGTGGAGATCGCCGACACCGGCACCCTCGTCACCTTCGCGGTGGTGAACGTCAACTTCGCCAACCGGGTCATCGACCTGCCCTACGTGTCGGCCGAGGTGCTCTTCGACGGCGCCGACACCACCACGATGGTGCTGCTGACGGGCATGCCCCCGGAGGAGGTCCGGATGGGCCTGCGGGTCCGGGCGCACTGGCTGCCCCGCGAGGAGTGGGACTACACCCTCGCCAACATCGACCACGTCGAGTACATCGACGAGCCCGACGCCGAGTACTCCACCTACAAGCACCACGCCTGAGGCGTGGCGGTGAAGGAGCACGTCCGATGCGCGACGTAGCGATCGTGTCCTATGCCCAGCACTCCTCCCGCAAGGAGGACACGCGCAGCGAGGTGGAGATGCTGCTGCCCGTGCTGCGCGAGGCCCTGGAGCCGACCGGGCTCACCACGCACGACATGGGCTTCACCGTCTCCGGCAGCACCGACTACCTCTCCGGTCAGGCGTTCGCCTTCGTGCAGGCGCTGGACGCCATCGGCCCGTGGCCGCCGATCGCGGAGTCCCACGTGGAGATGGACGGCGCCTGGGCCCTGTACGAGGCGTGGGTGCGGCTGCAGCACGGTGACATCGACACCGCGCTCGTCTACTGCTTCGGCAAGAGCACCCCGGGCGACGTCGGCCGGGTGATGTCGCTGCAACTGGACCCCTACCTGGTCGCGCCGCTGTGGCCGGACGCGGTCAGCCTCGCGGCGCTGCAGGCCCGCGCCTACCTCGACGGCGGCTCCCGCAGCGACAAGGACCTGGCGCGGGTGGTGGCCCGCAGCCGCCGCAACGCCGTCGGCAACCCCTACGCGCAGCTCTCCGGCGACGTCGACGAGGCCGCGCTGCTGGACGAGCCGGTCTACGCCGACCCGCTCCGCCGGCACGACTGCCCGCCGGTCACCGACGGCTGCGCCGTCGTGGTCCTGGCGGCGGGGGACCGGGCCAGGGAGTTGTCCGAGCGGCCGGCGTGGATCCGCGGCATCGACCACCGGGTCGACGTCCAGGCGCTCGGGTCGCGGGACCTGACGACGTCGGCGTCCACCCGGCTGGCGGGGGAGAAGGCGGGCGGCGGGACGGGCCGGTTCGACGTCGCCGAGCTGCACGCGCCCTTCTCCCACCAGGAGCTCATCGTCGCCGAGGCGCTCGGGCTCGACGAGGACGCCACCTCGATCAACCCCTCGGGCGGTGCGCTGGCGTCCAACCCGGTGATGGTGGCCGGCCTCGTACGGCTGGGCGAAGCCGCCCGGCGGATCTCGGCAGGTGAGGCCGACCGGGCCCTCGCCCACGCCACCAGCGGGCCCTGCCTGCAGCAGAACCTCGTGTGCGTCCTGGAGGCAGACCGATGAGCGGCAACCGCGCAGCAGTGCTGGGCACGGGCCAGACCCACCACGTGGCCAAGCGGGAGGACGTGTCCATCGCGGGCCTGGTCCGCGAGGCCGCCGACCGCGCCCTCGCCGACGCCGAGCTGGAGTGGGCCGACATCGACGCCGTCGTCGTCGGCAAGGCCCCGGACATGTTCGAGGGCGTGATGATGCCGGAGCTGTACCTGGCCGACGCCCTCGGCGCGGTCGGCAAGCCGCTGTTCCGGGTGCACACGGCCGGCTCGGTCGGCGGGTCCACCTCCGTGGTCGCCACCCACCTCGTGCAGGCCGGGCTGCACAAGCGCGTGCTCACGGTCGCGTTCGAGAAGCAGTCCGAGAGCAACGCGATGTGGGCGCTGTCGATCAAGATGCCCTTCGCCCAGCCGCTGGTCGCAGGCGCCGGCGGCTACTTCGCCCCCATCGTCCGCGGCTACATCCGCCGGTCGGGGGCGCCGCTGGACACCGGTGGCCGGGTCGTGGTGAAGGACCGGCTCAACGCGGTGAAGAACCCCTACGCCCACCTGCACCAGCCGGAGATCACCCTCGAGGAGGTCATGGACTCCCCGCTGCTGTGGGATCCGATCCGGTACATGGAGACCTGCCCGTCCTCCGACGGCGCCGCCGCGATGGTGATCGGCGACGAGGACTCCGCCGCCGCGAGCAGGCGCCCGGTGGCCTGGATCCACGGCACCGCCGTCCGCTCGGAACCCACGCAGGGCGCCGGCCGCGACCGGATCAGCCCGCACGCCGGCCGCGACTGCGCCAAGGCGGTCTACGCCGAGGCCGGGATCACCGACCCGCTCAAGCAGATCGACTGCGCCGAGATGTACGTGCCGTTCAGCTGGTTCGAGCCGATGTGGCTGGAGAACCTCGGCTTCGCCGAGGAGGGCACCGGCTGGAAGCTCGTGCACGACGGCGTCACTGCTCTGGACGGCGAACTGCCGGTCAACATGTCCGGCGGCGTCCTCTCGTCCAACCCGATCGGCGCCTCCGGGATGCTCCGGTTCCTCGAGGTGGCCGACCAGGTGCGCGGCACCGCGGGGGCGCACCAGGTGCCCGATGCGCGCCTCGCGCTGGGCCACGCCTACGGCGGTGGCTCGCAGTTCTTCGCCATGTGGGTCGTCGGTTCGGAGAAGCCGGCATGACCCCCGACCGCCGGTCCGCCGGCCGCGAGCAGTGAGGAGCGCGCCGTGCACTTCGCCCTGGCAGACATGTTCGAGGACGTCGTCGACCACGTCCCCGACCGGGAGGCCCTCTACGCCGAGGGGCGCCGGCTGACCTTCCGGCAGCTCGACGAGCGCGCCAACCGGCTGGCTCACCACTTCAGCTCGGTCGGCATCGGGCACGGCGACCACGTCGGCTGCCACATGATGAACGGCACCGAGTACCTCGAGACGATGCTCGCGCTGTTCAAGGTCCGGGCCGTGCCGGTCAACGTGAACTTCCGGTACGTCCGGGACGAGCTGCGCTACCTGTACGACGACGCCGATCTGGTGGGCGTGGTCTTCGACGCGGAGTTCGCCGCAGCGGTGGCCGAGGTCGTGCCCGACGTGCCGGCGCTGGCGCACCTGGTCGTCGTCGGCAGCACCGACGGCGTCCCGCTGCCGCCCGGCACGGTGCGCTTCGAGGAGGCGCTGGCCGCGCAGGACGGCACCCGCGACGGCTTGCCGGAGCGGTCGGGGGACGACCTCTTCATCATCTACACCGGCGGGACCACGGGGATGCCGAAGGGCGTCATGTGGCGCCAGGAGGACCTCTTCTTCGCCGGCATGGGCGGTGGGAACCCGACGGGCGAGCCGGTCGCCCGACCTGAGGACATGGGGCCCCGCGCGGCGGCGAACGCCCCGCTGGTGTCCTTCCCCGCGCCGCCGCTGATGCACGGTGCGGCCGAGCTGGGCAGCTTCATCAACCTGCTCGCCGGCGGCAAGGTCGTGCTGATCCGGAAGTACACCGGGCACGGGGCGCTGTCGCTGATCGAGCAGGAGCGGTGCAACACGATCACGATCGTCGGCGACGGGATGGCCGTGCCGCTGGTCGAAGCGCTCGACAGCAGCACCTACGACCTGTCCTCGCTGCTGGCCCTCGCCAGCGCGGGCGCCCTGCTGTCCCAGCCGCTCCGCGACCAGCTGGTCGAGCGGATCCCCAACCTCTACATCCGCGACAGCTTCGGCTCCTCGGAGACCGGCTTCGCCGGCTCCGCACCCGACGGCGCGAAGGCCAGCGACGGGCTGCGCTTCGCGGTCAACGAGCGCACCGAGGTGTTCGACGACCACCTGCAGCCGGTGCAGCCGGGCTCGGGTGTGGTCGGCCGGGTCGCGCAACGGGGACGCATCCCGCTCGGGTACTACGGCGACCCGGAGAAGACGGCTCGGACCTTCCTCGAGATCGGCGGCGAGCGCTGGGTGCTCCCCGGCGACATGGCCACCGTCGACGGGAACGGCCTGCTGCACTTCCTCGGCCGCGGTGCCGTGTGCATCAACTCCGGAGGCGAGAAGGTCTACCCCGAGGAGGTGGAGGGAGCGCTCAAGGCGCACCCCGCCGTCCTGGACACGATCGTGGCAGGCATCCCGCACGAGCGGTGGGGGCAGCAGGTCGCCGCCGTCCTCCAGGTGCGGCCGGGCTCGGCGGCACCGACCACGGCCGACCTCGAGGCGTTCCTGGCCACCCGCGTGGCCCGGTACAAGATCCCCCGCTTCGTGCACGTCGCCGGGGAGATCAGGCGCTCGCCCAGCGGCAAGCCCGACTACGCCTGGGCCGCCGGCGTCCTCGCCGAGGCAGCGACGGCCGGCACCGCGACGACGGCACCGGCACCGAGCTGACCCGCCGGGTCCCACCCCTGCTCCGGAACGAGGACCGCATGTACCTGACCTACACCGACGAGCAGTGCGCGTTCCGCGACCGGCTGCGGGCCTACTTCGCCGAGCTGATGACCCCGGAGCGGGTGAAGTCGCTGGCCGAGGGCGAGCTGGAGGGGCCGGTCTACCGGCAGCTCATCCGCCAGCTCGGGCAGGACGGGTGGCTGGGGCTGTCCTGGCCGGCGGAGTACGGCGGGCAGGGCCGGGACCTGCTCGACCAGTACATCTTCTTCGACGAGTCGCAGCGGGCCGGCGTCCCCGTGCCGTTCCTGACGGTCAACACCATCGGGCCCACGATCATGGCCTTCGGCACCGAGGAGCAGAAGGCGTTCTTCCTGCCCCGGATCCAGCAGGGGGAGCTGCACTTCTCCATCGGCTACAGCGAGCCGGGCGCCGGTACCGACCTGGCCGGACTGACCACGACGGCGGTCCGCGACGGCGACTCCTACGTCATCAACGGCCAGAAGATGTGGACCTCGCTGATCCAGCACGCCGACTACCTGTGGCTGGCCTGCCGGACCGGCCCGGAGGGCTCCCGGCACAAGGGTCTGTCCATCCTCATCGTCCCGGTCGACAGTCCCGGTTTCAGCTACACCCCGGTGCACACCATCGGCGGCGGCTACACCAGCGCCACCTACTACGACGACGTGCGGGTGCCGGTGGAGAACGTCGTGCTGGGCGAGAACCGCGGCTGGGAGCTGATCACCAGCCAGCTCAACCACGAGCGGGTGGCGCTGTCCAGTGCCGGGGCGGTGGAACGCCGCATCGACGACGTCCGCCGGTGGGCGCGGGACACCGAGCTCGCCGACGGCCGGCGGGTGATCGACCAGGAGTGGGTGCAGACCACGCTGGCCCGGGTGCACGCGAAAGTCGAGGTGCTGCGGCTGCTCAACTGGAAGGTCGCCTGGAGCGTCACCCAGGGCACGCTGAACCCGGCCGACGCCTCCGCGGTCAAGGTGCTGGGCAGCGAGCTCTACATCGAGGTCTACCGCGCCCTCATGGAGATCGTGGGCGAGTCCTCGACCCTGGCGCAGGGCTCCGCCGGTGCCGGTCTCGACGGGGACCTCGAGCGGTCGATGCGCAGCACCCTCGTGCTCACCTTCGGCGGCGGCACGAACGAGATCCAGCGCGACATCATCGCGATGGTCGGCCTCGCCCTTCCCCGCGCCCCCCGGTAGAGAGGCCGATCCCGTGGACTTCACGATCACCCCCGACCAGCAGCAGCTCGTCGACCTCGTCACCCGGATGCTCACCGAGCGGGCCACGCCGGCCCGGCTCACCGAGCTGGAGGGCCAGGGCGCCTGGCTCGACGAGGACCTGTGGCAGCGGCTGGCGGACGGCGGCATCGTCGGCGCGGCCCTCCCCGAGGACGACGGCGGCGGGGGAGCGGGGCTGACCGAGCTCGTCCTGCTGCTGGAGCAGGTGGGCGCGCACGTCGCTCCCGTACCGCTGTTCGAGACCGTGCTCTGCGCCGCCCTGCCGCTCGCCACCTTCGGCAGCCCGGAGCAACGACGGCGCGACCTGCCCGACGTCGCCGCCGGGCGCGCGCTGCTGAGCGCGGCGCTGGTCGAGTCGGGCCGGGACGACCCGCGGGCGCTGGTCACCACGGCGACCGTCGACGGTGAGGGGTTCCGGCTGACCGGCCGCAAGTCCGCCGTGCCGTTCGCGGCCACCGCGCGGCGGGTCCTCGTGCCGGCGAGCTGCTCCGACGGGCGCGTGGTCATCGCCCTCGTCGAGCCGACGGCGGACGGGGTAACGGTGCGGCCGCAGACCACCACCCACGGCCAGCCGCAGGGCGAGCTGGAGCTCACCGGCGTCGCCGTCCCCGCCGCGGACGTGCTCGCCGGGCCGGACACCGGTGCCGACGTGCTGGGCTGGCTGCTCGACCGGGCGCTGGTGGGCGCCGCGGCGCTGGCGCTGGGCGTCAGCGCACGGGCTCTCGCCCTGTCGGCGACCTACACCGCCGAGCGCGAGCAGTTCGGCCGGCCGATCGCCTCGTTCCAGGCGGTGGGTCACCGGCTCGCCGACGCCTACATGGACGTGGAGGGGATGCGCCTGACGATGCTGCAGGCGCTGTGGCTGCTCGACTCCGGCCGCCCGGCCGGCACCGCGGTGGCCGTGGCGAAGTGGTGGGCCGCCGAAGGCGGTCACCGCGTCGCGCACGCCACCCAGCACGTGCACGGCGGCGTGGGCATCGACCTCAGCTATCCGCTGTCCCGGTACTTCCGCTGGTCCAAGCACCTCGAGATGGCCTTCGGGGCGGCGCCCGCGCAGCTCCGCCGGATCGGGTCCGCGCTCGCCGCGGACCCGGCCTGAGCGCCGTGTCGGCCGAGGCCGCCGTCCCCTCCCCGCAATCCGGGAGCCGGGGCACCGACCGGCTGAAGCTCGGGCTGATGCTCGGGTACTGGGTCGGCGCGGGGCCGGGGGACCAGCTGCCGCTCGTGCTCGCCGCCGAGGACGCCGGCTTCGACTCGGTGTGGACGGCGGAGTCCTACGGGTCCGACGTCTTCACCCCGCTGGCGTGGATCGGGTCGCAGACCTCGCGCATCAAGCTGGGCACCGGCCTGTGCCAGCTCTCCGCCCGCACGCCGACGTGCACCGCCATGACGGCGCTCACCCTGGACCGCCTCTCGGGCGGCCGGATGCTCCTGGGCCTGGGCGTGAGCGGACCGCAGGTGGTCGAGGGCTGGTACGGGGTCCCGTTCCCCAAGCCGCTCGCGCGGACCCGGGAGTACGTCGGCGTGCTGCGCGACGTGTGGCGGCGCGAGGGGCCGGTGACCAACGACGGCGAGCACTACCCCCTGCCGTACCCCGGCGGCACGGGCCTGGGCAAGCCGCTCAAGGCCAACGCGCACCCGCTGCGCCCGGACATCCCGGTGTACCTGGGCGCGGAGGGGCCGAAGAACGTGGCGCTGGCCGCCGAGATCGCCGACGGGTGGCTGCCGATCTTCTTCCACGCCGAGCGGGGCCCGGCGCTGTACGCCGATGCCCTCGCCGGTGCGCCGGCGCACTTCGACGTGGCCTGCCCCGTGTCGGTCGTCGTCGACGACGACGTGCAGGCGGCCGTCGACCGGGTGAAGCCCACGATGGCCTTCTACATCGGGGGCATGGGCGCGAAGGGGAAGAACTTCCACCTCGACGTCGTCGCCCGCATGGGCTTCGAGGAGGAGGCGCACCGCGTCCAGGAGCTCTTCCTGTCGGGGGACCGCGAGGGCGCGGTGCGTGCGGTCCCCGACGAGCTCTGCGACGGCATCGCGCTGTGCGGGCCGATGCCGCGCATCCTCGAGCGGCTCGAGTTGTGGCGCGCCGGACCGGTCGGCACGCTGGTGCTCAGCGGGGTGGCCGACCCGACGGTGATGCGCGCCCTGGCCGACGCCGCCGGCTGAGCGGGGTGGGCCTCCCGACGAGCCGGGCCCCGCGCGACCGGCCGCACCCGGACGTGGTCCCGGCCGGACCGCGCAGCTCACCGCGGCTGGTGCTGGCCGTGCTGACGGCCGGCGGCATGGTCTTCGCGATGCTGCAGTCGCTCGTCGTCCCGGTGCTGCCGGTGTTCCAGGCCGAGCTGGGCGTCTCGCAGGCCGACGTCACCTGGCTGCTGACCGCCTACCTGCTGTCGGCGTCGATCTTCACGCCCGTCGTGGGCCGGCTCGGCGACCTGGCCGGCAAGAAGCGGATGCTGCTCGTCGCATTGCTCGCGCTCGCGGCCGGCTGCCTCCTCGCGGCGCTCGCGTCGTCGCTCGCGGTGCTCATCGTGGCGCGGGTGGTCCAGGGGGTCGGGGGAGCGGTGCTGCCGCTGGCCTTCGGCATCATCCGCGACGAGCTCCCGCCCGACCGGGTGCCCGCAGCCGTCAGCGTGCTCTCTGCGCTGGCTGCTGCCGGGGCCGGCGTCGGCCTGGTGCTGGCCGGCCCGATCGTCGACCTGCTCGGCCTGGCCGGACTGTTCTGGGCTCCGCTGGCCCTGCTCGTGGTGGTCGGCGCGGCCGCCCCGCTCGTCGTCCCCGACTCCGGCGTCCGCGCGAAGGGGCGGGTGAACTTGCCGGCCGCGGCCCTGCTGTCCATCTGGCTGGTGGCGCTCCTGCTGCCGGTCAGCCAGGCCGGGAGCTGGGGCTGGGGCTCGGCGCGTGTGCTCGGCCTGCTCGCGGTGGCCGCGGTGGTGGCCGTCGGGTGGGTGCTCGTCGAGTCGCGGGCGGACTCACCGCTGATCGACATGACGATGATGCGCCGGCGGGCGGTGTGGACGACCAACCTGGTGGCGCTCCTGATCGGCGGGGCGATGTACGCCGCCTACGCCTTCCTGCCGCAGTTCCTGCAGACGCCGACGGCGGCGGGCTACGGGTTCGGGGCCTCGCTCGGCGAGGCCGGCGTGATCATGCTGCCGCAGACGGCGGCGGCCTTCCTGCTCGGGCTGTGGGCCGGTCGGCTGGGGCCCCGCTTCGGGTCCAGGAACGTGCTGCTGGCCGGCAGCCTGCTGGCCGCCTCGGGCTACCTGCTGTTCGTGGTCGCGCACGAACACCGGTGGCAGGTCTACGTGGCCGTCACCGTCATGGGTGCGGGGTTCGGCCTCACCTTCGCCTCCATGTCCAACCTGATCGTGGCCGCGGTCCGCCGTGACCAGACGGGCGTGGCCAGCGGCATGAACGCCAACATCCGGACGATCGGCGGCTCCCTGGGGGCCGCGCTCATGGCCGGGGTGGTGACGGCCCGCCCCGGTCCGGGCGGGCTGCCCACCGAAGCCGGCTACACCACGGGCTTCGCGCTGCTCACCGCCCTGCTCCTGCTCGCGGCCCTCACCACGACGCTCATCCCGCCGGCGCAGCACGATCCCGCACCGGCCGTGCCCCTCGGCCACGGCGAGACCGGGCTGATCGCGGCGGCGCCGCTGGTCGGCGGCGGCGTCCCGGACGGCTGTGCCGACCGCCCCGGTGGACCCGCGCCCTAGACTCGGCCCCGGCCACGGGGTGTGGCGCAGCTTGGTAGCGCACCTGCTTTGGGAGCAGGGGGCCGCAGGTTCAAATCCTGTCACCCCGACCAGGTCCTGCCACAGGTCCACATCCGGTCACCCCGACCAGGTCCTGCCACAGGTCCACATCCGGTCACCCCGACCAGGTCCTGCCACAGGTCCACATCCGGTCACCCGGAGCGTGCGGTTTCGAGCTGCGGATCCCGCCCCCGCGCCGCTGCTCCCGTCGCCCGTAGACTCGGGGGTCGACGCGGCGCCGTCGAGCACCGGGCGCCCCCACCAGTTGTCTTACCGAGGAGCACTGCCGCTGTGAAGAGCACCATCGAGGAACTGGGCCCCACGCGGGTCCGGATGGCGATCGAGGTGGCTTGGGGGGACCTGGACCACGCCTTCGGTGAGGTCTACAAGGAGCTGGGCAAGCAGGTCCGCGTCCCCGGCTTCCGCCCGGGCAAGGTGCCCAACCGCGTGCTCGACCAGCGCATCGGCCGTCCCGTCGTCCTGGAGCAGGTCGTCCAGCACGCCATCCCGGAGGTCTACTCCGAGGTCGTGCGCGAGAAGCAGGTCCGCGTGCTCGGCCAGCCCGAGATCGAGGTGACCAAGCTCGAGGACAACGACACCCTCGAGTTCACCGCCGAGGTCGACGTCGCCCCGCAGCTGGAGCTGCCCGCTCTGGACGAGCTCGCCGTGTCCGTCGACGACGTCGAGGTCGCCGACGAGGAGATCGACCAGCAGGTCGACGTCATGCGCGAGCGCTTCGGCATGCTCCAGTCCGTCGAGCGCCCCGCCCAGGACGGCGACTTCGTCTCCATCGACCTCGAGGCCAAGCTCGGCGACGAGGTGCTCGAGGACGGCTCGACGACGGGCATGTCCTACGAGGTCGGCTCGGGCAACCTCATGGAAGGCCTCGACGACGCCGTCCGCGGGCTGTCCGCCGAGGAGACCGCGACCTTCCAGACCGCGCTGCTGTCGGGCCCGAACTCCGGTGAGACCGCCGACGTGACCGTCACGGTCCGCTCGGTGAAGGAGAAGGAGCTCCCGGAGCTCGACGACGACTTCGCCTCCACCGCCAGCGAGTTCGACACCCTGGCCGAGCTGCGCGAGGACGTCCGCACGCGGCTGTCCCGCACCAAGGTGCTGCAGCAGGGTGCGCAGGCCCGGGACAAGCTGGTCGAGCACCTGCTCGAGGCCGTCGAGGTGCCCATGCCCGAGAACCTGGTCGAGCGCGAGATCGAGTGGCGCAACCGCGCCTTCGAGGGCGAGCTCAAGCAGGCCGGCATGGACTGGGACACCTTCCTGTCGATGTCCGGCGTCGAGAGCCGTGAGGCCTACGACGCCGACCAGCGGAAGAACGTCGAGGACGCCGTCCGGACGCAGTTCATCCTGGACGCCATCGCCGACGCCCGTGAGGTCACCGTCGACAACGACGACCTCTCCGCCCAGATCATGGCCCAGGCGCAGCGCAACCGGATGAGCCCGGAGCAGTACGCGCAGCAGCTGCAGCAGGGCGGCAACATCGCCGAGTTCGTCGCCGACGTCCGCCGCACCAAGACCCTCGCCCAGCTGCTCGAGCAGACGACGATCACCGACGCGTCGGGCAACGTCGTCGACCTCGAGGCGCTGCGTCCCCAGACGGTGCAGGCCCCGGCCGCGGACGACGCGTCGGAGGACGAGGACGAGGAGTTCTCCGCCCAGGCCGCCGCGGTCGAGGCGGTCGAGGGCGCCGTCGACGACACCGAGGCCGTCGACAAGGCCTGATCCCCCGATCCGCTCCGGACGCCGCTCCACCCGATCCCGGGTGGGGCGGCGTCCGTCGTTCCGGGGCCGGCCGCTGCGCCGTCGGCGAACACCCCCCGTCACGGGCATCGACCGTCGGAGGTGCGCGTTAGGGTCGACAGGACTCAAGGGATCGCCGGGGGGCACCGCTCCCCGGGGGCCGCCGAGGCCCGCACCACCGCCCTGCACCCTGTCCCACGTCCCACCCGCACCACCCCGACGAACACCCAGTCCACCGAGACCGACTGCTGGACAGTCCTACGGAGGTCACCGCACCTGTGAGCACCACCGACCCGAACCTCGCGAGCGCACCCGTGATGCGTGGCGCCAGCGGAATGATGAACCTCGGAGACTCCGTCTACGAGCGCCTGCTGCGCGAGCGCATCATCTTCCTGGGCACCCAGGTGGACGACGTGATCGCCAACCAGCTCGTCGCCCAGATGCTGCTGCTCTCCGCCGAGGACCCCAAGGCCGACATCCACCTCTACATCAACTCGCCCGGTGGCTCGGTCACCGCAGGCATGGCGATCTACGACACGATGCAGTTCATCGACTGCGACGTCGCCACCTACGGGATGGGCCTGGCCGCCTCGATGGGCCAGTTCCTGCTGACCGCCGGCACCAAGGGCAAGCGCTACGCCCTGCCGCACGCGCGGATCCTGATGCACCAGCCCTCGGCGGGCGTCGGCGGCACGGCCTCCGACATCGCCATCCAGGCCGACCTGTTCCGGCGGACCAAGCAGGAGCTGTCGGAGCTGCAGGCGCAGCTCACCGGGCAGACCGTGGAGCGGATCCTCGAGGACTCCGACCGCGACCGCTGGTTCACCGCACAGCAGGCCCTCGAGTACGGCTTCGTCGACCACGTGGTGAGCAAGGCCGCCATGACCGACAGCGCCAACCCGGTCTCCGACAACTGAGCGCCCGAGGACACAGACAGATGAGCTTCGAGATGCCCTCCAGCCGGTACATCCTGCCCTCCTTCGTGGAGCGCACGAGCTACGGCATGAAGGAGTCCAACCCCTACAACAAGCTCTTCGAGGAGCGCATCATCTTCCTCGGGGTGCAGGTCGACGACGCGTCGGCCAACGACGTGATGGCGCAGCTCATCACGCTCGAGTCCGCCGACCCGGACCGTGACATCACGATCTACATCAACTCGCCCGGTGGCTCGTTCACCTCGCTGATGGCGATCTACGACACGATGATGTTCGTCCGGCCCGACATCCAGACCGTCTGCATGGGCCAGGCAGCCTCGGCCGCCGCCGTCCTGCTCGCGGCCGGGACGCCGGGCAAGCGGCTGGCGCTGCCCTACTCCCGCGTGCTGATCCACCAGCCCTCCGGCGAGTCCGGCGGTCAGGTCTCCGACCTGGAGATCCACGCCGCCGAGATCGAGCGGGTGCGGGTGCAGATGGAGGAGATCCTGGCCCGGCACACCGGCCGCAGCCAGGAGCAGGTACGCAAGGACATCGACCGCGACAAGATCCTCACCGCCCAGGAGGCGAAGGACTACGGAATCGTCGACCAGGTGATCCAGAGCCGGAAGCTGAACGCGCTCCCTGCGGTCTGACCTCCTGCGGTCCCGGGCCGGGGACGCGCGTGTCGCGTCCCCGGCCCGTACCGTCGGAGGGGTCCAGCGGGTCGGGAGGAACTCCCGGGCCGGGGACGATGCGGAGAGACGAGCGAGACGGAAGTGGGACCCACCGAGGTGAACCCGGGTGAGTCATTGCCCGGCGGCGTCGGTGGTGGCAGGTACGTTCTGCGGACGCCCGAACCCCGGCCCTCAGCGCCGGGCGGAGAGCTCCGCGGAGCGGGGCCTGCAGAGGCGGAAGAGCAACGACGATGACGACGCAGCACCCTGGTTCCAGGGTTGCGGATCCGAACCGGAGGTCAGCAGGTGGCACGAATCGGTGAGAGCGGTGACCTGCTCAAGTGCTCCTTCTGCGGGAAGAGCCAGAAGCAGGTCAAGAAGCTCATCGCTGGCCCCGGGGTCTACATCTGCGACGAGTGCATCGACCTCTGCAACGAGATCATCGAGGAAGAGCTCTCGGAGTCCTCGGACCTCAAGTTCGACGAGCTGCCCAAGCCCAAGGAGATCCACGACTTCCTGGAGCAGTACGTCATCGGCCAGGACCAGGCGAAGCGCACGCTCTCGGTGGCGGTCTACAACCACTACAAGCGGATCCAGGCCGGCGGTGACCGCGCGTCCCGCGAGGACGGCGTCGAGCTGGCCAAGTCCAACATCCTGCTGATGGGGCCCACCGGGTGCGGCAAGACGCACCTGGCGCAGACCCTGGCCCGGATGCTCAACGTCCCGTTCGCGATCGCCGACGCCACGGCGCTGACCGAGGCCGGTTACGTCGGTGAGGACGTCGAGAACATCCTGCTCAAGCTGATCCAGGCGGCGGACTACGACGTCAAGCGCGCCGAGACCGGCATCATCTACATCGACGAGGTCGACAAGATCGCTCGCAAGAGCGAGAACCCGTCGATCACCCGGGACGTCTCGGGCGAGGGCGTGCAGCAGGCACTGCTGAAGATCCTCGAGGGGACGACGGCCTCGGTTCCGCCGCAGGGCGGTCGCAAGCACCCGCACCAGGAGTTCATCCAGATCGACACGACGAACGTGCTGTTCATCGTGGGTGGCGCCTTCGCCGGCCTGGACAAGGTCATCGAGGCCCGCACCAGCAAGCAGGGGATCGGCTTCGGCGCCGAGGTCCGCGGCAAGGCCGAGATCGCGGAGGCCAACGCCTTCGCCGAAGTGATGCCCGAGGACCTGCTGAAGTTCGGGATGATCCCGGAGTTCATCGGCCGTCTCCCGGTGATCACCAGCGTGCAGAAGCTCGACCGCGAGGCACTGATCAACATCCTCACCGAGCCGAAGAACGCCCTGGTGCGCCAGTACCGGAAGCTGTTCGAGCTCGACGGCGTGGAGCTGGAGTTCACCGACGACGCGCTCGAGTCGATCGCCGACCAGGCCATCCTCCGTGGCACCGGCGCCCGCGGGCTGCGGGCGATCATGGAGGAGGTGCTCCAGTCGGTGATGTACGACATCCCCAGCCGCGAGGACGTCGCCTCCGTGGTGATCACCAAGGAGGTCGTCCTGGAGCACGTGAACCCGACCATCGTGCCGCGCAAGCCCACCCGCGAGCGCCGCGAGAAGTCCGCCTGATCCACCGCACGCCGCCGTCGGCCCGTCCCCACCAGGGGGCGGGCCGTTCGCGTTCCGGCGTGGCGCGTGGCCGCACCGGTGACCGCCCGGAAGGCCGCCGGCGCCCCCGATGCACACCGTTGAACCCGGGCGACCCGGTTCGGCCGCCGTCTTGGGTCGTCCGGGTTCACCGGTCGGCCCGGCCGGTGGGCGACGGCGCACGGGGGCGCCTCCGGCGCTACGGTGCGGCGGGTGACCACGCGCTACGTCGCGCTGCTGCGGGCGATCAACCTCGGTGCCACCCGTCGCGTCTCCATGCCGCGGCTGCGCGAGGTGCTGACCGCCCGCGGGTACGGCGGCGTGCGCACGCACCTCGCGAGCGGCAACGTGCTGCTCGAGAGCACGTCGGGGGAGGCGGATCTGGCCGCGGACCTGACCACGGCGATCGCCCACGAGTTCGCCCTCGACGTGCCGGTCATCGTCCGGACGGCGGAGGGGCTGGCCGCCGTCCTGGCTGCGGATCCACTCGGGCACCTCGTCACCGACCCGTCCCGCTACTCCGTCACGTTCTTCCCCGAGCCGCTGGATCCGGCGCGGGTGGCTGCTGCGCCCACGATCGAGGGCGCAGCGCACGCGGTGCGCGGTCGGGAGCTGTACGTGTGGCTGCCCGGGGGCTTCACCGGTCCCGCTGCAGGGGTGCGCTGGGATCGCATCCTGGGCCAGGCCGGTACGAACCGGAACTGGAACACCGTCCGGCGGCTGGCCGAGCTGGCGGGCTGACACGCGGCCCGCCGGGTCCGACGGGCACCCGGCTGCGACGACCGCCGCCGCCCGCGGTGCACACCGGTGAACCCGGGCGACCCAGCCGAGGCGACGTCGTGGGTCATGAGGGTTCAACGGTCGGCCAACCGGTGGCGGACGACGGCCTCGATCTCCTGCCGGCACCCCGCCGGGTCGCTGACCAGCCGCTCGTAGCTGAACCGCAGCACCACCCAGCCCAGCACGGCGAGCGCGCTGTCCCTGCGCAGGTCCCGCTCCCTGGCCTCGCGGCTGCCGTGGAACGCGGCACCGTCCAGCTCGACGGCGACCCGGGCGTCGATCCAGGCCGCGTCCAGCTCGGCGGTCCGCCCGTCCGGCAGCAGGACGCGGTGCTGCTGGACGTAGGCCGGCACCGCCGGTGGACCCGGCAGCACGTGCTGCACGCCGAAGACCTCCAGCTCGCTCTGGCACCCTCGCCCGACCAGGTCGAGCAGCGCGACGAGCCGGGCCCGGCCGGCGTGGCGCGACATCCGGTCGGACTCGCGTCGGACCGCCGCGGCGCGGACCCCGCGTGTTCGCACCGCCTCGATGACCGCCTGTCGCACCAGAGGTCGCTCGGCCCCGGCTCGCCCGTTGCGGACCGGCGACCACGCCCAGGACCACGCGTCCACCAGGCTGCGCGCCGGCTCGACGACTTCCAAGCCGTCGCAGTGGATCGTCACGAGGCGCCGTCCCGAGCGGTGGACCACGACCTCCGCGGCGTCGCGCAGACAGCGGTCGAGCCCGACCGTCACGTGCAGCGGGCCGGCGGTGCGGCGGACGAGCCCGGCCGCCGTGAGCGCCGACAGGTGGCTCAACGGGGCGTCGGCGTACAGCGAGGCGGCCCGGGCACGCTCCGGCCAGCCGTCGGCGCGGCCGGGCAGGGCCACCACGCCCGGGGCCACGAGGAGCAGTTCGCCGCGGGCCAGCCAGCGGCCGACGGTGCTGGTGCTGCTGGCCGCCGCGACGTCTGCGCGGCGGGCGACGCCGGAGGGGAGGAGCTCGACCGGCCGGTGCACGCCGACAGGTTCGCCGATCCGCGGCACCCGCCGCAGACGCCCTGTGGACGACGCGACCGGTGAACCCCGGCGACCCAGGACGGCGGCGGATGTGGGTCGCCCAGGTTCAACGGTCGGACGGCGGCCACCCGAGGAGGCGTGGCGACGACCCAGTGGGTCCAGCCGGCGCCGTCCGCGCCGGTGCGGTCAGGCGTCGGCGACGGGCGCGAGGACGACGGCGACGGTCAGCTCGCCGTCGCCGGGCTGCACCGCCAGCGTCGTGATGCGGCCGGCGTCGACCAGGTCCGCCCGGCCCGCCTCGACCAGCGGCACCTGGATGGCCGGTGCGGTCACCGTCGCCGTCTCCACGTCTGCCCGCATGGAGACCTTGGCGTCGGACTTCGCCTTGCGCACCCCGGCCAGCGCAGCAGCGGTCGCCGCCAGCACGGCCGGGTTCCCCTGACCGGGCAGCTCGCCGGAGACCGGCCACGTCGCGCGGTGCACCGAGCCGGTCTGCCACCACGACCAGACCTCCTCGGTCACGAACGGCAGCACCGGGGCGAACAGCCGCAGCTGCACGTCCAGCGCCACCGCCAGCGCCGCCTGCGCGGAGGCCGCCGCGGGTCCGGTCCCGTAGGCGCGGGACTTCACCAGCTCCACGTAGTCGTCGCAGAACGACCAGAAGAAGGTCTCGCTGACCTCCAGCGC
The DNA here is from genome assembly GCA_042090795.1 of Blastococcus sp. GTDB lineage: Bacteria > Actinomycetota > Actinomycetes > Mycobacteriales > Geodermatophilaceae > Blastococcus. The sequence goes on along the minus strand of JBELIQ010000003.1, from coordinate 167,279 downwards.
GCGGGTGTAGTTGTAGGACTCCATCGCCGCCGTGGCCTCGTCGACCACGCGACCCAGCGCGGTGAGCAGCGCGAGGTCGATCTCCTCGGTCACCTGCTCGACCGAGGACGACGACGAGGCCCCCAGGCCCAGGACGAACTTGCCGACGTTGAGGATCTTCATCGCCAGCCGCCGGCCGACCTTCATCTGCGTCTCGTCGAACGGCGAGTCGGCACCCGGGCGCGCACCGGCGGCGCGCCAGCGCACGGCGTCGGTGCCGTAGCGCTCCAGCACGTCGATCGGCGTCGTCGCGTTCCCCTTGGACTTCGACATCTTCTTGCGGTCGGGGTCGACCACGAAGCCGGAGATCGTGGCGTGCGTCCACGGCACGGTCCCGTGCTCGTAGTGCGCCCGGACGACGGTGGAGAACAGCCAGGTGCGGATGATGTCGTGCGCCTGCGGCCGCTGGTCCATGGGGAACACGCGGGCGAACAGCTCCGGGTCGGTGTCCCAGCCCGACGAGACCTGCGGCGACAGCGACGACGTCGCCCAGGTGTCCATGACGTCGGGATCGGCCATGAACCCGCCGGGCACCCCGCGCTGCGACTCGTCGAAGCCCTCGGGCACGTCCGACGACGGGTCGACCGGCAGCGACGACTCCGGCGCCAGGATCGGCTCGTCGTGGATCGGCTCACCTGAGGCGTCCAGCCGGTACCAGACCGGGAACGGCACGCCGAAGAACCGCTGGCGGCTGATCAGCCAGTCGCCGTTGAGGCCCTCGACCCAGTTGTCGTAGCGGTGCCGCATGTGCTCGGGCACCCACTGGATCTCCCGGCCGCGGGCGACCAGGGCCTCGCGCAGGTCGGCGTCCCGGCCGCCGTTGCGGATGTACCACTGCCGCGTGGTGACGATCTCCAGCGGGCGCTCGCCCTTCTCGAAGAACTTCACCGGGTGGGTGATCGGCTTGGGGTCGCCCTGCAGGTCGCCGGACTCCCGCAGCAGCTCCACGATCCGCTGCTGGGCGCTGAACACCTTCTTGCCGGCCAGCTCGGCGTAGGTCTCCGCAGGGACGTCGGCCGGCGGGTCGGGCAGCAGCCGGCCGTCCCAGCCCACGATGGCCCGGGTGGGCAGCTGAAGCTCGCGCCACCAGGTGACGTCGTTGAGGTCGCCGAAGGTGCAGATCATGGCGATGCCCGAGCCCTTGTCCGGCTCCGCCAGGCGGTGCGCGACCACGGGCACCTCGACGCCGAACAGCGGCGTCCTCACCGTCTTCCCGAACAGCGGCTGGTAGCGCTCGTCGTCCGGGTGCGCGACCAGCGCCACGCAGGCGGGCAGCAGCTCGGGGCGGGTGGTCTCGATGAACACCGGGCCAGTGGATGGGCGGGTCGGGTCATCGACAGGATGGAAGGAGATCCGGTGGTAGGCGCCGGGGCGCTCGCGGTCCTCGAGCTCGGCCTGGGCGACGGCGGTGCGGAAGGTGACGTCCCAGAGGGTCGGGGCCTCCTGGGCGTAGGCCTCGCCGCGGGCCAGGTTCTTGAGGAACATCCGCTGCGCGGTGGCGCGGGAGGTCTCCGAGATCGTGCGGTAGACGTTGGACCAGTCGACCGAGAGCCCGACGCGGCGCCACAGCTTCTCGAACTCGGCCTCGTCGGCCTCGGTCAGCTGCATGCACAGCTCCACGAAGTTCCGGCGCGAGATCGGCACCTGGTTCTTGTCCGGCGTGGCAGGCGGCTCGAACGAGGCGTCGTAGGGGAGCGAGGGATCGCAGCGGACGCCGTAGTAGTTCTGCACCCGGCGCTCGGTCGGCAGGCCGTTGTCGTCCCAGCCCATCGGGTAGAAGACGTGCTTGCCGCGCATGCGCTGGTAGCGGGCGATGAAGTCGGTGTGCGTGTAGCTGAAGACGTGGCCCACGTGCAGCGAGCCCGACGCCGTCGGCGGGGGAGTGTCGATCGAGTAGATCTGCTCACGCGTCGTGGCGGGGTCCAGGGCGGCGGCGCGGTCGAAGGCGTAGGTGTCCTCGGCCGCCCACCGCGCGACCCACTTCTCCTCGAGCCCGTCGATCGTGGGCTTCACGGGTACGCCGACGGTGGCTCCCGGAGCCGTCGGGTCCGGGCGGGAGATGTCGGCAGCCATGCCCAGCATCCTAGGAAGCGCGGGCAACGGTGCTTCGCTCCCGCCCGGGGAACACCGCGGGTGCGCCGTCCGTGAGGGACGTGTGGACACGCTGCGGCTGCTGCTCAACGTCATCTGGCTGGTCCTGCAGGGCTGGATCCTCGCGCTGGCCTACCTGTTCGCCGGCGTGATCGCCTGCCTGCTGGTTGTCACCATCCCCTTCGGCATCGCCTCGTTCCGGCTGGCGGGCTTCGTCCTCTGGCCGTTCGGGCGGACGACGGTGCGCGCACCCGGCGCCGGCGTCCCGTCGGTGATCGGCAACGTGCTCTGGTTCCTCGTCGCCGGCTGGTGGCTGGCGCTCGTCCACGTCCTCGCCGGCATCGGTTTCTGCCTCACGATCATCGGCATCCCCTTCGGCGTGGCCTCCTTCAAGCTGGCCGCGGTGGGGCTGTTCCCCCTCGGCAAGCGCGTCGTCGAGACCGCACCCCCGCGGGACTGGATGCACGCCGGCAGCGGCGTGGTCCAGGGCGCTGCCCGGTAGGGCGGGGGAGGCCGCCGGACAACTGGCATCCTGAGCAGGATGAGCAGCAGCAGCACCGGTGAACTGGCCCGGGTCGAGTCGGAGCTGCTGGCCCGGTGGCCGGAGAGCCGGCTGGAGCCCTCCCTGACCCGCATCAGCGCCCTCGTCGACCTCCTCGGCAACCCGCACCGGGCGATGCCGGTGATCCAGGTGGCCGGCACCAACGGCAAGACGACGACGGCGCGGATGATCGACGAGCTGCTGCGCGGCTTCGGCCTGCGCGTGGGCCGGTTCACCAGCCCGCACCTGGAGTCGATGCGCGAGCGGATCGTCCTCGACGGCGAGCCGGTCACCCCCGAGCGGTTCGTCGAGACCTACACCGACATCGCGCCCTACGTGCAGATGGTCGACGCCGCAGGCGAGCACCCGATGAGCTTCTTCGAGGTGATGGTCGGCATGGCCTACGCGCTGTTCGCCGACGCACCGGTCGACGTCGCCGTCATCGAGGTGGGCATGGGCGGCACGTGGGACGCCACCAACGTCGCCGACGCCCGGGTCGCGGTGGTCACCCCGGTCGCGATGGACCACGCCGAGTACCTGGGCCCCGACGTCGCCACGATCGCCGGCGAGAAGGCCGGGATCATCAAGGCCGACTCGATCGCGGTGCTGGCCCACCAGCAGCCCGGCGCGCTGGACGCGCTCGTGCGGCGGGCCGTCGAGACCGACGTCGTCGTCGCGCGCGAGGGCACCGAGTTCGGCGTGCTGGAGCGCCGGGTCGCCGTCGGCGGGCAGCAGGTGCGCCTGCAGGGCCTGGGCGGGGAGTACGCCGAGCTGTACCTCCCGCTGTTCGGTGCCCACCAGGCGCAGAACGCGGCCACCGCGCTGGCCGCCGTCGAGGCGTTCCTCGGCGCGGGTGCCGCCACCGGCCCGGTCGAGCAGGAGACGGTCCGCGCCGCCTTCGCCGCGGTCCGGTCGCCGGGCCGCCTGGAGCGGGTCCGCACCAGCCCCACCGTGCTGGTCGACGCCGCGCACAACCCGGCCGGGATGACCGCCACGGTCGAGGCGATCCGCGAGTCCTTCGACTTCACCCGCCTGGTCGGGGTGGTCGGGGCCGTGCGTGGCAAGGACGTCGCCGGCATGCTGACCGCGCTCGAGGAGATCTGCGCCGAGGTCGTCATCACGCAGAACAGCTCGGAGCGGGCGCTGCCGGCCGACGAGCTGGGCGCCCTGGCCGTCGACGTGTTCGGTGCCGACCGCGTCAGCGTCTCGCCCCGGCTGGGTGAGGCGATCAGCGAGGCGATCGAGCTGGCCGAGGCCGGACCGGACGACGCCCTCGGCGGCTCCGCCGTCCTGGTCACCGGCAGCGTCATCACCGCGGGGGAGGCCCGCACGCTGCTGTCGGGTCGCCGGCCGTGACAGCGGCCGATCCGGTCCGGGCCGGCCGGGCCCTGGGCGGGGCCGCCGCGGCGATCCTGGTGCTCGAGGGCATCGCGGTCCTGTTCGTGCCCCGCGCCCTGGCACCCACCGAGGGGCTGGGCGCGGCCCGGCTGACGATCCTCATCGTGCTGGCGCTGCTGCTGATCCTGTCCAGCGGCGTGCAGCGCCGGGAGCGCGGCCTGTACATCGGCACCGCGCTGCAGGTGCCGCTGCTGGCCACCGGCCTGATGACCGCCGCGATGTGGTTCGTCGCCGGCGCCTTCGTGCTGATCTGGCTCTACCTCCTGCAGGTGCGCAAGGAGCTCGTCGGGTCGATGTTCGCCCCGGTCACGGCGCCGGACCCCGACGACGCCGACGGGGCGACCACCGGCTAGGTGATCGCCCCATCGGCGGGGAACGTCAGCGCGCGCGCACGACCTTGCCGGCCGAGGTCTTCCCGAGTCCGGCCGCGTTCTTCGCCACGACGCGGATCGCGTACCTCGTGCCCGCCTTCAGCCCCCGGACGGTCACCTTCGTCGTCGTCGCCCGGGTGGTCACCGACTTCACCAGCTTCCCGCCGGAGTACACGCGGACGATGTAGCCGGCGACGGGCGCACCACCGGTGCTGGCCGGCCTGGCCCACCGCACCGTGACCGCCTTCTTCTGGGCGGTGACCGAGCCGATCCGCGGTGCGCTGGGCTTGGTGCGCGGCGTGGCGGTGACCAGCGCGGACCGGGGGCCCTGGCCGGCGGGGTTCACGGCCTGGACGGCCAGCCGGTAGGCGGTCCCGTTGCGCAGGCCCGTGACCGTCGCGGTGGTCGTCCGGCCGTCGACCACGACGGACCTGACCGGGGTGCTGCCGCGGTAGGCGGTCACCCGGTAGGCCGAGATCGCGGCGCCGCCGGTGTCCGCGGGGGCGGCCCAGGACAGCCGCACACCGGCGGGGACGGGGGTCCGCGCGCCGATCCTCGGTGCCGACGGCTGGCGGAGGACAGGTGCGGCCACCGTGACCGTGACGGTGCCGACCGCCGTGGCGCCGCGGCCGTCGCTCACCCGGTACGCGACGCTGTCGACGAAGGGACCCGGCCGGGTCGGGGTGTAGTTCAGTGTCGCGGGGGTGATCGACACCCGGCCGTAGGTGCCCTGCGCCGCGGAGACGACGGTCAGCGGGTCGCCGTCGGCATCGGTGTCGTTCGCGGTCACCGCGAGCGTCCGGGTTCCGGGGTTGTACGGCAGCGGGAACGAATCGGCGACGGCGACCGGGGCACGGTTGGCCGGGAGGGTGCCGCCGGCGTCGAGGGTCGCCGCGCCCTGCACCGACCGCACGGCGTCGACCAGCCCGTGCCCGAACAGGTCGTCCCGGCCGGCGGCGCCGAGATCGGTGGCCGACCCGGTGAGGACCTGCTCGACCTGGTCCGGCGTGAGCGTCGGAGCCGCGGCCTCCATCAGGGCCACCACGCCGGCCACGTGCGGCGAGGCCATGGAGGTGCCCGACATGTACACGTGGTCGTAGGAGGCGTAGTAGGTGGAGAGGATGCCGACGCCCGGCGCCGTGACGTCGACGTAGCTGCCGTGGTTCGAGAACGGCGCCTTGGCCTGCTGCTCGTCGACCGCGGCGACGGCGATGACCCCGGCGTCGGCCGCTGGGTAGAACGGCACGGAGGTGTTGTCGTTGCCGGCGGCCGCGATGACGGTCACGCCCTTGGACCGGGCGTAGGCGACGGCCTGGGCCTGCACGGTGCTGGCGCCTGCCCCGCCCAGGGACATGTTGATGACGTCGGCGCCGTTGTCGGCGGCCCAGACGATGCCGTCGGCGGCCCAGTCGGTCCAGCCGCCGCCGCCGTCGCCGAGCACCTTGACCGGCATGATGCGGACGCCCGCGGCGACGCCCTCCACGTAGCTACCGGCGTCCGCGCCGATGGTGCCGGCGACGTGGGTGCCGTGACCGTGCCGGTCGGTGGCGTCCAGCGCGCCGCCGGGGGAGTCGGTGAAGTTCCGGCCGGCGACGAGCGCGGCGGCCAGCTCGGGGTGGGGAGCGACCCCGGTGTCGAGGACGGCGACCACGACGTCGTCCAGCGCGGCCGCGCCCACCCCCGAGCGGGCCTGCTCGGCACGCACCAGGTCGTTGCCGTACTGCGCGTACGAGCCACCGACGGCGTGCACGGGAGTGCTGATGGTGGCCGCCGCGACCGACGGCTGGCGCTCGAGCAGTGCCGCCGCCGCCGTGGCGTCCGCCCGGCCTCCGGCCTCGAGCGTGACGATCTCCGGGCCGGTGGGCGTGTCGACGAACGCCTCCAGCTGGACGCCCTCACCCGCGGTCAGGTCGGTCAGCTCCTGCTGCTCCGACCGCGCGAGCTCGTCCACCAGCGCGGTGGGGAGCTCGATCACCTCGGCGCTCACCGGCTCGTCGGCCGACGCCGTACCGGTGGCGCACACGAGGAGCAGGGAGGCGGTGGAGACGGTCAGCAGCTGTCGGATTCCGGTACGCACGGTTCCTCATCGACGGGAACCGCCCGCGGGTGGATCACCCGGACGAGGGAGAGAGCCGCCGGGCGTGCCCGGCGCGCGGGGGCACGTAGGCTGCGCATTCGTGTCCGCACCCACGCCTGAACGCACCCTCGTCCTCGTCAAGCCCGATGGGGTCGCCCGCGGCCTGGTCGGCGAGGTGATCACCCGGCTGGAGCGCAAGGGGCTGCGGCTGGTGGCCGCCGAGCTGCGCACGCTGACGGCCGACACGGCGGAGACGCACTACGCCGAGCACCGCGAGCGCCCGTTCTTCGGCTCGCTCGTCGAGTTCATCACCAGCGGCCCGCTGATGGCCCTGGTGGTGGAGGGCCCGCGTGCCATCGAGGCCTTCCGCGCCCTCGCCGGCGCCACCGACCCGGTGAAGGCCGGCCCCGGCACGATCCGCGGCGACTTCGCCCTCGAGGTCCAGAACAACATCGTGCACGGCTCGGACTCGCCGGAGTCCGCCGCCCGCGAGATCGGCCTGTTCTTCCCCGGCCTCGGCTAGAGGTCGGCGGGTCCCTCCGGGGCGGTCCGGGCCAGGTGCCAGAAGGGCAGCAGGGACCGGTCGGCCCCCTGTCGGTGCTCGTCGAGCGACCGTTCGTCCCGGTGCCGGACCCGCGGGGTGCCGACGTAGAGGAACGCGTCCGCGGGAGATGCTCGCGACGTCCTCCCGAGGTTCTCGGCTGAGCGACGCACGGTGCCGATCGTTTGCGGGTGCTCACCGGCTCCATCAACGGCTTCGTGCCCGAACCGCACACCGCGTTCAGGTCTGCCGCGCCGGGCCGGTGCGAGGCGATCCACCACCGGCTGGGAGTCCTCCGGCGGGTGGCGGCGACACTCACCCGTTCGGGGGGATGGGCCGCTGGGCCCTCTACGGAGGGAGGCCGGCACCGCCCGATGGGCTGGTGTCGGGCCCAGCGGGGGCCCCTGGGAGGCCGAGGGGACGTCGTGCACACCAGATCTGCCACGCTGCGGTTGCTGCTCGCTGTCGCCGTCCCGGTCGGACTACTGATCAGCACCGCCCTCGTCTGGCAGTCCACGGCGGCCGCCTTCACCGCGACGACGGACAACTCCGGCAACACCTGGCGGGCCGGGAGCGTCGTCCTCTCCGACTCCGACGGCGGCTCCGCGCTCTTCGACTCAACCGCCGACGGCGCCCTCCAGCCCGGGTCCACCCGCTCGCGGTGCATCCGGGTCGACTACACCGGCAGCCTGGCCGCAGACATCCGCCTGTACGTCACGACCCCGACCGCCGGCGCCACCGCTCTCGACCAGTACCTGGTCATGAGCGTGGAGCAGGGGCAGGACGTCACCGCCGCGACGTCGGTGGCGGCTGACTGCTCGACGGGCTTCACAGCCACGTCCACACCCACCTGGCTCTTCAACACCGCTCTGGCGTCCTCCGGCTCGGCGGACCAGACGAAGACCCTGGCCGCCCTGAAGACGGGCAGCCCCGACTTCGCCCGCGGGCTCCCGGTCGGCAGCGCGGTGCCGACCGGTACCTCGCTCACCTTCCGCATCACCTACTCGGTGCTCGACGACAACAACGCCCAGAACACCCGCTCGACGGCCACCTTCACGTGGGAAGCGCAGAACGCCCCGTGACCGGCCGGGAGGGTGACCCGCGGTCCGGACAGAGCCGGGTGCTGGACGCAGCGCGGGTGGCCGTCCTCCTGGCGCTCACCGTGCTGGCCGGGCTGGTGGTCGCCGCGCTCGCCCCGCTGGCGGCCGGCCACTCCTCGAACGTGGTGACGAGCGGCTCGATGGCACCCCGGGTCAGCCCAGGGGACGTGGTCGTCACCCGCCCGGTCAGCCCCGCCGAACTGCGCACCGGCCAGGTCGTGCTCGTCCACGACCCCGAAGTGCCGGGCGGGCTGCTGCTGCACCGGCTGGTGTCCTTCGACGCGGAGGGTTTGCTGGTCACCCGCGGGGACGCCAACCAGTCCGACGACAGCAGGCACGCCGATCCGGCTGCGGTCAGGGGTGTGGCCGTGCTGCGGGTCCCGTGGGTCGGCCTGCCGGCGCTCTGGCGGGAGCAGGGCCGGTACGGCGCCATCGGGCTGACCGCCGGCGTCGTGGTCGCCGCCGCTGTGTTCGCCAGCACGGGGGGTCGGCGGCGCCCGGTCGTCGTCGACCACGACGACGAGCCGGAGCAGTTCGACGTCGACCCGGATGCCCCCACGGTCTGGGACATGACACCCGTCCGCGACGCCGTGTCCCTCGTGGAAGCGACGTCCGTCCGCCGGCTCCCGTCGGTCCCGCCGACCCGCCGCACCACCGGACTTCCCGCCGCGCGGGAGCTCCCGCGTGTTCCGGCGGCCCGCCCCAGGCGGCACGAGCGCACCGGTGTCGTGGCGGCGCTCCCCATCCCCTCTGCCTACAGCTCAAGCACGGCCCTCCGTCTGTCGAAGACAGAGGCGGTGCGACCTGCCGCCGTGCGCAGCTCCGCCAGGCCGGCCGTCACGACCACTGGAGGGGAGGTGAACGGTGCGCCGAGCACCCGTTGCCCACTCCCGCTGGTCCCGCCTGCGCTCAGCGGTCCCCGCGACGGTCGGGGTGCTGCTGCTGGCGCTGCTGTCCTTCGGGTCCGTGCAGCTGGTGACCACAGCCGATGCGTCGGCGGCGGCGTCTTCTGCGATCAGCCTCGTCGATGACGACGGCGGCGCCGCGCTGTTCTCCGCGGCAGACCTGAGCCCTGGCCGGGTGGAGTCCGCGTGCGTCGGGCTCACCGCCAGCGGCTCGGTCGACCCGGTCACCGAGGTCGCCCTCAACGCGGACGTGGCGTCCGGCGGGTTGTCCCCGTACCTGCAGGTGTGGGTCGAGCGGGGCACCGTGCCCGCCGGCGGCACCTGTGGTGCGTTCTCCGGCGCCGTCCTCTGGAGCGGGACGCTCGACCGGTTCCCGGCCACGGGCACCCGGGGCATCGCGACGGGATGGCGGCCGGCCCTGGCCCCGCGCAGCGTGTACCGCTTCACCGTGACGGTGCTCGACGACCCCCGCGCAGCGAGCCTCAGCAGCTCCGCCACGTTCCGCTGGGTGTTCTCCGAGGCGGGACCGCCTCCGCCCGCACCGGCGCCGCCGACGACCGCGCCGCCGACGTCCGCGCCGCCGACGTCCGCGCCGCCGACGTCCGCGCCGCCGACGTCCGCGCCCCCGACGTCCGCGCCCCCGACGGCACCACCTCCGACGGAGGCGCCAACGCCGACGGAGGCGCCCACGCCGACGGAGGCGCCCAGGCCCATCCCGGTGCCGCCGGGCGCCGAACCGTCGGCGACCTCCGCTTCCGGGGTGCCCGCCGCCGTGACGACGGAGCCCCCGCCGCCCGCCCCGCCGTCCACCCAGCCCGTCCCGACCGCGGACGCCGGGAACGAGCGCGTCGTGGAGGCGCCGGCGATGGAGTCCGGTCCGGCTGCGGCGGTGCAGGCCGCCCTGGCGGTGGCCGGCCAGGTGGCTGCCGATGTCGGCCGCACCGCCCAGGCCGTGGCCGAGGACGGCCAGTACCCGGTGGCGCTGGTTGCCGTCGTGGCCGCCTTCCTCTTCCTGCAGGGCCGGCTGGACCGCCGTGACCCCAAGTTGGCTCTCGCGCGCGTGCGCGAGGAGCTGTCCGAGTACCGCGACTTCCCCGCGCCACCCCCTACGGAGACGACATGACCGCGCCCGCACAGGCGATGGAGATGGTGCCGCTGGCCGACCGGCTGCGGTGGCTGCTGGTGGTCCGGATCGGCGTGGTCGTGCTGCCGATGGCGGCCTGGTTCGTCACCGGCGGCCACGGTGACCGGTCGCCGGCGGAGCTGGCCGTCCCGGGCCTGCTCCTCGTGCTCGTCGGGCTGCTGCTGCAGTGGCGGTCGCGCCGCGGGCGCCGCTGGGCGGTCGCCGCTCTGACCGTGCCGATCACGCTCGACGCCGTCTACCTGGGGTGGGCGCTCTACCTGACCGGCGGCCTGACCGGTCCGGTCGTGTACGTCATCGCGCTGCACGTGCTGGCCGTGACGCTGGTGGGCTCCTTCCGCACCGGGCTGAAGATGGCGTTCTGGCACTCGCTGGTGGTCATGAGCGTGCTCGAGGCGGTCACCACCGGCGTGCTGCCGTCGGGCGGTCCCGGCACCGCGTTCGACCCGCTGCGGTACGGCGTCTTCCTCGCGGCCGTGTGGGTCACGGCCGTCACCACCGCCGTGCTGGCCGGGGTGAACGAGCGGGAGCTGCGGCGGCGGCGCTACGACGAGGCGGTGCTGCGGCGCCTGTCGGCGGCACTGCACGAGGCCGAGACCGGTGTCGAGGTCGCCGAGGCGCTCCTGGACTTCACCCTGGACGCCGGCGACGCCACGCTCGCCGCCGTCCAGTGCCGGCTGGTCGCCGGCGACGCCGAGGCGACCACCCTGCTGACCCGCAAGCGGCAGGACGAACCGCTCGAGGTCCTGCGGGCGGTCGCCGAGCCCGAACCCGGGTCGCTCCTCGACACGGTGACGGCGGCCGGCACCACGATGCTCGCCGCGATGCGCGCTCCGGACCCGTGGGTGGACGACGTGCTCGACGGGGCGCCGCGCGTGGTCGCGGTGCCGTTCTCGATCGAGGGGCAGGGCACCGGTGCGCTGGTCTTCCGGAACGACGCCCGGGCCGGGTCGCGGATCGAGGAGCGCCGGGTCGCGGTCGTGGAGCAGGCGGTCGCGCACACCGCCACCGCCCTGGCCCGCGTCGCACTCCTCGAGCAGCTGCAGCGCAGTGCGCTGACGGACGGCCTGACCGGGGTGGCCAACCGCCGCGCCTTCGACGTCGCGCTGACCCGGGAGCTGGCGCTGGCCGGCCGCACCGACGCGGCCCTCGTGGTGATCATCCTCGACCTCGACAAGTTCAAGAGCCTCAACGACACCTACGGCCACCTCGCCGGTGACGACGTCCTGCGCGGGGTCGGCGCGGCCCTGCGGGAGTGCACCCGGCAGGGCGACCTCGTCGCCCGTTACGGCGGCGAGGAGTTCGTGCTGCTGCTCCCCGGGGCGACCGAGGAGGACGCCATCAGCGCCGCCCGGCGGGTGCGCACCGTCCTGCGGGGTGTCGAGGGCCCCCGGGCCATCACCGCCAGCCTCGGGATCGCCCGCTGGCCTGCTCACGGGTCCACCGGCCCGGAGCTGCTGGCCGCCGCCGACTCCGCGCTCTACGCCGCGAAGGAGGCCGGACGCGACCAGGCCCGGGTGGCCGGCCGGGAGGGCCCGGTCACCGGCGGCGAGGACGCCCCGGACATCGAGGACGACGTCCGCCCGCTCGACGTGCGGGCGGTGCCCGTGCCGGCCCCGCTGCGGTCGGTCTCCGTCATCGGCTGAATCTCCGTCGGCGCGCCGCTCAACCCGGGACCCTCTCCTGCCGACAGGGGAGGGAGGACCCCCGACCCACCGGGTGGCGGACCGAGCGAGGAGGTGCGGATGCGGACGCAGAGCGGTTTCCGTGGACGGCTGCGTGCCGCCGTCCCCGCGGCGCTGGCCGCGCTGGCCCTCGTCCTCTCGGCGGCGACCCTCGACGGCACCCGTGCAGCCTTCTCCGCGACGACGGCGAACGCGGGCGACGAGTTGGCCACTGGGCAGCTGCAGGCCCCGTCCGGGCTGACGGTGACGCAGAGCTGTGCGCCGTCTCCCGCGGTCACCCGCCGGACCGCCACGGGAGCCTCGGGCGCGACGTCGGTGACCCTGCCCCTGCCGTCGGGCACGACGGAGGGCGATCTGTTGATGGCGCAGGTCGTCCACCGGAGCGGTGCCCAGACGATCAGCGCGCCCGCCGGGTGGACCCCTCAGATGTCGACCAGCAACGGCAGTCAGATCACCTCCGCCGTCTACTGGAAGGTGGCCGTCGCCGGCGAGACCGCCCCGGTCTTCAGCCGTCCGTCCTGGGCCAGCGGGGTGATGGCCGGCGGGCTCAACGCCTACATCGGCGTCCGCGCGAGCGCCCCCGTTGCGGCGTACGGCGATCGCACCGGCACGGGGACGACGGCGTCGACGCCGACCCTGACCACCACGGCGACCACCGTCGAGGTCGTGCACCTGCTGACCAAGGTGCAGGAGGCACTGCCCGCTCCCGCCGGCACCACCCTCATGATCACGGGCACCGCGGGGATCTCGCCGGACAGCCTCGGCGTCGTCGCGGCCGACGAGACGTTCACCGGACCGGGCACCACCGTCTCGCGCAGCGCCACCTCCACGAGCAGCACCTCGTCGGAGTGGATCGCCCAGACCCTCGTCCTCCAACGGGTCCGGGACAGCCCCTCGGCGAGCCTCTCCTGGGCGGCCAGCCCCAGTTCCTGGGCCGGCGGCTACGAGCTGACCCGCCGGCTCGGCGGCACCGTGCAGCGGACCCAGCAGGTGACCGGCGTGGGCACCACGAGCGCGACGGACGGCCCCCTGACCAACGGCACGAGCTACACCTTCGGGCTCTCCACGGCGCAGGGCACGTGGCGGTCCTCGGCCGTGACGGCCGGCTCCACCCCGAACTGCCCCTAGGGTCCGCGATCCATCGGGAGACCTGTTCGTCATGCGAGCGGCGGCTACCCTGGACCGGTCATGACTGCAGAGCTCCGCACGACCGCCGGCGAGTCGCTCTACCCGCGACTCGAGCCGCTGCTGGCCCAGATCCAGAAGCCCATCCAGTACGTCGGGGGTGAGTTGAACGCCCAGGTGAAACCCTGGGAGGACGCCGCCGTCCACTGGGCGCTGATGTATCCCGACGCCTACGAGGTGGGCCTGCCCAACCAGGGCCTGATGATCCTCTACGAGGTCCTCAACGAGCGCGCCGACGCCCTGGCCGAGCGCACCTACGCCGTCTGGCCCGACCTCGCGGCGCTCATGCGCGCGAACGGTGTCCCGCAGTTCACCGTCGACGGCCACCGCGCCGTCGCCGACTTCGACGTCCTCGGCGTCAGCTTCGCCACCGAACTCGGCTACACGAACCTGCTCGAGGCCCTCGACCTCGCCGGCATCCCGTTGCACGCGGTCGCCCGGGACGAGAGCCACCCGGTCGTCGTCGCCGGCGGGCACGCCGCCTTCAACCCCGAGCCGGTCGCCGACTTCGTCGACTGCGCCGTGCTGGGCGACGGCGAGCAGGCGGTCGGCGACATCACCGACGTCGTCAAGGCGTGGAAGGCCCAGGGGCGTCCCGGCGGCCGCGAGGAGCTGTTGGCCCGGCTCGCCCGGGTCGACGGCGTCTACGTGCCCCGCTTCTACGCGGTCTCCTACGCCGACGACGGCGCCATCGCGAGTGTGAGCCGCACCCGGGACGACGTCCCGGCGAAGGTCGGCAAGCGCACCGTCATGGACCTCGACGAGTGGCCCTACCCGAAGCAGCCGCTGGTGCCGAACGCCGAGAGCGTGCACGAGCGGATGAGCGTGGAGATCTTCCGCGGCTGCACCCGTGGCTGCCGCTTCTGCCAGGCCGGGATGATCACCCGCCCCGTGCGCGAGCGCACCATCACCGGCATCGGCTCGATGGTCGACCAGGGGCTCAAGGCGACCGGTTACGAGGAGGTCGGCCTGCTCAGCCTGTCCAGCGCCGACCACTCCGAGATCGGGCAGCTGGCCAAGGAACTGGCCGACCGCTACGAGGGCACCAACACCGGCCTGAGCCTGCCGTCGACCCGGGTGGACGCCTTCAACGTCACGCTGGCCAACGAGCTGTCCCGCAACGGGCGCCGCAGCGGCCTGACCTTCGCTCCCGAGGGCGGCAGCGAGCGCATCCGCCGGGTGATCAACAAGACGGTGTCCAAGGAGGACCTCGTCCGCACGGTGACGACGGCCTACGCCAACGGCTGGACGCAGGTGAAGCTCTACTTCATGTGCGGTCTGCCGACCGAGACCGACGAGGACGTCCTGGAGATCGCCGACCTCGCGGTCGAGGTCATCCGCGCCGGCCGGGAGGCCAGCGGGCGCAAGGACATCCGCTGCACCGTCTCCATCGGTGGCTTCGTGCCCAAGCCGCACACCCCGTTCCAGTGGGCGAGCCAGGCCAGCCCGGAGGAGATCGACAACCGGCTCCGGCTGCTCCGCCAGAAGATCAACGAGGACCGCAAGATCGGCCGCTCCATCGGCCTGCGCTACCACGACGGCAAGCCCGGGGCGATCGAAGGCCTGCTCTCCCGTGGGGACCGTCGGGTCGGCCGGGTCATCGAGCGCGTGTGGCGGGAGGGCGGGAAGTTCGACGGCTGGAGCGAGCACTTTTCCTACGACCGCTGGGTCGCCGCGGCGACCGAGGAGCTGGCGGCCTTCGGCGTCGGCCTCGACTGGTACACCACCCGCGAGCGCACCGAGCACGAGATCCTGCCCTGGGACCACCTGGACTCCGGGCTGGACAAGGAGTGGCTCTGGGACGACTGGCAGGACGCCCTGAGCGAGGAGGAGGTCGCCGACTGCCGGTGGGTCCCCTGCTACGACTGCGGGGTCTGCCCGACCATGGGCACCGAGATCCAGATCGGCCCGACCGGGCGCAGCCTGCTCCCGCTCACCGTCGTCTGATGGCCCGCCAGCCCACCGGGCCGCCCCCGCCGCCCACGGTGCAGAAGCTGCGCATCCGCTACGCCAAGCGCGGGCGGCTGCGATTCGCCTCGCACCGCGACCTGGCGCGCGCCCTGGAACGGGCGCTGCGCCGGGCCGAGGTGCCCATGGCGTTCTCCGCCGGGTTCAGCCCGCACCCCAAGATCTCCTACCTCGGGGCCGCCCCCACCGGCGCGGCCAGCGAGGCCGAGTACGTCGAGATCGGGCTGTCGGCGCGGTGCGACCCCGAGGCGGTGCGGGCGGCCCTGGACGCCGCGCTGCCCGAGGACGTCGCCGTCCTGGAGTGCGTCGAGGCGGGGGAGGGGACCGGGTCCCTGGCCGACCGGATCGACACCTCGGTCTGGCGGGTGGAACTCCCCGGGATGACGCTGGCAGAGCTCCGGCCGGCGGTCGAGGAGCTCCTGTCCCGGGACGTCGTGGTCGTCGCCAAGCGCACGAAGAACGGCCTCAAGGACATCGATGCACGGCCCTCGGTGGTCAGCGCGTCGGCGTCGGAGGGGGCAGGTTGTGCCATACTGCACATGGTCGTCCGGCAGGGAACGCCCGCCGTACGACCCGACGACGTGTTGGCCGCCCTGGCTGCTGTTGCCGACCTGCACCCGCCGTTGCCCCCCCGGGCCGTGCGTGAGGCGCAGGGCCGGCTCGACGACACCGGGACCGTGGCCGATCCGCTCGAGCCCGACCGCACGGCGGGAGCCCCCGACCAGGAGGCGCACGCGGCGGTCTGACCGGCGGAGGCCCACGAGGCTCGCGCACCGTCGCCGCGACACGGCTGCCAGACGTGCCGCACCCGCAGACCACCGCACGACCCGCAGCACCGCACCACCGCAGTCCGGCTCCCCGCCGCGGCAACCGTCGCGCGGGAGTCGCCCACAGACTTCGCAGGACGAGCCTGCCGCCGTACCCCGTGCGACGGCTCGCCCCGCCCAATCCGTGCTCCTGCGCGGCTGCCGATCATCCGATCGGCGCCCGGGAACACTCGAGGAGACGAGCCTTTCTCGTGGCCGATACCGACAACAGCAACCCCGCCGCCGAGGAGACCCCCACCGGTCCCCGTCCGGACGACACGGTGGCCGAGATCCCCGCGGTGTCCGAGGACTCCTCGGTCCCGGAGGACCCGGAGGACCCGCAGGACGAGGCCGAGGAGTCCGCCGAGGAGTCCCCGGCGACGACCGAGCCCGAGCCCGAGCCCGAGCCGGCTCGCGAGCCGGAGGCGGACGCCGAGGCGGTCGGTTCCCGCTTCGGCGCCCAGTTCAGCTCCCCGGAGCCGACCGCCGTGGTCGCCCGTCCCCGCCGCCGCGCCACCCGGCCGGTGGCGGCGCCCGACCCCGATGCGGTGGAGCCGGTCGCCCCGGCAACGCCCGCCGCTCCGGTCCCCGCCTTCGTCAGCTTCATGGCGCCGCCCGCCGACGCGCCGCCGGCCCCGCGCCGCCGCAGCCGCCGCCCGGCGGAGTCCCCCGAGGTCGAGCCCGAGGCGGCCGAGGCGCCCGAGGCGCCGGAGGAGGAGACGGCCGAGCCCACGCGCGGCCGGCAGCGCTCGCGCCGCCGCTCCGCCGCGCCGCAGCCGGTCGAGGACGTCGAGAGCACCGAGGACGACGACACCGACGACGAGAGCAGCGGCACCGAGGACGACGGCGACTCGGCCGACGGCACGGGCAGCCGCCGTCGCCGCCGGGGTCGCCGGGGCCGCGGCCGCGGTCGCACCGGTGAGGACTCCGGCGACGGGGACGACGACACCGGCGAGCAGTCGCCGGCGGAGGAGTCCGACACCGACGACAGCGGTGAGGACACCGACGAGGACGGCGACTCCGACGAGGCCTCGGGTGGCTCGAGCACCCGCCGCCGTCGTCGCCGCCGCCGTCGCAGCGGGGGAGGGGGCGACGAGGCCTCCGACGACACCGACGACGACGACCGCCCGGAGCGCGCCGGCCGCAACGGCCGCACCACCAGCGACGACGACGTCCGGGGCGTGGCCGGGTCCACTCGGCTGGAGGCCAAGCGCCAGCGCCGCCGGGACGGCCGGGACACCGGTCGCCGCCGCGCGCCGATCCTGACCGAGAGCGAGTTCCTCGCCCGCCGCGAGGCGGTCGACCGCAAGATGGTCATCCGTCAGCGGGGCGAGCGCACGCAGATCGCCGTGCTCGAGGACGACGTGCTGGTCGAGCACTACGTGACCCAGGCGCAGGCCAACTCGTTCGCCGGCAACGTCTACCTCGGCCGCGTGCAGAACGTGCTGCCCAGCATGGAGGCGGCGTTCATCGACATCGGCAAGGGGCGCAACGCCGTCCTCTACGCCGGTGAGGTCAACTGGGACGCCGCGGGCCTGTCGGGCAAGCAGCGCTCGATCGAGACCGCCATGAAGTCCGGCGACAAGGTGCTGGTGCAGGTCACCAAGGACCCGATCGGCCACAAGGGCGCCCGCCTGACCCAGCAGATCAACCTGCCCGGCCGCTTCCTGGTCTACGTGCCCGGCGGCTCGATGACCGGCATCAGCCGGAAGCTCCCCGACACCGAGCGCCAGCGGCTCAAGGACATCCTCAAGCGGATCGTCCCCGAGGACGCCGGCGTCATCATCCGCACCGCCGCGGAGGGCGCCTCGGAGGAGGAGCTCACCCGCGACGTCAACCGGCTCAAGGCGCAGTGGGAGGTCATCTCCCAGAAGGCGGGCTCCACCTCCAGCGCGCCGACCCTGCTCTACGGCGAGCCGGACCTGGCCATCCGGGTCATCCGCGACGTCTTCAACGAGGACTTCAAGGACCTGGTCGTCCAGGGCGACGACGCATGGGACACCGTCGAGGCCTACGTCGGGCACGTCTCGCCGGAGCTCAGCTCGCGGCTGTCCCGCTACACGGGGCAGGGCGACGTGTTCCACGACCTGCGGATCGACGAGCAGCTCGCCAAGGCCCTGGACCGCAAGGTGTGGCTGCCCTCGGGCGGCTCCCTGGTGATCGACCGCACTGAGGCCATGACCGTGGTCGACGTCAACACCGGCAAGTTCGTCGGCTCCGGCGGCAACCTCGAGCAGACCGTCACGCGCAACAACATGGAGGCCGCGGAGGAGATCGTCCGCCAGCTCCGGCTGCGCGACATCGGCGGCATCATCGTCATCGACTTCATCGACATGGTGCTCGAGAGCAACCGCGACCTCGTGCTGCGGCGGCTCACCGAGTGCCTGGGGCGTGACCGCACCAAGCACCAGGTCGCCGAGGTCACCTCGCTGGGCCTGGTGCAGATGACCCGCAAGCGCGTCGGCCAGGGCCTGCTCGAGGTGTTCTCCGAGAACTGCGAGCACTGCCGCGGCCGCGGCATCGTCATCAGCACCGATCCCGTCGACGAGAAGCGTCGGGGCGGGGGCGGCAGCTCCGGCAACGGTGGTGGCTCCGGCAAGGGCGACAACGGCAACGGTGGTGGCTCCGGCAAGGGCGACAACGGCAACGGTGGTGGCAACCGCCGTGACCGCTCCGGCAAGGGCGACAACGGCAGCCGCGACGACGCTCCGGCCGAGCAGGGTGCGGTGGAGAGCACGTCCTCCGCGGAGCCGGCCGCCGACGGCGACGGCGAGCCGACGGAGGGCACCCGCAGCGGCGGGCGCCGCAACCGGGGCCGTCGCAACCGTGGCCAGTCGGGCGAGGAGCGTGCTGCCGCGGACGCCGCCGTCCTGGCCGGCGCGGGCGCGGACGCCGCCGTCCTGGCCGGCGCGGGCGCGGACGACGCCAAGGCCGACGACACGGGGGCCGACGACACGAAGCCCGACGACGCGGGGGCCGACACCGCGGAAGCCGTCGACGTCGTCGCGGTCGAGGACGTCGACCCGGTGAACGCGGACTCCGGGAACCGACCCTCCACCCCGCCGCGCGAGTCCTCCGACATGGTGGTCGTGCCGCCGCTCGCGGTGGCCGAGCCGACCGGTGAGCAGCCCGTCGCCGACGACGCTCCGGCCGCGCAGACTCGGGTCGAGGAGTCGCGGAGCGAAGCGCCGCAGGTCGCGGAGACCCAGGTCCCGCCGGCCGAGGAGGCACAGTCCGAGGACGCTCGGCCCGAGGTGGCGCAGCCCCAGGTGGAGCCGGCACCCGAGATCGCGGCAGCGGAGGTGGCCGCCGTCGAGGCGGCCGCAGCCGAGGCCGAGCCGGCCCCGGCCGCTCCGGCGGGGCGTCCGCGCCGTCGCCGGGCGGCGAGCCGGCCGGCCGGACCGCCCGTCGTCTGAGAAGGATCCCGTCCTCCCCGCCGCTCGCACGCTCGAGACGGAGCTCTGGACGGGGTCGCGGGACGCTGGGACCACGTTCGACCGACCGGGCGGGCTCAGGTACGCTGGTCGGGTTGCATCGCCACCGTGCGGGCGCCTCCGGGTGCCGCCGGGTCAGGCGCCTGCAGCCCGTCCAGCATCCGGCGCCCGCTCGGTCGTGCGCGCCGGACGGACAGCTGGACACAAGCGAGCTAACGAGGAGTCAGTGGTGTACGCAGTGGTGAAGGCCGGTGGCAGCCAGCACAAGGTGGCCGTGGGCGACACGTTCACGATCAACCGCCTGGCGGGTGCGACCGGTGACTCCGTCGCCCTGCCCGCGATCCTGCTGGTCGACGGCGACACCGTCACCAGCGACGCCGCGGCCCTGGCCAAGGTGACCGTGACCGGCGAGATCGTCGAGCACGGCAAGGGCCCGAAGATCCGCATCCACAAGTTCAAGAACAAGACCGGCTACCACAAGCGGCAGGGGCACCGTCAGCCCCTGACCAGCGTCGTGGTCCGCGACATCTCGAAGGGCTGACCCCGACATGGCACACAAGAAGGGCGCATCGTCGTCCCGCAACGGCCGCGACTCCAACGCCCAGCGCCTCGGCGTGAAGCGCTTCGGTGGTCAGGTCGTCAAGGCCGGCGAGATCATCGTGCGCCAGCGTGGCACCCACTTCCACCCGGGCCTGGGCGTCGGCCGGGGCAGCGACGACACGCTGTTCGCGCTCGCTCCGGGCTCGGTCACCTTCGGCACGCGCCGGGGACGGAAGACCATCTCCATCAGCGCCGTCGAGGCCTGAACAAGGACCCCGTCCTCCCCACCCTTCGCAAGCTCAGGGCGGGCCCCGGGACGGGGCCGTTCCATCCGCTCACGTGCGCACGGGCCACTGGCCCGTGCGCACGTGGCGCTTAACAGGTAGGAGGCGGCGGGAATGGCCGCTTTCGTCGATCGAGTGGTCGTGCACGTCGCCGCCGGCAACGGTGGCCACGGCGTCTCCTCGGTCCATCGGGAGAAGTTCAAGCCCCTCGGCGGGCCCGACGGTGGCAACGGTGGCGACGGCGGTGACGTCGTCCTCGAGGTCGACCCCAGCGTGCACACGCTGCTCGACTTCCACCACCGGCCGCACCAGAAGGCGGCCAACGGCCGTCCGGGTGAGGGCAGCAACCGGCACGGCGGCAAGGGCGAGGACCGGGTGCTCAAGGTGCCGGCCGGCACGGTCGTCAGCGCGCCCGACGGCCGGGTCATCGCCGACCTCGTCGGTGCCGGCACCCGTGTGGTGCTGGCCAAGGGCGGTCGCGGAGGCCTCGGCAACGCCGCGCTGGCCAGCGCCCGCCGCAAGGCGCCCGGCTTCGCACTGCTCGGCGAGCCCGGCGAGGCGTTCGACGCCGTCATCGAGCTCAAGAGCATCGCCGACGTCGGCCTGGTCGGCTTCCCCTCCGCGGGCAAGTCGTCGCTGGTCGCGGCGATGTCCTCGGCGCGCCCGAAGATCGCCGACTACCCCTTCACGACGCTGGTGCCCAACCTCGGCGTGATCCGCTCCGGCGACACCGTCTACACGATGGCCGACGTCCCGGGCCTGATCCCCGGGGCCTCCACGGGCAAGGGGCTCGGCGTCCAGTTCCTCCGCCACGTCGAGCGCTGCGCGGTGCTCGTGCACGTCGTCGACATGGCCACGATGGAGCCCGGGCGCGACCCGGAGAGCGACATCGAGGCGCTCGAGCACGAGCTCGCGGAGTACGGCGGCGACGAGCTGGACCTGGTCGGCCGGCTGCGGATCGCCGTCCTCAACAAGATCGACGTGCCGGACGGCCGGGAGCTGGTGGATCTCGTCCGCGCCACCCTCGAGGGGCGCGGCCTGGCCGTGTACGCGGTGAGCGCCGCGACCGGTGAGGGCCTCCGCGAGTTCGGCTTCGCCCTCGCCGCGGCCGTCGAGGAGCACCGCGCGAGCCTGCCGGCCATGGAGCCGGCCCGCATCACGGTCTCGCCCAAGGCGGTCGACGACTCCGGGTTCACCGTCGAGCGCGACACCGAGTTCGACACCGGCGGTTTCATCGTGCACGGCGTGCGGCCCGAGCGGTGGGTGCGCCAGACCGACTTCAGCAACGACGAGGCCGTCGGCTTCCTCGCCGACCGGCTCAACCGGCTCGGTGTCGAGGAGGCGCTGGCCAAGGCCGGGGCGGTCACCGGCGACGCGGTCACCATCGGCGGCGTCACCTTCGACTGGGTGCCCTCGCTGCCGGCCGGCACGCTGACCGCCGAGGAGTCCGCGGGCCTGGGTGGCCGGGGCACCGACAGCCGGATCGACGCTCCGCACCGGGTGCGGGCCGAGGAACGGCTGGCGGCCAAGCGCGCCCGCCGCGTGCCCTACGAGCTCAGCGAGCCGGGGTGGACCGAGGACGACCTGCCGGGGGACCTGCCGTGAGCGGCGAGGAGCCGGGCACCGCCGTCCGCGCCGAGATCGCCGGCGCGCGACGGGTCGTGGTGAAGGTCGGCTCCTCCTCGCTCACCACGCTGCCCGGTGGGCTGGACACCGAGCGGCTGTCCGCCCTGGTCGACGTGCTGGGCGCCGCCCGGACCGCCGGCCGGGAGGTCGTGCTGGTCTCCTCCGGCGCCATCGCGGCCGGCCTGGCACCGCTCGGGCTCGAGGGCCGGCCGCGCGACCTCGCCACCGCGCAGGCGGCCGCCAGCGTCGGGCAGCTGCGGCTGGTGCAGACCTACGCGGACGCCTTCGCCCGCCACGGGGTGACCGTCGGCCAGGTGCTCCTGACCGCTGACGACCTGACCCGGCGCGGTCACTACCGCAACGCGCACCGCACCGTCGAGCGGCTGCTCACCCTCGGGGTGCTGCCGATCGTCAACGAGAACGACACCGTGGCCACCGAGGAGATCCGCTTCGGTGACAACGACCGGCTCGCCGCACTCGTCGCCCACGTCGCGCAGGCCGACGCCCTCGTCCTGCTCTCCGACGTCGACGGCGTCTACGACGGCGACCCCCGCACGGGGCCGGCGTCCCTGGTCGACACCGTGCGCGAGCCCGGCGACCTGGCCGCGGTCACCCTCGGATCGGCCAGCCGCAACGGCGTCGGCACCGGGGGCATGGCGACCAAGGTGGAGGCGGCGTTCATCGCCGCGCACGCCGGCGTCCCCGTCGTCGTCACCTCGACCGCGCAGGCCGCGGCGGCCCTCGCCGGGCAGCGCGTGGGCACCCTGTTCCTGCCCATGGGCCGCCGGCCCAGTGCCCGCCAGTTCTGGCTTCGCTACGCCAGCCGCCCGCGCGGGCGGCTCACCCTGGACGACGGCGCGGTCGAGGCCGTCCGCGAGCGGCACGCCTCGCTGCTCGCCGCCGGGATCACCGCCGTCTCGGGCGAGTTCGTCGCCGACGACCCGGTCGAGCTGGTCGGGCTCGACGGCACCGTCGTCGCCCGCGGGCTGGTCGCCTACGACGCCGCGGAGCTACCCCGGCTGCTGGGTCACAAGACCGGAGACCTCCCGCCGGAGTACCGCCGCGAGGTCGTGCACCGCGACGAGATGGTGCTGGTCCGCCGGCGCAGCTGAGCACCGGGGAGGGCCGGACCGGTTCTCCCGGCCGGGCTGAGAGACTGGCCCGGTGACGATCCGCCCCATCCGAGAGCTCGGCGATCCGGTCCTCCGCACCCCCTCCGACGAGGTGACGGCGTTCGACGGCTGGCTGGCCGCGCTGGTCCGTGACCTCGAGGAGACCGTCGACAACCCGGGCCGGGCCGGGGTCGCTGCACCGCAGATCGGCGTCGGCGTGCGGGTCTTCTCCTACAACATCGACGGACGCATCGGGCACATGGTCAACCCGGTGATCGTCGAGCGTTCCGAGGAGACCCAGGACGGCGACGAGGGCTGCCTGTCCGTCCCCGGCATCTGGGCGCCGACGGTCCGGGCGATGCGCTGCGTGGCCGAGGGGTTCGACGTCGACGGCAAGCCGCTGCGCATCGAGGGCGAGGGCCTCATGGCGCGCTGCCTGCAGCACGAGGTCGACCACCTCGACGGCAGGGTGTTCCTCGACCGGCTGACCGGGGACGCGCGGAAGGCCGCCTTCCGGGCGCTGCGCGAGCGCTGACACCCCGCCCGATCGCTCCGGCGACCGGTCCGCGGCACGCCCCCGGAGCGACCGGGCGGAGGATCAGGCGCGGGCGCTGCAGTCGGAGCAGGTGCCGAAGACCTCGACCTGGTGCTGCACGTCGGCGAAGCCGTGCTCCGTCCCGATCCGGGCGGCCCAGCGCTCGACGGGCGGGTCGGCGACCTCGACCGTCCGCCCGCACGACCGGCAGACGAGGTGGTGGTGGTGGTCGGGGGAGCACCGGCGGTAGCCGGCCTCGCCATCGACCCCGCGGAGCACGTCGAGCTGCCCGTCCTCCACGAGGGCCTGGAGGGCGCGGTAGACCGTCGCCAGACCCACGGAGTCACCGCGTTCGCGGAGCAGGGTGTGCAGCTCCTGCGCGCTGCGGAACCCGTCCAGCTCGTCGAGCAGCGCGACCAGCGCGCTGCGCTGCCGGGTGTTGCGGCGGCCGGAGACTTCGGCGGGCGCCGGCTCGCTCATCGTCATCCCGGCCTCTCGCTGGGGTGAGCGCCCACCGGGTGCTCACCGTGCTCGTCGTAGTGCACCCCCCGGCCGGTCTGGTGCGGCGCGTGGCGGTGTCCGTCGTGGTCGTAGTCGACGTGGTCGCCGTGCGCCACCGGCGGGTGGCCACAGCCCTCGCCGTGTTCGTGCGGGTGTGCGTCGTGGACGTCGACCTTACGCCGGTGCCGTCGCCGGGCCGTCGCCTCCCGGAGGGCGACAGCCGTGGCGACGACCAGGAACAGCGCGATCGACAGCAGCACGATCGTGCCGCCGGACGGCGTGCCGGTGTAGAACGACGTGGCCGTCCCGGAGACGCTGACCAGCACGCCGACCACGCAGGCGAGCAGCACGGTCTCGCGGAAGCTGCGGGCGAGCAGTTGCGCGATCGCGCTGGGCACGATCATCAGCGCGCTGATCAGCAGCAGCCCGACGACGCGCATCGAGAGGACGACGGTCGAGGCCACGAGGGCCGCCAGCACGATGTTGAGGCCCAGCACCGGGAGCCCGACCGCGCGTGCGTACTCCTCGTCGTCGCTGACCGCGTACAGCCGTTGCCCCAGCAGGCCCACGGTGGCGAGCACGATCACGGAGATGACCGCGAAGACCGAGACGTCCTGCGGGCTGGTGGTGGTGATCGCGCCGAACAGGTAGGCGTCGAGGTTGGTGGCCTGGCCGCGCGGGGCGAGGCTGAGCAGCACCACGCCTCCGGCGATGCCGCCGTAGAAGAGCACGGCCAGGGCGACGTCGCCGCTGGTGCGGCCGCGGGCGCGGACGAGCTCGATGAGCACCGCGCCCAGGACGGCTGCGACCAGCGCCGTCCACACCGGGCTGGTGGCGGTCAGGACGCCGACGGCGACGCCGGTCAGGGCCACGTGCCCGAGACCGTCGCCGAGCAGGGACAGCCTGCGTTGCACGAGGAAGACGCCGACCGCGGGGGCGACGAGCCCCACCATGAGGGAGGCCAGCAGCGCCCGCTGCATGAAGTCGTAGTCGAGGATGTCCACGTCAGCTCCCCCCGTCGGCGAGACCCCGCGGGCGGATCGTCACCGAGGGCTGGTCGATGCGGTAGCCGGACGGTTCCGGCTCGGGCGGGTGGTGGTGCATGTGCTCGTCGTGCGCGGAGGCCTCGGCCAGCGGGCCGTCGTAGGCGACCCGTCCGTGGTCGATGACGACGGCCCGGGACAGCACGCCGGCCAGCGGTGCGCTCTCGTGCGTCACGACCACCAGGGTCGTCCCCGTCGCCGAGATGCCCGCCAGCACGCCGGCGAGCGCCTCCTGGCTGGCGGCGTCGACCCCGGCGGTGGGCTCGTCCATGATCAGGAGCTCCGGCTCGGCGGCCAGCGCGCGGGCGACGAGCACCCGGCGCTGCTGACCGCCGGACAGCGCGGCGACCGGGTCGTCCAGCCGGTCGGCCAGGCCGACCGCCGTGACCGCGTCGACGACGGCCGCGCGGTCGGCTGCCCCGAGCCGGCGGAACAGTCCGAGGCGGGCGAGCCGGCCGACGCCCGCGACTTCGCGCACGGTCGCCGGGACGGCACCGCTGATCGAGTGCCGCTGCGGCACGTAGCCGACGCGCCCCCGTTCGCGCAGCCGGCCCAGCGGGGCTCCCAGTACCTCGACCTCACCGCCGAGCACGGTGGCCAGACCCAGCAGCCCGCGGGCCAGCGTGGTCTTGCCGGAGCCGTTCGACCCGAGGACGGCGACCGCCTCCCCGGCCCGGATGGTCAGGTCGACGTCGCGCACGATCGGCACGTCGCCGTAGCCGATGGTGGCCCGCCGGACGTCGATGACGTCCGGCCGGGCGGGCGGGCGGTCCGTCATGAGCAGGACTGGCCCTCCTGCAGCGTCCCCAGGTTGGCGCGCATGACGGAGAGGTAGTCGTCGCCGGCCGACTCGTCGGTCAACCCCTCGAGGGGGTCGAGCACCGCCGTCCGGACGCCGGCCTCGGAAGCGACGGTCTCGGCGATGGACGGGTCGACGAGGGTCTCGGTGTAGACGGTCGTCACCCCCCGCTCGCCGACCAGGTCCGAGATCTCGGCGAGCTCGCTGGCCGACGGCTCGGTGTTGGGGCTCAGCCCGGTGATGCCGACCACCTCGAGACCGTAGCGCTCGGCGAGGTATCCGAACGCGTCGTGGCTGGTGACCATGGTGTCCACGGCGCAGCCGGACAGCGCATCGGTCATCTCCCGGTCCAGCGACTCCAGCTCCTCGCGGAGTGCGGCAGCGTTCTGCTCGTAGGTCTCGGCGCCGTCGGGGTCGAGTTCGGTCAGCTGCTCGGCGAGCGCGTCGCCGACGTCGGCCAGGCGCGTCGGGTCGAGCCAGAAGTGCGGGTCCGCGGACTCCTCGCCCTCCTCGTGCTCGGCGTCCTCCTCGCCGTCGGCGTCCTCCTCGCCGTCGGCGTGCTCCTCGCCGTCGGCGTGGTCGTGCCCGTCCGAGGTCAGCGACAGGTCGGCGGCCTCGGCGGCGTCCCAGGAGTGGTCGCCGGCCTGCTCCTCGGCAGCGGCATCCACGGCGGCCTGGAAGCCGCTCAGGTACACCAGCAGGTCGGCGTCGGAGACCCCGGCGACGTCCTGCGGGGTCAGCTCGAGGTCGTGCGGCTCCGCGCCCGGGGCGGTCAGCGATGACACGTCGATCCGGTCCCCTCCGATGCGCGAGGCGGCCCACTCCAGCGGGTAGAAGCCCGCGACGACGGCGAGGCCGTCCTCGCCCGCGCCGTCGGCGCCTGCGTCGCTGCCGCAGCCGGCGAGCAGGAGGAGTGATGCGGTCGCCGCTGCGGTGGCGGACCGACGGAGGGGTGAGGCGTTCATGAGAACCATTATCCACAGCAGAACGGGATTCTGGAATGGTCCGGCTGCCGGGTAGGCTGTGCGCGTGTCGGAGATCTCATCGCTGCCGCTGATCGGCGCGGCCGCCGAGCGCGCCCGGTCGGCCGCCCGAACGCTGCGCACGCTGCCGACCGACACCAAGGACGGCGCGCTCACCGCGATGGCCGAGGCGCTGGTGGAGCGCACCGACGAGATCCTCGCGGCGAACGCGGTCGATGTGGCGGCCGCCCGCGCGGACGGGACCCCCGAATCCGTCGTCGACCGCCTGCGGCTGGACGCCGGCCGGATCGAGGGCGTCGCCGCTGCGCTGCGCCAGCTGGTGGCCCTGCCCGACCCGGTGGGCGACGTCGTCCGTGGGTCCCGGCTGGCCAACGGGCTGGAGCTGCGGCAGATCCGGGTGCCCCTGGGCGTCGTCGGCATCGTCTACGAGGCGCGGCCGAACGTCACCGTCGACGCAGCGGGGCTGTGCCTCAAGAGCGGCAATGCGGCGCTGCTGCGCGGGTCCTCGTCGGCATTCGCCACCAACACCGCGCTGGTCGCCGTGCTGACCGAGGCGGGCGAGAAGGCGGGCCTCCCGTCCGGCTTCGTCGAACTTCTGCCCGCCGAGCGCGCATCGGTGGGTGAGCTGCTGAACGCGCGAGGGCTGGTCGACGTCGTCATCCCGCGGGGTGGCGCGTCGCTGATCCAGCGGGTGGTGCGCGAGTCGCGGGTGCCGGTCATCGAGACCGGCGAGGGCAACTGCCACGTGTACGTCGACGCCTCGGCCGATCCGGGCATCGCGGAGGCCGTCGTCCTCAACTCGAAGACCCACCGGGTGAGCGTCTGCAACTCCGCCGAGACGCTGCTGGTGCATCGCGACGTCCCGTTCCTCCCGCGGCTGCTGCGGGCCCTGACCGACGCCGGGGTGACCGTCCACGGCGATCCGGCCGTGCTCGAGGCGGCCGGCACGGGAGCGCCCTCCGTCCTGGCCGCGACCGACGAGGACTGGGCCGCGGAGTACCTGTCCATGGACATGGCCGTGCGCGTGGTCGACGACCTGCCGGAGGCGCTGGACCACATCGCGCGCTGGAGCACCGGGCACACCGAGGCCATCGTGGCCGACTCCGCCACCGCCATCGCCGCCTTCACCGCGGGGGTGGACGCCGCCGCGGTGCTGGTCAACGCCTCCACCCGGTTCACCGACGGCGGCGAGTTCGGGTTCGGGGCCGAGATCGGCATCTCCACCCAGAAGCTGCACGCGCGCGGCCCGCTCGGGCTCCCCGAGCTGACCTCGACCACCTACGTCGTGACCGGTCGCGGCCACGTCCGCTGAGCGTCCTCCCGTCCCCTCCCACCCACCCGCTCATCCGGCCCACCCCACTCATCCGGCCCACCCCCACCCACTCATCCGGCCCACCCCACTCGCCTTTGGAGCCCGTCTTGCCCCGTCCGCCGTCGCAGTCCCCGCACTTCTCCTCGGTCACCGACGTCTCGAAGCGGCTGAGCGAGGCGGGCTACCTGCCCGACGCCCAGATCGCGACGACGGTGTTCCTGGCCGACCGGCTGGGCAAGCCGCTGCTGGTCGAGGGGCCGGCCGGCACCGGCAAGACCGAGCTGGCCAAGGCGCTGGCCACGGCCACCAGTTCGGAGCTGATCCGGCTGCAGTGCTACGAGGGCCTCGACGAGGCGCGGGCGCTGTACGAGTGGAACTACAAGAAGCAGCTGCTGCGCATCCAGGCCTCGCAGGCCGACGGCGGCGCCGACTGGGACACCGTCCACGACGACATCTTCGGCGACGAGTTCCTGCTGTCCCGCCCGCTGCTGACCGCCATCCGCCGCACCGACCCGACCGTGCTGCTCATCGACGAGACCGACAAGGCCGACGTCGAGGTCGAGGGCCTGCTGCTGGAGGTGCTGTCGGACTTCCAGGTGACCATCCCGGAGCTCGGCACGATCACCGCCACCCGCCGGCCGATGGTGGTGCTCACCTCCAACGCCACCCGTGAGCTGTCCGAGGCCCTCAAGCGGCGCTGCCTGTACCTGGCGCTGGACTACCCCTCGGCCGAGCGGGAGCGGGAGATCGTGCTGTCCCGGGTGCCCGACCTCGCGCCGGGACTGGCCGACCAGCTGGTCAAGACGGTGCGCGCGCTGCGGGCGATGGAGCTGAAGAAGTCGCCGTCGATCTCCGAGACGCTCGACTGGGCGCAGACGCTGCTCGAGCTCGGGCTGGACACCCTCGACGAGGGGGCCATGTCCTCCACGCTCGGCGTCGTGCTCAAGCACGCGAGCGACCAGCAGCGGGCCGCCGCCGAGCTGCGGCTGAACTGATGGGCGCGCCGGGGAGTCGCACCCAGGAGCTCGGCGGGCTGGCCGGGCACCTGGACGGGTTCGTGCGCGCGGTGCGCGAGGCCGGCATCCCGGTGGGCATCAGCCAGGCCGTCGACGCCGCCGAGATCCTCACCGTCGTCGATCTGCTCGACCGCGAGCAGCTGCGGCACGGTCTGGCGGCCGTGCTGCTGCAGCGGGGCGCCCAGCGGCCGGCGTACGACGTGCTGTTCGACCTGTGGTGGCCGCTGTCGGACCGCCCGGCTGCCGACGAGGAGTCCGGCGAGTCGGAGGACGGCGCGCAGGACGGCGAGCCGCAGCAGGCCGGCCCCCGACCGGACGACGCCGCGATGGCCAAGGCCATGCGCGACGAGCTGTTCCGGCTGCTGCTCGAGGGCGACGAGGACGAGATCCGGCGCTTCGCCCGGCGCGCGGTGGACCGGCTCGGCAGCGGGCAGCCCAGCCCGACGGGGCAGTCGTACTTCAGCTACCGGGTGATGCGCGCCCTGTCGCCGGACACGCTGGTGGCCCAGCTGCTGGCCGGCCTGCTGGCCGAGGGCGACCGCGGCGGCCTCAACGAGCAGGTCGCCCGGCAGACCGTCCGCGAGCGGGTGGAGGCGTTCAAGAACGCCGTCGAGACCGAGGTGCGCCGCCGGACGGCCGACGAGAAGGGCCGCGAGCGGGTGGCGAAGAACGCCGTCCGTCCGCTGGCCGATCAGATCGACTTCCTGCGGGCCCAGTCGACCGACCTCGCGGAGCTGCGCCGCACGGTGGCGCCGCTCGCCCGGCGGCTGGCCGTCCGTCTCTCCGCCCGGCGCAAGATCGGCCGCCAGGGCCGGCTGGACTTCCGCAAGACCGTCCGGGCCTCGCTCGGCACCGGCGGCGTACCGGTGGTGACCCACCACCGGCCGCGCAAGGTGCACAAGCCCGAGCTCGTGGTGCTCTGCGACGTGAGCGGCTCGGTGGCGGGCTTCAGCCACTTCACGCTGATGCTCACCCAGGCGCTGCGCGAGCACTTCACCGGTGTCCGCGCGTTCGCCTTCGTCGATTCCACCGACGAGGTGACCCGCTTCTTCCGCCCGGGTGCCGACGTCGCCGACGCCGTGACCCGCATCGGGCGCGAGGCGCAGGTGGTGGCCTTCGACGGGCACAGCGACTACGGCACCGCCTTCGAGGTGTTCGCCGACAAGTACGCCTCGGCGATCGGCCCGAAGACCTCGCTGCTCGTGCTGGGCGACGGCCGGACCAACTACCGGCCGGCGGCGGTGCCGCTGCTCGCGAGCATGGTGCGCCGGTCTCGCTCGGCGCACTGGCTGAACCCCGAGCCGCAGCGCCAGTGGGGCAGCGGTGACTCCGCCGCCGACCGGTACGGCGAGGTCATCGACATGGTGGAGTGCCGGAACGCCGCCCAGCTGGCAGATTTCATCACCACTCTCTGACGCCGCCGCCGCGTTCCTCGGACGCTCGCGGCGGAGTCCGCACGGGCGGTCGGCGGGTCGAGATGTCGTCGTGTCGACATCTCGACCCTTCGACGGTCGGGGCGGCGGCGCTCCGGGCCACCCCTCGCGCCCGGCCGCACTCGAATTCCGGTACTGGCGCGTAACCCTGGCCCGGTCGAGCCGTTGGTCAGCGCGGTGGCGGCGCTCCCGGGCGCCGGCGCCGTCCGACCGCCCAGGGCGGCGGGCCCGCGACCGGCTGCACGGGGGAGCCGGTCGCCTCACGTCATGGCGCCGCGTCCCGCAGGGTGGGCGCCGTGGTCGTGGAGCACCGGAGCCGGTCCGGCCAGGGCCGGCTCCGGTGGGCCCGGCTAGGCTCGGCCGGTGACAGGTGGGCGGATCGGCGTGATGGGTGGGACGTTCGACCCCATCCACCACGGGCACCTCGTGGCCGCGAGCGAGGTGGCGGGTCTCTTCGGGCTGGACGAGGTCGTCTTCGTGCCGACCGGTCAGCCGTGGCAGAAGAGCGACCGCCAGGTCAGCCCGGCCGAGGACCGCTACCTCATGACGGTCGTCGCGACGGCGTCGAACCCACGGTTCTCGGTCAGCCGGGTCGACATCGACCGAGGCGGACCGACGTACACCATCGACACCCTCGTCGACCTGCGCGCCCAGCGGCCCGACGCCGAGTTGTTCTTCATCACCGGGGCCGATGCCCTGGCCCAGATCATGACGTGGCGCGACGGGGACCGGTGCTTCGACCTGGCGCACTTCATCGGGGTGACCCGTCCCGGCTACACGCTCGCGGACCTGGACCTCCCCGCCGGGCGCGTCAGCCTGGTCGAGATCCCCGCGCTGGCGATCAGCTCCAGCGACTGCCGCGGCCGCGTCGCCCGCGGGATGCCGGTCTGGTACCTGGTGCCCGACGGCGTCGTGCAGTACATCGAGAAGCGGGGCCTCTACCGCGAGGGCTCGCGGTGGCGTGCGCCGGCGGCGGTCAGCGGCGGAGAGGACCCCGTCGCGGGTGGAACCCCGCCTGCAGGCGACCGGCCGACCTACGACCGCCCACCGCCGGCCCCTGCTCCCACTTCCGGCACCGGCAGCGCACCCGGCACCCCACCCGACACCGACACCCCATCCGACCTCCAGGAGGTACCCAGATGACCGCCTCGGCCGAGGCGCGGGACACCGCGCAGCTCGCCGCTCAGGCGGCCGCCGACAAGCTCGCCACTGACGTCTCGATCATCGACGTCAGCGACCGGCTGGCGATCACCGACGCCTTCGTCCTCGCGTCGGCGCCGAGCGAGCGCCAGGTGCAGGCCATCGTGGACGCGGTCGAGGAGCGCCTGCGCGAGCACGGGCTCAAGCCGGTGCGCCGCGAGGGCGTGTCCGAGGCCCGCTGGGTGCTGCTCGACTTCGTCGACGTCGTCGTCCACGTCCAGCACGCCGAGGAGCGCGCCTACTACGCCCTCGAGCGGCTGTGGAAGG
The DNA here is from genome assembly GCA_042090795.1 of Blastococcus sp. GTDB lineage: Bacteria > Actinomycetota > Actinomycetes > Mycobacteriales > Geodermatophilaceae > Blastococcus. The sequence continues at coordinate 135,346 of JBELIQ010000003.1, read as the reverse complement.
ACTGCCCGACCATCCCGTTCGTGGACAGCGCCCTCCCGCCGCCGGAGGCGGACGAGGCCTCGGCCCCGGAGGACGGCACGGCAGCTCAGGAGACCCCCGACCGGTGAGCGGTTCCCCGACGCCGCTGGAGCTGCCCGTACGCCGGCTGATCCTCTGGCGGCACGGCCGGACCGAGTGGAACGCGGCCGGCCGCTTCCAGGGCCGGATGGACCCACCGCTGGACGACGTGGGCCGCCGCCAGGCCCTCGACGCCGCGCCGCACCTGATCGCCTCGGCCGTGCTCGGCGCCGACGCCGTGGTGCTCTCCAGCGACCTCGAGCGCGCCGCGGACACCGCAGCCGCGCTCACCCGGCTCCTCGGTGTGCAGCTGCTCCTGGACCCCGGGCTGCGCGAGAGCGGCATGGGCACTTGGGAGGGGCTGACCCGCGACGAGGTGGCCGACCGGTACCCGGAGCAGTACGCCGACTGGCTCGCCGGGCGCCCGGTGCGCGGGCGCGGGGGAGAAGAGCCCGAGGAGGTCGCCGCACGGGCTCTCGCCGCGGTGGCCGCGCTCCCACCGGCCCCTGCTGCGGTGATCGTGACGCACGGGGGCACCAGCGGGCGGCTCATCGAGCGGCTGCTGGGGCTCGGGCCCGCGCAGCGCCGGCTGTTCGGACCGCTGGGCAACTGCTCCTGGAGCGAGCTCCAGGAGCAGTCCGGCTCCTGGCGGCTCCTGCGGCACAACGTCGCGGCGCCGAAGGGTGTCGCGGCTCCGAAGGGTTCCGTGCAGGACGGCAACGGTGCCGGCCACCGGGCGACCGCGACCGGCGGGGACGTCCCCGTCCGGGCGGGCGCGAACCCGGAGGAGGGTGCCGCCGGCCCCATCTCCGACGCCGACGCGGTCATCTGACCAGCCGCCGGGCACTCGCTCCCCGTCGCTGCACAGCCTGCGGCGCACCGGTGATGACCGGGACATCGGCGGCGGCCAGCTAGCCTCGCCGCGTGCCCGTTGCCGTCGTGACCGATTCGACGGCCTACCTGCCGCCAGACGTCCTCGAGCGCTACGGCATCGACGTGGTTCCGCTCTACGTGGTGCTGGCCGGCCACTCCGGGACCGAGGGCGGGTCCATCGGCCCCGACGACGTCGCCCGGGTGCTCAACACCCGTGGCGGGCGGGTCTCCACCTCGCGGCCCACGCCGGGCGATTTCGTGGCGGCCTACCGGCGGCTCCTGGACGCGGGGGCGGACCGGCTGGTCTCCATCCACCTCTCCGCGGAGCTCTCGGGCACCTGGGACGCCGCCCGGCTGGCCGCCTCCCAGGTCGGGGAGCACATCGTCACCGTGGTCGACTCCCGCTCGGCGGCGATGGGGAACGGCTTCGCCGTGCTGGCGGCCGCCCGGGCCGCCGCAGCCGGAGCGGACGCCGCCGCGGTCGCCGATGCGGCCCGCCGCACGGCCGCCGCCACCCGGACCTTCTTCGTCGTCGACACCCTGGAGCACCTGCGGCGGGGCGGGCGCATCGGACCGGCGGCCGCCCTGCTGGGATCGGCGCTCGCGGTGAAGCCCGTGCTGCACGTGCTGGACGGCCGCGTGGTGCCGCTGGAGAAGGTGCGGACCTCGGCGCGGGCCCTGAGCCGGCTGGTCCAGCGGGTCGTCGACGAGGTCGGGGGGAAACCGGTCTCCCTGGCGGTGCACCACCTCGCCGCGCCGGCCAAGGCCGAGCGGCTGGCGGCCGACCTGCGCGAGCGGGTGCCGTCCCTGGTCGAGCTGCACGTGAGCGAGCTGGGTGCCGCCATCGGGGCGCACGTCGGCCCCGGAGCGATCGGTGTCGTCGTGGCCCCCGCGCCGGAGGACGCCGACACGGCACCGGACGGGCCGAGCCCGGCCGAGGGCGTGGAGCCACCGGCTCCGGAGACCGGTCAGGAGTCGACACCAGAGGGCTGACGGCCCCCCGGACGACACGGCACCAGCGCTGCGCACGGGCATGGCGGCACCCTGACCGACCTGCACGACGAGGGACCCGCGGCGTCCACAGGTGGCCGGTCCGTCCACAGATGCGGTCGGTGGCTGCTGCACGGGCAGCCGGCTTCCTAGCGTCCGCGGAGTGCGCCAGAGCTCTCGCCGATCCGACGATGCCGATGTCATCCGCGCCCGCCTGAGGGCACTGCTGGACGACGGGTCACGGGGCGGCTGGGTGCCCGAGGACGACGACGCCGGCCCCGCCACCGGACCGGGCGGCCAGCACGAGCCCGGCTACGAGCCCGGCTACGAGGCCGACGGGGCGTCCGTCGACCGGCCGTCCGGCACCGGAAGGCACCGGCTCCCCGGACCCACGGCGCGGTGGGATCCGGGACGGGTGGGTGCCCGGTCGCTCTGGACCGCCGGGCTGCTGGCCGCTCTCCTGCTCGTCGGCTGGACCTGGCTGGACCGGCCCCGGATCGAACCGGTGCCACCGGCTCCGCCTGACAGCGCCTCGACGGGAGCGCCGAACACCGCGTCGACCACCGGGGCGACCACCGCGGGGACGGGCGCACCGACGGCGTCCCCAGCGGTGGGCGAGGCGGCCGGCACCGCGACCCCGGTGGTGGTGGCGGTGGTCGGCCTCGTGGCGCGCCCCGGACTGGTCACGGTGCCGACGGGGTCCCGGGTCGCCGACGCCATCGAGGCCGCCGGCGGACTGCTGCCGGGTACCGATCCGGCCGCGGTCAACCTCGCAGCCGTCCTGGCCGACGGCCAGCAGATCGCCGTCGGCGTGCCCGGAGCGGTGGCCGGCCCGCCGACGGCCGCGGGTGGCGCCGGGGGACCGGTGAACCTCAACACCGCGACGGCCGAGGACCTCGACGCACTGCCGGGGATCGGACCGGTGCTGGCCCAGCGCATCGTGGCCCACCGCGGTGCGGAGGGCCCGTTCCGGAGCGTCGACCAGCTCGACGACGTCCCGGGCATCGGTCCCACCACTGCCGCGGAGCTGGCCGAGCTGGTGCGCGTGTGAGACCGGGCGACCCGGCGGAGGCCGCGGACGGTCGCTGGCAGTGGATCGACCTCAGGCTGGTCCCGGTGTCCGGCGCGGTGTGGGCGGTCAGCCTGGCGGCACCCTTCCTGGCACCGCCGCTGCTGGGTCTGGCGTCGATCGGGGCGCTCGTCGCGGCCGGGTGCGCGCGCCGGCGCGGAACGGCCGCGGCGACGGTGCTGCTCGCCGTCCTCGCCGCGGTCGCGGTCGCCGGCGGGACGTCCGCGGTCCGTGGCGCGGCGCGCGAGGCCTCACCCCTCCGGGCGCTGGCCGACGACCACCGGGCCGTCACGGTGGACCTGCACCTGGACGGGGATCCGCACCTCCTCACCGGCAGTGGCCGGCCCAGGGTCGTCGCCGACGCGACGGTCACCGCCGTCCGCGACGGCGAGCGGGTCCAGGTCCTCGACGCGGCGGTTCTGCTCTTCGCGCCGGGGGAGGGATGGCGCGAGCTGCTACCCGGCCAGCCGGTGCAGGCACAGGCCGTCGCCGCGCCACCCCGGGGTGGGGACGACGTCGTGGCGGTGCTCTCGGTACGGGGGCCGCCGACCGCCGTCGGGGCTCCGGGCTCCTGGCAGCGGATGGCCGGGGGGCTGCGCGACGGGCTGGCCCGGTCCGCGGCCCGGGTGCTCGAACCGCGTCCGGGCGGGTTGCTGCCGGGCCTCGTGGTCGGTGACACCCGGCAGCTGGATCCGGTGCTCGACGAGGAGTTCCGGCGAGCCGGGCTCTCGCACCTGACCGCGGTGTCGGGGGCCAACGTCGCGATCGTGATCACCGCGGTCCTGTGGCCGCTGCGCAGACGGGCCGTCGACCGCCGGGTCCAGGCGCTGGCCGGTGGCGCCGCCCTCGTCTGCTTCGTCGTGCTCGCCCGGCCGGAGCCCAGCGTCCTGCGCGCGGCCGCCATGGGCGCGGTCACGTTGCTGGCCCTGGCGTCCGGCCGGGTGCGGGTCGCGGTGCCCGCGCTGGGGGCAGCGGTGTGCGTCCTGCTGCTGGTCGACCCGGGCCTGGCGCGGGATCCCGGGTTCGCGCTCTCCGTCCTCGCCACCGCGGCCATCGTCCTGCTGGCGCCGGCCTGGTCGCGCCGGCTCCGGGAACGCGGCTGGCCGCCGCTCGTCGCCGATGCCCTCGCGGTCAGCGCAGCCGCCGGACTGGCGACGGCGCCACTGGTCGCGGCGCTGTCGGGGACGGTGAGTCTCGTGACGCTTCCGGCCAACCTGCTGGCAGCTCCCGCGGTACCGCCGGCGACGGTTCTCGGCATCCTCGCGACGGTCCTGGGCCCGGTGTCCGGGCCGGCGAGCGACGTCCTGGTCTGGTGCGCCGGGTGGCCGACGCGCTGGCTGGTCCTCGTCGCCGAGCGCGCCGCAGGACTTCCCGACGCCGCGCCGGGCTGGCCCGCCGGAGCGGTCGGTGCGGTGCTCCTCGCGGTGCTGCTGGCCGGTGCCGGCGGGGCGCTGTGGCGGTTCCCCCGGCTCCGGCCGCTGGCCCTGGCCGTGCTCACCGGGCTGATCGTGGTCGGGTGGCCGGTGCGCCAGGCGGTGCGAGGCTGGCCTCCGCCGGACACCGTGGTCGTCGCCTGCGACGTGGGGCAGGGTGACGCCCTGGTGCTCCCCACCGGTCCGGGTGCGGGAGTGCTCGTGGACGCCGGCCCCGACGTCGCAGCTGTCGACCGGTGCCTGGAGGAGCTGGGGATCGAGCGCCTCCCGCTGGTGCTGCTGTCCCATCTGGATGCCGACCACGTCGGTGGCCTGGCCGGTGCGCTCGACGGCCGCGAGGTCGGGACGGTGGCCACCGGGGCGCTGTCCCCGGCCGACGACCGCGTGCCCGCCGTCGACGCCCTGATCCGGAGGGCGGGAGCCGAGCGCACCCTGCTGCTGCCCGGCGAGACCAGGCAGGAGGACGCGGTGGCGCTGGAGGTCCTCGCTCCCGAGCCGGCGCGGGCCACCGCGGCCGCGGAGGCCAACGACCTGTCCATGGTCGTGCGGGCCACCGTCCGGGGCGTGCGGATCCTGCTGACCGGTGACCTCGGCGCAGCAGCGGAGGCCCGGTTGCGGACCAGCGGTGTCGATCTGCGCGCCGACGTGCTCAAGGTCCCGCACCACGGCAGCGCGGACGCCGATCCCGGCTTCCTCACGGTCACCGGTGCCCGGGTGGCGCTCATCTCCGTCGGGGCGGACAACACCTACGGGCACCCGACGCGCTCCCTGCTGGAGATCCTGGAGGGGGCGGGGATGCGTGTGCACCGGACCGATCGAGGGGGTGACCTCGCCGTCGTCGGCTCCTCGGACGACTGGGGGGTGGCCGCCCGCGGGACCGACCGATGAGCCGGCCCGCCGGCTGCCGTCTCCACTGCCACGAGGTCCGACTGACAGGAGAACGCGGTGCGCAAGGTGGTTCTGTACGAACTCATGGCGCTCGACGGCGTCGCCGAGGAGCCCGGTGACTGGATGTTCGACGTGGACGAGGACGTCTTCGACAACCTGGCCGAGGTCATCTCCTCCCAGACCGACGTGCTGCTGGGCCGCGGCACCTATGACTACTGGGCCGGCTACTGGCCGACGTCCGATGTCGAGCCGTTCGCCGGCTTCATCAACGGCACGCCGAAGCATGTCTTCACATCGGCGCCGTTGTCGGTCCCCTGGTCGGGCGCCGTGGCGGTGCAGGGCCCGGCCGAGGACCACGTGGCGCGGCTGCGAGCCGGGCGGGGCGGCGACATCGGCGTGCACGGGAGCATCTCCCTCGCCCAGTCCCTCCTGGAGAGCGGGCTGGTCGACGAGCTGCGGCTGGTCATCGCACCCGCGATCGCGCACAGCGGACGGCGGCTGTTCCAGGAGGGGCCGTCATCCCGGCGCCTCGACCTGCTCTCGCTGCGCCCGTCGGCCACCGGCACCGTCTTCGCGCACTACGCGGTCCGGCGCGGCTGAGACCGGCCCGGGCACCCGCGTCGTCGCACCGGAGCAGGGAAGGGGTTGTCGTTCCTGCGTGGCACCATGCAGTCGTGCCAGCCGCCGCATCCGTGCCCCCGCTCTCGCGCCTGCGGGTGGTCACCGGTGAGGAGGAGCTCCTCCGGTCCCGTGCGGTCACCGCCGTGCGGACAGCGGTGGTCGAGCGTCATCCCGACGCCGAGCTGCACGAGCTGGCCGCGCAGGGCCTGCTGACCGGCCAGCTGGCCGACGTGCTGGCGCCGTCGCTGTTCGGTGGGCACCGCCTGGTCGTCGTCACCGGGGTGCACGAGGCCGCCGGCGCGCTGGCCGACGCGCTCACGGCCTACGCCAAGGACCCCGACCCGGAGATCACGCTGGTCATCGTCCACTCCGGCGGCAAGCGCAACGAGGCGCTGGTCAAGGCCTTCGTCGCCGCCGGCGCCGCGGTGGACGAGTGCCCGAAGATCAGCTCCGCCGGCGACCGCGCCGCATTCGTCCGCAACGAGGTGCGCACGTTCGGCGGCCGGATCACCGCCGATGCCCTCACGGCCCTGGTCGACGCCGTCGGCAACGACCTGCGTGCGCTCTCCGCGGCGGCCAGCCAGCTGGTGTCGGACTTCGGCGGGACCATCGACGGCGACGCCGTGGCGCGGTTCCACCGGGGCCAGGCCGAGGTCACCGGCTTCACCGTCGCCGAGCGGGTCCTGGTCGGCGACCGGCAGGGTTCCCTGGAGATGCTGCGCTGGGCGCTGCAGCGCGGGGTCGCCCACGTGCTCATCGCCGACGCCATCGCCGACGGCGTCCGCACCGCAGCGCGGGTCGCGTCGCTGAGCTCGACGAACCCCGGCGAGCTCGCCCGCACGCTGAAGATGCCGCCGTGGAAGGTCAAGAAGGCACAGGCCCAGTCGCGCGGCTGGAGCATCGACGGCCTGCAGCAGGCCATCGGCGTGACCGCGGAGCTGAACGCGGACGTGAAGGGCGTGGCGGCCAGCGCCGACTACGCGCTCGAGCGCGCGGTGCGCCGCATCGTCGACATCCGCGCCGCCACGGGCAGGGGCCGCGTCCCCGCCGGCCGTTGACGCTCGGCCGTCACAGCCCTCCGGAACGCGAACGAGCCCCGTCCCCGCAGGGGGAGGGGCTCGTGCACGTCCGCGTCACGTGGACGCGGGCGCCGGCTCAGAGGCCGGCGGTGAGCTTCGCCAGACCCGACTTGCGGTTGGCGGCCTGGTTCTTGTGGATGACGCCCTTGCTGGCGGCCTTGTCGAGCTGCTTGGCGGCGACCTGGAAGGCGCTGGCCGCGGCGGCGGCGTCGCCGGAGTCAGCGGCCTTGTGGACGCGCCGGACGGCCGTCTTGAGGGCGGACTTGACCGCGACGTTGCGCTGACGCGCCTTCTCGTTGGTCTTGATCCGCTTGAGCTGGGACTTGATGTTCGCCACGCGTGAGCCTCGAGAGTCTGGAGGGGATGAGTTCGACAGTGCGTCCGGGGCACGGCGAAGCGCCCAGCGGACCGGCCTCACAAGATACCAGTCCCGCCCGCCGGGCCCAACCGGCGGCGGTCAGACCAGCCCGGCCGCCACGCGTCGGACGCCCCAGGCCAGCGCGGCGGTGTGGAAGTGCCGCTGGAACGCCCGGAGGGTGGGCAGCCCGGGCGGCGCCGGGCGGCGCATGCTCGACGCCCACATCCCGGTCATCGCGAGCACCAGGTCGGTCACCTGGCGGGGGTCCGCGGCGGCGACGAGGGGCGAGCGGCCCACCAGCCACTCGGGATCCACACCGCCCTGGCCGGCCTCGCCCAGGGGCCCGCCGCGAGCTTGCGAGTGGTGGGGAGGGCGAGGTCCTTCTGCCAGTTGACGAAGGCCACCGTGTTCCCCGGCCCCATCAGCAGGTTGTCCGCCCGCAGGTCGCCGTGCACCAGGGTGTCGCCGCCCAGCCAGCCGGCGGCGGCGAGCCGGTCGGGCACCTCGCCGAGCCAGTCCAGTCGTGCGTCCTCCCAGGGGTCGAGATCGTCCGGCGGATCGGCGGCCAGCCGCGCCCACGACGACAGCGCCATGTCCACCCGCTCGGCCAGCGTGGGCAGCCCGGCGATCGGGCAGGGTGTCGCCGACCGGGCGAGCTCGGTCAGCCCGGCGACGGCCACGGCCGCCGTCCGCGGCGTCCACGGCAGGGGCGCTGCCTCGCCGTCGAAGACGTCGAACACCAGCGCGACCCACTCGTCGGCACCGTCGGCCCACTCCAGGTGCGCGCGCAGGGCGGGAACCGGCAGGGCCGCCGGCAGTCGGGCGGTGACCTCCGCCTCCGCGCGCATCAGCGCCGGGGTCTCCGGGTTCAGCGGCGTCCCGACCGCCTTGACGAACGCCCGTCCGCCGTCCGCGCAGCTCACGACCACCGCAGGGCCGGGCGAGAAGCCGCCGGACCGGGGCGACACCGACTCCACCGGGGACCCCAGCGCCGCGTCGATCGCCGACCGCAACCCATCGGGGAGGTGGGCGTAGGGGAGGCGTGGGCTGCCGGGCAGGGACACCGCTGAACCGCCCGCCACGACGTCGTCCCGGGCAATTGCTTTCCCCGTCCGCCCGGCGTGGGACGATGGGTGCACTGTGACGACTCCTGCTGCCACCGATCCGGCCCTCATCCGGAACTTCTGCATCATCGCCCACATCGACCACGGCAAGTCGACGCTGGCCGACCGGATGCTCGAGGTCACCGGACTCGTCGAGGGCCGGCACATGCGCGCCCAGTACCTCGACCGGATGGACATCGAGCGCGAGCGCGGCATCACCATCAAGGCCCAGAACGTCCGGCTGCCGTGGACGCCGCGTTCTGGCGCGCACACGGGCACCGAGTACGTGCTCGACATGATCGACACCCCGGGCCACGTGGACTTCACCTACGAGGTGTCCCGGTCGCTGGCCGCCTGCGAGGGCGCGGTCCTCCTGGTCGACGCCGCCCAGGGCATCGAGGCGCAGACCCTGGCCAACCTGTACCTGGCCCTGGAGAACGACCTCACGATCATCCCGGTGCTGAACAAGATCGACCTGCCGGCCGCGCAGCCCGAGCGGTACGCCGAGGAGATCGCACACATCATCGGCTGCGAGCCCGACGACGTGCTCCGGGTCAGCGGGAAGACCGGCGTCGGCGTGCCCGAGCTGCTCGATCTGATCGTCGACCGCATTCCGGCACCCATCGGCGAGGCCGACGGCGCCGCGCGGGCGATGATCTTCGACTCGGTCTACGACATCTACCGCGGCGTCATCACCTACGTGCGCGTGGTCGACGGCCGGATCTCGGCGCGGGACAAGATCAAGATGATGTCGACCGGCGCCACGCACGAGCTGCTCGAGATCGGCGTCATCTCCCCGGAGCCCAAGCCGGTGCAGAGCCTCGGGGTGGGCGAGGTCGGCTACTTCATCACCGGGGTGAAGGACGTCCGCCAGTCCCGCGTCGGAGACACCGTCACCCTCCAGCACAAGCCGGCCGCGGAGTCGATCGGCGGCTACCGCGACCCGAAGCCGATGGTCTACTCCGGGCTCTACCCGATCGACGGCAGCGACTACCCGCTGCTGCGCGAGGCCCTGGACAAGCTGCTGCTCAACGACGCGGCGCTCACCTACGAGCCCGAGACGTCCGCCGCCCTGGGCTTCGGCTTCCGCGTCGGCTTCCTCGGCCTGCTGCACCTGGAGATCGTCCGCGAGCGGCTGGAGCGCGAGGCCGGCATCAGCCTGATCTCCACCGCCCCCAACGTCGTCTACCGGGTGGTCATGGAGGACCAGAGCGAGCTCACCGTGACCAACCCGAGCGACTGGCCCGAGGGCAAGATCGACAAGGTCTTCGAGCCGATCGTCAACGCCACGATCATCGCGCCCAGCGACTACACCGGCGCAATCATGGAGCTGTGCCAGAGCCGGCGCGGCCAGCTCGGTGGCATGGACTACCTGTCGGAGTCCCGCGTCGAGCTGCGCTACCAGTTGCCGCTCGGCGAGATCATCTTCGACTTCTTCGACGCGCTGAAGTCCAAGACCCGGGGCTACGCGAGCCTGGACTACCAGGAGGCCGGCGAGCAGGAGTCCTCCCTGGTCAAGGTGGACATCCTGCTGCAGGGCGAGGCCGTCGACGCGTTCAGCGCGATCGTGCACAAGGACAAGGCCTACTCCTACGGCGTGATGATGGCCGGCAAGCTGCGCGAGCTCATCCCGCGGCAGCAGTTCGAGGTGCCCATCCAGGCCGCCGTCGGCTCCCGGGTCATCGCCCGCGAGACCGTCCGCGCGATCCGCAAGGACGTCCTCGCCAAGTGCTACGGCGGTGACATCACCCGCAAGCGGAAGCTGCTGGAGAAGCAGAAGGAGGGCAAGAAGCGGATGAAGATGGTCGGCCGCGTCGAGGTCCCCCAGGAGGCGTTCGTCGCCGCGCTCTCCACCAACGAGTCCACCGCCTCCAAGAAGTGACCGGGCGGGTCGACGCGGTCTGCGTCCCGGGCACCGACCTGCTGCCCCTGCCGGACAAGCGGCCCAACCGCAGCGGCATCGACAAGCGCCCGGTGACCGGCCGGGTCGCCGTCCACGAGCTCGGCCTGGACGGCGACGTCCAGGTCAACAAGAAGCACCACGGTGGCGAGGGGCAGGCGGTCTACGCCTACGCCCAGGAGGATGCCGACTGGTGGATCGCCGAGCTCGGTCGCGAGCTCCCACCGGGCCGCTTCGGCGAGAACCTCCGCACGTCCGGCGTCGACCTGCGCAACGCCGTCCTGGGGGAGCGCTGGCGGGTCGGGACGGCGCTGTTCGAGGTGACCGCCTGGCGCACCCCGTGCGCCAACTTCGCCCGCTTCTGGGGCATCCCCGACCTGGTCAAGCGCTTCGCCGCGCACGGCGCCACGGGCGCCTACCTCCGGGTGCTCGAGACCGGCGAGGTCGGCGCGGGTGACGCCGTGGAGATCGTTGCCCGCCCCGACCACGGGGTCACCGTCGAGACGGCCTTCCGGATCGTCATGACCCAGAAGCAGCGGCTGCCCGAGCTGGCGCCCGCCGTGCGGTACCTGCCGGTCAAGGCGCAGCCGAAGCTCGCGGCGCAGATCGCCGCCCGGAGCGCTGCGGCGTCCTGAGGACGGCGGCGCGCTACTGTGCGCCGTCGGGATGCCGGGGGCACGCCCGCCACAGGGAGGTCGTCATGTCGTTGCGCCGCGCGGGGGTCGTGCTCGCGTGCACCCTCCTCACCGGGCCGGTGCTCGCCGGTTGCGGTGGGAGCGACGAGCCGGAGGAGACGGCCGCGGACCTGCTGCAGCGGGCCGAGGACACCCTCGACGACGCCGAGACCGTGCACTTCCAGCTCGACAGCGAGGGCGCGCCGGACACCGGCACCCTGCTGGTCGGGGGCGAGGGCGACGTCGCCCGTCCGGCCTCGTTCGACGGCACGCTGCAGGTGCGCGTGGCGGGCAACACCCTCGACCTGGACGTCGTCTCGGTCGACGGCACCGTGTACGCGCTGCTGCCGTTCGCCTCGTCGTTCGACGTCATCGAGCCCGCGGACTTCGGCTTCGGGGACCCCGGTGAGCTGCTCGACCCCGAGACCGGCATCTCCCAGCTGCTGGAGCAGGCCGGCTCCGCCGAGCTGGGCGACGAGCGGCGGGTCGGGGGTGAGGTCGTCCGCGAGGTGACCGCCGAGCTGCCCGGTGAGCTCGTCGAGCAGATCCTCACCAGCGAGGACCCCAGCCGCCCGGTGGAGGCGCAGCTGTCCATCGCGACCGAGACCGGGGAGCTGCGCCGCGTCGAGCTGACCGGGCCGTTCTTCAGCAGCGAGGACTCCACCTTCATCGTCGAGCTCAGCGACTTCGGCGCCGATGTCGAGATCACCGCACCGCCCACCGACTGAGCCGGCGGCGCCCGCCGTCGCGCCGGTCCCCGGACTGCCGCTGGTCGCCCTCGCGACCCTCGCCGTGCTGGTCACGGCCGCCGACACCTACGTCGTCGTCCTGGCGCTGCCCGACATCCTGGCCGGGGTGGGCGTCTCGCTCGACGAGCTGCAGCGGGCCACCCCGATCGTCGGTGGCTTCCTGCTGGGCTACACCGCGACGCTGCCGTTGCTGGGCCGGCTGGCCGACCTGCGCGGCCGGCTCCCCGTGCTCGTCGGCTGTCTGCTGCTGTTCGCCCTCGGCTCCCTGCTGACGGCGACGGCGGTCGACCTGGGGCCGGCCGTGATCGGCCGGGGCCTGCAGGGGGTCGGTGCCGGCGGGCTGGTGCCGGCGACCCTGGCGCTGGTCGCCGACCGGTGGCCCCCGGACCGCCGGGCGATGCCGCTGGGTGTCGTCGGTGCGGTGCAGGAGGCCGGCGCGGTCCTCGGGCCGCTGGCCGGGGCCGCCGTCCTGGCCTTCGCGGACTGGCGGGCGATCTTCTGGCTGAACCTGCTGCTGGGCCTGGCCCTCGCGGTCGGCGCGTTGCTCACCGGTCGCAGCCGGCGCCCCGACCTGGTCGGACTGGTGCTCGGCCTGGTGGCCTTCGGCGCGCTGGCCCTGCACCTCGGGGCGCCCGCCGTGCTGGAGGAGGACGTCACCCTCGGCCTGCTCTACGTCCCCCTCGTGGACCCGCTCGGCTGGACGACGCCGCTGGTGCTGACCGCCCTGGTCGCCGGCGTCGCGCTCGTCGCCCGCAGTCTCGTCACGCCGGAGCGCGCGGTCCTGCCGCTGCGCGGTCTGCCGCAGGTGGTCCGCGAGGTCGACGTCGTCGGGTCGGCCCTCGCCGTCGTCGCGCTGGGCAGCCTGGTCTGGGCGTTCGCCGCGGCCGAGGGCGGGGAGCAGGTGGTCGCCCACGGCTGGCTGCTGCTCCCGCTGGCCGTGATCGCGGCGGTGCTCTTCGTGCTGCACGAACGGCGGGCCGCCGACCCGGTGCTGCCGCTGGACGCCTTGCGTCCGATCGGTGCCTGGGGCGCGCTGCTGGTGAACCTGTTCGTCGGTGCGGCGCTGGTCGCCGCGCTGGTCGACATCCCCCTCTTCGCACGCGCCACGACGACGCCCGGCGACCAGCTGGGGGCGGCGCTGGTCCTCCTGAGGCTCCTGGTGGCCGTGCCGGCCGGCGCCGTGGCCGGCGGCTGGCTGTGCCGGTTCGTCGCCCCGCGGTGGATCGCCGCGGGCGGGATGGCGCTCACCGCCCTGGCCTTCCTCGCGATGACCGGGTGGGACGCGCGCTCGCTGGACGGCGCGATGTCGACCGTCGTCCTGCTGGCGGCGGGCCTGGGCTTCGGCCTCGCGATCGCCCCGGTCAACACCGTCCTGCTGGGTGTCACCCGGGCCGAGGTGCACGGCAGCGCCAGCGCGCTGGCCGTCGTCGCCCGCACCGTCGGCATGCTGGCCGGGCTGTCGCTGCTCACCGCCGTGGCGCTGCAGCGGTTCACCGCGGAGATCGACGCGATCGGCTCGCCCGTCGACCTGTGCCCGCAGACGCCGGCCGACTGCGCCGCCTACGACATCGCGACGGACGCCGCGCTGCTCACCCAGCTGCACACCGTCTTCGCCGGGGCCGCGATCGCCGCCGCGCTGGCCGCGATCGCCGCGGTGGTGCTGCTGCGCGGGCCGGTGCTCAGGAGTTCAGCGCGAGCCTGAGCTCGTCACGCAGGGCCGAGAGGTCGACGCCTCGATCGGCCAGCACCTTCGCCGCCAGGCCTTCGCCCTCGCGGAGCAGACCCAGCAGGACGTGGCCGTCGGTGATGGCGCGCGACTGGAGCGCGATGGCCTCGCGCAGCGAGAGCTCGAGGACCTTCTTCGCCCTCGGCGTGAACGGGATGTGCCCGCGCCGGCGCGGTCGGGCGCCGGGCCCGTCCAGCGCACCGGGGCCGAAGGCCGCCTCGACGGAGCCGCGCACCGCATCCAGGTCGATGCCGAGCGAGGTCAGCGCCGCCGCGTCCAGTTCCTCGCCGCCGGAGAGCCGGACGACGTCGGCGGCAACCCCGCTGCGGGTCAGCCCGTGCCGGGCGAGCGCCGCGGCCGAGGTCGTGCCGGCCTGGTCCAGCAGGGCGAGCAGCAGGTGCTCGGTGCCGATCCGGTCGTGCCGCAGCTCCCGCGCCTGGTGCTGGGCGTCCTCGACCACCGCGCGGGCCTCGCTGGTGAAGCGCTCGAACATGGTCAGTCCCTCCGTCGGAGCGGCCCGCGGCCGCGTGCGTGCTTCTTGTGGACGGCCTGCCGGCTGACACCGAGGCGCTCGGCGATCTGCTCCCACGTCCAGCCCTGCTCGCGGGCGTTGCCGACCTGGAGTTCCTCGAGGCGCTCTACGAGGACCCGCAGCGAGCGGACCGCCGCCAGCCCGACGGCGGGGTCCTTGCTGCTGGCCGCCGAGGCCACCTGTGCCGTGTCCGTCATGGCTGTCAACCTAGGTTGCGTCGCGGCGAGGTGTCAACTGACATTGACGGGAGTGCGCGTGAGAGGCTGCTCGGGAGCCACGACGCAGGCTCCCGGACGAGCGGTGCCGTACCCGGTGTGCGACAAGACGGCGCCAGAGGAGTTCTCGATGGCGTGGACCGTGCTCGTCCTGTCCGGGGTGCTCGAAGCCGTCTGGGCCACCGCCCTGGGCAAGTCCGCCGGGTTCACCCGGCTCGTCCCCACGATCGTCTTCGCCGTCGCCGTCGTGCTGAGCATGGTGGGCCTGGCGTATGCGATGCGCGAGCTGCCCGTGGGCACGGCCTACGCGGTCTGGGTGGGCATCGGCGCCTCGATCACCGTCGTCTACGCGATGGCGAACGGCACCGAGCCGGTGTCGCTGGCGAAGATTCTGCTGATCATCGGGCTCATCGGCTGCGTCGTCGGCCTCAAGCTCGTGCACTGACGCCGACGACGCAGCCCCACCGTCAGAGGGTGAAGACGATCTTCCCGTTCGTCCGGCCCTCGGACATCCGGGCGAAGCCCTCCCGTGCCTCGGTCAGCGGCAGTTCGACGTCGATCTGCGGGCGGATGCCGGTGACCGCGCACATCCGGATGAGGGCTTCCAGCTCGTCCTTGGTGCCCATCGTCGAGCCGATGACCGACAGCTGGGTGAAGAAGACCCGGTTGAGCTCGGCGCCGGGGTCGTAGCCGGTCGTCGCACCGGAGGTGACGAGCACGCCGCCGGGCTTGAGCGACTTGATGCTGTGGCTCCAGGTCGCCTTGCCGACGGTCTCCATGACGCCGTCCACCCGCTCGGGCAGCCGGGCGCCGCTCTCGAACGCCTGCTCCGCGCCCAGCGCGAGCGCGGCGGCGCGCTTGTCCTCGCTGCGGCCGGTCACCCAGATCCGGTAGCCGGCGGCGCGGCCCAGCACGATCAGCGCGGTCGCGACGCCGCCGCTGGCCCCCTGGACCAGCACGGTCTGCCCGGGGCGCAGGCCCGACCGGACGAAGAGCATCCGGTAGGCGGTCAGCCAGGCCGTGGGCAGGCAGGCGGCCTCGGCGAAGGACAGGCCGGCCGGCTTGGGCAGCAGGTTCCGGCGGGGGACGGCGACCCGCTCGGCCATCGACCCCTGGTGGACCTCGGACAGCAGCGACCGCTTCGGGTCGAGCGTCTCGTCGCCCATCCAGTCGGGGCTGGCGATGACGCCGTGGACGACGACCTCGTTGCCGTCCTCGTCGATGCCGGCGGCGTCAGTGCCCAGGATCATCGGCATCCGCTTGGCCGGGAGGCCGATGCCCTGCAGGCTGAACAGGTCGTGGTGGTTGAGGGAGACGGCCTTGACCTGGATCGTCGTCCAGCCGTCGGGAACCACCGGCTCGGGGCGCTCACCGACCTCCAGGACGGAGAGCGGGTCCTCCGGGGCAGGCGTCGAGACGAAGGCAGCGAGCATGACCGGACGCTAACCGAGCCGCCGCGAGCCAGCGACGCGGGTGGTTGACCGCGCCTCTAGCCTGGCGCTGATCCCACCCGGTCGACGCAAGGAGCCCGCTCGATGGCGACACGTGCACTCGTTCTCGGAGGCGGCGGCGTCGCCGGCATCGCCTGGGAGCTCGGGCTGCTCAGCGGCTGGGCCGCCGAGGGCGTCGACGTCCGGCAGGCCGACCTGGTCGTCGGGACGTCGGCCGGCTCCGTCGTGGGCGCGCAGCTGCGCCTGGGTGAGGAGCTCCAGTCGCTCTACGAGCGCCAGCTGCTCCCGCCCACCGGCGAGCTGAAGGTCGAGTTCGACGGCGTCTCGACCATGGCGGCCTTCGCGGAGGCGATGAAGGGGAACACCGGCGAGCAGGACGCCCGCGCCCGTCTCGGTGCGCTCGCGCTCACGGTGGACTCCGTGCCGGAGGCGCAGCGGCGGGCCATCATCGAGGGCCGGATCGGCGACCCGGAGTGGCCGTCGGCGCGCCTGATCATCACCGCCGTGGACACCGCCGACGGCGAGTTCCTGCCCTTCGACGCGTCCTCGGACGTCCGGGTGCTCGACGCCGTGACCGCCAGCTGCGCCGTCCCGGGTGTCTGGCCGCCGGTGACCGTGAACGGCCGGCGGCTGATGGACGGCGGCATGCGCTCGGTCACGAACGCCGATCTGGCGGCGGGCTGCGAGAAGGTCCTCGTGGTGACGCCGACGCGCGGCATGCCCGGTGGCCTGCTCGGCCCCGGCCTGGACCGCGAGATCGAGATCCTGGAGGAGAAGGACGCCGAGGTGCACGTGATCACCGCGGACGACGCGGCGCTGGCCGCCTTCGGCAGCAACGTGCTCGACCCGGCCACCCGCGAGCCCTCCGCGCGCGCCGGCCGGGCGCAGGCGGCGGCGACGATCGAGGCAGCCCGCGCCTTCTGGGGTTGATGCCTCAGCGGACGACGACGCGCTCCCCGCGGGGCACGGATTCGCCGCTGACCGGCGCGCCGGCCACCTCCCCGCCCATCGCGGTCAGCGGAGGCGGCCGGGCGGGAACACGGTCACTTCCCGGGCCAGCTGGGCGGAGTCCACCCCCAGGTCGGCCGAGAGATCGCCCTCCAGCGACACCGTCGCGGAGACCTCGGCCGCCCGGACGACGTAGCGGCCGACGGCACCGTCGAACAGCGGTTGCGCGACGGGGTCGCCCACGCCGGCCCAGGCCGCGTCGACCAGCACGCTGCCGTGCAGAGCGTCGGAGGTCAGCCCCTGGCCACCGCCGGTCGCCGCGGAGCAGCTGTAGTCGACCGTGCCCACGACACGGGCCGACTCCAGGCGGACGATGTCGGCGACCTCGGGCTGCCCGTCCGTGGTGCAGACCCAGCCGTCGAGGAACAGGCCGACGCGCACCGTGGCCCGGTTGGCGGCGACCTCCGTGACGGTCACCTCGACGAGGGCGCCCCGGTCGGCGTCCTGGTCCGCGAACAAGGCGTTGACCCGCCAGCTGTGAGTGCCCACCGCATCGCCGGAGGAGGCCGCCGCGGCCGGTCCTGCTCCACCCCACACGGCGGTGGTCGCGACCCCCGCCACCAGCGCCGTCCGTGCCGCCGTCCGCACCGCCGTCCGCACCGCCACGTCGTCCTCCTCGCCGATCCGCCGCCGGGACGCACCGCTCCCGCCTGGGCTGGCCGGACGCTGGCACGAGGCCGGAGGCTGGGTCGAGTGGTCGGCGCGCGGCGCCGTGCCGGTCCCCGGCGCGCCGTGCCGACACGCCGGAGTGGTCAGCGGACGACGACGACGTGCTCCCCGCGGGGCACGAACTCGCCGATGACCGGGGCGCCGGGCACCTCGCCGCCGAGCAGCAGCCCGCCGGAGGTCTGCGCGTCGGCCAGCAGCAGCGCCTCGTCCTCGGACACCGAGGAGAGGTCGGTGTGCGGGCGCACCCAGTCCAGGTTGCGCCGGGTACCGCCGGAGACGAACCCGGCGGCCAGCGCCTCGCGGGCACCGGTCAGATAGGGAACGGCGGCGGCGTCGACGACGGCGGTGACGCCGCTGGCCCGCGCCATCTTGTAGAGGTGGCCCAGCAACCCGAACCCGGTGACGTCGGTGCCGGCGCGGATGCCCGCGGCGACCGCCGCCTGCCCGGCCTCGCGGTTGAGCGCGGTCATCGAGGCGACGGCCTCCTCGGAGACCTCGCCGGTCGCCTTCATCCGACTGTTCAGCACGCCCACGCCGAGCGGTTTGGTCAGGCTGAGCGAGGTGCCGGCCACGGCGCCGGAGTTGGTGACGAGCCGGTCGACGTCGACCACGCCGGTCACCGCCATCCCGTACTTCGGCTCCGGGTCGTCGATGGAGTGCCCGCCGCCCACGTGGCAGCCCGCCTCGTGCGCCACCTCCAGGCCCCCACGCAGCACCTCCGCGGCCAGTTCGGCGGGGAGCACGTCGCGCGGCCAGCCCAGCAGGTTCACCGCGACCACAGGCGTGCCGCCCATCGCGTACACGTCGGAGAGGGCGTTCGCCGCGGCGATCCGGCCGAAGGTGTACGCGTCGTCGACCACGGGCGTGAAGAAGTCGGTGGTCAGCACGATGCCCTGGCCGCCGGCGATGCGGACGACCGCCGCGTCGTCGCCGTCGTCCAGGCCGATGACGAGCTCGGCGGCGGGATCGGCCGGCCCGCGCGCGGTCAGCCCGGCGACCACGGCCTCCAGCTCTCCGGGCGGGATCTTGCAGGCGCAGCCCCCGCCGTGGGCGTACTGCGTCAGCCGGACCGTCGGAGCAGTCGTCGTCACGCCGCCGACGCTAGTTCTCCCCGGCGCGGGGTGCCCGACCAGGCGACCAGGCGACCGGGCCCGACCGGCTAGTCGAGACCGCCGGGCAGCAGCACCAGCCGGGGCGGCGTGGGCTCCGGCTGGAGGCGGCGCGCACGCCCCGCGGGGTGCCGCGATCGCGATTGCCGGTCGGCGGTGGACCGGCTGACCTGGGCGCTGGTCCGCCGGCCGGCCTCCTCCAGCTCCGCACGCCGCCGCGGATCGGGCTCGAGCACCCTGAGCACCTTCTCCAGCGCGTCGCGGCCGGCGTCGGCGAACGGGCCGTCGGGCTGGGCGGCCAGCGCCACGGCGACGGCGGCGGCCTCCTCGGGCGTGAGGGTGACCGGCGGCAGGAGCGCGGGGGAGCGGGACTCGGTGCGGTTCACGGACGTGATGCTGGCAGCGACCTCCGACAGTTCTCGTCGCGCCGGCACGTAGGCTGCCCGGCGGAGGCGTCAGGGTGTCTGGTGGCCCCCGCGGCCTCTAAAGCCGACGTGGCCGAGTACCTCGGTCAGGCGGGTTCGATTCCCGTCCGCCTCCGCCACTCCGTCCGCCCGCCTACGCTGCGGGCGATGCCCGACCAGCCCGCCACCGACGACCCGCGGCGCTCGGTGCCCCGCACCGACGCGCTGCTCGCCGAGCCCGCCGTGCAGGCGGCGGCGGAGCGGCTGGGGCGCGAGCTGGTCAAGGAGGCGATCACCGGCGTCCAGGGCAGGATCCGGGCCGGGGAGCTCCCGGCGGACGACGCGGTCGCCGCCGTCCTCGAGGCGCTGCCTCCGACGGCGAGCAGCCTGCGGCCGGTGCTCAACGCCACCGGCGTGCTGGTGCACACCAACCTCGGCCGCGCGCCGCTGTCGCCGGCCGCGGTCGAGGCGATCACCGCGGCGGCCGGCACCACCGACGTCGAGCTCGACCTGACCACCGGGCGACGCGGTCCGCGCGGCGAGGCGGCGATCGGCGCCCTGCTCGACGCCGTCCCCGCGGCCGAGGCGGCGATCGTGGTGAACAACTGCGCTGCCGCGCTGGCGCTGGTCGCCACCGCGTTCGGGCAGGGCCGGGAGCTGGTCATCGCGCGGGGCGAGCTGGTCGAGATCGGCGACGGGTTCCGCATCCCCGAGCTGCTGGAGGCCACCGGCGCCCGGCTGCGCGAGGTCGGCACCACCAACCGGGTCACCGTCGAGGACTACCGCCGAGCGCTGGGCCCCGACACCGGCGCGGTGCTCAAGGTGCACCCCTCGAACTTCGTCGTCCGCGGGTTCACCCGGGCGGTGTCGGCGGAGGAGCTGGCTCCTGCGCTGGCGGGCACCGGGATCCCCCTGGTCGCCGACGTCGGCTCGGGGCTCCTGCGGGCGCACCCGCTGCTGCCCGAGGAACCCGACCTGCAGTCGACCCTCGCGGCCGGCGCCGACCTCGTCCTGTCCAGCGGCGACAAGCTGCTCGGTGGCCCGCAGGCCGGACTGGTCCTGGGCCGCGCCGAGCTGGTCCAGCGGCTGCGCCGGCATCCGCTCTACCGCGCTCTCCGGGTGGACAAGACGACGCTCGCCGCCCTGGAGGCGACGCTGCGGGGACCGGTCCCGCCCGTGCAGCAACTGCTCGCGGCCGACCCCGGGGCGCTGCGGATCCGGGCGCGCGCCGTGGCCGGACGGCTCACCGCCGCGGGGATCGATGCCGACGTCGTCGACGCACCCGCCCGCGTCGGCGGGGGAGGAGCGCCCGAGCACCCGCTGGACGGCGTCGCGGTCTCCCTGCCCGCCGCCTTCGCGGAGCCGCTGCGGCTGGGCGCCCGGCCGGTCGTCGGCTACCTCGAGGACGGCCGCACCCTGCTCAACCTGCGCAGCCTGGGCCCCACGGACGACGAGGCGCTGGCCGACGCGGTGCTGGAGGTGGCGGAGAAGTGGACGTGATCGCCACCGCCGGGCACGTCGACCACGGCAAGTCCGCGCTGGTCCGGGCGCTCACCGGCATGGAGCCCGACCGCTGGGCCGAGGAGCGGCGCCGCGGGCTCACCATCGACCTCGGCTTCGCCTGGGCGGCGCTGCCGTCGGGCCGGACGGTCGCCGTCGTCGACGTCCCCGGCCACGAGCGGTTCATCGGCAACATGCTCGCCGGCATCGGATCGGTCCCGGCCGCGCTGCTGGTCGTCGCGGCCGACGACGGGTGGTCGGCGCAGACGGCCGAGCACGTCGCCGTGCTGGACGCGCTGGGGGTGCGGCACGCGCTGCTCGCCGTCACCAAGTCCGATCTCGCCGACCCCGCTCCCGTGCTGGCCGACGTGCGCGAGCGGCTCGCCGCGACGTCGATGGGCAACGTGCCCGCGGTCGGCGTCAGCGCCCTCACCGGCGCGGGCCTGCCTGAGCTCACCACCGCGCTGGAGCGGCTGCTCGCGGGCCTGCCCGCCCCCGATCCGGCTGCGGCCGTGCGGCTCTGGATCGACCGGGCGTTCACCATCCGGGGCGCCGGGACGGTGGTCACCGGCACTCTCGCCGCGGGTTCGGTCGCCCCGGAGGACCGGCTGCGGCTGGGAGACCGGGACGTCGTCGTCCGGGGTGTGCAGTCCCTGGGCCGGGCGGTCGAGCGGGCGCAGTCCACCGCCCGCGTCGCGCTCAACCTGAGGGGTGTGGCGGTCGAGGAGATCTCCCGCGGTGACGCGCTGCTCACGCCGGGCGCCTTCCGCAGCACCGCCACGCTGGACGTGTCGCTGGTCGCCCCGGTCGGGGACCGGCTGCCCGCCGAAGCGGTGGTGCACGTCGGTTCGGCGACGGTCGGCGCCCGGCTGCGCCCGCTGGACGGCGCGGTCGTCCGCCTCCGGCTGGAGGCCGCGCTGCCGCTGCGCATCGGCGACCGCGTGCTCGTGCGCGAGCCGGGCACCCGCCGGGTGCTCGGCGCCGACGTCCGCGACGTCGACCCGCCCGCACTGCGCCGCCGCGGGGCGGCCCGGCAGCGCGGTGCCGAGCTCGCCGCGCAACCGGAGGGGGCCGCCGGGGCCGCCGCCGACCTCGCCCGGCGGCGGATTCTGCGGACCGCGGACTTCACCGCGATGGGCTGGCCGGTTCCCGAGGGAGCCGCCGAGCACGGGCCGTGGCTGCTCGCCCCCGGCCTCGCCGACGCGCTCGCCGTCCGCGTGCACGACGTCGTCACGCGGTACCGGGCGCTGCGACCGCTGGAACCGGGACCGCCGGCCGAGGTCGTGCGTCGCGCCCTGGACCTGCCCGACGCCGAGCTGGTGACGGCGCTGGTGCGGCCGCCGCTGGCGCTCCGGGACGGGCGGGTGGTCGACGCCGCGGCGGAGCTGCCCCCGCAGGTGCAGCGGGCGGTCGATGCGATCCGCGCGCGGCTGGCGGAGGACCCGTTCGCCGCACCGGAGATCCCGGACCTCGTGGCCGCCGCCCTGGGTCCGCGGGAACTGGCCGCTGCGGTGCGCAGCGGGCAGCTGGTCCGCATCGCCGAGGGCGTCTACCTGGCGCCCGGCATCGCGGAGGCCGCCCGCGCGCGGCTCGCCGGCCTGGAGCAACCGTTCTCCGTCAGCCAGGCGCGACAGGCGTGGGGCACGAGCCGCCGAGTCGCCGTCCCGCTGATGGAGTGGCTGGACGCCCGGGGCGTAACCACCCGCCTGCCGGACAACACCCGCCGCCTGCGCTGAACTCGGCGGCAGGGGGCGCGATCTCCCGTAGCGGTTCCCCGGACCGGGATCACGCGGGCCGCGATATCCCTTCCGAGCACAGTCGGTCTCTGCTTACGGGGGGAAGCAGAGACCGACTCGCCGAGAAGTCGCGGTTCCGCCCCGCGCGTCCCGTCAGTCCTTCGACGGCACCCAGCGCGCGGGCCGCTTCTCGCGGAAGGACGCGATGCCCTCCTGGCCCTCCTCGCCGGCGAAGAAGCGGGCGGAGAGCGTCAGCAGGTCGGCGAACCGCAGGTCGGGCTGGCGCGACCGCAGCAGCTGCTTGGTCTCGGCCAGCGCGCCCGGTGCGCCCGCGGCCAGCGCGCTGAGCTGTCCGGTGACGACGGCGTCGAGCTCGTCGGGGGCCGCCACCAGGTCGACCAGCCCGCCGGCCGCCGCGGTCGCCGCGTCGAACACCTCGCCGGTGAGCATCAGCCGGTGCGCCACGTGCGTCGTCATCCGCGGCAGCACGACGCCGGAGATGACCGCGGGCACCAGCCCCAGCCGCACCTCGGAGAAGGCGAAGCTGGCCGAGGATGCGGCGACGACGACGTCGCAGGCGGCGGCGAGGCCGACCCCGCCGGCCCGGGCCGGCCCGCGGACGACGGCGACGACGGGCTTGGGGGAGGACCAGAGGAGCTCGAGGAGTGCGGGGAACTCGTTGACGCCCTGGTCCTGCGACGAACCGCCGGCCGCCTCGGCGAGGTCCATGCCCGAGCAGAAGACCCGGCCGGTGTGGTCGAGCACGACGACCCGCACGGCGTCGTCGGCCAGGGCGTCCTCGAGGGCCGCCCGGAGCTGTCCGCGCAGCGCCTTCGACAGCGCGTTGCGGTTCCCGGGGGAGTCCAGCGTGAGCGTCGCGACGCCGGCGGACACGGACACCTGGATCACTCGGTCGTGGGTCACAGCCGCATCCTGCCGCGCCCGGGCGCCGGCGCGGCACACTGGGAGCAGATGAACACCGCCCTGCCCCTGGTCGAGCGCGCCGTGCCGCCGCTCGAGCTGCCCGAGTCCGCCCGCGCGGAGCTGGCCGGCACGCCGTTCGGTCTCTACGTGCACGTGCCCTTCTGCGCGACGCGCTGCGGCTACTGCGACTTCAACACCTACACCTCCGACGAGCTCGGGCCGGGCGCCAACCGCGCCGAATACGCGGGGACGGCGATCGACGAGCTGCGCCGGGCGGCACGGACCCTCGGGCCGGAGCTGCCCACGGTCTCCACGGTGTTCGTCGGCGGCGGCACCCCCACGCTGCTGCCCGCAGGCGACCTCGCGGCCGTGCTGGCCGAGGTGCGCCGGCTCTTCCCGGTCGCCGACGACGTCGAGGTCACCACCGAGGCCAACCCCGAGACCGTCGACCGCGAGTACCTGACGCGGTTGCGCGAGGCCGGCTTCACCCGGGTCAGCCTCGGCATGCAGTCCGCGGCCGAGCACGTCCTCGCCGTCCTGGACCGCCGGCACACCCCCGGGCGTGCGGTGCAGGCCGCGCTGGACGCCCGTGCGGCGGGGTTCGAGCACGTCAACCTCGACCTCATCTACGGCACCCCGGGCGAGAGCGACGCGGACTGGGCCCTCTCGCTCGACGCCGTCCTCGCCGCTCCGGTCGACCACGTGAGCGCCTACGCGCTCATCGTCGAGGACGGCACCCGGCTGGCCCGGCAGATCAGTCGCGGTGAGCTCCCGATGCCCGACGACGACGTGCTGGCCGACCGCTACGAGCAGGCCGACGCCACGCTGCGCAGCGGCGGGTTCGACTGGTACGAGGTCTCCAACTGGGCGACCTCGGACGCCGCGCGCTGTCGGCACAACGAGCTGTACTGGGCCAACGCCAACTGGTGGGGCGTCGGCCCGGGTGCGCACAGCCACGTCGGCGGGCTGCGCTGGTGGAACGTCAAGCACCCGGCCGCCTACGCCGATCGGCTGGCCCGCGGCGAGAGCCCGCACGCCGACGCCGAGCAGCTGGACGACGACGACCGCGCGCTGGAGACCGTCATGCTGGGGCTCCGGCTCCGCGAGGGACTGCCCCTCGACCGGCTCTCGGACCTCGGCCGGCGCCGGGCCGCCGATGCCGTCGCCCGCGGGCTGCTCGACGAGGCCGCGCACACGGCGGGCCGCGCCGTCCTCACCGATCCCGGACGGCTGCTGGCCGACGCCCTGGTCCGCGACCTCACCGACTGAACAGCCCGCAAAGCCCCTGACGGGAGCCCGAACCTGGTCTAGGGTGTCCCACTTCCAGGCAACACTGCCGGCAACGGGGCCGGTGGGCGGAGGAGGTGGTCGGCGGTGCACGTGTTCTCGACCCGCGCGGCCGCGAGCTGCCCGCCGGGCGTCCCCGGCGTCGCCGCCCCCGCACTGTCGGGGGGCATGCTGCTGGCCCTGGCGCTGAACCGCCGGGCCCGTGGGCTCCGAGGCCTCGACGTACTGCGTCGCAGTCAGGACAGGGCCCCGCCGCAGCGCGTCTGACTCGATCCCGAGTCTCCGGCTCCCCTCCCTGACGCGCGCCCCCACCGGGTGGCCGCGTCTTTCCGCGTACCCCAGAAGGACTTCTCATGACTTCCACGCTCGACAGCACGACCGCCGGCGGCTCCCGCTGGAACTCCATCCGCAGCCTGCTCGAGGAGCAGCGCGTCGATGCCGCCCGCCAGCGCGAGGCCGCCCTCGAGGAGTGTGCCCAGTCGGTGCCCGACCCCGTCGCCCAGCGCCGCAGCGCCGATCTGCTGGTCACCCTCGAGCAGATCGACGCCGCACTTGCGCGCATCGACGCCGGTACCTACGGCCGGTGCACCGGGTGCGGCCAGGAGATCCCCGAGGAACGGCTGGAACTGCGCCCGTTCGCGGAGACCTGCGTCGCCTGCACCGGAGGCTGAGCGTCCGCCGGGCCGCCTCCGTCGCCGAGGTGGCCCGGCCGCCGGTCAGCCGCGGCGTGTGCCGGGGACGGGAGGCTGGGCGGGGATGGCGGCCGTCGCCGGCCCGCTCGGTGCCTGCACCGGGCTGAGGGCGTCGAGGTCGAGCACCCGCACGTGGATGACGTTGCGCTGCTGCAGCGCCGCACGCAGCGCCCGGTGCAGACCGTCCTCCAGGTACAGCTCGCCGTGCCACTGGACGGCGTGGGGGAACAGGTCCCCGTAGAAGGTGGAGTCGTCGGCCAGGAGGGCGTCGAGCGCCAGGTTCTTCTTCGTCGTCGTCAGCGTGTCCATGCGCACCTGCCGGGGCGGGATCATCGCCCAGTCACGGGTGGACAGACCGTGGTCGGGATAGGGGCGCCCGTCTCGAACCGCCTTGAAGATCAGGGGAGGACCTCCGCTCTGTGCCCGGCGGGCGCCGACGGCGTCCACCTTATCGACCGGAACCGCGCCACGTCCGGGGCCTGCGCGGCCCCGTCCAGAGGTTCGCCGCGACCCTGCGAGCGGGGAAGTGGGGCGGGGTCCTTCGCGTATGCTGGGCTGGCACTCCGACCGTGCGAGTGCCAGCAGGTGTCGGTCCCCGGGCGCCGCCCCAGGGGATCGCGCCCGGACACCGCGCGGCGGGTCGACCGGTACGGGGAGGTGTCTCGTGGCGCACGACGAACGCCGCCTGGAGGTTCTCCGGGCAATCGTCCAGGACTACGTCTCGACCAACGACCCGGTGGGCAGCAAGGCGCTGACCGACCGGCACGACCTCGGCGTCTCCCCGGCCACCATCCGCAACGACATGGCGGTGCTCGAGGAACAGGGCTACATCACGCAGCCGCACACCAGCGCCGGGCGCGTGCCCACCGACAAGGGGTACCGGCTCTTCGTCGACCGGCTGTCGGCGGTCAAGCCGCTGTCGACGGCCGAGCGGCGGGCGATCGAGCGGTTCCTCGACGGCGCCGTCGACCTGCCCGACGTCCTGGGTCGCACCGTCCGGCTGCTGGCCCAGCTGACCCGGCAGGTGGCGGTCGTGCAGTACCCGACGCTGTCGCGCAGCGCCGTCCGGCACCTGGAGGTCGTGCAGGTCGCGGCCGCGCGGCTCATGCTGGTGCTCATCACCGACACCGGCCGGGTCGAGCAGCGGGTCGTCGACTGCCCGGTCGACATCGACGCCGGCGCGGTCGCGGAGCTCCGCACCCTGCTGAACTCCGCCTTCACCGGGGTGAAGCTCACCGAGGCGGGGGACAAGGTGCCCGACCTGCTGGAGACCGCACCGCAGCACCTCCGCGGTCTGGTCGCCACGGTGAGCTCGATCCTGCTGGAGACCCTCGTCGAGCCCGGCGAGGACCGCCTGGTCATCGGCGGGACGGCGAACCTCGCCCGCGGCAGCGCACTGGATTTCCAGGGCACCGTCAGCCCCCTCCTGGAGGCGCTCGAGGAGCAGGTCGTCGTGCTGCGCCTCATCAGCGAGGTGGAGGCCGGCACAGTGCTGGTGCGCATCGGCGAGGAGAACGCCCACGAGGCGCTGACCGGCGCCTCGCTGGTCACCGTGGGTTACGGCTCCCAGGACCGGGCACTGGGCGGGCTGGGCATCGTCGGCCCGACCCGCATGGACTACCCCATGAACATGGCCGCGGTTCGCGCCGTGGCCCGCTACGTCGGCCAGCTCCTGGCCGAGAGCTGAGGACGAACTTCTCGATGGCAACCGACTACTTCGGCGTCCTGGGCCTCGCCCGCGAGGCCAGCGACACCGACATCAAGCGCGCCTACCGGCGGCTGGCGCGGGACCTCCACCCCGACGTCAACCCCGACCCCGAGGCCAAGGAGCGCTTCCAGGAGGTCACCCGCGCCTACGAGGCGCTGACCGACCCGGAGAAGCGCCGCATCGTCGACCTCGGCGGCGACCCGTTCGACACCGGCGGCGGGGGCGGCAACGGGTTCGGCGGCGCCGGCTTCGGCGGCGGCCTGGGCGACATCATGGACGCCTTCTTCGGCGGGGCGACCACCCGCGGGCCGCGCGGCCGCACCCGCGCCGGCCGGGATGCGCTGATCCCCGTCGAGCTGGAGCTGGACGAGGCGGTGTTCGGCACCGTCAAGGAGCTGACCGTCGACACCGCCGTCCTCTGCGACGTGTGCGCCGGCGCCGGCACGGCCCCCGGCACGCACGTGACCACGTGCACCACCTGCTCGGGTCGCGGCGAGGTGCAGAGCGTCCAGCGCAGCTTCCTGGGCCAGGTCATGACCAGCCGCCCCTGCCCGACCTGCTCGGGCACCGGCCAGGTCATCCCCTCGCCGTGCGGCAAGTGCGCCGGTGACGGGCGCGTGCGCTCCCGCCGCACCATCTCGGTGAAGGTGCCCGCCGGCGTCGAGGACGGCATGCGCATCCGGCTCACCGGCCAGGGCGAGGTCGGCCCCGGCGGCGGCCCGGCCGGCGACCTCTACGTCGAGGTGCACGAGCGCCCGCACGACGTCTTCACGCGCGACGGCGAGGACCTGCACTGCCGGGTCACGCTGCCGATGACCTCCGCGGCGCTGGGCACCACGCTGAACCTCAAGACCCTCGACGGCGAGGAGGAGCTGGCCATCGCCCCGGGGACCCAGTCGGGCAGCGTCCTCACCCTCCGGGCCCACGGCGCGCCGCGGCTGCGGGCCACCGGCCGGGGGAACCTGGTCGTGCACGTCGACGTCCTCACACCGACCAGGCTCGACGGCGAGCAGGAGCGGCTGATGCGCGAGCTGGCCGCGCTGCGGGGCGAGGACCAGCCCGAGTCCAACCGCGAGGCCCAGGGCGGGCTGTTCTCCCGGGTGCGCGACGCCTTCCACGGGCGCTGACCGGTGACGGCCACCGACGCCGGGGCGCCGCAGCTCGACGGCGCGCCCCTGTTCCTGCTCGACGTCCTGCCCGACACCGCGGACCTGCTCGTCGACGGCGCCGAGGGACGGCACGCCGTCGACGTGCTGCGCCTGGAGCCGGGGGAGCGGGTGCGGGTCGGCGACGGCCGGGGTGCGGTCGCCGAGGGCGAGGTCGTCTCGGCCGGGCCGACGGGGCTGCGGGTCGCCGTCCAGGCGCGCTTCGAGGTGCCGGCGCCGGACCCGGAGTTCGTCCTGGTGCAGGCCCTGCCCAAGGGCGACCGGGGGCCGCTGGCTGTGGATCTCGCCACGGAGCTCGGCGTCGACCGCATCGTGCCGTGGACGGCGGCGCGCTGCGTGACCCGCTGGCGGGAGGACCGGGTGGGCAAGGGCGTGGCCAAGTGGCGGGCCGCCGCCCGGGCCGCCAGCAAGCAGTCCCGCCGCGCACGGGTGCCCGAGGTGACCGAGCCGATGACCACCCGCGAGGTGTGCGGCCTGCTGGGCGACGCCGACCTCGCCGTGGTGCTGCACGAGCAGGCGCGTCGTCCGATGGCCGCGCTGACCGTGCCGGCCCATGGCCTCGTCGCCGTCGTCGTCGGGCCCGAGGGCGGGCTCACCGACGGCGAGGTGGTCGCCTTCCGTGCCGCCGGTGCCGAGCCGGTGCGGCTGGGCCCGGAGGTGCTGCGCACGTCGACCGCCGGCGCCGCGGCCCTCGCCGCGCTCTCGGCCGGCACCCGCTGGGCCTAGGGTCCTGAGCGTGTCCGACTGCCTGTTCTGCCGCATGGTCGCCGGGGAGATCCCTGCCGACGTCGTCCACCGGACCGATCGGGTCCTGGCCTTCCGCGACATCAACCCCCAGGCGCCCACCCACGTGCTCGTCATCCCGATGGCGCACCACGCGACGATCGGTGCGCTCGCCGAGGCCGATCCCGCGCTGCTCGGCGACGTCGTCGCCGCCGCGCACGCGGTCGCGCGCCAGGAGGGCCTGGTGACCGGCGACGGCGCCGAGCCCGGCTACCGGCTGGTGGCCAACACCGGGCCGCAGGCCGGACAGACCGTGCACCACGTGCACCTGCACGTCCTGGGCGGCCGCGACCTCGGCTGGCCGCCCGGCTGACCGGTCCTCCTGCGAGGATCAGGCCGTGACCGAGCAGACCGCCCCGCCCGTCCGCGTCGAGCGGGACGGCGACGTCGCCGTCGTCGTCCTCGACAACCCGCCGCTGAACCTGTTCACCCCCGCGGTGTTCCAGGCGCTGGACGCGGCAGTCGCCCAGCTGGTCGCGCTCAGCGACCCGCAGCGGCCGGACCGGGCGCGGGCCGTGCTGTTCGAGGCCCGCGGCAAGGTGGTGTCCGGCGGTGTCGACGTGACCTTCTTCCGCGACATCGCCGAGGGTCCCGAGCCGGTGGAGCGCGGCGGCGAGCTCTGGGCGCAGCTGCTGCGGGTGGCCCAGACCGTCGAGGACCTGCCGGTGCCGACGGTCTTCGCCGCACACGGGCTCACCCTCACCGCGGCCTTCGAACTCAGCCTGTGCTGCGACATCCTGCTGGCCGCCGAGCGGGCGAGCTTCGGGCTGGTCGAGATCGTCGTCGGACTGACCCCGTCGATGGGCGGTCCGCAGCGGCTGGCGGAGCGGGCCGGCCCCGCGCGGGCGCGGGAGCTGATCTTCACCGGCGAGCGCTACCCGGCCGCCGTGCTCGAGCGCTGGAACGTCGTCAACCGCGTGCTGCCCGACGACGGCTTCGCGGAAGCCGCCCGGGCCTACGCGCACCAGGTGGCGGCGGGCCCCACGGTCGCGCACGCCGCGACCAAGCAGCTCGTGGCCACGTCCGTCCGGCAGGGCGCCCGCGCCGCCGACGCCCTCGTGCCCGAGGTGTCCGGGGCGCTGTTCGCCAGCGAGGACCTGCGCGGCGCGGTGCGGTCGTTCCTCACCGAGGGTCCGGGGAAGGCGAGCTACTCGGGGCGGTGACCCCGGACGGCTGCTCGGGGCGGTGACCCCGGACGGGCGAACGGCGATTCGGGTCGCTGCGCGCGGGTAGCATCGAGCGGTCCGCCACTCCCAGCCAGGAAGGCAGGGTCGAGGGTTCTTGCCCGACACCTCCCCGAACGTCCCCGTCGCAGGTGCCCCCACGTCCCGTGAGGCATCGGCGCAGGCCGCCGTCGCGGACGAGACCGCCGCCGGCAGCCCACCCGCTGCGGGCGGACGCCCCGCGGCCGCCGTCCGCGCCACCATCTCCGTGCCCGACTCGGTCTCCATGGTCGCCCTGCTGGGCTCCGCCGACGAGCTCCTGCGTCTGGTCGAGGCCGAGGTCGAGGCCGACGTGCACGTGCGCGGCAACGAGATCACCGTGACCGGGCAACCGGCCGACAACGCCTTCGCCGTCCGGGTGTTCGACGAGCTCCTCGCGCTCCTCGCCACCGGTCAGCAGCTGCGCCCGGACTCGGTCCGTCGCGTCGTCGCGATGCTCAAGAGCGGTGGGTCCGAGCGGCCGGCCGACGTGCTCAGCCTGGACATCATCAGCCGGCGCGGGCGCACGATCCGGCCCAAGACGCTGAACCAGAAGCACTACGTCGACGCGATCGACACCCACACCATCGTGTTCGGCATCGGACCGGCCGGTACCGGCAAGACCTACCTCGCCATGGCCAAGGCGGTGCAGGCGCTCCAGACCAAGCAGGTCAACCGGATCATCCTGACCCGTCCCGCGGTCGAGGCCGGTGAGCGGCTGGGCTACCTGCCGGGCACGCTGAGCGAGAAGATCGACCCCTACCTGCGGCCGCTGTACGACGCGCTGCACGACATGGTGGATCCGGAGTCGATCCCGCGGCTGATGGCCTCCGGCACGATCGAGGTGGCGCCGCTGGCCTACATGCGCGGCCGCGCCCAGCCCTACGACGCCATGGTGCTGACTCCCAACGGGTACATGCCGATGGGCACCTTGCAGGTCGGCGACCTGGTGATCGGCTCGAACGGTCTGCCCACCCCGGTGCTGGGGGTCTACCCGCAGGGCGTCAAGGACGTCTACCGGGTGACCACCCAGGACGGCGCCTCGACGCTGGCCTGCGGGGAACACCTGTGGACGGTCACGACGCCGGACGACCGCCGCCGGGGGACGACGCGCACGCTCGAGACGCTGGACATGGTGGGGAACCTGCGCTGGGGCGCGGGGGCGCACCGCTACGAGCTCCCGCTCGTGGACGCGGTCGAGTTCGAACCGCAGGAAGTACCGCTCGACCCCTACGCACTCGGGCTGCTCCTCGGTGACGGCTGCCTGACCACCTCCACGACTCCGTCGTTCACGACGGCGGATCCGGAGCTCGCGGTCGCTCTGGAGCATGCGCTGGACGGCATCGAGCTGGTGCACAAGGCGGGACCGGACTACACGCTCCGGCACGTAGCCGGCGGTCGTGGTGGGCTCCGCATCGCGAACCCGGTCACCGAGGCCGTCCGCGAGCTCGGCCTGGCCGGCACCTACTCGGACACCAAGTTCGTCCCGTGGCTGTACACGCACAACTCCGCTGACGTCCGGCTCGCGGTGCTCCAGGGCCTGCTGGACAGCGACGGGGGCCCCGTCGTCCAGCGGGGCCGCACCTGCCGCGTCCAGTACTGCACGACGTCCGAGCGTCTTCGTGACGACGTCGTCTCCCTCGTGCGTTCGCTGGGCGGGGTCGCCTACTGGCGGACCCGTCCGGCGCTGGGACGACGGCCCGGGCTCGCGAAGGGTCGTGCCGTGCACCACCGGCACGACGCCCATGTGCTCGACATCCGACTCCCGGCCGGCGTCGAGCCCTTCCGGCTGGAGCGGAAGCGGCGGGCCTACGAGGCGACCGGTGGCGGCCGGCCGATGCGGTTCATCGAGAGCATCGAACCGGTGGGTGCGATGGAGACGATGTGCATCCAGGTCGCCGCGCAGGACTCGCTCTACGTGACCGACGACTTCATCGTCACCCACAACACCCTGAACGACGCGTTCGTCATCCTCGACGAGGCGCAGAACACCACCGCCGAGCAGATGAAGATGTTCCTCACGCGGCTCGGGTTCGGGTCGAAGATCGTCGTCACCGGCGACGTGACGCAGGTCGACCTCCCCGGCGGGGCGCAGAGCGGACTCAAGATCGTCCGCGAGATCCTCGACGGGGTCGAGGACGTGCACTTCGCGACCCTGACGAGCACCGACGTCGTCCGTCACCGGCTGGTCGGGGACATCGTCGATGCCTACGAGCGTTTCGACGCCTCCCGCCAGCCCGCCCGGGCGAACCCACCCGCACCCGCACGACCGACCCGGCCGCGCCGGCAGGGGAGCTGACCCAGATGCCCGTCGAGGTCTCCAACGAGTCCGAGATCGCCGTCGACGAGGCGGAGCTGGCCGGCATCTGCCGCTTCGTCCTCGGTGAGATGGACGTCAACCCCATGGCCGAGCTGTCGGTGCTCTGCGTCGACGTCGAGTACATGAGCAGCCTGCACGAGCGCTGGATGGGGGAGAAGGGGCCGACCGACGTCCTGGCCTTCCCCATGGACGAGCTCGACACCGCCCGTCCTGACGACCCCGATCCCGGTCCCGCCCTGCTCGGCGACGTCGTGCTGTGCCCCGCCGTCGCCGTCCGCCAGGCCCGCGCCGCCGGGCACTCCATGGACGACGAGCTGGTGCTCCTGGCCACGCACGGCGTGCTGCACCTGCTCGGCTACGACCACATGGAGCCCGACGAGGAGAAGGAGATGTTCGGTCTCCAGTCCCAGCTCATCGAGAGCTGGCGGGCCGCGCCCCGGGAACCGGTGACGGGCGAGCCCAGGGAGCAGACGCCCCGATGAGCTCCGGCGCGGTCGTCCTGCTGGTGGTCGCCTGCTGTCTCGTCCCGCTCGCGGGCCTGTTCGGTGCCATGGACGCCGCGCTGCAGCGGGTGTCCAAGGCCCGGGTCGAGGAGCTGCGGCGGGAGGGCGCGAAGCGGGCCGGTGCTCTCGAGGAGGTCGTGGCCGAGCGCGCCCGCCACGTCTCGCTGCTCCTGCTGCTCCGGATCGCCTGCGAGATGGTCGCGGCGGTCCTGGCCACCGTCCTGCTCTTCGACCTGTGGGACGTCGGCTGGCGCACGGTGCTCACCGCGGCCGGCATCCTGACCCTGGTCAGCTACGTGCTCATCGGCGTGGGGCCACGCACGCTCGGCCGGCAGCACGCCTACTCGATCGCGCTGGCCACCGCGGGCGTGGTGAAGCTGCTGGGCCGCGTGCTCGGGCCGGTCGCCACCTTGCTCATCCTCGTGGGCAACGCGATCACGCCCGGCCGCGGTTTCCGCGACGGCCCGTTCTCCTCCGAGGTCGAGCTGCGCGAGCTGGTCGACATGGCCGAGGAGCGCGGTGTCGTGGAGTCCGGCGAGCGCAACATGATCCACTCGGTGTTCGAGCTCGGGGACACCATCGCCCGCGAGGTGATGGTCCCGCGGACCGACGTCGTCTGGATCGAGCGCACCAAGACCGTCCGCCAGGCGCTCGCGCTGGCCCTGCGCAGCGGGTTCAGCCGCATCCCGGTCATCGGCGAGAACGTCGACGACGTGGTGGGCGTGGTGTACCTCAAGGACCTCGTGCGGCGGTCGCAGAACTCCCAGGACCGCGGTGGCCCGAAGGTCGAGGAGCTCATGCGCACGCCCACGTTCGTGCCCGAGTCCAAGCCGGTCGACGAACTGCTGCGCGACATGCAGGCGCAGCGCATCCACATCGCGATCGTGGTGGACGAGTACGGCGGCTTCGCGGGCCTGCTCACCATCGAGGACATCCTCGAGGAGATCGTCGGGGAGATCGCCGACGAGCACGACGCCTTCCAGCGGCCGCCGGTCGAGGAGCTGCCCGACGGCTCGATGCGGGTCACCGCCCGCCTGCCGGTGGAGGACCTCGCGACGCTGTTCTCCGTCGAGCTGCCCGAGGACGACGACGTGGAGACCGTCGGCGGACTGCTCGCCCGGGAGCTCGGGCTGGTGCCGATCGAGGGCTCGGCGGCCGAGATCGGCGGGTTGCGACTGGTCGCCGAGAGCACCGGTGGACGGCGCAACCGCGTCGACACCCTGCTGGTGTGCCGCGTCGAAGAGCCCACCGAGGACGACGCCGAGGACGCGGACGGGACGCAGGGCAAGGGGGCCACCCGCTACGAGGAGCCCGCCCCGGTGGAAAGCTGACGCCGTGAGTGATCTGCAGCCCGAGGACGCCAAGCTCGTCACGCTCGCCCGCTCCGCCCGCGCCCGCACCGGCGCGGCCGAGGGGGCGGCGGTCCGCGACACCGACGGCCGCACCTACGTGGCGGCGAGCGTGGCGCTGCCCTCGCTCAGGCTGTCCGCGCTGCAGGCCGCCGTCGCCGCCGCCGTCTCGAGCGGGGTCGAGGGACTGGAGGCCGCGGCGATCGTCTCCGAGGCCGACGCGGTGGAGCAGGAAGGACTGGCCGCCGTCCGCGACCTCACGCCGTCGGCACCCGTGCACCTCGCCGGTCCGGACGGAAGCCTCCGCACGACCGTCTGACGCCGCCTCGGGGGCGTTCTTCGCGCTCCGGCGGCGCTGCAGGACCCCGGAAGGACGAACAACACCCCCGGAGCGGGGCGGTGGCGTCGGTGGTCGGTGGGAGACTGTGCGCGTGAGCAGCCCCGAGCAGACGCCGCACCGCAGCGGCTTCGTCGCCCTGGTGGGCCGCCCGAACGCCGGCAAGACGACGCTGACCAACGCACTGGTCGGTGAGAAGGTCGGCATCGTCAGCAACCGGCCGCAGACGACCCGGCACGCCATCCGCGGGGTGGTGCACAAGCCGGAGGGTCAGATCGTGCTGGTCGACACCCCCGGTCTGCACAAGCCCAAGAGCCTGCTGGGCAAGCGGCTCAACGACGTCGTCCGCGACACGCTGTCCGACGTCGACGTCGTGGTGTTCTGCGTCCCGGCCGACCAGCCCGTCGGCACCGGCGACAAGTTCATCGCCCGGCAGCTGCGCGAGATCCGGGCGCCGATCGTGGTCGTGGTGACCAAGACCGACGCCGCGGGCAAGCAGCAGGTCGCCGAGCAGCTCATGGCCGCCAGCCAGCTGGTCGAGGCCGCCGAGATCGTGCCGGTCAGCGCGGTCAAGGGCGACCAGGTCGAGCTGCTGGAGAACCTGCTGATCGGACTGCTGCCCGAGGGGCCGCCGCTGTACCCGCAGGAGCAGACCACCGACGAGGACGTCGAGCGGCAGCTGGCCGAGCTGGTGCGCGAGGCGGCGCTGGAGAAGGTGTTCCAGGAGGTGCCGCACTCGCTGGCGGTCACCATCGAGGAGATCAACCGCCGCCCCGACCGCGACCTGGTCGAGATCCACGCGCTGCTGCACGTCGAGCGCAACAGCCAGAAGCCGATGCTGCTGGGCAAGGGCGGGTCGATCATCAAGGCGATCGGCAGCGAGGCCCGCGTGGGCATGGAGGCGCTGCTCGGCGCCCGCGTCCACCTCGACCTGCACGTCACGGTGCTCGGCGAGTGGCAGGACGACCCGAAGAAACTGAACAGGCTGGGCTATTGAGCGCGCGTGAGAGCGACGAGGGAGTGAGCATCGCAGGGAGCGCCAGCGACCGAGGAGCGGAGCGACCCGGAGCCGAGCCATGAGCACGACCCCGAAGGCCCTGTACCGGGACGAGGGCATCGTGCTGCGCACCCAGAAGCTGGGCGAGGCCGACCGGATCGTCACCGTGCTCACCCGTCGCACGGGCAAGGTGCGGGCCGTCGCCAAGGGCGTGCGCCGCACGAAGAGCAAGTTCGGCGCGCGGCTGGAGCCCTTCACCCACGTCGACCTGCAGCTCTACACCGGCCGCAACCTCGACATCGTGAGCCAGGTGGAGTCGATCCGGTCCTACGGCCAGGAGATCGTCGCCGACTACCCGTCCTACACCGCCGGTACCGCGGTGCTCGAGACCGCCGACCGGCTGACCGCCGAGGAGAAGGAGCCGTCGCTGCGGATGTTCCTGCTCGTCGTCGGCGCGCTCCGGACCCTCGGCGAGCGGAGCCACCAGGCCGGTCTGGTGCTCGACGCGTTCCTGCTGCGGGCGATGTCGGTGGCCGGCTGGGAGCCCGCGCTGGGCGAGTGCGCCCGCTGCGGCGAGGCCGGCCCGCACCGGCACTTCTCCGTGCCGGCCGGCGGCACGGTGTGCCCGGCCTGCCGTCCCACGGGTTCGGCGATGCCGAGCCCGGTCACCCTCGAGCTCATGGAGGCACTGCTGACCGGCGACTGGGCGCGGGCCGACGCCAGCCAAGGCATCAACCGCCGCGAGAGCAGTGGCCTGGTGGCCGCCATGCTGCAGTGGCACCTGGAGCGGGGGCTGCGCTCGCTGCCGCTGGTCGACCGCTCCGACGCGCGCCCGACGGTCCTGCAGCCGGCCGTGCCGCTGATCGTCGGGACCGGCGCGTGAAGCGCGAGGTCAAGGCGCCGAACCCGCACCCCTCGGGCGCGCGTCCGCCGGAGCTGCCCAAGGACAAGGTGCCCGGGCACGTCGCGATCGTCATGGACGGCAACGGCCGCTGGGCCAAGGAGCGCGGGCTGCCGCGCACGGCCGGGCACGAGGCGGGGGAGTCCTCGCTGTTCGACTGCGTCGAGGGCGCGATCGAACTGGGGATCACGGGCATCAGCGCGTACGCCTTCTCCACCGAGAACTGGCGGCGCAGCCCCGACGAGGTGCGCTTCCTCATGGGCTTCAACCGCGACGTGATCCGCCGGCGGCGTGACGAGATGCACGAGCTCGGCGTGCGGGTGCGCTGGGCGGGACGCCGTCCCCGGCTGTGGCGCTCGGTGATCAAGGAGCTGGAGGTCGCCGAGGAGCTCACGAAGGACAACGACGTGCTCACCCTGACCATGTGCGTGAACTACGGCGGCCGGGCCGAGATCGCCGACGCCGCCGCGGCCATCGGTCGCGAGGTGGCCGCCGGCCGGCTCAACCCGGACAAGATCGACGAGAAGACCATCGCCCGGTTCCTCGACGAGCCGGACATGCCCGACGTCGACCTGTTCGTGCGCAGCTCGGGGGAGAACCGCACCAGCAACTTCCTGCTGTGGCAGTCGGCCTACGCGGAGTTCGTCTTCCTGGACACGCTCTGGCCCGACTTCGACCGCCGGCACCTGTGGGCCGCCTGCGAGGAGTACGCCTCCCGCCAGCGCCGTTTCGGCTCCGCCTGATCACGGTTGTACGTCGGCGCGGCCGGCGGCGCCGGCCGCGCAGAGCCGCTCGATCTCCTCGTCGCTGTAGCCGAACTCGGCCAGGACGTCGGCGGTGTGCTGGCCGAGACCGGGGACGGCGCCCATGGCCATCTCCACGTCGCCGAACGTCATCGGCGGCAGGATCGCGCGCACCGGCCCGACCGGCGTGCCCACCTCGCGCCACCGATCCCGGGCGCTGAGCTGCGGGTGGTCGATCAGGCCACGCATGTCGTTGAGCTGCGCCGCCGGCACCCCCGCCTCGGCCAGGCGGGCATCGAGCTCCGCCGTCGTCCACGTCCGGGTCTCGGTCGCGACGACCGCGTCGCACTCCACCCGGTTCTCGACCCGCAGCACGTTGCTGCGCAGCCGGGGGTGGTCGGCGAGGTCCGGGCGGTCGAACACCTTGGTCACCAGGTCCTGCCACCCGCGGTCGTTCTGCACCCCGATCAGCACCTGCCCGTCGCTGGTCGGATAGGCGTCGTACGGGGCGATCGCGGCGTGGCTCAGGCCCATGCGCGGGACCTGCCGGCCGGCGTACATCTGCATGTACATCTGGTGGCCCAGCCACTCGGCGGTGGCGTCGAACATCGACACCTCCACCGTCGCGCCCTCGCCCGTGCGTTCCCGCCGGAACAGCGCGGCCAGCACCGAGTTCGTGGCGTAGAGGCCCGCGGCGATGTCCGAGGCAGGCACCCCGGTCTTGGTGGCCGTCTCCGGCGTGCCGGTGACCGAGACCAGCCCGGTCTCGGCCTGGATCAGCATGTCGTAGGCCTTCCGGTCCCGGCGTGGCCCGCTGGCGCCGTAGCCGGACATGTTCACGACGACGAGCCGCGGATCGGCCGCTCGCAGCGCCTCGCCGTCGAGCCCCAGCCGGGCGACCGCTCCGGGCGCGAAGTTCTGCAGGAAGACGTCGGCACCGGCGACGAGGGTCCGCACCACGGCCACGCCGTCCGGGGACTTGAGGTCCAGGGCCACCGACTCCTTGCCCCGGTTGAGCCACACGAAGTGCGAGGCCATCCCGTGCACGGCGCCGTCGTAGTGCCGGGCGAAGTCGCCTTCGCCGATCCGCTCGATCTTGATCACCCGGGCGCCCAGGTCGGCGAGGTGGCGGGTGGCCAGCGGAGCGGCCACGGCCTGCTCCAGGGCCACCACCGTGATCCCGGCCAGGGGGAGGGGCGGGGGTGTGACGGCGGTCATGGGCGCACAACATAGTGTCCCCGCCATGAGCAGCCTGACCCGCGACGAGCTGGACATGGTCCGGCTGGTCGCGGACTTCGTCGACGAGCGCGTGCAGCCCCGCGTGCGGGAGTTCGAGGCGGCCGACGAGTACCCCGAGGCGTTCATCGAGGAGATGAAGGAGCTCGGCTTCTTCGGCCTCCTCGTGCCGGCCGAGCACGGCGGCGCCGACGTCAGCGCCGCCTGCTTCGCCCGCGTGACCGAGGAGCTGGCCCGCGGCTGGATGAGCCTGGCCGGTGCGATCGGCGGGCACTCGGTGATCAGCTACCTGATCCGCACGTTCGGCACCCAGGACCAGCAGCAGCGGTACCTCCCGGCGATGGCCGAGGGGCGCGTCCGGGCCACGATGGCGCTGACCGAGCCGTCGGGCGGCAGCGACCTGCAGGGCATGCGCACCTACGCCGCAGCCGACGGCGAGGACCTCGTCATCACCGGCTCGAAGACCTGGATCTCCAACGCCCAGCACTCGCAGCTGTTCGGCCTGCTCTGCAAGACCGACCGTGCCGCCGAGCCGGCCCACACCGGCATGAGCGTGCTCCTGGTCGAGCCGGGCGAGGGCTTCACCGTCTCCGGCAAGATCCCCAAGCTCGGCTACCGGGGCGTCGAGGCGTGCGAGCTCTCCTTCGACGCGATGCGGGTGCCCGCCTCCGCCGTCCTCGGGGGTGTTCCCGGGCAGGGCTGGCGGCACATGATGCGCGGGCTCGAGGTGGGCCGGATCCAGGTCGCCGCCCGGGCGGTCGGCGTGGCGCAGGCGGCGCTGTCGGCGGCCCTGCGCTACGCCCAGGACCGGGAGACCTTCGGCAAGCCGATCTGGCAGCACCAGTCGGTGGGCAACCTGCTCGCCGACATGGCGACCAAGACGCGCGCTGCCCGGCTGATGACCCTCGACGCCGCGGCCGTGCTCGACCGCGGGGAGCGCGCCGACCTGGAGGCCGGCATGGCCAAGCTGTTCGCCTCCGAGACGGCCATGCAGGTGGCGCTGGACGCCATGCGGGTGCACGGCGGCTACGGCTTCTCCCGTGAGTACGACGTCGAGCGCTACTTCCGCGACGCGCCGCTCATGATCCTCGGCGAGGGGACCAACGAGGTGCAGCGCAACGTCATCGCCGCCCAGCTCGTCGCCCGCGACCGTCACCGCGAACGGATCTGACCACCCCTCCGAGAGGAAGTTCCGACCCATGCAGCTCTCCGGACTCGTCACCGCCGTCACCGGCGGCGCCTCGGGCCTCGGCCTGGCCACCGCCCAGCGACTCGTCGCCGCCGGCGGCCGGGTGACGATCATCGACCTGCCCACCTCGGCCGGCGAGCAGGTCGCCGCCGACCTCGGGGACGCCGCCCGGTTCGCCCCCGCCGACGTCACCGACAGCGAGCAGTTCGCCGCTGCCCTGGACGCCGCGGGTGAGGACGGCCCGCTGCGCGGCCTGGTGCACTGCGCCGGCGCCGGCCGCCGGCTGCGGGTCCTGGACAAGGACGGTGAGCCCGCCTCGCTGGAGGACTTCGAGTGGGTGATGAAGCTCAACGTGACGGGGTCGTTCAACGCCCTCCGGCTCGGCGCCGCCCGCATGGCCCGCACCGAGGCCGTGGACGGCGAGCGCGGCGCGATCGTGCTGACCGCGTCGGTCGCCGCGTACGAGGGGCAGATCGGCCAGCTCCCGTACACCGCGTCCAAGGCGGCCATCGTCGGCATGACCCTCAACGCCGCCCGCGACCTGGCGAGCAAGGCGATCCGCGTGTGCACCATCGCGCCCGGGATCATGGACACCCCGCTGCTCGCCCGGCTCCGCGACGACGTCCGCGCCTCCCTGGAGGCCTCGGTGCCGAACCCGGCGCGGCTGGGGAACACCGCGGAGTTCGCGCTGCTCGCCGGCCAGATCCTGGAGAACGGCTACCTCAACGGCGAGACGATCCGGCTCGACGGCGCCATCCGCATGGCCCCGCGCTGACCTGCGCGACGCGACGACGACGGGAGATCACGGGTGTTCGCGGTGACGCGCCTCCGGGCGACGGGAGAGGACGGCGCGGCGCTGGAGGCGGCGATCGGGCCGCTGCTGGAGGCACTCGGGGCCATGCCGGGGTTCCGGAGCGGTGACTTCGGCCGGGCGGCCGACGACCCGACGCTGTGGGCGCTGGTGACCCGGTGGGACGGCGTCGGCGCCTACCGCCGGGGCCTCTCGGCCGCCGCGGTGAAGATCGCCGGGGCGCCGGTGTGGATGCACGCCGTCGACGAGCCCGGGGTCTACGTGACCGAGTGACCTCGGCGGGCAGGCCGGTGCACGCGCTGGCAGGCTCCTCCCCGTGACGTCGGTGGTGCACGGAGGGATCGACGCGGTGCTCGCCGCCAGCCGGGAGGGCGTCCGTCGGTTGACCCCCGTGGAGCTGCGTGCGGCCGCGTCCCGGGGCGCCCTGGTGGTGGACACCCGGACCGAGGCGCAGCGCCGTCGGCAGGGCGAGCTGCCGGGCGCCGTCGTCATCGACCGGACCGTGCTGGAGTGGCGCCTGGACCCTGCCGGTGACCACCGCATCCCCGAGGCCACCGGCACCGACCTGGAGGTCGTCGTCGTGTGCCGGCAGGGGTACAGCTCCAGCCTGGCCGCGGCATCGCTGCGGGCGATCGGCCTGTACCGGGCCACCGACCTCGCGGGCGGGGTGGAGGCCTGGATCGCGGCCGGCCTCCCCATGTCGGCGGGCCCGGCCGACGTGCGGGAGTGACGCGCCGCTCCCACGAACGGCGCCCGGGGCCGCCTACCGTCGGCCCGTGGTCAGCCGCACCCGCACCGCCCGGTACGCCCGCCGGCGCAAGCGCCGCATGGACGCCGTCGAGCACGACCTGAGTCCGGAGCAGTGGGCCCTGCTGCAGCAGGCCTGGGGTGGCTGCGCCTACTGCGGCGCCACCGGCGTTCCGCTGCAGCGCGACTGCGTGCTGGCACTCTCCCGGGGCGGCCGGTACACGCTCGACAACATCGCCCCGGCCTGCGGGTCCTGCAACGCCAGCAAGTGCAACGACGAGGTCACCGGCTGGCTGCGGCGCAAGCGGCTGGACGAGCGGGCCTTCCTGGTGCGGCACGCCGAGGTCCGCATGCTGCTCGCGCAGCAGTTCACCGACGACGACGGTGACCGGGACGCCGACGGCGACCGGGACGCCGACGAGCGGGAGCCCGCGGGCCGGGAGGCGTAGCGCGCGCCCGGACGGGCATGCAGCACCGGAGTTCCCGCCGCCGGCGGGCCACGCACCGCCCGGAGGCACCCGTGACCGATCGGACGCACGACGAGCCGCCGGCGGTCGACGACCGCACCCGGGACATCACGCTCCCGCCGCTGCCCGATCGCCCCGCGCCCGCGATGCCGGCGGCGTGGGCGGCCGCGCACCCGCCCCTCGCTCCTCCGACGACGGCCGTGCCGGCGCCCGCACGGCCACCGGTCGCGGCGGCCGGC
The DNA here is from genome assembly GCA_042090795.1 of Blastococcus sp. GTDB lineage: Bacteria > Actinomycetota > Actinomycetes > Mycobacteriales > Geodermatophilaceae > Blastococcus. The sequence goes on along the minus strand of JBELIQ010000003.1, from coordinate 93,601 downwards.
ACCCCATCCGCCGCGGCCGGGGCCCCACCCGCGGAGGGCAGCACCCCACCCGCGGGGGCCGGCGCCGTGGAGCAGCCCGGCCCCGCCGGGGTCGAGGCGCGGCTCCTGGCCGGCCGGCGGACCGACGAACTGGTGCGGCCGCCCGGCGCACCGGTCCGCGAGCGGACGCTCGCCTTCAGCTCGCCGGAGATGCGCCACCGCCCCGTCGAGCCGGTGCGCGTGGGGTCGAACCCGCGCCGGTGGCCGTGGGTGGTGCTGTTCCTGCTGCCCGTCCTCGTGATCCTGGCCTCGACCGTGGCCTGGGTCGTCCTCGTGCAGACCGGCTGATCCTCCACCCGCGACGGCTGACCGAAGGGCTCCGGTCCGGCACAACTACCGTGGACAGGTCAACCCGCCGACCGCCAGCCGGATGGAGCCTCTCGCCGTGAGCGACAGCACCGCCAAGCACGACCCCGCCCGCCTCGACAAGGTCGTGAACCTCTGCAAGCGACGGGGCTTCGTGTTCCCGTCGGGGGAGATCTACGGCGGCACCCGCTCCGCGTGGGACTACGGGCCCCTGGGCGTCGAGCTCAAGGAGAACATCAAGAAGCAGTGGTGGCGCACCGTCGTCCAGAGCCGGGACGACATCGTCGGCCTGGACTCCTCGGTGATCCTGCCCCGCCAGACCTGGATCGCCTCGGGGCACGTCGGCGTCTTCACCGACCCGCTCACCGAGTGCCAGAGCTGCCACAAGCGGTTCCGGGCCGACCACCTCGAGGAGGCCTTCGAGGAGAAGAAGGGCCGCCTCCCGGAGAACGGCCTGGCCGACATCAGCTGCCCGAACTGCGGCACGAAGGGCGCGTGGACCGAGCCGCGCGACTTCAACATGATGCTCAAGACCTACCTCGGCCCGGTCGAGGACGAGTCGGGCCTGCACTACCTGCGCCCGGAGACCGCCCAGGGCATCTTCGTCAACTTCGCCAACGTCATGGGTGCCGCGCGCAAGAAGCCGCCGTTCGGCATCGGCCAGATCGGCAAGTCCTTCCGCAACGAGATCACCCCGGGCAACTTCATCTTCCGGACGCGCGAGTTCGAGCAGATGGAGATGGAGTTCTTCGTCGAGCCCGGCAGCGACGAGACGTGGCACCAGTACTGGATCGACGAGCGCACCCGCTGGTACACCGACCTCGGGATCGCCCCGGACAACCTGCGGCACTTCGAGCACCCGCAGGAGAAGCTGAGCCACTACTCGAAGCGCACCGTCGACATCGAGTACCGCTTCGGCTTCCAGGGCTCGGAGTGGGGCGAGCTCGAGGGCATCGCCAACCGCACCGACTTCGACCTGAAGACGCACACCGAGCACTCGGGCACCGACCTGTCCTACTTCGACCAGGCCAGCAACACCCGCTGGACGCCGTACGTGATCGAGCCCGCGGCCGGGCTCACCCGCTCGCTGATGGCGTTCCTCGTCGAGGCCTACACCGAGGACGAGGCGCCGAACGCCAAGGGCGGCGTCGACACCCGGACGGTGCTGAAGCTCGACCCGCGGCTGGCCCCGGTGAAGGCCGCCGTCCTGCCGCTGTCGCGCAACGCCGACCTCTCGCCCAAGGCGAAGGACCTGGCCACTGCGCTGCGGCGGAACTGGAACGTCGACTTCGACGACGCCGGTGCGATCGGCCGCCGGTACCGCCGGCAGGACGAGGTCGGGACGCCGTTCTGCATCACGGTGGACTTCGACACCCTCGAGGACCAGGCCGTGACCATCCGCGAGCGCGACTCCATGAGCCAGGAGCGCGTCGCCCTGGACCAGGTCGAGTCCTACCTGGCCGCCCGTCTCGTCGGCAGCTGAGCCGTCAGCGCCGCAGGTAGAGGTCCCGTAGCAGGGCGATCTCGGCCCCGTGGTGGATGGTCTCGCGGTTGATGTGCAGCACCAGCGTGGCCATCGGGGCCTCGGCGAAGGGGCCTTCGGTCGGCCCGCACGGGCGGGCCATGCCCTCCGCGCCGAGGCCCCGGACCCCCGCGGTCCAGGCCGCGTAGGCGTCGTCGAGCTGCGCCAGCGCCGTCGCAGCGTCCCCCGGCCAGGTGTGGCTGTCGTAGTCGACCGGCGGGCCGCCGAAGTGCCCCGCCACGCGCATGCCGAACACGCCGACGACGAGATGCCCCAGCCGCCAGGCGATCGTGGTGACCGGCGCCGGGCCCGGCTCGGGGAACGCGAAGTCGATGGTGAACGGGCCCCGCCCTGCGGCGATCGGTGCGCTCGAGGTACCGCGCGGGCGGACGCTCCAGGCCCCGGGGACCGGTTCCCAGAGGTACTCGTCGTCGCTCAGGCCGTCCAGCCGGGGCCGGAGTTGAGTGCGCCAGTGCCAGTCCAGCTGGTCCACCAGCGCATCTGGCCAGTCGATCGGGTCGGCCGGGTTCTCCTCCATCACGGGAGGATAGGAGTGGAGCGCTCAGCTCGGCTTGGTCCAGACCAGCAGGTAGCGGAAGAACAGCAGCCGCCGCACCCGGACGCCCGGCAGCACCGCACCCGCCTGCGCCCGCACCTCGCGAGTGGTCAGCGTGCCGTCCTGCACGGGCATGGCGTCGTGGGTGTCCTCGTGGCGGTGCAGGTCGGCTCCGGTGGCCGGCCGGACGGCGGCGAACGCCAGGCCCAGGCCGTGGTGCGCGGCGACGGCGGTCAGGTCGACCGGCAGCTCGCGGCGCCGGTCGCCGCGGGGGAGGGCGACCGCCCCCAGGACGCCGCCGGGCCGGAGCCAGCCGGCCATCCGGGGGAGCGCCTCGGGCAGGGGGAGGTGGTGCAGCACCGCCGAGCTGAGGACGGCGTCGTAGGAGCCGGGCGGCGGATCGAAGGTGAGCGCGTCCCCGACGCTGAAGGTGACGTGGGGCGGCGCCGACGAGCGAGCCGCATCGATCATCTCCGCCGAGCGGTCGATGCCGTCCACGTGCGGGACCGTCTCGGCCAGGCGCCGGGCCAGCGTGCCGGCGCCGCAGCCGACGTCGAGCACCCGCTGGGCGCCGGCGGGCACCTGCCGCAGCAGCAGCCGGTGGTACCAGCTGTTGTGGTCCCAGTTCGTGACGCCCATCCCGGAGAGGCTGCCAGAGACCCGGGCATGGGAAGCGGTACCTGCGGTCGCGACGCCCACGGCGCAGGTTTCGCTTCCCATGCCTGGGCGGGGGTGACGCACCTCGCCGCCTACGCTGGGTGCCGTGACCGCCACCCTCGAGCCGACGACGACGGCGCTCCCGCCGCTCCGGCTCGGGGCGCTCACCGTCGACCCCGCCGTCGTGCTGGCGCCGATGGCCGGCATCACCAACCCGGCGTTCCGGACGCTGTGCCGCGAGTTCGGCGCCGGGCTCTACGTCTGCGAGATGATCACCACCCGCGCGCTGGTCGAGCGCAACGAGAAGACGCTGCGGATGGTCCGCGCGACCGCCGACGAGAAGGACGCGTTCTCCGTCCAGCTCTACGGCGTCGACCCCGCCACCGTCGGCCGCGCGGTGGAGATGCTGGTCGACGAGCACGTGGCCGGCACCCGTCCGGCCCACATCGACCTGAACTTCGGCTGCCCGGTGCCCAAGGTGACCCGCAAGGGCGGCGGCTCCGCACTGCCGTGGCGCCGGGTGCTGCTGCGGGACATCGTCCGGGAGGCGGTGCGCGCCGCGAAGGACGTGCCGGTGACCATCAAGACGCGCATCGGCATCGACGCCGACCACGTCACCTACCTCGACGCCGGCCGGATCGCCCAGGACGAGGGCGCCGCCGCGATCACGCTGCACGGGCGCACCGCCGACCAGCTCTACAGCGGTACCGCCGACTGGGCGCCCATCGCGAAGCTGGTCGAGACCGTCGACATCCCGGTGCTCGGCAACGGCGACGTCTGGGAGGCCGACGACGCGCTGCGCATGGTCGCCGAGACAGGGTGCGCCGGCGTCGTCATCGGCCGGGGGTGCCTGGGCCGCCCCTGGTTGTTCGGCGACCTGGCCGCCGCCTTCGCGGGAGAGGACCGGCGCGCGCTTCCCGGCTTCCGCGAGGTCGCCGCGATCATGCACCGGCACGCGACGCTGCTGGCCGCCGAGCACGGCGAGCGCCACGGCTGCAGCGACTTCCGCAAGCACGTCGCCTGGTACCTCAAGGGCTTCTCCGTCGGCTCCGACGTCCGGCGGGCGCTGGCCATGGTCAGCGGTCTCGACGAGCTCGCCGACCTGCTGTCCCGCATTCCCGACCAGCCCTACCCGACCGCCGTCCTCGGTGCCCCGCGCGGCCGCACCACCCCGCCGCGGCCGGTCGCCCTGCCCGAGGGCTGGCTGGCCGACCGGGACGACCCCCGCCCTCCGGTGGGCGCAGAACTGGAGACGAGCGGCGGATGACGAACGGTCCCTTCCTCTACGACGACGACCCCGCACCACTGCACACCGGTGCCCCGCAGCGGTCGGGCAAGTGGATGGTGGTGATCTTCGGTGGCACCGTGCTCGCCGCTGTGCTCGTCGTCCTCGTCGGCGTCCTCATCCGGGGTACGGGCAGCGAGCAGGCGACCGAGGTCACCGGCGTCTTCCTGACCGCCCTGGCCGCGGACGACACCGAGACCGCGCACGCCCTGCTCTGCGCGGAGGAGCGGGCGCGGCTGGAGCCCGAGGAGGTGGCCGGCGAGTACCTCGGCGGGGGCGGTCCGGAGCTGGGGGAGGTGCGCCGGGACGGCGACGAGCGCTTCGTCCCGGTGCGGTGGTCCGACGGGACGACGTCGGAGCTGACCGTCATCGGCGAGGACGGCCTGCGCATCTGCGGCACGGACTGATCCGGCCGTCGTCGCTCCGGTACGGCACGATGCCCTCCAGTCGGTAGCGAGCTGTCGAACGCGGAGGTACGGGGCGATGACCAACGGGACCACCTGGGTCTACGACTTCAGCGAGGGCAACAAGGACCAGAAAGACCTGCTGGGCGGCAAGGGGGCCAACCTCGCCGAGATGACCAACCTCGGACTGCCGGTCCCGCCGGGCTTCACCATCACCACCGACGCGTGCCGCCACTACCTGGAGCACGGCGGTACCCCCGAGGCGCTCGACGCGCAGGTCAGCGAGCACCTGGCGGCGCTGGAGCAGGCCATGGGCAAGACGCTGGGTGATCCCGAGGACCCGCTGCTGGTCTCGGTGCGTTCCGGGGCGGCGGCGTCGATGCCCGGGATGATGGAGACCGTCCTCAACGTCGGCCTCAACGACACCTCGGTGGAGGGCCTGGCCGCGCAGTCGGGCAGCGCGCGGTTCGCCTGGGACTCCTACCGCCGGCTGATCCAGATGTTCGGCAAGACCGTGCTGGGCATCGACGGCGAGCTGTTCGACGACGCCTTCGACGAGGTGAAGCGCGCACAGGGCACCGAGTCCGACCTCGACCTGGACGCCGAGCACCTGCGGGACGTAGTCGACCGGTTCAAGGCGGTCGTGCGGGAGCAGTGCGACCGGGACTTCCCGATGGACCCCCGCGAGCAGATGGACCTGGCGATCAACGCCGTCTTCGACTCGTGGAACTCCGACCGCGCGGTCATCTACCGCCGCCGGGAGCGGATCCCCAGCGACGCCGGCACCGCGGTCAACGTCTGCGCGATGGTCTTCGGCAACCTCGGCATGGACTCGGGCACCGGCGTCGCCTTCACCCGCGACCCCGGCAGCGGCGCACCGGGCGTGTACGGCGACTACCTGCAGAACGCCCAGGGCGAGGACGTCGTCGCCGGCATCCGGAACACCGTGCCGCTGGTGGACCTGCAGGGCATCGACCGCGGCGCCTACGACGAGCTGATGGCCACCATGAGCCGGCTCGAGTCGCACTACCGCGACCTGTGCGACATCGAGTTCACCGTCGAGCGGAACAAGCTCTGGATGCTGCAGACCCGCGTCGGCAAGCGCACCGCGGCCGCGGCGTTCGTGATCGCCACCCAGCTGGTCGACGAGGGCCTCATCGACATGGACGAGGCGGTCCGCCGGGTGACCGGCGACCAGCTGGCGCAGCTGATGTTCCCGCGGTTCGTCGCCGGCGGGAACGCCACCGAGCTCACCCAGGGCATGAACGCCTCCCCGGGTGCGGCCGTCGGCCGGGCCGTCTTCTCCTCGGAGGAGGCCGTGCGGTGGGCCGGCCGGGGTGAGGACGTCGTCCTCGTCCGCCGGGAGACCAACCCGGACGACCTCTCCGGGATGATCGCCGCCCAGGGCGTGCTGACCAGCCGGGGAGGCAAGACGTCGCACGCCGCCGTGGTCGCCCGGGGGATGGGCAAGACGTGCGTCTGCGGCGCCGAGGAGCTGCAGGTCGACACCAAGGGGAAGACGTTCACCGCGCCCGGCGGCACCGTCGTGCACGAAGGCGACGTCATCTCCATCGACGGGTCCACGGGGCGGGTCTGGCTGGGGGAGGTGCCGGTCGAGCCCTCGGCGGTCGTCCGCTACTTCGAGGGCGAGGTCGACCCCTCCGCCGAGGACACCGACGACGTCGTCCGCAGCGTGCACCGCATCCTCACCCACGCCGACGGGCAGCGGCGGCTCGACGTCCGCACGAACGCCGACACCCCCGAGGACTCCGCCCGCGCCCGGCGGTTCGGCGCCCAGGGCATCGGGCTGTGCCGGACCGAGCACATGTTCCTCGGCAGCGACCGCCGGAAGTTGGTCGAGCAGCTGATCCTGGCCGACGGCGACGCCGACCGGCACAGCGCCCTGGAGGCCCTGGAGCCGCTGCAGAAGCAGGACTTCCTGGAGATCTTCGAGGCGATGGACGGGCTGCCGGTGACCGTGCGGCTGCTCGATCCGCCGCTGCACGAGTTCCTGCCCGACCTCACCGAGCTCTCCGTGCGGGTCGCGCTGGCCGAGGAGCGCGGTGAGCCCGACGAGGGCAACCTGCGGCTGCTGGCCGCCGTCCGGGGCATGCACGAGTCCAACCCGATGCTGGGCCTGCGCGGGGTGCGGCTGGGTCTCGTCGTCCCCGGCCTGTTCGCCATGCAGGTGCGGGCGATCGCGGAGGCGGCCTGCGAGCGCGCCAAGGCCGGAGGAGATCCCCGACCGGAGATCATGATCCCGCTGGTCGGCGCGGTGCAGGAGCTCGAGGCGATCCGCGAGGAGGCCCAGCGGGTGCTGGCCGAGGTCTTCGAGCTGGAGGGCTGCGAGGTCCCCGGCCTGCTCGGCACGATGATCGAGGTGCCCCGGGCCGCGCTGACGGCGGGGGAGATCGCCGGTTCTGCAGAGTTCTTCTCGTTCGGCACCAACGACCTGACGCAGATGACCTGGGGCTTCTCCCGCGACGACGTCGAGGCGGCCTTCTTCCACCAATACCTGGACAAGGGGATCTTCGGCATCTCGCCGTTCGAGTCCCTGGACCGGGACGGCGTGGGGCGGCTCGTGCAGATCGCCGCCGAGGCCGGCCGGGCTGCCCGCCCCGGGCTCAAGCTCGGGATCTGCGGGGAGCACGGGGGTGACCCCGACTCGGTGCACTTCTTCCACGAGGTGGGCCTGGACTACGTGTCCTGCTCCCCGTTCCGGGTGCCGGTCGCCCGGCTGGAGGCCGGGCGGGCGGCCCTCGCATAAGGACCCCGGTGCCCCCCACCGCTCGCGAGCTCGCGGCGGGACCCTGCACCGGGGCCGACGCCGGGGTGCCGGTCCCGGCCGCCCGGGTCAGCCGCTGCAGACCAGTCCCCGGCCCAGGGCGGCCAGGTTGGCCGTCATGAGCTCGGGATAGGTGTCGTCGCCGGCGACCCGTTCGATCGGGTGCAGCACGTCCGAGCGGAGGTCGAGCTCGGAGGCGAGCGTCTCCGCCACCCCGAGCCCGGCCGCGGCCTCGAAGAAGATCGTCCGCGCCCCGGAGTCCCGCACCTCCTCGGCCACGTCGCGGAGCCGGGCGGGCGAGACCTCGACGTGCGGATCGATGCCGGCGACCCCGACCTGCTCCAGCCCGTACCGGTCGGCGAGGTAGCCGAACGCCTCGTGCGAGGCGAGCAGAGTCGCCCCCTCGCACGGGGCGAGCGCCGCGGCGTACTGCTCGTCGAGCTCCTGCAGGGAGGACTGCAGCACCTCGGCACGGTCGGCGTACTCGGCCGCGTGGTCCGGATCGACCTCGGAGAACTCGTCGGCCACCTCGTCGGCGAGCTGCGCCATCCGCGTCGGGTCGAGCCAGAAGTGCGGATCGACCCCGTGGTCGGCCAGCGGTGCGGCGTCCACCAGGTGCTCGGGCGCCTGCTGGTCGACGACCTCGTCCACCGATGCCTGCAGGGCGCCGGACAGGTGGACGACGACGTCGGCGGCGGTCAGCGTCGTGACGTCCCGCGGGGACAGCTCCAGCGCGTGGCTGTCCCCGCCGGGCGGGGTGAGGTTGGTGACCGCCACGAGCTCTCCGCCCACCTCCGCCGCGACGTACTCCAGCGGGTAGGAGGTGGCGACCACCGTCAGCCGGCCGTCGTCGGCCGCCGCCAGCCCGCCGCCGCACGCGGCCAGCCCGCAGACCAGGCAGCCCACGACCGTGACCGCGCCGAGGGATCGTCGGAGGGTCACTCGTCGTGCTCGCCCTCGTCGCCGTGCTCGTCGCCGTGCTCGTCGCCGTGCTCGTCGTCGTGCTCGCCCTCGTGCTCGTGCGCGGCGTGCTCCTCGACGTTCCCGGAGACGCCCGCGAGCTCGATGGGCGTGACCTCCAGTCCGGCGCTCTTCCACACGGTGCCGCCCTCGACGTCGACGGCGTGGATCTCCTGGGTGGCGGGCTCGGTCACGTAGGCCATGCCGTCGACCACGTGGACCTGCGGGTGCGGGTCCTGCCAGTCCTCGGACTCCTCCCACGGGCCGGTGACGGGGATGGAGGCGGTGATGGTGCCCGAGACCGGGTCGATGACCTGGAGGTTGCCGTCGTAGGTCAGGACCAGGGCCTCGCCGTTCGGCCCGCGGCCGAAGGAGCGGTACCAGTACGGCGCCGGGAGGTCGACCAGGCGCATGGAGGCGGTCGTGGTGTCGATCAGCGCGACGGTGCTCGACCGGTCCTCGGCGCTGCGCTCGTAGTCGCCGAGCACGACGGGGGAGTCCTCGGTACCGAACTGGTTGCCGATGCGGCCGTAGGCGTCGGGGCTCTGGATCTTGGTGAGCTCACCGCCGGTGTAGAGGACGGCGCCGTCCTGGCAGCTGATCACGATCGCCTCGTCCGCGGCCACGGTCTCGCCGTGCACATTCGGGCAGTCGTCGCGGGCGGCGATCTCCTCGCCGTCGGCGTCGAGGATGCGGACGCCGGCGCGCGCATCCTCCGTGCCCTCGGAGACCAGCATCGTGCCGTCCTCCAGCTGGACCGCGACGCCGTGGTGCGCCGCCGGGGTGGTGAGCGACCCGACCTCGGCGTCGTCGCCCTCGGCGAGCTCGGCGCTCTCGAGCACCGTGACCTGCCCGGTGCCGTCGTCGAAGAGCACGGTGTGCCCGGCGTGGGCGACGACGTGCCCGGGCGCCTGGGCCGGGAAGACGACGTCGGTGAGCTGCGGGTCGGCGGTGTAGTAGTGGTCGTGGTCCCCGTGCGCCTCGGCCCAGGCGCCGCCGTCGAGCAGGCGGAAGCCGCCCTGCGTGGAGACCACGAAGTGCCGGCCGTCGCCGGCCGGGTTGAGCCGGTTGAAGCCGGCGAGCTCCTCGTCGGCCAGCACCTCGAGCGTGGTGGCGTCGAGCACCTGGATCCCGCCCTCGTAGGTGAGTGCCAGCCGGGGCGCGCTGGCCCCCACCTCGGCGGGTGCAGAGCTGGTGGGGGTGGCCTCGTTCGTGGGGGTCGCCTCGTTCGTGGCGGCGGCGGCAGTGTCGTCGGCGTCGTCGGAGGACGCGCAGCCGGCGGCGAGGACGAGCGGCAGCGCGGTCGCCAGCGCGACGGCACGCAGGGTGGTGGATCGGGTGTGCACGGGAGCTCCAGGCAGTCGAGGAATCGATCAGGCGCCACTCTATGCAGAACGAGAATCGTTCTCATAAACGGGGTGGGGGACATGGCTGCCCGGGGTCTCCGCCGCGTCGGTCCTCCGTGGTACCCATGACGGGTGGGGGTGCGCGTGCGGAGTCTGATGGCGCGGGTGGTCGGCGCGGCCGTCCTCGCGTCGCTGCTGCTCGTCGCGGCCACGGCACTGGCGATCTGGTGGACGGCGCGGCAGGACTCCCGCCCGGTCTCGGACGCGATCGTGGTGCTGGGCTCGGCGCAGTACAACGGCGTTCCCTCGTCGATCTTCGAGGCGCGGCTGGAGCACGCACTCGCCCTCTACGAGGACGGCGTGGCGCCGGTGATCGTGACCGTCGGCGGCAAGGCGGCCGGCGACGCGTTCACCGAGGCCGAGGCCGGGCGTGACTACCTCTCGGCCGGCGGCATCCCCGCCGACGCGCTGCTCGCCGTGCCCGAGGGCGTGGACACCCTGCAGAGCATGCGGGTGGTCTCCGACGCCTTCGCCGAGCGCGGCTGGTCCAGCGCCGTCCTGGTGACCGACCCCTGGCACGCCATGCGCGCCGAGCGCATGGCCGAGGATGCGGGCATCGACGCCGAGAGCTCGCCCACGCGCCAGGGGCCTGCGGTGCAGACCCGGGTCACGCAGTTCCGGTACATCCTGCGGGAGACGGCGGCGTACCTGCTCTACCGGGTGACGGGCGAGTCCGTCGCCGGCGCTCCAGGGATCGGCTGAGGAGTCATGGTGCTCGAACGGGGCAGGGCCGGGGCCGGTGGAGCCGGCAAGGGCGTGATCCCGGTGCTGGCCGACGGCCGGCCCGTCGCCACCCTCCGGGCGGCGAACTGGAAGGAGCAGGCGACGGCGGTCGTGGGGGACCGCGAGTGGTCGTTCAGCAAGCGCAAGGGTGAGCTGCGGGGGCGCTGGACCGTCGACCCCGAGGACTCCGCCCGCCTCCGGGCGCGGCAGGCCTCCTCCTGGAAGGGGACGTGGGTGGCCGACCTCGAGGGTGCGCTCGTCGAGGCGCAGACGCTGTCCCACTGGCGCGGCACCCACCGGTTCGTCTCCGGCGGGCAGCAGGTCGGCCACAGCGGCTCGACCGGTGGCTGGTCACCCCGGCCCACGCTGACCGCCACTCCGCAGATGCCGTTGGACCACCAGGTGTTCCTGCTGTGGCTGGAGCTGGTCGTCAGCCGGCGGAACACCGCCGCGATGGCCGGTTCGGTCGGCGTCGCGGTCGTCGGGGGCATGGCCTGATGGCCGGGCGGGGACGCATCCGCGCCGCCGACATCGCGCTGGTCCGCGAGCGGTCGCGCATCGACGAGATCGTCGGCGAGCACCTGCAGCTGAAGAACGCCGGCGGCGGCAGCATGAAGGGGCTCTGTCCCTTCCACGACGAGAAGTCGCCGTCGTTCCAGGTGACCCCCAGTCGCGGCCTGTACCACTGCCTGGCGGGGGAGACAGGCGTCCTGACCGAAGACGGCGTCATCCCGATCCGGGAACTCTCAGGCAAGACCGTCCGGGTGCTCAACGGCGACGGTGGCTGGGTCGAGGCGCCGTTCACGTCCTTCGGCGTCCAGCAACTGATGAAGGTGACGGTCAGCCGTAACGGGCGCATCAAGGAGCTCTTCGCGACCGATGAGCACCGCTGGTTCGTACCTTCCGGACGGCTCAGGCAGGACCGCAGGGAGGTGCTGACCAAGGACCTCCAGGTCGGTCACCAGCTCTCCCCGTCTTTCCCTATGAGCCGGGTCCTCCACCCAGCGACGAAACCGTCCCCTTTCGGCATCGCCCGAGGCGTCGTCTTCGGTGATGGGACGCGTTCAGGCGCAGGCTCCATCGCTGTCTTGTTCGGCGACAAGGACGCGCAACTCGCGTCCTACTTCGACGGTTGCCGCTCGTGGACGGATGAGCGCGTTACGCGGTTCTACGGTCTCCCTGCCTACTTCAAGGACGAGCGTCCTGCGTTGGATGACGACGCCTCGTACCTGCTCGGATGGCTTGCCGGCTACTTCGCGGCGGACGGCTGCGTGGCCGAGGACGGCGATGCGATCCTCAACTCCGCCCGCATCGAGAACCTGGAGTACGTCCGAGTTCTCTGCACGCGGCTCGGGATCGGCACTTTCGGCATCGCCAAGCAGAACCGGATCGGTATCGACGGCGCGCCCAGCGACATCTACAACCTGCGCTTCATGACCAAGGGGCTACCCGAGTCGTTCTTCCTGCTCGACCAGCACCGCGAGCGCTTTCTCACCAACCACAAGAAGTACGAGCGCAAGCGCTGGGTGGTCCAGAGCGTCGAGTGGACCGACCGGGTCGAGGAAGTGTTCTGCGCCGAGGTGCCAGGTACCCACGCCTTCACGCTCGAGGACAACATCCTCACCGGGAACTGCTTCGGTTGCGGCGTGGGGGGCGACGTCATCTCGTTCATCCAGCAGATCGACCACCTCGCCTTCTCCGAGGCCGTCGAGCTGCTGGCCAACCGGGCCAACATCGAGCTGAAGTACGAGGACGACGGCGGGCGGCCCACGGCAGGCCCGGACCGCGCCTCGGTGGGCCAGCGCGCCCGGCTGGTCGCGGCCAACGCGGCAGCGGCCACCTTCTTCGCCGAGCAGCTGGGCACCCCGGACGCCGCACCGGCCCGCCAGTTCCTCGCCGAGCGCGGGTTCGACCGGCAGGTGGCCCTGGACTTCGGCTGCGGGTTCGCGCCCGGGGGCTGGGACGCCCTCACCCGGCACCTGCGCGGGGCCGGCTTCACCCAGAACGAGCTGGTCACCGCGGGGCTGGCCAAGGAGTCCTCCCGCGGCACCCTGATCGACCGCTTCCACCGCCGCCTGGTGTGGCCCATTCGCGACATCACCGGCGACGTCATCGGCTTCGGCGCCCGCAAGCTGATGGACGACGACCCCGGCCCCAAGTACCTGAACACCCCCGAGACCCCGCTCTACAAGAAGAGCACGGTGCTCTACGGCATCGAGCGGGCCAAGCGCGACATCGCCAAGCGCCACCAGGCCGTCGTCGTCGAGGGCTACACCGACGTCATGGCCTGCCACCTGGCCGGCGTCACCACCGCCGTCGCGTCCTGCGGCACGGCCTTCGGCGGCGAGCACATCAGCGTGCTGCGCCGGCTGCTCATGGACCAGGACGAGTTCCGCGGCGAGGTGGTCTACACCTTCGACGGCGACGCCGCGGGCCAGGCCGCCGCGATGAAGACGTTCAAGGAGGACCAGCGCTTCGTCGCCCAGACCTTCGTCGCCGTCGAGTCCGAGGGCCGCGACCCGTGCGAGCTGCGGCAGGAGCACGGGGACGCCGCGGTGCGCGACCTCATCGCGCGTCGCTCGCCGCTGATCGAGTTCGTGCTCAAGACGACGCTGGCCGACTACGACCTCGACACCGTCGAGGGGCGGGTCGCCGCGCTGGACAAGACCGCCCCGCTGCTGGCGCAGATCAAGGACCACGCACTGCGCCCGGCCTATGCCCGCCGGCTGGCCGGGCTGATCGGCAACGTGGAGGAGTCCGAGGTCCTGGAGCGGGTCCGCCGGCACACCGGCGACACGGGCCAGCCGGCCACGCGCGGTCGCCGGCCGCGGACGCCGCAGCGCACCCCGGACGACGCCGCGATCGCCATCGAGCGGGAGGCGGTCAAGGCCGCGCTGCAGGTCCCCGAACTCGCCGGGCCCACCTTCGACGCCGTGCCGCCCCAGGCCTACACCGACCCCGACTACGCGGCCGTCGCCTCGGCGGTCGCCGGCGCCGGGGGAGCGGCCGGTGCGACGGTCACCGGACCGGCCTGGCTGGACCTGGTGGCCGAGCAGTGCGACCGGGAGAGCGCCCGGGCCCAGCTGACGGCGCTGGCCGTCGAGCCGCTGCGCTCCACCGGCGAGGCGGACGCCGGCTACGTGATCGCGGTGATGGCCCGGTTGCAGGAGATGGCGACCATGCGGGAGGTGTCCGCCCTGAAGGGGCGGCTGCAGCGGATGAACCCGGTCGAGAGCGGTGACGAGTACATGAAGGCGTTCAAGCAGCTCATGGACCTCGAGCAGCTGGCCATCTCGCTGCGCAAGCGGGCCATCGGCGGGCTGGGATGAGCCTGCTCGACGAGTTGCGACGGCGCCTCGCCCGCCCGCCGGAAGCGGTGCGTGCGGCGCTGCCCGGCGACGAGCAGGCGCTGGCCTGGGGCGAGCTCACCCGCGACGAGGGGTGGTTGGTGGCCACCCCGCGCGGCCTGCGCCGGCTGGGCGCCGACGGCGTCCCGGGCGAGCCGCTGCCGTGGCACGAGATCGGCTCGGCCACGTGGAGTGCAGCGGGGCAGACGGGCGGGACGTTCACGGTCACTGCGCTCGCCGAGGTGGAGCCCGGCGTGCAGGCGCGCCTGCCGGTGCAGCGGCACGTGCTCACCGACGCCGGTGACCTGCCCGCGATCGTGCGCCGGCGGGTGGACCAGACCGTGGTGGCCAGCCACCGCTCCCGCCTCCCGGGCGGGGGAGGGGTGCTGCTGGTGGCCCGGCGCATCCCCGGTCAGCCCGGGCGCGAGTGGAGCGTGGTGTTCGACGACGATGCCGACCGCGCCGATCCGGGCGCGCGCGAGGCCGCCCGGCAGAAGCTGGCCGACCTGGTGGCGGCGGACCAGCCCGACTGATCTCAGCGGGGCGCGTCGCTGCCCATGCGCGCACGCACCGAGGAGAGGGCGTCGTCGGCCCGCGCCTGCGCCATGCCGGCCAGGCTCTGCAGGCGCGGGTCGTCCTTCGCGCGGTCCCAGCCCTGCCGGATCTGCTCGTACCGCTCGCGTCCGGCCCGGGAGCCGAGCACGTAACCGGCGCCGAATCCGGCGAGGAACGACAGCTTCGCCACGAGTACCTCCAGGACGACGGGAGCAGGACGGAGGATGACGCTACCTGTGAGCACCGTCGCCTCCGGACACGGCCGAGGGGGGCGGGGCCGGGCGCGACCGTTGCGGTAGTCTCGTCGGCGCCAGCGGGTGCTTGCGCCCGCTCGTCCCCCGTAGCTCAATTGGCAGAGCATGCGACTGTTAATCGCAGGGTTACTGGTTCAAGTCCAGTCGGGGGAGCCCTCGCTCCCGGGGTCTTGAGTGCCCGGTCGGACGTGCGCAGGTCGTGCCCGGGATCCGCCCGCGATCGACCGCATCCCTCCCGCTCCGCAGCGGCCCGGAGGTCCATCCGGTCGTCGATGCGCCGGATCGACCTGCGAGGGCGTAGGGCGAGTAGCGTCCACCGTGGACGCGGTCTCCACCTGCGTCCACGGACGCGTCAGACAGCGGCGTGGCACACGCGAGTGCCCGGTCAGAGCCGCGCCTCGCGGCCGAGGCTGCCCCCCCCCGGCGACATGGACCGGAGGCCTCGGCGGCCGTGACCAGTGACAGCAGCACACCCACCGACACCCAGCGAGCGCTGGAGCAGCTGGGTTCCCTGGCGCTCCGGGAGCACTCCATGGAGACGCTCCTGCAGCGCGTCGTGGAGCTGACGAAGCAGGTCATGCCCGGGCACACCGAGGCCTCCATCTCCCTCGTGACCAATGACAAGCCCGTCACCGCGGTCTTCACCGGTCAGCTCGCCCTGGACTGCGACGAGACCCAGTTCGGCCGGGGCTACGGGCCCTGCCTGCACGCAGGCGCCACCGGCGAGAGAACCTACGTCGAGGACACCCGGTCCGACCCCCGGTGGCGGGAGTACATGCAGCGGGCGGCGGAGCGCGGGGCGTTGAGCTCCCTCTCGGTCCCGCTCCCCATCAGCGAGGGCATGGCCGGTGCGCTGAACATCTACGCCCGGGAGCCACGCGCCTTCGACGACGAGGAGGTCCAGTCGTCCGCGTCCCGCTTCGCGCCCTACGCCGCCGTCGCCGTCGCGAACATGCAGGCCTACCAGGACGCCCGGAACATGGCCGACAACCTGCAGGTGGCCATGGAGAACCGGGCGGTGATCGACCAGGCCAAGGGCATCCTCATGGAGCGGCACAAACTGACCGCAGACCAGGCATTCCAGGTCCTGGTCCGGATCTCGATGCAGAGCAACACCAAGCTGCGCCTGGTGGCCGAGGAGCTGGTGATGACCGGGCAGTTGCCCGACATCCCTCCCCGCACCACGTAGGCCGGTCCTGGCGGGACGGTGCCGGGTGCGGGACATTCAGGACAGGAGCGGCCGGTCGCCGGCGATGGGGCCTCTCCAGGCTCGGCGGTCGAACGCACGGCCGCCGAGCCGACCTCACCCTCCGCATCGTCCACGGACGGGAGTGCCCATGAGCGAACGTCCGGTCCGGCTCGCCCGGGCGCACGGCGCCTTCAACGTCGCCGGTGGGTTGTGGCCACTTCTCCACCTGAGGAGCTTCGAGGCGGTCACCGGACCCAAGGCCGACCGGTGGCTGGTGCGCACGGTGGCCGGGTTGATGGTGGCCAACGGGGTGGCGCAGTGGAGGACCGAGCCGTCGTCCGACGGCCGGGCCGCTGCCCGTCGGATCGGACTGGGGACGGCGTCGGTGCTGGCCGCCGTCGATGTCGCCTACGCCATCCCGCACCGGATCAGCCGGATGTACCTGGTCGATGCCGCGCTCGAGGCCGGTTGGGCGCTCGCCTGGATCCGCTCCGGAGCTGCGTGCACCCCGCCCTCGTCCCACCACGCTCGGTGAGCCTCGCCGACGTCGCGGACGATGTACGGACTCCCGCCGGACGAGTTCGTCGCCACGCGCGAGACCCGGCGCAAGGACGCGCGCGCGAGCGGGGACCGAGAGCTCGCGCAGGCGATCGGCCGACTCCGCAAACCGTCGACGGCCGCCTGGGTGGTCAACACCCTGGTGCGCCGCGAACCCGACGAGGTGCGCCGGGCTGCCCGCGGTCGGAGACCACGCTGTTGCCGTTCTTCCTGGCTGCGCACCTGGCCGTGCACGCGTCTCCGGAGATCCACCCCTGCGACCGCGCCCGAGCTGCAGCCGGACTGACCGGCTCGCCAACCGCGCGGCGGCCACGTCAGAGCGGAGCCGCGGCCATCGGTAGCCGTCTCCGACCGGTCAGCGCCGTCGGTGTGTCAGTGGTGTGACGGCTCCGGAGTGGCGTTTTCCGGGTCCGGTCCGAGGGCAGCGGCTCGGGAGCACCGACCTTTCAACGAGAGGAGCTCCTGATGTCTGCAGGACACGCCGTGAAGGAACGGACGACGCCCGCCGTCCGCCCGCCCATGGAGAAGAGCAACGAGGCCGAGCCCGACCAGCTCGACGTGGCCCGACAGCAGGGCGACGCCTACGGCGCCGCGGTGCAGGCCATGGCCGAGGAGGACGGCGCGGCCCTCACCGAGGCGGGTAACTTCGTCGTCGCCCTGGTCAACGAGCAGGCCGAGGGCATGTACGCGCGCGACGGGGACGGCCTGGTCTGGCGGGAAGCGCCGGAGGAGGCGAACGCGCACATCGAGGTCGCCGTCGCCGACCTGGCCGACGGGCGGTTCGTCCCCGGCCTGGACGTCACGGTCACCGTGCGGGACGGCGACCGGGAGCTGTTCCGCGAGCAGGCGCCGTTCCTGTGGCACCCGTTCCTGCACCACTACGGGTTCAACGCCAAGGTGCCTGGCGAGGGGCCCTTCACCGTCGCGGTGCACATCGAACCGCCGACGTGGATGCGCCACGACCCGCGCAACGGCAAGCGCTACGCCGACCCGGTCGACGTCGTCTTCGCCGACGTGTCGTTCGAGCCGGGCCGCAAGCCCAGCCCGGACGCCTCGCCCCGCGGAGCCGAGACGCCCTACGCCGGCTGAGCCCACCACCCGCGACAGGCCGGCCCGGCCGCCGGCCGTCCGGGGAGAAGGAGGAGCCGATGGCTGGAACCAGCACGCAGCCCGGGGACGACGACGAGGCAGCACTGCGCTCGCGGAGCAGCGAGGACGTCCTGGCCGATCACCTGAGGCTGCGCCGGTCCGGTGATCTGGAGGCAGACCTCCGCAGGAACTACGACCCCGAGGTCGTGATCCTGACCGCCCGCCAGGTGTTCCGGCGGCACGACGGCCTGCGGGCGTCCGCGCACCGGCTGTGGAAGGCCCTCGGGGACGGCAGTTCCTACAGCTACCGGTACGCCCTGTCCGACGACCGGGTGGCGCTGCTCGAGTGGAGCGGCAGCAACGAGCAGGTGCGGGTGCGCTCGGGAGTGGACTCCTACCTCATCGAGGACGGGTGGATCCGCGTGCAGACGATCCACTACCGGGTGGAGGACGTCGCCCTGTCCACCGACACGGACCCGGGAGGGGAGCCCCGCCCCGGGGTGGAACGGGTCGAGGACCCGGACCGGTTGCCCGGGCTGACCGACGGCTGACGTGCCGGCCACGACTGGAGGTGGACATGGCTGTGGCCCCGAGCCCGGCTGAGATCTACGACCGCGCCAAGGAGGAGGGTCACCGGCGGCTCTCCATGTCCGCGCTGGAGATGACGTCGACGGCGTTCATCGCGGGCGTCACGATCGTCTTCGGCATCGTGGCGCTGAGTGTCGTCGAGGGGGACCTCGAACCGGCCGTCAGCCCCGGGGTCGCCTCCGTCATCGGCGCCCTGGCGTTCGCCGTCGGCGTGGTGTTCCTCATCGTGGGCCGATCGGAGCTGTTCACGGAGGACTTCTTCGACCCGGTCGCTGCTGCGGTCTCGGCGGAGGGCCGGAAGCCGTGGCTCCGGCTGGTTCGGCTCTGGGTGGTGACGCTGGCGCTGAACCTGGTGGGCGGCGGGATCCTCGTGGCCCTCATGACGGTGCCGGGAGCGCTGCCGTCCGGCGCCACCGAGCCGCTGGTCACGGCGGCCGAGGAGATCGCCTCCAAGGAATGGACGGCGACGTTCGTCCGGGCGCTCTTCGCCGGCGCCCTGATCACGCTGCTGTCCTACATGGTCCAGGCGTGCAACAGCGTGGGAGCGCGGATCCTCGTCGCGTACTTCGTGGGGTTCCTGCTGGCCCTGGGCCCGTTCGACCACGTCGTCGTGTCCGCGTTGCACCTGCTGTTCGGGATGTGGCTCTCCGACGCAGTGGTCTACGTCGACCTGCTGCGGAACCTCGGGCTGGCCACGGCGGGCAACATGATCGGCGGGCTGCTGTTCATCACGTTCACCCACACCGCCCAGGTGAAGGGGTAGCCACATCGCGCCCCCGGGCCCTGCCGGCCGCGGGCGGACGCGCGGCGGGGCGTGTGACGGATCCGTGACGTCGACCGGTCGGTGGGGTCGGCGCGCACGCTGTCGGGCACTGCGCACGTGCATCCACGCCGGCGGCCACGGTCGCCCCGACACCGAGGAGAATCATGAACCGCACTTCGCTCCCCGCACGTCGCCACCGGTGGCGCTCCGCCGCCGCCGGGGTCGCCATCGCAGCCGCGTCCTTCACCATGACCGCCTGCGGTGAGGACGAAGCCGTCGACGACGGCGGAGGCATCGTGGAGGAAGACGGCATCGGCGACGAGGAGCTCGAGGAAGAAGAGGACTGATCCGCCGGAGTCTCCTCAGCCACCGAGGGACCGGCTGAAGGGCCGGTCCCTCGGCGGCGCAGGTCAGCTGACCGTGGCGGCGTACTCGTCCCGGAGCTTGCCCTTGACCATCTTGCCGGTCGGCGTCCGCGGCAGGGCCTCCCGGAAGTGGAACTCCCGGGGGACCTTGTAGCCCGCCAGGTGCTCGCGGGCGAAGGTGGACAGCTCGCCGGCCAGGCCGTCGGTGATCTCCACGCCGGGCGCCGGCTCGACGAAGGCGACGACGCGCTCGCCCATCTCCGGGTCGGGCACGCCGATCACCCCGATGTCGGCGACCTTCGGGTGCAGCGTGAAGGCGTTCTCGATCTCCTGCGGGTAGATGTTCACCCCGCCCGAGATGATCATGAACGAGGACCGGTCGGTCAGGTACAGGAAGCCGTCCTCGTCCAGGTAGCCGAGGTCGCCCACGGTCGTCCACCCCGGGTTGTCCGGGTGCTGGGCGTTCTCGGACTTCGTCTCGTCCCCGTGGTAGCTGAAGGGCCGGGTGCCCGTGGCCGAGGCGAAGTAGATCGTGCCGACCTCGCGCGGCCCGAGCTCCTTGCCCTCGGCGTCGCAGATGTGCAGGCTGCCCGGGGTGCTGGGCTTCCCGACCGAGCCCGGGTGCTCCAGCCAGGTGGCGGAGTCGATGAACGTCGATCCGGCGGCCTCGGTGGAGGCGTAGTACTCCATGATGATCGGCCCGAGCCAGTCGATCATGGCCCGCTTGACGTCCGGCGGACACGGCGCGGCGGCGTGGATGACCATCTTCAGCGAGGAGAGGTCGAAGCCGGCGCGCACGCTCTCCGGCAGCTTGAGCAGCCGCACGAAGTGCGTCGGCACCATCTGCATCTCGGTGACGCCGAACCGCTGGATGGCCTCCAGCACGGCCTCCGGGTCGAACCTCTCCATCATCACCACCGTGCCGCCCAGCGACTGCACCGCGGCCATGAACGCCATGGGCGCCGCGTGGTACGCCGGCGCCGGAGACAGGTAGATCGTCTCCTCCGTCATGCCGTAGAGCAGCTGCAGGACCGCCGACATCGCGCTCTGCTGCTCGACCGACTCGCCGGTCAGCGGGCGCTTGATGCCCTTGGGCCGGCCGGTGGTGCCTGACGAGTAGAGCATCGTGTCACCGCGCGGCTGCTCGCCGAGCGGTTCGTCCGACGCCGCGTCCCGCACCTCCTCGTAGCTGCCGTAACCGGGGACCGGCCCGCCGAAGGCGAGGCGGTGCTCCACCGAGGGCGCCTGCAGCTTCGACGCCAGATCGGCCAGGTTCGCCGACACGAAGAGCACGCGGGCGCCCGAGTTCTCGATGATGTAGTCGGCCTCGGGTGCGGCGAGGTGGCTGTTCGCGAAGGTCACGTACAGCCCGATGCGCACCCCGGCCCAGTACAGCTCCAGCGTCTCGGGCACGTTGTCGCTCAGCACCACGACGGAGTCACCGGGCACCAGCCCGACGGTGTCCCGCAGGAAGTGGGCAGTGCGGCGACTGTTGTCGTCGAGCTGCCGGTAGGTGAGCGACCGGCCCGAGCCGGCCATCACGATCGCGGTCTTGTCCGGCGCCGTCTGCGCCCAGGTCCCGGGATACATGGGCGGTCAGACCCCGAGCTTCTCGGCGACGCGGTCCTGCTGCGCCGTCGGGCCGCCCAGCAGCACGTTGCCGGTGATCGCGTTGCGGTAGTACAGGTGCGCGTCGTGCTCCCAGGTGAAGCCGATGCCGCCGTGCAGCAGCATGGTCATCTTCGCCGCCTCCACGTACCCGCTCGAGGCCAGGAGCCGCGCCGACGCCGCGTCCAGCGACGCCGTCGAGCTGCCCTCGGCCAGCGACTCCGCAGCCTTGCGCACGGCGGCGTCGGTCAGCGCCCAGTCGGTGTAGATGTCGGCGAGCGGGTGCTTGACGCCCTGGTAGATGCCGATCGGCTGACCGAAGCTGTAGCGGATCTTGGCGAACTCGGTCGTCATGTCCAGGCAGGCCTTGGTCGCCGCGGCCTGCTCGGTCGCCAGGGCCAGGTTCGCGAGGTCGGCCACCTTCTCGATGGCGGCGGCCGCGTCGCCGGCGAGCAGGCGACCCGGCGTCCGCTCGAACGAGACGTTCGCGATGCCCCGGGTCAGGTCCAGCGACTCGACCGGGCTGATGGTCAGGCCCGGGGCGCCCTTCTCCACGAGGACGACGCCCTCGGCGGTGGTGACGAGCAGGACGTCGGCCTCGGCGGCGTTGAGCACCGCGGTCTTGGTGCCGGTGATCGTCCCGTCCGCCACGACGACGGTCGAGTCGGCCACGGGCCACTCACGGCGCGGGCCCTCGCTGACCGCCAGCGTGCCGATCGCGGTGCCCTCGGCGAAACGGGGCAGCCACTCGCGCCGCGCCTCGTCGTCGTCCAGGGCGAGCAGCGTGCCGGTCGCCAGGACGCTGGTGGCCAGCAGCGGCGTCGGCACCAGGCCGGCGCCGAGCTCGCGCAGGGCCACGACGAGCTCGGACCACGAGGCGCCGGCGCCGCCGAACTCCTCGGGGATCGCGAGACCCGCGACGCCGAGGTCCTGGCTCAGCCGCCGCCAGACCTCCGGGTCGAACGACTGCTCCGAGGCGATGGTCGTCCGGACGGCGGACATCGGCGCCTGACCGGCCACGAAGCGCTTGATGCTGTTCGCCAGATCGCGCTGATCGTCGGTGTCGATGAGGGTCACGAGGTCGCTCCTTGGGCGGACGCGGTGGTCACTTGGACAGCTTGAGCTGGTTGAAGGGGACGTTCTTGTCGACGCCGGCGTCCTTGGGCAGGCCCAGGACGCGCTCGGCGATGATGTTGCGCTGGATCTCGTTGGAGCCACCGGCGGTCGCGCCACCGGGTGCGGCCAGGATCGACCGGGCCAGGGGCAGCGTGTCCGGCGTCTGCAGGGCGATCTCCTCGCCGAAGAGCTCCTGCACGACGTCGGAGACCCACAGCGGGAACGTGGCGCCGGCCAGCTTGGCCGCCGAACCGCGGGCGCCGATGGGCAGACCGGCGAGGGCCTCCTGGTGCAGCACCGAGCTGTAGGACCGCATGGCGCTCTCCCGAGCGGCGACCTGGGCCAGCTTCCGGCGCACGGACGGGTCGCCCTCGAGGCCGCGGGCACGGACCAGCTCGACCAGCGCGTCGTAGCCCAGGGGGTTGGCTCGCGCGCGGACACCGGTGCCGATGGTGACCCGCTCGTACCGCAGCATCGCCACGGCCACGGTCCAGCCGTTGTTGACCTCGCCGATGACGGCGTCCTCGGGGACGTGGACGTCGTCGAAGAACACCTCGTTGAACGGCGCGTCACCGGTGGCGACGACCAGTGGCCGGACCGTGACGCCCGGGTGCTTCAGGTCGACGATGAACATCGTGATGCCCTGGTGCTTGGGCCGCGTCGGGTCGGTGCGGACCAGCACGGCGCCGTAGTCGCTGAACTGGGCGCCCGACGTCCACACCTTCTGACCGTTGATCAGCCAGCCGTCCTCGACGCGGACGGCGGAGGTCTGCAGGCTCGCCACGTCCGACCCGCCGGCGGGCTCGGAGAACAGCTGGCTCCAGATCTCGTCGCCGCGCAGCATCGGCGGGATGTAGCGCTTCTTCTGCTCCTCGGTGCCGAACTCCAGCAGCGTCGGGGCGGGCATGCCCAGGCCGATGACGAACGGGCCGACCGGCATCCGGAAGTCGGCGGCGACCTCGTTGAAGGCGAGCTGCTCGGCGGTGCCGAGGCCCTGGCCGCCGTACTCCGTGGGCCAGGTGATGCCGGCGAGGCCCGCCTCCCACAGCCCCTTCTGGAAGGCCTTGGACTCCTCGATGGTCGCGGAGGAGCCCTGGGAGTTCTCGTCGAACGGCTTGGCGTTCTGCTGGAGCCAGGCCAGGGCCTTGGCCCGGAACTCGTCGGTCGACATGGTGGTGAGCCCTTCTGGCAGGGGGTGGCGAGACGGTCGGAGCGAGCCGGCGGGGCGGAGCCCGCTGGAGAGAACACGCTCTACTTACGCGGCGCGGTCATCGTAGCCGGAGGAACGGCGATGAGGCGAGGGTCACGTCCGCAGGTTCTGCGCACGCCGACCACGGAGGTCAACCCAGCAGCTTCTCGGCGGCGAGGCGGATGCGCTGCTCGGCCGCGGCGGCGGTCAGCCGGCCGTTGAGCCAGTCGACCGTGCAACCGATCCACAGCGACTCGACCATGTGCAGGGCGAGGTACTGCGCAGCCGTCACCCGGTGGTCGGCGCCCCACGCCGCGGCGGCCGCGATGTCGACGAACGTGTTGTCGTGGCCCACCGGCGGCCGGCGCTTCTCGTGGGCGCCGAAGGGGACCGGTGACTGGCGCACCGACAGTGCGGCGTGCGCGAAGCCCGGATCCTTCACCATCCCGTGGAACGCGCGGGCGAAGACCTCGCCGGCGCGCGCCTCCGGCGTCCTCGCCCGGGGACGCCGCGCCTCGACGTCCTCGCTGAGCTTGGCCATCTCCGACTGGACGGCGGCCAGCAGCAACTGCTTCTTGGACGGGTAGTAGCGGTAGAACGTGGCCAGCGCGACCTTGGCCCGGCTCGCCACCTCGCGCACCTGGACGGCCTCGTAGCCGCCCTGCCCGGCGAGCTCGATGGCCGCCCGGATCATCCGCTGGGTGCGGGCTGCCCGGGCCTCGGTCGAGCGTCCGGACAGGCGCTCCTCGGCCAGGTCGTCGTCGGTCATCTCGGTCGCACCGGGCGAGGTCACGGTCGGTGGTTGGAGAGGACGAGGCTGCCGGCGGCGGCGAAGAACATGCCGACGCCCTGGACGAAGCTCGTGCGGACGCCGGGCACCTGCGCGACGGCCTCGCCACGGAGCTGGCGCACCGCCTCCTGGATGGCGAACATGCCGTACATCCCGGTGTGCGTGTAGGACAGCCCGCCGCCGTTGGTGTTCATGGGCAGCCGGCCGCCCCTGCCGGTGTGGCCCTCGGCGATGAAGTCGCGCGACTCGCCCCGCCCGACGAAGCCGAGGTCCTCCAGCATGTACAGCGGGAGGTGTGCGAAGGCGTCGTAGGCCATGAGGTGGTCGACGTCGCCGTGGCTGATCCCGGCCGTCGCCATGGCCTCCGCGCTCGCCCGGCGGAACGCCTGGAACGACCCGGGGTCGGCCATCTGGGAGACCATCGGGGCCTCGGCGGACTCGCCGGAGCCCAGCAGGTAGACGGCGCGGTCACCCGCGGGCAGGTCGGCGGCCCGCTCGGACGAGGTGAGGACGAGCGCCCCGCCGCCGTCGGTGACGACGCAGCACATGTCCTTGCTGAACGGCCAGGCGACGGGCGGCTGGTCGAGCACCGCCTCCACCGTGGTCGGCGTCCGGCGGGAGGCCCGTGGGTTGTCGACCGCCCAGGCGCGCTGGGCGACGACGACCTGCGCCAGGGCCTCCCGCTCCAGGCCCCGCTCCTGCAGGAAGTGCAGGGCCGGCACGGTGAAGGTGGAGTACGGGGTCTGCGCGCCGTAGACGGCCTCGAACTGCCCCTGGGCGGAGGCCGGGTTCGGGCCACGGCCGCCCATGCCCACGCGCGACCGCCCCGATTCGCCGTGCGTCACCAGGACGACGTCGGCGGCTCCGGCGGCGATGGCCGCGGCCGCGTGGCGGACGTGCAGCATGAAGCTGCAGCCACCCACCATCGTGCCGTCGAGCCAGCGCGGGGTGATGCCCAGGTGGTGGGAGACCTCGTGCGGCAGCGGGCCGGCGGTCGCGATGCCGTCCACGTCCTTCGCCGTGAGGCCGGCGTCGGCCAGGGCGTTGCGCGCCGCGTCCGCGTGCAGGTTGATCATGGAGACGTCGGGCAGGCTGCCGATCTCCGTGGTCTCCGCGGCCCCGACGATCGCGATGTCGCCGCCGTGCATGCTCGTCGTGCTCATCGGGCCGCCTCCGCGGGGGTGAACACCGGGACGGCGTACTCGCCGCGCTCCTCGAACGCCACGCGCAGTGGCATGCCCAGGGGAAGCTGCTCCGGCGCGGGCTCGACGCCGACGACGTTGGACATCATCCGCGGCCCCTCCTCGAGCTGGACCAGCGCGATGACCACCGGGCCGTCCGACGGCGGCAGCGGGCGGTGGTTGATGACGTAGGAGACGAGGGTGGCCCGCCCGCTCGTGACCCTCCACTCGACCTCCGCCGATCCGCACCGGGGGCAGAACGGCCGCGGGTAGAAGTAGTGCTCCGTGCAGGCGGTGCACTGCTGGACGCGCAGCTCGCCGACCGCAGCCCCCTCCCAGTACGGGGTTGTCTCCGGTGTGGGGAGCGGGGTCGGACCGGGCATCGGCCGTCCTTTCGACGGGGGAGCTGTGGGCGAGCGGGGCGCGCCCTTGCGGGTCGGCTCCGCAGCGTAGTAGAACGTGCTCTCACAAGAGGTAGAACGTGCTCTCGCACGTCGGGCGCACCGTCCGGCGGCGGAGCCCGCACCCACTCCCGAGAGGCATCCCATGAGCGGCACACTCGACGGCCGGGTCGTCATCGTCACCGGAGCCGGCCGGGGGATCGGGGCCTCGGTCAGCCGGCTGTTCGCCGAGCAGGGCGCGAAGCTCGTGGTCAACGACCTCGGCGCCGGCCCCGACGGCACCGGCGGCGACGAAGGGCCGGCGCGGGACATCGCCGACGAGATCGTGCGCGCCGGGGGAGCGGCGGTCAGCGACGGTGGCGACATCGCCGACACCGCCACCGGCAAGCGGCTGGTCGAGCTCGCCGTCGACACCTACGGGAAGCTCGACGTCGTCGTCAACGTCGCCGGCATCCTCCGTGACAAGATGATCTTCAACCTCGACGACGAGGACTGGGATGCGGTCATCCGCGTCCACCTGCGCGGGCACTTCAGCACCGTCAAGCCGGCCGCCGCCTACTGGCGCGGGCAGCGCAACCCGGACGGCCACTTCCGGATCATCAACTTCACGTCCGACTCGGCGCTGCAGGGCTCACCGGGGCAGCCGAACTACGCCGCCGCGAAGATGGGCATCATCGGCCTGACCGCGTCGCTGGCCAACGCGCTGGGCCGCTACGGCGTGACCGCCAACGCCATCGCCCCCGGCGCCGCGACGCGGCTGACCGCGACCATCCCGCAGGACAAGCAGCTGGGCAGCGGCGAGCGGCCGGCCGGGGACGACTCGCGGTCGCCGGACAACATCGCACCGCTGGTCACCTACCTGGCCGGCGTGGAGTCGGACTGGATCTCCGGGCGCACCCTGGGCGCCGCCGGGTACGGCGTGACGCTGTGGAACAACCCGGAGGTGCGCGCCTCGATCAGCTCCGACGGCCCGTGGGAACTCGACGACCTGGCCCGTCAGATGGAGAAGGAGTTCCGGCCCCTGGCCGAGGGGCTCCACCCCTCGATCTTCATGCGGCAGGTCCCGAAGTAGGCAGTCTCGGGGTAAGCAGGTCCCGAGGTAGCCGGCCGTCCCGGCCGGGATTCACCGAGCACAGGAGGAGGGGGTCCGGATGCGCATCGGCCACGGGCTGAGGGGTACCGCCGCGGAGGTCGCCGAGGAGGCGGCCCGGGCGAGGGACCTTGGGTTCGACGCGCTCTCCACCTCGGAGGTCTCGCACGACCCGTTCCTCCCGCTCGCGCTCGCCGCGGCCAACTCGGGCGACATGCGGCTCGAGACCCACATCGCGGTGGCGTTCGCGCGCAGCCCCATGGTCACGGCGGGGGCGGCGCACTACCTCCAGCTGCTCTCCGGAGGGCGCGTCGTCCTCGGCCTGGGCACCCAGATCAAGCCGCACATCCGGCGGCGGTTCGACATGCCGTGGAGCAGCCGCCCGGCAGCACAGATGCGCGACTACATCCAGGCCCTGCACGCGATCTGGCGGGACTGGAACGACGGCGTGCCGCTCGACTTCCGCAGCGAGCACTACAACCACACGCTGATGACCGACATGTTCCGGCCCGAGCGGGTGGAACAGCCTCCGGAGGTCCACCTCGCGGCCGTGGGGCCGGGAATGACCCGGCTGGCCGGAGAGCTCGCGGACGGGCTGATCCCGCACGCGTTCAGCACGCCCGAGTGGTTCCGGGAGGTCACCCTGCCCGCGCTGCACGAGGGGCTCGAGCGCTCGGGGCGGGAGCGTTCGAGCGTCGTCGTGCACTGCCCGGGCTTCGTCGTCGTCACCGGGGAGGACGGCGCCGGCCGGGACGTCGACGCCGTGCGGCGGCAGATCGCGTTCTACGGCTCCACCCCCGCGTACGCCGGGGTCCTGCGTCTCCGCGGGCGGGGCGACCTGCACGACGAGCTGCACCGCCTGTCGGTCTCCGACGACCCGGAGCGCTGGGTCCGGATGGGCGAGCTCGTCGACGACGACCTGCTCGACGCCTTCGCGGTCGTCGGGCCGCTGCCGGACGTCGCCGACGAGCTGGCCAGGCGGTACGGCAGCGACGTCGACCAGGTGCACCTGACCCTGCCGGCCAGCACCGACCGGGAGGCCCTGGCCGACTTCCGCAGCCGCCTGTCCTGAGCTCCGCGGTCCGGCGATGGTCCACCAGGCCGGGCGAGGGGCGCAGCGGACCGGATCCGCGTCAGAATCGCTTCCCGCACCCGAGGCGCGAGGAGTCCCGATGCTCGTTCCGCCCGAAGACCGTGTGCCGAGCCGGCCTCCTGTGCGACGGACGGGCAGCGGCGGCCGGCCATGAGCTCGCCGGACGCCCGCCGCGAGATCCGCTCGGCACGCTTTCCCCACGGGTTGCCGGACCGGTGTGACGACACGGTCGTCGAGGCCTTCGATGACGCGTGGCTGCTGCTGCAGCAGACCCCCACCGGGTACGTCGTCCTCGGCGTCGCGAAGGACTACGAGGCCGCGCGGGCCTGGCTGACCGCACCACCGGACCCGGCGGAGTCCTGAACCCTGGCCGCCCGTCAGCCGGGGGAGGTCGTGCGCGTCCGGCCGGATGGGGACGACGGATCACGGTCGTCTCCACGGTGACGGCGCCGCGGTGCTTCCCCCAGCCGGATGCGGATCCACGCCCACGCGACGGCACCGACGAGCAGCGCCGTTCCCACGAGCACCAGCACCATGCCGGTGGGCACGCCGAGCAGCTCGAGGCCCGAGGCCATGAGCACCGCCGCCAGCGCCCTGCGGACCAAGCCGCCACGGGCCCGGGAGGACAGCCGCGCCCCCAGCCAGACGCCCGGTATCGCGCCGATCAGGATGCTGGCCGTCAGCCCCAGGGCGAAGTCCCCGAACATCAGGTGACCCACCGAGGCCGACGCCACCAGCGGGACGGCCTGCACCAGGTCGGTGCCCACGAGCTGCCCGGCCTTCAAGGAGGGGTAGAGGAGCAGCAGCGAGACGATCATCAGAGATCCGGCGCCGACCGAGGTCATGCCCACGACGAGCCCTCCGCCGGCTCCCACCAGCGCGGTGCCCAGCCGGTGCACTCGCACCGTGGCGATCGCCTGCTCCGGCTCCAGGTGCTCGCCCTGGGCCCGGCGGCGCTGCCTGGCGAGGAGGTGCAGGTAGGCCTTGGCGACCATGGCCGCAGAGGCCAGGACGAGGACGGCGCCCAAGGCGATCAGCAGGTGCTCCGCGAGCCGCTCCCCGGAACCGAGCTGACGAAGCAGCAGCACCCCGCAGAAGGCGCCCGGAACGGAACCCACGCACAACCAGCCGACCAGCCCCAGGTGCACGGTGCCACGCCGCAGGTGGACCACGCCGCCGATCGGCTTCATGAAGAAGCTGGCGACCACGTCGCTGGACACGGCCGCCAGCGGGTGCACCCCGAAGAACATGATGAGGACGGGCGTCATCAGCGCCCCCCCGCCCATGCCCGTCAGGCCGACGACCGCGCCCACCACCAGGCCGGCGCCGGCCACCCCGGGATCACAGCAGTCCACTGATCACTCCAGGACGTCTCACCCCGGGCCGTGGCGGACCGGGTGGTCGCGGCGCAGGTCCTCCACCCTCTCGGAGGTCGCCTGGTCGGTCAGCGGAGTCACGCCAGGACGCCGGTGAACCACAGCCCCCACGCCAGGACGCCGAGCGCGAGCAGTCCGTTCGCGGTCTGTCGCCGCCAGGCGGCCGGCTGGAGGGCGGTCAGCGCGGCGATGAGGAGGAGCTCGGCGCCGACGGTGGCCGAGCCGAGGACCCCGGGCGCATGTTCCACGGGTGGGACCTCCCCGGCCATGGACACGGGTTCGGACGACCGGAGCGGGACGCCCTCGGAGTAGTCGACACCGGTCACCGGGTCGATCGCCAGATCGTGGCCGGTGACCGCGTGAGCCCCGCCGTGGCCGGCGTCGGTGACGTCGTGGACCCCGAAGCCGTCCAGCAGGCTGGTCGTGTACGAGACCACGTAGAGCCCGATCAGCGCCACCGTGGCGAGCAGGGCCAGCGAGAGGAGGCGAGGGTCCGGCCGGAGGCCGACCACGCTGGTCATCACCAGCCAGATCGCCAGAGCCACCTGCGCGAAGGCGACGCCCAGGAAGAACCCGACGACCAGGTCACCGGCCGCGACGTGCTCGACCGCCACGGCGACGTGCAGGACGCCTGCAGCCCCGGCACCGAGCGCCCCGAGTCCGAGCCATCGGGTCAGGGCACGGCGCGCGGTGGCCTCGGTGCCCCCGGTGACCCCGGTGGCCTCGACGCCCGGCCCCTGCTCCGTGCTGGTCGTGGGGGCGGTCATGATCAGCCGCCCGCGGAGTCGGTCGTGGTGCCCACCGCGGTCGGGGCGACCGGCTCGCTGGACGTCCCCCCGGTGACCGTCGCGGTGCTGGTGTCCTCGGGGGCGGACGGGGTGCTGGTGTCCTCGGGGGCGGACGGGGTGCTGGTGTCCTCGGGAGCGGGAGGCTCGGCGGCCGGCCGCACCTGCGGCACCAGCTCGGGCGCGGGCAGCGGCTTGGGCGGGTCGCTGTTGATCGCGTCGCAGTCGATGTCGTGATGCCCCACCTGGTACTGGAACATCATGTCGTGGTCCTCGTGCGAGAGGTTGTGGCAGTGGATCATGTAGCGCCCGTCCTCGTGCTCGAACTTCATGAGCAGCCGGACGGTCTCCTCTTCGCCGACGTAGACGACGTCCTTGGGACCCCTCTCCTCGGGGCGTGGTGGCTGGCTGACCCCGCCCTTGGGAGTGCGGCTGAGCACCTTGAAGTCGATCAGGTGGATGTGCAGCGGGTGGAACCAGCCACCGGAGGAGTTCTCCACGTCCCAGATCTCGACGGCGCCCTGCTGGGGGTTGGCGAAGACGCGTTCGTAGTTGGACCGGACGACGTCGTCCCACGTCGTGTCGTTGATCTTCCACATGCTGTTGCTGCGGTGCAGCCGCATGTGACGGACAGCGGACCGTTCGGAGGCCTTGAGGGTCATGACCGGGTGCGGCTCGACCAGCTTGGTGGGCCACTGGTTGCCGTCGAAGCTGGTGACGCCCCTGCCGACCTCGAACTGCATGATCTTGCCCGTGTGATCGAAGTCGATCGAGTTGTCCACCCCGTCGTTCACCAGCTGGACCTTCTGACCCTTGAGGTCCTTGAAGTCGACGATGATCTCGTAGCGCTCGGCCATGCCGAACCTGAAGCTGGTGACCTCCTGCGCGAACTGCATGAAGCCGCCGTCGGTCGCGATCACCTTGAACGGCATGTTGTTGCTCAGCCGGATGTGGTAGCCGCGTGACAGCGAACCGTTGAGCATGCGGAACCGGTACTTGCGCGGCTCGACCTTCATGTTCGGCCACGGCACGCCGTTCACCAGGATGACGTCGCCGTAGAGGCTGTTCTCGTCGTCGTCGTCCCACAACAGCTGGCCGTCCGCGTCGAAGATGACGTCGCTGAGGATCAGCGGGAACTCGTACTGCGGCCTTCCCTCGGCGGCCTTCTGCCGGTCATAGCGCGGGATCTGGAGGGCCATCTCCAGCTCCTCGTCCACCACGTGGTATTGGGCGGCCAGGCCCATGTAGACGTTCTGGGCGGTGTGGTGGACGCCGTGGTCGTGGTACCAGAGCGTCCGGGGTGTGCAGTTGTTCGGGTACTGGTAGTTCTTCCACTCGCCCGGGTGCGTCAGGTCGCCGGCGTAGCCGTCGAACTGCGGCTTGGACGGTGACCCGTGCAGGTGGGTCGCGGTCCACGGGATGTAACCGAGCGTGGGATGACGCCTGGGCAGCTCGTTGAGCACCTGCATGACGGTCCGCCGCGAGATCTTCGTGTTCGGGTCGTCGGGGTGCGGCTGCAGGTAGCTGCGGATCGTCGGCCCCGGGACGGACCTGTTGTAGCCCCACATCTTGGTCCACGTGCCGGGGATCATCTGGACCTGCACGTTGGTCTGGGTGATCCGGTAGTAGTCGGTACCCAGGTACTCGGGGCCGCCGATCGGTTCGCCCGGGTAGTGGGCGGTACCGGGCGGGGGCACGTAGTCGTCGGGCACGTACCCGAAGTTGTTGCTGCGGACGTCGTCCGTCACGGTCGGCGCCAGCACGGGCGGCGACTTGAAGGCAGCGGTGTACGGCCTCGGCATCCTGCTCTCGGCCAGCTCCGACGCGGACTTCGCCGACACGACGCCGCTGAGGGGCAGCGCCATCGCCGCTGTGCCCGCCGCCGAAACCTTCAGGACGTCCCGTCGGGTCAGGCTGAGCTGTTCCATCTGTTCCGACTCCCTCGAGAGATGTCCACCAGGTCTGAGAAGACTGTGGCCACTGGGGCCGCCGGGACACAGCCGTGCAGGGGGGGGCCGGTGGCCCCCTTAGATCGGGGGGTTTCGGTCCGGCGCGTCGACGTGCGTCACGGACTGCAGGTGGTCGCTGCCTGTGCGTCCACAGGAGGCGGCTCCGGGAAGGTCCCGTCGCCGCCCCCTCCAGGCACAGCGACGTCCGCGGACGAGTCGCCGGTCGCAGGAGGCCCAGTAGCGACTCGGCCGGGCCCCGCGCCCGCGGGGCGGCCACGCCGATGCCGACACGCGTGACCGTGTGCGGCCGGCACCCAGCCGGCGTCCCGGCGGCTCAGAGGCCGCGGTTGTCCCTCAGAACCGTATCGGCGGCGCGGTCGGTGATGGGCGCCACGTGATCGATGCCGCTGAAGTCGTTGCCCTCGATGACGACGCCGCTGGCTGCCGGCGACGTCCGGATCGCGCGGGCAGTCGTGGTACCCGCAGCCTGTGTGAAGGAGGAGCCGGCCACCCGCGCCCCCGTTGCGCCGAGCACGTCGACCGCCCACTGGCCGTCGATCCCCGTGAAACGGCAGGCGTCCACCGACAGCTCGGTCACGGGGGTCACCGGCCCGGCCACGAGCAGCCGCTTCCCGGGCGCGCCGACGAACGTGCAGCCGCGGAACGCGGGTTGCGTCGTGCCGTCGACCACGGCGGTGATCGGAGCCGCCCCGGACGGTGCGGTGAAGGTGCACCCGTCGAAGGCCAGCCCGCTGATGTTCGGCCCACCGACCCGTAGCGTGCTGTTGACCGGGTTGAGGATGTCGGTCCTCGAGAAGGTGACGTCGCGGATCGCCCCCCGCGATGCCGGGTCGGTCTGCACCCGGATCTCCTGGGTGGATGCGTCGTCAGCTCCGGACATGTCGACCGTGCAGTCGGTGAAGGTGAGGCGCTCGACGGCTCCGGAGCTGTGGGTGTTCTTGACGACGATGCCTCGGTCGGCGGCCGAGCCGTGGCAGTCGGTGAAGGAGCAGTCGACCACCGAGGCGTCCATGTCCGTCGTCCCGGGCTCGCCGCCGGTGAACTCGAGCAGGGCGACCATGAACCGGCTGACCGAGCTGGCGCCGGTGCAGCCGACGAAGCTGCCCCCACGGATCGTCTGGTTGTAGAGCGCGGGCTCGGCCACGGGGTTGCCGATCGGGACGAACTGGAAGCAGTCATCACCGGACTCCACGTGGCAGTCGGTGCCGCGGAAGTCCGTGCCGCCGATCACCCGGATACCGCCCGTGCCGGTCTCCTCGGCACTGTTGCGGACGGTGATCCCGTGGATGCGGCCGCGATCCCCGGCGAACATGACCGCCTGGCCACCGGCGTAGGTGTCGATCCGGACGTTCTCGATCTCGATGTCGTCGCCGTACAGGGCGAGCACCACGCCGGTCCTGCTGTGGTCACGTCCGCCGATGGTGCCCGAGCCGGTGATCCGGACGCGGTTGGCCTTGACCGCGAAGTCGGCGTTCCGGAGGAAGGCATCGGTCATGCCGGGAGGTGCCGCCCAGTCCTTCAGGAGTCGGGCACGCCGGTCGAGCCGGAGCTCGACGCCCGACCGCAGGAGCAGCCCTCCGGTGCAGCGATAGGTGCCTGCCGGCACGAACGCGACGGCACCGCGCCGCGCCGACGCATCGAGGAGCGTCTGCACGGCGCGGGTGTCGTCGGCCACGCCATTGCCCTGCGCACCGAAGTCGCGGAGGTCGAGGACGTCGTCCTCGTCCTTCCGCGTCGCCAACGGGACGGTGCCGGCCCAGGGCCTGGACGCGAGTCCCGCGACCAGAGGTGCGGCCAGCCCGGCGCCGCCCAGGAAGAGCAGACTGCGCCGGCTCAGCTGCCCACCGGGCGTCGCGCCGGCGTCGCCGTGGGATCCGGCCGGATCGGTGCCATGCGGGTGCTCGACCATGGGTGCACCTCCTCTCGGGCGGGACCGGCTACCGCCGGTACCGGGAGAGTGTCTGGTTCATCGGCCGGCGGCCGTGCGGACGGCCGTGTTGAAGGCCTGCCGCTGGACGGCGGCCACGGTGCGGAGGAGGACCACGAGGTCGCGCCAGAGCGACCAGTGCTCGATGTAGGAGTTGTCGAACCGCGCGCGCTCCTCGATGGAGGTGTCGCCCCGCAGCCCGTGGATCTGCGCCCAGCCGCTGAGGCCCACGGCCAGCCGGTGGCGATCCCGGTACCCGTCGACGCTGTCGGCGAACTGTGCCGCGTACCGGCGTTCCTCCGGGCGCGGACCCACCAGCGACATGTCTCCGCGCAGGATGTTCCACAGCTGCGGGAGCTCGTCGAGGCTGGTGCGGCGCAGCAGGGTCCCGATCCGCGTCTGGCGCTGCTCGACGTCGATCTGGCGGGCGTGCATCGTGCTGCTCGTGGAACCTCTGACCGCGTTCCCCATCGGGGAGGCCGCGGGCGCGGCCACCTTCAGGGTGCGGAACTTCAGGATCGAGATGTCCGCGCCGTCGTGCCCGGTGCGCGGCTGGCGGAAGAGGATCGGCCCCGGGCTGCTGATCCGCACCGCGGCGGCGAGACCGGCCATGAGGGGCGCGAGCAGGGCGAGGGCCAACCCGGACACGACGACGTCGATGAGCCGCTTGACCCGCCAGTCACCCCGGCGCAGCGCGGCGCGGCGCACCCGGTGCAGCGGGATGCCCCACAGGTCCTCGACGTCGGGGCCGCTGGGCGTCATGCCCACGTCGAAGAACCGGGGCACGATGTAGACCTCGATGTCGCGCAGCGTCGCGCTGCGCACCAGGCTGACCAGCTCGGCTTCGCGGGTCGGGCCGTACGCCACGACGATCGTGCGGACGGCGTAGGCGTCGAGGACGAGGTCCAGGTCGTCCATGTGCCCGAGGGGCTCGCGCTCGTCCAGCGGGGCCCCGCCGGTGACGAACCCGACGCCGCGCAGGCCGAGCTCCGGGTGCGCCTGCATGGTCGCCAGCAGTTCCATCCCCAGCCGGCCGCCCCCGACCACCAGGGTGCGCTCCTCGATGACCCGGTGCCTCCGCGCAGTGCGGACGGCCGCGTAGCCGAGGCTGCGACCGATGACGACGCACGGCACGGTCCACAGCGCGTGCACCGCCACCGACAGGTCGCCTCCCGCCGCGGAGGCGAACGGAGCCACCAGCAGCAGGGCGAGGCCCGACGCGTGCAGGTACCGAGGAGCCTCCAGCAGCGCGCTGAGGGTGATCCGCGGACGGTAGAACCCGGTGGCGGCCAGGACCACGACGGCGACCGCGACGAACGAGACGGCTGCGAGGTCCGGACCGCCCAGCCAGATCATCGGCAGTGCGAGTGCGACGGCGTCGAGGGCGAGCAGCCCGTCGCGCACCAGGTGCGGGTGGTCCCGCGCATCGGGCTGTGGCACGTGGAGGTCGGGCGCCGTGCGCAGGCGGGACGGGGACGGAGATGGAGACGGGGACGGCGATGCGGCAGCGTCCTGCGGCAGCGGTCGCACGGCGGGGCCACGGCTGTGCCGGCCCTCCCGGTAGGACACCTCGGTCATCGTCTCCCCGTCTCCGTCGTCGTGCCCGAAGCGTCGCCGCAGGCCGCGATCCGGGGGCACACCCGCCCATGGGTTGCGCCGCACCCCAATACGGGGGGTCGTCGGCGCGGGGTTCAGCAGCCTGATGCGCGCGGAGCGCCGGTAGCATCACGCCGGTGACGGGCGCCGCCGACTTCCTGGTCATCGGGGCGGCGCGGAGCGGGACGACCGCCCTCACCTCGTTCCTCGGCGAGCATCCGGACGTCTTCGTCGCCACCCCGAAGGAGCCGCACTTCCTGGCGTTCCCCGGCGGTGCCCCGCGCTTCGTCGGCGTCGGTGACGACGACCTGATCAACCGTGACGCGGTGCGCGACGAGCAGGCGTGGCGAGACCTGTTCCGGGATCGCCCCGAGCGTCGCCTGGGCGAGGGATCGGTGACCACGCTGGCGTATCCGGCTGCTGCGATCCCTGCCATCGGGGAGTACTGCGCGCCCGGCTGCCGGCTCGTGGTCATGGTGCGGGACCCGGTCGACCGGGCCTTCTCGGGCTGGCAGTACCTGAGGTCGCGGGGCTACGACGCAGGGACGTTCGAGGAGTGTCTCGCGGCCGAGGAGGACCGCACCCGGGCCGGCTGGAGCCACATGTGGCAGCTGGCCCGGCTCAGCCGCTACGCCGAGCAGCTCGCACCGTTCGTCGCCGCCTTCGGGGACAGCCTCCTGGTGGTGGTCCAGGAGGAGTTCGCCGCCGACCCGCGGCGCCAGCTGCGGCGGGTCCTGGAGTTCCTCGACGTCGATCCCGACGTGGACATCGATCCGTCGCGGCGGGTCAACGCCGCCGGGCTCCCGCGCAGCAGGGTGGTGACCTCGGCGCTGAACGGCCTCCGGCGTTCGCGGTCCCTGCGTCGGGTGGTCACCACCGTCGTGCCGCAGCGCCAGCGGGAACGGATCAGGTCGGCGAACCTGGACCGGACGACGGTGGATCCGGCGACCCGTGCCGCCCTGGCTGCCGCACTCGCCGACGACGTGGTGGACCTGGAGGGCCTGCTCGGCCGCCGGCTCACGCTGTGGCCGACAGCCGCCGCGGCGGGCGGCCGGGCATGAGCGACCGGATGAGGGTGCTGCAGCTGACCGGGATCACCGTCGGTGGGTCGGCCGAGCACCTGCTGCAACTGGCCACGTCGCTGCCAGCGGATCGGTTCGAGACCACGATCGCGCTCTCCGGCGGTGGCCCGCTGGACGAGGAGATCCGGGCCACCGGGCTGCCGGTGCTCGACTACGCCCCGTCGCACGGCGAGGGGCACTTCAAGCAGGCGTCCCCGGACGGGCCCGTCGAGCTCGTGCGCCAGTTCCTGCGGCTGCGGTCGGCCATGCGCCGGGAGCGCTACGACGTCGTCCACACCCACACCTCGGTCGCCGGGGCGATGGGGAGGGTCGCAGCCTGGTCGGCCGGCATCCCGGTCCGCGTGCACATGCTGCACGCCTACGCCGGCCACGACGGCGTGCCGCAGCCGAAGCGCTCGCTGTACCGGCTCGTCGAGCGGTTGCTGGGCCTGGTCACGAGCCACTACGTCGCCGGTTCGCGGTTCATCCGGGACGTGGGTGTCCGGCACCGGCTGTTCGGTCGCGAGGACGTCACGGTCATCCCCTACTCCAGCCGGATGACCGCCGGCGACGCCACCGAGGCCGAGCGGGTGCGACTGCGGGCGGGGCTCGGCCTGCCGGCCGGCGCACCGCTCGTCGCGCTGGTCGGCCGGATCGAGGACCAGAAGGGCGCCGACCTGCTGGTCCGCGCCGTCCCGGCCGTCGTGGCCCAGGTGAGGGACGCCCACGTCCTCGTCGTGGGCGAGGGCACCCGGCGGGCGGAGGCGGAGGCGCTCGCCGTCGAGCTCGGGGTGGCCGACCGCGTGCACTTCCTCGGCTGGCGGCACGATCTCGCCGACCTGATGCGGGCGGTCGACGTCCTCGCCCTCCCGTCGCGCTGGGAGGCGTTCGGCATCGTGAACCTGGAGGCGATGGCGGCGGCCAAGCCGGTGGTCGGGTTCGCCGTGGAGGGCATCCCCGAGGTGGTGATCCACGGGGAGACCGGGCTGCTCTCACCGGCGGGCGCCGTCGACGACCTCGCCCAGGACCTCGTGCGCGTGCTCACGGACCCGGCGCTGGCGGTCCGGCTCGGTGCAGCGGGACGGCGGCGCTTCGCCGAGCAGTTCACGCCGGAGCGGATGGTGCGCGCGCACGTGGAGCTCTACGAGCGACTGCTCGCCCGGCGACGCAGCCGGCTCAGCCGGTTGCGTCGCCGCCTGCCTCGGGCAGGACGCCGCGCACGAGCCGGCTGAACCTGCCGCCGAGGTCATCGACGCGGTAGTGCTCCCGGACGAGTGCGGACCCCGCGGCGCCCATGGCCGCGCGCCCCGCGGAGCCGAGCGCGGCCAGCTCGGCGATCCCGTACCGCAGGGACGCCGCATCCCCGGTGCGGGTCAGCAGCCCGTCGCGGCCCTCCTCGAAGACCGGCGGCCGGCCCGAGCAGTCGGTGAGGACGGTCGGACAGCCCGCGGCCATGGCCTCCATCACGGCGAGCGGCAGGGCGGGACCCTCCCAGCGGGCGCTGTGCACGTAGCCGTCGGCCGCGGCCAGGAGACGGGGGACGTCGTCCCGCCACCCGAGGAAGGTGACGGCGCGCTCCACCCCGAGGTCGCGGACCTGCCGGTGCAGGGAGGAGGCGTAGGCCGCGGTCCGGCGGGCCGCGACGGAGTCGCCCGCGGAACCCACGAGCGCCACGTGGACCGGCTCGGCCAGACCCCCGAGCGCCGCCAGCAGCACGTCCTGTCCCTTCTGCGGGTCCAGGCGGCCGACGTTGAGCAGCAGGAGGTCATCGGTCCCGGCGCCCATCTCCGCCCGCAGCCGGGCACGGTCCGCGTCGGCCAGCCGTACCGGCGGGGTCACGACGATGCCGTTGGGCAGGACGACCGTCCGCGCGGCCGGCACGCCGAAAGCGGTCATCTCGTCGCGCACCACGGTCGAGGTGCACACCGCCAGCGTGGTCGCGCGGGCGACCACCGCCCCGTAGCTGCGGCGCTTCAGCGCGGCCAGCGGGCGCGGGCCCCAGAAGTGGTGCTGGTTCTGCACCATGAGCACGCCGGGCACGCCGGCGCGAGCGGCGGCCAGCAGCGCCGGCGCGCGGTCGCGCTGGTTCACCCCGATCACGCACCGGCCGCCGTCGCGGCGCACCCGGTCGGCCAGACCGGCCACCAGTCGGGGGTCCCACGGCCGCTCCAGCCGTGGCTCCAGCACGGTCCGGACGCCGAGGTCGGCGACGTCCGGCAGGATGCTCGGCCCGTTCCGCGGAACGGCGCCGTGCACGAGAGTGAGGTCGAATCCGTCGGCCCGCAGCGCGCGGGCGTACTCCAGCGCCATGGTGGCCGCGCCGGTGCGGTCCGGGAGGCGGAGGGTCATGAACAGGCGTCCGGCGGACGACGTCATCCGCGTCCGCCCGTCCGCTCGGCGGACCGCCAGGCGGTGACGTCCAGGTCGGTGACCCGTTCGAGCAGGTCGAGGTCCGGGCCGAAGGTGGCGACCAGTGCGCTCCGGGTCTCGGGCCGGTAGCTGGTCCGCACGATGTTGCGGGCGACGATCTGCCGGCGCAACCGCCGACGCAGTGACACCGGGACGATCGGCGAGAGCAGCTTCTTCAGCGGATGGTGCGTGCTGACCACCCGGCCGAGGAACCGGCTGCGTGGCTCGCCGGAGCGGTGCGGATCAGGGGCGACGGTGCGCGGGACCGGCGGCACTCCCAGGTGGGCGTACACCCGGGCGAGGACGGCGTCGGGGTCGGCGGTCATGTCCTCGTGCCGCAGCACCAGCACCTGCTCGTGGGGGAAGACGTCCAGCACGTGACGCAACTGCTCGCCGTACCGGCTCATCGCGACGTAGTGCCAGATGTGGTGCCATCCCTCGGCGATCCGCCGTGGCTCGTCCGCGAGCGCCTCCTCGAAGGTCCCGCAGGGTTCCCAGCCCCGGGTACGCATGAACCCGTAGGCGGAGAAGGCACGGTCCACCGGGTCGCGCAGCATGCACACCAGCCGCGCGCCGGGGTTCATCTCCCGCACCCGTGACACGGCCGCGGGGTGGTACATCGTCGACACCGACGCCTCGCCGCGCACCTGGTCGGGCCCGGCCGCCTCGTACAGGCGCAGGTATGCCTCCCGGTCCGGGACCGCGAGCCGGTTGATGGTCTCCCGGTCGCCGGGCCCGGTGAACGCCGGCGTCGTCCCGGCCAGCGCGAAGTAGTGCGGCTCCTTGGGCTCGGTGAGGAACAGGCGTGGGTGCTCGGCCAGGTACTGGTAGAGCGCCGTCGTCCCGGACCGCGCTGCGCCGATGACGAGGAAATCCGGACCCGGCATCACGTCCCCCTCCGTGCAGGAAGGGCGATCGTACGGATCCCGAGCGTCCGGTGGGCGGCCCACGCGAGGAACAGGTTGCGCCCGGCCATGCCCACTGCCGCGGCCGCTGCCACGCCGTTCCCGCCCCAGCCGGCGCCCCACCACGCCGCCAGCCCGGCGAAGGCCACCGAGGACACCAGGGCGCTGAGTGCGACGTCGCGCTCCTGCCCGGCGTGGGAGAGGACCACCGAGCACGGCCCGGTCCAGGCGTTGACCAGCACCCCCGCGCACATCAGCAGGGCCGCAGGCAGGGCGGCGTCGTACCCCGCACCGAACAGGGCGGGCAGCAGCGCCGGACCCGCCACGGCCAGCGCGGCGACGGCGAGTGCCGTGGCCGCGGTCGACCACACCGCGAAGCGCCGGACCGGCTCCTCCAGTGCCGGCAGCCGGTCGGTCGCCGCAGCCGCGGCGATGCGCGGGGCGAGGGTGCGCATCCCGATGGCGGTGGGAACGGCGACCAGCACGGCGATCCGCACCGCGACGGAGAAGACCGCGACCTCCTCGACGGGCGCCACGAGGGCGAGCAGCCAGACGCCGGCCTGCGGCACGGTGACCGATGCGAGGGTGGCCAGGGCGAAGGTGCTTCCCCAGCGGAGCAACCACCACGGGGAACCGGTCGGGTCGTCGCCACCCGCACCCGCCTCCGGTCCGGTGGCAGCCGGCCCGGCCCACGCCGTCCGGTCCGCCGCGTGCCGGCCGGCGGGACCGGGGGTGAGCACGCGGACCAGGAGCAGCACGGCGATCAGGTAGATCCCGGTCTCCACGGCGACCGTCCACGCGAGGGCTGTGCGCGCGGACCGCGCCGTCGCCACACCCGCCGCCGCGAGCAGGAGGGCCGCCACGAGGACCACCCGGCGGACGTGCTCGCCCAGCACCAGCGCCGGCCCGAACCGGCGCCGCGCCCGCAGCACGTTGACCAGCACCGGACCCACCGCCGCGGCCGGTAGCCCGCACGTCACGACCAGGACGAGCGACCTGTACACCTCCGACGGGGTACCGGCCGCGGCCGCCGCCGGCCCCACGGCCCACTGCCAGAACGCGGCGGTGACCAGCACACCGACGGCCTGCGCCGCCAGCAGCCGCCCCCACAGGGCGCGGTGGGTCCGCGGCTCCCGCTGGGCGACGAGGATGGTGGCCACCTGGGTCAACCCGAACTGCGCGAGAACCGCCAGGAAGGCGAGCCAGCTCAGCGCCCACGACAGGGCGCCGAACTCGTCCGTGGGCAGCACCCGGGCCCCGACCAGCGTGACGAGGAAGGCGCTGAGGACCGCGGCCAGCTGCCCGGCCGCGACGAGGGCGGTATCCCGGCGCAGGGCGGGGTCGGAGCGGGCCGGCTGCTGCGCGGCGTCGCCAGCTCCCGGGATCAGCGGACTGGTCAAGGAACGGACGCCCGGCGCTCGGCGTCGTCGTCCTCCTGCGCCCTCGGGCCGGAGGGCGGTGCGCCGTCCCCGTCGTCCCTCTCGCGCCGGAGGAACAGGTTCACGACCACGGTGAACGCGATGATCGGGAGTCCGATCGCCACCCACTTCGGCGCCGAGGTGGCCCACACCCCTCCGGGGAAGATCCGGATCAGGAAGACCAGGCTGAGGCCCCACACCAGCGGGTCACGGAGGAAGCGGCGGAACGCGTGCTGTCCGGCGCGGACGACGAGGCCGCTGAGCAGGCCGCCGAGGACGATGCCGGGGAAGCCCAGGTTGACGTACCAGTCTCCGACGGGCGTGGCCGGGAAGCCGTTGTTGCGGTCGATGTAGGTCTGGGCGAGCTGCACGGCGGGGGAGACGAACGGGTCCTGCGGACCCACGAGCAGCGAGGGGACCGCAGCGACCGAGCCGTCGACGAAGTCGGCACCGCCGGTGAAGTCGAACCGGTCGGGCCAGTCGTCCAGGTAGAGCAGCAGCGCGTCGTAGAACGTGTTGTTCGTGGCGACCGCGACCTGGCGGACCGCGCCCTGGCCCTCGATGGTCGGCGCGAGCTCGCCCCACAGCACGGTGTCGCGGGCGGCGCGCAGCGAGAAGGCCAGCACGAGCGCGAGCACCGGCACCAGCAGGAACCGGCGGCGCCACCGCGGGTCGGCCAGCCAACGCCCGCTCCGGCGGTCCGCGACGCGACGCCCCGTCCGGCCGAAGATGAGCGAGCCGGCCAGGAGGGCGACGACCGAGAGCACCGGCACGTCGCGCGCTCCCCAGGTCCAGCTCAGATAGCCGTTGACCGCGATCAACCCGAGGACGAGGACGCGGGCCGGGGTGGCCCGGCGGAGGGAGAAGTAGGCAGCGACGCCCAGCAAGGCGGCCAGCAGAGGAATCGTCCGGAGCGCCCGGCTGTCGCCGATGTCCCGGTCCACCTTGGACGCCTGCAGCAGCCCGGCGGGTCCGCCGTACTGCGCCCACAGCGCGACGGTCGCGACGAGCGCAGCCGCGGTCGCCACGACCGCGAGGAGCACCAGGGTCCGCGCGGACAGGGCCGCGCGGGGTTGCGGGAACAGCACCGACACGGGCCGGACGAGCGGTGACAGCAGGCGGGCCCCGGCCCACAGCGCGAGGAGGAACAGCACGACGACGACCTGACCGCGCACGAGCAGGGACTCGGTGTCGCGCCCGTCGAACAGCAGCGTGGGGAACGGGGTGTCGAGCCCGGTCGCCAGCACCAGGGGGCGCCACAGCAGTTGCAGCGCCAGGTAGTAGAGCGTCAGGGCCATCGCATCGAGCGGATGACCGACCAGGCTGCGGTAGACCAG
The DNA here is from genome assembly GCA_042090795.1 of Blastococcus sp. GTDB lineage: Bacteria > Actinomycetota > Actinomycetes > Mycobacteriales > Geodermatophilaceae > Blastococcus. Next base: position 50,998 of record JBELIQ010000003.1, on the reverse strand, counting down.
GACCCAGACGGCGGTGGACGCGGCCACGGCCAGGAGAGCCACGATCACGACCGCGTCTCCGCCCCGTACGAGGACCCCACCGCTTCCTCCGACCGCCCCGTCGTCGCCCGCACCGACGGGCGACGGGTGCCGGGGAGGCTAGCGCAGGCGCCCGGCGTCCGGGGGCGTCCCGCCCGCCCCGCCGGTGCGCCCGTCCGAGGACGTGGCGACGGGACGGGGTGCGAGGCCCTACGCTCCCGCGGATGCGACCAGGGCCCAGGTTGATGATCGTCGGTGCGCCCAAGAGCGGATCCACCGCGCTGTTCCGGTACGTGGCCGACCACCCGGACGTGCGCAGCCACGTCCACCGCGAGATGCCCTTCTTCGGCCGGGACGAGGAGTTCCAGGCCGGGTGGGGACGCGCGGTCGAGAAGTACTTCCCGCCGTCGGTGGGAGCGGCGCCGCTCATCGCCAAGCACACGATGGCCATGTACGACCCGGTCGCGGTGCGCCGTATCGCAGAGTCCACCGAGGCGGTCGTGGTCGCCGTCCTCCGCAATCCCGTGCCGCGGGCGTACTCGCACTTCCACTACGCCCGGCTGCGCGGCTGGGAGGACGCCGTGACCTTCGAGGAAGGCCTCGCCCGGGAGGAGCGCCGGCCGGCCAGCGCACCGCCGCAGGCACGGGACATGCACTACGTCGGGAACGGGTTGTACGCGCCGCAGGTGCGCGTCCTGCTCGACACCGTGCCGCCCGAGCGTCTGCGGATCCACCTGTCCGAGGACCTCCGCCGGGGCGCCCTGGAGATCTGCGCGGAGCTCTTCGACCTGGCCGGGCTGGCTCCGCACGCGCCGGACGTGACGACGGGGCACAACGAGGGGCGCGCGCCCCGATCCGCACGGTTCGCCCGCGCCTTCCTCGCCGCCCAACGGCCCGGGAGTCCGGTGCGGAGGCTCGCCGGGCGGGTCCCGAGCCGCACGCTCTACCGCGCCCGCCACCTGGTCAACCGGCTGAACGAGAGCGAGGCGTCCTTCCCGCCCATGGCACCGGAGACCGCCGCCCGGTTGCAGGAGCGGTTCGCAGGGCCCAACGCGGACCTCGCCCGACTGCTCGGTCGATCACTGAGGGCATGGAACCCGTGACGCGGAACCGACCGGGACCCAGCATCAGCCAGTAACTTCACCGCCGTGCTCGAGACCACCGCGGACCAGACGTCCCGCACCTCCACGACACCTTCGGGCCACGGGCGCGAGGGCCCCGGGTACGACGCGGAGCCCGGCCTGCGCGACTACGTGGACGCACTCCGGCGCTACTGGTGGCTGGCGCTGCTGACGTTCGTCCTGGTGCTGGGTGCGGCCATCGGCTCGTTGTACGTCATCGACCCCGTGTACCGGGCGGATGCCCAGGTGCTGATCCGGACCGAGGACAGTCGGCAGCTCTTCCCGCGGACGAGCGGCACCTCCGCCGGTGCGCTGGTCCGCTCCCCGAGCGCGGAGACGTCCTACGTGGGCAGCGACGAGTTCCAGGAGCGCGCGGACGAGGCCGCCGGCGACGGTGCCGATGTGGAGGTGCGCACCGCCACGGGTTCGGGTCCGTTGGGCAGCGAGTCCAGTGCGCTGGTCTTCGTCGCCGAGGCCGGCGACCCGGAGGTGGCCCAGGAGGCCGCGCAGACCTGGGCGGAGACCTACGTGGCGGTCCGGCACGCGAGCGACGTGGCGGAGACGACGGCCCTGCGGGACCTGCTGACCGCGGAGCGGGACGCGCTCCAGACGCGGCAGCAGGAGATCCTCCAGCCGGTCGCCGCGCTGGACGGCGCCGTGGCGCTGGAGACCGACCCGGTCGAGTTGTCCCGCCTGCTCAACCAGCGGCTGGCCATCCAGCGCACGCTCGCCCCGGTGCTCGAGCCGGTGGAGACCGAACTGCGTCGGGCGAACACCCAGATCGCCACCCTCGACGTCGACCTGCGCGTCATGGAGGACCCCCGCGCCCTCGCCTACGTCAGCAGCGCGGCCGAACGCCCGGAGGAGAGGATCAACGGATCGATGACGCGGAGCGTGCTCGTGGGCGTCGTCGCCGGGCTGGTCCTCGCCGGTGGCGCCGTCGCGGCCGCGCAGGCGTTGCGCCGGGGCTGAGCGGACGGGCTCCGCACGCCCCCGTCCGCCGCAGCTCGCGCGAACGGGGCCGTCAGCGGGGGACCCCCACCACGTCGGGGTGCTGGGCGAACCAGTCGATGGTGCGGCCGAGGCCCTCGTCGAGAGTCACCTGCGGCTCCCAGCCCAGCGTGCGGCGGGCCAGGGCGATGTCGGGCTGGCGGACCGTCGGGTCGTCCTCGGGCCGCGGGATGAACTCGATCGACGAGCGCGAGCCGGTCAGCTCGGTGATGCGCCGGGCCAGGTCGAGCACCGGGTACTCGTGCGGGTTGCCGATGTTCATCGGTCCCGCTTCCGACGACAGCAGGAAGCGCAGGAGGCCGTCGACGAGGTCGCTGACGTAGCAGACCGAGCGGGTCTGGCTGCCGTCCCCCGCGACGGTCAGGGGTTCGCCGGCGAGGGCCTGGCGGATGAACGTCGGGATGGCCCGGCCGTCCCGCGGCCGCATGCGCGGGCCGTAGGTGTTGAAGATCCGGACGATCGCCGTGTCGACGCCGTGCGTGCGGCGGTAGGCGGACGTCAGCGCCTCGGCGAAGCGCTTGGCCTCGTCGTAGACACCGCGGGGACCGACCGGGTTGACGTTGCCCCAGTAGGTCTCCGGCTGCGGGTGGACCTGCGGGTCCCCGTAGCTCTCCGACGTGGAGGCGAGCAGGTAGCGGGCGCCCTTCTCCATGGCGAGGCCGAGGCTGTGCAGGGTCCCGATCGAGCCGACCTTCATCGTGTGGATCGGCAGTTCGGCGTAGTCGATGGGCGAGGCCGGCGAGGCGAAGTGGAGGACGTGGTCCACCGGCCCGGTGACGTGGATGTAGTCGGTGACGTCGGCGCGGACCAGCCGGAAACCCGGGCGTTCCAGCAGGTGTGCCACGTTGGCCGGCGTACCGGTCAGGAAGTTGTCGAGGCACAGCACCTCGATGTCACGGTCGAGCAGCGCCTCGCACAGGTGTGATCCGAGGAAGCCGGCGCCGCCGGTCACGACAGCACGAGACATGGGTCGTCCTCTCCGTCAAACGCATCATCGGTGATCGCGGACCGTAGACCGTCCGGCCGCTTCCCGGTATGGACGCCTGCGCGCTCTCACTCGACGAGCGTCTCCGAACCGACCGGCGTGGTGGCCTCCGGGTTGATCCCTTCCCCGGGGTCCAGCGGCAGCGGGCCGGTCTCCTCCACCTCGTCCTCGGGCAGCCTGATGCGCGAGCGCGGGTCCAGAGCGTCGGCGAGCAGGATCAGGTCGCCGACCGTCTTCTGCTCCTGCCACTGGAACGCCGGCTTCCTGTTGAAGTAGGAGTCCGGGTCCAGGGCCATGATCCCGAGGATCACCTCGGCGACGATCCGGCCGCCGACAGGCCCGAGCCGCCTGCCCTTCTCGAGCAGTTCGGCCTCCTTGAGCACGTAGTACCAGAGGGGTGCCTTGCCGCCCCAGCCCGGCTGCTTGAGACCCAGCTGCTCGTTGGTCAGCGGGGTGATGCCCATGGCCGTCGCCACGTCCTGGCCGCAGGGCAGGCCGAGCCGCTTGCCGCGCAGCAGATTGCGTTGGGCCAGGGCGGTGATCGCTTTCGTGGTCGGCGCGACGACCGTCGACGGCAGGGTGAACAGCGGCAGCGACAGCTGGGTGTCGATCAGGCGGGCCATGTTGCGGTCGTCCGGCGGCTCGAGCCCGGGGATGTCGAAGAAGTAGTTCCAGTCGCACCACAGGTTGGCCGGGATGGGCCGGTTGCCGCGCAGGTCCTCGAAGCCGTCCCGCCCGAAGATCGGCACGGTGTGACCGTCCTGCATCTCGTACTCGGCGCGGATCATGCTGTGCCCGAACCGGTAGGCGGCGCCCGAGTACTCGATCGGCATGTACGGGTTCTCGGGGTGCTCGGGCTTGTACAGGGAGCCGGTGAACTTGATCGTCCCGTCGCGCTTGATCAGGCTGCTGACCACCGACCTCCCGACGATGCGCGGCAGGTAGTCGTTGACGATCAGCCACTGGTAGTGCCACCGGGTCTGGCGCTGGGCCTGGGCGTAGGTCATGCCCTGGTCCATGAACGTGTTGTGCAGCCGGATGAACACGGTGTGCAGCTGGGCGACGATGAGGTTCTCGTCGTTGCGCGGGTCGCCGAGGTAGGCCGCCCCGACGTCGTCGCGCGGCACGTCGACCAGGTCGTCGTGGTGCCAGAGCCTGAGGTATCCGTAGCGGGCCGGGTCCGGGTCGTAGAGCTCGGGGCTGCCCTTGATGCCCTTGCCGTAGATGCTGCCCAGGTCGAACCACGGGGTGTCGTAGTTCCGCATCGCCATCGGGTCCTGCAGCTTGTGGGTCAGCGGCGTCTTGTCCAGCGTCATGTCGTGGTCGACGAACTGGCCGAAGTAGATGTAGCCCGCGGGGACCGATGGGTTGTCGAAGGCGACGTCGCTGTCCTTCACATCGGACAGCGGAGCCTTGCCGTCGTTCATGCTCGCGGCGAGCCAACCGAGCAACCCGTCGGTCGGCGTGAACGGCGGCAGGTCCTTGAACATGAGGCCGAAGCGGGCCTCCGCCTTGCGGTCCACCCTGGCGGCGATCTCGGCGCCGCGGGGGTCGCCGACGGCGTGCGCCGCGGTCTCGGCGGGTGCGCCGTCGGTCGCGGTGGCGAAGGCCGGGTCCGTCGGCGACGGGAGGACCTCCTCTGCTGCGGCCCGGCCCGCGAGCCCGGCCACCGCGGGCACCATCGCGGCAGCCAGTGCGCCGGTGAGGAAGCTCCGCCGGGCCAGCCCCTGCGCGGCTCCCCCGCTGAACGGGCAGCCGCCCGCGGTCTCGTCCTGAAGCACCCTGATCGCTCCCCGGAGTCGCACGGACCCGGCGGCCGTGGTGCGAGCAGCATCACGCGACCGGTGCGGACCCGGGCAGACGCGTTCGCGGGGTCGTGGGCCCCCTAGTCCTGGGGGGTCGTGCGGCGCCCGGTCCCGGCGCGGGCCGGCTCCGCCCGGACCGCGCATGCCGACGACGCGCCGTCGGCGAGGCGGTCCGTCGCGCTCAGCCCCATGCGCTGGGATCGCCGGGGGCGGGCGGGGCGATGCGGGGCTTCATCCGGACGGTCGGCAACGTCGGCGCGGGCAGCCGCTGCACGTCCCCGCGATAACCCTCCACCTGCCCGAAGCGGGCCGAGCCGGACTCCCACTCCGCGCGGTAGCCGGCGATCTCCTCGTGGGTGCGCCCGACGAAGTTCCACCACATCACGACGGGTTCCGGGAACGGCTCGCCGCCCAGCAGCATGACCCGGGCCGGCCGGTCGCCCGGGTTGCCCAGCGTCAGCCGGGAGCGGCCGGGGGCGGTGTAGCCGAGCTCGGCGCGGGCCAGCTCGGCGCCGTCGAGGACGACCGGCCCCTGGTCCACCAGCACGCCGTGCTCGAACTCCGGTGCGACGTCGAGCACGACCTCCGTGGCCGGGTCGATGACCAGCTCCGCACCGAGCAGCGGGGTGTGGGTGGGTACCGGAGAGGCGTGCCCGGCCAGGGTGCCGAGCAGCACGCGGGCGACGGCGCCGTCGAGCGCCACCACCTCGGGCACGTGGTGCACGAAGGACCGGGGCAGGTGGCGGGCCGACTCGGGCAGCGCCGTCCACAGCTGGACGCCGTGCAGCGTGCCGGAGTCCGGCGTGGAGACCTCCGAGTGCGCCACCCCGGACCCGCCGGTCATCAGGTTCAGCTCGCCCGGACGGACGATCTCGTGGGCGCCGGTGGTGTCCCGGTGCTCGATCTCCCCGCTGAACAGCCAGCTGACCGTCTGCAGGCCGGTGTGCGGGTGGGGTGGGACGTCCATGCCGCCGGTGCGGGTGACGTCGGCGGGCCCGTAGTGGTCGGCGAAGCACCAGGCACCGACGAGGGACCGGGCGCGCTGGGGCAGGGTGCGGCGCACCGTCATCGCGCGCGGCCCGCCCAGCGGGACCTCCCGGCTGGTGACCACCTGGACGTCGCTCACCTGCACCAGCCTGGCACAGACGCGCGGGATGTCAGCCCGCGAACTCGCGCACCGGCAGCCCGCGCACGCCGACGTCGGCCCGGAACAGCGAGCCGGCCAGCGGGTCGGCGTCCGGCGGCAGGCCCTCCCGCGACGTGGTGATGAACAGCTGGTCGAGCTCCGCCCCGCCGAACGTGCAGGCGGTGACCATGCCGACGGGTACCTCCACCACCTCGTCGTGCGCGCCGTCGGCGGTGAAGCGCCACACCTCGCCCCGGTCGGCGAGCGCCACCCAGACCCCGCCGTGCTCGTCGACGGTGAGCCCGTCGGGCAGGCCGCCGTCGGGGATCTCCGCGAACGGGCGCCGGCCGTGCAGGCCGCGTTCCTCGTCGTAGTCGAAGACGTCGATCCGGTGGGTGGCGGTGTCGTCGAAGTAGGCGCGCGCGCCGTCGGGGCTCCACTCCAGCCCGTTGGAGATGGTGACGCCCTCGACGACGACGGTCGTGCCGCCGTCGGGATCCAGCCGGTGCAGCGCCGCGGCGCCCGGCCGCTGGTCGTAGGCCATGGAGCCGCAGTGGAAGCGCCCGTGGGGATCGCAGCCGCCCTCGTTCATGCGCAGGCCCTCGTCGTCCCACAGCGGCGGGAGGCGGGTGAGGGTGCCGTCGGGGTCCTCGAGGGCGAAGCCGCGCTCGATCCCCAGGACGGCACCGCCGCCGCGCCGTGGCCGCACCGCCGCCACGATCCCGCTGACGTGGCGCCGCCCGACCGAGCCGTCCCCGGCCAGGGAGAGCACGTCGCCGGCCAGCAGGTCCAGCCAGCGCAGCCCGCCCCACCGCGGCGACCAGACCGGCCCCTCCCCGTGGTAGGCCACCGGGTCGGTCACCTGTTCAGCGCGCATGGGCCGTCCTCTCGCCGGTGGGTGTGCTGTCCCCGTGCCCGCCTGCGCGCCCCGGTGAAACCCGGAGCGGGTACGGCAGACTCGCGTCGTGATCGTCCGGGGCATCGTGTTCGCGGGGACGGCGACGGACGCCCGGGGCGAGATGCGGCAGTTCGCGCAGGAGGTCCTCGGCATGACGCCCGCGGCCGTCGGGGGAGTGGAGGCCGACCTGTTCGACCTGCCGGACGGCTCGGCGTTCGCGGTGGCCTCGCCCGGCGGGATGGGCCGGACCGACCGCAGCCTGGGGTTCCTGGTCGACGACGTGGACGCCGCGGTGGCCGATCTGGTGCGGGCCGGCATCGAGGTCGACCCGTACGTCTCGGGCAACGAGCGGGAGCGCTACGTCCACTTCACCGCGCCCGACGGCCAGGTGTACGAGCTCGTCCAGCGACTTCCCACCGGTGACCGCTGACCTCGGGCGGCTCCCGGGCAGACTGCGCACCATGCAGTTCCGCCGTCCGCGCCGCGTCCTGGTCCTCGGCGGTGCGCGCTCGGGCAAGTCCTCCCACGCCGAGCGGCTGCTGGCCCGCGAGCGCGTCGTCGACTACGTCGCCTGCGGCACTCCGCCCGGCCCGGACGACACCGAGTGGGCCGACCGGGTCGCGCTGCACCGCGCGCGCCGGCCGGCGTCCTGGCGGACGGTCGAGACGCTGGACCTGACCGGCGTGCTGGGCCGCCCGGGACCGCCGGTCCTGGTCGACTGCCTGACCACCTGGCTGGCCGGCGTCATGGACGAGTGCGGGACCTGGTCCGGTGTGCCCGGAGCCGACGAGCGGCTGGCCACCGCCGTGGACCACCTGCTGTCGGCCTGGTCCGCCACGCGCCGGCACGTGGTCGCGGTCAGCAACGAGGTCGGCTCCGGCATCGTCCCCGCCACCGCGTCGGGACGGCGGTTCCGCGACGAGATGGGCATGCTCAACGCCCGGGTCGCGGCGGTCTCCCAGCGGGTGCTCCTCGTGACGGCCGGCATCCCGCAGCGCCTGCGCTGAGCGCCGGTCAGCCGTCGGCGGGGAACAGCGAACCCAGGCCCAGGCGCGTGGGCCGGCGGAAGTGCTGCCAGTCGTGCCGTGGCTGGGCGAGCCGGTCGGCGATCACCCACAGCACGGCCGGGTCGTGGCCCATGCCGAGGTGGCTGGCGTGCACGGCGACGTTCTCGCTGCGCGGGCCCGGCTCCTGCCGGCAGGCGCGCCAGTCGACGACGCCGTCCCACCGCGAGTAGACGGCGGTGCTGGGCACGGGCAGGGGGGCGGTCAGGGAGCCGCGCGCCCGCGCGACCGGCCGGGTGCTGTGCTGGGCGGCGTAGCGCCGGTACACCCGTGCGGCGGGGCCGTCGTCGGACGCCCCGCCGGCGAACGGCGAGCCGAGCGAGATCACCTGGCGGACCTGGCGCGGTGCGCGGCGGGCCAGGTTCCGGGCGAAGATGCCGCCCAGGCTCTGGCCGACGATGCTCACCGCGGTCCCGTGCTGCGCGGCCAGCCGGTCGAGCAGCCGGGGGAGCGCGTCGACGATCTCCGGCGTCGGCCCCCGGTTGCGGCCCAGCTCCCAGCCGACGACGGGGTAGCCCAGGCGCCGCAGCCACATCCGCAGCACCTGGGTGGAGACGTCCGACGCCATGAGCCCCGGCAGCACGAGCACCGGGTGCGGTTCGCCGCGCGGAGCCAGCTGCAGGAGCGGCAGCCCGGCGGCGAAGGCGCCCGCACTGGCCAGCGCGCGGACGGGCTCGGTGACCCGGAGCAGCCCGGTGCTCCGGCGCCGGGACGGCGGCCCGGGGTGTGCGGCCACCGCGTCAGTCGGCCGTCGGCGGCAGGAGGCGCGGAGCGAAGACCTCGTCGATGGGACGGGGGCCCACGTACTGCCGGCAGGTGCAGGGCACCCAGGAGTGCCCCGACCACCGGCCGCGCTTGTCGTAGGTGTCGCGCTTGAGCTCGGCGTAGCAGGTGGAGGTGTCCCGGTCGTGCTGGCTCAGCGCGTGCCCGCAGCCGCACACCGGGGTGACCGGCGGGGGAGGGGCTGGCCGTCGCCGGCCGAGCCGGCCCGCGAGGAAACCGGAGGCGAGCAGGGCCCCGCCCACCAGCAGGCTCACCGGATCCATGTGCCCACTCCTCCACGCTCGGCCGCCCTCGACGGTAGCGCGGACGCGCCACCGTGCGCCTGCGGCGTCGCGCCGGCACCGATGGGGAACGAGTTCGTCGCATTCGCCCGAACGGGCGCGATTGACCCGTTGTGCGCTGGGGCACACAAGGTTCGTGGACACGTACGCCGTAGGGTTCGCCCGCCCGGACCGCTGGTCCGGCGGCGAGCCGGCCCAGCAGGCACACCCCTGGCACGCAGTCGAGGCACACCGCCCGCCGTCCGAGCTGGACGGCGAGATCGAGCTGGCCGTGTGCGGCGCGATCGTGCAGGTCTGGGGCTCGCAGAAGTGGACCCGGGTCGGTACCGGGCGCACCGCCTGCCCCCAGTGCGCGACGGTCACCGCCGTCGGCAGGACGCTCACCTCCGCGCGCTGAGCACCTCAGCGCGTTGAGCACCTCCGAGCGCTGAGCACCTGCCCGACCCGGGCGGTCAGCTCCGGGTCGGCTTGCGCCCGCTGATCGCCGACAGACCGGTGATCTCCCGGCCCACGATCAGCGCCTGCACCGAGTCGGTGCCCTCGAAGGTGAAGATCGCCTCCATGTCGGCGTGGTGCCGGGCCACCTGGTGCTCGAGCAGGATGCCGTCGCCACCGAGGATGTCGCGGGCGTCGGCGACGATCGCCCGGGCCTTGGCGGCGCAGTTCATCTTGGCCAGCGACGCCATCGCCGCCGTCATCCGGTCGGCGTCGGCGAGCTTCGACAACCGCCAGCACATCAGCTGCATGGTGGTGATCTCGGCCAGCATCCGCGCCAGCTTGTCCTGCACGAGCTGGAACCCGGCGATCGGCTGCCCGAACTGCTCCCGCCGCAGCGCATGCGCGAGCGCCAGCTCGTAGGAGGCCATCGCCAGCCCGAGGGCCCGCCACGCGACGGTGTACCGCGTGCGGTCCAGCATCTTCGAGACGTCCTTGAACGAGTGGCACTCGGCGAGCTTGTTCTCCGCCGGCACGCGGACGTCGGTCAGCGTGATCTCGGCCTGCCACACCGCCCGCAGCGCGGTCTTGCCCGTCATGACGGTCGCCTCGTAGCCCGGAGTGCCCTTCTCCACGACGTAGCCGCCGACGGCGCCGTCCTCACCGCGGGCCCAGATGATCACGTAGTCGGCGATCGAGCCGTTGCCGATCCACTTCTTCGCACCCGTGAGGACGAACGAGTCGCCGTCCCGGCGGGCGGAGGTCTCCAGGCCCACGGCGTCGGAGCCGTGCGCGGGCTCGGTGAGACCGAAGGCGCCGATCTTCTCCAGCCGGGCCATCTCGGGCAGCCAGCGCTCCCGCTGCTCCTCCGAGCCGAGCACCGCGATCGATTGCATCGCCAGGAAGCTGTGCACGCCGTTGAAGGTGCCGACGCTGCCGTCGGAGCGGGCGAGCTCGGCCGCGACCAGGCCGGCGGAGACGTTGCTCATCCCCGGACAGCCGTAGCCCTCGATCGTCCCGCCGACGACGCCGAGCTCGGCGAGCTTCGGGACGAGGTCGAAGGGGAACTCCGCGCGATCCCAGAAGTCGTTGATCGTCGGGTTCACCTCCCGCTCGCAGAAGGCGCGGACCCGGTCGCGGATCGCGATGTCCTCGGGCTCGAGGAGCTCGTCCACCAGGTAGAAGTCGGGGCTGGGAGCGGTCACCTCCGGGACGCTACGACCCCCGCGGCCATGCTGCCCGTCGGGTGGCGCGGTGCTCAGGAGCCGGCGTGGAGTCCCCGGGCGTAGGCGGCCTGGCCGAGGTGCTGGAGGTCGTCGGACAGGACGCTGACCAGCCGGACGCCGACCGTGACCGGAGGGTCGTACGAGTCGTCGACCACGCGGTCGAGGTCGTCGTCGGCCAGACCGCCCAGGTACTCGGCCGTCCGTGCGTGCACGGCGGCGGCGTAGCCCAGGAGGAGCTCGACCGACGGGACCCGGACGGCGCCGACCTGCTCGTCGTCGAACCCGTAGCCGGTCTCCGACGGGTCGAACGGCAGGCCGAACCGGTCGGCCCAGCCCTCACCCGTCCACGTCTGGTCCCGGCCCGCGAGCTCGGCGACGTGGTCGTCCTGGACCCGGACGAGGTGCCAGGTCAGCCAGCCGATCGGATTGGCGCCCGGCCCGGGACGACGGGTGAGGTCGTCGGGGTCCAGGCCGTCGAGGGTCCCGCGCAGGGTCTCGTCGATCTGGTCGAAGGCGTACCGGAGGAGCTCCACGCTGCGCATGGGGGAGCGCGTACCCCCGCGGGCGCCGTCCTCACCCGGGCGTCAGGACGGGTGCGCGCCGCCGACGGCCTCGTCGGTCGTGCCCTCGGGCTCGCTCTGCGCCTCGAGGTCGGCGGCCTGCTCGGGGGTCTCCTGCTCGAGGGCGATGTCGCGGGGCTGGGGCTCGGGTGTCGTCATGACCACAGCCTCGCCCAGGTGGGCGCACTCAGCACGGCGAACCTCCCGGTGCTCAGCTCCGCCGGTTGATGACGAAGAAGGCCAGCGCCCCCACTCCCAACTGGGCGAACAGCAGCAGCGCCAGGCACATCTCCACCGAGGCGCCGAAGGCGATGGCGATCGTCGCGACCGCGGTGAGCGGGAAGGCGGCCAGCCCCAGCACGGCCAGGGCCCGGGTCAGGACGGCGTCGTCCCGCTCGTCCCCGGTCTGGCTCCACGCCCGCTCGAAGGTGGTCACGCTCTGCGGGCGCTTCGCCAGGCGCCAGACCATGACGGCGGCGAGGACCAGCCCGAAGGCGGCGCCCTGGAGCAGGCCGTTGCCCATGTTCCCCGGCCCGTGCTCGCGCAGCAGCAGGCCGACGGTGAGGACGACGGCCAGGGTGGTGCCGAAGACCACGAGGCCCAGCGCGATCCGCGTGCCGGAGGGACGGTCAGTCGACATGGAAGATCTCCTCGACGGTGCAGGCGAAGTGCCGGGCGATGGCGATGGCCAGGGGCAGCGACGGGTCGTAGCGGCCGGTCTCGATGGAGTTGACCGTCTGGCGGGAGACCTCGAGTGCCTCGGCCAGCTCCCGCTGCGACAGGCCGGCGGCGAGGCGCAACTCGCGGACGTCGTTCTTCATGGCTCCCCACTGGTCAAGCGGCCGTGGCAGGACAAGGGTGCTTGACTCTGTGAGGACATGTCAAGGGCGCTTGACTCGGCGTCGGTCCGGAAGCGGGCAGGATGGGAGCGCTATCATCGCCACGTGACGATGAATGATGTCTCCCTGGGGCGCCCGGCCGTCGACGAGGCGTCGGCGCTGTCGGCCGCAGCCTGCCTGTTCCGGAGCCTCGGCGATCCGACCCGGCTGGCGATCCTGCAGCACCTCGCCTCGGGCGAGCACAAGGTCGTGGACCTCACCGCCCACCTGGGCCTGGCCCAGTCCACCGTCTCGGCGCACCTGGCGTGCCTGCGCGACTGCGGCCTGGTGATCTCGCGGCCCCAGGGGCGGGCGTCGATGTGGTCGCTCGAGCACCACGCCGGACTGATGGACGTGCTCGCCGCGACCGAGCGGCTGCTGGCCGCGACCGGCGACGCCGTGGCCCTGTGCCCCGCCTACGGCGAGGAGACGCCCCGATGACCGCCCATGTCGCGGAGGCGCCGCTGGCACCCGCGGAACGGGCGCGACTGGGCCGGCGGGCGCAGCTGCTGGCGGGCACCTCGGTCGTCTACAACGTCATCGAGGCGGTGATCGCCGTCGCCGCCGGACTCGCCGCAGGGTCCGTGGCGCTCATCGGCTTCGGGCTCGACTCGGTCGTCGAGGTGTCCAGCGGGCTGATCATCCTCTGGCAGTTCCGGCACCGGCTGCCCGAGACGCGGGAGCGGCAGGCGCTGCGGCTGATGGCGCTGTCGTTCTTCGCGCTGGCCGCCTACGTCGGCGTCGAAGCCGTGCGGGCGCTGTTCACCGGCGCGGATCCTGACGCGTCGCCGGTCGGCATCGGCCTGGCGACCGCCTCGCTGATCGTCATGCCGTTCCTCTCCTGGGCGCAGCGCCGCACGGGCCGCCGGCTCGGTTCGCGCGCCGTCGTCGCCGATGGCACCCAGACGCTGCTGTGCACCTACCTGTCCGCCGTGCTGCTCGTCGGCCTGCTGCTCAACGCCACCCTCGGCTGGGGCTGGGCCGACCCGATCGCCGGTCTGGTCATCGCCGCCGTCGCGATCCGCGAGGGTCGCGAGGCGTGGCGGGGGGAGGGGTGCGGCTGCGGCCCCGTCGTCCCCGGCGCTCCGGCGGCGGACTGCGCGGACGGCTGCTGCGCGTCGGCGTAGCCCGTGCGGATCCGCAGCACCCGGTCCCTGGATCAGAAGTCGAGGAAGAGCTCGATGGCGACGATCCCGCCGATGACGACCAGCAGCAGGACGAGAAGGGTCGTGATCACCGGGACGACGACCCAGCGGCGCTTCAAGCGGAACCGCTTCCGGCGAACGGGCGGGGGAGGGGCCGGAGTCTGCTTCGCCACCGGGCGTGAACCGACCTTGCGCTCGCGGCGGGTGCCGCGGATGTGCCGCGCCTGGTCACGGGCGTCACGGGCGACCGAGCCCAGCAGCGCGCGGGACGCCGAGGCCAGCGCCAGCAGGTCCGCGGCGTCGATGCGTTCCACCGCGTCGCCCGGGATCGCCCCCGGTGCCGACGGCGGAGGTGGCGGGGCGTCCGTGGCCAACGCGTTCCCCGACGCGATCACCGCGAGCTGGGCCCGGGCGACGGCGGCGGTGCTCCGCTCGGCGGGGTCCTTGGTGAGCAGGCCGCGCAGCACCGGTGCCAGGGGCCCGGCGCGGAGCATCGGGGCCGGGGGCTCCGACACGACGCTCATCAGCGTGGCCATCGAGTCGCCGCCGTCGAAGGGCGGGCGGCCCTCCACCGCGGCGTAGAGCGTGGCGCCGAGCGACCACAGGTCGACGGGCGGGTGGGGGTCGTCGCCGTGCGCGCGCTCCGGGGCCATGTAGGAGGGGGAGCCGATCAGGGCGCCGTGCGTCGTCAGGCTGGAGTCGCCGGTGGTGGTGGCGATGCCGAAGTCGGTCAGGCAGCCGGAGCCGTCGGGGCCCACCAGGACGTTGGCCGGCTTCACGTCGCGGTGCACGATGCCGAGGGCGTGCGCGGCCTCGAGGGCGTCCAGCACGGTCATCCCGATCCGCGCGACGGCGACCGGCGGCAGCGGTCCCTGCTCCTCGATGACCTCCTGCAGGCTGCGGGCGGAGACGTGCTTCATCACCAGCCAGGGTTTGCCGTCCTCCTCGACGACGTCGTAGACCGTCGTGACGTGCGGGTGCTCCAGCCGGCCGGCGGCGCGCGCCTCGCGCATCGTGCGCTCGCGCAGGACGGCGCGCTCCTCCTCGGTGACGTGGAGGGGGAAGGTGACCTCCTTGACCGCCACCCGGCGTCCGAGGACCCGGTCGGTCGCCAGCCAGACGGTTCCCATGCCGCCCTGGCCGAGCACCTCGCCGAGCGCGTACCGGCCGGCGACGATGCGTGTCTGGGGTCCGGTGTCGGTGCTCATGGGGCGATGTCTACCCCTCTGTGGCGGTGTGGACCCGTCGGCCGAGCAGTCCGGTCCGGACCGGGTGCTCTCGCCGGCTCAGGAGGGCGGGACCACGCTCTTGGTGACCTGACCCGCGGCCACGAGCTGCCCGTCGACCCAGGCCTCCGTGCGCAGGAAGGCCACCGCGCGACCGCGGCGCAGCACCGAGCCGGTGACGTCCACGCGGGCGCCGGCCGGGACCGGGCGCAGCAGCGAGGCCGTGAGGTCGTGGGTCACCGCGTGCTCGCCGTCGGCCAACTCGGGGAGCAGGGCCAGGAAGGCGGCCACGTCCAGCACGGTGTAGATGACTCCGCCGTGCAGCATCGCCGCCGGGTTCAGGGCGGAGGGGCCGACGGGGAACCAGATCCCCGAGGACGGGTCGTCCGGGCGGCGCAGGTCGATGCCGAGGAAGCGGTGCAGCGGGATGTCCAGCACCGCCTGCACGCGGCTGGCGAGCGCGTCGTCCGACGGCACGGCGGATTCCTCTCCTCGGGGTCGTGGCGCCCGGAGCCTCGCACGGGCCGCCCGCCGTCCCACCCGCGGGGGCGGCGACGACCGCGTCGCGCGGGGTGGGTGTGACGGGTGCGGCGACGGTCTCGCGACGTGCCGACGGCGTCGTGGTGCCGCCGGCCGCCGACCCTCCATGATCCGGGTCGATCGGCGGCCGCGCGGGCCGTCCGCACGCGAGAGAGCGGTGCCATGCGCCTTCGTTCCCTGGTCCTCCCGGCCGTGCTGGCCATCGGCGCGGCGGTCGTCGCCCCGACGTCGGCGCAGGCCGCCCCCGCCCAGTGCGGGCTGATCGTGCCGTCCAAGGTCGTCATCGACGCCCAGGAGGTCGAGGCCGACATGTGGCTCACCCTGGGCTGCTACCGGAACGAAGCTGCCTTCGCCAACTGGGACTACCTGCACAAGGGCAGCGGCATGTCCGCCGCCGTCGACTTCACGCCGGAGGACATCGCGGCGGGCGAGGACACCGTCTTCGTCGGGAGCTGGCCCGACGACGCCCCGATGGGCCGGTGGCAGCTGAAGTGGGTCGATGCGGAACGGGCCGACGGCAGCACGCTGACCCAGAACGACGCGTACACCACGGTCAAGTACGGCTCGGAGCTCGCCACCACGGTGACCCGCACCCGCACCACGCTGACCTGGGTGGCCACCGCGACGCAGTGGTCGGGCCGCTCGCACAAGGACGTCGTCCGCGCCGGCGTGCGGGTGGGCGTCTTCCACCAGGCGCCCGGCGCGTCCCGCTGGACCTACGTCAAGGCGGTCACGACGTCGAGGACGGGCAAGGCCGCGGTGTCCGTCGCGTCGCCGAAGGCCGGCAACTACCGGCTGGTCGTCGCCGAGACGCCCACCGTCTGGGCTGCCTACTCCCGGACGGTCAAGGGCCGCCTCTGACCGACCGGCGCGTCCGTGGCGGCGGCGGGGTTCCCGCTGCCGCCACGGAGCCGCCGCATCCCGGGGGAGGCGTCCCGCTCCGCGCGCCGTGGGGCGGGTGGGGCTCGAACCCACGACCCAGGGATTATGAGCACTTCCCGCCGGAGCGCTGTGCTGACCTGCGAAGGCACAGGTCGCTGGCGAGCGTCCGACAGCCAGTACCCGGCTGTAACGCCCACTGCGCACTCCGCCTCCCGTGCCACTCCGCGTCTGGCGGTCGATGGTCCCGGGTTCAGGGGCTCCAGTCGCGGGTGGCCGGAGCCCACGTCGCCGTGTCCTCCACGGTTGCTGTATCGAGCAGCGGGTCGGCGAACCGCACGGTGGCTTCGAGGAGTTCGCCGAACTGGTCGGGGAGCCGGTCCTGCAGGTGTTGGCGATCGCGCCACCGGCGGTAGCGGGTCTGGGCGAGTTCGGCGTAGCCGTCGAGAATCTCGCGTAGCGGCCGAAGGTCTGCGCCGCGGTGGGCGGCCACCGTCAGCAGGGCCCCTCGTGCGGCCCGTGCGTTGAAGGAGTGGGAGCCGGTCAGCAGGTAGATGTCGCCGAAGTCCCGCCAGCGGGTGCTCGCCGTGCCGCGTTGAGCGGCGGTGACTACTTTCTCGGCAAGCACCATGGGGATCGGGTAGCCGAGCAGGTCGATCTGCCCGCCCAGCAGTCGCGGAACGTGCACCGTCTGGGGTTGCGGCCAGATCGGGTCGCCGACGTTGACATCGACGTGAAAGGTCTCATGGGCGGTGGCGAGCCGGGCGCGCAAGGTGACTCGCACGCCGTTGTACTCGTCCTCGTCTCGGATGGACTCGGCGTGAACGTCGGAGGTGTCGAACTGGAGCCCGTCGTCCTGGCCGGGCGGCAGGACGGTTTGGGCCACCTCGATGACCAGCTGACGGACATGGTCGAGCTCCCGAGATTGAGCCAGCGCGGCGAAGTCGATGTCTGCGGTCGGGCGGCGCAGGTCATATGCAGCCAGCAGCACGCCACCCTTGAGAACGAGGTGGCCGGCACGCGGCGACACGGCGAGCCGGACCAAGAACCCTTCCAGCGCGTACAGACGCAGGTACTCGGCAGTGGCGCGGCCGGCCTTCTTGGCTTCGGACCGTAGGTCCAGGTACGCGCGGCCATCCGGTGTGGCGCGCGTGGCGTTGGCGCGGCGCGGCGCGGCGCGGTCACAGCAGAACCTCCAGAGCCTGCCGAAGCGACGAAGTCGCTCGGGGGAGGAACTTCGAGATACGGAGCAGCTCGACCGGTTGTCCGCCGCGTCGCAACCAGCGACGTAGCGCTTCGTAGGCCAAGTCCGGGCCGACTGCGCTGCGCATACGGAAGACGTCGACGATGGTGCGCGGAGCGTTGTAGAGGCCGATCTCCGTGTCATCGTCGAGGGCCAGTCGGTCACGACCGATATGAAAGGTGTCCGTGGCGAAGCTGTGCCAGCGGACCGGAACGTCGACGTGCGGGTGCCAGGTGCCGCGCGGCAGCGCGACATCGTGTTCAGCCGGGATGGTGTCGGTCAGCCCGTGCTCGGCCAGCGCTGACGTCAGGCAGAGGGTGGCGTCGGGGGCTCGTTCGGCGATCGTGACGAGGTCCAGGTCGGCCAGGGGTGCGTTGGTCTGACGGTAGAGTCCACGCCCTATCGCTTCGACTTCGCCTCGGTCGCGGAGTCGGTACAGCTCGTGCTTGGTCAGGCCGGCAGCGCGGGCCTGCGAATAGGTGAACGTCGCTGGCAAACCGCTCCAGGCCATCGCATCTCCTCGGAACTAACCCATACAGACAGAGCGCAACTGTAAAGAAAAGTTCCGGGCGATGGCTGGTGGCCGCACGGGCGTGTCGCCGGCCGCTGGGGGCAGAACCCGCTGGCGAGAGATGCCGTGTCGTTCAGTGCCGCGCCGCTGAGCACGGCGTTCTCCGTCTGGTTGGGGTTCTGAGTCGCCCGTCCCAGCAGGTGGGCCTGGACGTCCGCACGACCTCCGATGTGACAGGAGTGCTGCGAGACGCCGGCTACATCGATGGAATGGAGTTCGACCACCTTCCTGGCCTGACCTTCGTGACCAGGCTGACGCCGGACGGCCGCCGAGAAGTCGGGCTTTGGCCCAGCCCCGACGTCGCCGCCGACCGACTTGTTGCAGCCCTCCAGGCCGCCGTGGACGACGCGCCGGAGGGTCCGAAGAAGACGAAGCGTCAACGAGTCATGGATGCTGTGGTCGGCATGGGGCGGGAGTTCATCGTGGGCGTTGCCACGAACATGGCCAGCGGCGGCTAGTGCAGCGATAGCGGGACAGTCCGCCCAGCCGATAGGGGCCGTCGCACGCCGAGCGGGGTCGCCGGATGACCCCACAGCCCATCGGCTGCAAGCGCCTCATCCGAGGACGAATGTCGTCGTGCAGCGTCCAGCAGCTGAGTGCGGGGCCGAGCCGTACAGTCAGCGGTCCAGCCCCAGTCAGCTGGTCGACATCGGGTACGGGGCCGTGCTGCTGGCCATGGTCGCGGCCTTCGCGGGCCTGCTGGCGCTCGCCGCCCGGCATCGCCGCCGAACCCTCGGCGCTACGGGCGGACCGGCCCGCGGCCTTCCTGCGGCTGGCCGGCGCCGAGCTGATCCTCTTCGCCGCGACGATCGGGCGTGCCGTGAGGCTGGCTCGCACCCCCACGCCTCCGCCCGCTGTCGACGCAGATGCAGCCGTAGCCGAGCAGCTGCTTCCTGCCTCCGGCACGGTGGGGGTGACCGCAGCTCCTTAAGCAGTGCAAAGCCCGCCCGGGTGGGGGAGGGGGACGGATGTTGACCCGTCGGCCCGTGGCACTATCATCGGGCTTACCCGATGAATGGAGCCGACACTGTGGCCATGGCGGCGAACACGAGGACGACCGAGCCATCGGTCGATGAGGCTGCTGCACTCTCGACGGCAGCATGCCTGTTCCGCAGCCTCGGTGACCCGATGCGGCTGGCGATCATCCGCCACCTGATGCTCGGCCCGCACCGGGTCGTGGACCTCACCCGGCACCTGGACGGCCCGGCGCAGAGCTCGGTGTCCGCGGCGCTGGCCTGCCTGCGGGACTGCGGCCTCGCTGAGAGCCAGCCGCAGGGCCGGGCATCGCTGTGGTCTCTGAGCACCCAGCCCGAGCTGCTGGAGCTGCTCGCGTCGGCGGAGAAGCTGCTGGCCGCGACCGGTGACCAGGTGGCGCTCTGCGCCGTGTACGGAACGGGAGCCTCGTCGTGACCGTCGCCGCGCTCGTCCTCTACGTCGTCGCCCTCGTCGTGATCTTCGGCGTGCGCTCCTGGATCCAGCTACGCCGCACCGGGTCCACCGGGTCCACCGGGTTCGTCGGGATCTCCGGCACGCCGGCCGATGCCGGCTGGTGGGGCGGGGTGCTGTTGGCCGCCGCGATGGTGCTGGGTCTGGCCGGACCGTTGCTGGCGGTAGCCGACGTGGTGACCGCCGACCCGCCGTTGGCGGTGCAGGTCGCCGGCCTGGTGCTTGCGCTGGCCGGGTTCGCCGCGACGCTGGCCACACAGACCGGCATGGGTGCGTCCTGGCGGATCGGTGTGGACCCGGGCGAGCGCACCGACGTGGTCACCGGCGGCGTGTTCGCCCACGTCCGCAACCCGATCTTCACCGCCATGGTCGCCGCGCAGGCCGGTGTCGCGCTGATCGTCCCGACGTGGGTCAGCGTGCTCGGGCTGATCGCGCTGGTGACCGCGGTCCAACTGCAGGTCAGGGCCGTCGAAGAGCCGTATCTCCCCTCGGTCCACGGCGGGGCATACGCCGACTACGCCGCCTGCGCCGGCCGGTTCCTCCCGGGCGTCGGCCGCCTGACCGGTGCCACGCCCGTCAAGAGGCCAGCGTGAGCACCGAACAGCCGGTGCTGACCGACGCCGAGACCGAGCGGTTGACGCGACGCGGGTTGCGCCTGGCGCAGTTCACCGTCGTCTACAACGTCGCAGAAGGTGTTATCGCGATCACCGCCGGGCTGCTCGCCGGGCTGGTGTCCCTGGTCGGGTTCGGCGTCGACAGCGGCATCGAGTCCCTGGCCGCCGTCCTCGTCGGGCTGCGGCTGTCGGCCCGGCTGCGGCACGGCACCACAGACGAGGCCAAGGAGCGCCGCGCACTCAAGGCCGTCGCGATCACGTTCTTCATCCTCGCTGCCTATGTGACCGTCGAGGCGGTGCGCAGCCTGCTCGGCGACGAAGAACCGGGCACCTCGACCGTCGGCCTGGTGCTGCTGGGCGCCTCGATCGTGATCATGCCGCTGTTGGCCGCGGCCAAGCGCCGCGTCGGGCTGGCCCTGGGCGGCGACCCGCTCATCCTCGCCGACGCCGCCGAGACCCGGATCTGCGTACTGCTCAGCATCTCCACGCTGGCCGGCCTGGGGCTGTACGCACTGACGGGCACCGCCTGGCTGGACCCCGTCGCGGCCCTGGTCATCGCCGTGTTCGCCATCCATGAGGGCCGGGAGGCCTGGGAAGGCGAGCTCGTCGAAGACGACGATGACGATGACGATGACGATGACGACTGAGTCGTCGCGCAGCGACGAGGTGGTCGGTCCGGGACTCCCCGCCGCCGCTGAGCGGTCTGAAGCGGGCCGGACCGACCGCCGGCGAACGGCGCATGCCCGCCTGGCGGTTTTCACCGGCGCGGTCGTTCTCGCGGTGGTCGACCTGGGCGCCAAGGCACTCGCCGAGCGCGGTCTGGATGACGGCCGCAGTGTCGACCTGGGGCCCCTGGCGTTGCAGTTGACACACAACAGCGGCGCCGCCTTCAGCCTTGGCTCCGGCCTGCCGAGCTGGGTCATCGTGACCGTCACCGCGATCCTCACGGGCGTGATCGCCGTGATCATCTGGCGTGCGGTTGACCCGACCTCGCGACTGCTGCCCGCCGGGCTGGCCGCCGTCCTGGCCGGCGCCGCAGCCAACCTGGTCGACCGTGCCGGCGACGGCCGCGTCACGGACTACCTGCACACCGGCTGGTGGCCCACGTTCAACCTGGCCGACGTCTGGATCACCACCGGTGCTGCGGTCACCATCCTGGCGTCCCTCCGCAGCGACCGTGCCGTCGACGACGCCCCGAGACGCGACGCATGAACGCCTTCGGGCTCGACGCGTCGGCGCCGGCGCGCCCTGCCCGCCACGGAGCGTCTGCAGGAGGCGCTGCCGGTTGGTCCAGCCGCCCTTCCTGCCCTTGAGGGGCCACGGGTCACGCCGGCCGGAGAAGTGAGGAGACACCCATGCCTGTCATGTCCATCGCTGAGCGATGGTTCTGCCAGAGCCCGCCGTGGCGCTGGGTCGCCGCCCGGCTGGTCCTCGGCTGGGCCCTGCAGGGAGTGCCCCTGCGGGGCGCGGTGCTCGAACTGGGCGGCGGCAGCGGCGCGATGGCGGAGGAGACGATCCGGCGCCATCCCGACTGCCAGCTGACCGTCACCGACCTCGATCCGGTGATGGTGGCCTCCGCCCAGCGGCGCTTCGGCAACGAGCCGCGGGTCACCGCGCGCCAGGCCGATGCGACCGCCCTGCCGTTCGCCGAAGGGTCGTTCGACGTCGTGGTGAGCCATCTGATGCTCCACCACGTCATCGAGTGGCGGCAGGCGCTCGAAGAGGTCAGCCGCGTACTGCGACCCGGCGGTCGCTTCGTCGGCTACGACCTCGTCGCCACACCGCTGACCAAGGGGCTCCACTGGGCCGACCGGTCACCCCATCAGCTGATCGACCGCCATCAGCTCGGCCCAGCCCTGTCGCAGACCGGGCTGCAGGCCGTCAAGGTGCGCACAGCGGCCGGTCGACAAGCCATGCGCTTCACCGCCATCAAGCCGGACTGAGCACGACGCGCAGCACGGTCGCCGGCCCTGGTCACTGCGATCTCGGACGGTCACAGTCGCGTGCCACGGGGCGCGCCTGAACGGAAGAGCAGCTCGTGACCCTTACCACCTGGACGCTGCAGGCGGTCGGCCTGTTCGTGGCAACCAACATCGACGACATCATCGTGCTGTCGCTGTTCTACGCCCGCGGTGCCGGTCGGCGCGGCACCACGGCGGCGATCCTGGCGGGGCAGTACCTCGGCTTCGGCGCCATCTTGGCCGCCGCGGTCCTCGTCGCGCTCAGCGCCCGCACATTCCTGCCCGAAGGGGTGATCCCGTACTTCGGGCTGATCCCGCTGGTGCTGGGCCTGCTCGCCGCTTGGCGGGCATGGCGCCACGACGATGATGACGACGACGAAGGCAAGGTCTCTGGCAAGTCGGTGAGTGCGCTGACCGTCGCCGCGGTCACCTTCGCCAACGGTGGGGACAACATCGGCGTCTACGTGCCGGTGTTCGCCACCGTGGGTCCTGCCGGCATCGTCGCCTACTGCGTCGTTTTCCTGGCCCTGGTCGCCGTGCTGGTCGTCGCCGCCCGGTTCGTCGCCACCCGCAAGACCATCGCTGAGTTCCTCGAACGGTGGGAGCACGTGCTGTTCCCGCTCGTCCTCATCGGGCTGGGCATCGTCATCCTGGTCGAGGGCGGCGCCTTTGGCCTCTAGCAACGACGCGACACAGGCGCGGACGACGCCTTGCATCCGGAGATGTGGAAGCAGGCTCATTGTCCACAGACCGTCGGAGAAGCGTTCTGTCGTCATTACGTCGGTGCAGCTTTACGTTATGAGCGACGCAACTGCGACTGAACAGCGAATCTGCCGATACCCGGGCTGCCGTCGTCCGGCGGCGGAGTCGCAATCCGGGGCAGGGCGCCCGCCGGAGTACTGCGACGACAGCGCGCACAATCGGACCGCCGCCTGGCACGCCCGCCGCCGGCTGCGCACGGAGCAGTCCGGGCACGCGGCCGGGATCGAGCAGCGGCCGATCGATGCCGCGCGACGGCGGGCCAGTGAGTTGCACGGCCAGGTCGCCGGCATGATCAAGCATTTGAATCAGCAGCTGGAAGTGTTGCTCGAGGAGCTGCGTACGGTGGCCGATCCGGAGGCCGCCGAGCTACAGATCGAAACTGTGACGAGCGAGGCGGCAGAGCAGGTGGCGACCGCCGCGGCTCGCGCCAGCCGGGCCGAGCAAGCGCGACAGCGCGCCGAGGCCGAGCGCGGGGAGGCTGACTCCGCTGCGGAGGAGGCCTCTGCCCTGAGCGAGCAGCTCCGTGCCGGGCTCGAGGAGGCTCGCCAGCAGCTAACGGAGGCCGAGACCGAGCGAGACAGGGTGAACGCCGAGCTGGCCGGCGCTCTCGCGGCAGTCGACGCGGAGCGCAACCAGTTCGCCGCGAAGTTGGCCGATCTCGCCGACCAGCTGGCCGTCGTGGAGGCGCGGCTGGTCGAGGCACACGGCGACCGCGACGCCGCGATCCGACGAGCGGAAGCCGCGTTGGTCGTGCAGTCCCAGGCGGAAGAGCGATCCCACAACGCTGTCGAGCGGGCCGACGCCGAATCGGCGCGCGCTGCGCGTGCCGAGGATGCGGTCGAGTCGCTACGTCAGAGCCTGGTGCAGGCTGACCGGCGGGCCGCAGATCTTCGCGACGAGGTCAGCGAACTGCGCGAGAAGCTGGCGGTGATGAACGCGCAGCGGGACGCCGCCATGCACGACGCCGAGCGCGAGAAGATCCATGGTCAGGAGCGAGTTATCGACCTGCGGGCCCGTCACGAGGAGGAGAACCGACGACTGAGCGAGGAAGTCGCCGAGTTGCGCGGCGAGCTCAACAGGGCGCGCGATGAGGCCCGCGAGCTGCGCAGCAGAGCCGACCGAGCCGAAGCCCGATTCGACAACGCGGTGACCACCAAGGCGCGGCGCCCAC
Organism: Blastococcus sp.; assembly: GCA_042090795.1. Lineage (GTDB taxonomy): Bacteria > Actinomycetota > Actinomycetes > Mycobacteriales > Geodermatophilaceae > Blastococcus. The sequence continues at coordinate 27,249 of JBELIQ010000003.1, read as the reverse complement.
AGTCACCCGCGGGACGCGCACGGCGTCGAGGCGAGATCGCGGCCACAGGAACCAACGGGCCCAGCGACTGACACCGGAGCAGCGTGGCCGAGCTCGGTCCTTGGCCGCTGCGCCATGTTGGTGGCGATGCGATCGCCCCGTGAGGACGGCGCCCTGCCGCCGTGCCAAAGATGTGGGGGGAACCCGTCGCCCACGGTTTCCGATCGGCGTCACGGTCAGAGGGTGGCCGCAAGCAGGAAGCCGACCGCGAGGGCAGGGCCGTAGGGGAAGGTGCTCTGGCGGTCACCGCCACGTAGCAACTTGATCGCGGCCTGCGTCAAGGTGATCACGGTGAATGCGACGAGCGCCAACAACAAGCCGCGATGCGTGGCGTGTCCGAGACCCAGACCGCCGAGTGCAGCCAGTCGGACGTCACCGAATCCCGCTCCCGCGAACCGCCAGCACAACAGCAGGACGGCGCCCGCCGCCGCAGCAGCGACTCCGCTGAGCAGCAGTCCGCGCCAGCCACCGTCCACAGCGAGACCGACGGTCAGCAGCACGCCGGTACCGACGGCGGCCTGCCGGACGAGCGGTGTCGGGATGCGTTGGGTGACCGCATCGCAGGAGGCCGCGGCGACCAGGGCGCATCCCCAGACCATCAGGGCGGGCACGAGCCACCACGTCCCCGCGCGGTGAGACGTCACGATCGCAGCGGCTCCCGCCCCACCGCCGGCGACGGCGCTGGCTAGCGCCAGGCCCGGACGGGCAGCGTCGAGCCGCGCGAGCTGCGCAAGCCCACGAGAAGTAAGCCAGGGGGTGGTTGCGGCGCCGATCAACGCTGCCGCCGCCGACGCCGCCATCCACGTGCCGTTCATCCGCTGGCGGCCACCCTCGAGCTCCAGGGGTCTGTTTGCCCCTCGCTGCGCAGCCCTGTGGATATCTGCGCCATCCCAGCTTCCGGTGCGGGAGCGTGTCAGGACCACGCGATACACCCAGACGCGGAGGATGAGTGACGGACTCAGGGACAACCTGTCACCCGAAAGGGTGGGAACGAGACGACGGTCACACGTCCGCTCGGCCGGGAGGGCAACCTCGGTCGACGGACGGTGACGTGCTGGGAGGTGAACAGGCGTGACGGTGATACGGACGGTGGCGGGGGCAGCCGCGGTGCTCCTGGCGCTGACGGCCTCGGGTTGTTCGTCGTCGTCCGACCCCGGCTCGTCGAGTCCGCCGATATCTGGGACAGCGCCTTCTCAGACGCCGAGCCCCTCACCGCCCACTCCGGGCCCCGTCGAGGAAGCGCAGGCACTGGCGATCGCGCTCGTTCCGGACTACCTGGAGACCATCGACGACCTGTACCTCGACCCGTCGCTCCCGCTCGACGGGATCCACCAGGTCGCTGTGGCTCCGGAAGCCACAGCCCAGGCCACGGCGATCGGCAAGTTCCGGTCTCAGGGCTACCGGCAGGCCGGCCGGTCGCAACTGGTGACCGCGTCTGCCGCCAGCACTGACCTCTCGAACAGGCCCGCCGCTTCGCCGTCACCCGTATTGCCGACCGTCGTCGTCACCGCCTGCGTCGACGTGGGCGAGGTGGACGCGATCGATGCCTCCGGGTCGTCCATCGTGCCGCCCGGTCGTCCGAGATACCTCATCCAGCAACTCACCGTGGTGAACCCGAACTATCCGGACACGTCGTCGTGGCGGGTCAGCGAGGCACCGAACCGGCAGGCGCAGTCATGCGACGAGTAGCCCTCGCCCTGGCGGGTGCGCTGCTGTGCGTCTGCGCTTCGCTGGTCCTTCCACCGACTGCTGTCGCTGACCCGGCGACCTGCCAGCAGTACGACTCGCACGGCATCTGCGTGGTCGAAGTCGAGACGGGCGAGGGTGACGGCGGGACGGCGGCCCCACCGAGCGCAACAACTCCCGCCGCCGGTGGCGGTACCTCGCCGGCTGTCTGCACTGTCAGCCCCTCCGGCACCGTCATTCCCTGCCAGGACGGCCAGGCATGGTGGGCACAGGACATGCAGTGCTACGTGGAGGCGATGGCCCACCAGCCTCCGAAGGACTCACCCATCTGGGGCGGTCGCACGGATGGCGCCATCTACAGCTGTCTTTCCTATACCGGCGGCGGGGCGTTCCCCGGTACCAACGGCTTCAGCTTCTGGTCGGCGACCCCGCCAGCGGCTCCGCCCGCGATCGATCCAGCGCAGCTCGCGCAACAGGCGCTCAGCACACTCACGGTGCCGTCACCGACAACGGGCCGATATCCGGCCGGGACGCTGCAGGACGGGCAGCCGTTCACGGTCGTCAACGCCTACACCTGGTTCTGGACCGCCCCCGAATCCTTCCGAGCGCTGACCGCGCGTGCCGACGCTGGAGGCGTGTGGGCGGAAGTGAGCGTGACCCCGACGTCGCTGTCGTTCACGCCGGGCGATGGGGCTGCCGCGGTGTCGTGTCCCGGTTCTGGCGTGGCCTGGCGGCCGGGCAACGGGGTGTGGACCCCTTCGCCGGCGGGCTGCGACTACCGGTACCCGCACTCATCGATCCACCAGCCCGATGGGCGGGTGACGGCGACGTACGGAATCCAGTGGTCGGTCACCTGGACCTCGTCGACCGGGGCCACTGGCACGCTGCCGGGTCTGACGACGACCTCGAACGCGACGTTCGCGGTGGCGGAGGTGCAGTCGGTGGTGATCAGGTGACGACGCGGGTCGACGGGATGGTGTCGCCCGCGGCCGGGCGCTATCCGGCTCCAGCGGAGGCCGCGCCGCCGCAGGCTCCTCCGCTGCGTAGCGCCGCGGCAAGGAGACGTACCAGCCGCAAGTCGCTGGTTCTGAGCGTGCTGCTCGTGCTGCTCGGGGGGCTGCTGGCTCTCGCCGCCGGCCAGATGCTGACCGCGCACACGGAGGTGCTGGCGGTCGCCCGAGACGTGCCGCTTGGCTCGACGATCACCACGGAGGATCTGGCGGTTGCGAACGTGACGTCGGATCCCAACCTGTCACCGATCCCTGCCTCGCAGCGGTCCCAGATCGTCGGGATGGTCGCCCAGGTCCCACTGACCCGGGGAGAGCTGCTGACCGGCGCGCAGGTCGGCCCTGACAGCGGATTCGCGGCGGGGGAGATGTTGGTAGCCCTTCCATTGAAGGAAGGGCAGTTTCCGGCCCGCGGGCTGAGCCCAGGCCAGCGGGTACTGATCGTGGCGACGCCCGGCAGCACCGGCTCGATGATCGGCAGCGGTACCCCGACGGACGAGCCCAGAGGCGCTCGCGATCAGCAAATCGACGCGACGGTCGCCGAGGTCGGTCCGCTGAACCAGGCCACACAAGTGACGGTGGTCGACGTGCGAGTCAGCGCGGACGACGGCGTGCAGGTGGCCGAACTGGCATCGACCGGCAACCTGGCGTTGATCGTGCTGCCGGCGGGGCGGTGAACCGATGCTCACCGTCGTGACCTCGGGAAAGGCCGCGCCCGGGGTGACCACCTCGACCTGGGCGTTGGCCCTGGCGTGGCCCGGGCCATTGCTGGTGGCCGACTGTGACCTGGCTGGCGGGGACATGGCGCCGGGGCTGCTGGCCGGCCGGGTCAGCGTCGACCGGGGACTGCTGTCATGGTCGACGGCGGCCCGGCGGGGTGTCCCGGCGAGGCAGGCCGCCACGATGCTCGTCGAGCATGCGGTGGAGGTCCCCGAGCAGCCGCAGGTGTGGCTGGTTCCGGGAGTGACGACCGCCGCGCAGGGCACCTCGTTCACCGCCGAGGCATGGGAGCGGCTGGCGTCGGCCCTGCACACATCGAGTGCGTCGATCGGGCGGGACGCCTTGGTCGACGCCGGACGACTGGTGACCGAGCGCGGATGCTGGCCGGTGCTGCGGGCCGCCGATCGGGTGCTGCTGGCGGTGCGGCCCAGCGTGCGGTCGGTGCACGCGGCGCAGGATGCGACGCAACGACTGCGCCACGAACTCGGCGACCTGGCGAAGGTCTCCGCACTGGTGGTCGGGGACGGTCCGTACTCCGCCGGCGAAGTTGCCAAGGCGTTGGACCTGCCGCTGGCGGGCACGTTGCCCTATGACCGGACTACAGCGCAGGCGCTCTCCGACGGCGCGACCGTCAGTCCGAAGACGCTGCGACGGTCCGCGCTGCTGCGCGCGGCGTCGTCCCTGGGCCAGACGCTGACCAGTCCGGTGGAGGCGTCTCGTGTCGCCGAGGCGGTGGCCGGATGAGCAGTGAGGACACCGCGTCGCCGCGGTGGGAAGTCCCGACCGGCCGTGACTTGCTGCGGCCAGCAGCCGCCCCGGTCGACGCGACACCCATCGAAACCAGGGGGCTCGACAGCACGGAGTACCGCGTCGTCGTGGAGCTGCGTGACCGGGTGTCGACCCGGTTGACGGTGGAGGACAGGAACTACGCCCCGGGACCGCGGCGAGAGCTGACCCGGAAGTTGATCCGGGACGAGTACGACCAGTGGCTGCTACACGAGGCCAACCGTGGCCGTCCGGCGCCGACGGTGACCACCGAGGACACGATCTTTGCGGCCGTGCTGGCCGAACTGGACGGGCTGGGGCGGCTGGCTCCCCTCATGGCCATGGACGACGTGGAGGACATCCACTTCGAGGGCTGCGAGCCGACGATGCTGCGGATGGCCAGTGGCCAACTGGTGCCCGGGCCGGCGATCGCCTCCAGCGACGAGGAGCTCGAGCAGCTGCTGCGGTCGATCGGTTCCCGGTCGGACGACGGGCAGACCAGCCGTGAGTTCTCTTCGGCCAACCCCATTCTGAACGTGCGGCTGAACGGCGTGACCGAGCTGGGCGCCCGACTGCAGGCGGCGATGGACGTGCTGCCGCGCCCGGCCGGGGTGATCCGCGTGCACCGGTTCAGTGATCCGAGCCTCGACGACCTGCACGGTATGGACATGGTCGACTCACCGGTCCGAGCCTTCTTGCATGCCTCGATCCTCGCCGGCGCATCGCCGCTGGTCAGCGGAGCGCCGGGGGTCGGCAAGACGACGATGCTGCGCGCGCTGGGCAACGCCATCCCGTGGAACAACGTGGTCATCACCGTGGAGGACGAGCGGGAGCTGGGTCTGCACCTGCCTCGGTGGGATCCCGAGCGCCGGCAGCTGGTCAGGCGGCACGCGGTGTGCCGACCGTTCGAGTCCCGGCTGCCCAACGCCGAAGGCAGAGGCGGGTTCGACATGGGGGATGCGCTGCACCTGGCGCTGCGCGCGTCCCCGACCTGGGTGCTCGTCGGGGAGGTCCGCGGTGCCTACGTCACCTATCTGCTGGAGGCAGCGACCAGCGGCATCTCGTCGGTCATGTGCACGATCCACTCACCGTCGGCCGACGGCGTGTTCGACAAGGTGCTGATCAACGCGCTGAAGGCGCATCCGGCCCCGTCCCCAGAGCTGGTGCTGCGCTCGCTGGCCGCCCTGAACCTGGTCGTGCACGTGCATCGCGACCGTGACTACGCCCGGTACGTCTCCGGCATATACGAACTCGGCCCGATCGGCGACTCCGGTCGGCCCGACCTCAAGCCGATCTTCGCGCCGCGCGCCGAGGACGGGCGCGCCCAGGCCACGGGGCCGGGGATGCTCAGCGAGTCGCTGGCCGAGCGGCTGACCGCGGTCGGCTTCGATCTGAACTGGCTGCAGCCGGGCGCCTCGGACTGGCGCACCGGTTTCCACCGCCGCGAGCGTGCGTCGTGACCGCCGGCGCGCTGCTGCTGACCCTGTCCGGGCTGCTGCTCTCGGCCGGCCTGGTCGGCATCGTCGGGGCGGTGCGCGGCGTCTCCTTCCTGCCGGAGCGTTCGCCGTCGGTGCGCTCGTCCTCCCGGCGGCGAGCCACTCCACTGCACCTCGGTGGGCTGGCCGCCGGCGTTCTCACTCTGCTTGCTACGGGCTGGCCGGCCGCGGCGCTGGGCGCCGCGGGCGGCGTCGTATTCATCCCGAAGGTGCTCGGCGGCGGTCAGGCAGCCAAGCGACTGATAGCTACGTCCGAGGCGCTGGCGGACTGGACGCGGCGGCTGGCCGACCTGATCAGCTCTGGCGCCGCCGGCTCGACGCGCGATGCTCTGCGCCGCTCCCTCAGCTCGGTGCCGGAGCCGCTCGCCCCCGCGGTCACCAACCTGGTGACCAGGATGGGGCCGCAGGGCACCGAGACCGCGCTGCGCCAGTTCGCCCGCGAGATCGACGATCCAGCCGCGGAGAAGATCGCCATGGTGCTCATCCTGCGGGAGCGCAACGGCGGGCCGGGGCTCGCCGAGGTGCTCACCGCCCTGGCCGCCGACCTCGACGACCGCTCCCGCATGGTCCGTGAGGTGGAGGCCGAACGCGCCAAGCCGCGTTCGAACATGCGCACCATCGTCGTGGTCACCCTGGTGCTGGTGGTCGGGATGACGCTGTTCGCCCGGACCTTCCTGTCGGGCTACTCTACGCCGGTCGGGCAGATCGCCCTGCTGGCAGTGGTGGCGATCTTCGCGACGTCGCTGCGGTGGATGCGCCGGTTGTCCGAGCCGGTCAAGCCCCCGCGGGTGCTCTTCGATCCGGCCCCGGCTCCGGTGAATCCGTGACCGGGCTGCAGACGGCAACCCTCGCCGGGATGCTGATCGCCGGCGGCCTCTTACTCGGGGTCCGTGCCCTGCGTCCGGCGCCGCCGTCATTGGTGGCCGCACTGGAGCAGTTGGCGGCCGAGCCGACCGTGCGAACGGCGCCGTCGGTGCCGGCGTCCATTCAGAACCGGTGGGACTGGCTGCCGGTGCCGGTGGCGCGGGTGTTGGACGGGCATCTGGGCGTCTCGGACGCCGACCTGGCGATCATCGGCTGGACCCGCGCTGAGCTGGCGGCCCGCAAGCTGACCCTGGCACTCGCCGGATTGCTCACTCCGTCCCTGTTCGGCCTGGTGTTCGTGTTGGTCGACGTTCCGGTGCCCTTCGTCCTGCCCGCCGCGGTCGGGCTCGGGATCGCCGTCGTCGGGTGGTTCTTGCCTTCGGCCGAGGCCCGTGAGGCGGCGGACAAGGCGCGGGTGGAGTTCCGGAGCAACCTCGAGTCCTTCCTCACTCTGGTGGCCGGTGAACGTCGGGCGCGCGGCTCGGTGGAGCAGGCGCTGGAGGAGGCCGCCGAGATCTCGGGAAGCATGCCGTTCGTTCGCATGCGCCGCGCCATCCGCCGCGCAGCGTTGTCCGGCCGCAAGCCGTGGGGCGAGCTGCGCGACCTCGGTGAGGAGCTACAGGTCGCCGAGCTGCGCAACCTCGCCGACATCGCGGCAGTGGCCGCCGACGGCGCCTCGGTCTACAACACCCTGCTGGCCAGCGCCCGCACGCTTCGCCACGCCGAGCTGTCCGACGCCCGTACCGAGGCCAACCAGGTCAGCGAGCGCATGTCGCGCCCGCTGGCCCTGCTGGTCACTGGACTGACCCTGTTCGTGCTCGTTCCCTTCATGCTCCGCATGTTCGGGATCTCATCGTGACCACAGCGCCAACCAGGAGGTTTCCCATGTTCCAGCCCACGGCTCGCCGGGGTGAGCAGGCCATCGTGGCGCAATGCGTCATGGCCCTGTCTGTCATGGCTCTGTCGGTCCTGGCCTGGCTGCGCACCGAACACGTCGCCGACGACCGAGGCTCGGACTCCTCAGAGAAGGCGTTCATGGTCATCCTGGCCATCGCCCTCGGCGGCGCGGTCAGCGCAGCGGCCATCGCGTTCGTGGCCAGCAAGACGTCGCTGTTCCAGTAGAAACGGCAGCCATCCCATGCTCGAGACGCGTACTCCGGACCGTGCGGCATCCTCGCCGCACGGTCCGGTCGCGCGCCCGGGATCTCTCCGGGATCGCGGCCGCGGAAGCGAGCGAGGCTCATCCAGCGTCGAGTTCGCGATCCTGTTCCCCATCATCGTCGCGCTCCTCTTGGCCGGCCCGCAGCTCGCGCTGTGGTACTTCGCCCGGGAAGCCGCCGACGCCGCGGCCCACGCCGGGGCTCGCACCGCCAGCGTCCACGGGGCGGCCGGGGGAGCGGGGCGGGCGGCGGCGGACACGTACCTGGACAACCTTGGTACCGGCACGATCACCGGCTACTCGGTGACCGAGTCCGGCACCGCCACCACGGTCTCGGTGCACGTCACCGCCAGCGTGCCCAACGTGATCCCGCTGCCCGGCTTCGCCCCGACCGTCGACGTCATCGTGGTGCGCGGCAAGGAGCGCTTCACCACCCCGGACTCGCCATGAGCCGCGACCTGCAGCCGGCCACGAACGGCCGCCGGCGGTGGTGGCGCGACGACCGCGGCTCGGAGTCCGTGGAGCTGGCGATCCTGCTGCCAATCGGACTTCTCTTGGTGGCCATGCTGGTCGTCGGCGCCCGTATCGCGCTGGCCGGCGACCGCATCAGCGGCGTCGCCGGGATCGCGGCGCGGGACGCCTCGCTGGCCCGATCGGCCGCCGCGGCTCAGCAGATGGCCACCGACACCGCCACCACCGCACTGACCAGCCAGGGCCTGCACTGCATCAACGTCCAGATCCGCGTCGATACCTCCGGGTTCTCCGCGCCGCCGGGCACCTCGGCATCGGTCACCGTCGCCGTGTCGTGCACCGTCGACCTGTCCGACATCGGCGTCGCCGGCTTGCCAGGCTCGCGGACTCTTACCGACAGCGCCACCAGCCCGCTCGACCCAGCTCGGGACTTGTCGTGACACCCCGCCCGCACGCCCGCGCCCGGCTCCGGGACGACCGCGGGTCGGTGGCCGTGCTGTTCTGCTTCATCGTGCTCATCACGGGCGTCCTGGTCACCGCACTCGTCGACGCCGGAACCGCGATACAGGCCGCCAACCGCGCCGACACGTACTCGGCCGAGGCAGCCCGCGCGGCCAGCATCGCCATCGGGCCGGTGCCCACCGGCGGCGGCACCGACGCGCAACTGGCGGCGACCGCGGCCCGCTCCTACCTCGACCAAGCCGGCGCGACCGGCACGGTGATCATCACCGGTCCCGGCATCGTCGAGGTCAGCGTGACCGTCACCGACTCGACACCGCTGCTCGGTATCCCGGTCAGCCAGACCCGCGTGCACACCGCCCAGCTGCTGGTCGGGGTCACCTCCGGTGAGGGCCTGTCGTGACGGGCCACGCCGCCCGCCTGCTCAAGGCCGTGGGTGCCCTCGTGGCGCTGCTCGCCGTCGTCGTCGGCGTACCGGTGCTCATGGCGGTGCTGCACCTGGTGCCGCACAGCCTCCCGTCGCTGGACGAGATCGGCGCCGTCCTGACGTCCCGCGACCACGGACAGCTGGTTGGACTCGTCCTCGCAGCAGGCGTGTGGGTGTGCTGGGCCCTGTTCACCGCCGCGACAGTGGCGGAAATCGTCGCGTTCGCCCGCGCACGGCCGGTTCGTCCGCAGCCTGGGCTCGGGACCTTCCAGCGGCCGGCCGCCGCTTTGGTCACCGCCGTCGCGGTGGGCTTCAGCGTTAGTCCTCTGGCCGCCGGCGCCCCCGCATCCACCGCACCGGCGCCGCCGCCGCTGCCGGTCGCGGCCGCATCCACTGTCGTCCCGTCGTCGGCGCTGTACGCCAGCGCACCGGTCATAGCGCAGACACCGGTCACCTACTCGATGTCGGACGAGCACACGCCTCCGGTCGGGACCACGACTTACCAGGTGCAGCGCCGGGACACCCTGTGGGCGCTGGCCGAGCGGTATCTCGGGAACCCGCTGCGGTATTCGGAGATCGCCAGGCTCAACCCGACCTCGGTCGGTCCGGACAACGAAATCCTCCCGGGCACGGTGCTGGTCCTGCCGCCCGACGCGGTCGGCCTGCCGTCGATGGGCCCAGTCCGGACCACCGCGACAACCATCGAGGACGTCACTGTGGAACCCGGTGACACCCTGTGGGACCTCACGGAGGAGATCACCGGCAGCGGACACAACTGGCGACAAGCCTGGGAGCTCAACCGGGGACGCAGCCAGCCCGCAGGCGCCACCTTCACCGACCCGTCGCTGATCCGACCGGGCTGGACCCTGAGCATCCCGGACCCGACCAGTCCTGCGACGCCCGCGTCCAGCGCACCCGGGGATCCTGCAGCCGAGCCGGCACCGCCCACGACCGAGCCGCCACAGCCATCAGGGCCAGCCCCGAGCACCGCCCCGCCAGCTGACCCGACCACGCCGGGCGCCGATGCGCCGCCTCCGGCCGCGCCCGGTCCGGCCACCAACGCTCCGACCTCGTCTCCCACGGCTGCACCGAACAGCGTCGAGTCGTCGCCCGCGAGGCCTGACGAGACCTCGACGGGGAACGCCTCGGAGCTGCCGATGATTGCCTTCGCTGCCGGCGGGGGGCTGCTGCTGGCCGGGGCCTCGCTGACTGCGCTGCTGCGCTATCGCCGCAGGCAATTCCGGCAGCGACGTCCCGGCCGCATCATCGGCAGCACACCACGAGAGCTGCTGCACGTCGAACGAGCGCTGCAGGATGCAGGCAGCGTCGGCAGTGCCGACGTCACCTGGCTGGACCAGGCGCTACGGGCACTGGTGCAGGCACTGGCGAGGGTCGACGGCGCTCGCCTGCCCGACGTGGTGGCCGCTTGCATGACCGACGACGTCCTGACCTTGGTACTCACCGAGCCGGTCTCGGAGGCCCCGGCGCCGTGGACAGTGGACCCGGCCGGCACCCGCTGGTCGATCCGACGCGATGATCCGCTGACCTATGACGAGCAGCGGCGGGCGTACTTCTTCGCACCGTTCCCCATGCTCGCGTCGGTGGGCTACACGACCGAGGGCGAGCACTGGCTGCTCGACCTGGAACGGGCCGCGACCCTGTCGCTGTCCGGGGACGCCGAACGTTGCCTGAACCTGGCACGGTTCCTCGCTGCCGAGCTCGCGCACAACACGTGGTCGGAGATGTTGCAGGTGACCCTGGTCGGCTTCGGCCAGGAGTTGGCCCAGATCAATCCCGACCGGCTGACCTACACCGACGATGTCGAGAAGGCGATCGCGGGGCTCGACGGCCACCTGGAATCGGTCACCGAGGCCATGCGAATGGCCGAGGTCGATGTGCTGTCGGGCCGGATGCGCGACATAGCCGGCGACGCGTGGGCGGCGCACGTGCTGTTCATCGCCCCGGCTGTTGCCAGGGACAGCGCCGGGCTGGAACGGCTGATCACCGCCATGAAGCAGCAACGCGCCCGCGGCGCGGCCGCGTTGGTGCTGATCGACGACCCGGAGTACGCGGACGCCGGTCGCTGGCAGTTGACTGTCGACGAGGCCGGCATACTCAGCATCCCCGCCTTGGGAGTCGAGCTAATCGCGCAGCAGATCCCGGCCGACGAGGCCACGCAGCTGGCGGAGATGCTTGCGCTGGCCACCCTGACCGACGACCGACCCATGCCACCGGCCCACGGGGACAAGCCTTGGGACGAGCACGCCGACGCCTGCGGCGGCCTCCGCGTCGACCCATCCTGCGCCGCGCGTTCGCAACCACCAGCTGTGGCCGGAGCGGACGACGTCCCGGTGTCCGGCCTGGCAGACACCTCGCCGTGGATCGCCAACTCGGTGCTGCCGCTGTCCGTGCAGACGTACCTGGATCGAGCCGCGACCACCGAGCAGGACCTGAACGCCCTGGCTCCCGCCACGGATGCGGGCATCCGCAACCAGGTCGAGGTCGCCGACCCTGCCCTGGACGCCGACCTCGCCGATTGGGCCGACCCGTCCTGCCCGCGGCCGAAGGTGACTCTGCTCGGACCGGTCGGAGTGCAGGCGCAGGGCAAGCTGCCCGAGCGCAACCCGCGGCGGCAGTTCTACACCGAGGTCGTCGCCTACCTGGCCACCCGGCCCGGCGGTGTGACCAGCGAGCGCTACGCCACGGCGATCTGGCCCAACGAGCCCGACGTCGTCGGCAAGACAAAGGTGCGGCAGTCGATCTCCATCGTGCGCGCCTGGCTGGGCGCCAACCCTGCGACCGGCGCGGACTACCTCCCGTCCGGGGTTACCGCCGGTGGGGTCGGCCGCTACCGCATCGACGACGTCCTCATCGACGCGGAGCTGTTCCGCCGACTGCGAGTCCGCGGGCTGGCCCGCGGTGTCGACGGCATCGCCGACCTGCGCGCCGCTCTCGACCTGGTCACCGGGCAGCCGTTCGACCTGCCCACGTCGCGGCAGGGTGCGCCCGGCGGCTACAGCTGGCTGGTCGAGGAGAACTCCCGGCTGGACCACGAGTACGCCGCCATGATCGTTGACGTTGCGCACACCGTCGCGACGCACCACCTCGCCGCCGGCGAGCCTGAGCTCGCCGCAGCCGCCGCTTGTGTGGCGCTGAAAGCCGGCAGCTACGAGGACGTGCCGCTGCTCGACCTGGTCGCCGCCTGCGACGCCCAAGACAACAGGGCCGAGGCCGACGCCTACGTTGCCCGCATCCTGGCCAACCACGACGCCGAGGTCGAAGAAGACCTGCCACCCAGAACCGCCGAGATCCTCTTCCGCCGACAGTGGATCAACAGAGCGAGCTGACCAAACGGAGGTGGTCGGAGGTGCGGACCGCTACGGATACACCGACGGACCTGCACAACATTGAGTAGCTGTCCGACGGCGGTAAGGCAATCAGTTCCATGCCCACCGGGGAGACGGCCCGGGCCTTTCGACAGCGGCAGCGAGCTGCAGTGTCACCGTCCGGAGGCCAGGCCACTTGCCCCGCATTGCCCCCGGTCACCGGAGATCTTCTCGGGCGGGTCTTACGGGACGGACAGTCGATGGTCCTCCGCCGACCTCCCTCTATCCCCATAGGAGGTTGGCCTTACGGGAGACGACGGGGCATGCCTGTGAGTGCGCGCTTAGCGACGTGCGGCACGGTGGGCTTCACGCCGAAAGCGACGCCCTACCATCAGCGGCCAACCAAGGTAGAACTGCGGCGCACAGGGTCACCAAGTCTCGAGGACTCCGGTAACGGTCGGGGCGTTGCGCGCGAGCGTCGTGCGCCAGTCCAGCACCTGACTCTGCTGGAGTTGGCCAACGATTACGATTGGCGCTAGGCGGCGCTCGCTCGCAATGCTATCGACCCACCCAGCGCCGATACGCGCCGGCGGTGTCGGGAGCGGTGTAGGCAGAAGCCAAGCGCCGGCTCGTCTGTCGGCCTCGTTCTCCTTCGCGTCGGTCTCGTCATGGTCGTCCAGCGTCTCCACTAGTACCTCGGACGAGACATGGCCGAGGATGACGTGGGCCACCTCGTGCAATAGCGTCCACAACACTTTGTCCAAGCGCTTACCTCGCCCCGAGAGTGCAATGATCGGGGTCTTATCGAGCATGAACGCGCAGCCGTCAATCTTGGCCCCCGGTAATGCCTCGACGTGGACAAGGACGACGCCAGTGTCCGCGAAGCTTTCGGGCAGGCCACGGAAGCCGGCGGGGCTACTGAGCAGTGTGGGCAGTTGCGCCGCCAGTCTCTCTAGCTTGAATTCCGAGAAAGGCTTCACGTCTGTGCGTTTACGAGCCGCGCGTCTAACACATGCCACCCAGGCGACTTGCACAGACGAGACGGGCTCGTCGTGGTTACTACGCCGGGCGGCGATTTGGAAGGCGGGGTCATCGTTGATGTTGTCCAGCTCTAAGAGTTCGGCCACTTCTTCTTCGAGCTCATCTAAATCGTCTCCAACTAGTACACCACGTTTGCGCAACGTCGCGACCGGCACCAATCGGTTGAGGCGCGCGCGGCGTCGTACTTCTGACAACTCCTGCTGCGTCCTGGCGCTTTTTGCTTGCTCGCTCAGCAAGTATTCATCCTGAAAACTAAGCCAGAACTCCGGCGTCTGGCCCAGGGCTGCACCGATCTGTGCGGCCGACTCACGAGTTACTTCCTTCTTGCCGTTGACAATCTCGGAGACGAATTGCACCGGTCGTCCGAGCACGGCGGCGAATTCCGCCTGGGTCCACCCGTGTGCCTCGATCTCCTCGGCGAGGAATCTGCCGACTGGCACCGGGTCGGGCACGCGATCGCTCATCGTCCTGAGTCCGTTCTGGTGGGCGCGATATCCAGCATCGCTGTGATGGGACTGCTGTCCGCCTTGAAGGCGAGGGTGAGGGCGCGGTCCGAGCTCAGTTCAGTCCTGAACCATCCGGGATCGTCGGGATCGGCGCGCAGATGCAGGGAGCGCAGCGACAGCACGTCGCTGGGAATGCGCCCGGCTCGGATGCATTGAACGACGAGGTACAGGCGGCTGACCTCGGCATGGCTCCAGCCCGACGGCCGCACACCTGGCGGCGTCGCGGCATCACGCGCTCCGCGATCGAGGTACTCGATCTCCATCGGCCCTTCACTCTTCGGGTGATGCGGCACAACGTATCGGGGACGCCGGCCGCCGACCCCGCTTCGCGGCCGACACGCCGCTCGTCATCATGCCATCACCCTAGGGGTGATGGCCTGCTACCGTGCCGTCACGTCGCTTGGGGAGCCAGGCACGGATCAAGGGAGTGAGCGCGTGATGACCGAAGTCGAGCTGTCGGCCAAGAACCCCACCAAGGACAAGGACTACGAGATCGCGATCAACGGGTCCCGCTTCGAGGTCGACGCCGAGACGGTCACGTACGAGCAGGTGGTCGACCTGGGATTCCCCAACCGGGACCCCAACGTCATCTACTCGGTGGCCTATCGCAAGGCCAAGGGTGGGCACGGGGGTAGCGGCACCCTGGTGCCCGGAACCTCGGTAGCCGTGAAGACGAAGGGGACGAGCTTCGATGTCACTGCCACGACTCGTTCGTGACAGCCCGGATCTGTCGCGGCTCGTCAACGAGGGGTACGCCGTCCGCATCTGCGCCGGCCACCTGATCGTCGACGACATCCCGTTCGCGACCGCCGCGGGCACCGTTGCCCGCGGCAGTCTCGTCTGCCCCCTCGACACCCAGGGCGAGACGACCACGAGTCCCCAGACCCACGTGATGTGGTTCACCGAGATTCCCCACAGCAAGGAGGGGGTGGAGCTCCAGGCCCTGATCCACCAGCGCGGACCGATGCACCTCGCCGACGGCATCGTGGCGGCCTGCAGTTCCTCGCTGAAGGCGCACGGCCGCGGCTACACCAACTACTACGACAAGGTGGTCGCCTACGCCGGGCTGATCGTCGGCCACGCCCAGGCCATCGAGCCAACGGCGATCCCCACCACGTTCAAGCCGGTCGTGTCGGCCGAGACCGACAGCGTGTTCAAGTACCTGGACACGAACTCCAGCCGCGCCGGCATCACCGCCCTGGCGGAAAAGATCTCGCTGCCCAAGGTCGCCATCGTCGGTCTCGGAGGCACCGGCGCGTACCTGCTCGACCTGCTCGCCAAGACGCCGATCCGTGAGCTGCACGTCTACGACGGCGACGTCTTCTCCACCCACAACTCGTACCGGTCACCCGGCGCGGCCAGCATCGAGGAACTCAACGGCGCCCCGCTCAAGGTCGAGTACCACGCAGCCCGGTACGGACGACTGCGGTGGGGCGTCGTGCCACACGCGGAGTACGTGACCGCGGACAACGTCGACGAGCTGCTCGAGATGAGCTTCGTGTTCCTCGCCATGGACGCGAACGAGGACAAGAAGGTCATCATCGACGCGCTGACCGACGCGGGTGTGCCGTTCATCGACACCGGGCTGGGTGTGCGGCACGACGCCAGTGGCCTGGCCGGGCTTCTCCGTGTCACTACCAGCCTGCCCGGGCAGCAGGGCCACATCCGGGACCACCAGCTGATCTCCTACGAGCTCGGCGATGGCGACGAGTACGAATCGAACATCCAGGTGGCCGAGCTCAACGCGCTCACCGCCATCCTGGCCGTCATCGCCTTCAAGAAGCGTTACGGGTTCTACAGCGACAACCAGAACGAACTGCACTCCCTGTACCGAATCGACACCAACGAAATCATCAACCAGTACGGCAACGACGAAGCCGAGGATGACGGCCCGACGGAGGCGGACACGACCGGTGAAGAGTGAAGAACTCGAAGCCGTCTTCGTCGAGTACGTGCCGACCGACCTGGACGACGGGCTCCTGTACGTCTCGATGGAGTACGCAACCGCCTCCCACCGATGCGCGTGCGGCTGTGGCGTCAGGGTCGTGACTCCGCTGGGGCCTGCAGACTGGATCCTGACCTACGACGGGCAGGTGACCCTGTCGCCGTCGGTGGGCAACGGACAGTTCCCGTGTGGGTCGCACTACCTGATCCGGCGAAACCGAGTCGTGTGGTGCCGACCCATGACTCGGGATGCTGCCCTGGCGACACACACGCTCGACACCGCGCAGCGCGCACAGACCTACGGTGACGTTCCCCGTGCCGGCGTGCTGACGAAGCTGAGCCGCTGGCTGCGCCGGTTCCTGGGGCGCTCATGACGCCGGCGGCCACGAGATGTCCAAGGGCCTTGCCCAAGCACGGCCGTGACGTGGTTGGAGTGAACGAGAACCCTCCGAGGGCACGCGAAACGGTCAGAGCTGTGCTGCAAGATGCGCCGACCGCGCTAACGAACTCGAGGTGAAGTCAGCGTTGAGATCACGGATAGCTGGCGCATGGACGGGCTGGAATGGCAGCACCGTCGTTACGCTAGAGAACGGGTCAGTATGGCAGCAGGCGGAGTACTACTACCGCTACCAGTACAAGTATCGCCCTTTTGCGATCATCAGCGGAGGCAAGATGCAGGTCGACGGCATGGCCAAAGCCGTCAAGGTGCATCGTCTTCGGTAAGCGCCAGACAGTGGACAATGGCGTGCGCCGTCCAGGTCAAGGAGAATGAGCCAGTGCCGCAGCCGCCCGTCAGCGATGAGGTCAGCGCCGCCCTGGCGCGGTTCTTCTTCTCGGGTGACGGCCCGTCACACTCCAAGCTGAGCAACGCCTTCACTGGCGCCGGCTACGGCGCCGATGATCCGTACTCGCCGACGACCCAGACCCCAAACAAGGAAGTCCGAGTACGGACCGTTCTGGGAGCTGCCCGACGTCGGCCAGCTCGCGCGAGAGAACTTGTCGACGCCCTTCTGGTCCAGCTGCGTGTACATGGAAGCTTCGATCCCGACCGGCCTGCCTACGCCTCCCGCGAGAAGGTCAAGACTGCCCAGCGAGCATTCGGCCGGTGTGGATGGACGCTGACAGATGACGGCATCCTCAGCGTCGCCGGTGCCATTGACCTGACGACCGGCGGCCGAGAGGCGCTTGATGAGCAAGTCGACCGGCTTCGCCGATCGACCGAGGATCCAGGGCAGCTGCTGGGTAGCGCCAAAGACCTGCTCGAAGCGGTTGCGAAGTTTGTCCTTGAAGAACTGGGCCTGGAGGAACCGAAGGGAGCAGGCTTCGATCACCTTTGGTATCTCGCCCGGGAGCGCCTCGGAATTCTTCCCGAGCAGGTCGACCCAGCCCTTCCCGGCGCTAGCAACATCAAAGCGATCCTGCAGAGCTCCTGGAAGATCGCTGAACAAGTCAACAAGCTCCGGGTGCTGCAGGGCACCGGGCACGGTCGCACCCTGCCGACGGGCGTCAGCGCGGACCTGGCCCTAATGGTGGTTCGGGAAGCATGCAGCGTCGCCGAGTACAGCCTTGTCCAGCTCGATCGGCAACGACGGCACTAGCAGTGCCCAGGTCCATGCTTGTTACCGCACGAGGATCCTCAACGGGACGGTGCGAAACCACGGGCGCGAGGTCGTTCGACCGTCCGGCAGAGGTTCCTCTAACGGGCAGCCGTCGGCCGGTTGTACAACGACGAGTTGATCGCCCTCAAAGCCTTGGGCCACGTACAGCCGTCGGCTATCGGAACTCTTGGGAGGCCGCTCTCCGGGGCGAGGACTACCTGCCGATAGCCGATGACGGCACCGACAATTAGTGCTGTACTGATCACTTTCTGAAGTGGTCGCGTGTCGGCGACCCAGCATTTAGGATCTCGGAATCTCACTTGTCCGAGGTCCGGACGACGCTCTAGCCGATTAAGCCGGACTCGCGGAGGAACACGCTAGGGCCTTTCCTTTGCCGACCCCACGACGTCTGGTACCAGCCGGAGTAGAGAACCTCGACCGACTCCCGAGCCCGGGTGAACGAGACGTAGAACTTGCGTCGGTCCTCGGCCCACTCGGCCGAGCCGCGGAGGGACTTGAAGAAGGGTAGCTTGCCCTCCTCCACCGCTGCGATGAAAACGTGGTCGAACTCCAGTCCCTTGCTCGAAGACATGGTCGACACTTCCACTCGCCCGTCTCGCAGGCGGAGAGCTCCCAGGTCGCGCACCGTGTAGTCGGCCATCTCGCCAGCTGGGACAAGAGCCGCACGCATACGCTCGACCTCGTTCGCATCGTCAGACCGGAGATCGGCCAGAGCACCGACAGAGTCGAGCACACTCACGATGGTCTCGACGAACTCGCCGGCGGGTGCGTCCGCGGCGGTGGCCAGAAGAACGGCTACCACCTTGTCGGCACCGGCTCGCATCGCGGACCAGTCGCCGAGCTGCTGCCACTGGTCGAGGAGGTCGCCGAGTCGGTAGCCGCTGTCCTCGCGGCCGTGGGACGCCCATGCGGCAAATGCCTCCAGCGTCATCGTCAGTGGGCTCGGCGAGTAGGCGTCTGCTCGCCAAGAAACCGGGATGTCGCGGCCTCGAAATACACTTACGAGTTCGTCGCAGTCGCCGTTGGTGGGAGCGAGCACGGCAATCTCGTGCAGCGAGGCACCATCCGCCTGCAGCTCCAGGATTCGTCCGGCGATGTAGGTCGCTTGTGCGGTCAGTCCTGCGGGCTCACATCGCGCACTGACCGACCCACCGCCGCGCATCGTCACGGCCTCAGCTCCGTTGGCGCCGAGGATGCGCCGGCCCGCTTCCGCGATGAGCGCCCCGCATCGGTAGTTGATGCGGAGGTCGACCCGGTGGATGGCTTCGCGGTCGGCGAGCTCCAGGAGTAACTCCGGGCGAGTACCCGTCCACCCATAAATGGCCTGATCGGGGTCTCCGACGGCGAACAGCGTTGAGTTGCCCTCGTCGAGCGACAGCGAGGTGACGATACGGTGCAGCCCCGGGGCGAGGTCCTGGTACTCGTCGACCATTAGGTACGGGTAACGGGCGTGGAGCACTGTGCGAACGAACGGGTACTCCTCGACGAGGTGGACCGCCATGGCGACGACACTGTCGAAATCGACGTAGTCCTCCTCGCGCAGGAGACGCTCGTACTCGAGGGCGGCCTCGCGGACGTTCGAGCCTGCCGTCTTCCATTCCTGCTCGGTCAGGCTCAACTTGCGGTTGCGCTTGATCGTGGAGTCCACGAAGCGGATGTCCTCGTTCGGGTCGAAGACTCGGCGGATCGCTTCCCGCATTGCAGCGTTGGCCTGCTGCCGTGGCGCGAGGGTGTACCTCGACCATTCCGGGAACCCGGCGGCGGTGGCGAACGGCCGGATGATGCTCGACCAGGCAAGTGAGTGGACGGTGCCGACGCTGATCGTGCGTCCGACCGGCTGGCCGAGGCGCCGTATGCGGGCCCGGAGTTCCGCAGCGGCCGGATTGGTCAGCGTGATGCAGGCCATGCCCCGGCCCGGCGCGACGGCGTTGTTCGCAAGCCAGACGGCCTTCGTTGTGAGCAGCTTCGTCTTGCCGCTACCGGGCGGCGCGAGGACGACGCAGTGACCCTGGTGCTTGAACGCTTCCCACTGCTCAGGGTTAGTTTCCAGCTCGATGATCGCTTGCCGCAGGCGCGGCATCGCTTACAACTCCTGCAGGTACTTGAGTGCGCCGGCAAGATGGTCCGGCGGCTCAAGCTTGGTGGTCGCCAGTCGCTGCGCGAAACGCCCCTTGCCGCCGACCTCGGAGATTATGTCGAGGAACTCGTCCACTTCCGGGGTCTCCTCCTCCCATGCTTCCACGATCTCCACGTCGTCCTCAGCATCCTCGTCCAGCAGTTCAATCAGCACCTCGACGATCGCCGAGCGGTTGGAGTCAGACGCCGAGATGATGTCGTGCTCGAACGTCGTGGCACCGACGAAGACGGCGGCCGGGTCGGCGCCGGCCTTCTGCACCAGCAGTTGCCTGCGGCGGACGCCTGTGACGCGGTTCGTCGGGTCGCCGTCGGTCAGTACCGCCCACGGGATGCCGAGGGCCATGCACAGCTTGATGTAGGCGCCGAAATGGGTGCCGCCGATGGCGCACACCGAGATGCCGAGCTCGTCCAGGTCAACGTCGACCGTGTGCGCCAGCGACGGGACCATGAGCTGCTCAGCCAAGCCTTCGACGAGCAGCACACGGCGGCCGAAGACCAGCTCCGACCGGGTGGCGTCCAGGTACCGGTCGATGTCGCTCCACTCCTCTTCCGTCAGGTCGGCGTCTGCTGCCGCGTGAGCGACCGAGCCGACATCGGTGGCGCGGAGCATGACGAGGTTGCGCGCGGAGGTAGCGCTGGCGATGTGCGGCGAGTGGGTTGTGACGACGGTCGAGCGGTTCGCGTCGTCCTGCTGCAGGTGCTTGAACAGCAGCCGCTGAAGGTGCGGATGCAGGTGCGCTTCGGGCTCTTCGATTGCGAGCAGTACATGCGCAACCTCGGCGCTCTCGAGCCGCTGCTTGAGGCGCAGCTCGAGCAGCGAGAAGTACAGGACGTTCAACGCACCGAGGCTGGTGCTGGTGAGTTGCCGTTGCGCGTCGCCGTCGACGAACAGTTGCATCGCCCGAATCAGCCGTCGCGGGTCCGGTGGCGCCGCCGCCAGAGTTGTCTCCAGGCCCTGGTTCGAGCCGACGGCGGCCTGGGTGCTGTCGGAGATGCTCTTGCTCAGCGCGACCAACGGGCCGAGCTTGTTGAGGGAGGCGTTCGCTGCCTCCATGGCGTCGCGAACCTTATCGAGGTCGGCGGGGGCGGCATCGCGCGATGCACCCTCGAGAAGCGCGCGCAGCGGTGAGCGGCGCCAGCTCCGGACGTCGCTCTCGACGTCCCGCAGCGCATGCATGAAGACCGTGATGAGACGCTCGCGGACGTCTGCGGAGAAGATGGGCCGGTCGTCGTCGGCGCCTCCGTAGAGGCGGGCTCGGTACACGACGTCGTCGTCGATCAGTGGGTCAGGTTCCCACCGGTAAGTGAGCCTTGCCGTGAGGGGGTCGCCAGTCACCAGGGCGTCGCCAAGGGCCGCGACGACGGAGGCCTCGGCGCCGAAATCGGTGACCTCCAGTGAGACCTCGATCTTCTCCCCGGTGCTGGTTGGGTCCCCGGACGCGGTCGTGAGTCCGTCCCAGAAGTCCTCCGGGCGTAGCCGCCGCTGGTCCCCGGAGAGGGTGTTGTCTAGAACGAGCCGCATCGCGTGTAGCAGGTTGCTCTTGCCCGAGCGGTTTTCCCCAACGATCACGGTGTGCCGGCTGAGCGGCACATCGACGTCAACGAGATTCCGGAAGTTCTTGACGGTGATGCGGCTCAGTTTCACGCTGACACCGTAGGGCCGTGCCTTCGCGCGGCGTTCCGGAACCACCGAGTCCATGCACGATCCGCAAAGCGGTATTTGACGTGTCTCCGCCCGCAGCACCCGGGAACGTGGAGCCTCGGCCCGATACGCGTGACTGCGTGAACCGCATTTGTCTGCCGAGGTCCGGCCCGTTCCCGGTAACGGATCCTGACCGGGGGGTTCACTGTGCGGGCTTCAGGGCACGGAGGTTTTCGATCTGTTGCTCAGCTCCCAAGACGCGGTACAGCTCGTGGAGCAGTCGGTCAGGGACGGCGTAGGGGCTGTCCTGCAGCTCAGCGGTCGTCGTGGTCGCGAGCTCTTCATGCGCGTCGCCGGGAAAGGCGGCGCCGTAGTGGCCCACCAGCATCCGGTGGCCCTGGATTCCGGCGTGACATCCCTTCAGTCCGGTCATGGCCATCCCGATGTCCCACCCGCCGCCGTAGCCTGCCTGGTCGGCGAGCCGGCCGGCCATCACCGTGACTTGCTCGGTGATGGAGAGCACTCCGGCCACAGACAGGGCTGGAGTGGACGAGGCGGCGTCTCCGGTCGTGTACACAAGGCGGCTGCAGGACACCAGGAGCGTGCCGTCGTCTCCAATGCGGACTGCCGCCAGGTTGTCTTCGATCTCGGAGGCTCGGTCGGCGAGCTCGGCTCGGACGCCTTCGGCCTCGGTGAAGTGGGCGTAGAGCACGCCACGAATGACGCGGCGTGTGTGCCGAAGGTCTTGGAGGAGGGTCCACGGGCCGGTGGGCAGGTCCCGCGTGAGGTCGTTCATCAGCACGTTGGCGTGCCCGAGCCGAGAGGTCAGTGCCCCCCTGCGGCCCGAGCGCGGCCGGAAGAACAAGTGCAAGACGCCTGGCCCGCCCAGCGGTGACTGGGCACGGGCCTCGAGAAAGGTCTGGGCGAAGTCCTCGCGGTGCTGGGCATTCTGGACGAGGTAGCGGCGGACCTCCTGGTCGGACAGCACCCGCGTACCGACGTCGCCGCGGCCGCGGTAGCTGCCATCGACCATGTGCGGGCCGTCGATGCTGGCGTCCACAATCACCAGCAGGCACCCGTGGTCGGGGATCGTGGGGTGGGCGATCGGCACGGTGCGGACCACCAGCGGAGGGCTGATCAGGGCGCTTCCGGCGACCTGGCTGATCCGGTCCTGCAGCCCGGCCAGCGGCGTGCCCAGCACCTCTCCGGCCCGCCCGCCACCCTTGTCTTCGACACCAATGATTATCAGTCCGCCGTCACAGGCCAACGCGGCGAGGTCCTTGGCCAGTTCTCGATTGGCGCCCTTGTTGGCCGCCGGGATGGCCTGCTTCAGCTCGACCCAGCGTTGCTCGTCGAGAAGGCCGGCTGCTGCGGCTGATTCGACGTCCTGCCAGTTCTGGGGTGCCCATCGTTCGCGGGTGGGACCGAGGTAGAGGGAGACCATGTCGGCGACCATGCCCGGGGCCCCTGACAGTTTGAAATGCCCCGGTCCGTGCCGCTCCCATGTGGGCCGCGGTGCTTGAAGAGTTGCGGCACCACCCCGCAGCGGCCTGAGACCACGAAACCCAGGGTGGGGGGCCTGGTCGTCCTGGTTGGCCATCGGCTTCCGGAGCACACGCGTGCCAGCCGCTGTGAGCGGATTAGGGCGCCTCCGTCGTCGCATCTCGCGTACGTCACCCCTCGCTGCTCGCTGCGTCACCCCCGCGCTGCGGGATGCCGAGTGTCCCCGGACGCGATAGCGGGACAGCGGTGGTGACGGGGTGACGTGACCTCCCTGTCACCCCTGGCTGAGGGTGACGACTCGTTGAACGTCGCTGCAGAGCGTCGACGGCATCACACCGATGCCGGAGGACCCGCACATGTTCCACGACCCCACCATCGTCGGCAGCTGGCCGGCGCTCGCCGCACGTCTGGACGGCGACGCCACCCTCGTCCGTTGGGCAGCCACCGAACCAGGCCTGGCCGGGCTGAGCAGCGTCCATGACCTGCTCGACATTTGGGCCGAGGGCGGCGCGCACGACCGCCGCGACGTCGTGCTCGCCGCGCTCGTCCGGCTGGCCGCTGTGGACGGTGGCCGCGACGACGACGCGCTGCTGCTGATGCTTCACCTGCTCAGCGGGCTGGTGCGGACGATGGCTCGGCAGCTCGCGGACCTGAACTCGGACATCCTCACCGTGGTCGCTGGTGAACTCTCGTGCCAGATCCGCTGCTACCCATGGCGACGCCGGCCTCGGGCGATCGCGGCGAACCTGCGCGCCGAGACCCGGCGGGCGGTACTCGCCGAGCTGCGACCCAGCAGCCGCTACCACCCCGACCGGGTCGAGATTCTGACCGCTACGGGCGACATCACTCGGATCGCAACTGCGAGCGCCGACGAGGAGGGGGAGGACCTCGACGTCGTCGATCTGCTGCAGTGGGCGGTGCGCTCAGGGGTCGACGCCGAGGACGTCGCACTGCTGATCGCCACCGAGTGCAGCCGCGATCGGCAACACCGGCGCGCCGACCAGAAGGTCGCCGCCGCACACGGCATCACAACGCGCACCCTGTACCGCCGGCGGAACCGCACGCTGACCGCCTTGCGCGGCGTGGCTCCTCAGTACCTGACGGCCGTCGCGTGAGCCCGCTTCTGCAGGACGTCGACGAAGCCGGCGCCGTGACAGGCGGGGTGGCCAACGGCGCCGACGTCGACCCCGACGAGCGACTGCTGTCGGTCGCGGAGATCCAGCAGGCGTTCCGCGAGCTACGTGCACGTCGTCCGCGAACTGCCGCGAACAAGCTCGCGGCGCCAACGCGTCTCCACGAGCTCTCCGTGTCCGAGGCCCCTGCGCCGGCGGGTGCCCAGGCTCTACCTCCGCGCCGCATAAGGCGAGACGGGAACAGCACGGTCCCAGCTCAGGACGACCCGCACTTCGAGCGGTGGTCTGACAAGGGTGGCAGCGCGTCGCGGCGAGGCGCGAGCAGGGGTGACATCGACGTGGTGGCAGCCAACTGGATCACGGTCGTAGCGGCACACGCCGGTGCCGGCGCTTCCACGGTGGCGCTGGCCATCAGCGACGCCGCGGCGGACACCGACCGGCGGGTGCACCTGGTGGAGACCGCGCATCCCCGCCGGTCGGGGCTGATTGCCGCGGCCTCGGCGGAGCTGGGCACTGACGCCGCCGGTGCCTGGCGACGTGGCTCCCGCGACCGCGTCACGATCGACCGCCGCGTCGTGGACGTGGAGCCTGACGGTTGGCCGGTCCTCCCGATCAACGAGGAACCGGCAATCACCGTCCTGGACCTCGGGCTGCCTGCTCCGGAAGACGTGGCCCGACTGGCGGCCGACCGCACGCGCACCGTCGTCGTCTGCCGGCCGACCGTACCGGGGGCGCGACTGACCGAGCACGTACTGAGCCAGCTCGCCGAACAGCCGGTGGTGGTGGCCGTCGTGGGCCCGGCGCGTGGGCCCCAGGCGATGAGCGCCAACTGCGGTCCGCGGCTTCGCGAGTTGCGGTCGCAGGGGCGGGTGGTCCGAGTTCCGATCGACCGACGACTGCAGACCGCCGGTTTGACGGGGGACCGGCTACCCAGAGGAGTGGAGGCCGCGGGCCGGTTGCTGGCCGCGTTGCTGATACCGGCCGTGCTACCGCAGCCCCGGCATCGGCACCGGGCGGCAGCGTTCCAGCCGGGCGCGGCGGGGAAGACCCAGTGAGCCCCCGCAGGAAAGCAGCGGTACGGGCGGCCTCGACCGTCGCGCTCGTCGCTGTGGGCCTGGTCCTGCTGACGGCGGGGCCCGCCACCGCAGCGCCGGTGGAGCTCGCCGCGGCGGTCTGCCCGGAGGCGCCGCCGGGAATGCAGGCCTTCGCCGATCAAGTGACGGCGTGGGTGAAGTGGGGCGTGCTGGCGCTAATCGGGATCGCCGCCGTCGTGTCGCTGGGCTCAGTTCTGGTGGGCCGATTGTTCTCCCATCCGCATGCCTCCCGTTTCGGGGCGATGGGCGTGGCGGTGGTGGTGATGGTGGCCATCACGTACACGGTCATCCTGGTCATCCTCGGGTCGATCACCGGTAGTGGGTGCACCTGATGAGCCGTCGTCCCGATGTCCAGGGGAGCGGTACGCCGGAGTGGAGCCCGGCGCGTCTCCTGGCGACGCTCGTGGTCGTCGCGGTGGTGGCGCTGGCGGTGCTGGCCGGCCTGGTCCTGGCAGTTGTCGGAGGGCTGACCGAGGAGCCGGACGAGGGGAACGCCTCACGACGGGTTGCAGCTCCTGCCCCGGACATGTCGCGGCACGATGCGCTGGCCGCCGCGCCGATGCCGACCGCCGACCCGCATGACGCGCTGCCTGGGCCGGTCTCGAACCAGGCTGCCGGCGTTCTCGAGCTGCCGCGCGCCACCGGCGTAGGCCAGGCGGACGTGCCCACCGGCTTTTCCCGAACTCCGGAGGGTGCGCTTGCGCAGTTGGCGGCGATCGACGTGACGGCGATGCAGAGCGGCTCGATGGACGGCGTGCGCCGGGTAATCGCGGAGTGGGCCGCTCCGGGCGGACCGACACCGGAGACGTGGTCCGGGGTGGACGGCATGGCCAGCCTGTTGTCCGCAGCGGGCCTGTCCGGTGCGGGGTCGCCGCAGCTAGCGATCGTCGTCCGTCCCGTGATGGGGCTGATCAAGGGCACGGTGGGCGAAGACTTCGCCGTGGTGTGTGTGAACTTCGAGTTCACCGTCGCAGTGGAGCAGACCTCACGCATCGCCATCGCCGACTGCCAGCGCATGGCCTGGGTCGGGGACCGGTGGGTCATCGGCCCGGGGGAGGAGCCGGCGCCGGCTCCCTCGGTCTGGCCAGGTACCGAGGCAGCCATCGCGGTCGGCTACAGGGACCTGCGCTATGTCTGAGCAGCGACGCGGAGGGCGTAGCGGCTGGGAGCGCAGGCTGGGAGCGGTCCTTCTTCTGTCGCTGGCGATCTGCTGGTTGTCCACAGGTCCGGCTGCAGCCGACTCCACCGTGGTGGCGTTCCCGGCGGTTCCAGGGGTGGGCGGCTCGCTGCCGTGCCTGCCGATCAATCCGTTCTGCGCGGTCGGCGAAGCAGCCGGCGCCGTGGTCGAAGACGTCTGGGTCAATGCCATGTTGTCGCTGTGGGAGGCCGGGCTCTGGCTGCTGGGTTTGGCGTTCTCAGTGATCGACGCTCTGGCCACCCCGGATCTGTCCGCCGGCGGCCCGCTCGCCGCGGTCTATCCGGTGACCTTCGGCATCGGCGCGACCGTGGCCGCGATGATGGCCATGGTCCAGCTGGGCATCGCGGCAGTGCGCCGGGACGGGCAGACGCTGGGCCGGCTGCTGATCGGACTGCTCCAGTTCGGACTGGTCTGGGCCGGCTACATCGGGGTGGCGGCGCTTCTGGTCACCGGCGTCTCAGGACTAACCACCGCCCTGCTGCGCAGCCTGCTCGACATCGACACCATGTCCGCCTTCGACCCGTCGATCAGCGTGAGCCGCGACCTGGTCGACGGCACGGTCGCCACCGTGCTGGGGGTCAGCTCGATCTTCCTGCTGGTACCGGCCAGCGTGGGCTACCTGCTGCTGATGCTGGTCCGCGAGGCGGCGCTCATCGTGCTGGCCGCCACCTCGGCGATCTCGGCAGGAGGACTGCTGGCGCAGACGTCGAGTACGTGGTTCTGGCGCAGCCTGCGCTGGTTCCTCGCCGCGCTGCTGGTTGCACCCGTCGCCGTGCTCGTCCTCGGCGTCGGCGTCACCATCACCGAGGGCATCCTCACCGGAGCCGAGGAGACGAGCACCGAGGCCGCGATCGGCATGGCGGTTGTCGGCTGTCTGCTCATCCTGCTCGGAGCCATCTGTCCGCTGGCGCTGTTCCGGCTGCTGGCCTTCGTAGACCCGGGCACGTCGAGTGGGGCGTCGTTGCGCTCCTCGCTGGCCGCGTCCGGCGGAGTCATGGGCGCGCTGCAGAAGGC
>JBELIQ010000017.1:0-98461 GCA_042090795.1 Blastococcus sp. | reverse complement strand
GCGTACCTGGGCTTCATGGCCGACGCCGAGGAGGTGGCGTGACCGCGACGCTGCCGGCTCCGGCTCCGGCTCAGCCTGTCGTGCGGTCGGACGACGACCGGCTCGTGCTCGAGGTGGCCGGGCTCGCCGAGGCGGCGCCCGGCGTCCGCACCCTCGTGCTGCGCCGTCCCGGGGGAGGGTCGCTGCCGGCCTACGCGCCGGGCAGCCACGTCGTCCTCGACTGCGGGGACCGGCGCAACGCCTACTCGCTGACCGGCGACGGCTCGCCGTCCGAGGAGTACCGGGTGTCGGTGCTGCTGTGCCCGGAGGGGGACGGCGGGTCGGCGTTCGCGCACCGCCTGGCGGTCGGCGACGTCGTGACCGCCTCCCGGCCGCGGAGCGCCTTCGCGCCGGTGTCGACGGCGCGGCACCACCTGCTGGTCGCCGGGGGCATCGGGATCACGCCGATGCTGTCGCACGCCCGCGCGGCGGTGCGCTGGAAGCGCTCGTTCGAGCTGCTCTACGGGCACCGACCGGGCGCCGGTGCGCACCTGGCCGAGCTGCGAGAACTGTGCGGCGACCGGCTGGCCGCGCACGGGTCGACGCCGGAGATGCTGGCCGCGGTGCGGGCGGCACTGGCCGACCGGCCGATCGGGACGCACGTCTACGTGTGCGGGCCGGCGCCGCTGATCGCCTTCGTGGAGGAAACGGCGGCGGAGCTGGGCTGGCCGGGGGAGCGGGTGCACGTCGAGCGCTTCTCGGCCGCCGACCTCGACCCGGGCGAGCCGTTCACCGCCCGGCTGGCCCACTCCGGCCTGCGGGTGCGGGTGCCTGCGGGCACGAGCCTGCTCGCCGCGCTGGAGGAGGCCGGGATCGCGGTGCCGAACATGTGCCGCCAGGGCGTGTGCGGCGAGTGCCGGGTGCCGGTGCGCGCCGGCCGGCCGCTGCACCGCGACCTGTACCTGTCCGCGACCGAGCGCGCCGCCGGCGACGCGGTCATGTGCTGCGTCTCGCGCAGCGTCGACGACGAGCTGGAGCTGAACCTGTGACCACCGCTCTTTCCGCGCGGGTCGCCCGCTTCCCGTTCCCGTTCGCCACCGACAGCTACCGGTACTCGACCAACGTCGAGCCCGCGCGCCGGCCGGTGACGACGGCGGCGGGGAGCTGGGGCGCCGGCGTGCTGGACGTGGACGACGACTACGCCGACGAGCTCGCCGTCCGCGCGGCCGTGCTCGCCGCCGACCCGACCCGCTGCCAGGAGCTGCCGCACATGCGGGTGGCGTCCTGGGACGCGCTGACCACGCTGCTGCCCGAGCTGGCCGACACCTGTCCCGGCACGACGTCGCTGGACCGGGACGGCGACCGCTGGACGTGGCGCAACGAGCTGCTCGGCACCTCACGGACGTTCACGGTCGGTGACGACGACTCACTGCCCGAGGGGCCGCTCGCCTTCCTGGGCAGTCAGATCCAGGAGGACGTGGTGCTGCTCGACCAGCGCGAGGGCGCGCTGTGGGCCGATGCGGGGCTGGTCACCTTCGCCGCCGACTGGTCGATGGGGTTCGACGTCGGGATGCGGTTCCTGGAGGTGCACGGCCCGGTGCCGCGGGTGCACGAGACCGGGGTCATCCCGCGGGCTGAGCAGTTCCTCATGCGGCTGCAGCCGGGGCAGGAGTACCGGCGGACGAACTGGACGATCACCGTCGACCATCGGCTGGACACCTCCACGGAGACCTATGCCGAGTGGGGCCGCGACCGGCGGCTGGTGGTCGACGACCCGGCGCTGCCCGACCGGCTGCACCTGCGGGTCGAGGTGCAGCACCTGATCCGGCTCGGTGTCTCGAACGCCGTCTGCTTCCTGATCCGCTCGTACCTGCTCCCGTTGCGCGAGCTGGCCACGGTGCCGGAGTGGCGGCAGCGGTTCGCTGCGGTCCTGGCCGAGCTGCCCGACGACATGGCCGACTACAAGGGCCTGACCCGCTTCCGCGCCCCGGCGGTCGCCTGGCTCACCGCCGGCTGACCAGTGCCCATGAGGTTGGCGGATCGGGCCGACTCCGTGGAGATGACCGCCCGGGATCCGGCCACTGCATCGGCCTGCGGGAGCCTGGGGAACTCGCCCTGAGCGACCCAACCAGAGACAGCGTGCTGAGTCATCGCTGAAGGAGGTATCTCCTAGCCCGTTGCGGGTCACCGCAGTTCGGATGCTCTGGGTCCTGCGGATGACCGCTCACCGACCGAGCTCCTGGTGCGCAGCGGTCAGGACCGCGTCGCGCACCCGGTCCAGCAGGCCCGACCGCAGGCGCCACTGCTGCCAGTGCAGCTCGACGTCTTCGACGGCCGGCGGATCGAACGCCACCAGATCCGCCCCCGTCTCGCGCCGCTGGAGGTCCGGGACCATCCCCCAGCCCAGGCCCAGTGCGACGGCGGCGACGAAGTCCGCCGAGGCGGGGACGTAGTGCGCCGGAGGGACAGCGCCGCCCGCCTGCGCCTGCAGATAGCGGTGCTGGAGGTCGTCCTTGCGGTCGAACACCACGACCGGAGCCCGGGCGAGCGCCTCGGCGGTCGCACCGTCAGGGAACCAGCGCCGCACGAAGCCGGGGGACGCCATGGGCCGGTAGCGCATGACGCCCAGAGGAGTGGAGGTGCAGCCCGGCACGGGAGCGGCTTCGGCGGTGACCGCTGCCATGACCGTGCCGGCGCGCAGCAGGGTGCTGGTGTGCTCCTGGTCCTCACGGTGCAGGTCCACGCAGACGTCGCCGGCGAGAGGGGCCAGTGCCGGCAGAACCCAGGTGGCCATCGAGTCGGCGTTGACCGCGATCGGCAGCGTGGGTGCCCGATCCGGCGCATCGCCGCCCAGACGGCGGGACACCTCTCCGGAGAGGAGGTCGATCTGCCGCGCCAGGACCAACACCTCCCGCCCGGACTCCGTGACCTGCACCGGTTTGCTCCGCACCAGCAGGATGCGTCCGGTCGCTACCTCCAGGGCGCGCAACCGCTGGCTCACGGCGGAGGGGGTGATGTGCAGCGTCCGGGCCGCAGCCTCAAGCGTGCCTCCCCGGACCGTCGCATCCAGCGCGCGCAACTGCCCCAGGTCCAGATTCATGAAGCCACGCTAATGGCGGCCCAGAATCGTGAGCTGTACCGGACCGGACCGGCATCCCTACGGTCGATCCCGTGTCCACCACCCCAGCGCTCCTGAGCCTCGTCTCGGGATTCGTGCTCGGCCTCGGGCTCATCGTGGCCATCGGTGCACAGAACGCCTTCGTGCTCCGGCAGGGGCTCCGGCTCGAGCACGTGGGTGCGGTGATCGCGGTGTGCGCGCTGTCCGACGTCGCGCTGATCGGCGCGGGGGTCCTCGGTGCCGGCGCGGTCGTCTCGCGGGTGCCCCTTCTGATCCCGCTGGTGTGCTTCGCCGGTGCGGCCTTCCTCCTCGGGTACGGGCTGCTGGCCGGCCGGCGGTCGCTGCGGCCCGGAGTGCTGGTGGCCGAGGCGGGCGGCGTGCGCACCGGCCTCGGGGCAGCTCTCGCCACCTGCCTCGCGCTGACCTGGCTGAACCCGCACGTGTACCTGGACACGGTCGTCCTGCTCGGCTCCATGGCCTCTACGTACGGGGAGCAACGATGGCAGTTCGGCGTCGGCGCCGCCCTCGGCAGCGTGGTGTGGTTCACCGCCTTGGGCTACGGGGCCCGCCTGTTGCGCCCCGTCTTCGCGCGGCCCGCCGCCTGGCGGGTCCTCGACGGCGCCATCGCCGTCGTCATGACGGCTCTGGCAGTCTCCCTCGTCGTCCGGGGGCTGGACGCACGCTGACCGTCGGTCCCAGCGGTACCCACGTCACGCCTCGCGCTCCCACTTGAGCCCTCCGCCCGGCGGGAGGAGGAAGACGGCGATGTCACCTCTGAGCGCGACGAGCGCCCCCTATTGGCGCAGCCCAAAGGACGCCGGCTCCCACCCTCGGTGTCTCTGAAGCCGCCTTCAGGGCCAGTCCCGAGACGGACGGTCAGCTCGATGCCATCTCCCTCATGAGCCGTACTGGTCGCCGGCGGCATCCGCGGGCGGGCAATCATCGGGCCAATGACCGCTGAGCTCGCCGGCCGGCCGAACATCCGGTCCGGACGATCCGCCAGGCATGGCGGGCGATGGCTTCGATCGGTCCGCGCGCAGGGTCGGCGCCCGCCTCCCGTCGGTCAGAACGGGGGCGGGTCATCGAGCGCTGGTGGTGCGGCGGGGCGCAGTGGTTCGTCCGCATGCACCCGCCAGCCGGGTGGGCGGGTGGTGCGGGTGACCCCTCCGGGAGTGGTCACCGACAGCACGCCGTCGGGAGTCATCGCGTAGCGCCAGCCTCGAGAGTGGGTCTTGAGCCGGTGGTGCCGGCGGCACAGGCAGCAGAGATTGGCGCAGTCGGTCGGGCCGCCGTCGTCGTGCGGGACGACGTGGTCGAGGTCCGCCCACGCGGCGCGGCCCGCGCAGCCGGGATGCCGGCAGGTGCGGTCGCGCGTGCGTACGAAGCGCTCCTGGGCGGGGGAGTGGCGGTAGCGGTCGACCGCAGCCGGGCGGTCGAGCACCGGGCAGCCGCAATCGCCGTCGGGATGGGCCTGGCACCCGCGGCGGGCGAGCCGCTCGAGTTCGGGACGGGTGACCGTCGCACGCAGGTCGCCGGTCACCGGGTCGATCAGCGCGATGCCCAAGGTTCCGCCGGTCGGTGGCTGCAGGCCGCCGGGGCAGAGCGCGTCGAGCTGGACGAGCAGGTCGCGGAGCTGGCCGGCGGTGATCGGGTGGCCGTCCACCTCGCCGGGCTCGACGGGGGGAGGAAGCGTGCCCGCGGGCACCACCTCCGCCGGGTGGTCGCAGCCGGGCCCCGCGAGGGTGGGCAGCGGGGCGATGACGGTGACGTGGGCGCTCACCGTCGACTCGCCGTCCTCTCGCCGGAGGACGGCGTCGGCGACGAAGGCGGCGCGCAGCATCCCGAGCGGGCGGACGTCACCGGCCAGCTTGGCGTTCCGCGCCCGGGCGTCGGCGGCGGCACGCACGGCCGCCGCCTCGGGCGCCGGCAGCAAGATGCGCAGCTCGGCCATGCCGTCCTCGCACCCGTGCACGGTGACGTCGGCCGCGCGCTCGGCCCGTTCGCGGCGGCGCTCGCCGGCAGACGCGTCGCGGCTCATCAGCTCGCGGCGGAGGAGACCCCGCAGCGTCCGCACCGACGACTCCGCAGCCAGGGGGAGCACCGAGGCCTCGACCTCTGCGACCAGCCGGGAGTCGGTGTTCCGCGCGGGCCAGCCCAGCTCAGCGGCGACGGCCATCGCTCGGGGCCGGTCGATCAGGCCGTCGGCCAGCGCGGCCCAGGTGGTGGGCAGCGCCTGGACGAGGGTGTGGGAGTGCTCGGTCAGCACGGTCGCGCCGGTCCGGGAGCAGTTGAGGACCAGCGCCAGCTCGTCGGCGAAGAACTCGCTCACTCCGGGCAACTGCTCCTCGACCCCGTCGCGCGCCCACTCCGGGGCGGCGGCACCCGGCGATCCGGGACGCCGGTCGTCGGCATCGGTCCGGTCGGCGGCCAGCGCGACGACGAGTTGCGCCTTGTAGGCGGCCAGGGCGCTCTCCGCCCGGACGACGCGCTGCAGTTCCCGCGTCTTCTCCGCCGGCGTCAGCCGATCGACGTCCACGAGATCGGTCAGCCGGACCGGCCGGAAGGCGAAGCCGGAGTCCCGCTCCTCCACCATCGCGGTGGACAGGTTGCCGGGGGCGACCGTCACCGCGACGCCGGCACCCCCGCTCTCGAACACGCCCTGAACGTAGTGCGCGGGTACGACAGTTTCCGCAGGTCAGAGGCCGGCGGCACCGGGAGAGCGGAACGTCCCGCAGGCCGATCCCAGCCCGGCGGCCGCACCCCGCGCCGGCAGGCTGCGGCTGCGCGAGCTGCGGGTGGGGCTGCGCGCGACCTCGTGGCGCCGCCACGGACGCAGACGACGACGGGGATGCGGACCGGCGATCCGGAGCCGTGTGGCTCGACGCAACACGAACTCCCTCGCGAGGTAACGCCCGCGAAACCGGAGCGGCGTCTACTCGCATGCGACAGAGGTTCACGACAGTGAACAGCTACTCCGGAGGTATCCGTGTCGCTCACCGCCGCCCGTCCCGACGCCCCGCCGGTCCCGGAGCAGGTCCCTGACCAGGTCCAGGGACAGGTCCCAGCACCTGGCCGCGCGCCGCTCGACGCCACCGACGGGCAGTCCGATTTGGCCACGAAGGCCCGCGCGGACGGCATCGAGTTCATCCTCGCCCTGTTCGTCGACCTCACCGGCAAGCCGTGCGCCAAGCTCGTCCCGATCGAGGCGGTCGAGGAGCTGCAGACCGACGGCGTGGGCTTCGCCGGCTATGCCGTCGGCGCCATGGGGCAGGAACCCAAGGACCCCGACCTCATCGCCGTCCCCGACCCGACGTCCTACATGCCGGTGCCCTTCCTGCGGCCGGGGCTGGCGATCGTGCACTGCGACCCGCACGTCGAGGGCGCACCGTGGCCCTTCGCGCCCCGGGTCATCCTCCGCGAGCAGCTCGCGAGAGCCGCCGAGCTGGGCCTGGAGCTCAAGGTCGGCGCCGAGGTCGAGTACTTCCTCGTCGAGCGCGGCCCGGACGGCGCACTCCGCCCGGCCGACGCCAAGGACACCGCCGAGCGCCCCTGCTACGACGCCCGCGGCCTCACCCGCATGTACGAGCACCTCACCGCCGTCTCCAAGGCCATGAACTCCCTCGGCTGGGGCAACTACGCCAACGACCACGAGGACGGCAACGGTCAGTTCGAGCAGAACTTCTCCTACGCAGACGCCCTCACCACCGCCGACCGGGTGATCACCCTGCGGTACCTGCTGTCGGTGATGGCCGAGGAGCGCGGCATGACCGCGACCTTCATGGGCAAGCCGTTCACCGACCGCACCGGCAGCGGTCTGCACCTGCACCTGTCGCTGTGGCGCGACGGCGCCCCGGCCTTCCCGGACGCCGACGACGCCCGCGGTCTGGGACTGAGCTCGCTGGCCTACTCCTTCGTCGCCGGGCTGCTCGACCACGCCTGCGGCCTGCAGGCGGTGCTCGCGCCCACGGTCAACGCCTACAAGCGCACCGGCGCGGACCTCGACCCGGTCGGGCGCCACCTGGTCCCCGCGGACGGCGACCTACGGCGGCAACGACCGCATCCACCTGCTGCGGGTGCCCGACGGCAACCGCGTCGAGTTGCGCGGTGGCGACGGCTCGGCCAACCCCTACCTCGCCGCCGCGGCCGCGCTGGCCGCCGGGCTGGACGGCATCCGCCGCACCCTCGACCCGGGCGACCCCGGCGCGACCAGCAGCAACCCCCTCCCGCCGACCCTGCTGCACGCCGTCGAGGAGCTGGAGGCCGACGCCGTCGTCACCGGTGCGCTGGACGCCGCGGGCGCCGGGGTCAGCAGCTACTTCGCCGGCCTCAAGCGCGACGAGTTCTTCGAGTGGCACGGCCAGGTGTCCAGCTGGGAGGTCGACCGCTACGTGACCGCCTTCTGACCCGGCGCCGTCGACACCCTGACCCGCCCCACCACCCCTCGAGAGGACCACCCACCCATGTGCGGGATCGTCGGGCTCCACCTGCGGGAGCCCTCCCTGTACCCCCGGCTCGGCGAGCTGCTGACCGGGATGCTCTGCCAGGTCACCGAGCGCGGCCCCGACTCCGCCGGCGTCGCCGCCTACGGCGACCCCCGCTGGTCGCCGGCCGGCTCCGCCTCGGTCTCCCTGCTCCCGGGGACGACGACCCCCGAGGAGGTGGCGACGGCGGTTCGCGCCGCCGTCCCCGACGCCGAGGTGGTGGACGCCGGCCAGACGCTGGTCGTGCATGCGCCCGTCGACCCGGCCTCGCTCGTCACCGCCGTCCGCACCGCCCTGCCCGACCTGCTCGTCATCGGCTCGGGCGAGGAGGTCGCCGTCCTCAAGGGCGTCGGCCACCCGCAGGTGCTCGCCGCCGAATTCGGCCTGGCGCAGGCGCAGGGCTGGCAGGGGGTCGCGCACACCCGGATGGCCACCGAGTCGGCGGTCACCCCGGCGCACTGCCACCCGTTCTCCGTCGGCACCGACCAGTGCCTCGTGCACAACGGCTCCTTCGCCAACCACGCCACCATCCGCCGCGAGCTGAAGGCCGGGGGTGCGGACTTCGACTCCGACAACGACTCCGAGGTCGGCGCCCGGTTCGTCGCCGCCCAGTTGGCCGCCGGATACGACCTGGAGAAGTCGCTGAAGCTGCTCTGCGAGCGGTTCGACGGCTTCTACACGCTGCTGGTCTCCACGAAGGACAG
This sequence comes from Blastococcus sp., assembly GCA_042090795.1. Lineage (GTDB taxonomy): Bacteria > Actinomycetota > Actinomycetes > Mycobacteriales > Geodermatophilaceae > Blastococcus. The sequence goes on along the minus strand of JBELIQ010000017.1, from coordinate 90,179 downwards.
CTTCGCGATCGTCCGCGACGCCATCGCCTGCAAGCCCGCCGTCGTCGCCGAGACGCCGGAGTGGGTCGCGATGGCCTCGGAGTACCGCGCCCTGGCCGGACTGCCCGGCATCGAGCACGCCCGCATCTTCGAACCCGAGCCGGAAGAGGTCTACGCATGGCAGCGCTGAGCGACGTCCTGATGGAGGTCCCGGTCCGCCCGGAGCCCGCCGTCGTCGACCTGGCCACCTCCGACGTCCGGCAGCTGAACGCCGCGCTGCACGCGCCCGACGTGGCCGACACCGCGCCGTCCTGGCGGGTCACCCACCCCGACGGGCGGCACAGCATCGCCGTCGGCCTGGACGCCGAGGTGTCGGTCGAGATCGACGGCCACGTCGGCTACTACTGCGCCGGCATGAACAAGAGCGCCACCGTGACCGTCAACGGCAACGCCGGCGTCGGGGTGGCCGAGAACATGATGAGCGGCACGGTGCGGGTGCGCGGCAACGCCAGCCAGTCCGCCGGCGCCACCGCCCACGGCGGGCTGCTCGTCGTCGAGGGGGCCGCCGCCGCACGGTGCGGCATCTCCATGAAGGGCGTGGACATCGTCGTCGGCGGCGACGTCGGCCACATGAGCGCGTTCATGGGGCAGGCCGGCCGGCTCGTCGTCTGCGGCGACGCCGGGGACGCCCTCGGCGACTCGCTCTACGAGGCCCGCATCTACGTGCAGGGCTCGGTGAAGTCCCTCGGCGCCGACTGCATCGAAAAGGAGCTGCGCCCCGAGCACCTGGCCGAGCTGGCCGAGCTGCTCGCCGCCGCCGGGATGGGGTACGACCCCACCGGTTTCCGCCGCTACGGCTCGGCCCGGCAGCTCTACAACTTCCACGTCGACAACGCCTCGGCGTACTGAGGAGGAGCAAGACAGTGCTTCGGGAATCCGCCACCTTCGACCGCGCCGCGATCGCCGACATCCAGCGCGCCGCCGAGACCGGCATCTACGACATCCGCGGCGGCGGGGCCAAGCGCCGCGTCCCGCACTTCGACGACCTGCTCTTCCTCGGCGCGAGCATGTCCCGCTACCCGCTCGAGGGGTACCGGGAGCGGTGCGACACCGACGTCGTCCTCGGGAACCGCAACGCCACCTTCCCGCTGCACCTATCCACCCCGGTCACCATCGCCGGGATGAGCTTCGGCGCGCTGTCCGGCCGGGCCAAGGAGGCACTGGGCCGCGGTGCCAGCGAGGTCGGCACCAGCACCACCACCGGGGACGGCGGGATGACGCCGGAGGAGCGCGGCCAGTCCAAGCACCTCGTCTACCAGTACCTGCCGTCGCGCTACGGCATGAACCCCGACCACCTGCGCATGGCCGATGCCATCGAGGTGGTGCTCGGCCAGGGCGCGAAGCCCGGCGGAGGCGGCATGCTGCTGGGCCAGAAGATCACCGAGCGGGTGGCCGGCATGCGCACCCTGCCGATGGGTGTCGACCAGCGCAGCGCCTGCCGGCACCCGGACTGGACCGGGCCGGACGACCTGGAGATCAAGATCCGCGAGCTCCGGGAGATCACCGACTGGGAGAAGCCGGTCTACGTCAAGATCGGCGCCAGCCGCACCTACTACGACGTGAAGCTCGCGGCCAAGGCCGGCGCCGACGTCATCGTGCTCGACGGCATGCAGGGCGGCACCGCCGCGACGCAGGACGTGTTCATCGAGCACGTCGGCATCCCGACCATGGCCGCCCTGCCGCAGGCCGTGCAGGCGCTGCAGGAGGAGGGGCTGCACCGGAAGGTGCAGCTGATCGTCTCCGGCGGCATCCGCAACGGCGCCGACCTCGCCAAGTGCATGGCCCTCGGTGCCGACGCCGTGGCGATCGGCACCGCCGCGCTGATCGCCCTGGGCGACAACGCGCCGGAGCTGGACGAGGAGTACCGGAAGCTCGGCTCGGCGGCCGGGTTCTACGACGACTGGCAGGCCGGCCAGGACCCCGCGGGCATCACCACGCAGGACGAGGAACTGGCCGCCCGGCTGGACCCGGTCGTCGGCGGACGGCGGCTGGCCAACTTCATCCGCGTCATGACCATGGAGGCGCAGGTGATCGCCCGGGCCTGCGGCAAGGCGCACCTGCACTCGCTGGAGCCCGAGGACCTCGTCGCGCTCACCATCGAGGCCGCCGCCATGGCGCGGGTGCCGCTGGCGGGGACGTCGTGGATCCCGGGGCAGCCGCTGTGACGGGCGAGGGATCGAGCGCGGACGTCGTCGTCGTCGGGGGCGGGCTCGAGGGCGCGGCCACCGCCTGGGCCCTGGCGCAGCGCGGCGTGACCGACGTCGTCGTCTGCGAGCGGGAGACCGTCGGATCCGGGGGCACGGGGAAGTCCAGCGGGGTGGTGCGCTGCCACTACGGCGTCTCCTCGCTGGCCGCCATGGCCAACGCCGGGCTGGCGGTGTTCGAGCACGCGGCGGACGTGCTCGGGGAGGACGTCGGCTTCACTCCTACCGGCTACGTCGTCGGGGTGGGCCCGGAGAACGTCGGGGCGCTCCGGGCGAGCCTGGCCAACCAGCGGGCGCTCGGCGTGCAGACGCAGGAGATCGACCGCGCCGAGGTGGCCCGGCTGTGGCCCGCGGCCGACCTGGACGACTTCGCCGCGTTCGGCTGGGAGCCGCGGGGCGGTCACGGCGACGCCTACCGGACCGCCCAGGCCTTCGCCGCCGCCGCCCGCCGGGCGGGTGTGCGGATCCGCCAGGGGACGCCGGTGGCGGAGGTGCTGGCCGACGGCGGCCGGGCGACCGGTGTCCGCCTGACCGACGGCTCCACGATCGCGGCGGGGACGGTCGTCGTGGCGGCCGGCCCCTGGTCGGTGGCGCTGCTCGCGCCGCTGGGCGTCGACCTGCCGATCCGCGTGCACCGCGAGGCGATCGTGCTGCTCGACCCGGGCACGGACCTCGGACCCGTGCCGGTCTTCTCCGACCTGGTCTCGCTGCAGTACATCCGGGCCGAGGGTGGGGGACAGCTGCTGTTCGGCAACAGCGACCTCTCGGTGCCCGAGCCCGCCGACCCGGACGCCTACCTGAACCGGGCCACCGACGACTTCCTCGAGATGGCGGTGGGCAAGATCGCGCACCGCTTCCCGGGGCTGGAGCACGCGGCGGTCAGCGGCACGTACGCCGGCTGCTACGACGTGACGCCGGACTTCAACCCGGTCATCTCCGAGACCCCGGTCGACGGGCTGGTGGTCGCGGCCGGGTTCAGCGGCCACGGCTTCAAGATCTCGCCCGCCGTCGGCCGGCTGGTGGCCGATCTCGTCGTCGACGGGAAGAGCGCGGACCCCGACGTCCCGGAGTCGGACTTCCGGCTCTCCCGGTTCGCCGAGGGGCACCTGCTCACCAGCCCGTTCCCCTACGTCGGCGCGGGGGAGATGCGCTGACGGGGCTGGACGACGGCGTGGGGGAGCGGCAGGCTGCCGGCATGGCCGATCCCCGGTACGCGATCCCGCTGGAGGAGTTCGTCGCGGGGGCGGAGGTGGCGCGCGCGGAACAGGTCGAGGTGCAGGCGGACGTCGTCGTGCCGGCGCCCGCACGGGGCGAGGCACTGCCCTACGGCGACGGGATGACCGGCGACGCCGACGGCGACTGACACCTCACCAGCGACGGGGCTCGCCAGCGGCGGGGCCTCACCAGCGGCGGGGCAGTTCCTTCCGGCCGCGGTTGCTCCAGCCCAGCGCGACGGTGGCGCCGGCGAGCAGCAGGCCGAGGACGGTCAGCCAGAACAACCCCTTGATCACCGCACCGAGGATGCTGAGCGCCAGCCAGATCACCAGCAGCCAGCCGAGCAGACGCAGCACGGGGACTCCTCGGGTCGGGTGCGGATGCGCCGTCCACTCTAGGTGCCGCAACGCACAGGTCGGTCGAGCGGTGGACGGGTAGGGAGAACGTCATGCGCGGCGACGAGGTCCAGGGTGCGGCGGAGCTGGCCCGGCTGACGCTGCGGGGTGGCGCCACCCGGGTCCGGGAGGTGCACCAGAGCATCGCCGGACGGGTGTTCGGCGCGGTCGGCCCGGTCGGGCGCCCGGTCCAGCTGTGGCACGACGCCGTCGCCGGGCTGAGCTACGCGAGCGTGGGGCTGGCGCTGGGCCTGGGCGCTCGGGCCGTGGGCCGCGCGGCCGCCCGCCGGGCCAGCGGCCGGGACCTCGACGAGGAGCGCCGCGGCCGGGTGGTGCTGGGCGTGCTGAACGGTGCGCACGGGGACCTCGTGCAGCGCTCGGCTCCCGGGCTGGACCTCGGCATGACGGTGCGGGTGGCCGGCCGGGCCGTCCCCGTGGACGCGGAGTCGCTGCGCGAGGCGTTCCCGGCGGCGAGCGGTGGGGTCGTGGTGTTCCTGCACGGCCTGACCGAGACCGAGGACTCCTGGAGCTACGGCGCCGAGAAGCACCACGGACGGCCCGACGTCACCTACGGCACCCTGCTGCAGGCCGACCTCGGGCTCACCCCGGTGTACCTGCGCTACAACACCGGGCTGCACATCTCCGACAACGGGCGGGCGCTCGCCGCGCTGCTGGAGGAACTGGTGAGCGCGTGGCCGGAGCAGGTGCAGGACCTGGTCCTGATCGGTCACTCCATGGGCGGACTCGTGGCCCGCAGCGCTCTGCACCAGGCCGGCGGCGGGACGACGGGGGCCCAGACCTGGACGCACCTGGTGCGCGACACCGTCACCCTCGGCGCGCCGCACCTCGGCGCCCCGCTGGAGCGCGGGGTGCACCGGCTGTCGGTGCAGCTGGCCCGGCTCCCCGAGACCCGGCCGCTGGCCCGGGTGCTGTCGCTGCGCAGCGTGGGCATCAAGGACCTCCGCCACGGCGCCCTGGTCGAGGACGACTGGACCGGTCGCGACCTCGACGCCCCGACGACGGAGCGCCCCACGCAGGTGCCGCTGCACGACGGCGCACGGCACTTCGTCGTCATGGCGACGCTGAGCCGCAACCCGGAGGGGCGGGCCGCCGACCTGTTCGGCGACCTGCTGGTGCCGCCGCGCAGCGCCCTCGGCGACACCGGGGACGACGACCGGCTGGCGTTCCCCGCCGATCACGTCCAGCGCCTCGGCGGGCTGCACCACTTCGGCCTGCTCGACCACCCGCGGGTGTACGAGCACATCCGGCGCTGGCTGATGGAGCGCCCGGAGGGCCCGCGCCCGTCGGCACCCGGGCCGCCGGCGAACGGCTGACCGGGCAATCAGTCCGCGCCGCGTGACCTCCGGGTTGCGCGGCCGTTGTCCTGAAGTCCACGCTGCGCGGGGCCAATCTGACGATCATCGCCGGCTTCCCGTTCCCGCTGGCGGTCGAGATCCTGCCGGCGCACGTGCCGCTGCCGGCGAAGATCCGTACCAAGCTGCTCGAGCCCATCGAGGTCGACGACGACCCGGAGCGCGCCGACGACCAGGCCTACGCGCAGAAGATCTACGACCAGGCGGAGGCGCAGATCCAGGCCGGGATGGACCGGCTCGCCGCCGAGCGGCCGCTCCCCGTCCCGGGGTGACCGCCCCGGCGGGACTCACCCCTAAGGGGGATGTGCCGTTGGGCCGGCGGTGACGATGCCTTCGGGGTGAGCTCTCCGGTCCTCCTGCACCACGACAGCGCCGTCCCTCCCGTGCGCGGGTACGGCGCGGCGGGCCTCGGGCGGCCGACCGGCGCGCGCGACGGCGTCCCGGCGCCGGAGAGCCCCGTCCGGGTCGCCGTGGTGCGCGCCGTGGCGCTCGCGGCGGTGCTGGCCACCCTCGGCTACCTCGCCTGGCGGGTGCTCGCGACCCTGCCCGAGGGCGCCGCACTGTGGATCGGCCTGCCGTTCCTCGCGCTGGAGCTCTACGGCGGCGTCGGCCTGGTCCTGTTCGTCGTCTCGACGTGGAACGTCGCGCCGGCCGCCGTCCCGGTCGCGCGCCCGGGGACGGTGCCGTCGGTCACGGTGCTCATCGCGACGTACAACGAGCACCTCGACGTGCTCCTGCCCACGGTCGCCGCCTGTCTGGCGATGGAGGGTGACCACGAGACGTGGGTGCTCGACGACGGGGACCGCCTCGAGGTCGAGGAGATGGTCACTGCTCTGGGCGCCCGCTACGTCAGCCGTCCCGAGCACGACCACGCGAAGGCCGGGAACCTCAACCACGCGCTGGCGCTGGTGGAGACCGACCTGATCGCGGTATTCGATGCCGACCACGTGCCCGAACCGCAGTTCCTCACCCGCACGCTGCCCTACTTCGCCGACGAGCGGGTGGCGCTGGTCCAGACGCCGCAGCACTTCTACAACACGAGCTCCTTCGAGCACCTGCGCCCGGGCGACGACCTGCACGAGGAAGCGCTGTTCTACCGGGTCATCCAGCCGGGCAAGCACCACGCCGGTGCCGCCTTCTGGTGCGGCACGAACGCCGTCCTGCGCGCGAGCGCGCTCCGGGGGATCGGCGGGGTGGCCACGGAGTCGCTCACCGAGGACTTCCACACCACGATGAAGCTGCACCGCGCCGGCTGGCGGAGCGCGTACCACAACGAGGTGCTCGCCCGGGGTCTGGCGGCCGGCAGCCCGGACGCCTTCTACGCGCAGAGGCGCCGGTGGGGTCGGGGCTCGATGCAGGTGCTGCGGCACGACAACCCGCTCACCGCCTCCGGGCTCACGCTGCGACAGCGGCTGGGCTACGTCTACTCACTGTCTGCGTGGTTCGACTCGTGGCGCACCCTGGGCCTCGCCCTCGTACCGGCGGCGGTGCTGGTCACCGGGCTGTTCCCGGTGCAGGCCCCCCCGGCGCAGTTCGCGCTGATGGCGGGCGTGCCGTTCCTGCTGCAGCAGGTGGCGCTCACGCTGGTGTCGCGGGGGTTCGCCCCAGCGCGGTTCTCCCTGCTGTTCGAGGTCGTGCGGCTGCCGTCCAACCTGGCCGCCACCCTCACGCTGGTGCGCCGAGGGACCGGTCGTTTCGCGGTCACGGCCAAGGGACGCACCGGAGAGGAGCGCACCCGTGCCCGGGTGCCGGGGGTACTGCTCGTGCTGGCCGCGGTCCTCGGAGGGGCCCTGCTGTACACGGCGGCGAGCGTCGCCGGCTGGACGCCGACAGAGCACCGAGGCGGTGCGGCGACGCTGATACCCGTCTTCTGGGTTCTGGCCACCCTCGGCTTCGTGCTGGCCGGCATCCGGCGCATCCGCGACCCGCGCTTCTCCGCCGAGCGCCGCGACGGGCACCGGTTCCCCGCCGCGCTCCCGGCCGTCGTCGACGGGGCCCCGGCCCGGCTGATCGACGTCTCCCTGGGCGGTGCGCAGGTGCGCGTCCGGGGGGTCGGTGCCGCGGTCGGGGACGAGGTGGCGCTGGCCATCCGGGTGCCCGATCGCGCCGCCCACGTCGTCTTCCGGGCGACCGTCCGTTCGCGGCAGGACGACGTCCACCGGCTCCAGTTCGTCGGCCGCCAGTGGGCCGAGCTGGCCGCGCTGTCGGCCACGGCGTTCGGCGCCGGCGCCGCGCGGTGGACGGCCTCCGCGGTCGTGCCGTTCACCGGTGGTGACCGGCCGGTCCCCACCGGACGCGTCCTCTCCGCCCGCGTCCATCCCGACGCCGTGGCGATGGCCATGCGCAGCCCCGTGGTGGCACCCACCGGGCGGCACCACGCCGGCGATGACACCCAGCCGATCCCGCGGCTGACACCGGAGCTCGAGCGCGCACTGGCCGTCGTCCGCGACTGACGTCCGCCCACCTCGCCACGGACGGCAGGGACCGGCAGGGTGGGTGCTCCACGACGACGAAAGGAGCGGTCATGGCAGCGCGCTACGAGTACAAGGTCGAGGAGATCCGCGAGGGGATGATCGGCGGCAAGATGTCCGGCGGGAAGCTGGAGAAGGTGCTCAACGAGCACGCCCGTCAGGGCTGGCAGCTCAAGGCGATCACCTCCGTCGAGGTGAAGGGCCGCATCGGGCCCGGGGGCGTCGAGGGCGTGCTGGTGACCTTCGAGCGACCGGTGGCGTGACGTCACCGCCGGTGACCCCGCGCCGTCAGTCTTCGCGCTCAGGCGGGAGCGCTGACGCCGAGCTCGGCCAGGAGTCCCCGGATCCGCTGCTCGATCTCGTCCCGGATCGGGCGGACGGACTCCACGCCCTTGCCGGCCGGGTCCTCCAGCGCCCAGTCCAGGTAGCGCTTGCCGGGGAAGATCGGGCAGGCGTCGCCGCAGCCCATGGTGATGACGACGTCGGAGGCCTCGACGGCGTCGGTGGTGAGCACCTTCGGGCGTTGCTCGGAGATGTCGATGCCGACCTCCGCCATCGCCGTGACCGCGGACGGGTTGATTTGGTCGCCGGGCACGGAGCCGGCCGACCGCACCTCGACGGCCTCGCCGGCCAGGTGCCGCAGCCAGCCCGCGGCCATCTGCGAGCGGCCGGCGTTGTGCACGCAGACGAACAGGACGCTGGGGATGCTCGACACGGGGTGCCTCTCGCTCGTGGTCATGCGGGGGACGGCTGCAGCTCGGTGAGCAGCGCGCGCACCCGGACGTCGATGTCGTCGCGGATGGCGCGCACTTCACCCAGGCTGAGCCCTGCGGGGTCGCGCACCTGCCAGTCGAGGTAGCGCTTGCCGGGGTAGACGGGGCAGGCGTCGCCGCAGCCCATCGTCACGACGACGTCGGCGGCGCGCACGACGTCGTCGGTGAGGGGCTTGGGGAACTCGACCGAGAGATCGACGCCGATCTCCGCCATGGCCTGCGCGACGGCGTCGTCGATCGAGGGGGCCGGCTGGGAGCCGGCCGAACGCACGTGGACCCGGCCCGCACCGTGGCGCTGCAGCAGCCCTGCGGCCATCTGCGAGCGGCCGGCGTTCTGCACGCAGACGAAGAGCACCTCGCACACGTCGTTGCTCAGCGCGCCCTCGGACTGCGCCAGCGCGGTGAGTCGATCGCCGGCGAAGCGTCCGGCGAGGGCGGTCAGGTGGGCGGTGACGGTCGCCGTCCGTGCGAGGGCGGTGTAGGACTCGAACACGTAGCGGTCGACCGTCTCGCGCGCGAAGACGCCGGTGAAGCGGGCCGCCAGGTCGTCGGCCAGCCGGTGCAGGGAGGCCTCGGGGGTGAGTAGACCCGGCAGGGACCTCCCGGTGGTCATCGCGCTGCTCCCTGGGTGAGACGAGCCGGAACCGTCCGGTCGCCGGGGAACCAGCGCCGCGCGGCCCAGAGCGAGACGTACACGAGCCCGACCAGGACGGGCACCTCGATGAGCGGTCCGACGACGCCGGCGAGCGCCTGCCCGCTGGTGACGCCGAAGGTGCCGATCGCCACGGCGATGGCCAGCTCGAAGTTGTTGCCCGCGGCGGTGAAGGCCAGCGTCGCGGTCTTCGCGTAGCCCAGGCCCAGCCGCATGCCGAGCAGGAACGAGCCGCCGAACATCAGCGCGAAGTAGGCCAGCAGCGGCAGCGCGATGCGGGCGACGTCCCACGGGTTGGACGTGATCGCGTCACCCTGCAGCGCGAAGAGCATGACGATGGTGAACAGCAGCCCGTAGAGGGCGACCGGGCCGATGCGCGGCAGGAACCGCTCCTCGTACCAGGCGCGGCCCTTGCGGCGCTCGCCCAGCGTGCGGGTGAGGAAGCCGGCGACGAGCGGGATGCCGAGGAAGACCAGCACCGAGACGACGATCGCCCAGAAGCTGAAGTCCGCCGACGTCGTCGACAGGCCCAGCCAGCCGGGCAGCACCTGCAGGTAGAACCAGCCGAGCGCGGCGAAGGCCACGATCTGGAAGACCGAGTTGATCGCCACCAGCACCGCGCCGGCCTCGCGGTCGCCGCAGGACAGGTCGTTCCAGATCAGCACCATCGCGATGCAGCGGGCCAGGCCGACGATGATCAGGCCGGTCCGGTACTCGGGGAGGTCGGGCAGCAGCAACCAGGCCAGCGCGAACATCAGCGCCGGGCCGAGCACCCAGTTGAGCACCAGCGAGGCGCCCAGGAGCTTCCGGTCGCCGGTGACCCGGTCGAGCTCGGAGTACCGCACCTTGGCCAGCACCGGGTACATCATCAGCAGCAGCCCGACGGCGATCGGCAGGCTGACGTTCCCGATCTCGACGGCGCTCAGGGCGTCGTCCACACCCGGCACCCAGCGGCCCAGGGCCAGGCCGAGGGCCATGGCGGCGACGATCCAGACCGGCAGGAACCGGTCCAGCGTGGAGAGCTTCTGCAGGACCGGCGCGTCGTCGGGGACGTCGGTCCGGGCGGTCTCGCGGATGGCGTCGCTCATGCCGGGGCCAGCGCCGTCGTCGAGAAGAGGCTGGCGACGGCGGACAGCGCCTCGGGCCGGACCGCGTAGTACACCCACACCCCGCGCTTGTCGCGGTCGAGCAGGCCGGCGGAGTGCAGCACCTTCAGGTGGTGGCTGATCGTCGCCTGGGTCAGGTCGAAGGCGTCGTTCAGGTCGCACACGCAGGCCTCGCCGGTCGCGCTCGAGGCGATCAGGCTGACCAGCCGCAGCCGGACCGGATCGGCCAGCGCCTTGAGCAGCGGTGCCACCTGCTCGGCCTGCTCCGCGGACATCGCCGTGCCGGACAACGGCGTGCAGCACGCCAGGCCGGGCTCGCTCATGGGGTCTCCTCCGTCACGGACATCGGTCGCCATCGTAACGACGTCCATCGTATTGACAAGCGTCGATGTCCGGTGTTCATTCGGTGTTCAGACATCGACGCTCGTCGATGTCTTGCTCCCAGGAGGTCCCCGTGTCCCGTGTCCAGCTCGCCCTCCGCGTCGCCGACCTCGACGCCGCCGTCGCGTTCTACTCCCGCCTGTTCGGCACCGAGCCGGCCAAGCGCCGTCCCGGCTACGCCAACTTCGCCGTCGCCGAGCCGCCCCTCAAGCTGGTGCTGCTGGAGGGCGAGGCCGGCGAGCCCACCCGCATGGACCACCTGGGCGTCGAGGTGGGCACGACCGACGAGGTCACCGCCGCGACGAACCGGCTCGCCGACGCCGGGCTGGCGACCCGGCCCGAGGAGAACACCACCTGCTGCTACGCCGTCCAGGACAAGGTGTGGGTGACCGGGCCGGGCGGGGAGCCGTGGGAGGTCTACACCGTCACCGGTGACGCGCGGCCGGATCTGGAGGGGACGACCGACGCCGAGCTGTCGGCGGTCTCCGGGGACGGTTCCTGCTGCCTGCCCGAGGGCTCCGACACCGACGCCCGCCTCGCTGCAACGTGCTGCTGACGCCCGCCCCTGGGGTCACGGTCGCCGTTCCGGCCCCGGGGGTGGACGTGACAGGGTCGGCCGGTGGATCTGGAGCAGGTGGCCGACGAGCTGTACGAGGTACCGCCCGAGGAGTTCGTCGCGCTGCGCACCGAGCGGCAGGACGCCGCCAAGGCCGACGGCGACAAGGCACTGGCCAAGGAGATCGGTGCGCTGCCCAAGCCCTCGGCCGCGGCGTGGGCGTGCAACCTGCTGGTCCGCGAGCACCGCGGGGAGATCGAGGACCTCGTCGAGCTGGGCGACCTGCTGCGCGAGGCCCAGGAGAACCTGGCCGGTGACCAGCTGCGCGCCCTCGACGTCCAGCGGCGGCAGCTGGTCACCGCGCTGACCCGCCAGGCGCGGGGTCTCTCGGCCGGTCGCGGCCACCCGGTCAGCACCGCGGTGGCGACGCAGGTCGAGGAGACGCTGCGCGCCGCCATGGCCGACCCGGACGCCGGCCGGGCGTTGCTGACCGGCCGGCTCACCTCGCCGATGTCCTACAGCGGCCTGGGGACGACGGTGTCGAAGCCCGACCTGCGGCTCGTGCACCCGGCGCCGCGGACCGAGCGCCCTGCGAAGCCGGCGAATTCAGCGACGCCGACGACGAAGGAGGCGGGCGAATCGGCCGCCGACCGCCGGGCGCGTGAGCAGCAGGAGCGCCGGAGGGCGGCCGAGGAGAAGCGGCGTCGCGAGCTGGCCGAGGCCCGCGCCGCGGCGGAGGAGGCCGCGGCCGCCGCCGAGGAGGCGGAGTCCGCCGTCGAGGAGCAGCGACGACGGACCGATGAGCTGGCCGCCCGCCGGGCCGAGTTGCAGGAGCGGGTGGACGAGCTCGCCGACCAGCTGGCCGACGCCGAGCGCGCCGCGGCCGATGCCGCGGCCGCCCTCAAGCGGGAGGAGCGCCGCCGTGCGGCCGCCGAGCGGGAGGCCGCCGAGGCGGCCGAGGTCCGCGACCGCGCCGCGGCGCACGTGGCGGCCCTGAGCGGGGACTGACGCACGAGATCTGCACACTCGGGGGCTTCGGCCCGGTGAGGGCCCCGAGTGTGCAGATCTCGTGGCGGGGTCAGCCCATCGTCTTCTGGCCGTCGAGGGACTCCCGCAGGATGTCCGCGTGGCCGGCGTGCTGGGCGGTCTCGGCCGCGATGTGCAGGAACGTCCGCCGCACCGAGCGCTGCGCGCCCGGCGGGAACCAGGGCGCCTCGGGCAGCGGGAACGAGGCGTCGAGGTCGAGGGTCGCCACCAGCTCGTCGGTGCGGGCGGCGACCTCCTCGTACTCGGCGAGGGCGCCCTCCAGCGTCTCGCCGGGGAGCAGCCGGTGGCCGTCGGCCCAGTCCGCGTAGCCGGCCTCGTCCTCCGGCGCCGCCATCGCGTCGGTCCCCTCGACGGTGAACTGCGCCCAGCCGGCCTCGGTGCGCGCGACGTGCTTGATCAGCCCGCCGAGGGTGAGCTCGCTGGCCGTCGTCCGCTGCCGGGCCTGCCCGTCGCCGAGCCCCTGGACGGTGAACCGCAGGAAGTGGCGGGCGCTCTGCAGCAGCTCGAGCAGGTCGGCGCGCTCGCCGGTCAGGGGAGGGGTGGTCGTGGTGGTCGTGGTCATCGTCGTGCCTTCCGTCCGGTGGATCGTCCACCTCCGACGCTAGGGCGGATCGGTGACAGTTACTGTCCGCAATACGGCAAGATCTGCGGCATGTCCGGCACCGGGAACCGCACCCTGAGGTTGCTGTCGCTGCTCCAGCAGCGGCGGCACTGGCCGGGCGGTGAGCTGGCCACGCGCCTGGACGTCTCCCTGCGCACCCTCCGGCGCGACGTGGAACGGCTCCGCGAACTCGGCTATCCCGTGGACGCGCAGCCCGGGGTGGACGGCGGCTACCGGCTCGCCCCCGGCGCATCTCTGCCGCCCCTCGTGCTCGACGACGACGAGGCGGTCGCGCTCACCGTCGGGCTGCAGGCCGCCGCGCAGAGCGCCGTCACCGGGATGGCGGAGGCGTCGGTCCGGGCGCTCACGACCGTCGTCCAGGTGCTGCCGGCGCGCCTCCGGCGCCGGGCCGAGACGCTGGGCGCCATGACGGTGCCCGCCCCGGGAGGGGCGTCGGGCCCGGCGGTGGACCCGCAGGTGCTCGTCGCCGTCGCCGCGGCCTGTCGCGACACCGAGCGGCTGGAGTTCTCCTACACCGCCGCCGACGGCGCCCGCCCCGAGCGGCTGACCGAGCCCTTCCGGCTGGTCGCCCTGGGGCGGCGGTGGTACCTGGTCGCCTACGACCTCGGCCGCGGCGACTGGCGCAGCTTCCGGCTCGACCGGCTCACCGCGCCGACGGGGACGGGCCAGCGGTTCGCGCCCCGGGTCCTGCCCGCCGAGGACGCCGCGGCGTTCGTCCGCAACGGGACCGATGCCCGCGCCGGGGCCCAGGTGGTCGAGGCGCTGGTCGAGGCCGGCCCCGACGACGTCCGGCGGCGGGTCGGGCCGTGGGCCACGGTGACCGCGCAGGCCGGCGGGAGGTCGCTGCTGCGCATGGAGACCTACGACCTGAGCTGGGCCGCCCTCGCGCTGGGCAGCGTCCAGGCGGAGTTCACGGTGCTCTCCCCGCCTGCGCTGCGCGACCTGCTCGGCGACTGGGCCGGGCGGTTCGACCGCGCCGCCGGGGCCGGTCCACCCGGCGCCCCGGCGTCCGCGGTCACGGCGTCCCCGGTCGCGGACGTGCCGTCGCAGAGCTGAGCACCCCGTCCCTGCTCAGCCGCAGGCGGGGCCGTCCCGCTCCGGGCGCGCGATCGGCTCGGTGGGCGGGGTCGCGTCGCTGATCCGCGGGCGGTCGGCGTCGACGGTGCGGCCGAACTGCTGGGTGGCCCAGGTCGACCCGTCCGGTGCGCAGAACACGGCGATGCCGATGCGGTTCCACCCCGGGTTGAGCACGTTGGCCCGGTGCCCGTCCGAGCGCATCCAGCCCTCGTGCGCGACGCCGGCCGGCACCGGTCCGGAGGCGGTGAAGATGTTCTCCCCGACCCCGGAGAACCCGTCCAGGGCGTCCCGCTCCAGCAGCGACCGCATGTCCTGGTGCTCGAGGACGCCGGTCCCGGCCATCTCCTCGCTCCACTCCAGGGCGACCCCGGCCAGGCCGTCGTCCCACGCCAGCGGTTCGAGGTCGCGCGCCTCGCGTTCGGCGTTGACCCGGTCGAAGACGGCACGCGCCATGCGGTCCTCGACCGGACCGTCCCCGGCGTCGGCGGGCGGGGTGCCCGGTGCCGGCGCGGTGGCGGTGACCGACCCCACCGTCCCGTTCTCGACCACGACGCATCCCGTCGTGGTCAGGAGGGCGAGCGGCAGCGCGAGCAGCGCCGCGCGGGTTCGGGACATCCCGCACCCGTACCCGCGGCGGCGCCCGGCCACCCTCCGGCCCGACGCGCTGCCGGTCACACGGACCCTCGCTAGCGTCGCCGCATGGTCGACAACGCGCGGATCGCGATCGTCACCGGGTCGGAGTCGGGGATCGGGCGGGCCACCGTCGTGGCCCTCGCCGATCAGGGCTGCGACCTCGGCATCACCTGGTTCCGCGAGGAGGCGGCCGCGGAGGCCACCGCCGAGGAGGTGCGCGCGCTGGGCCGGCGTGCGGAGGTGCGGCACCTCGACCTGACCCGGCTGCCCGGGGCCGCCGACGTCGTCGACGACCTGGCCGAAGCGCTGGGCGGGGTCGACGTCCTGGTCAACGATGCCGGCGCCGGGCACCGCACCCCGCTGCTGGAGCTGGACCTGGAGACCTGGCGCGAGGTGCTCACCACCGACCTCGACGGCGCGTTCCTCTGCCTGCAGCGGGCGGCCCGCCGCATGGTCGCCGCCGGCCGCGGTGGGCGGATCGTGAACATCACCAGCGTGCACGAGCACGCGCCGCGGGTGGGCGCCGCCGCCTACTGCGCGGCCAAGGGCGGGCTGGGCCTGCTCACCAAGGTGGCCGCGCTGGAGCTGGCCGAGCACGGCATCACCGTGAACGCCGTCGCACCCGGGGAGATCGCGACCGCGATGACCGGTCAGGAGGACGAGGACCCGACCGCTCCCGGGCACGAGCGGCGTGGCGTGCCGCTGCGGCGTCCCGGCGACGCCCGCGAGGTCGCCGCCGTCGTGGCGTTCCTCGCCTCGCCCGCGGCGGGCTACGTCACCGGGGCGTCGTGGCCGGTGGACGGCGGCATGCTGGAGATGGGGCCGATGGCCGGCTCGCACCTGCGCAGCGACGACTGGCGGCGCGGCTGAGCGTGGGGCCTCAGCGCGCCCGGCGGCCGGCGCGCTTGCGCTGGTAGAGGTCCTCGTCGGCCCGGGCCAGCACGCCGGCCAGCGTGTCACCCGGCCGCACGGTGGCCAGCCCGACCGACCAGCCGAAGTCGTGGCTCTCCTCCAGCCGGGCCAGCAGCTCGTGCGCGCCCTGCTCGTCCGTGGCCGGCAGGCACAGCACGAACTCATCGCCGCCGTAGCGGCCCAGCAGGTCGGCCTGCCGCAGCCGGGGCACCCAGCCCGCGGTCAGCTCGCGCAGCAGCGCGTCGCCGGCCCCGTGGCCGTCCCGGTCGTTGACCAGCTTGAAGTCGTCCAGGTCGAGGATGGCCATGCTCAGCGGTTCCCCGGTGCGCAGCGCACCGGCCAGGTGCCGGGACGCGTCGGCCTCCCACGAACGCCGGTTGGCCACCCCGGTGAGCGGGTCGGTGTCGGCGGCGTCGCGGAGCCGGCGGGCCAGGCGTCCCTGGGCCTCGGCCAGCGCCAGGACGGTGACGGCCAAGGGCAGCCAGGCGTTGAGGAAACCGGACGGCTCCGCCGCCGCGGCACCCGCACTGGCGGACGAGACGACGAGCACGGCGTGCGCGCGGGCCGCCGGCAGCGGGAACACGTGCGCGGCGTAGAGCCCCACCGCGGTCATGGCCGGCCCCAGCCCCACGATCCCCACCGGTGTCACCGACCGCCAGGCCAGCACGCCGATGAGCACCGACACCAGGGCGAGGGAGAAGTGGAGGGTCCAGGGGTGCAGCGACCGGCCGGTCGCGAGGAGCGCGGCGCCGCCGCCCAGGCCGACGGCGCCGAGAGCCCACAGCAGTCCGACCGGAGTGCCCGGGTCCATCGGCGAGACCGCGCCCACGACGCACAGCCCCCCGCCGACGAGGTACAGGGCGGCCAGCAGCATGGCTGCCGGTGCACTGCGCGGGCCGTCCATGTCGATCACCTCGGTATCTCGGATCGGGCCCTGTAGCCGAGGGCCGGTGACATGACCCGGCCGGGGGAGGTGCGCGGCCGGGCCCCCGTGCCGACTCCGATGAACCGGCGGCGCCCAGGATGCGGGCGCGGCCCACCGGGTACCCCTGCCGACACCCGGAGGAGGACGGAAGGAGTCGCAGTGGCCGACGCGGAGGACAGGCAGGACGTGCGCGCGCTGGCGCACCCGTTGAGGGACGCAGCCGACCTCGACCCGCTGATCGAGCGGATCGGGGACGCGCGGATCGTCGCGGTGGGGGAGGCCAGCCACGGCACCCACGGGTACTACGCCTGGCGGGCCGCCCTCACCCGCAGGCTGATCGAGGAGCGCGGTTTCAGCGCCGTCGCCGTCGAGGGCGACTGGCCGGACTGCTTCCGGGTGAACCGGAGCGTCCGCCTGCGGCCGGGTGCCGACGAGGACCCGCAGCAGGCCCTCGACGCGTTCTCCCGCTGGCCGACGTGGATGTGGGCCAACGACGACGTCGTCGAGTTCTGCCGGTGGCTGCGCCGGTACAACGCCGACCGGGGCGAGGACGACCGCGTCGGGTTCTACGGCCTGGACGTGTACAGCCTGTGGGACTCGATGCACGAACTCGTGCACTGGCTGGAGGCGAACGAGCCCGGCCACGTCTCCCAGGCCCGGCGCGCGCTGGCCTGCTTCGAGCCTTACGGCGAGGGCGGCGCCGAGTACGCCTTCGCGCACCGCTTCTCGCCCACCTCGTGCGAGGACGAGGCGGTCGAGCTGCTGCGTTCGCTGTGCGAGGACCGGGGACGGCGCGAGGCCCTGGCCGAGGACGCCGAGGGCCGGTTCTCCGCCGAGCAGAACGCCGCGGTGGTGGTCGACGCCGAGCGCTACTACCGGGCGATGGTCCAGGGCTCGGCCGCCTCCTGGAACGTCCGGGACGTGCACATGGCCGACGTCCTCGACCGCATCGTGGAGCACACCGGCGGCAAGGTGGTGGTGTGGGAGCACAACACCCACATCGGGGACGCCCGGGCCACCGACATGGCCCCGGCCGGCATGGTGAACGTGGGCCAGCTGCTGCGCGAGCGGCACGGGGACGACGTCGTCCTCGTCGGCTTGGGCGGTCATCGCGGCGGGGTGATCGCCGGCGCCGAGTGGGGGGCGCAGATGGCCCGCATGACGGTGCCCCCGGCGCGGACGGGCAGCCTCGAGGCGCTGCTGCACGACGCCGTGGGGGAGGACTCCCTGTTCGTGTTCCCCCGCGGGGACCGGGCGGACTGGCTGGACCGGCGGCTGGACCACCGGGCCATCGGCGTGGTGTACCGGCCGGAACGGGAGAGATGGGGCAACTACGTCGGCACGGTGGTCGGCGACCGCTACGACGCGTTCCTCTACCTCGACAGGACCACCGCGCTGCAGCCGCTCCACCT
Source organism: Blastococcus sp. (assembly GCA_042090795.1). Classification (GTDB taxonomy): domain Bacteria; phylum Actinomycetota; class Actinomycetes; order Mycobacteriales; family Geodermatophilaceae; genus Blastococcus. The sequence goes on along the minus strand of JBELIQ010000017.1, from coordinate 72,386 downwards.
GGAGCGGACCGGCGAGCAGGTGCCCCCGGCAGCCGAAGCGGTCTGAGCCGGGACACCGGCCTCCCGAGGACTGCCGCCCGGTCCGGCCGTCAGGCGGAGTCTCGGTGGGTCATGTCCACGTCCGGGTCCGCTTCGTCCTTCGGGCCCCCGGTCTTGGACACCTCCCAGCCGGCACCCAGCTGCTCCAGCGCCAGCCGGCCGTAGACCTGCTGCTGGGTGGCCACCCGCTGCGAGCGGCCCCGGCCCAGGAAGCTGATGAGCCAGTGGAAGACCGTGGTGAACCGGCTCTTGAAGCCGACGATGTACATGAGGTGGACGACCAGCCACAGCACCCAGGCGATGAAGCCCTCGAACTTGAACTTCCCGATGTCGGCGACCGCGGAGAACCGCGAGATGGTCGCCATCGACCCCTTGTCCTTGTACGTGAACGGGGCCTTGGGCCCCTTGCCCGCCTGCCGGCGCGTGATCGCGTCGGCGGCGTAGCGGCCACCCTGGATGGCGACCTGGGCGACGCCGGGCAGCTTGTCCAGCGCCATCATGTCGCCGACGACGTGGACCTCCGGGTGGCCGGGGAGGGTGAGGTCGGGCAGCACCGAGATCCGGCCGGCCCGGTCCACGTCGGCGCCGGACTGCTCGCCCAGGATCCGGCCGAGGTCGCTGGCCTGCACGCCGGCCGCCCAGATCTTGGTGGCCGCGTTGAGCCGGCGGACCTGCCCGTCGGAGTCCTTGACGTCGAGGCCGTCGGCGTCGACGTCGGTCACCATCGCGCCCAGTTGCACCTCGACGCCGATCCGGTTGAGGTGCCGGCGGGCGGCGTCGCCGAGCTTCTCCCCGAAGGACGGCAGCACGATCGGGGCGGCGTCCAGCAGCACGATCCGCGCCTGCGTGGGGTCGATGTTCCGGAAGTCCCGCTTCAGGGTGCGGCGGGCGAGCTCGGCGATCTGGCCGGCCATCTCGACGCCGGTGGGGCCGGCGCCGACGACGACGAAGGTCATCAGCCGGTCGATCTCCGCCTGGTCGGTGGCCAGCTCGGCCAGCTCGAAGGCACCGAAGATGCGGCCGCGCAGCTCCAGTGCGTCGTCGATGCTCTTCATACCCGGGGCGAACTCGGCGAACTGGTCGTTGCCGAAGTAGGACTGCCCCGCGCCCGCGGCCACGATCAGCTCGTCGTAGGGGTGCACGCTGGCCCGGCCCAGGATGTTCGAGGTCACCGTGCGGGCCGTCAGGTCGATGTCGGTCACCTCACCCAGGGCGACGCGCGTGTTGTCCTGGTGCTTGAGGATCTCGCGGGTCGCCGGGGCGATCTCGCCCTCGGAGAGGATGCCGGTGGCCACCTGGTAGAGCAGCGGCTGGAACAGGTGGTTGGCCGTCTTGCCGATCAGCGTCACGTCGACGGGGGCGCGCTTGAGCGCCTTGGCGGCGAACAGGCCGCCGAATCCCGAGCCGATGATGACGACACGGGGTCGCCCGCTGTCCGTCTCGCGTCCGGTGGTGGCGCGCGTCGCTGGTGTCGTCATGATCCCGATTCTCCCACCCGCGGCGCCTTCCGACCTGGTCAGCTCCGGGCGATCCGAACCACACACCGCTGATCCGGTTGGCCGACGCGGGGCCCGGCGGGTAGACCGGCCGGAGTGACCTCTGCGCGGATCGTGGCCGTCCCGGGGCTCGGCCTGGACGCGCGCTCGTGGACGGCCGTGCGCCGGCTGCTCGCCGTGGACGTCCTGGTGCTGCCCGGCATGGGGCGCCGCGGGCCGGTTCCCGCGCTGGAGACGCTGGCGGACGAGGTCGTCCGGCGGCTGGGGGAGGGGCCGGTGGTCCTGGTCGGGCACTCGCAGAGCTGCCAGGTGGTGGCCGCCGTGGCCGAGCGCGACGAGCGTGTCGTCGGCGTCGTCCTGCTGGGGCCGACGACGGACCCGCGGCTCCGGAAGGTCCCCGGCCTGGTCGCGGCCTGGCTTCTGACGGCGCTGCGCGAGCCCTGGTGGCAGGTGCCGCGGATCCTCGTGCAGTGGCTGCACACCGGGCCGCGGGCCATGCGCGCCCTGTGGCGTCTGGCGGCACCGGACCGGATCGAGCGGCGGCTGTCCCGCGTGCCCGTTCCCGTGAGCGTGGTGCGCGGCAGCCGCGACTCGCTCTGCCGGGCGGACTGGGCCGCGGCCCTCGCCGACGACGCCCCGCGGGGCCGGCTGGTCGAGCTGCCGGGGGCGGCGCACATGACGCCCCAGACGCATCCGGCCGAGGTGGCCGCCCTCCTGTGCGGGGACGCCGGCCGGTCGTCAGCCGGTCGTCAGCCGGCGTAGGTGGGCCAGACCGTCCACCGCGATGGCGTCCTGGGTGGCGGCGAGCGGTCGCCAGATCGAGGCGGCCGTCGCGATCGTCTCGTTGTCGCCGGTGAAGGACTCGATGCACAGCGGGCCGGAGTAGGCGGCGTCGTCCAGGGCGGTGAGGATCGCCGGCCAGTCGAGGTGGTCGGCCCCGGGGGCGCCGCGGTCGTTCGCGCAGACCTGGACGTGGGCGATGCGCTCGCCCGCCCGGCGGATCGCCGCCGCGACGTCCTGCTCCTCGATGTTCATGTGGTAGACGTCCAGCAGCAGACCGCACCCCTCCACCGGCAGCGGGTCGAGCGCGAGCAGCGCCTGGTCGACCGTGTTGATCAGCGAGGTCTCGTAGCGGTTGAGCGGCTCGATCCCGATGCGCACGCCGGCCTGCAGGGCGTGGTCGACGACCGGTGCCAGGGCGGCGGCCAGCTCGGCGTAGGCGGCGGTGCGCGCGGCGGCCGTCATGCGCCAGGTCCGGCCGGTGGCCGCGTACGCCGGCCCGCCGACCACGGTCGCGCCCACGGCGTGCGCGACGTCGACGACCCCTCGCAGGTAGTCCTGGGTGCTGTCGACCGTGGCGGGCTCGGCGTCGACGAGGTCGCGGCCCGGCGCCATGACCAGGCAGACGGTGGCGGCCAGCCCGAGGCCGTCCAGCAGGGCCCGCGCGCGCACCGGGTCCCAGTCGCCGAGGTTCTCGACCGGGAGCTCGATCACGTCGAAACCCCAGTCGCGCACGCGGGGGGCCAGGTCGGCGAGCGTGCTGTCGGTCAGGGGCGAGGTCCACACCCAGGTGTTGACGCCGATGCTGCGGTGCACGGAGGCCTCCGGTCGGTGGTGGTGGTGGACGGACTGCGGGGACGGGGCATCGCGCCCCGTCCCCGCAGTCCGTGGTGGAGCGGTCAGTCGCGGTCCACCCAGGCGTCAGGGAAGCCGGGCAGGTCCTCGCCACCGAACTTGGCGTAGTGCAGGCTCGGCAGGCCCTCGTTGGCCTCGAGGAACTCGGCGCGGTTGTCCTCGGTGATCGGCTCCTGGGGGAGCACCCACTCCTCGGGGACCTCCTCGCCGTTGAGGATCCGCACGGCGGCGTGGATCGGCGTGCGCCACTGGAAGTTGGAGTACACCGGCGCGATCGCGGTCATGCCGGTCTCCTCCCACTTGCGCAGGAAGCTCAGCTCGTCCTCACCGACGAAGACGGGGTAGTCCTCGCCGGCGTCCTCGAAGGCCTCGACGGCGGCGACGGCACCGTCACCGGCGTCCATCCAGATGCCGTCGACGTCGCCGCGCTGCAGGTACTGCGTGACGATGTCCTTGATCTGGGCCGCGTCGCCGCCGGTGAACTCGTCGCCGAGCACCTCCAGCTCGCTGTCGGCGAAGATCTCCTGCGCCGCCGCCCAGCGGTTCTCCAGGACGTCGACGCCCGGGAGGATGCGCAGCGCGAGCACGGTGTCACCGGGCTCGAGGTTCTCGACCAGGAACTCCGCACCGTCGGCCCCGTAGGCGTAGCCGCCGATGGGGTGGATGAACGTCACCGGGCAGTCGGTGTTCACGCCACGGTCGAAGACGATGACCGGTGCGCCGCTCTCGCACGCCGCCTCGACCGCGGGGGTCAGGGTCGCCGTGGTGGAGGGGGAGATGATGATCGCGTCGCAGTCGCCGGAGCGGACGAACGCCTGGATGTCGGAGATCTGCTTGTTGTCGTCGTCGCCGGCGTCGGAGACGCGGAACTCGCCGATCTCGCCGGACTCCTGGAAGACCTCGACCTGCTGCTGCATCGTGATGAAGCCGGTCACCCGCCACGGGTTGCTGACCGAGGCGTTGGAGAAGCAGACGGTGGCCGGGCCCTCCATGGCGTACTCGGAGGTGTCCACCATCTCCGGGTCGATGGCCTGCAGCCACGGCTCCGAGGCGTCGCCGGTGGGCTCGACGTCCCGCTGCTCGAGCTGGCGCTCGTAGTCGGCGCGGACGAAGAACTCGCCCTCCGCGGGGCTCTCGGCGGCGGTCCCGCCCTCGGTGTCCTCATCGGGTGAGTCGGTCGAGCAGGCGGTCAGGACCAGGCTCGCCGCAGCGAGACAGGCAAAGGTCGTCGTGGTACCTCGCAAGGTTCCTCCTTGGTTGGTCCGGCTCGGGTGAGCCGGTGTGCAGGCTGTGCGGGGGTCGGTTGCCGGTGGGACGGGCGTCACGGGGACGTCGTCCTTCCCGGTGGGGAGTCGGTCGGGGGCTCTGCCGGCCGACGGGGGGCGGTGGTCTCCCCGTCGTCGTCGGTCGGGACGTCCAGCGGAGGAACGGCCGGCCGCACCACGCCGGTCCGCGCGGCGTAGGCCACGGCGGCGATGATGATCACGCCCTGCAGGGCCGGCCGGGCGGTGGAGGGCAGGTCCAGCTGGGTGAACAGCCGCTCGATCGCCTGGTAGGTCAGGGCACCGGCCATCGCGGCGACGACCCAGCCGCGGCCACCGCCGAGCACGATCCCGCCCAGCACCACCGCGGTGATGGCGGTGAACTCCAGCCCCTGCCCGACCTGCGCGGTGACGCCCGCGAAGCCGCCGATGAGGATCGCGGCGACCGTCGCCAGCGTGCTGGACAGCACGAATGCCGCGGTCCGCACGCGCCACACGCGGACCCCGGAGAAGCCCGCGGCGGTCGCGTTGTCACCGGCCGCCATGAGCGTGCGGCCGTAGGGCGACTTCATCAGCGCGACGGCCGCGACACCGATCGCCAGCATGATCAGCAGCGCCCACGGGAGCTGCCGCACGACCGGCATGTCGATGCCGCCGCGGCCCCACTGGCGGAAGTTCTCCGACAGCGCGCCGGTCGGGGCGCCGCCGGTCCAGTACCGGATCGCGCCGGCCAGGATCAGCATCGTCCCGAGCGTGGTGATGAACGACGGCACCCGCAGGATCGTGGTGACCAGGCCGTTCACGATCCCCACGAGGAGGCCGAAGGCGAACATCAGCCCGACGACGCCGAGCGCCCGGCCCTCCTCGCCGTCGATGAGCTTCGCGGCGATGACCACCTGGGCGCCGACCAGGGCGCCGACGGAGAGGTCGAACTCCCCGGAGACGATGACGAAGTACTGGCCGATCGCCAGGATCACCAGGGGGGCGGCCGCCCGCAGGAACGACATCAGCGACGGCGGCTCGGCGAACGACGGGTTCAGCAGGGTGATGGCCACCAGGACGACGGCCAGCAGCGCGAACACGGTCGGGGTGCCGCCCCCGAAGAGGCGGCGCACGCCCGCGCCGGCGGAGGAGGCCCGCGTCGGGCGCGTCGCGGTGGGGGCGCTCATGCTCGGACCTCCGCGGGTCGCTCGGCGTCGTCGGCTGATCCCGGTGGCCGCTCCGGCCGGCCCGGGGCGAAGCGGGCCAGGTTGCCGCGCCGGTCGATCGAGCGCCGGGCGTAGATGGCGACGGCGATGATGATCACGAGCCCGCGGAGGACGTCGCGGACGAACGGGTCGATCTCCAGCAGCCGGAACACGGTGTCCAGCGCGGCCAGGATCAGCACGCCGGCGATGGTCCCCGCGATGCCGCCCCGCCCGCCCATGAGCAGGGTCCCGCCCAGCACGACCGCGGCGATCGACTCGAGCTCGTAGCCCGCGCCGTAGATCTGCGCGCCTACGCCGGTGCTGAACCGGGAGGCGAGCAGGAGGCCGGCCACGCCTGCGAGCACCGAGGACAGGACGTGGGCGGTGATCATCGTGCGGTCGGTCCGGATGCCCGAGAGGCGGGCGACCTCGTCGTTGCCGCCGACGGCGAACATCGAGTAGCCGGTCCGGGTGCGGCGCAGGAAGACGATCGCGGCGACCGCGCACAGCAGCATGATCGCCGTGGACAGCGGGACGACGCCGATGCGCGTGTAGCCGAAGTTCTGGAAGGAGTCGGGCACCGCGCCGGCCGGTCCCTGGTACTCCGTGTCGAGGTAGCCCTGGATGATCAGCGCCATGCCGAGGGTGGCGATGAAGGGGTTGACCTTCAGCTTCGTGACGACCAGCCCGTTGACCAGGCCGATCGCGGCGGCGGCGAGCAGCGCGGCACCGATGCCGAGCACCAGCCGGCCTTCCTCCCCGGCCATGGTGGTCGCGCCGACCAGGCTGCTGAGCGCGGCGACGTGGCCGACCGAGAGGTCCAGCGAGCGGCAGAGGATGACGAAGGTCTGGCCGATCGCGATGAAGCCCAGCACGCTGGTGCGGGTCAGCATGTCGATGATGTTGGTGCCCGCGAACAGGTTGTCGCCGTCCATGCCGACGAGCACTGCGCCGACGGCCAGCACGCCGACGAACGCCAGGTAGATGAGCACGGTGGTGGTCAGCCTCGGACCCTGCCGCCGGTACCTGCCCTCCGTCGGGGCCGGTCGCTGCTGGGTGGTCGTCATGCCCGGACCTCCGTGGCGGTGGTCCCTGTGCCGGTGGTCCCTGTGCCGGTGGGCCCGGGTGCAGCGGTTCCGGTGGCCAGGGCCATGACCGTCTCCTCGTCGGTGCCGGCGCCGAGGGTGCCGCTGATCCGCCCGTCGGCGAGCACCACGATGCGGTCGGCCATGCCGATCAGCTCGGGCAGTTCCGAGGAGATCATCAGGATGGCGACGCCCCGTTCGGACAGCTCCCGCATCGCCTCGTACACCGCGCGCTTGGCTCCGACGTCGATGCCGCGCGTCGGCTCGTCGAGCACGATGACGGCGGGGTCGGTGACCAGCCACTTGGCCAGCACGACCTTCTGCTGGTTGCCCCCGGAGAGGTACTGCACCTCGCGGGCACCGCTGCGCGCGGTGAGCTCCAGCGAGGACAGGATGCCGGGGATGGAACGGGTGCGCTGCCGGCTGGCGCGGGGCAGCACCGCGTCGAGCACGAGGCGGGCGTTGGCCGCGACCGACTGGTTGAGCACCAGCCCCTGGGCCTTGCGGTCCTCGGTCACCAGGGCCAGCCCGGCCCGGACCGCCTGGCGCGGCGAGCGCGGCGAGACGGTCCGTCCGTCGATCTGCACCTCGCCCCGGCTGAAGGGCTCGACGCCGAACAGGGCGTGCGCGATCTCGGTGCGGCCGCTGCCCTGCAGCCCGGCCAGCCCGACGATCTCGCCGGCCCGCACCTCGAGGTCGATGCCGTCGACGTAGGCGTTCCCGCCGCCCTGCACCGACAGCCGCACGTCCCCGGGTCCGGTGCCGGGGCGCTTGTCGGGGAAGTAGCCGCCGAGGTCGCGGCCGACCATCTTGCGGACCAGCTGGTCGGGGGTGACGTCGGTGGCGTCGACGGTGTCGACCAGCGAGCCGTCCTTGAGCACGGTGATCCGGTCGCCGAGGTCGAAGATCTCCTTCAGCCGGTGCGACACGTAGAGCACGGCGATGCCCCGGTCCTTCAGCGTCCGGACGAGGCGGTAGAGCAGGGCGACCTCGTGCTCGGCGAGCGCGGCGGTCGGCTCGTCCATGGAGATGATGCGCGCGTCGTGGGACAGCGCCTTGACGATCTCGACCACCTGCTGCTCGGCGACCGAGAGCGCGCGGACCGGCGTCCGGGGTGAGATGCCGTGCACGCCGAGGTCGTCCAGCAGGGCCTCGGTGTCGCGGTTCATCCGCGTGGCGTCGACCAGTCCGCGGCGCCGGGGCTCGCGGCCGAGGAAGACGTTCTCGGCGACCGTGCGCTCGGGCAGGAGGTTGAACTCCTGGAACACGGTCGAGATGCCGGCGTGCTGGGCCTCCAGCGGGGAGGTCAGGCGGACCGGGCGGCCGTCGAGGAGGACGGTGCCGGCGTCGGCGGTGTGCACGCCGGCGAGGATCTTCATCAGCGTCGACTTGCCCGCGCCGTTCTCGCCCACGAGCGCGTGGACCTCACCGGCGCGGATGTCCAGGTCGACCGCGTGCAGCACCTCCACGCCGAAGAACGACTTGCTGACGCCGCGGATCTCGACCAGCGGCGCGTCCGGGCGCGCCGCGGGCGCGGGGGTGCTCACCGGGACACCGGGCTCGTCGGCCATCGGCGCCCCTGGGAGGGGATCGTGACGGCGGTCACTGGCATGGGCCGACCGTGGCACAGGCTTTGTTCGACGGTCAAGCAGAAGTAACCGCAGCGTTGCCGACTTGTGACCAATGGCCGGCAGAAGTTGTGGCTATGCTCCCGGCTGTGACCCAGGAGACAGTCGCGCCGCCCGGTGCGGGGACCAGCGCTCCGCCGGCCGGCCTGGGGGGACTCCTCACGCTGCTCCGCGACGGGGTGCCCCGCACCCGGCCGGAACTGGTCGAGGTGACCGGCCTGGCGCGGTCCACGGTGGCCCAGCGCGTCGAGGCGCTCCTGGCCAGCGGACTGGTCCAGGCGGTCGGCGAGGCCTCGTCCACCGGCGGGCGTCCGCCGACCCGCTTCGCCTTCAACCCGCAGGCCCGCGCGGTGCTCGCCGCCGACCTCGACGTCACCTCCGCGCGCGTCGCCCTCACCGACATGGCCGGCGAGGTGCTGGCCGAGAGCGTGGAGGACTGCGACATCGCGGCGGGCCCCGAGGTCGTCCTCGACCGCATCGTCGACGTCGGCAGGCAGCTGCTCGCCCGGACGGGCTCCGACGGGCGCGCACTCCTGGGGGTGGGCATCGGCCTCCCCGGCCCCGTCGAGCACCCCAGCGGACGGCCGGTCTCGCCGCCGATCATGCCGGGGTGGGACGGGTACGACGTCCCCGCGCACCTGCGGCAGCGGCTCGGCTGCCCGGCGGTGGCGGACAACGACGTGAACGTCGAGGCGCTCGGCGAGAAGTCCGCCGTGTGGCCCGACGTCCCCGACCTCGTGTTCGTCAAGGTCTCCACCGGGATCGGCAGCGGGATCATCTCCGACGGGGCGCTGCGCCGCGGAGCCCGCGGGGCCGCCGGCGACCTCGGCCACGTGCAGGTGGCCCACGCCGAGGGCGTGCCCTGCCGGTGCGGCAACACCGGGTGCCTGGAGGCCGTGGCCAGCGGTGGCGCGATGGTGACCAGGCTCCGGGCCGAGGGCGTCGACGTGGCCACCATGGCCGACGTCGCCCGCCTGGCCCGGTCGGGGTCCGCCGAGGCGTTCGCCGTGCTGCGGCACTCCGGACGGCTGATCGGCCAGGTGCTGGCCGACGTCGTCACCCTGCTCAACCCGTCGGTCGTCGTCATCGGCGGCCCCCTCGCCAACGACGGCCTCCTGGCCGGCGTGCGCGAGGCCATCTACCGCCGCACCTTGCCGCTGGCCGCACAGGACCTGCGCATCGAGCTCAGCCAGACCGGCGACCGGGCCGGCGTCCTCGGCGCGGCGGCGATGGTCGTCGAGCACGTGCTCGCCTCGCCGGCCGAGATCGAGCGGACCATGGCGTGACCGGCGCCGGTCCGGAGCGGTCCGCACGACCCCGAGTTCCCGTCCTCCCGGAGCTGCCATGACCGACCCATCCGGCACGCCGACCCTCCGCGTGGGGCTGATCGGCTACGCCTTCATGGGCGCCGCCCACTCGCACGCCTGGCGGACCGCCCCCCACTTCTTCGACCTGCCGCTGCGGCCGGACCTCGCCGTCCTGGTCGGCCGGGACCACGGACGGCTGACCGCCGCGGCCGGCAAGCTCGGCTGGCGCGAGACCGAGAGCGACTGGCGCCGCCTCCTGGAGCGGGACGACGTCGACCTGGTCGATGTCTGCACCCCGGGGGACACGCACGCCGAGATCGCGATCGCCGCGCTCGAGGCCGGCAAGCACGTGCTGTGCGAGAAGCCGCTGGCCAACACGGTCGCGCAGGCCGAGGCGATGGCCGACGCCGCGGCGAAGGCCGCCACCCGCGGCGTCCGCGCGATGGTCGGGTTCACCTACCGCCGGGTGCCGGCGATCGGGCTGGCCCGGCAACTCGTCGCCGAGGGACGGCTCGGGCAGATCCGGCACGTGCGGGCCCAGTACCTGCAGGACTGGCTGGCCGACCCGGCCGCGCCGATGTCGTGGCGGCTGGACAAGCAGCACGCCGGATCGGGCGCGCTGGGCGACATCGGCGCGCACGTCGTCGACCTGACCCAGCACATCACCGGGCAGCGGCTCACCGGCGTCAGCGCGATGCTGGAGACGTTCGTCGGGGAGCGCCCGGAGCCGTCGGGAGGTACCGGTGCGGTCACCGTCGACGACGCGGCCGTCTTCCTCGGCCGCTTCTCCGGCGGCGCGCTGGGCAGCTTCGAGGCCACCCGGTTCGCGCTCGGCCGCAAGAACGCCATCCGCATCGAGATCAACGGCTCCCGCGGCAGCCTGGCGTTCGACTTCGAGGACATGAACGTCCTGCACTTCTTCGACGGCGACGAGCCGGCCGGGACCGCCGGCTTCCGCCGCATCGTGGTCACCGAGCCCGGTCACCCCTACGTCGGCAACTGGTGGCCGGCCGGGCACGGGCTGGGATACGAGCACGGGTTCACCCACCAGGTCGTCGACCTCGTGACCGCCATCGCGGCGGGCGAGGACCCGGCGCCGTCGTTCGCCGACGGACTGCAGGTGCAACGCGTGCTCGACGCCGTCGAGCGCAGCGCCGCCGCCGACTCCAGCTGGACCCTCATCCAGGACTAGCCGCGGACTTTCGGTACCGAAAGTCCCTCGACCCAGGAGGACCCGCCATGCCGCGTCCCGTCACGCTGTTCACCGGTCAGTGGGCCGATCTGCCGTTCGAGGAGGTGTGCCGGCTGGCCTCCGGGTGGGGCTACGACGGCCTGGAGATCGCCTGCTGGGGGGACCACCTCGACGTCCAGCGCGCCGCGGACGACGACGCGTACGTGGCCGAGCGCCTCGCGCTGCTGGAGGAGCACGGCTTGCGCGTGTGGGCCATCTCCAACCACCTCAACGGCCAGGCCGTCTGCGACGACCCGATCGACGAGCGGCACCGCAACCTGGTCAACGCCCGGGTCTGGGGCGACGGGGAGCCCGAGGGCGTCCGGCAGCGCGCGGCCGAGGAGATGAAGCTGACCGCGCGGGCGGCCCGCAACCTGGGCGTCGACGTCGTCGTCGGGTTCACCGGGTCCAAGATCTGGAAGACCGTCGCGATGTTCCCGCCGGTGCCCGACTCGATGGTCGAGGACGGCTACCGCGACTTCGCCGACCGGTGGAACCCGATCCTGGACGTGTTCGACGAGGTGGGCGTCCGGTTCGCGCACGAGGTGCACCCGTCGGAGATCGCCTACGACTACTGGACGACGGTGCGGACGCTCGAGGCCATCGGCCACCGGGAAGCGTTCGGTCTGAACTGGGACCCCAGCCACATGGTCTGGCAGGACCTCGACCCGGTGTCGTTCCTGTGGGACTTCCGCGACCGCATCTACCACGTGGACTGCAAGGACACGAAGAAGCAGATGACCAACGGCCGCAACGGGCGGCTCGGGTCGCACCTGCCGTGGGCCGACCCCCGGCGCGGCTGGGACTTCGTCTCCACCGGGCACGGCGACGTCCCGTGGGAGGCCTGCTTCCGGATGCTCAACACCATCGGCTACGACGGGCCGATCTCCATCGAGTGGGAGGACGCCGGCATGGACCGGCTGGTCGGTGCGCCGGAGGCGCTGCAGTTCGTGCGCGGTCTGGCCTTCGACCCGCCGGACGCGGCGTTCGACGCCGCCTTCGCCAGCGGCAACTGACCCCGACGGCCGTCGCTGGGATCAGGTGACCTGGTCCCGGCGCGTCCTCCCTCACGGTGTGCGGTGAGGGAGGACGGCGGGTGTCAGGCCGCGTGCTGCCGCCGGCGCCAGGCCAGCACGGTGAGGACCAGCAGGACGGCGACCGCGGCGATCTCGACCCAGAAGGACTCCTGCCACCACGGCGCGACGTCGGATTCGACGAAGTCGAACAACCCGGGCTCGAGGCCGAGCACACCGTAGGTGGACTGCAGCAGCGCGCCCAGCGAACCGGCGGCGAACAGCAGGCCGAGCAGCGCCGCCCAGACCAGGAATCGCGGCGGTGCGACCAGCAGGAGCAGCGCCCCGCCGAAGCCGAGCACCGCCTGCAGCAGGAACGCCGGCCCGATCACGTCGATGGTGTCGTAGCCGTCCTGCCACAGGTACAGGTGGATGGCGGCGATGGCCGCCAGCAGGAGCGCTCCGGCGATCCGGAGCAGGGCGATCGCCGTGCCGGTGCCCCGGCCCGGCCTGACGGCGGTGGTCACGTGACGGTCACCGACACCTCCATGCCCATGGACCGGTGGTTGCCGACCGAGCAGTAGAAGACGTACTCCCCGGGCTCCAGCTCCACCGTGACCGTCGAGGACTCACCGGGGCCGATCACGTCGGTGCTGTCGATCTCCTCCCCGTCCCGCTCGACCACGAGGTCGTGGGAGGCGCCGCCCTCGTTGGTGAGGTTGATCGTGTACTCGCCGGCCGCGAGTTCGGTGGAGTCGAGCTCGTAGGCGAAGTCCACGGAGCTGACCTCCAGCGTGCCGCCCGCCGGCTCCTCCGCGGCACTCGAGGTGGGGGCGTCGCTCGAGGTGGGGGATTCGCTCGCGCTCGTCGGGGCCGCCTCCGCACTGCTCGGAGTCGCGGCGGCCGCGGTGCTGTCGTCGTCGTCGGACCCCCCGCAGGCGGTCAGTGCGAGCAGGCCGGCGAGGACGACGGCCGCCCCTCGCCGTGCGGTGGGGCGGGCCAGAGCTGCGGTGCGGTGCGACTGGGTCACGGGACGTCCTCCTGGAGGGCGGGCAGCGCCACCCGGCGGGCGGCGACGTGCCGGGAGCCGGTGCTGCAGAGTTGCAGCACCGTGCAGGCCTGTCCAGGCTCATTCGTCCCGGCGCGCGATCCGGTTCGCCTCGACGGAGACGTCGGGAGCGCCCGGTGCGTTCAGCCGGCGGGCCGCAGCCCGGCGGCCACGCGCTCGGGGTCGTCGGTGCCGATCAGCGCGGCGTCGAACCGCTGCCCGGACAGGGTCACCCGGACCGCCGGCTGACCGCGCCGGACCGACACGTACGTCTTCTCCCCGCGACGGCGCCAGGTCCCGATGGCCCGCAGCCCCGGCAGGCCCAGGCCCGGTGCGCGCAGTCCCCGCACCGCGTCCAGCCCGGCGGGCACCGTGGTCACGGAGGTGATCGCCGACCTGGGCGCGTCGAGGTCGCGCAGCAGGCCGAGGATCTTCTCCGTCCGCGAGAGGCGGATGTGCAGGGTCGTCGGCGTCACGTCGATGCTGGCCACGGCCCGACCGTACCGAGGGCAGCAGTGCGGGCCCGGGCCGGCAGCGGCCGCCCGGATCAGCTCCGGGCGGCGGCCTTCGCCTCGCGGCGGGCCTCTTTGGCGGCCTGCTTCGCCTGCTTGTCCGCCCGCTTGGTGGCCTTCTTCACCGTCACCCGGGGACGGCGCTCCATCAGCCCACGCGTCATCAGCCCGATGCCGATGCCGACCAGCCAGCTGTCCTTGGCGATGGACAGCCCCTGCTCGGTGGGAGCCAGGCTGTTCGGCTTCCGCATGCCAGGCGTCTTCAGGTAGAGACCGAGCAGGCCGCCGGAGAAGGCGGTCAACGCGGCGCCGGCGGTGAACGTGGGCACGAACGGGGTGAGCAGCGCGGCGCCGACGGCGATCTCGGCGGCGGACAGGCCCTGCACGAACTGCTGCGGTGGCACCTTCTGCAGGAAGGGGTAGGTGCCGGCGGCGAAGCCGTGCATGCCGGCCGCGGTCTCCTCGTCGACGGCGCGCTTGCCGAGCCCGCTGTTGAGGATGAACGCCCCGGCGCTGATCCGGGGGGCGATCTCGGACAGGGTGATGGGCAGCTTCAGCATGGGGAGGCAGTGCCCATCACCCGTCCGGCCAATCACACGGGTCAGCGAGCGCCGCGACGCGAGCGGGAGCTGAAGGAGGCCGCCGACGACGAACCGGCGCGGGCGGCCAGCTCGGCGCGGGTGCGGGCCGGACCCGACGGGCGACCGCCGCCGCCACCGGACCCGCCGCGACCGCCGGAGGCGGCGGGCTTCGCGGAGGAGGTGCCGGTGCCCGAGCCGCCGCGGCGACGGCGTCCGCCGCCCTGCCCCTGCGGCTGCTGCTCCACCACGGGAGCCGGCTCGACGAAGGGCGCCGGCGGACCGGTCAGCTCCTCGAGCAGCGGCGCACCGGGCGCGATCGTGCTGACCAGCGGCTTGATGCCGGCCTGCCGGGTGAGGGTGCGCACCTCGCCGACCATGTCGGGGGTGGTGATGGTGACGACGGTGCCACCGGCGCCCGCGCGGGCGGTGCGGCCCGAGCGGTGCAGGTAGGCCTTGTGCTCCGTCGGCGGGTCGACGTGCACGACCAGCGCGACGTCGTCGACGTGGATGCCGCGGGCCGCGATGTCGGTCGCGCACATCACCCGGCTGGTGCCGTTGCTGAACGCCTCGAGGTTGCGCTCGCGGGCGTTCTGGCTGAGGTTGCCGTGCAGGTCGACGGCGGGGATGCCCTGCGCGGTGAGCTGCTTGGCCAGCTTCTTGGCCTGGTGCTTGGTGCGGGTGAACAGCACGCTGCGGCCCAGGCCCGCCGCGAGCTGGCGCACGACCTCGCCCTTGTCGGCGGTCTGCACGTGGAAGACGTGGTGGGTCATGGTGCTGACCGGGGCGACGGCGGGGTCGACCGAGTGGGTGACCGGGCGGTCCAGGTAGCGCTTGACCAGGATGTCGACGCCGTTGTCGAGCGTGGCGGAGAAGAGCATCCGCTGGCCGACCTTCGGGGTGCGGTCCATGATCCGCTTGACGCCGGGCAGGAAGCCCAGGTCGGCCATGTGGTCGGCCTCGTCGAGGATGGTGACCTCGATCGCGCCGAGGTCGCAGT
Organism: Blastococcus sp.; assembly: GCA_042090795.1. Taxonomy (GTDB): domain Bacteria; phylum Actinomycetota; class Actinomycetes; order Mycobacteriales; family Geodermatophilaceae; genus Blastococcus. The sequence continues at coordinate 57,365 of JBELIQ010000017.1, read as the reverse complement.
GGCCCTGCTGGATGAGGTCCTCGAGCCGGCCGGGGCAGGCGATGACGACGTCGACACCCTGCGACAGCGCCTGGACCTGGGGGTTCTGGCCGACGCCACCGAAGATCGTGGTGGTGCGCATGCCCAGCGCACGGGCCATCGGATCGACGACGGCGGCGACCTGGTTGGCCAGCTCGCGGGTCGGGACGAGGATCAGCGAACGGGGGCGCTTGGCCATCCGCTTGCTGTCGGACGCGGCCAGTCGCGCGACCAGCGGGAGGGAGAAGGCGAGGGTCTTGCCCGAGCCGGTGCGGCCACGGCCGAGGACGTCGCGGCCGCCGAGGCTGTCGGGCAGCGTGGCGACCTGGATCGGGAAGGGCGCGGTGATGCCGCTACCGGTGAGGACCTCGACGAGGGGGGCGGGGACGCCCAGGGCCTCGAAGGTGGTGTCGGTGGGCAGCACGGTGGCATCCGCCCCGACGGGGACGACGACCGGCGCGGGTGCCGCGGCGGCGGGGGAGTGCTGCTGGGGAGCCTGCTGGTCGCCGGCCGGGCGGGCGCCACGACCGCGGCCGCCACGACGGCGACGGGGGCCGCCTTCGGAGGGGGCGGCGGGGGAGTTGCTGGTGCTGGAGGTCACGGGAGTCCTTCGACGTTCGGTGGGCTGCACTCCACCTCGCGCACGCGAGCACCGGCACGGCTGCACGGGGGCAGGGCGGGCTCGCATCGTCGGCGAGACGTCGGTCAGCCGGGCGCACCAAGGTGGCGCAGCCTCAGCCCGACGTCGATTCCTGCCGCTCAGGGTGAGCGAGGGCGGCGCCGGTACGTAGTACTCAACCAGATGCGTCGCTCGTCTGGTCCCAGGCGCGGGGAGGGACAGGTCACATCGGGTGAGTCGTCCATCCGGACCACCGCAGCGCCGCCCCAGACTTTCGGTACCGAAAGTCCGGGGGAGGCCGGGGACTTCCGGTACCGAAAGTCTGCCTCTCCTCGGAGGAGCGGGGTGTCAGCGGGCGTGCAGGGCGGCGAACTCGCGGGGCGTCATGCCAGTGACGGCGGAGAAGTCGCGGGAGAAGTGCGGCTGGTCGGCGTATCCCAGCGCGGCGGCCACCTCGGCCAGCGACGTGCCGGAGGTGCGCAGCCGCTCCGCCGCCTCCTGCAGCCGGCGCCGCTGGATCAACCACTTCGGGGTCAGCCCGATGCGCCGGTGCACCAGCCGCTGCAGCGCCCGCTCGGCGAGCCCGAACTCCTCGCACACCTGGGCCACGCGGGCGACGTCACCGCGGGACTCCACGAACCGGACCAGCCGGTTGACCAGTTCGCCCTCGTCGTCCACCGGGAGGTAGCGGCGCAGTGCGTCGCCGAACGCGGCGATCGCCGCGGCGTGCGCGGCAGTATCGGCCGGGTCGTCCGCCATCGCCGTCCGCACCCGGTCGGTGAGGCTGTCTCCGGCGTCGCCCAGCACCTCGCCGACGTCGACCGCGCGGTCGGTGTACGCCGCCATCGGGACCCCGGTCAGCAGGAACCCGGCCGACGGGGCGCAGGCGACCCCGACCGCCCAGCCGTCGCCGGACAGCGTCGTCGTCGACACCCCGGACACGACGCCGTAGAAGCGGGCGTAGTCCTGCGCGACGACGATCAGCGAGTTCGGGTACTGCAGCACTCTCTGCGGCGCCTCCTGCCCGGGCGGCACCGACCACACGGGGATCCAGAACCACTGCAGGAGTCCGGTGAACTCGCCCCCAGCCTCGTAGCGGTGCATCCGGTGGGAGGCGTCGCGCGGGTCCTTGAGGTGGGCGCGGGCGATGGCGTCCAGCCGGTCGTTGTCGGGTTTCATCAAGACGCAGGGTGCCGCAGTCGGGCAGTCTCCGGCCATGAACGCGACCGCGACGTCCTACGAGACCGCCGACCGCCCGCTGACCGCCGTCCTCGACGCCCTGCCCGCAGGGGCCTGGAGCGAGCCGTCCCCGTGCGAGGGCTGGTCGGCCGCCGACGTGGTGGGGCACCTGGTGGAGACCCAGCGGGACTTCCTGGGCCAGCGCGGCATCGATATGGGCACGGCACCCGACCTGGCGGCCGACCCCGCCGCGGCCTGGCGGGACCACGCGACGCGGGTGCGGGAGGCGCTCACCGACGACGTCGTCGCCACGCCGTACGAGGGGTTCTTCGGGCCGAGCACCGTGGGTGCGACGTTCGAGCAGTTCTACGTCTGGGACATGGTCGTGCACCGCTGGGACGTCGCCCGGACCGCCGGGCTGGACGGCGCGCTGACCGACGACGAGCTCGACCGCATCGAGCGCGGGATCGAGGGGTTCGGGCCGGCGCTGTACATGGAGGGCATCTGCCGCGACGGCATCGAGCCACCGGCGGACGCCGACCGCGCCACCCGCGTCCTCGCCCGCCTGGGCCGCCGCGCCTAGGTCGGGCCCGTGACCGTGTCCATCTCCTCGCGAGCGACATGGGACGCAGGTCACCGACGGGTCACCTGGGGAGCAGCAGAGCGGTCAGACCGCCTCGACGACGGCCCACGCGGTCTTCTGGCCGCGCCCGATGGTGGTCCAGCCGTGCCGTGCCGAGAGGTCGGCCACGAGGTAGAGGCCGAAGCCGCCCTTGCCCGGGTCGCGGCCCTGGGCGGGGGTGGGCGGGACGCCGGGTGCCGAGTCGCTCACCGCGACCAGCCACTCGTCGTCGACCCGGCTGAGCGCGGCGGCCACCGGCACACCGCCGTGGCGGAGGGCGTTCGAGGCCAGTTCGTCGGCGATGAGGACGAGCCGCTCGGACCAGTGCTCCTCGGCGGGGCGCTCGACGGTGGGGCTGCCGGTCATGGTGGCGCGCAGCCGGGCGCGCAGCTTCGCCAGTTCCGCGAGCGAGCTGAGCTCCTGGCACCACAGCTCGACGAACCCGGACGGCAGACGCGCGACCTCCCAGAGACCCACCGTCACCGCCTTCCGAGCCTGCCGCGACCGGGCGTCGCCCGTCGGGGACCCCGTGCCCGGACCCCGGAGGCACCAACCCACGAGTCACCCGGAGGGGGTGTACCGGACTCTAGGGTTCCAACCTGTGAGGAGCCCGCTCGTCGCCGACCCGTTCGGCACCGGCGTGTTGCGCCGCCGGGTGCTCGCCGCGTGGACCGACTCGCCGGCCCGCTTCCGGGAGGACGCGAACGCCGAGGAGGACCTGGTCCGCGGCGGGTACCGCGACCGGCTGCTGGTGGAGCTGGCGCAGAACGCGGCGGACGCGGCCCGGAGAGCGGGGGAGACGGGCCGGCTCCGGCTGGCCCTCTCCGGTGGGCCGGACCCGGTGCTGCGCGCCGCGAACACCGGCGCGCCCCTGGACGCCGCGGGCGTGGAGGGTCTGGCCACGCTGCGCGCCTCGGCCAAGCGCGACGACCCCGCGAGCGTGGGCCGGTTCGGCGTCGGGTTCGCCGCGGTGCTGGCGGTGACCGACGAGCCGGCCGTGCACTCTGCGGCCGGAGGCGTGCGCTTCAGCGCCGCGCGCACCCGGGCCGCCGTCGCCGCGGTGCCGGATCTCGCCGCCGAGCTGGCCGCCCGCGACGGCGCCGTCCCCGTGCTGCGGCTGCCGGAGCCGGCCGAGGGCGCGCCCCCGGAGGGCTTCGCGACCGAGGTGGTGCTGCCGCTGCGCCCGGGACTGCGCGCCGACGTCGCCGCGGCGCTGTCCGCGCTGGACGCCGAACTGCTCCTGGCCCTGCCCGGGCTCGGCGCGATCGAGGTGTCCGTCGACGGCACCCGCCGGCTGCTGTCCCGGGACGGCGTCCCGCCGCTGGTCCGGCTGACCGACGGCGACGTCGTCACGCGCTGGGCGGTCGCGACCCGGGCGGGGGAGCTGTCCCCGGAGCTGCTCGCCGGTCGGCCGGTCGAGGAGCGGACCCGCCGGGGCTGGTCGCTGACCTGGGCGGTGCCGGTCGACGACGACGGCGTCCCACGCCCGCTGCCCGGCCGTCAGGTCGTGCACGCGCCGACCCCGAGCGACGAGCCGCTGAGCCTGCCGGTGCGGCTGATCGCGCCGCTCCCGCTCGGCCCCGACCGGCGGCACGTGCTCCCCGGGCCGGTGACCGACGCGCTCGTGTCGGCCGCGGCGGAGACGTACGCGGACCTCCTGGCGGGGCTGCCGGCCGACCCGGCGCTGCTCGCGCTCGTCCCCGGCACGCGGCTGGCCGGAGCGGAACTCGACGCCGCCGTCTGCGCCGCCGCGCTCGACCGCCTGCGGAACACCGCCTGGCTGCCCGTCGCCGGGAACGGGTCGCGGGTGCTCCCAGCGCGGGCGGTGGTCCTCGCCGACGCCACCGACGAGCAGGTGGCCGCGCTCACGGGCGTCGTGCCCGGGCTGCTGCCGGCCGGGTGGTCGCCGCGGACCGATGCCCCCGCACTCACCGCGCTCGGCGTGCGGCGGATCGGCATCGCCGACGCGGTGGAGGCGGTGCGCGGGATCGACCGGCCGCCGGCCTGGTGGGCCCGGCTCTACGCGGCGCTGGACGGCGCCGACCGCGAGGAGCTGGGTGCGCTGCCAGTGCCGCTGGCCGACGGCCGGACCGCGCACGGGCCTCCGGGCGTGCTGCTGCCGGAGGAGGGGCTGCCGGCCTCCCGGCTCGCCCCGCTGGGTCTTCGGCTGGCCGAGCCCGAGGCCGTCGCGTCGCCGGCGGCCCGGCGCTTGCTGGAACGGCTGGGCGCGCGGCCGGCCACCCCCGCGGCGGTGCTGGCCGATCCGGCGGTCCGGGCCGCCGTGGAGTCGTCGCTGGACGCGGTGGAGGACGTCGGCGGTGGGGGACCGGAGCCGGACGCGCTGGCCGCTGCGGTGCTGGCCCTGGTCGCCGCGGCCGGACCCGCGGCCGACGGGCTGACCTGGCTGGCCGAGCTCGCCCTCCCCGACGCCGAAGGGGGATGGGCGCCGGCCGGCGAGCTGCTGCTCCCGGGCTCCGGGCTGGCCGCCGTCCTCGAGCCGGGAGCGCTGGGGGTCCTCGACCCCGTCTTCGCCGCGACGGTCGACGGCGACGCGCTGCGCCGCACCGGCGTCCTGGGCACGTTCGCGCTCGTGTCGGCCGAGGACCCGGACGGGCTCGACGTCGACGGCGCCGACGACTGGGTCGACGCCGTCCTCGACCGGCTGCCGGCGGATGCGCCTCCGCCGGAGTGGCCGCCGCTGACGGCTGTCCGCGACCTGGAGCTGGTGGCCGACTGGCCGGCCGCCCTGCGGCTGCTGACCGGGCTGCCCGCCCCGGCGTGGGACGACGTGCTGCTGGGCGGGGCGGCCGCGCCGGGCTACCTGCGCTGGTGGCTCTCCACGCACCCGGTCCTCGGCGGCCGGCGCCCCGATCGCCTGCGCCGGCCCGGACCAGGGCCGTTACAGGGACTGTACGAACCGGCGGACGTGCCGGCGCAGTTGCTGGAGCTGCTCCGCCCCCCGGCCACGCTGGACGACGTGCTGGCCGACGTCGACAGCGCCGTCGAGCTCCTCCACCGGCTCGGCGATCCGGCGCGCACCGCCCGGCCGGCCCCGCTCCGCACCGTGTACGCGCGGCTCGCCGTGGCGCTCGACGGCGTCGACGTGGACCCGCCCGCCCGCGTCCGCGTGGCGGGAGACCGGGTGTCCGGCGACGCCGTCGTCCTCGACGCGCCGTGGTTGCAGCCACTGGTGCGAGCCGACGTCGTCCCCGCTGGAGGGCTCCCGGGGCCGGTCGCCGATCTGCTGGACCTCCCGCTGGCGTCCGAGGTGGTCCGCGGGGTCGTCACCGGCTCCCCGGGTCCCGCCCGGCGCTGGGCCGAGCTGCCCGGGGCCGACCTGGCGGCGGCCCGGCTGGGGCTGGACGAGCTGCCGGGCGAGGTCGCGGTGGACCCGCGGCTCGCCGTCGGTGACCGGCCGGTGCCGTGGTGGCCGGGCGATCCGGACCGGGTGGACGGCACGCCGGAGGCGCTGGGGCGGGCCGCAGCCTGGCGCGTCGGCCGGTGGCAGCTGCGCCAGGCGCTGACCGAGGCCTTCGCGCTCCCCGGGCGTGCCCTCGGCCTCGCGGCCGAGGACTCGCTCGAGGGCTGAGCACCACGGGACGCCGTCACTGGCCCCAGCGCGGGATGGCGGTGGCTCCGGGCGCGTGGCCGTGCGTCGACGGGCGTCCACCGCGCCCCGATCGCGGAGCACCCGGGCCGGGTGCCCGCGCCGTGCGGGTCCAGCAGTCGAACAGCGAGCGCCACTGCGCGCTGCTGAGCGCCGTCGGCCGCGTGGTCGGGGCCAGGCCCTCGTGCCGCAGCCACTGCACCCCGGCGGTGCCGGGCAGCTGCGCGCGCAGCAGTGGCCCCAGGGGCGCCGACGGCGAGGCCAGCACGGCGACGGCGAGCCGGTCGAAGGCTGCGGCGTCGGACTCGGGCAGACCGGCACGGGCGTCGGCCGCGGGGCCGGGGGGAGGAGAACTGGGTCGTGACACGGGGTACCTCCAGGTGAGGCTGTGCGGGTGCCCCCGGGCAGCACGGGGCCCTGAGGGCGCGGGTGGGGGAGCAGACGCCCGCACGAGGGCGGGGCGCCGCGGCCGGCCGACGGGAGCCGGGACCGGCGAGGAGCACGAGCGCTCGGGAGGGAGGGCTCGAGAGGGGCGCGGAGGCCCCGAGCTCAGGAGGTGCGCAGGCGCACGGAGTACCGCATGGCCGGCAACCTACGAACCGGTCGCGCCGCCGTCGAGCGGATTACCGGTCGCCGTCGGCGCTGTCGGTCTGCCGGGCGGCCTGGCGGGCCTGGTGGGCCGCCCACTTCTCCCGGTCCCGCCGCCGGGCCGCTTCGTTCCGGTCCCACTTCTCCTTGCGCCGGATGGCCCGTGCCTGCTCCCGCTCCTCGTAGGTGGAGTGCTGCTCCCACCCGCTGGCCGCGAGGACGATGCCCAGTGCGGTGACGAGCACGACCGTCACCGCCGCGGCGACGATCACGTCGAGGAGGACGAACGCCGCGGCCGCCAGGGCGACCGTGAGGACGGCGCCGAGGACCGCGCCGAGGATCCGTCCGCGTCGGGGCTTCGTCGTCACCGGCCCAGTATCCGCGCAGCCACCCGGGAGTCGTCACCACCCGGGAGCCGTCGCCGGCGGGGAGCGGATCGCACCCTTGTCAGGGTGGTGGGGGGTCCGTACGGTGGGTTCTGCGGTTCAACAGTCAGCCGTTCCTCGTGCGCCGGATACGTTGCGCGCCCCCGAACGGGGCACGTCCTTCGCCGTCGCGGGGTTTCGGCTCCACCCGCCCGAGAGGCGCACTCCGTGGCCGCATCCTTCGCCGAACCGCAGGTCACCGATCTCGTCCGGGTCGACGTCGTCGCCGATGGCCGGACCGTGCGGATCATCGCCGCCGGCGAGGTCGACTCCTCATCCGCGCCCGTGCTGGACAGCCGGCTCGCCGGGGTCCTCGACACCTCGCTCGACGAGCTGGTCGTCGATCTGTGCGGGGTGACCTTCCTCGATTCCGCCGGGCTCTGCGTCCTCGCCGCGGCACACCGCCGCGCCGGCGAGCAGCAGATCCCCATGCGCGTGCTGGCCTCGTCCCGCGCCGTCGTGCGGCCGCTGCAGATCACCGGGCTGTGGCAGCTCCTGAACGCCGAGCAGGTCGACCCGGAGGCCGGCGACCAGAGCGTCGCCTGACCTCCGCGCTCCGGCCCGCCCGCCGGTAGCCCCGCCGCGGCCGACGAGCCGCCGGGTTCCCGGCGTGGGAGGGTGCGTGCACGCCCCGCTGTGCTGCCGGGCACACTTCCTACGACGTGCGCCGGCCGCTCCAGGGGCCGCGGACGCGGACCTACCCCAGGAGGACACCCGTGCGAGATGCGGTCATCTGCGAGCCACTGCGTACCCCGGTCGGAGGCTTCGGCGGCTCGCTGCGCGACGTCCCGGCGCAGGAGCTCGCGGCCACGGTCATCCGGGCGCTCCTCGACCGCACCGGCATCCCCGGTGAGTCGGTCGAGGACGTCCTGCTGGGCCACTGCTACCCCACCATGGACGCGCCCGCCATCGGCCGCGTGGCCGCCCTGAACGCGGGCCTGCCCGTCACCGCCTCCGGGCTGCAGATCGACCGGCGCTGCGGCTCCGGCCTGCAGGCCGTCGTGAACGCAGCCATGCAGGTGCAGTCGGGCGCCTCCGACCTCGTCCTGGCCGGCGGTGCGGAGTCGATGAGCAACGCGCCCTTCTACTCGACCGCCATGCGCTGGGGGGTCCGGGCCGGCACCGGCGTGCTGCTCGAGGACGGCCTCGTCCGCGGCCGCGTCACCGCCGGAGGCACCAACCACCCGGTGCCCGGCGGCATGCTGGAGACCGCCGAGAACCTGCGCCGCGAGTACAAGATCGGCCGCGAGGAGCAGGACGAGTACGCCGTCCGCAGCCACCAGCGCGCCGCCGCGGCCGCCGAGGCAGGCCGGTTCGCCGACGAGATCGTGCCGGTCACCGTGAAGGGCCGGAAGAGCGAGACCGTCGTCGACCGGGACGAGCACATCCGGCCCGACTCGAACGTCGAGACCCTCGCCCGGCTGCGCCCGATCATGGGCCGGGACGACGACGAGGCCACGGTCACCGCGGGCAACGCCAGCGGCCAGAACGACGGCGCCGCCGTGTGCATCGTGACCACGCCGGAGAAGGCCGAGGAGCTCGGACTGCGGCCGCTGGCCCGGCTGGTCTCCTGGAGCGTCGCCGGCGTCCCGCCGAGGACCATGGGCATCGGGCCCGTGCCGGCCACGGCGAAGGCGCTCGCGGTCGCCGGTCTCGGCCTGGCCGAGATCGACCTGATCGAGCTCAACGAGGCCTTCGCCAGCCAGGTGCTCGCCGTCGCCCGCGAGTGGGAGTTCACGGAGAAGGACTGGGAGCGGACCAACGTCAACGGCTCCGGCATCTCCCTCGGTCACCCCGTCGGCGCGACCGGCGGGCGGATCCTCGCCACCCTGCTGCGCGAGATGGACCGGCGCGAGGCGCGCTACGGCCTGGAGACGATGTGCATCGGCGGCGGCCAGGGCCTGGCCGCGGTCTTCGAGCGCGTCGCCTGACGAAGGACCCCACTGCCCCCCACCACTCGCACGCTCGTGGTGGGCCCCTGCAGCGGGGCCACCCGCTCGAACCCGAGGAGCAACTGATGAGCAAGGTCGCGATCGTCACCGGCGCAGCGCGAGGCATCGGGGCGGCCACCGCGCTGCGGCTGGCGCAGGACGGCTTCGCCGTCGCCGTGCTGGACCTGAAGGCCGAGGACTGCGCCGACACCGTCGCCGCGATCGAGTCCGCCGGCGGGCGGGCCCTGGCCGTGGCCGCCGACGTCGGGGACGCCGACCAGGTGGAGGCCGCCGTCGAGCGGATCGCCACGGAGCTCGGCCCGCCGGTGGTGCTGGTGAACAACGCCGGCGTCACCCGGGACAACCTGCTGTTCAAGATGAGCGACGCCGACTGGGACGTCGTCATGCACGTGCACCTGCGCGGCTCGTTCCTCATGACCCGCGCGGCCCAGAAGCACATGATCGAGGCCAAGTGGGGCCGGATCGTCAACCTGTCGAGCGTCTCGGCGCTCGGCAACCGCGGCCAGGCCAACTACGCCACCGCCAAGGCCGGCCTGCAGGGCTTCACCAAGACGCTGGCCATCGAGCTGGGCAAGTTCGGCGTCACGGCCAACTCGATCGCCCCCGGGTTCATCGTCACCGACATGACGCGGGCGACCGCCGAGCGGATCGGTGAGGAGTGGGAGCCCTACGTGGCCAAGCGCGCTGCGGCCATCCCGGTGGCCCGGGCCGGGCAGCCCGAGGACATCGCGCACACCGTCTCGTTCTTCGTGAGCGAGGGCGCCGGCTTCATCTCCGGCCAGGTCATCTACGCCGCCGGCGGTCCCCGGACCTGACGTCCGCGCGCCCGGGGTCTGCGGACCCGGGTGTCAGGGCCGGGGCCACTCGCCCGCGAGAGCGGAGTCGACGGCCCCGGCCCGCCGCCGGACGTCGTCGGCGGTCCAGCCGGCCGGCAGGCCCTCGTCGTCGTACTGGGCGACGAGCTGGTCCCGTTCCCGGCGGACGGCGTCCTCCTGCACGGGTGTCCGGACGTGCCACCCCGCTTCGGTGAGAATGCCGAACAGCCGGTCGGCCACGGCCGGATCGCTCCCGCCGTAGGACCGTGGCTGGGTGATGGCCAGCGACAGCAGGGTCGGGTAGTCCCACGACGGCAGGAGTAGACGCTGCGTGCCGTCCTCGTCGGACAGCCGGCGGTGCCACGAGGTCCGGCAGGCGGCCAGGCCGAGCAGGTCGGAGATGTGCGAGAGCGCGTGGACGGCGGTCGTCGGGTCGTTGATGCCCGGGGAGAGGGCGCGGGCGGCGATGTCGACCAGCTTGCGGAGCCCGTAGCTGGGGTCGACCGAGTAGGCCCGCTCGTAGCTCAGGACGAGCTGCTCGTCCACGGCCGCCTCGAGCTCCTCGATCGGCGGCTCCGAGCTGGTCCCGACGCTCCAGGTCCAGGCCACCGGGATCCCGGCGAGCACCGACTCCCCGGGGCGGGGGATCAGCCGCAGCACCGCGCCGGCCTCCGACACCGCGCTCAGCAGCGGAGCCTCCATGACCTGGACGAGGAACCCGCTGTGCCTGGCCAGTACCGGCCGTGCGTGTGCCGGGACCGGCGGCAGGTCGAGGTCGGGGACCCCGTCGTCCTCCTGGTTGGCGGCGAGCCGGCGCAGCGTCGCGGCGCCCTCCACGTGCACGTCCCGCAGCATGGTCTCGACCCGGAGCTGGCGGCTCTGGTGGCTGAGGAAGGCGACCAGCGCGCCCACCGAGGCCAGGGCCAGGACCAGCGCGACGGTCACCGAGAGCCGGGGCACGAACGCCCCCGTCCCGGCCTCGTCCGCCGAGCGCACCGTGCGCAGCACGACCAGCGCGTAGACGAACGTGCCGAGCAGGGTGCCGAGGCACAGCTGCACCACCCGGTCGCGCACGAAGGTCTGCAGCAGCCGCGGCGAGTACTGGCTGCTGGCCAGCTGCAGGGTGACGATGGTCAGGGAGAACAACAGGGTCGTGACCGAGATGAGCGACGACGCGATCGCCGACAGCACCGTGCGCGCCGCCGACGGACCCCCGCCGAACACGTAGGCCAGGGGCTCGTTGTCCTCGCCCTGCTGGAGCCACGAGTCGACCTCCGGCAGGCCGAAGGCCAGGCCGATGGCGCCCAGGACGGCCAGCGCCGGCAGCGGCCAGAGCGCGCCCCCGACGAGGCGGCGCAGCGTGCTGAACCGGCCGCCGCGCGGGGAGGAGCTGCCCGACCGGCTCACGACGACGGGTCCCGGTCGGGGTACCGGGCGCGCGCCAGGGCGTAGCCGCCGAACGCGGCGAACCCGGCCGCGACCCCGGCGAGGAGCCAGGGGCCGGCGGACACCCCGGCGATCGCCGTCATGGCGCCGTCGAGGCCCGTGGCCCCGGTGACGTCGGCCGAGGTGGCCGCGCGCCACAGCAGCACCCCGACCAGTCCGAAGGCGATGCCCTTCGCGACGTAGCCGACGCGGCCGACCGCCTCGATGACCGGCTCCCACCGGTCCGGTGCCGCAGTCAGGTCGATGTCCCGCATGAACCCTCCGGTGAACCCGCGGACCAGCGTGTACAGGCCGACGGCGACCACCCCGGCCGCGACCAGGCACACCGCCGCGGTCCCACCGGGGATCCGCAGCGCGTCGTCGGTGAGGGCGGGCAGCCGCTCGTCGGCCTGCCAGAGGCCGAGGGAGAGCAGGCCCAGACCGATCGCCCACAGCAGGGCCCGCCCGCCCGGACCGGCGCCCACGGTCTGCAGGGCGCCGGTCTGGTCGGCGTCGGCACCGCGCAGGCCCAACGCCATCCGCGCGGCCAGGAACGCGATGAGCAGGTGCATCGCGCCGTAGGCGGTCAGGCCCACACGGGCGAGGTGGGTGAGCACCGGGTGGTCGGTGACCTCGCGGGCCTTGGCGAGCAGGCCGACGGTCAGCCCCGTTCCGAGGCTCGTGGCGAGCGTGCGAGTCATGAGGGGAACGGGGCCGTTCGTCAGGTGCGCTCGGGGTAGCGGGCGCGGACCAGCAGGTAGGCCCCGAAGGCGGCGATGCCGAGCCCGACGAGGGTCAGCAGGATCTGGCCGAAGGGTGCCTGGACGATGAGACGCAGCGCGCCGTCGAGGCCCGAGGCCTTGGCCGGGTCGAAGGTCACCGCGGACCACACCAGCATCCCGCCGACGACGCCCAGCGCGATGCCCTTGGCGGGGTAGCCGACCTGCCCGAGCCGGGTGACCAGCCGGACCGCCGATTGCGGGGCCTCGCTCAGGTCGATCTCCTTGAGGAAGCGCTTCGAGACGCCCTTGTAGACGTGGTAGGCGCCGACCCCCACGACCACGAGGCCCGCGATGCCGACGATCCAGCGCCCGGCCGGCCAGCCGAAGACGCCGGCCGCGGTGCTCTGCGACGAGGAACCGGACGAGCCGCTGCCGGTGACCACGCGGAAGGCCACCACCGCGAGGGCCGCGTAGATGATGGCCTTCGCGACCGCCTTGCCCGACCGCTCGAGGGCCTGGGTGCGGGCCTTGCCCGACGCCGACCAGCCCGAGCGCCAGCGCAGCACCTCCAGGAACTGCCAGAGGGCCAGCGCGACCAGCCCGAACGCGACCACCCACAGCAGCGGCTGCCCCAGCGGGGACTCCGCGAGCGTCTGCAGCGCACCGGTCTGGTTGGCCGAGTCGCTCGCCTTCCCCCACGCCAGCTGCACCGCCAGCCAGGCCAGCACGAGGTGGATCACGCCGTAGGAGACGAGGCCCACCTGGGCCAGCTTCTCGAGTTTGTCGCCGTCCGCGGCCCTCGCCGCGTTGTCGGCCGAACCGTGCACGCTCATGTCCGCACTCCCTGTCGTGGACGGATGATCAACGCCTCACAGTGGCACGGCTTCTCCTCCGGTGCCTGCCGTCGTCCCCCGACGGTGGGGGACACTGGAGCCGTGGTTACCGCTGGAACCGTCCTGACCGCGCAGCCGACCCGCGAGGTCGCCCGACGGGCGTGGCCGATGTGGCTCGCGCTCGGTGTGGCGATGGTCGCCGTCGCCGGGGCGTCGATCGCGTGGTCCGACGGCGGGGCGCGGCTCCTGCTCGGCGCACTGGGCCTCTTCCTCGCCGTCCGCGGCGGAGCGCTGCTCCGGAGCGCGCCCCGGCTGGCCGGCGAGGTGGCCGGTCGCGCCCGGACCCTCGGGTCGGTCGCCGCGGTGGGCGGGCTGCTCGCCCTGGGCGTCGCGCTCGCCTCCGGCGGGGCGGCCGCCCTCGTGCTGCTGGTCGGCGTGCCGGTCGTCCTGCTGGCCGGTGCGCTCGCGCTGCTCTCCCGCAGCGGCACCGCACGCCGCGGGGGGCAGGCGCTGCTCGTGTGGGGGGTGCTCGTCACCGGCCTCCTGGTGGTCACCGGGTTCGCCCGGGACTGGGACCGGGCGGCCGGCGCAGCCACCGTCGTGGCCGCCCTGATGCTGGTCGTGCTCGCCGCACCGGTGCTGGTCAGCGCGATGAACCTGCGCACCGTCGCCGCCCAGCCGCCCCCGGCGCCGCGAGGCGGCGGCTGCGGTGGTTGCGCCTGCGGCGCGGGCGGCTGCGGCTCCTGAACCCGGCATCGGGCGCGATCCGGTTTTCCGCCCCGGCCCCCGGGGCAGAGGCCCCGGCATGGCGCGACTCGAGAACAGCCTGGAGCTGCTGACCCGGGGATACGGCTGGCTGCCCGACAAGCGGCGGCAGCTGGGCCGGCGCACCGTGCCCACCCGGCTGGGCGGGCTGAAGGTGCTGGGCATCGAGGGGCCCGAGGCCGCCCGCTTCCTCTACGACGAGAACCACGTCCGCCGGGCGCACGCCATCCCCGAGCCCGTCCAGGGCACGCTGTTCGGGAAGGGGGCGGTGCACACCCTGGACGGCGAGATGCACCGGGTGCGCAAGGCGATGTTCGTCGCGCTGCTCATGCGCGAGGACGGCATCGCCGCGCTGGTGGAGCAGGCCACCTCCGCCTGGGACGACGCCGCCGCCGGCTGGCGGGGCCGCCGCATCGTGCTGTTCGACGAGTCGGCGCAGGTCATCGCCGGCACCGTCTGCCGCTGGGCCGGCGTGCCGATCGACGACGACGGGGTGCCGGCGCTGGCCCGCGACCTGGTCTCGATGGTCGACGGGTTCGCCACCGGCGGTCCCCGGCACTGGCGGGCGCGCCGGGCCCGCGGGCGCCGGGAGGCCTGGCTCGCCCAGCTGGTGACCGACGTGCGCGGTGGGGTGGTGACCGTGCCCGACGGCTGCGCGGTCGACGTCGTCGCCCGGCACACCGACGCCGACGGCGAGCGGCTGGACCCGCACGTCGCGGCGGTCGAGCTGCTCAACATCATCCGGCCGACCACCGCCGTCGCCTGGTTCATGGCCTTCTCCGGGCACGCGCTGATCCGCTGGCCGGAGCACCGCGTGCGGCTGGCGACCGGTGATCCGGCATTCGCCGAGGCGTGGGCGCACGAGGTGCGCCGCTTCTACCCCTTCGCCCCGTTCATCGGCGGGCGGGCACCGCAGGAGACCGAGTTCGACGGCGAGCGGATCCCGGCGAACTCGATGGTGCTGCTCGACCTCTACGGGCAGAACCACGACGCGGAGCTGTGGCCGGACCCGTACGACTTCCGGCCGGCGCGCTTCCTGGACCGGGAGATCGGCGCCTTCGAGCTCGTCCCCCAGGGCGGCGGTGACCCGCGCACCAACCACCGGTGCCCGGGGGAGCAGCTCACCGTCGGCCTGCTGTCCGCGCTGGCCGTCCGGCTGGCCCGGCTGGAGTTCGACGTGCCGGAGCAGGACCTGGAGATCGCGCTGCACCGCATCCCGGCCCGACCGGACAACGGCGTGCTGCTCGACGTCGGCCAGGTGCGCTGAGTACTAGGAGCGCTGCTCCAGCCCGCCGAGCTCGGGCGGCAGGACGCCCGGGTGGACCACGCCGAGCCGCTGGGTGGCGCGGGTGAGGACGACGTAGAGGTCGTTCCAGCCGCGCACCCCCTCGGCGACGATCGCGGCCGGGTCGACCACGAGCACCGAGTCGAACTCCAGTCCCTTGGCGCCCTCGGGCGGCAGGACGACGGGCGCGTCGGCCCGGTCGGGCTCGGCGGGCAGCCGGGCCGCCACCGCGGCACCAACCGCGTCCAGCCGGCTGCGCGGCACCAGCACGCCGAGGGTGCCCTCCTCCTTGTCCAGCTCCAGCGCGGCCTCGGCGACGGCGTCGGCCAGGTCGGCGTCGGGGACCCGCTGTGCCCACGGGTGCACGCCGGTGGACCGCACCGACGTCGCGGCCGACGCCGGGGTGCCGGTGGCGGCCAGCACCTCGGTGGCCACGGCCATGATCTCGGCCGGGGTGCGGTAGTTGACGGTGAGCTCCTCCAGCTGCCAGGTGCGGCCGAGGTGCGGGTCGAGCACGTCGGACCAGCTCGTCGCGCCGGCGAGCGTGCTGGTCTGGGCGACGTCGCCCACCACGGTCATCGAGCGGGTGGGGCAACGGCGCAGCAGCAGCCGCCAGGCCATGGCCGAGAGCTCCTGGGCCTCGTCGACGATGATGTGCCCGTAGGTCCAGGTGCGGTCGGCCGCGGCCCGTTCGGCGGTGCTGCGGAAGTCGGTCTCCTCGTGCCGGTCGGCCAGGCCCTCGGCGTCGAGCAGGTCGCCGGCCAGCAGTTCCTCGGCCTCGTCTGGCGTCTCGGCGTCCGTGGAGCGCGAGCCGTGCAGCATGTCGAGGGTCTCCTGGGCGTCCCGGAGCCGGCGCTGCCGGTCACGCTCCTCGGCCCGCCGTTGCGCGGACTCGTCGATGCCCAGCAGCTCGTCGACCTCCTCCAGCAGTGGGACGTCGGCCGGCGTCCACGGCGACGAGGACGGGCGGTGCAGCAGCTCCCGCTCCGCCTCCGTCAGCCCGGTCGCGACCGCGTCGAGCTGCCGTCGGGAGGCGAACAGGTCGCGCAGCACCCGCTCGGCGGTCAGCCGTGGCCAGAGCCGGTCGACCAGCGCGTGCACCGCGGGCTCGGCGGAGACCTCGCGGCGGAGTGCGGCGACGTCCCCCTGGTCCAGCAGGTTGGCCCCACCGAGGACGTTCTCGCCCAGCTTGTCCGCGTACTTGCCGGCGATCAGCTCGATCACCGTGCGCGCCGCGGCGGGCCGGGCTTCGTTGTGCACCCGGGAGACCGACCGGGCGCGGCTGCGCACGCGGGCGGCGTCGGCCTTGGTGAACCGCACCGGAATGCCGTCGATGGTGATCTCGGCGGGGCCGTCCAGCACCGCCTGGCGCCGCTTCACGGCCGCGGCGACGACGTCGGCCATCGCCAGCCGGCCCTTGACCTCGGCGACCTCGGGCGCCTCCGGCGCGTGCGCCTGCAGGCCGGGGCGCAGCCCGCCGAGGTCGGCCAGGACGACGCCGGTCTCGCCGAGGGAGGGCAGCACGTCGGCGATGTAGCTCAGGAAGGTGGGGGAGGGGCCGACGACGAGCAGGCCGCTGCGGGCCAGCCGCTCGCGGTGGGTGTAAAGCAGGTAGGCGGCCCGGTGCAGCGCGACGGCGGTCTTCCCGGTGCCCGGCCCGCCCTGCACGACCAGCACGCCGCGGACGTCGGCGCGGATGATCCGGTCCTGCTCGGCCTGGATGGTGCGGACGATGTCGGTCATCCGGCCGGTGCGCGAGGCGTTCAGCGCGGCGAGGAGCACCGACTCCCCGGCCAGTCCGCCCCGCTCGCCGGCGCCGTCCTGGAGCGCGGCCTCGCTGATGTCGAGGGTCTCGTCGGCGACGCTGACCACCGTGCGGCCGCGGGTGCGGATGTGCCGGCGGCGGCGCACGCCCTGGTCGTGCAGCGCCGTCGCGGTGTAGAACGGCTGCGCGGCCGGCGCCCGCCAGTCGACCAGCAGCGGCTCGTCGGCGCCGTCGGCGAACAGCCCGATGCGGCCGATGTAGCGGGGCGTCGCGGTGTCGTGGCGGTCGAGCCGGCCGAAGACCAGGCCGCTCTCGGCGGCGTCCAGGGCGACGATGCGCCGGCTGTGCAGCTCGACGGCGGCCTCCCGCTCGCCGACCGCCTGCGGGTTGTGCGGCACCAGGGCCAGCGCGTCGGCCAGGCGCCCGACGCTGCGCTCCCGCACCTCGTCCAGCCGGTCGAACAGCGCGGTCACGTAGGGCTGCTCCGCGGCGGTCCCGGAGTCGGGGGCGTCCGCGGATCGAGCTGTCGACAAGAGGTGCCGCTTTCGGTCGGAAGATGTGCTGGTCCCGGCGGAGTGCCGCTCGTGGCGGCCGCCCATTATGCGCGCGGCCGCCCGGCTGACGGGACCCACCGGCAGTACCGGGGCGCCGGGGTGTCGGCCGGGTCAGGCGTCGAGGTAGGAGGCCAGCCGCTCCGCGAGCTCGACCGGGCGGCCGAGGGCCACGAGGTGCCCGCCGGGCAGCTCGTCGACCGCAAGGCCGAGCCGGTCCCGGGCGACCCGGCGCTGGAAGTCCGGCGGGAAGAAGCGGTCGTCGCGGCCGGCCAGCACGCGGGTGGGCACGTCGGGCCAGCGGTCCAGCGGCCAGGGGTCCTCGAACGGGCGGCCGGTCTGCGCGAAGGGTTCGGCCTGCACCGCGGCGGCGACGTCGGCGGGCACGTCGCCGAAGAACGCCTCCGTGAGATCCCCGGGATCGGCGTGCCCGGTGTTCGACCACCACGCGCCGCCCGTCTCCCCGGGGCTGGGCACCATCGCGTTGAGCAGCACCAGCAGGCGCACCGGCAGCCGGTCGCAGACCAGCGGTGCGGTGAGCCCGCCCATCGACTGCCCGACGACCACCACGGGGTCGGGGGAGCCGCCCGGCGCCGTCCGGACGGTGTCGACGACGGTGCCGGCGTAGGCGTCGAGCCCGGCGTCCGGGTCGGCGGCGGGCAGGTCGACGGCCAGGGCGCGGTGCCCGTGGCGCTCCAGCTCCGGCACCAGCAGCCGCCAGTAGGAGGCGTTGCCACCGGCGCCGGGGACCAGCACGAAGGTCGTCATGGCAGGGAGACCGCGCCGAGTGAGCCAACTCATCGCCGCCCGGAGCAACGGCAACCCTGCGGACACCTTGCCGTCACAGCGGCTGCCTAGCGTCGTCCCCGTACTCGACGAGGGGAACGGACATGACGACGAGCACCCTGGAACGACCGGTTGCGCCGACGGCTCCCGACGGCAGCCGGCGCGACCACTGGACCTGCGAGAACTGCCGGACCGAGACCAGCGCCGTCCGCAAGCGGTGCACCGACTGCGGTACGTCCCGCTACTGACCCCGCAGCTCAGCGTGCCGGGGGCGCACCCCGGAGGCGGACGACGACCGCGCGGTACCGGCGGGCGCCCCGCCACCGCCAGGCGAGCCGGCCCAGCGGGGACAGCCCGCTGAGGATCCGTGCCCGGTCCCCGGCGCAGCAGTCCTCGAGCGCCAGGCCGAGCACGAGCCGCCGCTCGCGTCCGGTCAGCCGGCAGGAGGCCGCCGGGGCGACGGCGGGCCAGTGCGTGCGCTCCAGGTGCGCGTCCAGCAGCGGCAGCAGGTCGCGCTCCTCGGCGGCGGTGTGGTCCTCGACGGCGCCGGCCAGGCGGCGGCAGGCCAGCGCCAGGCCGTCGCGGGCGGCGGGTGTACCCGCCACCGCCCACTGCCGCGCCGCGGTGGACAGGTCGCGGACCGCGGAGTCGATGCGGGCGGAGCGCGCGGTCCAGTCGTCCAGGACGGCCCGCAGCGCGGTCTGCTGCGCACCCGGCACGGCGCCCACCAGCGCCGGCCACAGGGCGTCGCGCTCCCGCCGGTGGTGCGCGAGCAGCAACCGCCCGACGAGGTCGAGGTGCGCGGTCAGGGCCCGGGTGCGGGCGGGCTCGGCCGGTGGTGCCCAGCTCAGCAGCTCGGCGAGCAGGCGCAGCTCGCGGCGGACCACCTGGTGCAGCACCCGCTGGTCGGTGGGGACGGCTCTGCCCGGTGCCGCCGGCACGCGCCACCGGCCGGGCGGCGCGTCGTCGGGCGCGCGCCGGGGCACCGGGAGCACGGCGGCGCCGGGGCGGGTCCGGACAGTGGTCATGGTGCACCTCCCTCGGCGTCGGGCCGTCGCTCCGGCGGCCCGCACCGGGGACGACGCGGCGAGGGTAGGACCGTCCGGGACGGCCCGACAGGGGTGTGCGGAACCGGCCGGTCCGGTCCCGGCCGGGCGCCGGTGAGCCTCTCCGTCCGGCGTCCGGGAGCTGACCCACCGTGACCGGTCCGCGGGCGCGCGAACCGGAGACAGGCCTGGCGTCCTCCCCTAGGGTCAGCCTGGTGGAGGACGTCCTGCAGCGGAACTGCGTGCGCCTCGTCGGCTCGCCCTCGGGGCGGCCGATGATGTTCGCCCACGGGTTCGGCTGCGACCAGGAGATGTGGCGCGCCGTCGTCCCGGAGTTCGAGGACGACCACCGGATCGTGCTCTTCGACCACGTGGGCGCGGGCAACTCCGACCTGGCCGCGTACGACCGCGCGAAGTACAACTCGCTGCGCGGGTACGCCGCGGACGTCGTCGAGATCTGCCGCGAGCTGGACCTCACCGACGTGGTGTTCGTCGGGCACTCGGTGAGCGCGATGATCGGCGTCCTGGCCCTGCAGGAGGCCCCGGAGGTCTTCGGCGGGCTGGTGATGATCGGGCCCAGCCCGCGGTACGTCGACGACGGCGACTACGTGGGCGGGTTCAGCCGCGCCGACATCGCCGGCTTGCTGGACGCCCTGGACGCCAACCACCTCGGCTGGTCGACGCAGATGGCCCCGGTGATCATGGGCACGCCGGACCAACCGGAGCTGGCCGCCGAGCTCACCAACAGCTTCTGCCGGACCGATCCGGACATCACCCGGCACTTCGCCCGCGTGACGTTCCTGTCCGACAACCGCGGCGACCTGGCGGGTGTCGCCGTCCCCACCCTGGTGCTCCAGTGCACCGAGGACGTGATCGCGCCCGAGGTGGTGGGCCGGTACGTGCACGAGCAGATACCCGGCAGCGTGTTCACCCGGCTCGAGGCCACCGGTCACTGCCCCCACCTGAGCGCCCCCGGGGAGACGGCGGCGGCGATCCGGGCCTTCCTGACGGGGTGACGGTGAGGGGGGCGCAGGGCCCGGGCGGCAGCTGCCCGGAGGAGTGCGGCCGAGAGGAGGGCGGCCGGGAGGAGTACGGCCGGCTGGACCACCTGCTCGAGGACGATCCCGCCGACCTGTACGAGAACGCCCCCATGGGCTACCTCTCCTCGCTGCCCGACGGCCGGATCGTCAAGGTCAACCGGACCTTCTGCGACTGGATCGGGCGGCCGGCCGGCGCGGTACTGGGGGTGCGCTTCCAGGACCTGCTGAGCATGGGCGGCCGGGTCTACTACGAGACCCACCTGGTCCCGCTGCTGCGCATGCAGGGCGCGGTGCGCGAGATCGCGCTGGACCTGGTGCGTGCCGACGGGACGCCGCTGGCGTGCCTGGCCAACGCGGTGGAGATCCGGGACGACGACGGCACGCCCCTGCTCGTGCGCGCGACGGTGTTCGAGGCCACCGCGCGGCGGCGGTACGAGCGCGAGCTGCTGGCCGCGCAACGGACGGCGGAGGAGTCCGAGCTGCGGTCGCTGACGCTGCAGATGGTGGTGTCGGACCTGGCCGCCGCCACCTCGGTGCAGGACGTCGCCTCGGTGATCGTCGAGCGCAGCCGGGAGGCGCTGCACGCGCGCGGGGCTGCGCTGGTCCTGGTCGAGGCCGACCCGTACGACCCCGCGGCTCCGCCGGCGCTCCGGCCGGTGCGCTCGGACGGGCTGCCGGACAACCTGCTGCAGGAGCTGCGCGATGCCGCGGGCAGCCACCTGGCCGTGGAGCTCGCGCGCGGGGTCCGGACGGTCGTCCGCGACGACCGGCTGCGGCGGATGCAGCCGGCGTTGTCCGCGGCGATGGGCACATCGAGGCTCTCCGAGCTCGTGGTGGTGCCGGTGACCGCCGACGGCCGGCGCCTCGGGGTGCTGGTGCTCGCCCTCGGCGAGGGCGTCGACGACCTGATCAGCCTGCACCCGCCGGAGGAGTCCGCCGGCCTCGCCGCCGCCGACGTCAACCTGCTCTGGACGATCGGCCGCCAGGCGGGACAGGCGCTGGAGCGTGCCCGCCTGCACGAGGAGACGGCGCGGCAGGCCGAGCGGGCGTCGTTCCTGCTGGAGGCGGCCCGACTGCTCGCCGAGGCCGCCGACGTGGCGGAGACCGTCGACCGGCTGGCCGGGCTGGTGGTGACCCGGCTGGCCGACCTCTGCGTCGTCGACCTCGACTCCGACGAGGGCCTGACCCGCCCGGCGGTGCGGCACCGGGATCCGGCGCGCGGGCAACTGGCCGAGGAGCTGCGCACCCGCCACCTCCCGCGCCGCTCCACCGCGCACCCGAGCGTGCGCGCGCTGCGCACCGGCCGGACCGAATGGATCCGGGCGGTCGACGACGACTACCTGCGGAGGGTCGCCGTCGACGACGAGCACCTCGAGGCGATGCGGACGCTGGAGCTGGCCGCCGTGCTCGCGGTGCCGCTGACCGCGGAGGGCCGGCAGCTCGGCGTGCTCACGATCGCGGCCGACCGCCGGCGCGGATCGTTCACCGGGGCCGACGTCGAGGTGGCCGAGCAGCTGGCGCTGCAGCTGGGCCTGGTGGTGGCGCGGGCGCAGCGCTTCGACCTCGCCGTCCGCACCTCGCACGCGCTGCAGAGCAACCTGCTCCCGCCGGCACCGCCCGTGCTGGAGGGTCTGCGCATCGCGGTGCGGTACCTGGCGGCCACCCACGGGGTCGACGTGGGCGGGGACTTCTACGACGTCGTCCAGCTGCCCGGGGGGCGCGTGGGTCTCGCCGTGGGCGACGTGGTCGGTCATGACATCTCCGCGGCCGCGACGATGGGGCAGCTGCGCAGCGTCTACCGCGCGCTGCTGGCCGACGGTCCGGCCCCGGGGGCGGTCATCGATCGGTTGCAGGCGGGCTGGCCGCTGCTGGGCCTGCGGCGGATGGCCACCGCGCTGTTCGCCTCCCTCGAGCCGTCCTCGGGCCGCCTGCGGATCGCCTCGGCGGGCCATCCGCCGCCGGTGCTGCTGTGCGGCGGCCGCGCGGAGTTCCTGCCGGTGCGACCGAGCCGGATGCTGGGTGCGCCGCCGTCGCAGGCGGTCGAGTGGGACGGCGTCCTCCCGCGGGGGGCCAGCCTGGTGCTGTTCACCGACGGGCTGGTGGAGAGCCGCTCGGCCGACATCGACGAGGGGTTCGACCGGCTGCTCGCGGCGGCGACGGCGGCGGGCACGTCGGACCCGGACGCCCTGTGCGACCACCTGCTCGCCGTGCTCACGGGCGCCGACCGCGCCGACGACATCGCCCTGCTCGTGCTCACCCGCCTCTGATGCGTGCCCTGCTCGCTGCGACGGTGGCCCTCTGCCTCGTGGCCGGGTGCGGCGGGAGCTCCTGGGGGACGGTGACGGACGCCGCGGGGCAGGGGCAGCGGGTGGAGTGCGCGGGCACCGAGCTCCCGGCCGTGGTGTTCCTGCACGGCATGGGCGACCGGGCGTCCTCGGCGTCGTTCGCATCCGTGATCGACCGGCTGGAGGCTGACCGGCGGTGGTGCCGCTACGACCGTCCCGGGGCCGGGGACAGCCCGGCCCCGACGCGGTCGGGCCGGGACGCCGAGGACCTGAGCCGCGAGCTGGGCGCCGTGGTCGCCGAAGCCGAGGGGGACCACGGCGCGGTGGTCCTCGTGGGCCATTCCTTCGGCAGTTACCCGGCGCTGCACTACGCGCGGGCGCACCCGGACCGCGTCGCCGGACTCGTGCTGCTCGACGGCGTCGAGCCGGGGTTCGGGCTGGCGCGGGCGTCGGGGGCCGACGACCTGGCCGACGTCGGCATGGCCGAGGAGGCGCTGGACCTCTCCGCGGTCCAGGAGCAGACCGAGCGGGCGGTGGCGGCCGGCGGCGAGCCGCTCGGGGACCTGCCGCTGGTCGTCGTCGCCCGCGGCCGGGACAGCCCGCCGGGCTGGACGGCGGCGCAGCGCGCGCTCGGCGAGCTCTCCGCGGCCGGGGAGCTGCGGACCGCCGCGGACAGCGGCCACGACATCCCCACCGACGCCCCCGGTGCGGTCGTCGACGCCATCGGCTCGGTGGTCGGCTGACCGTCCCCCGGCACGGTCGGGGGCGCTCCTGTACAACCGAGGCAGCAGGCAGAGCCACCTCGAGCTTGGAGTCGCATGAGCAACCCGTTGACACTGGCGCCCGCGCCGCGATCCGAGGCCGCCGAGCGGGTGCGCGGCGAGGTACGGGACTTCCTGGCCGAGGAGCTGGCCGCAGGCAGCTTCAGCACGCACGTGGACACCTGGCTGTCCGGCGTCGACCCGGAGTTCTCCCGCAAGCTCGGCGCGCGCGGCTGGCTGGGCATGACGTGGCCCAAGCAGTACGGCGGCCACGAGCGGACGGCGATGGAGCGCTACGCCGTCACCGAGGAGCTGCTGGCCGCCGGCGCACCGGTCGCCGCGCACTGGATCGCCGACCGCCAGTCCGGCCCGAACCTGCTGCAGTACGGCACCGAGAAGCAGCGGCAGGAGATCCTGCCCCGCATCGCCCGCGGTGAGTGCTACTTCGTCATCGGCATGAGCGAGCCGGACTCGGGCTCCGACCTCGCCTCGATCCGCACCAAGGCCACGCGCAACGAGGCCGGCGACTGGGTGGTCAACGGCGCCAAGGTGTGGACGTCGAACGCGCACCTGTCCCACTACGGCATCGTGCTGGTGCGCACCGCCCCGGTGGACACGTCGAACCGGCACGCGGGGATGTCCCAGCTGCTGATCGACCTCTCGCTCCCGGGCATCACGATCAACCCGATCCGCATCCTGGACGGCGGGCACCACTTCAACGAGGTCGTGTTCGAGGACGTCGTCGTCCCCGGCGACATGCTGCTCGGCGAGGAGGGCAACGGCTGGCACCAGGTGACCGCGGAGCTGGCCTTCGAGCGGTCCGGCCCCGAGCGCTTCCTGTCGACCTACCCGCTCATGGCCGAGCTCGGCCGCCGCGTCGCGGCCTCCGGTGATTCCGCCGGCCTGGTGTCGCTCGGCCGGCTGTCGGCGCGGGTGCTGGCGCTGCGGCAGATGTCGCTGCGCATCGCGGCGGCCCTGGACCGCGGCGAACTGCCGAACATCCCGGCCGCGCTGGTCAAGGACGTGGGGACGACGTTCGAGGCCGACGTCATCGAGGAGGTCCGCCGGGTGGTCGACGTGCTGCCCTCGCTGGACTCACCCGACCCGCTGGCGCGGGCGCTGGCCGAGGCGCAGCTGCACCAGCCCGGCTTCACGCTGCGCGGCGGCACCAACGAGATCCTGAGAGGGATCGTGGCACGAGGTCTGGGGTTGCGATGACGACAGCGAGCGAGCATCGCAGCGAGGAACGAGCGAGGAGCGGAACGAGCGCGGAGTCGAGCGGGGGACAGAGCTGATGGCATCTGATCAGGACCTGGTGATCGAGACCGTCCGCGGTCTGCTCGCGAAGCACGAGCCGTTCGACCCGACGCCGGAGCGGCGATGGGACGAGGGGCTGTGGAGCGCGCTGGCGGAGAACGGGCTCACCGGCGTCGGGCTGCCCGAGTCGGCCGGTGGCTCCGGCGGTGACCTGGCCGACGCGGTGGCGATCGTGCGGACGCTGGCCGCCGGCGCGGGCGCGGTGCCGGTGGCCGAGCAGCTGCTGGTGGCCGGACCCGCCGTGATCGCGGCCGGCCTGCCCCTGCCCCCGGTGGACGAGCCGCTGACCTTCGGCATCGCCGACGGCGTCACGGCCGCACCGGCCGGCGACGGCTGGACGCTGAGCGGCACCGCGACCGACGTCGCGTGGGCCGGGCCGGCGGCGCACGTGGCGCTGCTCGTGACCTCGTCCGACGGCGCGGTGCTCGTGCTGCTGCCGACGGCGGGCCTGACCGCCTCGGCCGCGGTGAACCTCGCCGGTGAGCCGCGGGGGGCGCTGACGCTCGACGGCGTGCAGGCGCACGGCGCTCCGCTGGGCGAGGCGCAGGTGCGCGAGCTGCGGGCCGGCTTCGCGCTGGCGCGGGCGGTGCAGCTGACCGCCACGCTGGAGCAGGTGCTGGCCTGGACGGTGCAGTACGCGGGGGAGCGGCAGCAGTTCGGCCGCGCCCTGGCCAAGTTCCAGGCCATCCAGATGGAGCTCGCGGAGATGGCCGGCGAGGTGACGGCGGTGACCGCGCTGACCGACGCCGCGGTGCAGTCCCTGGGCCACGGGGAGAGCGACTTCTGGCTGGGGGCCGCGGCGGCGAAGGTGCGCGCCGGGGCTGCGGTCGAGGTCGTCGCGCGGCTGGCCCACCAGGTGCACGGCGCGATCGGGTTCACCCAGGAGCACAAGCTGCACCACCTGACCAAGCGGCTGTGGTCGTGGCGGGACGAGGCCGGCAGCGAGCTGGCCTGGTCCCGCGTGCTGGCCGACGGGCTGCTGGCCGACGGGCCCGACGGGCTCTGGCCGGCCCTCACCCGGGCGGTCTGACCCCTTCTCCAGCCGGGCTGACCCACGCCTCCAGCAGGGGAGGCGTGGGTCAGACGGTCTCGGGGACGCGCAGGGAGGCCAGGACGAGGTCGAAGGTCGCGTCGTCGGTGACCTCGCCGCCGCGCTGCCGGGAGAACTCCTCGAGCAGGGGCGCCAGCCGGGCGTTCGCGTCCTGCAATGCGGCGTCGTCGGCGAAGGTGACCGCGGCCGTGCTGCGGCCCTGCTCGGCGTCGGCCATGACGCTGACGCTGCAGAAGCCGGGCAGGTCGCCCAGCCGGGGGACGACGCTCTCGGCGTAGGCGTCCAGCGCCGGGTCGAGGCGGGCCGGGTCGGTGCGGCACCAGGTCACGCGGGTGCGGGCGCCGTCGGGCGCGCTCTGCACCCGGTGCACCAGGGCGATCCGCCAATCGTCCAGGGCCTGGGGGCTCTGCAGGATGTCGGCGATCCGGGCGCGGATGCCGCGCATCTCGGAGCCGCTGCGGCGCAGGGCGGCGAGGTCCTCGAAGGAGCTGGTGACGATGCACCGGCCGGAGCCCCGGTCGGCCAGCATCGAGATGCCGATGTAGCCGTCCATGCCCAGGAGCGCCGGCATGGCCCTGTCGCGGACGTAGTGGACGGCGTCGTCGATCCGGTGCGGATCTCCGTGGAAGCCGGTGGAGCGTGCGTACATGCCGATTCCCCCTCGGGCACCGGCGGTGGCCCGGGAGGCGACCGCCGGCACCACTGTGACGCAGGGAACGGCGGAGTGGGAAGTCGAGCGCCGGTGGCCGGCGGCTAGGCGCTGCGGATGTTGGCGACGGCGGCGGCCATGCTGAAGCCGATCGGTCCGGCCGTGTCGTGCATCGTGCAGTGCCCGACCGCGACCCCCTCGTCGCTGACGTGGCCACCGGACTCCAGGCCGATGTACTCACCCACCGGGTCGCGGCTCAGGCAGAGGGTGAAGTCGGCGTTGATGAACTGGAGGTCGTCGTCGGCACGGTGGGCCATCGGGCTGGCCAGGTCGGCGGCCAGGGTGGCCCGCACCAGGGGTGACAGCGTCTCCCCGGCCACCAGCTCGTAGCGCTCGCGCACCCACCGGCGGCGCCGGGACGGGTCGCCGTCGGTCGCGAACTCGCGCCAGGGCCGGTCCAGGGTCGACGGGTCGGGCGCGTCCCACGCGGGCGTCCGGGTGGCCACGGGGCTGGGCGGCTGCTCGCCGCGGCGCAGCTGGACGGCGCTGGCCCGGGCGACGACCCCGATGCTCGTGAGGACCCGGGCCTCGGTGACCCGGATCCGGCGGCCCTGCCGGATGACCTCGGTGGTCACCTCCACGGGCTCGAAGGGGGCGTTGCGGAACATGTCGACGGTCAGCCGGCCGAACTGGAACTCCGGATCGCCGTACCCGGCCTCCAGCTCGCGGGCCATCAGCCCGGCCAGGAGCCGGCCGTGGATCATGCCGGGCACCCACCAGCTCTTGGCGTTGCCCTCGGGCTCGAACCGGCCCGAGTCCGGGGTGAAGTAGGCGTCCGACACCAGGGCGCTCCTCAGACGTTGCGGATGTTGGCGACGGCGGCGGTCATGCTGAAGCCGATCGGCCCCTCGACGTCGTGCATGGTGCAGTGCCCGACCGCGACGCCGTCGTCGCTGGTGTGACCGCCGGACTCCAGGCCGATGACCTCGCCGACCGGATCGCGGCTCAGGCAGAGCGTGTAGTCGGCGTTGATGAACTCCAGCTGGTCGTTCTCGCCGCGGTGGGCCACCGGGCTCGCCTCGTCGGCGGCCAGCGCCACGCGGACGAAGGGGGAGAGGCGCTCGCCCTCGACCAGCGGACGGGTGTGGCGGATCCACATCCCGCGCCGGGACGGATCGCCCTCGGCGAGGGGGAACTCGGTGTAGTCGTCGGTCAGCCCCGCCGGGTCGGGAGCCTGCCACGCCTTCGTCCGGGTGGGCACGGGGCTGGGCGGCTGCTCGCCGCGGCGCAGCTGCACGGCACTGGCGCGGGCCACCACCCCGATGCTGGTCAGCAGCTTCGCCTCGGTGACCCGGATGCGGCGGCCCTGCCGGATGACCTCGGTGGTCAGCTGCACGGGCTCGAACGGCGCGTT
The DNA here is from genome assembly GCA_042090795.1 of Blastococcus sp. Lineage (GTDB taxonomy): Bacteria > Actinomycetota > Actinomycetes > Mycobacteriales > Geodermatophilaceae > Blastococcus. The sequence continues at coordinate 29,845 of JBELIQ010000017.1, read as the reverse complement.
GCGGAACAGGTCGACGGTCAGCCGGCTGAACTGGAAGTCCGGGTCGCCGTGCTCGGCCTCGAGCGCCCGGGCGAGCAGGCCGCCGAGCAGGGGGCCGCTGAGCATGCCGGGCACCCACCAACTGCCGGCGCTCTCGTCGGGGACGAAACGGCCCTCGGCCAGCGTGAAGAAGGCGGACGACACGTGCGGGCTCCTCGTGGTGGTGCACGGACCCGGGAGGGGCCCGTCGGGATCGGGACGGGTGCGGCCGGGGTCGCTCGACGCCGGTGCGCGGGACGCGGCGGCCGTCCCCGACCCTATCCGCCGTCCCCGTGGCCACCGGGCCCGCATGGACACCGGCGGCCGGGAGGGGCGATCATCCTGCGCACCCGAGATCATCCTGCGCACCCGAGCCGGAGGAGGAGCGCATGCGCGTCACCCGGGTCATCGCCGACCTCCCGGTGGACGACGTCGCGGCGGCGAAGAGCTTCTACACCGGCTTCCTGGGCCTGAGCACCGAGGAGTTCAGCCTGGGCTGGGTGGCCCGGTACACCTCCCCGGACACCGGTGCGCACCTGCAGCTGGTGTCGCGCGACGCGTCCGCCCCGGAGAACCCGGCCATCTCCGTGCTCACCCCTGACGTGGACGGCGCCTACGCCGAGGCGTGCGACCTCGGCCTCGAGATCGTGCACCCGCTGACCCGGGAGCCATGGGGTGTGCGCCGCTTCTTCGTCCGGGCGCCCGACGGCACGGTGGTCAACGTCGTCCAGCACCACGACCGAGCGACTCCGGCCGACGAACGCATCGACGAGAGTGGTCGACCCGGCACACTGCTGGGGTGAGTGACAGCCCCCGATCGTCCAGCGCCCCGACGGACCCGTCGGGTCCGGCCGTCGTGGGGGACGCGGTGCTGGTGCCCGGCGACACGTGCTGGCGCGTCGAGCGGGCGGCCCGGTACGCCGTCTTCGTCGACGCCGCCGACTACTTCGCCGTCCTCAAGAAGGCGGTGCTGGGGGCGCAGCGGCGGGTCCTGTTCATCGGCTGGGACTTCGACCCCCGCATCCGGATGGACCCCCGCAGCCCGGGGCGTGGCCGCGACGACCGGCTCGGCCGGGTGCTGGAGACGGCGGTCCGGGACAACCCGCAGCTGGAGATCGGCGTCCTGCAGTGGGGCATGGGAGCGGTGGAGTCGCTGCGCCGGGGAGAGCTGCCCGCTGCCCTGGTCATGCGGCGCGCCCCCGAGCGGCTCGAGTTCTTCGGCGACCACCACCACCCGGTCGGCGGGGCGCACCACCAGAAAATCGTGGTCATCGACGACTGCCTGGCCTTCGCCGGCGGGATCGACGTCACCGCCGACCGGTGGGACACCTCCGAGCACCTCGACCGGCACCCGCTCCGGCACCGGCCCCGCTCGCGCCGACCGACCGACCCGTGGCACGACGTGACCACCCTGGTGTCCGGCCCGGCGGCGCGCGCCCTGGGCGATCTGGCCCGCGAGCGGTGGGAGAGCGGGACCGGCAGCCGGCTGGAGCCCGTGGAGGAGGTGGAGCCCTGCTGGCCCGACGGCGTCGAGCCGCTGCTGAGCGACGTCGACGTCGCCATCTCGCGCACCCGTCCCGAGCACGGCGGCACGGAGCTGGTGCACGAGATCGAACTGCTCTGGCTGGCCGCCATCGCGGCCGCCCGGGAGGTCGTCTACATCGAGAACCAGTACTTCGCCAACCGCCGGATCGCCGAGGCGATCGCCGAGCGGCTGGGTGAGGACGACGGACCGGAGTTCGTCGTCGTCAACCCCGAGTCCGCGGTCGGGTGGCTGGAGGAGAAGGCGATGGGGACCGCCCGCGCGCGGCTGCTCGACGTCATCCGGAAGGCCGACGTGCACGACCGGTTCCGCATGTACGTGCCGGTGACGGACGGCGGGCAGCCCGTGTACGTGCACGCCAAGGTGCTGGTGCTCGACGACCGGCTGCTCCGCATCGGCAGCGCCAACCTCAACAACCGCTCGATGGGGCTGGACTCCGAGTGCGATCTGACCATCGAGGTGCGCGAGGACGACGGCCGTCGCGCCGAGCTGACCGAGGCCGTCCTGGGCATGCGGCACCGGCTGCTGGGCGAGCACCTCGGGGTGGCGCCGTCGGTGGTCTCCGCAGCGGTGGAGGAGCACGGCGGTTCGCTGATCCGGGCGGTGGAGAGCCTGCGGGCCCGGACCGGTCGCAGGCTGGAGCCGTTCGAGCCGCCGCCGCAGCACGTCGTCGACCGCGCCCTGGCCGAGACCGAGCTGCTGGACGCCGAGCGCACCCCCGACCGGTGGAACCGGATCAGGCGCTCGTTCCTGCGCCGCCCCCGCCGACGGCGTCGCTGACCCGCGGCGCCGTCGTCCGGGTGTCAGCGGTGCGGGATGCCTCCGGGGCCGTGCCCCTCGGGCACCCGCTCGCCGTCGGGCGTCGGCCCGGGCGGGGTGCCGTCGCCGAACGGTGAGCCGCCGAGCTCCTCCCGGCCGTGCGGGGTCAGCCAGACCGAGGTGTCCGGGCCGGCCGGGATGATCTGCGTCGGGTTGATGTCGGCGTGGACGACGTAGTAGTGCTCCTTGATCTGCGGGAAGTCGGTGGTGTCGCCGAACCCCGGGGTCTGGAACAGGTCCCGGGCGTACCCCCACAGGGCGCGGAACTCGGTCAGCTTCTGCCGGTTGCACTTGAAGTGGCCGTGGTAGACGGCGTCGAAGCGGGCCAGCGTGGTGAACAGCCGGACGTCGGCCTCGGTGATCGTGTCGCCCATCAGGTAGCGGCGGTCGGTGAGCCGCTCCTCGAGCCAGTTCAGCGCGGTGAACAGCCGCTCGTAGGACTTGTCGTAGGCCCGCTGCGAGCCGGAGAAGCCGCACCGGTACACGCCGTTGTTGACCTCGGTGTAGACGCGCTGCATGACCTCGGCCATCTCGTCGCGCAGGTGCTCGGGGTAGAGGTCGGGCGCACCGTCGCGGTGGAAGGCGGTCCACTCGGTGGAGAAGTCGAGGGTGATCTGCGGGAAGTTGTTGGTGACGACGGCCTTGGTGGGGACGTCGACGACCGCCGGCACCGTGATGCCCTTGGGGTACTCCGGGTCGCGGGCGAAGTAGGCCTGCTGCAGCCGCTCGTAGCCGAGCACCGGGTCCACGCCGCCGGGATCGAGGTCGAAGGTCCAGCTGCGCTCGTCGTGCGTCGGCCCGCACAGCCCCATCGAGATCGCCGACTCCAGGCCCAGCAGCCGCCGCACGATGATCGTGCGGTTGGCCCACGGGCAGGCGCGGGCGGCGACCAGCCGGTAGCGGCCGGCCTCGACCGGCCAGCCGTCCCGCCCGTCGGCGGTGATGCGGTCGGAGATGTACTTCTCGTCCCGCGTGAACTCCGGCTCGATGTAGCCCGATCCGCTCCTGCTCGTGTCACTCACCCCCTGAGCCTGCCCGATGGCTGCGCCGCTCACACCCGCCGGCTGCGCGCTGGCCGTCCCACGCGCCGGCGCCGCCCCCGACCACCCCGGGAACGAGGGTCCGGCGCAGAATGCCGGGATGGCGCCACGCGGGTGCCGGGAGCGGGGAGAGCACGTGGACGCGGTCGGGCAGTACCCCTTCGACACCAGCGGTATCGACGTCGGCGCGGACGGCATCCGCCGCTACGCAGCTGTCGGCGGCACCGTCGTGGACATGCTGCGCTCCACCGTCGAGCGGCACGGCGAGCGGACGGCGGTGGTCGAGCTCGGCGGCCCGTCGATCACCTTCACGCAGCTGTGGGAGCGGGCGCTGCGGGTCGCCGGGGGGCTGCGCGACGCCGGGGTGCGCCCGGGTGACCGGGTGGCGATCCGGCTGGGCAACTCGGTGGACTGGGCGCTGGCGTTCTGGGGCGGGCACCTGGCCGGCGCGATCGTCGTCCCGATGAACACCCGGCTGGCCGAGCCCGAGGTCGAGTACATCCTCGGCGACTCCGGCGCGGCGTTCGTCGTCGTCCCCGGCGAGCCGCTGCCCGACGGGGAGCCGGGGGAGATCCCGGCGCGGGAGCACGGCGACGTCGCCGCGCTGTTCTACACCTCCGGCACGACCGGCCGCCCCAAGGGCGCCATGGTCACCCACGAGAACTTCCTGTCCACGGTGGAGAGCGTGATCCGCTGCCGGACGCTGGAGCGCGGGCCCGAGCACGTGGGGCTGATCTCGGTTCCGCTGTTCCACGTCACCGGCTGCTGCTCGCAGTTCATGACCCAGATGGGCCTGGGCGGGCAGTCGGTGCTGATGCCGCAGTTCCAGCCGGCGGCCTTCCTCGCTGCGATCCAGGAGCACCGGGTCACGCTGGTCACCGCCGTGCCGACCATCTTCGAGCTCGCCCTCCGGCACCCGGACCTCGCGACCACCGACGTCTCGTCGATCCGCACGTTGAGCTACGGCGGTGCGCCCATCGCCCCCGAGCTGGTGCACCGGCTGCTGGCCGCCTTCCCGCACGCGCGGGTGGGCAACGGCTTCGGCCTGTCCGAGACGACGGCGATCGCCACCTTCCTGCCGCACGAGTACGCCCTCGACCACGCGGACTCCGTGGGCTTCCCGACCCCGGTGGACGAGGTGCGGCTGGACCGGCCCGACCCGGTGTCGGGCGTGGGCGAGCTGCTGGTGCGCGGGCCGAACGTGGTGGCCGGCTACTGGGGCGACCCGGCGCGGACGGCGGAGACCTTCGTCGACGGCTGGCTGCACACCGGCGACGTCGCCACGATCACCGACGGCATGGTGCGGATCGTCGACCGCGCGAAGGACATGATCAACCGCGGCGGCGAGAACGTGTACTCCGTCGAGGTGGAGAACGCGCTCGCGGAGCACCCCGACGTGCTCGAGGTGGCCGTCGTCGGCGTCGCCGATCCGGTGATGGGGGAGAAGGTGGGCGCCGTCGTCCTGCCGCGGGAGGGTGCGGCCGACGACCTGGTGCCCTCGCTGATCGCCTTCGCCCGGGAGCGGCTGGCCGACTACAAGGTGCCGCAGTTCGTGCGGCTGCTCGCCGACCCGCTGCCGCGCAACGCCGGCGGCAAGGTGCTGAAGACGACGCTCCGGGGCGCCGGCGACTGGGTCGAGATCCCGCGGCGCTAGAGGCGGCTGGCCGTCGCGTCGTCCTCGGCGCCGCCGAAGTAGCTGTCGAGGACGGCGCGGAACAGCGGCTGCTCCGGGTCGGCGTGTGCGAACAGGGTCATGGACGAGCGCAGCTTCTGCGCGTCCACCGACCCGAGGACGGCGACGGCGTCGGTGCTGTCCAGGTCGGCCAGCACCTGCGTGCACTCGACCAGCCGCGGGCCGAGCACCGGGTGCGCGAGGTAGGCGCGTGCCTCGTCCAGGCCGCTGATCGCGAAGTGCCGGGCGGTCTCGCTGCGGCCCAGGCCCGCGATCTGCGGGAAGACGAACCACATCCAGTGGCTGCGCTTGCTGCCGGCGCGCAGCTCGCCGAGCGCGGTGTCGTAGCTGCCGCGCTGGGCGTCGACGAATCGCTGCAGGTCGAAGGGATCGGTCACGCCGCCAGCCTGCCCGCGATGAGTCCACCCCGCCGGACGGGTCTGAGCCTGCATGGAGACGACGACGTCCGACCTCGCCCCTGCCGCCGCCGAGACGGCCCGGATCGTGGCCGCGGTCCGCGACGACCAGCTGTCCGGGCCGACGCCCTGCACGGAGCTCTCCGTGGCGGCCGTGCTCCACCACCTGCTCACGCTGGCGGTCGCCTTCCGCGGCGCTGCGGCCAAGGAGCCGCAGGGCCCGGGCCCGGAGCCCGACGCCGCCGCCCTCCCGCCGGACTGGCGAAGGCAGCTGCCACGAGAGCTCGCCGCGCTGGCGGCGGCCTGGCGCGACCCCGCGGCGTGGGAGGAGTCCACCGAGATCGCCGGCATGACCATGCCCGCGTCCGACGTCGGGGTGGTGGCGCTGAACGAGGTGCTGGTGCACGGGTGGGACGTCGCGGCCGCGACGGGGCAGCGGTACCGGCCCGACGACGACGCCGTCCGCACCTGCCTGGACTTCGCGTTGCGGATCGCGGCCGAGGCGCCGGGGATGCGCGACGCCATGTACGCACCGGCCGTACCCGTCCCGGACGACGCCCCGCTGCTCGACCGGCTGCTCGGCGCCACGGGGCGCGATCCCCGCTGGCGGCCCTGAACCCACGTGGCGGCCGGATCACCGACCTCGCACCGCTCAGCGGCTCGGCACCTCAACGACGCAGCGCGACCAGCCCCGCGACGGCGGCCAGCGCGAGCTGGCCGGCGACCAGGCCGAGGCCCAGCCACATCAGCCTGCCAGGGGAGTGGGCCGCGTGCGCGTGGCCGGCGGCGGGGGCGAGCATCTGCGCGTGCAGGACCAGCATCGCCGCGTCCAGGCCGGCGGTGGCGGCCCACGTGCCCCCGGTCGGGCTGTGCCAGAGATGCCAGGCGCAGGGCAGGCAGACCAGCGCCATGCCGAGCATGGCCAGCGAGCCGAGGGTGCCGAGGTCGACCAGGAGCAGGTGGACGGCGGCCGAGCCGAGGGCCAGCAGGGCGGCGGTGCGCCCGAGGAGGAGAGGGTGCGGCCGGGCGTGCAGTGCGGCCGCACGCGGGGCGAGCTGGGTCATGGGGCCTCCCTGGGGTCGGGGCGGCCCGACCGCGCCGCCGGCCCGACCCTGGCCCCCCGGGGTTTCCGAGGCGTCTCGCCGGCGGGACGTTCCGCTTACGCCTGATGCCGGCGCGGTGTCGCCGGGGCCTGCAGCGCGCGGGCGGGGTCCGTCTGCGTCGTCAGCCGCTCGGCCCTCACCTCGGCCTCGGTCGTGCCGGCCGTCGTCATGCCCGTCCTGCCGTCTCCCGGCCGACCGTCGTGGTGTGCTGGCCCAGCGCCACCGCGTGCGCGAGCCGCAGCGTGGCGGACAGCCACAGCAGGACGTCGTGCAGCCGCAGCCGGGTGAGCGGCATCCCGGCGGCGCGGACGCCGTCCTCGAGCCCGGCGAAGGCGCCGGCCCCGGCCAGCAGCTCGCGGTGGATGACGGCCGCGACGCCGCTGTCGCTCTCGCGGACGTGGGGGAGCAGCGGCCAGCGCGTGGCGTCGTGCAGCACCGGGAAGAGCTCGGGACGCCGGTGGTGCAGCGCCGCGGCGACGTGCCGGTGACTCACTCCGAGCCGGTCGCAGAGCCCGCCGATCCGGCGGAGCAGCTCGCCGACCGTGCCGGGCTCCGCGAGCACGCAGAACTCGTCCTCGGGCAGCTCCCAGAGCGCCCGCCCCGCGGCCCGCGCGACGACGTCGTCGGCCAGTGACTGCACCGCGGGCAGCGCGGCGGCCATCGCCGTCCACTCGTCCCGGCCGAGGCGGCCGTGCAGCCCCTCGGCGGTGAGGATGTCGGTCTCGCCGAGCGGGCCGTCCGGGACGGGACGGCGGTCGAACCGCTCGTAGCCGAACGCCGGCACCTCCGCCCAGCGGCCGGTGCGGGCGTTGGGTGCGCGGAAGTACAGCGGCCGCCGCCCGGAGGCGTACCCGAGGACGGCGGCCAGCGCGACGTCGGCCGGGATCGGCGCCGGGCCCGCGCTGGGCAGGTGCAGCGGTGCGGTCACGACCCCTCCTCCGTCGCTGCCAGCATGCCCCCCCGGCGCCCCCTCCGTGGGGCCCAGGCATGGGAAGCGATACACCCGTTGTGGGCCCGAGACCAGGTGTATCGGTTCCCATGCCGTGCGCCGAGCCGGCCCGCGTGGGGCGAGTGGGACGCGGCTCACGGTCCGGACCTGCCCGGACGGTCCGCTCGGGGGCCGGGTCCGCCGATAGCTCACGGGGTGGCGGAGCTCCTCGATCCCGCCGCCCGAGGGGGAGGAATCGCGATGCCGCGACGACGTGGACGCTTCGGCGACGGGCTGGCGGTGCTGTCCGGCGCCCGGCCGGACGTGCTGGAGGCGGTTCCGGGCGCCCGGGCGAAGTTCGTCGCCCTGGGTGGCGTGCTCCTCTCCACCGGCGGGCTGGCGGTGCTCTCCGCCGCCTTCGCGGTGCACATGGCCCTCGGCGTGTGGTGGCCCCTCGCGCTGCTCGTCGGCGTGGGCTGGGGCTTCGTCATCGTCAACCTCGACCGGATGCTGCTGGTCGGGATGGCGCACGACGCCTCGTTCAAGCGCAACCTGCTCATGGCCGTGCCCCGCGTCGGGCTGGCGCTGGTGCTGGGCATCGTGATCTCCACGCCCCTGACGCTGCAGATCTTCCACAAAGAGATCGACACCCAGATCGTCGCGCTGCAGGCCGAGGCCTCGGACGAGTTCCGGTCGGACCTGGACGGTGACGCGCGCTTCGCGGGCCTGCCCGAGCTGCGCGAGCGGGTCGCCACGGGGCAGGCCGTCGTCGCCAGCGGGGGCAGCTCGGCCGCCGACCTGGCGCCGCTGCAGGGCCAGGTGTCCGCCGCCCAGGCGGCGTACGACGCGGCCCGGACCACGCAGCGGGAGCTGTCGGCCCGTGCGCAGTGCGAGCTGGACGGCACATGCGGCACCGGCGACGCCGGCACGGGGGAGGCCTACGCCCAGGCCCGCGCGGCGGCCGACGCACAGGGCGACGTCGTCGACGCCGCGAAGGACGACCTGGACGCAGCAGCCGCCGCCGTCTCGGCCGGGGCGTCGCGCAGCATGGCGCAGGCGGCCACCGACCTGGAGACCGACACCGCGGAGCTCGCCCGGCTGACCGAGCAGCAGACCGCGCTGCAGCAGGCCTTCGACGCGACCAACGCCGACAACACCGGCATCCTCATCCGGCTGCAGGCGCTGTCCGCGCTCAGCGAGTCCAACGCGACCATGGCGATCGCGCACTACATGCTCGCGCTGCTGTTCATCTGCATCGAGCTGCTGCCGGTGCTGATGAAGATGCTGCTCAACTTCGGGCCGCGCAGCACCTACGACCGGCTCACCGAGCTGCGCGACGACGGCGACCTCGAGATCGAGACGCTGCAGCAGTCGGCGCGGGTGGAGGTCGAGCAGGCGGTGCAGGAGCTGCTCGTCCTGGCGGAGAAGGAGCGCGTGGACCGGCAGAAGGACCAGGTGCTCGCCCGCCGCCGGGCACGGCTGGCGGCCGCGGTGGCCCAGCGCGAGTCCGGCGAGGTGCCGGCGCCGCGGACCGAGTCCGCTCCCGACGAGCCGGGACGCCGCGCGTGGGACACCGGCCCGATCATCGGGCTGGCCCGCGAGGCCGCCTCGCGGACGGTGCGCACCATGCGCCGCCGTCCCGACGTCCGCGAGGTCGAGACCGTCTGACCGGCGGACGCCACGGCGACCTCCCGCCGGTCGTGACCGGAACGTCACCGTGGAATCGTGGACGCTGGGGCGGAACGCGGGCGTCTCGTGACAAGGTGCTCCCTCCGAGACCGAACGACGTGAGGCCTGCACCCGATGAGCACCGACGACAGCCAGCCGAGCGGCGCCACTCCCACCGCGACCCCGCCGGTGGCCGGCGACCCGGGCGCCCCCTACTTCGGCGGTGCGCAGACCGACCCCGGTTTCCCGGCCGTCAGCGGCGAGCCCGAGGCGGAGCCCGGCTGGTTCGAGCGGAACGCCACCCTCATCATCGCCACCTCGGTGGCGGTCATCGCCGTCGTGGCGGCGCTGGTCACGCTGTTCTTCTACCGGGAGTCGGTGGACGAGCAGAACGCCGACACCGAGTCCGCGGTGAGCGACTTCGTCGAGGAGAAGGGCGGCTCGGTGGAGAGCGTGCGGTGCGCGGACGGCTCGTGCACGGCCATCGTCGACGGTGCGGCGTACAGCGTCCTGGTGCACGAGGACGAGGACGGCGACCAGACGTTCGGCGTCTCCGCCTACGCCGGCAACTGACCCCTCGGAGCGACGCGCGGTCGGCCCCGCATCCGGTGGGACGGCGGGTCGTGGGCTAGACAGAGCACATGACCGAGGTGACGAACTCCGACGCGGGCTGGCTCTCTCGTGACGAGATGGACCTCGCCCGCGAGCGACTGCCGATCCTCTACGTCGACGTGGTGCCGGTGCGCGTGGACGGCCAGGGCACCGTGGTCGCCGTCGGCCTGCTGCTGCGCGCCGGTGAGGACGGGCAGATCAAGCGGGCCCTGGTCTCGGGGCGGGTGCTGTACCACGAGCGGGTGCGGGCGGCCCTGCTCCGGCACGTCGAGAAGGACCTCGGTCCGCTCGCGCTGCCGCGGGTGCCGCCGGCGCCGCAGCCGTTCACGGTGGCCGAGTACTTCCCGACGCCGGGGGTCACGCCGTTCCACGACCCGCGGCAGCACGCGGTCTCGCTGGCCTACGTCGTGCCCGTCGAGGGGGACTGCGCGCCGCAGCAGGACGCACTCGAGCTGACCTGGGTGACGCCGGACGAGGCGCGCGACCCGGGCGTGCTGGCCGAGATGGCGAACGGGCAGAGCACGCTGCTGCTGCAGGCCCTGGGCCACCTCGGCGTCTGACGGACGGGCCGCGGGGCCCCGGCCGCCTGCCGCGGCCCCGCGCCGGTCTCAGAAGCTGGACTTCGGTACCCCCATCCCGGGATCGATGCGGGTCGGTCCCGACGCGGAGGGCTCGACGTCGAAGTCGAAGATCCCGGTCGGCAGGTAGACCGTCGAGCAGGAGTTCGGGATGTCGACGACCCCGGACAGCCGGCCCTCGATCGGCGCGGCCCCCAGGATCATGTACGCCTGCTCCGGGGTGTAGCCGAACTTCGTCAGGTAGTCGATCGCGTGCAGACAGGCCCGCTGGTAGGACAGGTGCGAGTCCAGGTAGTGCTGCTCGTCGTCCAGGGTCACCGACGTGCCGGAGAAGGCCAGCCAGCGCTCGTAGCGGGGATCGACGTTGCCCGGGATGAAGATGGCGTTCTCCTTCACGCCATAGGTCTCCATGCCGCCCTTGATCAGATCGACGTGCAGGTCGATGAAGCCGCCCATCTCGATGGCGCCGCAGAAGGTGATCTCGCCGTCGCCCTGGCTGAAGTGCAGGTCGCCCATCGAGAGCTTCGCCCCGTCGACGAACACGGGATAGAAGACGCGGCTGCCCTTGGTGAAGTTCTTGATGTCCTGGTTGCCGCCGTTCTCCCGGGGCGGTGCGGTGCGCGCGGCCTCGCCGGCGACCCGGTCGTAGTCGGCGCCCTGCAGCGTGCCCAGGATGGCGTCCTGGGGGAGCGGCGGCAGCGCCAGCGGCGGCACGCGGTCGGGATCGGTGTCGATCAGCGCCTGCTCCCGGCGGTTCCAGCGTGCGAGGAGCTCGGCCGACGGCGCGGTGCCCATGAGCCCCGGGTGGACGATGCCGGTGAAGGAGACCCCGGGCACGTGCCGGGAGGTCGCCGTCTGGCCGGAGAAGTCCCAGATCACCTTGTAGGCGTCGGGGAACTGCTCGGTGAGGAAGCCGCCGCCGTTCTGCGTCGCGAAGATGCCGGTGTAGCCCCAGCCCTGGCCGGCCAGCGGTCCGGAGTCCTCCTGGGGGATCGGGCCGACGTCGAGGATGTCGACGATCAGCAGGTCGCCCGGCTGCGCGCCCTCGATGTGGAAGGGCCCGCTGAGCACGTGCACCGTGGACAGCGGTGCGTCGCGGACGTCATCGGCGGAGTCGTCGTTGTGGATGGCGCCGTCGAACCACTCCCGGCAGTCGACCCGGAAGGTGTCACCCGGGCGGACCGTGACGTTGGCCGGGACGTCCGGGTGCCAGCGGTTGTGCCCGACGTACTGCTGGTCGGTGAACTTCTTGGACGAGTCCAGCGGATACACGAGTTTCGGCACGACTACCTCCGGGGTTGGGAGTGGCTGCACCGCCGCGGTGCAGGACGGTCGGGACGGCGGACTGCGGCCGGATCACCACCTCTCGCCGCTGGTCGTGCCCGGGCGGGCGGCGGGGACGTCCGGTCGGCGGGACGGCGGCTCGTCGCCCTCCCGGAACTCGGGGGCGGGGGCGGCTGCCGCGGCAACCGGCTGGGGGTCGCGCAGCCGCGGGGCGAGCGCGAGGGAGGCCAGGAAGATGACCGCGAGGGCGATCGCCGACTCGGTGAGGTAGTCGCCCCACACGTCGGTGAGCAGCATGAATGCCGGGATGGCGCCGCTGAACACACCCGCGACGACGGCGACCAGGCCGGTGAACCGCGTCCACTCCTCGCGCTTGAGGCCCAGGACGACCCAGAACATCGCCCACAGCACGGCCCAGTAGAGCCAGATGACGCCGAAGGCGGGATCGTCCAGGCGGCCGAAGTTGAGGCCGGCGTACACCAGGGCGCACCCGGCCACGAACGCGGAGAACCAGCCGAGCCCGGTGCCGTCGAGGCCGCCCAGCAGGTTGAAGCCCACGTAGAGGTAGGTGAAACCGAACAGGTAGAGGCCGGACGCGGCGAGGATGGTGTTCGCGTCGCCGTCGGCGGTGAAGATCAGGTAGGTCGGGGTGATCACCTGCAGGCCGCCGACGAAGAAGTTCAGCGGCGCCGCGGCCCGGGCGTCGACGAACCCGAGCAGCATCAGGCCGTTGAGGATCAGCACGGCTCCGACGTACAGAAGTCCCACGCTGGCCATGGGGGCGTCCCTTCTCCGGTGGTGCGGGCTGTCGGTCCCCCGTGGATCGGATGGCGGTGGTGGCGTGTGGTCAGGGTGAGCTGGTTCAGGGGCGGGGCAGCCGACGCAGCGCGGGGTTGGCCGCCGCCGCGGGGATGCGGCCGACCGGCCGGGGCCCGGGGGAGGAGACGATCTCGGGCTCGTCCCGGGTGCGCTCGGTCCGGTCGATCAGGGCGCGGCGGGTGGCATCGCCGAGGGAGAGCCGCGGCGGGGTGAACACCCGCATCGCGCTCCCGCCGCAGATGAGGCAGGTCGTCGTCTGCCGGGCGGTGCCGATGGGGAGCGAGCGCTCGGTGACGCCGTCGGTGTCGCAGCGGTACACGTAGATGGCCATGCGAGTCCTCGTCGGCCGGCCCCCGCTGAGCTCCGCTCGCGGTGTGCGGGCGGATCGCCACCGTGCTCGTGAGGCCGGACGCCGGTCAAGGGCTGCGGCGACGGGACGATCCGGAAGTGCGGGCCCGGGCCGGTGACAGGCGCGTCCTCACTCCCCGTCGCCCGGCGATGCCGGCGCGTCGGGCGGCCAGGAGGCTCCTGGGCCGCCCGACCGCGGTCAGACCAGCTCGGGCACCCGCAGGTGGTGCAGGACGACGTCGTAGCCGTGGACGTCGACCAGCTCCATCCCCATCTGGCGGGTGAACTCCTCGCGCATCCGCCGCATGTCGTCGCTGGACGCGTCCATGGCGGAGCGGTCGTCGTAGACGGTGGTGAGCGACCCCAGGCCCGAGTGCCGGTCGATCATCATGCTGAGGCTGCAGAAGCCGGGGACGTCGTCCATCCGCGGGACGATCGTGGTGCGGAAGGCGTCGATCACCTGGTCGGCCCGGTCGGGGTCGGTGCGGCTCCAGGTGACGCGGGCGCAGGCGTCGTCGCCGGCGGCGTGCCGCCGGTGCAGAGCGGCGATCTCCCATTCCTGCACCTGGGGGGAGGTGGAGCCGAACCGCGTCGCGGTGCTGTCCCGCAGCAGGGCGACGCGGTCGCGGGTCCGGGCCATGGCCCGCTCGGTCTCCCAGGCGGTGGTGACGATGCAGCGGCCGGTGTCGCGGTCGCAGAGCATCGACAGGCCCGTGCAGCCGTCCATGTCCAGGACGGTGGGCATCACGGTCTCGCGGATCTCGGCGATGCCGTCGTCCATGCGGTCGAGATCGGCGGTGAGCGTGGTGGAACGGGCGAACATGGCGCCCCCTTCCGGAAGAGAGCGGCGCCCCTGCGGCGTCGCCGCACCCTCATGCTGCTCCGCTGACCCCTGCTGTCCACGGCCCTAGGTCCCCGGTGGACCCTGTGGACAGGTCCCGGGTAGGCCCTGTCGACGGACCCCGATCGGGGGAGGCGCGGCGAGTGCCGGCAAAGCGGCCGCTTCAGTTCCGGTGGTGTGCAACCGATAGGACGTCATGCGGATCAGCGGGATGGCGCCTGACGTGGCCACGCCCCGGGTCGTCGCGCGCACCGCCGGCCTGCTGACCACGATGGGCGGCCTCGCGGCCGTCGCGCTGGTCCTGGGCTCGCCGGGTGGGCTGAGCGCGATGCATCCGTTCGTCATCGGGGTCGCGCCGTCGACGACGCTGATCGGCCTGGCCGTGATGCGCTGGGGCCACCGCGTGCCGCGCGTCTTCTACCAGGTGCTGCTGGTCGTGGGCGCCGTCGGCATCGGGGTCTTCGGGTACTTCTCGCCCACGGTGGACGGCGCCGTCGCGGTGCTCGCGCTGATGGCGTTCGCCTCGATGGATGCGTTCCTGTTCTTCCCGCTGCTGTGGGCGATGGGCTTCCTCGTCGAGCTGCTGGTGATCGGCGCGGTCGTCGTCGTGCTGCGGGGCGACGTCGCCGCCGGGCCGGCCGTCGTCCTCGGTGTGCTGGTGCTCGGCTCGGCCGGGGCGATCGGCGTGCTGGCGCAGCGGGCGGCCAGCGCCGACCGGGACGCCCTGACCGGGCTGGTGAACCGGCGCGGGTTCGACGAGGCGCTGGACGACGCGGTGCGGACGGCGCTGCGGACGGGCGAGCCGCTGTCGGTGGCGCTGTTCGACCTGGACTACTTCAAGGCGGTCAACGACTCGAAGGGGCACGCCGCCGGCGACGAGATGCTGCGCGCCGTCGCCGAGGGCTGGGCGCCGCTGCTCGTCCGGGGCGCGGTGCTGGCGCGGCACGGCGGGGACGAGTTCTCCCTGCTGCTGCCCTCCTCCAACGGGGAGCGGGCGCTGGTCGTCGCGGAGGAGCTGCGGGCCGCGCTGCCGGGCATCGGGACGTCGGTGGGGGTGGCGGAGTTCGCGCTGGGTGACTCGCCGGCCGACCTCATGCGCCGGGCCGACGCCGCGCTGTACCGGGTGAAGTCGCTGGGCCGTGGGCGCAGCGAGCTGGACGCCGGTGGGCAGAGCCCGATGGCGCGCGACCTGGCGGCGGAGCTGGCGGCCGGGCCCACGGGTGGGCTGTCGGTGCACCTGCAGCCGATCGTGACGCCGGCCGACGGCGCCGTGGCCGGGGTCGAGGCGCTGGTGCGCTGGACGCACGCCTCGCGGGGCACCGTGCCGCCGGGCGAGTTCGTGCCGGTGGCCGAGCAGGAGGGCCTGATCGGGGCGCTCGGGGCGTTCGTGTGGACGGCGGCGTGCCGGGACGCGCGCGTGCTGGCCGAGGCGCTGGGGCGCGACATCTTCCTGACGGTCAACGTGTCGGGGCTGGAGCTGGACGACCCGGGCTTCCCGGACCGGGTGCTGGCGGCGCTGGCCGCGACCGGCTGGCCGGCCGGGCGGACCGTGGTCGAGGTGACCGAGAGCCTGGTGGAGGCGGAGTCGACCCGGTCGGTGCAGGCGCTGTCGGTACTGCGCGAGCACGGTCTGCAGGTGGCGATCGACGACTTCGGCACCGGCTACTCGGCGCTGTCGCGGCTGGACACGCTGCCCACCGACTACCTGAAGCTGGACAACTCCTTCGTCGCCTCGATCACGACGTCGAGCCGGCGCGCGCGGCTGCTGCGCAGCGTCATGGCGCTGGCCGACGCGCTGGACCTGGTGATGATCGCCGAGGGCGTGGAGACGCCAGCGCAGGCGCGGACGCTGACGGAGCTGGGCTGCCCGCTGGCACAGGGCTACCTGTACAGCCGCCCCAAGCCGGTCGCCGAGCTGGTCGCCGAGCTGGTCGCCGAGCTGGGCGCCGTGCGCGAGGCGGCCTTGTAGTTCCCTCCTCGGCCTGAGGGGCATGCCCCCGTCAGCGCGTGGGTGGATGGGTCTCCTCGTCCTCGCCCTCGTCCTGGCCGGCGAGCAGCCACGCACCCTTCGCCGCGTCGACCGCGGCCAGCGCGGCACTCGTCAATTCCGGCCGCAGCCCGCGTTCGGCGTGCCCGTGACGGATCACGTCGCGGAGGAGCTCCGGCGCCCGTTCGAGCAACGGCGCGTCCGCGTCCAGGCGGAAGAGGTCGGGGTCGAGCAGCTTGCGGACGTTGCCCGGGCTCCAGACGAGCGGATCACCGACACCGTTGGCGCTGCCGGCGAGCAGGACCTCGTCGACCAGCGGCCGGAGCTCGTCGCGCGACCATTCCGTCCCGAAGGGGCTGGAGAGGAACTGCTCGGTGATCGCGTCGAGCTCGTCGTCGGACAGGTCGTCCATCACTTCGGCGGTGCCGCCTGGGGGCAGGAGGGACACCAACCACTCGACCAGCGGGCGCTGCTCGTCCCAGTTCTCGTAGCCGCCGGACCCCCACCCCAGATCGAGCTCGCGGAGGGCGTCCTCGACGCGTGCACGGGCGTCCGCGGTCGAGACGTCGCGCACGCTGGTGTCCGGGCCGGCGTCCTCGAGCAGCAACGGGATCAGCGCTTCCAGTGGCGACTCCACGACGAAGCCGGCCGCCGCGAAGGCGCCCAGCTCGTTGTCCACGAGGACGACGGCGGTGAGCGGATGGCCGCCGGGCACCGTGGCGCCCACCAGGAGCTGGTCGACGTCCCGGTAGACGGTGATGATCTCGACCGCGCGGTCGCCCGGCTCGGTGCGGTCCAGTTGGGCGAGCCAGCGGGGGAGCACCTGGCCACTGTCGGCGATCTCCCGGCGCACCCTGCGGCGCAGCTCGACGTCGCCGGTGAGGGTGGCGATGGCCAGCAGCGCGGCCGACGTCTCCGGCCGGCCGAACTCGGACAGGCTCCGGACCAACTCCGCCACGGGCGGCGCATCCTCGCCGCGCGCCGTGCTGAGCAGCAGCCCGACGATGCCGAGCAGCGGACCGGGCGTCGGACTGTCGACACCGGCCGAGAGCGCGTCCAGGAGTTCCGTCTCGGGCGTGGTCGCCCGCTGACCGCTGCCCCGCCGGCGCGGCCGCTTCTTCGTGCTCTTCGCCATGACCGACGGACGGTACTGCGCCTCACCGATGACGCGCGATCCTGTGATGGATCCGCCGTCCGTGAGAGCTTGCCGGGTCGAAGGATCCGTCGCGGCCGAAGGGTCAGGCGTGGAGGGGAGTGCGGTCCAGCCGCGCGGCGAGGTCCGCCAACGGTGCGGGCCGGCCGTAGAGCCAGCCCTGGCCGAAGCTGCAGCCGATGGCCCGCAGCTGGGCGTCCTGCTCCGCCGTCTCCACGCCCTCGGCGACGACGTCCAGGCCCAGCACGTGCGCCATGCCGACGATGCTGCGCAGCATCGTCGCCCGGCGCGGTGAGGTGGTGATCGTCCCGATGAAGGAGGCGTCGAGCTTCAGGATGCCGACGGGCAGGGTGTCGAGCCTGCTCAGAGACGAGTAGCCGGTGCCGAAGTCGTCGATGGCGATGCCGAAGCCCATCGCCCGCAGCTCGTGCAGTGCGGCCACCGCGGTGGAGGACTCGGCCTCCACGAGGCTCTCGGTCACCTCGAGCACGGTCTCGGCCGCCGACCAGCCGGTCTCGGCGAGCACCGCGCGGATCCGCTGCGGGTAGGTCGGGTCGGACAGCTCCCGGCCGGACACGTTGATGCCGACCCGCAGCCGGCGCCCGGTGGTGGCGTGCAGCTCGGCCAATTGCGCGCACGCGGACCGGAAGACGTGCTCGCCGAGGCGGGTCATGAGGCCGTGCTGCTCGGCGACGGCGACGAACTCGGCCGGCGACACGGGGCCGCGCCTCGGGTGGGTCCAGCGGGCCAGCGCCTCGACGCCGACGACCTCGTCGGCGCGCATGTCGATGATCGGCTGGAAGGCGACCGTGACCGCGCCCGAGTCGAGGGCGGCGGCGAGGTCGGTGACCAGGTCGGAGGCCGGGCCCTCGTCGAGGCGGCACCCGCCCCGGCCGGCGGTCTTGACGGTGTAGAGCGCCAGGTCGGCTCGGCGCATCAGCTGGGCGGCGCTGTCGTCCGCCCGGTGCTCGGCCACCCCGCAGGACATGCCGATCTGCGGGTGGGATGCGCGGATGCGGCGCACGAGGTCCAGCGCCGCCGGTCCGGACAGGCCCGGGAGCAGCAGGGCGAACTCATCCCCGCCGTGCCGGGCCAGCACCGCCGTCCCGGGCAGCGCCGTCCGCCAGATCTCGGCCACCTGCCGCAGCACGCGGTCACCGGCGTCGTGCCCCTCGGTGTCGTTGATGGCCTTGAAGTGGTCGAGGTCGAGCAGCGCCGCGGACAGCGGCTCGCCGGTGCGGTCCGACGTCGCCAGCAGCTCGTCGAGAGCCGAGTCGAAGCCGCGGCGGTTGGCCAGGCCGGTGAGCGGGTCGCGGCTGGCGCTGGAGGCACGCACGACGAGTCCACGCGTCACCGTGGCCAGCCCGATGACGGCCGCGTCGATCGCGAGGGCCGTGGGCAGCGTGACGTCGTCCCGGAGCGCCAGGGCGGTCGTCACGCTCGCCATGGTCACCAGCAGGTGGGCGACCGACAGCGTCAGGCTGAAGAAGTAGCAGGCGTTGATCGCGACCAGGCCGACCAGGGAACCGATCGACACCGCCGTCGCGGCATCCGGACTCACGGTGACGGCGGCGACGATCACCACCGATGAGGCCAGGACGGGGACGTGGAACACCTGCCGGGGCCAGCGCGATCCCCACCGGGCGACGACGGCGGCGGCGACGAGCACGCTGCTGGCCAGGACGGTCAGCGCTTCCCGGGCGTGCCCCTGGGACTCGGCGCCGAGCGTCGCGAGCAGGCCGGCGGTGCCGCCGAGGAGGAAGAGCACCGCGAGGGTCTGGGTCATGACCCGCGGCGTCGCCACCTCGGGGATGCCGGACCACTTCATGGGAACGACATCGGCCGTATTGGGCACGACGTTGATCCGGCTCCCTCCTCGGGGGGAGGTCTGAGCCGGCTCGCGGGCCCCGCGACGCACGCGGGGCCCGCGGAGTTCAGCTGCGTGACAGCGCCGGCCGGGTCCTGGCCCAGGCGAGGAACTTGGTGGCCTGGTGCAGGTCGGGGATGTCGTTGCCGACGAGCGAGCGCAGCAGGTCGTTGCTCCAGACGGAGACCCGCCCGATCGTCCAGGCCACCTTCTCGGCGGCCGGCAGGTCGAGGTCGAAGACCAGCTTGACGATCTCCTTCTTGCCGTCGGTCGGTGCCGTGTACTTCAGGATCGGCAGGAACCGCTCCGGCTCGGCGACGCAGAGCACCTTGGTGAGCAGCGGCTCCTTGTTGAACGAGGGCAGGCCGGTCTTCTTGCCGTCGACGAGCTGGGTGAGCCGGTCCTCCAGGCGCAGGCTGGCCGGGCCGTGCAGCAGGAACTCGATCGACTCGCGGACCTTCTGCGCCGCGGCGTCGGCACCCTGGGTCTTCCACGCGCGGTTGAGGCCGGACATGTTGCCGGCGCTGGCGAGCGTGTCGGAGGTGGCGAAGTGCAGCAGCTGCTCGGGGGTCGCGTCGGCGAGGCCGTCGCTGGTGAACAGCGCCTGGTAGCGCTCGCGGAAGGCGGTGACCTCGGGGTCGGGCTCGGGCCGCTCCAGCTGGAAGTCGGCCTTCAGCAGCTCCACCCGCTCGCGGACGTCGGGGCGGACGTCGGCGGCGGTCGGGAAGGCGGCGTGCAGCGAGTCGATGGTCTGCACCGCCGGGCGGCCCGGGTCGCGGCGGGCCTCGCCGCGCAGCCACTCGTGGCCGCAGTCGGCGCAGTGGATGAGCAGCTGGCTGTCGGGCTGCTTGGTGCCGGTGATGTCCTCGCTGGAGCACTTGGGGCAGGCGATCAGAGGCATGGGTTCCCGTTCGTTCGGTTGGTGCGTGTACGAGCACCCGCGGGCCCTCAGCGCTCCCTGTCGGAGCGCGTCGGCCGGCCGGCTGGCGGATCGATGTCGTGCCGCCGGTGGTCGGCTGGGGTCAACGATCCCACGTCGGCCCTGGTGCGTGGCCGTTCCGGAGACGAATGCCCGCCGATCAGGCGGCGGGCGCCGCCGACCGCCAGCGGGCGATCAGGCCAGGGACCACCTCGGCGCCGGCAGCCCCGGCGACAGCGCAGGCCAGGACGACCGCCCAGGAGGCCGGGTCCAGGGGCGTGCAGCCGAAGAACCGGCTGAGGCCCGGCGTCTGCACGATGCCGAGCAGGACGGCGAACGAGCCGGCGACGGTGGCGAGCACCAGCGGGCTGTGCCGGCCGGACCACGCCGTCTGCACCAGCTGGGTCGAGATCAGTGCGGCCAGGCCCATGGTGCTCGCCCGGCCCCGGAACAGCGGTCCGGTGACGCGGCCGGCGACCCAGGCGGCGGTGGCGCCGCTCGCCGTCGCGGCGCCACGGATGACGACCATGCGCCGGACCTCGCGGGTGAATCCGGAGTGCGGGCCGGCGAGCAGGACCGCCGCGAGCGGGTGCCCGGCGAGCGGGCTGTCGTCGTGGCCGGTGCCGTCGGCCGACTTCCCGTTCGACGATCGTGGTGCGGCGACCGCCACCGCCAGTGCGGGGAACATGTCGGTGAGCAGGTTGACCAGCAGCAGCTGCCGGGTGCCCACCGGCGCCCGTCCGCCGACGGCGGTGCCGAGGACGGTGAACGCGACCTCGCCGGCGTTGCCGCCGACCAGGATCGACACCGCGTCGCGCACGCGGGACCACATGGCCCGCCCCTCGGCGATCGAGTCGACCAGCCGGGTGAGGTCGGAGTCGGTGAGCACGAGGTCGGCGGCGGTGCGCGCAGCCGGTGACTCGGCGCCCTCCACCCCGACGCCGACGTCGGCCAGCCGGATCGCCGCGGCGTCGTTCACCCCGTCGCCGGTCATCGCCAGGGTGGCCCCGGCACGGCGCAGCGCACCGACCAGCAGCACCTTCTGCTCCGGGCTGAGCCGAGCGAAGACGGCGTGGTCGGCGACCAGGCGGGCGCGCTCGCTCTCCGAGGCCCGGGCCAGCTGCGTGCCGGTGATCACCCGGTCGGCGTCGGGGACGCCGGCCTGGGCCGCGATGGCGCCGGCGGTCTCGGGATGGTCGCCGGTGGCCACAACCACCCGGACGCCGGCGGCGAGCAGCTGCTCGACGGCGCGCACAGACGACTCCCGCAAGGTGTCGGCCAGCCCGACCAGGCCGCGGAGGGTCAGCTCTCTCGCGGCGTCGTCGAGGTCCTCGGGGACGCCGTCGACCGCGCGGTCGGCGACGGCGAGCACGCGCAGCCCGTCGGCGGCCAGCTGCTGGATGTGCTCGTGCAGATCGGGGGCGCCGGTGCAGCGGCGCAGCACGGTCTCCGGGGCGCCCTTGACGACCAGCCGGCCGTCCCGCACGCCGGCGGAGAACCCGCGCCCGGCGGCGAAGGGCAGGCTCGCATCGGGCGGACCGTCGTGGGCGTCGCCGGCGGCGTCGAGGACGGCGCGGTCGGTCTCGTGCGCCTCGGCGTCGTCGTCGCCCATACCGGCGGCGGCGAGCCGGAGCAGGTCGTCCTCGGAGCCGTCGTCCAACGGGAGCAGCCGGGCGACGCGCAGCCGGTTCTCGGTCAGCGTGCCGGTCTTGTCGAAGCAGACGGTGTCGACCCGGCCGAGCGCCTCGAGCACTCGCGCGCTGCGCACCACCGCGCCGCGCCCGGAGAGCCGCCGGGCGGCCGCCTGCTGGGCGACGGTGGCGACCAGCGGCAGGCCCTCGGGGACCGCGGCGACCGCGATCGCCACCCCGGCGGCGACCGCCTCCCGCAGCGGGCGGCCCCACAGCACGCCGAGCAGGGTGACCGCCCCGCCACCGGCGAGGGTGAGCGGCAGGACGGCGCTGGTCAGCTCGGCCAGCCGCGCCTGGACGCCGGCCGGGGGAGCGGCACCCCCGGCGGCGCGGGTGGCCCGCCCGGCCTGGGTGGACTGCCCGACGGCGACCACGACCGCCCGCCCGGTGCCGGCGACCACCGTGGTGCCGTCGAAGAGCATGCAGGTGCGGTCGGCGACCACGGCGCCCGGCGTCGCGTCCACCGTCTTGCCCACCGACAGCGACTCACCTGTGAGGCCGGACTCGTCGACCTCCAGGTCCTCGGCGTCGAGCAGCCGGGCGTCGGCGGCGAGGACGTCGCCGGCCCCGACGTGGACGACGTCGCCGACGCGCAGGTCCGTCGCCGGGATCTCCTCCGTCCGTTCCCCGTCCTGGACCTCTCGCCGGGCCGTGCGGTCCTGCTCCAGCAGCAGTTCCTCCAGTGCGGTCTCCGCGCGGAGCCGCTGCAGCCCGCTGACGAGGGCGTTGACCACGGTGACGCCGCCGACCAGCACCGCGTCGGTGAACTCGCCGAGGACCGCGGTCGCGGCGGCTCCCGTGGCCAGGATCGGCGTGAGCGGGTCGGCGAGCTCGGCGGCGACGGTGCGGGCGAAGCGGGCCGGGGTGCTCGCTGCCTTCGGCTTCCGCGTCTCCTCCGGCTCGGCCGGGACGTCCTCCAGTCGCCGCAGCACCTCGTCGGGGTCCAGTGCGTGCCAGGGCGTGTGCACGGTGGGTGCCGGCACCGGGCGGCGGGCGACCCGGACGGCGGTGATGGTGCCGACCGTCATCGTGCTCACCGTGGCCCACTTGCCCGGGGTGGTGGCCCGGCGCTGGCCCACGCGCGGGTTGCCGACCGCCGCCAGCAGTCCGCCCAGGACGTTGCCGGTCACGGCGGCGCGCACGGCCTGCCGGCTGATCCGCCCGGCGTCCGCGGTCGCGGCGACGATGCGGCAGGCGTCGGCCAGGCCCGGTGCGGTGACCAGGTCGGCGCCCCAGGCGGGGGCGCGGTCCTCCAGCACCGGGGCGACGGCGACGTCGGCGGCCATCAGCGCGGGGCCGTCGGTGGCCGAGACCAGCAGCACGCCGGCGCCCTCGGACTGCAGCCGCCGGACCGTCTCCACCAGGGGCTCGTCCGCGGGTGGGACCTCCTCGGCGGCGCCGGCCAGTTCGCCGGTGCTCACGTGCGGGGTGAGCACCAGCCGGCAGCCGGCCTCGACGGTGGCGGTCAGCAGCGCCTCGGCGTGCGGGTCGAGGCCGGGGGCGACGACCACCGTGCCCATGCGGCGGCGGCCCTGGAGCAGCGAGCGGACCTCCCCGCCTGGGGAGTCGGCCGAGGTGCGCGGCGGGCCGAGGCGGAGCTTCCCGCCGTCCTGCGCGGTCGCGTCGTCGCTGGTCGCGCCGCCGAGCAGGCGGGTGGCGGCGGTCCAGACGGCGGCGTCGTCCCACCCGTCGGCCTGGCCGGTGGCCTCCACCACCTCCGGCGGGCCGGTGGCCAGGGTGCCGGCGTCGACGACGACGGTGTCGATCCGGTCGAGCCGGCGGTAGGCCGAGCCGTCCATCGGCAGCACGCCGCGTCGGGCGAGCAGCAGGTCGAGCCAGGCGGCGAAGGACTCGCGGCCCTGGACCGCGGCCCTGTGGTTGAGCGCCTTGAAGAGGTCGGCGGACCGGCCCGGGCGGCGGGTGAGCGGCAGGAGGGCCAGGGCCGCGGCGAACCCGGTGGGACCGAGCCGGTCGAGGTAGGTCTCGACGGGGCCGTTCGGCAGCGGGGCCGGCCGCGGACCGGGCGGGAGCTCGGGTCCGGTGTCTCCGTCGTCCGGCTCGGGGAGGCACAACTCCCGCTCGCGGCGGCGCCACACCTGGCGGCGGGCGCGCACCTCCAGCGCGCGCTGGATCGCGGCGGCGGCGTTGAGTGCCGGCACGGTCGGGCTCTGGGTGAGGGAGTAGAGCAGCGCGCTGGTGGCCTCGAAGGCCAGGTCGGTGCCCACCGGGCCGACGCGGCTGCTGAGGGCGCGCTTCAGCCACTGCTGGCTGTCCAGCACCGCCATGGCGAGCGTGGCGTGCCGGCTGAGGGCGGGGAGCGGCAGGTACCTGGCCGCGGTGGACACGCCGAGCGCGGCGGTGTCGATGACGACCGAGAGGGTGGCGGCGAGCAGCGGCTCGAGATCTGCCGGGTGGTCGGGGCGCTGGGGGAAGACGTGCGTGCCGCCGCGGGCCTGCTCGACCTCGGTGACGACGCCGATGACGTCGTCGACGCCGATCCGGCGGGTGTCGACGGCGACCAGGACCCGGCCGAGGACGTCGTTGACCGTGGCCCACTCGACGCCTTCGAGGCGCTCCAGGTGCCGGCGCAGGCTGCGGCGGGCCTCGGCCGGCTCCTCGTCGGCGGGGGCCTCCACCTCGATCTGGATGCGGTCGCGATCGCCCCAGACCCTTCTCGTGTGCCGGGAATCGGGCGGTTCGAGCATGCCCCTGGCGGTGCCGACCAGGTCGCGCAGGTGACCGCCGGGGAGCGGGTCGGCGCCGGTGACGACCGTGCCGACCGCCCGGGTGCCGTGGACGACCGCGCGGCGGGTGAGCTCGACCGATCCGCTGATCCCGGCGCGGGCGACGTCCCGCGTGAGCCCGGCGGCTCCGCCCAGCAGCCCGGCGCCGACCGCCACCGGGACCGCGGCCAGCACGGCCACGTCCACGGCCAGGTGCGTGGCCTCGGAGGCGGCTCGTCGAGCCGCGCCGAGTCGGGCGAGGAGAGTCATGGAGTCCCCTGTGACGGCGGTCACACGAGGCTACGCGCCGTCTCTCGTCCCGGCGCCGTTCCGGTACCGCCCGCCCGCTCCACCTGGGGCTGTTCCACGAGTGGCTGTGCGGGCGGCTCGGGGAGCGCTGACCCGGCCGCCCGTAGGCGTCAGGGGTCCCGGCCCGCTCGGACTCTGCTTACCCCTGTGGGCAGAGTCCGAGCGTGCCCGAGGAACATGCCGGCACCCGGGCGTCCTCGCCGGTCAGACCAGTTCGGGGACGCGCAAGTTGTGCAGGACGACGTCGAACTCGGCCTCCTCGGTGACCTCGACGCCCATCTGACCGGTGAACTCGTCGCGCATCCGGTCGATCTGGCCGCGCGTGGCCGCCATGGACGCGCGGTCCGCGTAGACGGTGGTCAGCGACGCCCGGCCCTGCGCGCGGTCGATCAGCAGGCTGAGACTGCAGAAGCCGGGGACGTCGTCCATCGCCGGGACGATCCGGGAGCGGAAGGCGTCCAGCACCTCCTCCACCCGGCCGGGGTCGGCGCGGGTCCAGGCGACCCGGGCGCAGGACTCGGTGCCGGCGGGGTGCAGGCGGTGCATGACGGCGACCTCCCACTCCCGCACGTCCGGGTGGGAACCGCCGAACTTCGCCGTGGCGCGGTCGCGCAGCCGGTCAACGCGGTCGCGCGTCATGGTCATCGCCTCCTGCGTCTCCCAGCCGGTCGTGACGATGCACCGGCCGGAGTCGCGGTCGCAGAGCATCGACAGACCGGAGCAGCCGTCCATGGCGAGGACGGCGGGCAGCACGGTGTCGCGGACGTCGGCGATGCCGTCGTCCATGCGGGTGGGGTCGGCCGTGAGAGTGGTGGAACGGGCGTACATGACGCCCCCCTTCCGGGTTCGGCGCGGCGCCCCGGCGGCGTCGCCGCGTCGTCCATGGTTCGCCGCTGCGGCGAGGTGTCAACGGGCGCGTGCGCGGCTCCGCGTCAGGCCCGTTCGCTCCCGGCCCCGGTGTAGCCCGGCAGCCATCGTCGGGCCTCCGCGTCGACGGCCACGGTGGCGCCGAGCGAGCACAGGACCCCGGCCAGGCCCGTGGCGACCCGCTGCAGCAGCAGGTGGCGGGGCGGGACGGTCAGCCGGCGCTGGGTGCGCAGGGTCCGGCTCCGCGGGTCCGAGGTGCGCCGGGTCTGCTCCTGGATCCAGGCGCGGGTGAACCGGTACTCCTCGCTGCGCAGCGGCTCCAGGCAGGGGTCGAGCAGCGCCAGCAGGGCGGCCGGGTCGACCTCGTCGGGCCGCAGGATCCCGGCCGAGGCGGCGATCCGGTGCAGCGCCGCCGCGTCGCGGTCGCGGCCGGCGGCGAGCAGCGGGCCGAGCCGGTCGGGCCAGCCGCCCGGGAGGGGCTCGGTCGCCCCGAAGTCAAGGACACCGAGCCGCCCGTCGGGCAGCAACCGGAAGTTCCCCGGGTGCGGATCGCCGTGCAGCCGGCGGGCACGGACGGGCGAGGACAGCAGCAGCCGGACGAGCACGGAGCCGGCGCGGTCGCGGTCGTCCTGGCGGCCGTCGGCGATGACGCGGGACAGCGGCGTCCCGTCGAGCCAGCGGGTCACCAGCACGACGTCGCGTGCCGCCAGGACGTCGGGGACGGCGATGTCGGGGTCGTCGCGGTAGGCCTCGGCGAAGGCCGTCTGGGCCTCGGCCTCCCGGAGGTAGTCGAGCTCCTCGACGAGCCGGGTGCGCAGCTCGGCGATCAGCGCGCGGGCGTCGAGGCCGGGCATGGCCGCGGAGATGACCGGCGCCAGCGGCTGCAGCATGCCGAGATCGGCGACCAGCGCCTCGGCGGCGCCGGGGTACTGCACCTTGACGGCGACCGGGGTGCCGTCGGACCAGGTGGCCCGGTGCACCTGGCCGATGCTGGCCGCGGCGACGTGGCGTTCGTCGAGGTCGCGGAAGTGCCGTTGCCACCCGTCGGGGAAGACCCGGTCGAGCTGGGCGTGCACCATCGCCGCGGGCATGGGCGGGGCCGCCTCCTGCAGCGCCACCAGCGTCTCGCGGTAGGGGCCGACCAGCTGCTCGGGCAGCGCGGCCTCCATGGCCGACATCGCCTGGCCCATCTTCATGGCCCCGCCCTTCAGCCGGCCGAGGGTGGCGAACAGCTGGGCGGCGGTGCGCTGCTGCACCTGCGCGGCGACGACGTCGGCGGACCGGCCGCCGATCCGCCTGCCCAGCCCGACGGCGGTCCGGCCGGCGTGCGCGGCGGGCAGGGCGGCGAGGCGGGCGATCCGGCCCAGTCGGCCGCTCGGCGGTGGGTCGTCCATCGGGACCCCGGTCAGGGCACGACGTCCGGCACGATGTTCTGGCTCTCGATCGGCGGGCGCACGTAGTCGCTCTCGATCGGCGGTCGGGGCGGCAGCTCCGGCGCCTCGGGGGTCAGGTCCTCGTAGGGCACCTGTGCGAGCAGGTGGGTGATGACGTTGAGCCGGGCGCGCTTCTTGACCTCGGCCTCGACCACCCACCACGGGGCCTCGGGGATGTCGGTGGCGGCGAACATCGCGTCCTTCGCGCGGGAGAAGTCCACCCAGCGGTTGCGCGCCTCGAGGTCCATCGGGCTGAGCTTCCAGCGCTTGGTCGGGTCCTTGAGGCGGCCCTGGAAGCGCTTCTCCTGCTCGGTGTCGCTGACCGAGAACCAGTACTTGATCACCTGGATGCCGCTGCGGACGAGCATCCGCTCGAACTCCGGAGCCGACCGGAGGAACTCGGCGACCTCCTCGTCGGTGGCGAAGCCCATGACCCGCTCGACGCCGGCGCGGTTGTACCAGGACCGGTCGAACAGCACCATCTCGCCGGCGGCGGGCAGGTGGGCGACGTAGCGCTGGAAGTACCACTGGGTCTTCTCGCGCTCGGTCGGCGCGGGCAGCGCGACGATGTGCGCGGCGCGGGGGTTGAGGGTCTCGGTGATCCGCTGGATCGCCCCGCCCTTGCCGGCGGCGTCGCGGCCCTCGAAGATCACCACGACCCGGCGGCCCGTCGCGCGGATGTACTCCTGCTGCTTGACCAGCTCGACCTGGAGCCGGGCCAGCTCCTTCTCGTAGTACGCGGTGTCGACCTTGCGGGTCGAGGCCGGCGTGTCCTCGACGGAGCGGGCGGACTGCTCGGTGGGGGCCATGGGGCAGCATCGCGCGGGCTGCGTCCTGGGGGCAACAGGGCGGCGCCGGCTCGGCCGGTGCGGACGTCGAAGCGCCTGCTCACGGCGGGTGCCGGCCGCCGGGCCGTGGTAGGACCGCCGCATGGAGATGCGCACGCTCGGTCGCACCGGCGTCAAGGTCAGCCCGCTCTGCCTCGGCGCGATGATGTTCGGACAGTGGGGCAACACCGACCACGACGACTCGGTGCGGATCATCCACGCCGCGCTGGACGCGGGGATCAACGTCGTGGACACCGCCGACATGTACTCGGGCGGTGAGTCGGAGGAGATCGTCGGCAAGGCGCTGGCGGGCGGCCGCCGGGACGACGTCGTCCTCGCGACCAAGGCGCACGCGCCGATGGGCAAGGACCCCAACCAGCGGGGCAACAGCCGCCGGTGGCTGGTCCGCGAGGTGGAGGACAGCCTGCGCCGGCTGCAGACCGACCACATCGACCTGTACCAGATCCACCGCCCGTCCGAGGACACCGACGTCGAGGAGACCCTCGACGCGCTGACCGATCTGCGGCAGGCCGGGAAGATCCGGTACTTCGGCTCGTCGACCTTCCCGGCGTCGCAGATCGTGCAGGCGCAGTGGGCGGCGGAGAAGCGGCACAGCGGGCGGTTCGTCACCGAGCAGCCGCCGTACTCGATCCTGGTGCGCGGCATCGAGCGGGAGGTGCTGCCGGTCTGCCAGCAGTACGGCATGGGCACGCTGGTGTGGAGCCCGCTGTCCGGCGGCTGGCTGTCGGGGAAGTGGCGCAAGGGCGCCGACGCCACCGAGACGCACCGCTCGACGATGATGGGCGGGGCCATGGCGGCCCGCTACGACCTGTCGGACCCGGTCAACCAGCGCAAGCTGGACGCCGCGGACTCGCTGGCCGTGCTCGCCGAGGAGAACGGCCTCTCCCTGGTGCAGCTGGCCATCGCGTTCACGATCCGGCATCCCGGCGTGACGTCGGCGATCATCGGCCCGCGCACGATGGAGCAGCTCACGAGCCAGCTGCCGGCCGCCGATCTGGAGCTCTCCGACGAGGTGCTCGACGCGATCGACCGGATCGTTCCGCCGGGTACGAACATCCGTGCCGACGACGCCGGGTACGCGCCGCCGTGGCTGGCCGACGCGTCGCAGCGGCGGCGCTGAGAGTCGGTAGCTCGATCAGCGCGTGACGAGCGCGGGCTCCGGGACGGCGGACGTCGTCCCGGAGCCTGTCGCCGCGCTGCGGACGGCGGCCAGGTGGGCGACCGCGGCGGCGACCACCAGCCCGGCCGCGACCGCGGGGGCAACCATGGCGGCGCTCGCGCCGAACCGGTCGGCGACGGCGCCGGTGGCGGCGGAGGCGAGCGCCTGGCCGACGACGACGGCGGAGCCGAGCATCGTCATCGCCGTCGCCGAGCGGCCGACGGGGGAGAGCTGGGCGACGAGGCTGTACTGGGCGACGAGGGTGGGCCCGATGCCGCAGCCGGCGACGGCGAGGGCGACGACGACCGCGAGTTCTGACCGGGCGGCGGCGAAGGTGACAGCCGAGGCCAGCAGCACCACGCCGAAGACGAGCCACCGCATGCGCACGGTGAAGCGCGCCGGGAAGGCGGCCGAGCCGAGGGCGAGGACGGCCGAGCCGATGCCCATGACGCCGTAGAGCAGGCCGGCGCGGTCGCCGTCGCCGCCGTCGGCGAGGAAGGCGGTGAGCGAGGTCAGCGTGCCGCCGAAGAACATGCCGATGCCCAGCGCGCCGACGACGACGGTGAGCAGCGGGGCGCGCAGCAGCTCGCCGACGGGCGCCTGCGCGCGCGGCGTGCCGGCCGCCGAGCCGAGGTCGATCCGGCCGGTGGGGTGCAGGGCGAACCAGGTGACGAAGACCAGCGTGAGCGCGGCGGCTCCGGCGACGGCGAGCCACGGGGCGACGGCGGTGGCGAGGAGGCCGACGAGGAACGGGCCGGCGATGAAGACGGTCTCGTCGGCGGCCGACTCGTAGGCCATGGTGCCGTTGAGCGTGCTCTCGCGACGCTCGGCGGGCACGCGGCGGCCGATGATGGCGACCAGCCGGGTGCGCGACATCGGGGCGATCTGTGGCGCGGAGGCGCCGATCATTACCGACAGGCCGAGCAGGCCGGCGTTGCCGGTGCTGCCGGCGACGACGAGCGGGAAGACCCCGAGCAGCCCGGCGTGCACCAGGCCGACGGGCACGAGGGTGCGGCGCTGGCCGAACCGGTCGACTGCAGCACCGAGCAGGGGGCCGGCCAGTGCGGTGCCGAGGCCGGCGGCGGCGGAGTTGAGCCCGCCGAGGCCGACTGAGCCGCGCTCGGCGACGACCAGGGTGAGGACGCCGACGATCATCATCGCGAACGGCAGGCGGGCGATGAAGGCGAGCGGGAAGTAGGA